>JBFWNG010000002.1:440559-683711 GCA_050251195.1 Oligoflexales bacterium
CTGCTATGTGATTCCTCCGTAACGGATCCTGCGACACCAGCAATGGTAACGCCTGACTTTATATTTGTGGCGATAGCATCTGCCATTTTAGCGGATTTGAACGCAGCGACGGTGACACAACCAACAGCTCCATCCGAAGAACAGCTGCTATGTGATTCCTCCGTAACGGATCCTGCGACACCAGCAATGGTAACGCCTGACTTTATATTTGTGGCGATAGCATCTGCCATTTTAGCGGATTTGAACGCAGCGACGGTGACACAACCAACAGTTCCATCCGAAGAACAATCGCTGTGTGATTCTGAGGTAACGGATCCCGCCACTCCCGCGATAGTAACGCCTGATTTTATATTTCCCGCGACCGCGGCTGACATGTCAGCCGATTTGTATCCAGCGACGGTGACGCAACCAATAGCACCGTCTGAAGAACAATCGCTGTGTGACTCTGAGGTAACGGATCCCGCGACTCCCGCGATAGTAACGCCTGATTTTATGTTTCCCGCGACCGCGGCTGACATATCAGCAGATTTGTATCCAGCGACTGTAACGCAACCAACAGCTCCATCCGAAGAACAATCGCTATGCGACTCGGAACTAACGGATCCCGCCACTCCCGCGATAGTAACGCCTGATTTTATGTTTCCCGCAAGCGCGGCTGACATATCAGCAGATTTGTATGCAGCGACGGTAACGCAACCAACGGTTCCGTCCGAAGAACAATCGCTGTGTGATTCTGAGGTAACGGATCCCGCAACTCCCGCGATAGTGACGCCTGATTTTATGTTTCCCGCGACAGCGGCTGACATATCAGCAGATTTGTATCCAGCGACGGTAACGCAACCAACGGTTCCGTCTGAAGAACAATCGCTGTGTGATTCTGAGGTAACGGATCCCGCAACTCCTGCGATAGTGACGCCTGATTTAATGTTTCCTGCGATTGCGGATGACATGTCAGCAGATTTGTATCCGGCGACGGTAACGCAACCAACCGAACCGTCGGCACTGCAATCGGAATGAGATTCGAGATCTGCCGTGCCACCTGCGCCGAAGATATCTATGCTATTGGCAATATTGGCCGCTACAATATCGGCATCACCGTTACCAGTATATCGAGCGCCCGCTGAATCGAAGTATTCAAACTGAGTCACTGACTTCATCTTAGAATTGAAAGTGGTGCTATCGAGGTCATTCACGATGGCGCTTGCATTTGTTAGAGGGTAAGTCCCTGAAGGATAGTCTCCCGCGACTCCGGCAAGAGTGACGCCCGCTTTAATTTTCCCGGCCGTGACGTTCGTCATATCAACTGCCTTGTAAGCTGGAACCGCAACGCAGTCGGTTTGTGCGTCCGAGGAACAATTAGCCGGTCGCACAAGCGATCCCGCGATGCCCGCGAGAGTCACGCCTGATTTTATGTTTCCAGCCGAGATGTTGGAATAATCGACAGTCGGATAGCTCGTCGTTGCTATACAACCTGTTTGGTTGTCGCCCGAACAGTTGGCAAAGCCGCCAAAGGAACCAGTTACCCCGCCGATTTCTGTGCCGGATTTAATATTTCCCGCGACAGCAACGCTCATATCCGCCGCCTTAAAAGCGGCAACCGCAACGCAGCCCGTCGCTCCATCAGCGCTACAATTAGCTAAGGTACCCGCAACACCTACGATCGACGCACCGCTTCTCAAATCCGCTGCGGGCACGTCGGCTTTTGCAATCGAAGGAATTGCAGCTGTCGTCACGCAACCAACTTGACCACTTGTTGTACAGGTTGGAATTGAATTAGCGCAAGTCTTCGTACCTTTGCGCAAGACGCCGGCCATGTCATAGAATTCAATATCGCTGCAAATTTTTTCCGGCGCTAACGAAATCACCGGTTTGTCGTTAGAAGGGGAATAGATCAGAGAAGCGTTCTTCGTTGTGCCTTCTTGCACGATAGCGAGGTTCGCCACCCCCGCTTTGAGATTCGCCGGAGCCACGAACGTCGCTTTGGTATCGCTCACAAGCTTCATACGGCTAATATCGGTATTCCCCAACGCGAGCGTCATCGTTGGCCTGAAATTCAGACCGGTAACTTCGACGATCTCGCCTGCTTTGATAACAAAGGGTTGCCGACCAAGCACTTCGATGGGTGGTAACGTCTTTTCTTCAATCTTCGTTTGAATAGGTAGTACCGTCGCGACTTCAACCGGAGTTTCTACAATCTTTTGCGTGAAACTGGGTTGGAAAACACCAAAGTACATCGTTTGAAATTCAACTTTGCCGTTGCCGATCACGAGTTCTTCCCGAGGGATAATTCCCGCGGTGGTTTGTTTTTCACCGACTTTTGTAATCTTAAAAACAACAACGAGATATTGATAGGGGTCAGCAAGCATCAAGCTAGCGCCCTCAGGTATTGGTAAACTGATCGTAAAGGGTATTGTTGCGTCAACCGGCGTTGTTGAACTGACGACGACCGCCCCACCCGGTGAAGAAAACCCGTCGATGTCGAGTTCGTCAGCCAGTGCGGGGGTTGCTATATCGGATCCCGATTGTATGAGGATATCTGTTCCGACGTCAAGGGCTCCGGGCGGGAACGAAACAGACGTTTCATCACCTTCAACAGGAGCGTCGATAACCTGCGACAACTTACTGTCGGGATCGACGGTGCCGGAAACAACACCGGTCTCCGACGTCTTGACGCTGACGGACGCTGGTTGCGCACTTCCGGATTGTTTGAGGAACCCTGGTCCTCCATAACAACCGCCTAATGCAAACATTAGTGTAAATAGCGTAAGCAGGCTTTGCATACTCGACCCCTATATCTCTTGGGATATAAATTCCTTCGGAAACAATGGGGAAAGTGTTAAGAGGTTTAAAATACAGCTAGTAAATACAGCTGCTTAGACGCCTTGATCGGGCGCCTCGGGTTTGAAGGAAAATTCGGATTCTGGAATTGATCTCTGATTTCAGTGGCTTCGCGACTCTTAATTTACCTCTTCCGCCAAGGAAGCGACGACAGTGAGATCTTCTAATGTCGAAATGTCACCGGTGACTGTTTTTTTCGCCGCGATGTCACGGAGTAAGCGGCGCATAATTTTTCCGGACCTGGTTTTGGGAAGCGCTGTACAGAGTCGAATCTCCTCAGGGCGGGCGAGGGCGCCTATTTGTTTGACAACGTGGTCTTTGAGATCTTGCACGAGGCTATGCGGCGCATCGGCTTTGGGCGTCACGAAGCACACGATGGCTTCTCCTTTGAGATCGTCATGGCGTCCGACAACGGCGGCCTCGGCAACGTTTTTGTGCGATACGAGCGCGCTCTCGACTTCCATCGTCGAGAGGCGATGCCCCGATACGTTCAACACGTCGTCCACGCGACCCATGACCCAGAAGTTGCCGTTCTCGTCGCGGCGAGCGCTGTCGCCTGTGAAGTACGCGCCCGGAATATGGGACCAGTATTGTTTTTTGAATCGGTCGTGATCTCCGTAAACCGTGCGCAACATGCTCGGCCACGGTTGTTTGATGACAAGATAACCACCAGTGTTGGCCGGAAGCGGCTTGCCCTTCTCGTCCACGACCTCAGGTACAACCCCAAAAAACGGTTTGCATGCGGATCCGGGAACGGTGCTGTGCACACCCGGAAGCGGAGTGATCATTATGCCGCCGGTTTCTGTCTGCCACCACGTATCGACGATGGGACATTTCTTCTTGCCGATCACTTCGTGATACCACATCCAAGCTTCGGGATTGATCGGTTCGCCGACAGATCCCAGCAAACGCAAACTGGATAAGTCATATTTCTCGGGCCAACTTGTGCCAGTGCGAATGAAAGCGCGAATAGCTGTCGGAGCCGTGTACAGGATACTGATTTTGTAGCGCTCAATCATTTGCCAGAATCGTCCGGGATCGGGGGTCATCGGCGCGCCTTCGTACATAAAGATAGTGGCGCCGCTGCTAAGCGGACCGTAAACCACGTAGCTATGTCCGGTAACCCAGCCGATGTCGGCGGTGCACCAGAACAAATCGTTTTCCTTCAAATCAAAAACATATTTCATCGTCATCGTGACGCCCAAAAGATAACCGCCCGTCGTGTGAAGGACGCCTTTGGGTTTGCCGGTGCTGCCCGACGTGTAGAGAAGAAACAGAGGATGTTCGCTGTCGAGCGGCTTTGCCAAATGATTGGTGGAAACGCCTTTCGTGGCTTCGTGCCAGTATACGTCCCGACCCGCCACCATGTTGACCGGTTCGCCCGTGCGTTTTAATACCACGGCTTTTTTCACGGTCGGAGATTTGGCCAAAGCGTCGTCCGCAATGTCTTTGAGTTTGACAATGTGCCCTTTGCGCCAAAGACCGTCTGCCGTAATGAGTAGTTTTGCACCTGCGTCGTTATTGCGATCGGCAAGCGCCTCCGAACTAAATCCAGCGAAAACAACGCTGTGTATCGCGCCGATTCTCGCGCATGCCAACACGGCGATGGCAAGTTCGGGAACAAGCGGCATGTAAAGTGTCACTTTGTCGCCGGAGACGACGCCCATGTTCTCAAGCGCGTTGGCGAAGCGACTTACTTCGTGAAGGAGTTCGCGGTAAGTGAGTTTTCGTTTGTCGCCGGGTTCTCCCTCCCACACGATCGCTGGTTTTTCGCCTTTGCCGTTGAGTACGTGGCGATCGAGACAGTTGAAGGCAGCGTTCAGCTTGCCGCCAACGAACCATTTGGCGTCGGGCAAATCCCACGTCAGTACTTTATTCCAGTTGGTAAACCAATGCAGGTGTTTGGCGGCTTGTTCGGCCCAGAATTTTTCTGGTTCGTTCTTTGAGAATTCCCACAGGCGTTGGTATTCGGTCTCATCCGCAAGCAGCGCTTTGGATTTAAAGCTCTTGGAAGGTGCAAAGGATCGGGTTTCGCGGAGAAGGTTGTCAATGTTCTTTGTCGTCATAGGTGAGGGACTCCTGCTGTTGCCTGTGCTCTGGGTTGGGAATGACGTCCCAGTGTAGGAAATGTCCGTGTCTTTTTCAACTGATTGGTGGATACAATAGCGGAAGGTTTTGAAAGGAGCAAACAATCATGAAAACGCGCTGTTCTTGGCCAGGCACCGATCCCCTTTACGTTAAATATCATGACGAGGAATGGGGTGTTCCCGTTCTTGACGACGACAAGATATTTGAGTTTCTCATCCTCGAGGGCGCCCAAGCAGGATTGAGCTGGATAACGGTTCTGCGCAAACGGGAAAACTACCGAAGAGCATTTGCCAACTTCGATCCGGTGAAAGTCGCCCGGTTTACGGAAAAGAAAGTAACGAGCCTTTTGCAAGATGCAGGCATCATTCGCAACGAACTTAAGATACGCGCCGCCATTACTAACGCGAAAGAGTTTCTCAAAGTGCAACGCGAGTTTGGAACTTTCGCGGAGTACATTTGGGGCTTCGTGAATCATAAACCCGTTGTCAATAAATGGAAGTCGACGAAGGAGCTTCCGGCTAAGTCGAAGATATCTGACGAACTCAGTAAAGACCTGAAGAAACGCGGATTCAAATTTATAGGATCGACTATTATTTACGCGCACATGCAGGCAACCGGCATGGTGAACGACCATATAACCGAATGCTTTCGCTATAAACCGCTTGCCAAAGCCAAGAATAAGTAATGGAAACCACAGCCAAATTCGACAATATCTCAGGTGATTGTCAAAAAAGCCGATAGAGAGGATGTAGGAATATAAATCCTGCGCGTAGGGCTTGTGAGCGAGATCCTTCGCTTCGCTCAGGATGACGAGGATATTCTTTCGGGGTTTACGATGAGGGTACCTTACCGCCAATATTTCGTGGCTCTCCTTTCCATAGTTCTATGGGCAGGATGTGGTCTCTCTCCGGACAGGAAACGTATCAACCCGCCTCAAGCCGAGGACGCAACGGCGGAGTCAAAAGGCGACGAACTGGGTTCGACGACCGGCGATCCAACATCACCGACAACAGAAACTCCTAGTGTGCCGCTTGTCATTAACTATCAAGAACATGTGGCCCCCATTTTAACGAGTTCATGTCTCGGCGCTGGATGTCACACGCCGCCGAATGCTGCTGGAAGCATTGCGCTGGACACCTATGACAACGCAAAACTTTATATGACTTCTTCCATCACATCCATTAACGCGAAGCGAATGCCTAAACCCGACAAGACAATCTCTGCTGCTGATATCCAAACTCTGCAAAAGTGGGTGGACGGACAAATGCCGGAGACGGCGACAAGCGCGCCGCCAGCTGAAGCGGCGCCTGCAGGAACGCCTCCAGCGCCTTAATTTTGAATCGACGAACATAATGACGCTGCGTCTGTTTCGCCTGCCTAAATAAGAAACACTTTGGTAAAACTCCAAGCTCATCATTAATTTGTAGGCGCTTGAAAATGTTACTCAAACATTAAGTTTTTTGCGTTTGCAAAAATTGTTTGACTGGCTGGCCAAATCTTTATACTATCCCCGCAGATTCGCGTGAGAAATACATAAGAGCGAAAAGAGGGGGACACCATGAAACGATTCTTATTGAGCATCGCGGCCCTGGGTTTAGGTATACCAGCAGCGCACGCCGACATTTTACCGCCTAACAATTTAAACCTCGAGGACTCTCTATTTGGGTTTGCTGAAGGTGGAATAACGCAAGAACAGTTCGACAAGACGATCGACTATATCTTGACCAAGTATCAACCCATCGCGGCAAAACATAACGCTACATTTGTGGTCAATCGTCTATGGGACGATCCTACCGTGAACGCCGGCGCATCGAGAGACGGCAACCAATGGCAATTGTGGATGTTTGGCGGCCTTGCCCGACGTCCTGAAGTCAACCCAGACGCTTTCTCTATCGTAATGTGCCACGAAATTGGCCACTTGGTCGCGGGTTTTCCTCACTATTTCATGACCGATATCTCTGTGGAAGGAGAGGCCGATTACTTTGCGACTATGAGCTGCGTGGACCTAATTTGGGGCGAGCAGCTTGAAGAAAACGCAAAAGCGCGCGCGGACGTAACGCCTGAAATACAAGCCGATTGCGATAAAGTCTACACCGACGAAGCCAACCAAAACCTTTGCTATAGAACTATGAAAGCATCCTTAGCCTTGGGCGATCTGATGGCGTACCTCCAATCTCAACGCGACGGAGTCGATGTCGCCGTGAATACAGCGACTCCCGACATTTCTGAGGTAGAAGCAACTTTCGAGGGTCACCCAAAAGCGCAGTGTCGATTGGATACTTACGTCGCCGGCGCTCTCTGTAACAAGCCTTATCACACCGACATTATTCCAACGCAAGCGGACCACGTTCAGTATCATTGCGCCATCGAGCGTCAAGAGCTTCACGTTCGTCCTCGATGCTGGTTTAAACCATAGTTTTTGAGGGGAATACTTTCCTAATGAGTATATTGACCCCGTCGCGTGCGACGGGGTTTTTTTATGGCTTGATTTAAAGTTAAGCCAAAAACAAAAAGAAAAGAGCAAAAACCGATCAAGGAGAAGTGAGTTGAAGTATTCCAACTCCGCTTCAGCTCTTTCTACGTTGACTAAGAGCAGCTTAAAAACTACTGTTAACCCAGCATTTTGCCATGCGGAGGTTGTTTTCCATGAGTTTTCGTAGCCACTTCCTTTCTATCCTTACGTCGTCCCTAACGATTTTTGCCACAGGAGCCCAAGCCGAAACCGTTCTCAAAGTCAGTGGTTCGACAACGGTGAATCCGGTCGTTGTCGATGCGGCGGATGTTCTTAAGAACACCAAGAAGTTGAAAGTCTTTGTCGATACCCAAGGCGGCAGCAGCGCCGGCATCGCATACGTTGCGGAAGGGCTAAGCGACATTGGAATGGCGTCTCGCGAAATCAACGATCATGATCTTCAGAAATATCCTAAAGCAAAGTTTGACACGCATGTGATCGGTTATGACGGCGTTGCTCTCGTTGTTTCTAAGAAGCTTTACGACGAAGGAGTAAAATCGCTTACCAGGGAACAAATTCAGAAATTATACGAAGGTAAGATCACCAACTGGAAGGAAGTCGGTGGTCCGGACAGAAAGGTCGCTTTCTTTAATAAGGAACCTGGGCGCGGCACTTGGGAGGTGTTCGCCAACTATGTCTATGGCAAAGCAGACGACGCACCTAAGGTTTTCCACCCTGAAGTGGGAGCCAACCAAGAGGCACGCACAAAAGTTGCAGCTCATCCAGGCGGTATAACGCAGTTGTCCGCCTCTTGGGCGTGGGACAATAACGATGTGAGAGCCTTAGGAATAAAAGGCGCCGACGGAAAAGTGATCGAAGCCTCTCTTGAAAACATAGAGCGCGGCGTCTACCCTATGCGTCGACGCCTGCTTCTTGTGACCACGGACAAGTCAAAACCTGAAGCTCAAGAACTCATTAGCTATATCATGTCTCCGGACGGACAAAAATTGCTGACAAAGCACGGTTATCTGCCGGCGATTAAGAAATGATCCGCAAGTTCTCATGGCTTTGTTCATTTCTGACGCTCGGATTTATCGTCTTTCTCGGGTCAGCGCTCGTCATGGACGGTATGTCCGGATTAAGCAGCGTAGGCTTTTTTAGCCCTGGCTACTGGGACTTTCGCCAAAAATCCTTTCACGCGCTTTCCATGTTTTTTGGCACAGCGACTGTCGCCGTCCTTGCGATGACATTGGCCGTGCCTCTCGGTCTTGGTGCGGCAATTTTTGTTTCAGAACACACCAAAGGCAAGACACGTGCGTTCATAAAAGTACTCTTAGAATTGCTCGCTGGAATTCCGTCGGTTGTCTACGGACTTCTTGGCGTGGGCTTTGTCATTCCTTTAATGGGGGAATGGATTATTGAGCAAGGGGGCGTTTCCGGAGAAAGTCTGTTAACGGCCGGTGGCTTGCTCGGCATTATGGTGTTGCCAACGATGATGACATTTGCGGACGACGCGCTGCGCTGCGTGCCTAAAAAGATGCGGGAAGAAGCTCTGAGTTTAGGTTTGAGCAAATGGCAGGTGACGTCCTACGTGGTGCTGCCGCAAGCAAAAGCGGGCATTCTGGGCGCGGCGATGTTGGCGCTTGGTCGGGCCATGGGGGAAACGATTGCTATTTTCCTGGTCATCGGCAGAGTGGATTACCCGTTTTCCAGCTCTATCTTTTCTTTCGAAACCCTTTTAGGCGGAGGGCAAACTCTCACCACTAAAATAGGTGGCGCCGAACTTTCTATCGCCTACGGCGATCCGCAACACTGGAGCGCGTTGATGGCATTGGCGGTTACTTTGTGGGTGAGCGTTACCGCTCTTGCTTTCGGCAGCGGCAGAATCTTGAGGAGCAAGAATTGATCACAGCGGTAAAGCCATTGCGCACCAAAGTATTGGAGACGGCTCTATCAACCTTGGTGATGCTGTGCGCAGCCTTGGGCGTTGGAGTGGTGATCTTTGTCATCGCTGTGAGCTTGGTTAAAGGTTCGCAGAGTTTGAATTGGGAATTTTTCACCAGAGACTCCGGGAACGGAACCTTTGGGGCTTTCTATCAAATCGTTGGAAGCGCGATCTTAATGCTGACAACGATCTCTTTGGCAGCGCCCGTCGCCATTTCTTTGGGTGTGGTTTATTTTGATCTCCGAAGCGGATCTCTGAAGCAGTCGATGCGCCACTTTCTTCATGCCTTGAATGCGACGCCGTCGGTCATCTTAGGCATTGTCGGCTTTCTGTTTTTCATCAAGCTCCTCGGCTGGAACAAGTCTTGGTTTGCCGGTGGCGTGATACTCGCAATCATGATCTTGCCTGTGGTAACGCTCTCGTTAATCAACCGTATGGAAACGATTCCCGTGCATTACCTTCACTCAGCGCGCGCACTTGGCCTTAATCAAAGCCAAATTATCAGTAGCGTTGTGCTTCCCTACAGTTGGGGCGGCTTGCTAACCGGCATCGTCATGGGAATCGCGAGAGCGGCTGGTGAAACGGCGCCGATCATGTTTACCGCTGTGGTTTTTTCCGGTGCAACTTGGCCGACGGGAATCAAGGATAGCCCTGTTCTGGCGTTGCCTTATCACATATTTAATCTTGCTCAGGATATTATCGGCGATAATGCTATCCAGGCGGCTTGGGCAAGCGCTTTTGTTCTTATATCGTTTGTTTTATTCCTAAGTGTTCTCGCCATACCGCTGCGGGCTCGAAGTCACGAGGAGGCCAAATAGTGGAAGATGTCGTGTTCGAAGTTAAAGATTTGTCCGTGCTGTGCAAAGGGCTCAAGATCATCCACAACGCTAGCTTTGTGACTCGCTCGAAGAGCGTCACAGCGATAGTTGGCCCTAGCGGCGTCGGCAAAAGCACGCTTATTAGAACCCTCAATCGTCTTCTCGAAGAAGAACCGTCCTACAAGATTAACGGTGAAATTCTGTTTAACGGACAATCCGTATACGCCGGTCGCGCCACGAAATATGATTTGAGGCGGCGGGTCGGACTGGTATTTCAAAAACCAACGATTTTTCCGACTTCGATTTTTAGAAACGTGATTTTTGGAACGAGGCACGTACTGTCCTTTCCCAAAAAAGAATATGCGAACCTTGTCGAAGCTTGCCTCAGAGATGCGTTTCTTTGGGACGAGGTCAAAGACAGGATTCACGAGTCGGCATTCAACCTGTCCGTGGGGCAACAACAACGCCTTGCCATCGCAAGGACGCTGGCGGTGGAGCCAGACGTTCTCCTGATGGACGAACCGACCTCCGCTTTGGACGTCAATGCAACGGCAAAGATCGAACATCTTATTTCGTCCCTACGAAAGACAAAAACTGTTATTATCGTTACGCATAATCTCGACCAAGCGCGACGCCTGAGCGATCAGGTTTTGTCTCTCAAACCCTCGGAGCAGGGCGCATCTTTAGAAGTGATGACCACCAAGGAGAATCGAACATGATGCAATTTGATTTGATCAAAGAATATTACGGAAAAGTGCTGGAGACAAAAACCGACTTGAAAACAACGGCATGTTGCACGGACGACGCCATACCTTCTCACATCAAACCAATACTGGCAAAAGTCCCCGACGAGGTAAAGGCGAAGTTCTACGGCTGCGGCGTGCCCATCCCCGATTGCCTCGAAGGGGCAACGGTGCTTGACCTCGGTAGCGGAACCGGACGAGACTGCTTCGTCCTTTCATCTCTGGTCGGCGAGGAAGGTCGTGTTATCGGTATCGACATGACCGACGAGCAACTCTCGGTGGCGCGTAAATACCAAGATCAACATCGCCTCGCCCTCGGATATGCCAAATCCAACATCGATTTTCGAAAGGGCTATATTGAAAACCTGGGAGCAGCCGACATCGCCGACAACAGCGTTGATCTTGTCGTATCCAACTGTGTCATTAACCTTTCGCCCGACAAAGAAAAAGTTTTCTCCGAAATCTTTCGAGTTCTAAAGCCAGGCGGGGAGCTTTACTTCTCCGACGTCTACTGTGATCGAAGGCTCCCAAAGGCGTTTCAGCAGGACAGTGTCTTGTTGGGCGAGTGCCTGGGCGGCGCTCTTTATTTCGAAGATTTTAGGCGCATTCTCGCCAAACAAAATTGCCTCGACTTTCGCGTGATTTCCCGATCTTCCATCGGCATCGGCAATGAAGACATCGCGCAAAAGGTCGGCGACGCAAGATTTGCAAGTATTACAGTGCGGGCGTTCAAGCTTCCGCTCGAAGATAAATGCGAGGACTACGGGCAGGTCCTAAGGTATAAGGGTACGATCAAGAACCATCCCAACGGTTTTACGTTGGACGATCATCATTATTTTCCCACGCAAAAACTCCTGCCGGTATGCGCCAATACGGCCCAGATGGTGTCGGATACGAGGTATAGCAAGCATTTTGAAGTCATCGGCAATGCGGAAAAACACTTCGGGTTGTTTGATTGCGGTCCGGATGCGGCACCAACCAGCGGGAGCGGTACGGCAGGGGCTTGTTGCTAACGTATGTCCGGCGAATTCCAAAGTCGCTGGTAAACACGAACTTGTCGCTGCGGCGCAAACGCTCCACCGCTAAGAGTAGTGAGCGCTGCCTAACGACGGGAACAGCAGATCAGCTTCAGTTTGAAAGCGGGTGATCTCTTCAGAAGATCACCCGCTTTCAAATTTAGCCTTCGAAATTTGTGTATTTGATTTCGAGAATGGAACAATCGGTTTTGCTCAATTTTATTTCATAACCTGGGACCGAAAGTCCTTGGTCATATCCTTTGATCACATAAAAGATTTCCTCTTCAGCTCTGATTCTTACAAAGGTTTGAACGTCGATGTTGATGCCATCGGCCGTTGCGATCTGATCGGCGATGTTGCTTGCTTTGGTGCTTGCGATGGTTTCGTTGCATGTTTCCGAGGCCATTGCTGAAGTCGCAAAAGCTCCAGACAGGACAATAGCTAGAATAGCTTTTTTCATGTGTTTGCTCCTAAATAGCGGTTCTAATGAGAATTCATGCCGGCCCTCATATACTCCCACTGTCGTGAGGATGACAAGGCAAATTCGGGATTTTATCGGGAGTGGAGCCGAAGTCAGAGATCATATGGGTAACCATTTTAGGAGGTTATGTTGCCTCGCTTGGTTAGGACCAATCATCGCAGCCTTTTATGAGGTAGGAGCTATCGATGGTCGATCTTGAGCGATCATCTGTCTCCTTCCTAAGGACGAAGTACGCCCACAAGCGATTTCACAGTTAGAGTATGACCGCCTTCATAGGTAACAAAAGTCACTCGTGCGTTCTTTTTCTTCAAAAGTTCGTAATACTCCTTCGCTGCGTGGAAGGTCAGTTTGTCGGAAAGTCCCATCATCAAAGTAAATTTCCCGCATTGGCTCATGTCGCTTTGCGACGCCGTGACTGCTCCCGCGCTACCCACGGCGATGACTTGCTGAAATGGACTTTTGCCGCACTGTTGCACATGCTTTCCTGCCAGGTAGCCGCCGTTGGAGAAGCCCAAGAGCGCTGTTCCTTTTGTTTTGTCAAAGCACGATGCAGCCAGGCTCAACACAGATTGTATCGTGGACTCGACCTCTTCCGAGGTGCCTTGCGGCCAACACACCGAGTCGGGAAAGCGCTTGGGGCATTTTGCTTGCGACCGCATGACGGCGATATTGACTCTTGCTCCTTTGGAGACCTGTTCGAGAATCTTGCGGTTGTCGATTTCTGTTTTGGATATCTGCAAGCCGTCTACGCCAGGAAGATAGATGACGTTCAGATGCGCGTCGGCGTCCTTCTGACACAGCGCCAATTCCGCGCCCGTGCCCAAAACCTCCGTCGTTAGGATGATGCTCAAAATAATCGCGGCAAGAATCTTCATGTCAGGTCCAATCAAAGAGATCAATGCTGAGTTGATAAACTTCTTTCTTCTCCGATTTTTCAACAACCTTTTGGCAAAGGTTGACGAGTTCAAGAAGCTTTTCTCGTATTTTAGCGCGCGCTTCCGGATCGGCTGAAAAGATGACGTTAAAATTGAAACACTTCTCATCCGGCAGGCTGTTCATTCGTTCGAGCGCGTTGAGTCGTTGTAAAGATCGGTTGGCTTTGTACAAGTGGTTTTCGCGATTGAGGTGGAGCCGGCGCTCTGTTGACGCGTAACCATTTTCTTCGAGTTTGACGAGTCGCATGCGTTCGAGTTGCGTGACGATCCTGAGAACTTCCGCCGTATCGAGGCTTAGGTCTTTCGCGACAAGGTTGATGTTCTTCGAATACTTCTCGAGGCCAAGTAAAGTATGCACGAGCCGGATTTTGGGATCGAGGTAGTAGCGTGCTAGATCCTTCTCGTCATTGTGCGAGTCGGCTTCGACGATACTCTTGGCGTCGATTTGGGCGGAAGGTTCGTTCAGTTGTTTGCGACAATTTTGAATCAGATGAAGGACTTCCGCTTTGCGGCCAGGGTTTTGTGTTGTTTCATAATCGTGCAACAATTCAATATATTTCTTCTCTGTCGGTACCAATCCCAAATACTCGCAAGAACAGTAAAGTTGATCCTTGTTGAGATGCGAGTCGCCGTTAAGGACGCGCGACAAATAGGTTTTTTGCAACCCTGAAGCCAAAGCCATTTTTTCGAACGTGTAGCGTTTGCTCACTTTTTCTTTTTTGTTCAGGAGTACGGCCTTTATGGCGGACTTGTAAGTGTCGTACTGTGCGAGATGAAAACTCATTGGTTAACTCCAAGTGCAACAGAATCTGCAAAAAGTGTAGTACGAAGTCATTTACTTTTCAACGATTGCTTTCTACACTGGGGAAGGAATAAAGGGAGAGGCCTAATGAAACATCTACTGCTTGCGGGTTGCCTTCTTGGATCGGTTCCCGCCTTCTGCGGGGACTGGAATAGCGACGGTTCTGAACTTGTGAAAGACAGCATGAACCCCTGGTTTATTCAGAACACCAAAGTTGTTCGATACTGCCTCAAGCACGATCCCGCGAATTTCAGCCTCGATGCCGAATTGGCGTCCACTCATATTCGGAGCGCCATCAACTTTTGGCTGTCGGAGCTTCGCAGCGACGAAGTCAAAGCGACGGCCCCTATGCTTGGCAAAGCGGAAGGGCGCTACAGTCGAATCGAGATTGGTACCCAACAATTTAAAGAAGCGCCTTGCAGCGATGACGTCGATATCCAATTCTTGCTCGGCGTGATTGAGACCGACGAACAGAGGCGATATCTTCGCAACGATCCTGGGCAGTATGCGGCCATCGCCGTTCGGACGGATTATGACCGGGCGGAATTGAAGGGCAAAGGGTTTGTCTATTTTTCTCCAGACCGCGTCGAAAGCAAGGATCGGTATAAGGGGGACAGGCACCATGAATTGTTCTGGTCGGCCGAGCGGGGCTCGATTTTTAAGAACGTCGTATTGCACGAACTGGGGCACATATTCGGTATTCCCCACACTTCCATAAACAGCCTCTACGCGATGCACATCATGGACGCAAATGCCGCTGAACGCCTCATTGCTTATCCGCTGGAATCGATGAGCATCACCAAGTCGCTCAACTGGATCCCCTCCAATCTGCAGTTGAGTCGGTGTTATGAGAATGACCCCTACCGACGCGGTATCGTGCAGAAGTTTTTTTCGATGAATGCCGAGCATGAATGTCTGGGGCTCGATTATCAGAAGTCGACAGCTCCGAACGTTTTGTATCTTAGGAGCTGGAAATTGGGCCCGGAATGTCCACAAACCAGCCCATGTTCGAACTCGATACCGGCGATCGGTCGCGTAACGTTTACGCAAAAGGAAGAGGAAACAACCCCGCTTGTGCGCATGATGCTGGAGAGCACCCAAAAGGTTCTCGCCATCGATGAAACCTACCAAGCGGTGAATTTTTCGACGGTCCCAAAGCCGGAGCCTTCATTCAGTCATATGGCTTTGGGGCAGAGAAGGATCTTTGTGTTTGGCCCTGGTAGGAAGACTGTGCGGTACAAGGGTTCCTACACGGTTGATGGCTCCCTTAACGCCGGGGACGCTTCGCCACGCCCCGTGCTGGTGACTTTTTCGGGACCATTGAGTTTCGATATCAAAATAGGCGGATCACTTGACAACAGGGTTTATGACGACGTCGTCTCTGGATTTTAGAAACGAATTTTGAAACAACTAAGGAGATTTTTATGAAGCATGTCGTAATGGCAGCGTCTCTTCTCCTTGCGCAACAAGGATACGCGCAAGATCAAGAGGTCATCGATGAAAGCATGGCAACGGCGATTGGAACACACATCTTGTTGAGCTCCGGTCAGACCGACATCCATGAATGGAAAGAAGTGTTCGCATTCTGTCTTTCGGTACCGCGGGATGATCCCGAGCCGGGCGAACCTACAGAGCCCGGCCCAGGTCCAGACGGTCCAGGACAGGGTCCAGACAGCTCTGGCGGAAGTTCGAATGATCCCGATGGCCCGGTAGGACCCGGCGATCGACCAGTGGAAGCATGTCCTTTAAACCAGTGGTCTGTTATGGTGACAACTTCTGTTTCCGAGATCCCGTGTCCCAACGGCGAGCCTTCTCACGTTCGATCGGGTTTGTCTGTAAGTTTGCAGACGCGAGATACCGGTGCAGTTACCGGTTGGGGTGAGAGCAACGCTTGCCCGGCAGATCCAACAGAACCAGGTGAGCCTGTGCCCGAACCTGCAGGACGATAAAAAAAGAGGAGAATCCCGAGGGATTCTCCTCGAAAATAGCATCGTTCCTCTAAAAACGGTGCTACTTCGTTATAGGGGCATAACGGACGGTTACGTCGAAAGTTAATCCTGTGTGAATGCAATCGGTCGGGTTGTTGTCGCCTATGGTGACCAGGCCAAAACTGTGATCCGTGAGCGACGACAAAGCGCTTATGTTCTGTAAGAGCGAATCGTCAAATCGTAGCTCCAAGGCGCCGGTTGTTTGTGTGTACGGCATGACGCAGCTGCCAAGCCCTTGATCATCTCCTAAACAATAGTAATTTTGAGTATCAACGGCTTGGTAAGGCTGATTGACCAGAGACTTCCAATCATACAAGTACATCCCGTTTTTCTCCGGCAAGGCATACGTATAATCTCTACTCGCAGCCAAGACATAGTTGTTAAAGATCAAGAAGATTTCGTCGTCAAAGTTGATTTGTTGTTGTGGAAGGTTGAACGCGACGCTGCAGATGACGTTCGATCCCGTGAGATCGAGGTTTTGGATCTGTTCTCTGCGAGCCCGAACAACGCTGTCAAGCTTGGTTAGGTTGCCATCCTGTCCCCATGCGCAGGCCGATGTGGGCGGATTGAACTTGATTTGCTTGAAAACTTTTTTCAGGTTTTCCTGATGATTGCAAATCTCAGCAACATCTCCCGGGGGGATGCCAGGGCCGCGTTGTTCAGAGGTGGAGCTATTGTCGGAAGTGCCGTCAGTTGATTCCCCAGAAGGGGTTTTTCCAGTGGGTGTTTCTCCCTCATTGGACTCCCCTTCGTTGTTGGGAGAGTTTTCTTCCGAAGTTTCATTTTGATCTCCTTCTAATACGTCGTCGTCGGTACCTGGGTCCGAGGACGAATTGTCGGCTGTTTCGTCGTTTTCTTGATCGTAAGTGTCGTCCTGAGATTGCGACTCTTCAGAATTGGAATTCTCATCATAGTCATCATTCTCGTTACTCTCATGGTCAGCAATATCGCCTTCATCGGCCGCCACAGAATCCGAATCAAATCCTTCATCGGTTTCCCCTCGCACGGGATTGTTACCCGTGCGAAATGACGCAGGCTCGCTGCTGCAAGATATTAAGAAAATAAGAAGAGACGAAGCAGTAAAACAGGCGTGGTTTTTCATGATTGACCTCTAAGGCGGAGGGTTGTGTGCCTCACAAGAACCCAAATCGGTTGGCGCGGCGGAATTTGTAGACGGCAAGATAACTTGTTGTATTTAAAGGATAAATTGTGGGTATTTTTCGGGGTCACGCCATGCGGCTGTCCGAATTTTTAGGGTGTGAACTGGTATTTCGCGTTTAGGTAGTCTTTAATTGCGGTTCGATCAGGTGTCGAAAGCGCTGACGTGAAAACAATGATCTCGGCAATATCACCTTGGAAGAATCCGGTACCTGAGGTTGTCGCGCCAATTCTTTCAATGCTCGCCGTTCCTGATTGTGCGGCGTTCGAAAACAATCGAGTAGCGCTGCCGCTGTCGATAAACGCGTCTACTTTGTTAGAGCTGTCGCGACCGATCGTGACAAGATGCGCAGCCGCTTGCGATGGCTCGTTTATGGATTGATCAATGCTCGCTGCATCGACGATTCTAAATGAAGCTTTGGTCGCGGTACTGCCCTGGTTGCGCAGGTTTGATCCCGATGCGCCGAAGTAGGTTGAAGATGCGGCGGTGTTGTCGTCAACGTAGACGATGAACCAGGTAAACTCGTTGCCGTCGGTAAGCGGAGTGTTGAAGTCCAGGTGATCTGCCGACCCGTCGAACCGCAGAGCGGGCCTCCTGTTGAGCTCGGTTCTCGACGAAACATATGTAGGTTCCGCGCCCATAGTCGAAGCCAAGGAATTGGACGCGCCGTTTCGTGAAGACCAGGTTTGAACGAGAGACGACCCGTCAATCGACAGATTCTTGTCTGCTAGGAACCAAGCCCCGAGGTTTGCAACTTCGCTCGGAACGATATTGAATCGCGGATAGGTCGCATCGAAAATGGATCTTACTGTTGTCTCGGAAACGGTCGAATAGAATTTCAGGTCTGCTATTTTTCCGTTCCATCCGTTTGTCCCAAGTTCGTCGGAAGCACCCACAAAGAGGTCTTCGCTGCCGGGATCAAAGGTGCTGCTCGTTGAAGTTTCGCATACGCGTTTTGCGTTCACATAGAGTCGCGCGATCGCTGGGTAAGACGAATTGTCATAAGTGGCCGCGATATGGGTCCAGGTGCCGTTGGTAAGCGCCGTCGTCTCGCAGAAAGTAGACCCAGCGTAATAGTGATCTTTGATTCTTTGCTCGCTGAGAAGAGTGTTATATACGACAACTTCGTCGATCACGCCGTTGAAGGGACATGTTGAACCATAGCCAATAGTAGCATTGCATGTCGTTGTATCGTCCGCGAACCTGGCGTTACCAGCCACTCCGCCTATACCGGAATCGTTGCTATGCGAAGCTATAGAGCTTGCCGCCGTGACGACGCCATCGTTCATGAACTTAACACCGTTGAGCCATCCCTCGGTTGGAGGTGCCGACGTGCCTCCGGCCGCTGCCTCGTTCCACTCAAGAACAACATGGTAGGTTTGTCCTGCTGAAATGGCCTGATATTTATAGCGATTGTCGGAGCTTGAACGCCATGAGTTGACGTAGACATTGCCATCTTCAATGTAAATACTGTGACCC
This sequence comes from Oligoflexales bacterium, assembly GCA_050251195.1. Classification (GTDB taxonomy): domain Bacteria; phylum Bdellovibrionota_B; class Oligoflexia; order Oligoflexales; family Oligoflexaceae; genus JBFWNG01. The sequence goes on from JBFWNG010000002.1 coordinate 459,304, forward strand.
CTCGTTCCGGAACCGGATTCAAATAGGATTTGTCGTTTGGTAACATCGTTTGCGTTAAACCACAGTTCCATGGTTCGAGTCGGAAAATCGCCGTTTGTGAGCTGGGAGTGACTCGATACTTCCATATGCACGTTGTTCGTTCCGGATAACTGCATCGCCGAATTGGCGTTCTCTGGCACGATACTTGTCGCGTTGAGGGTCGGTGAATTAACATAGGTGCCGTTATGTCCTGCTGACCCGATATCCACCGCCGTTGTTCCGGAGGTCTCTCCGAGACGCCAATAGAAGTTCGGGCTGTCCGCAAGCACCTCTGTGTCGTACGACTTTCCTATCTTTAACCGAAGCTTTCCTGCGTTGGCCGTGGATTGGAAGAGACGGAAGCCATTTTTGCTGTTGCCGACGCCAGTCGCTAACAGCATATCACCCGACGTGTTCAAGGCGTCACTTGGGGAAATCCAGGTCGCAAACATTTTTGCGGATTCGCCGACAATGTTTGCACCTAAGTCCAATACGTCGTTGGTTCCGTCAAAGAGCAAGCTATATGGAGTGGTGCGCGAACCGTCACCTGTCCAGCCGCTTGAACCCGTGAAATTGAAATTGGTGAGAGTTCCGTCCTTTCCGGCCGGGCTTATGTCGTCCCATGTTCCGAGACTTCCCGAACCGCCAGCGATCTGATCCGCAAACTGCGCTTCCAGATCAAAAATTCTACCCGTTGTGCTATAGTTTTGGCGAACGGTAACAAAGAAAATTTCGGTGTCGCTGCCGCCTAGGTTGGAGCCGGTCACTTTAATTTCATACGTGCCGTAGGCATGGTACCCGGGCGTCCACGCAAGGGTACCTGCGGCTGTGCTAAATGATACCGTTCCTGGCAGCGACCCGCAATCCGTGCCCGTCACCGAGTTGCTCACCACTTTGTCGAAGGCGCAAGTGTAAGTCATATCGATGTCGTTGCCGGCGTTCTCATTATCGACGTCGATCGTAGTGCCCGCGGTCTCGGTCGTGAATGCGCCGTCTGGAAGTTCATAATCCGCGATGGTGGTTAGGACTGGAGCCGGCGGCGTTGCTACGAAGGAAGTATCGGAAGGGTAAAACGTTTGTCCGTTGTTGGCGTTGTCTACAGCGCGAATTCTCCAATAGTATGTCCCCGCTGGAAGCGCGGTAGTCGTGTCGGATAATGTACTAATATTTGTAATGGTCTTCGAATAGGTTATCGAAGAAAAATCGTTGTTGTTATCTACTTCTAGAACATAGTGTAGGAATCCCGAACCTGTCTCAGTGGCGATCGACCATTGAAGGGTTGGAGTGACGTTGCCATCCGGCTCGTCTGTAAGAACAACTCCCGACGGGTTTGTTGTATCATAGACAACGTTGGAGCTATTGCCAAAAACGTCAGTCTCGCCGGCTGCCGATAACTTGACGCAAACTTTGTATGTATGATCACTGCCAAATTCCGATGCATTGGATTTTGGAATGGACCCATAAGATAACGAACCGTCACAAGTCGTCGTCGAAAGGGCGACAGCGTATTCGGCCACGGAGTAGTTCGACGCCACGAGATTGGCAACGAGGTTGTTGGTAAACGCATGTTCGCTCCCGCTAAGAATTCCGTCCGCCACATCATAGGCCAGGTCAACGGAGGTGAATACGGGCGGCGGGTTTGCGCTTCGAACAATGACAGAACTGGTTCCGTAGGAAATGTTACCCGCTGCATCGGCAAGTTTAACGCAAACGACATAATCGTCGTCGAAAGGCGGCATGGTGTTGATTGGGGGCGAATCCGAGCTCGAATACGTTTGAGACGCGTCGCAAGTTTGGGACGGCGTATTGTCCAAGATCGCTGTGTAATTTGCCGTCGAATATCCCGATGCACTGAGCTCCACAATCGCGTTGGTTGAACCAGTTTCCGTTAAGTCGATATATCCGTCCAATGCCTCGCTAGCGCCTGCTAACGAAGTGAAAGTTGGCGCTGCCGTATCCTTAACGATCGCTTGCGACTGACCATAGGTGACGTTGCTCGAGTTGTCTTGCAGCTTCACGCATATGATGTAAGTTCCGTCGCTGCCTGGTAGCCCGTTAATCGCCGGAAGGGAAGCGTTCGGATAAGACAGAGAACCGTCACATGTTTGGGGAGTGGAAAGAATGTTTGTGTAAACGGCCGTGGAATAACCCGACGCGCTCAAAGCAAACATTGTTGACACTGACGTCTTTTCGTTATTGTTAACATATCCGTCCGATGCTCCGTTTAAACCGTTGAGCGATACAAAAGTTGGGGGCAATGCGTCGAAGAAGGAAGGGGACGTTGTTTGGTAATCCGCAAGTTGGTTGGCCTCGCCTATGGCCGAATACACTTTAAGGCCAGCGATGGAACCGTTCCAAGGCAGGGTGGCACTGGCATCGGCCGCACCAACAAAGAGTTTGTTCGACCCGGGCATAAAGGAGCCTGGCGGATTGATCTCGCAAACCTTGGAACCATTGACATAGAGTTTTAGCGTTTTGGGTATCGCGTCTTTATCATAGACACCCGCCATGTTTATCCACTCGTCGTCCACGAGTGTAGATGATTCGCAGATTTGCGATCCTTGACTGTAATGATTGGCAATAGCGCTCGCGCTCAGCAGAGTATTGTACACCGCTACATCGGAAATCTTGCCGTCGAACGGACAAGCCGAGCCAAACCCAATACTAGCGTCACACGTTGTGGTATTGTCATAAAAGCGCACGTTCGAGTTTCTAGCGCCGACGGACCCATTCGTGTGTGAGGTTATTATGCCCACGGCCCCGCCGTTGGCCGTGTTGGAGAATCGAACGCCGTTCAAGTAGCCCTTAACCCGGTCGGTTGCGTCGAAGACAAGCACGACATGGTACGCGGTCCCCGTCGAAACCGAATTGGATTCGTATTTTACGCCGAATGTGCCGGTATCATAGGATACTACGTAAATATTTCCGCCCTGAATATGAATACCATGCCCTCGCGTACCGTTGCCTTCTTCAAACAAGACCTGGCGTTTGGTGACGTTGTCGGCATTAAACCAAAGTTCAATCGATCGAGAATCAAACTGAGCGTTGTTAAAAGAACTATGACTGGTAAAGTTTACGTATTGGTTGGTATTGCCCACAAAGTCGGCGGCGGTTTGACCGTTTTCGGCCAGAATTCCCGTGACACCGTGCGTGAGGCTGCTGAGATAACCGCCGTTGCTCGCGTTGGGTCCGAGATCAACGGCCGTAGTGCTCCCCGAAGCGTCATTGAGACGCCAATAAAATACCGCTCCATCGGCCAGTACCATTTGAGGGTATGTTTTGCCGACGCTGAGTTTGAGTTTATTTGCTGTTTTGTCAGATTGCGTCAGTCTGAAGCCGTCCGCCGATCCCGCAGAACCCACAGCGAGAACCACGTTTCCTGTCATTGACGCACCGTTTTTGGGAGCTAACCATGCCGTGAAGCCGAGTTCGGTCTGACCGGATGCTGGAGTTCCAAAGTCCACGAAATCGTTCGAGCCGTCGAAGCGCAAGTTGTAAGGGCTTGCCATAGATCCGGAGCCGAGCCAACCGCTCGAGGCGTTAAAGTTAAAGTTTGTTAATGTGCCGTTGCTTCCGCCGCCGGTTAGGTTGGACCATGTGGCAAGACTGCCGGTCCCTGGGTTGAGGGCGTTCGCAAAAGTTGCTTGAACGTCGAGCAAAAGATTCGACGTGGTGTACGCTTGCTGCACGTTGACGCCAATTATTTCGGTGTCAGACCCATTGGCGTTGGTGCCGGTGATTTTGATTTCATAACTTCCATATGCCTCCGCGCCAGGCGTCCAGCTGAATTCGGCGGTCGCTGTGTTGAAACTTATCATCCCCGGCAAGGTGTTACAGTTGGTGGAGCCGGATACCGCCCCGCTAATATTATTATCGAAGACGCACGAATACGTCATGTTTATGTCGGATCCTACGACGGTGTTATTGATGTCGAAGCTGAAGGTCGCCGTATTCAGAAGTTCATTGTTCGTTAGAGTCTTGTCCGCGATATCGGTCAGAACCGGCGTCTGCAGGGTTACCGTAAAGTCAGGATCCGAAGGTAAATAGATTTGCGAGTTACCGGCCACGTCGGAGGCGGTGATGCGCCAGTAATTTGTACCCGCGACTAACCCCGCACTGGCTGTGTGTTGCAAGGTGTTAATGTTGGTTATTTGGTTTGAGTGGTAAACCGAGGAGAAGTCTGAATTATCGTCAACTTCGATCAAATATGCGCTAAAGCCCGAACCGGTTTCCGTTGCAATCGACCAGTTAAACGTCGGTGTTTCATAACCGTTCGGTTGGTTGGTGAGAACAACTCCCGAAGGCGGGGTCACGTCGCGCAATACAGCTGGGCTCGTGCCGTAAGTGGGGTTATTTGCCGCATCGAGGAGTCGGACGCACACGACGTAGGAATCGTCTGCCGCCGGAATGTTGTTGACTAAAGGTCTATCCGCATAGGAGTAAGTCTTTGTGCCGTCGCACGTTACAGCGGGCGTGTTATCCAGCGGGGCCGAAAAGTCGTCGGTGGCAAAACCGCTGGCGGAGACGAGAATAAGCGCATTCGTTGAAGTCTTTTCAGAGTTATTGACGTATCCGTCGGCAGCAGGGGCATTGAGTGTCACGCTGCTGAGAGTCGGTGCTATCGTATCAAGGACAATGGGCGAAGTTCCCGCATACGCGATCCCGTTGCCGGCATAGTCGCTAACCTTGACGCAGATTTTGTAATTGCCGTCCGACCCGAAATCCGAAGAGTTTCCGGTTGGCATGGCTCCATACGTTAGACTGCCGTCGCAGGTTGTCGCCGAAGAGGTGAGTTTGTATTCAACGACGTCATAACCGGAGCCGGTGATGGCGCCAACCAGCGCATTTGTCGTAGAGCGATCGGCAATATTGATGTAACCGTCAACAGCCTCGTTGGCAAGAGATGCGGAAGATATTGTCGGTACAGAAGAATCAAAGTTGATCATAAGGGACGACCCATAGACGGAATCATATCCTGCCGCTGACAGTTTCACGCAAACCTTATAGACGCCGTCGCTGCCGAAGTCGCTGCTGTTGCTTGTGGGTACGGTTGAAGAATAACTGAGGGGCCCGTTGCAGGACGTTGCAAAGGTGACAAGTTTGTATTCAGCCGTGCTGAAGCTGAGCCCTTGCAGGTTGCCTACAAGATTATTGGTCTGACTGTGGTCCGCAATATTGATGTAGTCATCGGTCGCGTCACCCGCTAGATCGACAGAATAGAACTCCGGTGCGCCAAGCGTGTGGTCGACTTTTACATCGATGTTGAAGAATTGATACGATCCTGCAACGGTGTTTTTCAAGATAAGAATCATATGAGGATCGCCTGCGATATCCGCATGCGACGTTAAAGTCGACGCGCCTGTTTTTGTAAAGAAGCCGCCGTTGGCGATACCGTTCGTCCCCGGCTCTATCAAGTCGGCACTCGAGGCATCCACAGCAAGCGGCGAATTTCCTGCGACGATGGAAGCGCAGGTTGACGCCGTCGCTTCGGAACAGGGTTGGTCATTGTAAGTATCCCGCACCAAAGCATAACTGGTATCGTTAAGTTTGACGCCGCTGCAGGCTGTCAACGACGGTGTGCCAACATTTGTCAGTGCGGAATTGCAGTGGAGTTTGAAGACAAACTTAAACGCTCCCGTAGCGCCAACTTCGCCTACATATTCAACGCTGGATACAGAGAAAGCAGGTGCATTTTGTCCGACAGTGTCTTTATTGCCCGGATCGACGTCAAGTACGTCGACGGTAACGACAGATTTTACGATCTTGAAGAAGGTGTAGTTGATCGTATCGCTGTCCATAACTGGGTCGCTCAGCTGCGACGCGACCTTGACCAAAAATCTTTCCGTTGCGTCATCGCTGATAAACGTCGCCTGATCGCCTTCGGCCCATGTGGTAAATTCGAATCCAGGTTCTGGCGTGTAGCTCTTTGAACCGTGACCGAAGTCGATGAGTTTTGCGAGGCAACCGCGGTCGAATCGGTAGATGTTCACGTCCGCACTGTTGTTGTCGAGCGAAGGATTGTTGCCGCTTGCGCAACCCTCGATATTGATGTGGAAAGTATCGGCGCCGACGAGATTGAGGCTAATCTCCGAGCTTCTGGTTTCATGCGACTTGTCTTTTATGGTGCCAGTGGCTGGCACTTCCGTTTTTTCCGTTTCTTTTTTTGAAGGCTTGCTGCAGTGCAAAATGGAGGCAAAGAAGATCGTGCCGGCTGCGCAGCGCAACATTGCTTGGAGAAAGGCTTTGACAAACATCAAATCCATAACTAACGGTTCTCTGAAGGGAAAATTAACCTTTTGCCAAAAACGCCACTAAAGTTGTTAAAGAATTCAGTATTAAATGGGTTCGGAGGTCCGTTAAACAAACTTGAGGGAAAAAATCTTACAAGATAAGTAGCTGATTTTGTTTAAGGAAGGTGCCTTTCCAGATACTCTTTTAGGTTGTCCTTGTCAGACAAAGTAAGGATTCTGTTAAAGACCAGGATTTCGGCGATTAGACCGTTAAAATAATTGGTACTTCCCGACGATGCGTTGTCATGGAATTTCGTGGCCGTGTTGATGCCCCCTAGACCAATGCCGCTGCTATGGGCTGGCAATGAGGTGACGTTTGCGTTGAAGCCCGGCGTTGCGTCCACTCCGTTGACGTTGAGACGAACCTGTTTTGACGTGGAGTCGAACTCCATGATGACATAATAGTTTGTGTTTTCAGTGATCGGAGACCGCGTGAACACTGGTCCCCAAGTTGTGCTGTTCCAGACGTTCGCATAAACGTAGCCGTGGTCGATATAAACATTCAGGCCGCGCGTCGTATTTCCTTGTTCCCAAATGACTTTGCGAATATTGGCAACCGCAGACGGGGTTCGAAATGCGATGGCCAGCGTCTTGGCGGGGTAGGTTCCCGAGTTCAGGTCGGCGTGGTTGGCAATGGCGAGATAGTCATTGCTGCCGTCGAATTGTAAGGCGGGCGTTGATCCCATTCCGTTTGCGACGAAAAGTGGCTTCCGGTTGCCCGATTGTGTGGCGTTGTGTGATGCGCCCGAGGCATCGTTCCATTGTCCGACTTTGTTCCCAGAATCGACTTGAACCCCAGCTTCCGCATTGAGCCAAAGGACGAAGCCGGCGAGTGGGGGCGTGAATGTGTCGTCGTCGAGAACGTTGATGGACAGAGGCAACGGTATTTGATAACCGGGTGCGGGATCCAGAGTTATATCGATGGTTTCGGTGTCCTCTTTTTCGGTATCGTTCGTTACAAATATCGGGAACGTTGTTGAGTTTTCAAAAGCTTGAATGGTGACGCTTGTTGTAAACGGCGCATAGTCTGAGCCTCCCACGGCTGATCCGGATACCCCGAAAGTAAACGTTTCCGCCTCGCTCGTGATCAAGGATCGAGTGACCGTGACGAGAACGCTTTGGCCTGCGTTTTCGAGAATTGAGGGTTTGTTTGCCGAAATGCTTAGAGCTTTCGGGATCGGTATTGCAAATTTTTGTGAGAGATACTGATCTATTCCTGTGAATTCCGTTTGAGACAATGGCCCGTTGTAGAGGAGAATCTCGGCGATAGTCCCGTCAAAATAGACTGACCCGCTAGAAGTCGTAGGGAAATTGCTCGTTCCGCTGAGAGCGCCTATTCCAATCACTTCCGAGTGGGCGTAGATGGGACCAATCCCGCCTGCCGAATCGACGAGGACACCGTTGCGATAAAGTTTTATTTGACGCGCAACAGCGTCGAACGTCATTCGAAAGATGTACTTTGTACCCGTTGTTATGGGAACGGAAATATTGACGGGCGCCCAAACTTCAGGGTCGGAAACTACCGTATTCCATGTGTTGAAATACAGACGACCCCCTTCGATATAAATGCCGAATCCGCGCGCATCAGTGCCTTCGTCCCAAATCACTTGCCGCCGGGTCACGTCGTCAGGCGTTTTTAGAGCAAAGGCGAAAGATCTGTGCAGGTACGATGCCGCACTATTGATATCCGCATGGTTGGCAATGGTAAGGTACTGGCTGTTGCCTGCATTAAATCTGACGGCGTTTTGACCATTGATGGCAGCCGTTGCAAGTTTTGGTCGCCTATTGGAACTACCCTGGGTAGCCGGATGACTTTTTCCTGAACTGTCGTTCCATGGAGATACGCCATTGCCCGTCAGGGTAATTCCGGATGGCTGCAACCAAACCATTCGAGCGTTGGTCGGGGGGCCGTTGTCGTCGTCGTCGAGCGTGATTCCCGCGGCAGCTGTATCGGCGATGTATCCTGCAGCGACGTCAACAGTAGCAACGATGGATTTGCTGGGTTCCATGACTGTGTCGTTCAGTATTCGTATGACGAGGTCAGCGGATGATGCGCCGTTTGGAATTATGATGGTAGATCCTGCCGGTTTGGTATAGTCCTGGTTGAGAATCGCGTCGCCTGCGATGTTATAGTTCACGGAAAGATTGCCGGTCGTACTTCCGCTCCTCGTAAATGTGAAGCTCATCAGTGCCGCTTCAACTTCGTTCGTTTGTGTGTCTGTTGCGACAACGCGGACCGTTGGGAAATTGAGGACCATTCCGTTGCCGGCGTCTAATTCGACAATGTCGAACGCTACTTGTTCGGTTCCTGAAATGGGGTCGGGCAGTTGCTGGACGACTCTCACAAGAAGTTGTTCCCCCGAAGCGTTTACGAACGGCGTCAGCCCCTCTTCTTCGGTGTCGAATACAGATCCGGGGCGGACAAAGTAAATGGAAGACTCAAATTCAAACTGTTCAACGCTGACCCGACATCCTACGTCGTTTCGATACAAGTCAAGAGTGGCGCTTTCCGAAATGGTTTTTAAGTAGTTGTTGCTTGAGACGCATCCGGAGACTCGGATGACCATGCTGTCAGCAAGAGATTGCTGAAGATGGCGGCGGTCTGCGGTGGACTCTGCCCCGAGACTTACCGTTAACGATACCATGCCTTCACTCGCGGAAGATTCCGACGACTGAGACGAGAACTTTTCAACTTCTGAAATTTCTTGCTGGCAGCCCAGGAGGAAAAACACGACGAGTAACGTTCCCCCGAAATTCGGGATGAATTGCGTAAGTTTTTGCTGTCTCTCGTTCACGTCTTTCCTCTAGCTAAGCGGACATGCCGCCATTGGTTTTTTCGGCAGGGGGAGTGATTGCCTAAGAGAAACTTTGATTTGGGCGAAGTAAGAAATTTTTACCAAGTGAAACTGGGTGCTTGCGATGGAGTTTTCATTATTTTTCAGCGTTTCCGCCTTTCCGGGTTTCTGTGTTCAAGAATCTTTATCGCGGAAGCGCGGAATTAGGGAAGCGCTGAAGGGGCCAAAATCGACAACCTCCATTGAAGGCCCGTTTCTCACAAAACTGGTATTCGCCGTCGTAAGGGAGCTGTTACTGACACAGATGACAAAATGAGCCGTCATCGATTATACTCTCTAAAGATTATTTGTGTGATCGGTGTGTCCAAATGCCGTACGTATGGATAGTAGGATATCGAAAGGCGCTTGCCGAAGCGCTCTCAGCGATGGATATTCCATACTCTGTGTGGTCGCAGAAGCCGCTGAAGGCGGCCCCGCCGGGCGTTGATAAGGTATTTGTTTCGGAACTGCCACGCCATCGCGATAAAATCATCACGCAGCTTGAAGCGATGAAGGTGCGAAGGAAACCGACGCATGTCATTGCTGGGACGGAAGAAGCTGTTTTCCCCTCCGCCATCATTCGACGTTTCTTTGGCGCACGCCAATCTGCCCAGTCTATTTTGATGCGATGTAGCGACAAAGTCGCTATGAAGCAATACTTGCGGAAATACGACGTGCCAATGACAAAATTTGTGGTCCGCGAACCGAACGCAAATCTCACGGCGGGACAGCTCGAAAAGAACTTGGGCCTGCCAGTCGTCCTAAAAAGTCGCATCGGATCCGGGGGCAAGAATCTCGTTATATCGAGAACAAGGCAACAGATTGACGAATTAATGGACGGATACCAATTGTTTGAGAGATTCGTGGACGCGCCAGAGGGCAGCATCGAGTCATTCGTTCATGAGGGGAAAATACTTTTCACCAACGTGACGGATTACCACACCAAGAAACACATTAATGTTGTACCCGCGGGCTATGCGAAAGAGACTCTCGAGAAAATTCAAGCGCTCAACGAGAAAGTTATCTCGGCTCTCAAAATCAAGTGGGGCATGACCCATTTGGAATTTTATTTAAGCAAAGATCACATCCTGTTCGGCGAAATTGCTTTGCGTCCTCCCGGCGGCTACATCATGGACCTCCTGAAACTTGCCTACAAATTTGACCCTTGGCATGCCTATGTCCAGACAGAACTTGGAAGCGATATGGTGCTTCCGGCAAAAAATTCCTGCATCGCGTGTTCGGTGGTTTTACATCCGGGCGAAGGCGACATTGTTCAGGTTGCGAAGCCCACCAGAGAGACCTGTCCGACCTTAAAGCGTGCAAAAATTAAAGCTCGGGTAGGTGATCGTCTTAAGAAACGTCAGAGTGTGGGCCAAGATGTGGGTTATCTATTCTTAAGTTCCGAGAAGCGGGCCGATATCATGAAGGATCTTCGTTTTCTGGAAAAAAATCCGGTATTTGGAATCGCAACGATCGCGAGCGAAAAGCGCTTGCCGAAACTCCCCGGAAAGCCTATTTTACCCAAATGGAGACACAAACCACAGTTGACGTAGCGTTGCGAACCTTCATTCTAAAGAAGCCGATTTCGCTCACGACTTTTTCGACTCCTCTCGGCACGGCAGTTGCCGGATCGACAGAAAAGGGTATTTGTCTGCTAGAGTTTCTTTCCGCGGAGTTGGAAAACACTCAAGAAACCATGCCGACCAACGGCGGCCCTTACCTCGAAGAACTTAAGAAGCAGTTGAACGAATACTTCGCGGGAACGCGGATGGACTTCGATCTGCCGATTTCGTTTGAGAACGGGACAAAGTTCCAACAAACCGCCTGGCAAGAGTTGACGAAGATTCCCTATGGCGAGACGCGTTCTTACAAAGAACAAGCGCAAGGAATGAAAAATCCTCTCGCGATTCGCGCCGTTGGAAGAGCCAACGGGCGTAACCCCATATCGATCATTGTACCCTGTCATCGCGTGATTGGCGCCAGCGGCAAGCTCGTTGGTTACGGCGGGGGTCTTTGGCGAAAGCAATTTCTTCTCGATCTTGAATCGAAGCAAGCTAAATCATCGAAACACTGAGCGCGGAGCGCAAGATCAGATGATCGATGCACTCCGCTTTTGAATCTACTTACGCTCTTGCGACTCGGCGTGATCTGAACTGCCAATGACGATGACTTCGTCGTCGGCTTGCTCTTCCTGCTCTGCCTCATCTTCATCTGGGTAGGTATCGTCTGTTTGACACACCGCGACTTCCGCCCAGTAAGATATATCGCCATAGGATCGTGACATTCTATCTACGGTCACTCCTTCGCGAGAGGTTTGAATACTGCCGTCCGGACAGCGATAGGCCTTCTCATCGGTCACGATTGATACTTCCCAAGAATCAAGCGGGCAGGTTTGCTCCCTTTGAAAACATTTGTGTGTCGGCGAACAGGTGGTGTCAGAATTGGTGTCTGCTGCTTCCAAGCAACGTGCCTCAACTCCGTCGCGCCAAGTTTCTGGATCGACCTCGCGAGCTAGGATCGAACCGGCGATGGTCGTAGCTAGAGTTCGGGTGACGCGATGGTGATGAGGCGTTCGACGTTGCGAGGATGACCCACCGCTAGATACCTGTCCCAAAGCGTTGACGCTAAAGACAAAAAGGCCCAGTGATAAAATTGTTTTCATACAATTCCTCCAAAAAAAATATTCAGTTTTCTATGTTAGTGCGACGTCGCGAGAACCTTTGGCTAAGAACCTGAAGAAGCGTCGTCTGAGGTTTCCTCTTCCGCGCTTGTTTCCTCTGTTTGCGAATCGGTACGGGCGACCTCACCGCCACCGCAATATCCAGTCACTTCCACCTTCATATCTACAATAGGACATGTTTCTTGTGTGTACGGCCAGGCTTCGTAGCTCGCTATAAAAATGTCGTATCCGGTAGCGGTCTTAGACACTTTGACCTTTTCGAAATACTGGGACTCCAAATTGCCTTCTTTGACGATAACGTCGACGTAAGGGTCGCACGAGTTGTTGGACGTTTTTTTGGAAGTGAAGGCGTTTATCTCTGGGGTGTATTGAAACTCCTGAGTCGGATAGTAACATGTGCCGCGTGTTTCATTCGGAAACGGTATAAACTGAGCTGCGGTGAGGCCTTCAAAACTTTTCTCGAAAAATACGATGGATGTAGATTCGGCTTTAACTTCCGTTGCGGCAGCGTCCTTTTCAACCTCCGCTTCAGGATACGACGACTTTATGATGCCAAAAGCCACTTGGTCCGCAAAGTCCTCGTCGGCGATACCAAAATGGTGAACCGATTCATGGATCAGAACAAAGGCTGCTCTTTCAATGGTATCGGTGCTTTCCTTGCAGCGTTCGAAGGAAAGTATAATGTCAGCTTTGGACGTTCTGTTGGTTTCGGCGCATTTTGTGGCTTTTTTGTCAGACCAGACGTGTTTTGACGTAATGATGTCTTCGACGATTTCATCTTTTTGCTGTTCCGTCCAATCGGACACAAGTTTCGAAGTTGTTTCCTCCAATAAGCCGAAATCCGTTGCGTACATTGCCTCAACGGCAAACTGTCTTGCCTCGATGAACACGGATCGGATGCCGTCACTGCCGGAGCTCCCGCTGCCTTCGCCGCCTTTTTGTTCCCGTTGGCCGCAAGAAATAAGAGCTAGTGCTCCTAGTGCGCAGATAATTCCCTTGGATTTCATGCTTCCTCCTGAAGCGGAAAAAAGCCCACGTGCAATTGATACACTTTGGTCTTTGTTCCTTTTGAATATGTTTTACAAAGTTCTAGCGTAAATTGATCGATGCGCGCGCGTACCTCTTCCAGATCCTTCTCGTCAATGGGGAGTGTCATGGAAGCGTGGCAGCGTTTTTGAATAGAAGTATTTTCCAAGGCAAACGAAGATTTTTGAAGAACCGCCTTTTGGTGTTGGCGTAGCGCTGCGGATGTATTAAGTCCTGAAGGAGTTCTCAAGGTAGATTGAGCCTTTTTGACAAGCTTACCGTCGATTTCTTCGACGAGATTGAGCATTTGGAGGCGTTGAATGGCGGTTTTAACTTCGACTTTGGTTGCGCCTAAGGACTTAGCGATCCACTCGATATCATTTTTGAACCCCTCCACGAATGTGAGCTCCATGATGGCGTAATGGAGAGGATCGGCGATAGTGGAGAAGGCCTCGACTTCGAGATTCTCGATCTCGGTGAGCGTCGCCTTCGTCCCTTCATGGGTGCCGGCCTTTTGCGCGATCAATGAATTCAAAAACTGATTCCGCACATTGGGCGATAATGCGAGAGCGTCCGCGAGATGCTGTGCGGTTTTTAGGGAGACGTTAGCTTTGCCGTTGAGGCAGCGGGATAGGTTGCCGACGTCAACATTCAGCGATTTGGCAAAAGCCCGCAACGAGTAGCGCGGGTTTTTCTTGATCCGGTCTGCGAGTTCTTTCTCTAATAGGTACCGGTACGTTGGGTGCTGAATTGTGGTCATGGTTTCCCCTCAAATCCATTATACGGCCTTTCGGTTCCGGTAAGGGGATCATTACAACGTTCTGTTGTAGTTATAGCAACTCACTATAAACATTAGGTATTTTATAAGGTCCGCCGGGGTAGCCCGACTTTCTTTAAGCAAATCTTAAGCTAGATGAGAAGCTGCCGATCCCGAAGTATCAATTGCATACGCGGTTCGTAGTGAAAACGCAGTTTATCATCAGCGCACTTTTGGGAATGGGTCTCCCTGTCATTGCCCATGCGCAATCCGTCGGGTTGATTCAGTCTCCGTCGAGTCGAGGTCATGCCGAGGCCGTAACGTCGAACATCTCGGGAACGGATTCTCTATTTTACAATCCTGCTGCGCTGGCATGGCAAGCTTGGTCGTTTCGGCTCGTCGGCGTTGAAGCTGCTTCAGACACCGATAGCCAGGAGCGGGTAAAAAAGTTCGTAAATAACGAATCGGACTCTAAATCATTTTCTCTCGTCGATATGTACGACAAGTTGAATTCGACAAAGCCCGTAGCGGTAGAGTCCGTAGCGAGGCTAGCCGATATCGCGATTCCCTATTTTGCGGTGTCTTCATTCTCGAGATTGGCGGCGACTTCGGAATCAACTGCTGATCACTACGATATGAACGTATATGGCGACGTGGGTGCCACGGCAGGGTTTGCCATAAAGATCGGTAAGCTAGGAATAGGATACAGTCAATTTCGTTTGATTCGCGCCCGAATAAACACACAACCGTCGCAGGAGCAATTTCAAGCCATTATGGATGCGGCGGAAAATAATACTTTGGACGAAAACACGGTGCCGTTTCGCGATTTCACGCAGTTCTATTACGGCGGCGCGGTCGGTCAAAACGCGGGCCTCCTCTATCGTTTGTTCGACGAAAAAAATCCCTCGGCGATCGGTGTTTCCGCACTGAACATTGGTGGAACTAAATTCACTACGAAGGCTCCCATCACCAATAAAAAATTAAAAGAACTAGAAAAAACCATGCAGGAAGAAGCGGGAACCTATGACATTGACCTGGAACTTCCCTCCGACATTCCCGAAATGTACAACGTTGGCGTCACGCTAGGATGGGGCAATGAAGAGAGCGTATTCCGAGCCCTGTGCTCCGTCGAAGAGGACGACGTCGGGGGCGACTACATACAATATAAAACGGCTGCTTCTTGCGACATGGGATTTCAATTGCCTGATAAGTTGGCGCTCGCCTCGGCAGTTGACGTGTATAAGAACGACAAGTATTTGTATCATGCGGGATTGATGAGCGCCAGGGTGTTTGGCGGACGGCGTTTCGACGTCTACGATGCCTATGGCGCAGGATTATCTTTCCACTTTGGCTACATGAAACAAATTTCATTGGTTCGCCTTGATTTGGAAGGCTTCCAGACCACGCCTCTTCAAGATAAATTCAAACATCTCGCTCTCACGGGCGTTCGCGCCGTCCTAGGGTTGACGTTGATCTATTAGTCCGCCTAAAATAAGAAAAACAATCCATGGATATTTTATGTTTTCACGAGCATGGTGCCTTTTGGCGTTTTTGGTGATCGGCTGCGGCGGAGTTCCCAATGAAGAAGAAGGAATCCCCGTCATCCCCTTGGATTTTTATAACCCGCCAGAGGATATGAAAATTCTTTCGCAAACCGAAGTGGAAGCTAGAATCAATGAGACGACGGATTTTTACCTCAACCTCCCAAGTCGTTTGCCGCAAGGCACCGACGACGAACCGCTTCTCGAATGCTTGCTCAAGGATATGAAGGTGGCAGCGAACGAGAACGTTCTTACTGTCCAGGGCACCAGTACTAAAGGCTATTGTTTTGAGAGATATGATGACGGTCTTCCCGCTCAGGCGGTCGTCATCATCGATTTCCAAGTGCGATGTGATGACGGCGATCTTTCCAGGTTCGACAAAGAAAAAGTGCGAGACATCGATGGTTTTTTTGACGAGGACTTTGGAACGGCTTGCGAATCACAGGTCGACATCATCGGGACTATCGATGCGGAGGTCAGCCTGGACGGGTCCTTTCGCGGAAAGAGATATGAGATTGTCTACAATTGGAAATTCGGCAAGTCGGAGCCGGACTCAAGAGGTTTTTGCGAGCTACGGCGAGAGAATGGAAAAATCTACGACCACGGTTGTGCTCAAGCCACAAAAACAAGTGTCGTCAAATATTCCGTCAATGGAATATCAAACGCTGAAGAACTCGTAAGCGATTATCAAAAACTGACGTCTGTGAAGCTTGAAGGTAATGACGACGGCACATCAGCGTTCTACAACGCGGGAAAATTCAACATCGAATTCAATAACTGGAAAGGCACGATGGATTACCTGGACGCAGTGACGAAACCCTTTTACGATATTCAGACCGAGGGACGCTCCCCTATTCGCGCTATGTTCTCGGGTAAGAATGAGGACAATCTTTAGTAGTGAGAAGAAGGGCCTCAAACCTATGCACTTTCAGCGTTTCCTTCATTCCGCGCTCCCGCGATCTTGTGATTGAACGCGGAAGCGCGGAATGAAGGAAACGCTGAAGGCTTGCGACAAGTTGGAGCGGGGCGAAGGATATCTCAGACCGATACTATGCCATCCCGCTTCATAAGCTCCGTGGCGATTCTTTTCATAATATCAGCATGCTTCTCGGGATCAAAAGCCGGGCCGGCACTCCAGTCGTAAAACCAAACAGGCCTTTTTCTTAAAGCTTCGTCCTCGTTGTCAAAACGCGGGAACACATGCGCGTGCAGAGCCGGTTCGGTGTTGCCCAGCATCTCATAATTGATGCGCCGGGCTTTGGTCACCGCAAGGACAGCGTCTCCAAGAATTCCCATATCGCGAAGAAACGTGCTACGCTGTTCGCCTTTGAGATCGTTCAAAGTCGGTACAACTGGGTCCGGAAGAAGCAGGCAGTATCCTGGTAAAAACTGTACGTCGCCGATCACAGCCCATCCCGACGCCATCCGCGCAATCACGTAAGGAGACTTACCCGATCGAGCAAGATCGACTCTTTGATGTATTAGTGTTGTCATAGATAACTCCTAGGGGGTGGCTCACTATATATACGAGAATCGTCATAGGGATCAAGGTTACTCATCCGTGAGGCGCTGCCTGGTGGGGTTTTGGGTATCGGCTGGCGTTATCCTGTGTTACCGTATTCGGGACCGCGACCAAGGCGGTAGATCGATAATATCTTTGCTAAAGAGGCGCAATGCAGCGCGTCGTCGGATTGCCCGGCGCCATCATGATGGGGCTGGGCTCTATTTTAGGTACAGGCGTTTTCCTCAGCTTGGGTCTTGCTGCAGGATTGGCCGGCACGACCATCGTCTTTGGATTGATTATCGCGGGAGCGTTGGCGTTTTGCAACGGGCTGTCGACCGCGCAACTTGCCGCCGTCTATCCCGTGAGCGGCGGTGCTTATGAATACGGATATAGAATGGTGCATCCGTGGGCGGGACGTTCTGCCGGATGGTTATTCATTTGCGCCAAGAGCGCTTCGGCCGCGAGTGCTGCCATTGGCTTCGGCGGGTATTTTCTGCAGCTGTTCCAGATATCGGGACTTTCACCTTGGCAAGTTGGTGCTATGCTGGTGATCGGTCTCACCAGTCTTTGTTTGACGGGCATGAAGAGAAGCAATGTAGCAAATTTTGTCATCGTCTCTATTACGATTTTGACGTTGGGCGGCTTCGTCTTCATGGTCGCTGAGTCATTCGAAAGCGCCCATTGGCAAGGCTTGGGAGCAAACACACGGTCGGCGTTTTTGACGCGGGACTTTTGGGAATCCACCGCCCTGTTATTTGTTGCTTATACTGGATACGGTCGGGTCGCGACGCTAGGCGAGGAGATAAAGAATCCGACGCGAAACATACCCAGGGCAATTTTCTTAACCCTGGTTCTATCGTTTGTATTATACGTTGCAGTTGTTGTGGTTGCTATCGGTGCTGTGGGTTCTGACGTTTTTTATGAAAGTGCTCGCAGGGGAGCTGCGCCTCTGCAGATTATCGCGAGCGTCACGGACCATCCAGTCACCGCAGGTTTGTTGGGAATTGGGGCGATGACGGCCATGGCTGGGGTATTGCTCAACCTCATTCTCGGAGTTTCGCGCATGATGTTCGCTATGGCACAGAGGCGTGACTTGCCGGTGAGTCTCGCAAACCTTAGCCAGAAGCACAGCACCCCGTACAAATGCGTCATCCTAACTGCCGCGACGATTTTTGCGCTTGTGCTGGTGAGAGACGTGAAAATTACATGGTCCATTAGCGCCTTTACGGTCCTCGTCTATTACTCTGTGACGAATCTATCGGCGCTGCGTCTGCCCAGCGATCAAAGACTCTATCCAAGATGGATACCGATGGTCGGACTAGCCGGATGCGCCGGACTCTTGGTCTTCCTTCTTTGACGTAACTCTAACAACATAGATGTTCCAAAAATCTGCGCTGGCGCAGGTTGGTGCGCCAGAAAATACGTTTATATATCTTTCGTGAACCACAGGACGAGATCGTCGTCTAGTATGACGTTCTCTCCGAAATTAACTGGCCTGCAGTGGCTGGTGATGCCTCGGCCGTCGGGGATATAGCCGTTCTTTATATACAGGTTGATCGCATCGCCGTAGTCGTGGGTTAGGCCTACTCCGAGACCAATGGTTGCGAAACCTTCTCGTGCAGAATATTGTTCGCAATATTTAATCAATTGCGTGCCGATTCCGCGCTTGCGAAATTGAGGCAGGACGTTGAGATCGCTGATTTCAGGAGTGTTTTGCTCTCGGAACGGATTGTAACGAGCCTCCAGAAGTAGGGTTACATAACCAACAACTTGATTGGTGAGGCGAGCTATAAAAACGGCGCGCTTTCTCTCTTCTTGCTCCGAAAAGTAGCGCTCGAACAGCTCCTTGGGTTTGCCGTTGGCAAACGCATCGCTTATTAATTGGGGGTCTGATTTTGCGAGCATTGAGATTGATATTTTTTCCATGTTCAAAGGCCTCTTGAAGAGTATTTCCACCAATTATTGACTTAGTATTTCGGTGATGAAGGGCAAATAACCCTCTATGTCATTTACAATTTCCCACCCTCGTCGATAGCCGGCGTGCGGAATTTTAGAATCGTTGATAATTGTCTCGTTGAGCAGATCTTGCCTGTTCATAGCGAGAAACACCGCTTTTTGAATTGCGAAAACATGCAAATGTACTAGAGTGACGCCATCTTCTTTTTTATACTTTTTCAAAAGGGGAGTGTTCATGACAAGGATGTCGGGAAAAGCTTCCATCAAATACCGATGAAGCAATTCGTGGTAAACCATGCTCATTAAGTAGGTGCGCGAACGAGGATGATCGCTGGCAGATTTAAGATACGGTCGCACCGCAATAAGTAATGGATAACTTGTCGGGATGTTCCAAGGACAAAGAGTAAGAGATGCGGATAGTTCCTGGCGGTTAAATTTCTTCGACATCAATTCGATGGTTTTTGACAGGAGCTTTACACCAAGATCATCCCATTGCCTTTGAAGCTCTGGCAACAGTCCGGCAAGTTCTTCCTGCATCGCAGGGGTAATGGGCGGCTCTTCTGGGTTCGGACACTCTGGAGACGGGTTTTCGGGTTGAGGAGGTTTTGGGCAATATAAGTCATAAGGATACGAATGTTCGAAAAATACCTTGGGTATTTGAACTGAGGGTTTCCCAGAAGCAATGGATGAATAGAGAATTGTGCTGATCAGTAATGCACGCCTATGATTCAAGATATCTCCTTTGACAATCTGTGGTGCAACACTTGAGTTATAGTCGGTCAATTCACTAACATGCATTGTTGCTTTACTGCAAGTTCTTCGTGTCTTCCTTATTGGCGGTGCTTCCCGTTTCTTTGATGCAGCGGTATCCTGTGGTAAGGTTCGTATTTAGGAGACCAACGCGACTGAATAAAGGAAACGCCGATGCAAACTTCGCAGCAAGAAAAGACTTACGACGTGGTTATCGTTGGTGCCGGGCCGACGGGTCTGAGTCTTGGTTTGGCTTTGGCTCGGGAAAAGAAGCGCGTCATTGTTCTGGAAAAGAAATCGCGTTTGAGCGAACGGTCGAAGGCGCCAGCTATATGGCCGAGGACGCAGGAGATCTTGCAACAGCTTGGAGTGCTGGAATCGTTTCTGAGCGAAGGAACACAACGACCTAGGCTTGAATTCTGGGATGCGGATCGAGATAAAGTGCTGGTCCGTCTCGATTTTGACGTCATTAAGGACCGAACATCTTGTCCGCGTCTTCTTGTGCTTGAGCAGGCGGAGACCGAAAGACTGCTGTTTGAGAAACTGCGAACGTATCCTAACGCCGAGATTCTTTTCGACCACGAAGTGGGATCGGTGTCTGACATAGGGGATTCTGTTTTCGTTCAGTACGCAAGCAATGGTGAGACTTCCACGGTCTTCGGGAAGTATGTCGTGGGGTGTGACGGCGCCCACAGTGTGGTGCGTGGGGCCCTTGGATTTCATCTGGGGGGTTTCACGTATCCCTTTCAGATCAGTCTCGTTGATATTCTCATTAAGAACGAGGACGAAAGGCACCCTCTGAGAATGTCCACCAGGGGAGGCCTCGCGCTCGGGATTAATATTAAAGGAGGGCTTTGGAGGCTGATCTTGCCGTTTACCGACAAGCGTCGCCTAACGGTGTCCGAAGCGGTTTCCAAACTATTCGGAACCATGGAATACGAACAGGTTTGGTTTAGCGACTTTCATATTCACGACAGAATGAGTTCCAATTTTGTAAAAGGCCGCATTGCTATCGCCGGGGATGCTGCTCACCTCAACAGCCCCGTCGGTGGTCAAGGCATGAACGCGGCTATACAAGACGCATATTTGCTCAGCAAAGTTTTGGCTGATGCGCTCGCGAGGAATGAACCCGCCCACCTTCGTCGATATGAGGCGGAGAGGCGGCAGATAGTGCGTGCCCGAGTGAACAGATTTACGAATCTTTTGACGAGATTGCTTCTGGGCAATGGGGGGCGATGGCTCCGGTTCGTTATGCAAGTCGCTGGCCTCGCTTGCAGAGTCCGTTGGGTGCAGAGGCAAATATTAAAGAAGCTCGCCATGCTCGGCAAAGAGGCGAGGCCCCGTGCACGCGCCTGATCCCAAGGCTTGTCAAATTTCGTCTACACCTAAAGGTAAATTCCTGATACAATTATATTAATTTCAATTTTTAACCAAATTTGCGGCGCTATGAAATGGTTAGCGACAATATTTTTTCTTCTTACCGCCTCGCCCGCGGTTCTTGCGAATGTGGTTTCCCTTAAACCCGGAACCTTGCAAATAGTTCCGGAGATTTCCTTCGCAGACAAAGCAATGGCTCAAGACTGGGCGACAGCGTGCCCAAAACTCGGGCAAAGCATGCTCGTGGGGAAGGGGATTTGGGGTTACGGCATATTTGAGAGTTTTCGTTGTGAGGAAACGGCAACGGACAAAAAATCCGAAGCCGCAGACTGGATTCTGCAAGTTAAGCATGACACGGCAGAAGACACCTTGATCTTCTTGCTGTCAAAGAAAACAGATCTGTTCACGAAATCGGGCAAAGCGCAGTCGTCGGCCACATTTCCGTTTTCCAAAGAATTCCTGAAAGCGATGAACGATCCTAGGGTGATCAAGCTCATAGGGTTGAAGCTTATCGACGATCTTCCCGTTCAAAGGTTGATGAAAGAAGAGGATATCAAAGGAAAATCGTTCGAAATGAACGAAACCTTTGCTCAAACGGAACCACCTGCTGAATTCCTCGTCGTGACGATGCGCTATGACGACAAGGGGCATTTTTGGTTGCCAAGACTCATTGCGCGCATGGAGAAGGCTGACGCGAATAAGCTCCCCGGCGAAATCATCGAATACAAGAAGACGGGAGCCGCTGCAAGATATCCTAAGAACGAGATGTTGTGGCTCGTGAACTCAAAAGGACGTGCCGGCAGTGGGCGCGAGATTTATAGAGAAATGGATTTAGAGTTACGGCGCCACGGCATTTCGATTTTGAGTATGCTGGACAGCCTCTACGATACAATCGCGTCGGGATACGTAGGAATACGTTACGGTTTTCCTCAAGTGAAGAATCATCCTCTTTTCTCGCAGCTGACGATGGTAGGTATCTTCACGGAAGTGCGCGGAGGTCCACTCGACGGCTTGCGCTGGTATTGGGATTTTGCGCCGCTTGTCAGTGAAACCATTGGGGACAGTGACTACCACATTAAGTGGAGCCGGGCCCAATTAGGTTGGTCGTTCGGTACCGCTCTTCCCAAGCAGCTTATTTTCAACAGAATTGATTTTACGCCGAAGCTCGGTGTCTTGGACCTGGACGCAAAAATTCCGACCGCTCTTGAGACGGATGAAGAAGGCAATGCGCCCGAGGCAGTCCCTTACAAACTGAAAAACGCCTTCAACCTTGGCTTGGAAGCTGGTCTGGAGTATGTTGCGCCCAAATCCTTGGTTCGAATCTGGGGATCGACGGACGGCGCAGGCCTTTTAGGCGGCAAAAGCTCCGTGAGCTTCCTCAGAGCCGGCGCCGATGCCTATTTCGATTTTATGAAATTTGGGGATCGTTTGGCTTCGTCCGTCCTCTTGTTCTTTTTGGCAGAAAAGATGACCATCAAATCCGAAAAACAACAAGTGGGTGAAGTTGCCATTGGCGATGTTTCGTTCAATCAGGCTTTTTTGGGAACGGGCATTACGTTTACTTGGTGACGCGAGGCGGCGGCTTCACGAATAAGAGATCCTTCGCTTCGCTCAGGATGACGCGCGTTTCGCCCAACCTGTCGGACAATTCCTTCTGCGCTTCCTTTATTCCGCGCTTCCGCGTTCAATTAAGAGATCGCGCAAACGCTGAGGTTTGGGAAACGCTGAAAGGGTCGGGTGCAAGCAAAGATAGGGCTCGATATCGTAATATTTGAATTTCCTCATGATGTCCTCGACGTCGATGCTCCACAATTCGCCTCATTCTCGGTTCTATGTCAGCAAAGATTTGACCCTGCTCGGAGCCGTTCCGCCATGTACATTTTTGCGCGCTAAAGCTTTTCTAATATCGAGGTATTCGTAGATCTCGTTGTCCGATTCTGGGTAGTAGACTCTGAATTGTGCGAGAGATAGTTCCTCTAGACGCTTGTTTTGACGTTCCGCGTTGGTGACGATTTGTCCGACCATCTCGTGAGCTTTGCGAAAGGGGACACCCTTGTACACGAAGTAGTCGGCGAGATCCGTTGCGTTGAGGTAGCCTTCGGAACAAGCAGCTTCCATGGTCTGTTTGTTGATTTGGAGCGTGGATACCACAGTTGTCATGACGTTGAGGCAATCCGACGTTTGTTTTATGCTGTCGAAAACGCCTTCTTTGTCTTCTTGCATATCCTTATTGTAGGCGGAAGGAAGCCCTTTGATCGTTATCATTAATGCGTTGAGATTGCCGATAACGCGACCGGTTTTGCCGCGGATGAGTTCGAGAGCGTCTGGGTTTCGTTTCTGCGGCATGAGAGACGAGCCTGTGGCGACTTTGTCGCTCATGCGAACGAAGCCGTATTCTTTGCTCGAATATATGATGAGGTCTTCGGCGAGACGGCTTAGGTGTAACATTGTTGTCGACAAGCAAAACAAAGTTTCGAGAACAAAATCACGATCGCTTGTAGCATCGAGGCTGTTATTGCTAATCGCGGCAAAGCCTAAAGCGTTTTTTAGGCGATCTCTGTCAAAACCTAAAGCATTACCTGATAGAGCGCCGCTGCCAAGAGGCATGACGTCGATGCGTTTATAGGCATCCGAGAGACGGCTCTTGTCGCGTTCGAAGGACTCCACCCACGAGAGCAGGTAATGCGGCCAAAGAATAGGTTGGGCGCGCTGGAGGTGTGTGTAGCCGGGAAGTATGGCATCCTCGCCCGCGCGAGCTTGTTGGGTTAGCGCTTGTTGGAGGTTGTCGATGGTTTGGGTCATCTCCTTGACGCGATCTTTGAGGTAGATTCGAAGATCGGTTGCGACCTGTTCGTTGCGACTTCGACCCGTATGCAGCTTATAACCTAACGTGCCGAGCTTGCGAACAAGCAGCATTTCTACGAAGCTATGAATGTCCTCGACACCATTATCAATTGCTGTTTTGAGCTCCGCTTTCGCCGTTTTACGATCTTCAACCATTTCCAAGAGAGCGGACTTGATCGAGTCGAATTCCGTTTCCATTAAGATTCCGACCTTGGCGAGCTCCGACCCGTAGGCGACACTGGCTCGAATTTCGGCATCGAGAAGCTCGCAATCAAAACCCAGAGATTGATTGAAGCGCAAAAAGAATTCGTCGCTTTTTTCAACGAAGCGGCCGCCCCAAAGTTTGCTCATAACGTTGCTCCCTTGCCGAGTGTATCGGCAAAATCGGTAAAGATAGTCTTATATTTCTCGATTCCGTTTTCGATTTCTGAGATAAGCACGAATTCGTCAGCGGTATGCGATCGTGCGGATTGTCCGGGGCCAATCTTGACTGACGGAATGCGAAGAACGGCCTGATCGGAAAGAGTCGGGGATCCGTAGGATTTGCAGTTGGCACGAAGAGCGCTTTGCACAAACGGATGTTCCATGGCGATGGAAGAGGGCTCTAGACGAAGGGAGCGAGCTTTGCAGTTGAGGTGCATGTGGTCGCGTATGACCGCCAGTACTTCTTCGTTGGTGTAAGAGTCCGTTGTTCTGACGTCCATAACAAAGCGACAGCTATCAGGGACAACGTTGTGCTGCGTTCCCGCTTCGATTTGTGTAACGGTCATTTTCACTGGCCCCAGTGATGAAGAGACCTTGTCAAACTTATAGGACCGCGCCCAACTAATCGCGTCGTTGGCGAGATAGATGGCGTTGACTCCTTCGTCTCGTGCGGCGTGTCCCGCTTTACCCGTGGCTTCGCAGTCGACAACCATCAGTCCTTTTTCAGCAACCGCGATATCCATGCCGGTGGGCTCGCCGACAACGGCGAAGTCGAGCTTGCCGAGCAAAGGCACAATTGACGCCAGATTTTTACTCCCTGAAATTTCTTCTTCGGCAGTCGCCGCATAAACGAGATTAAAGGGAAGCATTGTGACGTCCTTCAAATTCAAGAAGGTCTCGAGGAGACTAACGACCGACGCTCCGGCATCGTTCGAGCCCAAACCATAGATTTTGTCGCCTTCCACTGTTGGTGCGAAGGGATCTCTTGTGTAGGACTTGCTTGGCTTCACCGTATCCAAATGCGAATTCAACAAAATCGTAGGTAGGTTTTTCGCTTTTGTGCTCGCAACCCAAACATTGTTGTCTTGACGTTGGGGGCTGAGCTCTAGGTCCTTAAGGTAGTCAAACATGAAGTCCGCGACATTGCCTTCCTCGCGACTGACGGAAGGTATGCTGACGAGCTTTTTAAGCAATTCGGTCGCGGACAGGCGATTTTTTGTCTTTGTCATAAGCAAACCTCGGTACCTGCTTGGACTTCAGTGCAAGCGGCGCGTAACTTGGCGGCGGAACATATTCGAACCTTGGAAACGCCTTTTCTAAGCGCTCCAAAGGCCGTGGTGAGTTTGGGAATCATTCCCTTACTGAAGGATCCTTGCTTACTAAGCGTTTCATATCCGGCGGAGTCAAGGCGGTTAATGAGGGAATTGGGCTCGCCAAATTTTTCGAATACTCCTTCTTGATCGATGCAATAAATAAAGTGGACGTCATAAGAGTCTTTTAGGGCTGCCGCAACCTCCTGCGCTATCGTGTCCGCATTGGTGTTGAGAAGACCGAAGTCTTCGCTGTACGAAAGCGGCATGACAACCAGGTTAAGATGGGCGTTCAAAAGGCTTTTAAGGAACGTATCGTCCACGGATTGGATGTCGCCCACAAAACCGTAATCAACGGGAACGGGAGATCTCTTGTTTGCTCGAATAAATGCCCCGTCGGCGCCGGAAAGCCCGATGCTTTTGCAGTTTCTCATATTGAGCTTTGCGACGATGTCCTGATTTGTGCGCGCCAAAGTCATAATGAAGACTTCGAGGGTTTCGGCTGTTGTGACTCTGCGACCGTCAATCATCGTTTGCTTGATACCTTGTTGTTCAGCAACTCGGGTTACGAGCACTCCGCCGCCGTGTACAAGGATCTTGGGGCCGGATATGTCGGCATATTGATCTAGAAAAGCCTCCAACGACGCGGGATCGTCAATAATGGAGCCGCCGATCTTAACAACGTGTACCTTAGGCTTCATTTTTCGTCTCGAGAATGGCCTTAAGCACGGCCTGCGCCGCGTGTACGCGGTTGCCGGCTTCTTCAATGACTAGTGACGCTTTGCTGTCCAGCACTTCATCTGTCACCTTGAGATTGCGGCGAACGGGGAGGCAGTGCATAAACTTACCGTTGTCGGTGAGCGCCATCTTCTGGGCGGTAATAGTCCAGCTTGGATCGGTGCAAAGTATCTGTCCATACTGCTCGTACGAAGACCAGTTTTTCGCATAGACAAAATGAGCGCCTTGGAGGGCGTCGTCTTGGTTGTGGGTGATCGTAGCGCTACCAGAAAAAGCCGGATCCAGGTCATAGCCTTTCGGGTGAGCAATTACGAATTCATAGTCAGTTTTGTTAATCCATTGTGCAAACGAGTTGGGAACTGCCTGCGGAAGCGCCTTGATATGCGGTGCCCAAGTCAACACAACCTTTGGCTTTTTCACCGTCTTGTTTTCTTCGATCGTGAAAACGTCGGCAAGCGACTGCAATGGGTGCAGAGTCGCCGATTCCAAATTTACAATCGGTACGTCGGCATACTTCAGAAAGCCCGTTATAACCGGTTCTGAATAATCTTCAGCTCGGGACTGAAGTCCGGGAAAACATCGAATGCCTATGACGTCACAGTACTGTGAAAGAACGCGGGCCGCCTCTTTGATATGCTCTCCAGACTTCCCGTCCATGACAACGCCTTCGCGGATCTCCATACCCCAACTGTCGTTTTGAAGGTTTGACGATATGACTCCCATACCTAAATTCATCGCCGCTTTTTGAGTGCTGAAGCGGGTTCGCAGGCTAGGATTAAGGAAGACCAGTCCCATCGTTCGGTTTTTGCCCAATTCCGAATGAGCAAAAGGATTCTTCTTGATAGCCCTAATCTCACCGATCAGTTTGGAAAGGTCATTGACGTCGTTGACCGAAATGAAATTTTTCATCTAAAGCTCCTCCAGCGTCGCCTTAATGGCCTTTATGAGTTGGTCTATTTGTTCTTTGTCAATGCTGAGAGGCGGCAACAATCTAATGCAATTTGGACTCGAGGCGTTCCCCGTGAATATCTTGTGTTCGAAGAGCAAGTGTTCTCGCATCTTGGCAATAGGAAAGTCGAATTCTATCCCGACCATAAAACCCCTACCGCGAACTTCTTTCACTCCTTCAATACCCGAAAGTTCTGCGATGAGATATGCGCCGAGTTCCTTGGCCCGGGACATAAGGTCCTCACGTTCGATAACCTCGAGGACAGCAAGAGTGGCTTGGCACGCAAGGTAGTTGCCGCCAAATGTCGTGCCCAAGGCTCCATGGCCCAATTGGAATTTTGGGTGGATCATAACTCCGCCGACGGGAAAACCGTTACCCATGCCTTTTGCTGTGGTGATGATGTCGGCCGTGACGCCCCACGTCTTGTGTGCAAAGAAATCGCCGCTGCGGCCAAACCCCGACTGAATCTCGTCGATAATGAGAACAACGTTGTTTTGATCGCAAAGTTTACGAACAGCCTGCATGAACTCGCGCGTGGGTTCATAGACGCCGCCTATGCCTTGGATTCCTTCGATAATGACGGCGCAGGTATTGTCCGTAATTGTTTTCTTAAACACCTCGATATCGTTAAGCGGAAGAAAATCAAAATTGCTAAATATCGGCTTTTTAATTTTAGCTGTGCAACTCAAACTATGAGCCAAAGCCGTGCGACCGTGGAAGCTTCCTGAAAAGGCAATAAATCTTTCTCTCCCATTGTGAAGGTGAGCAACCTTGAATGCGTGTTCGTTCGATTCGGTGCCAGAGCTACACAAGAAAAGGCTATAGTCATTGTAACCCGACATTTCGCCAAGTTTTTGAGCGGCCTCGAGCTGAAGAGGATTGACGGTAATGTTGGAGTAAAACGGCATACGAGCAAGCTGGGCCGAGAGCCGTTCGACGAAGCGAGGGTGGCAATGACCGATAGAGATGACTCCATGCCCGCTATAGAAATCAATATATTTGGTGCCCTCTGTGTCAAAGACGAACGGGCCTTCAGCGCGTTCGAGTGTCACAGGGTAGAGGGGATAAACGTCAGTCGGTTTCAATTCGTAACTCCTAAAAAATGCTCGGCTTGAAACGCAAGCCCATTGTCTCGTCCATGTCAAACATGATGTTCATGTTTTGTGCGGCCTGTGAGACCGCGCCCTTAAGCAGGTTGTCGATCACCGATGTGATGTGCAAAACTTTTCCGTTTTGTTGGATATGGAGGAAGCAATTGTTGGTTCCCACCACCTGCTTTATGTCAGCAGGAGCGTCGATCACAAAGGTAAACGGTTCCTTGCCGTAGTAGTCCTTGTAAAGATCTTGCGCCTGGCTCAAGCTGCAGTCCACCTCTGTGTATACAGAGGCGAGTATCCCTCGCGTGAAGGGACCGCGCATTGGGACGAAGTGTAGTGCACCTTTCTTCCCGTCCAGTCCCAGGGATTTTTCGATCTCCATGGTGTGCTGGTGAGAAAAAACCTTGTACAACGAGACGTTATTCTGCCGCCAACTAAAATGACTTGTGTCGGCCAACTTGACTCCGGCACCCGTTGATCCCGTAATCGCCGTGACGTGGACGTCGCCTGTGATCATCTTTGCCTTGGCGAGCGGCAGAAGCGCTAACTCTATGGCTGTTGCGAAACAGCCCGGGTTTGCAACATGACTCGAAGTCCGAACCAGTTCTCTGTTCAACTCAGGCAACCCATAAACAAAACCTGATCCTGCCTTGAAGCGATGATCATGGGACAAGTCGATTATTTTTGTTCCTTTGCCGAACTTATTGTTTGCGAGAAAAGTGCTTGCCGCGCCATGTTCCAAGCACAAGAACACGACGTCACAGGATGTATCGACTTCGGTCGCGAATTTGAGGTTGGCGCAAGGGGCCAAATCGAGCAGAACGTCCCTCACCGCCTTGCCGGCATGTGTTCGGCTGTAGATGCAGGTTGGTTCGACGGCGTCGTGATTCAAGAGCACGCGAAGGAGTTCGCTGCCCGTGTATCCTGATGCGCCGATGATCGCAGCCTTAATTTTTCTCATTTGGGTTTACCTTATAGTACATGGACAGCGAATTGCCCAAAATCTTTGTGAAGCCTTTGGCGTCGTCGGAAGTCCACATTTGGTTGGATTCGCCGTAAACGCCGAATTCCTTGCGCATGAGATCGTTTGCGGACGATACGCCGATAACTTGGAACCTATAAGGCGCCAATCGGACGCGAACCGATCCTGTCACGGTTCTTTGCGAATTCTCGAGGAAGCGCTCAATGTCGCGCAGAGCCGGCTCGAGATAAAATCCTTCGTGGATCATGGCGCCGTATGTGAGAGACAAGTTTGCCTTGAGCTGTATCTGTGATTTCGTTAGCGTATGCTTTTCAAGTCCCTCATGTGCCTTAAGAATAATCATCGGAGCAGGAGCCTCAAATCCAACACGTCCTTTAAGGCCAATGATCGTATCGCCGACATGTATATCGCGGCCGATGCCCAATGGCTCGGCTATTTCCGTCAATTTCCGAATTGTTTCGACCGCCCCTAAATTGGTCTGTTCGTTGATCCCCGTAAGTTCGCCTTTAGTGAAGTGAAGGAGGATGTCGAACGGAGCGACGTTTTGTACTGTTTGCGCGAAAGCCTTTTCGGGAAGCATTTGATCGGAAACAAGTGTTTCTTTGCCGCCAATGGAGGTTCCCCACAAACCCTTGTTGATCGAATACTCATGTTCGCTCCAGCTACGGACGATTCCGTGCTCTTTCAGATACGCTTTTGAAGTTGCGCGCGCGACATTGGTATCCCTAATAGGCGTAATAATCGTCACTTCAGGACAAACAATAGAGAAAACCATGTCAAAACGCACTTGGTCGTTGCCGGCACCGGTGCAACCGTGGGCGATATACTTGGCGCCTGCGTCTTTTGCAAATTTGGCGATCTCAAGTGCTTGGAATGCGCGTTCTGCACTTACGCACAGCGGATACGTATTGTTACGCAGCACGTTGCCGTACACGAGATATTTAACGCATTTCTCGTAAAACTCCTTTGTAGCGTCAATCGTGGAATGGCGCGCAACTCCAAGTTCATAGGCGTTCTTTTCGATTTCGGAAAGCTCGTCTGCCGAAAAACCGCCTGTATTGACCGTGACCGTGTGTACTTCGTAGCCTTGTTCACAAAGCAACTTGGCGCAGTAGGTTGTATCGAGTCCGCCGCTATACGCGAGAATGAGTTTCTTGCTTGTCATTAGATTTCCTTTCTGGTTTTGGCGCAAAAAGCATGGCTGTACATAAACAGTTCTTTCGGTCTTTTTTCACGAGTATTTCGTGATTGACGCAGCTCTCGCAACCCTTCCAAAACGCGTCGTCCGAAGTCAGTTCGGAAAAGGTAACGGGACGGTAACCCAGTTCGGCGTTGATGGTCATAACGGCTAAGTTTGTCGTCAGTCCGAACAGCTTGGCTCCCGGGAATTTGTTGAGAGAAAGATCAAACGCAGCCTTCTTGATCAGCTTGGCGAGACCCTGGCTCCGGAATTTTGGAAACACGATGAGACCTGAGTTGGCGACAAACTGGTTGTGTCCCCAGGACTCAATGTAGCAAAATCCGCAAACCTCAGTTTCGCCGTTTCGAGACGCCGTGCCGATAATAGCCTTGCCCTCGGTCATCTTCGATCGGAGATACTCGGGGCTGCGTTTGGCTATGCCCGTACCTCGAGCTGCCGCGCTTTCCTCAATCTGTCTTGAGATTGCCTCTGCATAGCCAAAGTGGCTTTCGTCGGCGATTTTCACTTCAATGGTGAAATCTTGCTCCATCTTTTTTTTCTCACACTAAGAGTTGTTGAATTTGCGAAATAATTTTCGCCGCTTTGGCGGCCTTATCGATCGCCACAAAAACTGTATCCTCTCCGGCAATCGTTCCCGTAATACCTGGAAGTTTTGCCTTGTCTATAAAGTATCCCATGCGGCTTGCCCCACCTGGGCCGGTCTTGACCACCACGAGCTCTCCCGAGGAAACTTTCGCCGAAACAAAGTCCGCGTCGGTTACTCCCACGGTCACGGCTGGAATCTGGTAAGCGCCGTCGATCTTCACGGCGCCAATGCGCTTGAGATCTCGGGAAACGCTCGACTGTGTCGCTTCAATCCCACGTTTTAACAGGCTTTCCAGCAATTCTTGCTGATCGCCGATAGCTCCTGTCTTTATGATGTCGCGTAGCGCGGCAATGCGAAACTTGCTCATTACTCCTCCGGAATTCCGTTGTACAGCACTATTTGCAAATATGCAATAGTATGCATAAAAATGCATAAATATGCAGAACGGAGGATTCTGGCGAATCCCATAGCGGCAGCGGTGACCGGTGCCGGTTTCTGTTTAGGATCAAAGGGATTGGTGACCAGGAAACCGTTCATGTTTCCAAGAGCTTTTCTGAATTTAGCGGGGCTGGTGACAGCGTTGGCTGTCTACTTAATTCCTAAAACTATCCAGCTCAAGCTCATACTTTTCCAAGAGCTTGTAAACATCGGCTCTATACCGGCCGCAGATTTTGGACGCTTCGGTGATGTTGCCTTTTGTCTTTTTCAGCAGTCTGGAGATGTAGTTCTTTTCAAATGCCTGCTTGGCATCCGTAAGAGGTTGTTCATAGATTTCCTCCGAAATCGCGGTGACGCCCAGATCTGATGAGCTGTTTTGGCCGCCGGTAAATCCCGTCTGGTGGATATGCTGGAATATGTCTTCGAGTCGAAGACTGCCGTCACGCGAAAGAACAACAGCGCGTTCAATGGCATTGCGAAGCTCCCGAACGTTGCCTCTCCAATCGTAGCTAAGGAGACGCTTCATTATTTCGGGACTGGGAATTTGTATAGGTCTGTTGAAACGAGAACTGAATTCCTTCACAAACGCGTCGACGAGCAAGGGAATGTCTTCTTTGCGTTGTCTAAGAGGAGCAATGTGTAAAGGCACTACCGATAAACGATAATACAAATCTTCTCGGAAGGCACCATTCTGAATTTCTTCAGGAAGATCCCTGTGTGTTGCGGCTATGACGCGCGTATCAATTTTGATCGGTTGCGTGCAGCCTACGGGGGTGACAACCCTCTCCTGAATGACTCGCAATAGTTTGGTTTGCAGCGATATCGGCATGTCGCCTATTTCGTCGAGGAGCAATGTGCCGCCAGAGCATAGTTCGAAAATACCTTTGCGGTCTGTTTTTGCGTCGGTAAAGGATCCCTTCTTGTGGCCAAATAGCTCAGACTCGAGGAGATTCTCAGGAATTGCTGCGCAATTGATGGCCTCGAAGCGTTTCGTCGCGCGCTGAGATAGATTGTGAAGCGTGCGCGCCACCACTTCCTTACCCGTGCCAGACTCGCCGGTAATAAGGATTGTCGAGTCCACGTCGCGGAGCTGACTGATTTGGGTACAAAGGTCTTTAAAGCTCTTGCTTTGGCCTATGAGGCCGGCGTTTTCAAAGTCTGTCGCTGTAAATACCGAATCTTCGAGCGCCTTTTCTTCCAAATTGTCTCTAATTTTTTGCGCGATGGTTCGCGGATCGGTGCCTTTAGTTATGTAACCCGTGGCCCCTTTTGACATAGCTGATACCGCAGTCTCGACAGAGGCATGCGCGGTCAAAACAAAGATTTTTGAGAAGGGCGACTCTGCGATAAGAAAGGGAAGTCCGTCGAGCCCGTTTTCGTTGTCCAACTGTAAATCAAGGAGAATAACGTCTATGGAGTATCGTTTGACGACCTCCTTCATTTCGCTGAGGGTGCTCACGGCGTCGACCCGAAAGCCTTCTTGAGAAAGAGCAAACTTCCAAAATTCCTGAGTGGCGTGGTCGTCGTCGACAATGAGAAGGCGTCCAAGATACTGCTGTTTTTGCATATATTCTCTCCGCTTTGTTGAAACCCAGCTTTTCGCCCCGTAGGGGGGCTGAAACTAGCATAAAAAAAGGTAGGGTGCAATTAGGCATGCAAATTGCTTTTCACTCAACCGTTCATTTAATGGAGCTAGAAGGAGATAAAATTATGGCTAAAAAAAATCAGTTCAAGAAAGACGTGGATTCACTTCGGGACGATGCGGCGGGCGTAATGGAAGAGCTCAGCGATATCGCAAAATCTCTTAAAGAGACCGGTAAAGAGTGGAGCAAAGAGATTCGTGAGGAAATGGGGGATCGGCTGGATCGCGACATTGAGACGATCAAGAGAAAACTCAATGAGTTGGAGGATCAAAGCAGGGAATACCTAGAGATGGCAGACGAGCACGTGAGGACCAACCCTTACTATTATATTGCTGGCTCCATGGGCCTTGGCGTTTTGTTGGGAAAACTGTTGGGCAGAGGCGCAAGGTCGGAAGGGGCTTCAAAAAGCTAGGGGCAAGGGCTTGATTCTTGCTTAGGTACGGTCAGGCGCTCAATGCGCCGGGAAAAAGGAGGATATTATGTTTGGATGGGCATTATTCTTTTTTATTTTTGCCGTATTGGCTGCGTTGTTGGGATTCGGAGGAGTTGCCGGAGCTGCATCTAGCATCGCTCAGGTTGCGTTCTATCTCGGCTTAATTCTTTTCATTGGTACGCTTATTTATTCACTGGCAACAGGGCGAGGCAGACCAACGGATCGAATATAGGAAGGATTAGCCAGGAGACGCGACACTGTAGCGTTTTTCCTGCGACGGAAGGTGGGAGTTATTGGGGGGCTTTGTGGAATCTTTGAACTCGATCACGGCGACGTACGGCACGAGAACGGAAGCCATCTGCGCTGTTGAGGAGCTCCTCGCTGAGGGGTGCTCCAAAAACGACATTAGTTTGTTGCTGCCGGAAAGTTCCAATCGAAAGAGCTTTTACGTCAGAACAGGCACCAAGGCCACCAAAGGCCTGGGTATCGGAGCCATACTTGGCGGTATCCTAGGGGCGGCGGCAATAGGTTTTACGATGGTCGGGACGCTGATTCCTATCGGGATATCATCCAGTATAGCTTCCGGCGCGGCGATCGCCGCCTTTGCCGGCGGCGGGATGGGCGCGGCCATGGGAGGCGTGCTTGGAGCGATGATCGGTCTCGGTGCCGTGGAACATGAGGCCAAGCTTGTAGATTTGGATCCAGGAACTGGGGGTAACGTATTGTTGGCGATAGACGCTGCCCGAGACAAGAAGAGGATGGTGGAGTTCATATTGTCGCGCACGGGCGCGACTCATATCAGCATTCAATGATTCTGATTCTCTTAGAAGAAGCAGAAGATAGGGAGAACATATGCAAAAGTTGCTTTTGACGGCAGTAGCCCTAGGGCTTGTGAGCGGCTGCGGCCTATTCGAAACAGAAAAAAAAGGAAAAAAAGCACGGGAGAACGAACCGGCGATCGCCGGCAATTGGCTGTCCAATTGCGTGAAGGCTCCAGGGTTAGGCTTGTCGCGAGTACAGACAGAATACAGTTACAACGCGATAGGCGATTTCGATAAAACTGAAAATTTTTATAGCTCCGAAAGCTGTGATAGCCCGATCGTATCCGTGATCATTTCGGGGACATACGACGCGAAAGGTAAACACCCTGATAATCCAGAAGTTGACATGATCAACTATACTGTTGACGAGGTGTTTGTCACTGCTAACACGGAAGACGGAGTTGATGCGCTCAACAAACTTAAGTTTTGCGGCAAACAGGATTGGAAAGCCGGCGAAGACGTTGAAGTCACGGACCAGGATTGCGGACCGTACACTCTGGGCAAAGGCGACGTACTTTACGACGTTTATGACAAGAGAGAAGACGATAAGCTCTATTTTGGCAAGGCGCTAACATTTACCGAAGAGGAAAGGTCGCCTGACAGACCGAGCGACGTTGATACAAACATTGTTTATATAGAGGAAGATTGAACATAGAGAAAAAAAGTCGGGGCGAAACTTCCCTGTCGCGCCCCGTCACCCAACTGTGCACACAGTCTCTGGATGTCGCATCTATTGGTTCAGCACCCCTGCATAGTGTCCCACGTAAGCAACCCCTAGCTTGGCAAAAGCGGTTGCTAACGAAAACACGCCAGAATTCTCGATTGTATCTCTGCGCGTATGTATGTTTTTGTTATATGCGCGAGGATTCTCAAACGGGAAGGCAGCAGGGTAACCTTGGCGATCCCAAGAGGCATGGTCGCTTGAGCCCGCAGTAAGAACCGCTTTCTCCCATGGCGCTCCCACATACAAATCCGTGAGGGATGCGAGATTGTTGTTGAGATCTTCGTTCGTTTTGTTCGACACGAGCCAGATTTTGTCAACGCTATCTTCGCTGTAAATGTTCATGTCAAATTGAACCATCGCAACGACGTTTTTCTCTTCCTTGCGATATTTCTTTGCTATTTCTTGGCTGCCGAGAAGGCCGCCTTCTTCGCCCGCGTAACCGTGGATTTCAATCGTGCGATCGAACCGCAAGTTGTTTTGGACGATTGAGCGGAAGATCTCTAGATTCGTACCTGTGCCGCTGGCGTTGTCGTCCGCTCCAGGCGCTGTGCCTAACCCGAACATTGCGATGCTGTCGATGTGGCTTCCCAGAACGACAATCTCGTTGGGCTTGGTGGCGCCGACTATACGCACGACGAAGCTCTTTTGTGGGGTCGTCGTATGTGTGACTTCTTCGAATTGCACGTCTTGCCTGTTGGTGGCAATGGCCTTGTACTCTTCAAGTATCGACGTTGCAACATTCTTCGCGTTATCATCTTTGTGGTATCGAGTTTTGCGCGAGGAGAGACTTTCGACGAGTTTGCGGATGAGCCCGTCATTTATGTCGGCAACCGCAGCTTCGACCTTGGCGTTCTTTTGCGCCACCGGATGAACGGGACCAATGCTGCCGTTCAGTAATGGAGCTTGAATGGCGTCTCCAAACAGACGGAAGACCTTTCCGCAACCGAGGCCTTGTTCTTCTTTCGTGTGAACGTGGTGGAGCGTTGCGGATAGTTTGGATGCCGCGACGTCGGACATACGAACAACGGCGTACGAACCGTCTTTTATGTCCACAACCGACCCAAACTTGGCTAAATCAAGGGCGATCGGCTGGTCCTTCAGGTCGATCACATAGAGGTTCTGAAATTCCATGGAACGAGTTAAAGGATTACGACGCAACACAAATCCATCGTCCTGGAAAATGACGTCACCTGCGCCTTGAACAAAACTGTTAGTTTTTTCGTAAACAAACGGTAACTCGCCGGCTAGTCCATAAGATGCGGACAGCATAGCCGAAATGATGAAATATCTCACGATCGCCTCCCCTGTGATCTTCGTTTGGTGGGATTATACAAAGTTTATAATTGGCCAGCCAGTTAATTAAAAGAACTTAAGAATTGCTAAAGGCGGTTGAGGTAACGCGGTTTCGCGAGGAGGGTTCTCATTTAATTGCCAGTGGACGAAGTCGGATTTTTCGACCGTCGAACGGTTTGACGGGTTGAAACAAATCTTTCAGATCATCGGCCGTAAGCGTTTCCTTTTCAAGGAGCCGCAGAGCGCCTCTTTGAAGTATTTCGGCATTGTCGTCGAGAATTTCCTCGGCTGTTTTCAAGGCTTCGCCAACAAGATTCTTAACAGCCACGTCTATTTCTCGAGCTGTGGCTTCACTATAGAGTCTGGATTTGAAATACATGTCATTTGCGGTGGATAGGAATTTTGCGGTTTCCGACTCGTATGCGACGTGCCCAAGCTTCGGATCCATACCGTAACGGACAACAATTGCTCGCGCTATGTCGGTAGCCTTGCCAATATCGTCAGCAGCTCCCGTGGATAAATGGTCGAAGGTTATGATCTCCGCAGCTCTTCCCCCTAGAAGTACGGCCATCTTGTTTTTTAGTTCTTCTTTTGTCACGAGGTAGCGGTCCTCAACCGGACGTTGAATGGTATAGCCGAGGGCGCCAATACCGCGCGGGATGATGGAAATCTTGTGCGTTTTGTCCGTGCCTGGAAGAGCGTGTGTCACGATGGCGTGTCCCATCTCGTGAAAGGCGACAATTTTTCGTTCCATAGGATTCAAAAGTCGATTTTTCTTCTCAAGGCCGGCGACGATCCGTTCAATTGCATCTGTAAAGTCCTGCAATGTCACGGACTCGGCTTTTCGGCGCGTTGCAATGAGAGCAGCTTCGTTGACGAGATTGGCCAGGTCGGCGCCGGTGAATCCCGGGGTGATCGCGGCCACTTGTTCGAGATCTACGCCAGTGGCTAGTTTTATCTTGTTAATGTGAACGCCAAGAATATCTTTGCGGCCTTTTTTGTCCGGTCTGTCGACGAGAACCTGGCGGTCAAACCTGCCGGCTCGCAACAACGCGGGGTCGAGAATTTCAGGTCTATTTGTGGCAGCTAAAAGTATGACTCCTGAGGTGGAGTCGAACCCGTCAAGCTCAGCCAAGAGTTGATTGAGGGTTTGTTCTTTTTCGTCATGACCTCCCACGGTGGGACCTGTCGTACGCGCTTTCCCCAACGCATCAAGTTCGTCGATAAAGATAATGCAAGGCGCCTTTGATCGAGCTTGTTCAAACAATTCCCGCACTCGAGCCGCTCCGACGCCGACAAAGATTTCTACGAACTCGGAACCGCTGATCGTGAAGAACGGAACGCCCGCTTCGCCCGCAACGGCCCGCGCCAGCAAAGTCTTGCCTGTCCCTGGGGGGCCTATGAGAAGTATTCCCTTTGGAAGATTGGCTCCCAGGCGGCCGTATGACTTGGGGTCTTTTAAGAATTCGACGATTTCCTTTAGCTCTACAATTGCCTCGTCCACTCCCGCGACGTCTTTGAAAGTTACCTTGGTATCCTTCTCAATATAGATTTTGGCTTTACTCTTTCCGATGGTCATAAAGCCGCCGCCCGTCAGACCGCTCTTTTCAGCCATTTTGCGCATGACGACAACCCAGATAACGACGAAGATGAGGGCCGGAAGAATCCAAGACAGAAGCTGGGTAAAGAAGTTGCTTTCGATAACTCGACTGTATTTGACATTGTATTGGTTGAGTTCTTTGGCAAGTTCTAAGTCCATCTTCGCGGTGACAAAACGGGTTTTCTTGTTGGGCAGCGGTTCTTTAAGGGTGCCGCTGATTTGATTGTCGCCAACGACTACTTCCGAGATTTTTTCATCTTTGAGCAGGTTTTCGAACTCGTCATAAGAGATCGATTCCATATGCGTCGTTTGGTTGGACAAATTGAAGAGGAAGAAAACGACCATGACTCCAAAGATAATGTACATGAAGTTTGGCGACGACTTCTTTGGTTGTTGCTCCATGGAATCCCCAGTTTGACGCTTTATGATCCTAAGCGTCGCGTTTCGTCTTCCTGTGCGCGACGAAGTATCTCTCTTAAGATTTTTCGTAACCCCGCGCGACTGCTCTTCTTCTTTGAGAATGCAATGCTCAGGCCAAGAATAGCCAAGATTTTTGTGTCAGAGAATTTTGATCTGCTTTGCGTTTCCGTTGGGTTGCTTTTTGGCGATGACGGTAAGAATTCCATCTTTATATTCCGCATCGACTCTTTGCGAGTCCACCGAATTGGGGAGGCTCATCCGGCGGAAGAACGAGCCATAGCTGATCTCGGAGAAGTGTCGCATTTCGCTGACCTGATCCTGTTCCGGTCTTTTTTCGCCGGACACCGAAAGGATATTGTTGCTTAGTTCGATCCTGATTTCTTCTTTGTTCATCCCTGGAATTTCGAATCGTATCTTATAATCCTCGTTAGTCTCCTGAACTTCGCAAAGGGGAGCGAAACCTTGGCTATAGTCATCGCGAAAGGAGGAAGGGAAGGAAAAGTCACTCATGAGGCGGTCCACTTCGCGTTTGAAATTCATAACTTTCCTTCCTGAAGAACAATGGTTTGCAACCGTGGGTGTGTTTTTATCGAGCTGATTAATTGCCCGTTATCTGACATTGAGCAAAAGCTATGCCATTCCTTCCCTGTTTTTTGATCTTTCTATTTTTTTAAGTTATCGATCTGCATGAAATTAGGTTAGAATTTTAAAAACAGGAATTCCAGTTCGGAGCTTTTATGAGACCTTCATCTCGACGGAGATTTATCAAGAGTTCGTTTGGCGCGGCTATGGGTGCCATGTGGATGGGATGCAAAACGATGTCCCGAGGATCCAAAATCAAGGAAGCCGCCGGTTCCGGTCGTGTTCGAAAGAACCTTCTTGAGCTTAATGAAAGTAGCCCCGACGTTATTTATTACAAGGCCGGAATTCTTGCTATGCGGAATATTCCCCTAGATCATCCCGAATTAGGTCATCTTGGATGGCTGGGTCAGGCGAAAATCCATGAAGCGTCATGTGCGCACAGGAATTATTTGTTCATACCTTGGCATCGCGTTTACCTCTCCTACTTCGAGAAGACGGTGGGCTTTTGGGCTAAGGAACTCAGAGATGCGCTTTCCGGTGAAAGGCCCATGTCGGACACTGTTTTCGGCAACGGCATCGAAATGCCTGATGTTCCCGGTATCCTTAAAGGGCAATTGCTCGCTACGGACCATACTTTTGCCTTGCCCTATTGGGACTGGACATATGCGGCTAGTATGCAAAATGACAAAGAACATTGCCCGAGCATCTTGCTCACCGATCCCATTTTCGACGTTAATCAGTGGAAAAACCCGCTCGTTGCACGAGGAATACCTCCGCAAAAGCAACTCGACACTGAAGTTGTCGGTAGAGAAGCAATTTTGGAACTCTTGACGATTAATGATTTTGTCGCGTTTGCAGGAGAGTATTCTCCAGCTCAGATGAAGAAATCGCAAGGGGGCGGACTTGAGGGCGGTCCACATAACAGGATGCACGTATGGGTTGGCGGAGCGATGGGACAAGTTCCTCAAGCGGGCAAGGATCCGGCTTTTTGGATGCATCACTGCAACATCGATCGCCTCTGGGAATGCTGGATGCAATATCACAGCTTCAATCCGGAAATTATCTATCCCGACGAGTCGCATGCTGAAGAATGGAAGGCCATGCTCCTTAGCGGATGCTTTTCTATCCCCGGAGGCCAACCTGTTGAGCATCCTCTGCACGAGACCTTGAATATCAATCTTTGGGATTATTCTTACGACCGCTTGTATAGCAAAGAGGAGATTGCTGGAGCCGAGGTGGCTAGGCCGAAAGGAATGCCCAGGGGAATGCCCAAGGCAATGCCCCAGGAAATGCCGAGGAGCATGGACGGGATTGAGCCGCTTGACGCTTCTATTAAGATGGGGCCTGCCAAGAACCTAGTCGACATCACCTTTGCGGACAATTCCGGAAAGGCAGGCGCGGTCGGCAAGCTCAAAACATTCAACGAACAGGTTGGAAAGATTTACGTCGAGATCAAGAATTTGCCCGAATTTGCCCCAGCCGAGCTGATCGACATGTTCAAGTTCTATTTTGGCTTTGAGAAACCTTTGGAAGATTGGTTCTATTTCGCAAGCTACACGTTCTTTGGAGGGGATCACCACGGCGGAAGCGAAACCTTCGGCGTTCGCTACCCATTAAGCGGTACGATGCAGAAAGCGGCAGGAAGTCCGCGAATGAAAGGGAAATTCGGCGAGATCCAAGGATTGCGGTTTAGGGTAGCCGCGTTTGGCAGAAAGACTGCTGGTTCAAAGAAGACGGAGCCCATTACGCTAACCGAAGCGCAGATCAAGAGGTTTGAGGGCGTTACTTTTGAAATCTTCGTTAAATAACATGGGATGAGGCCAATGCCTCATGCTCTTATTTGGCCGCCGGACGAGTCCAAGCGACAGTCCGGCTATACCGCCAAAGGCACTTCAGTAACGCTTCGCCCACCGAAGCATCGCGATGCCCCGGGTCCTAGATTCTCCATGCTCTGAAACGGCAGATGTTTCAAATGACCAATTCCCGCCAAGGGCTCTTGTGATCCCTAAAGTTTGACTCGATTCAAAGTCTGATCCGATCTTGAGAGTGGTGCCTTCCCGGACGCGCACTTGCGCATGAAATTCGCCGGAATGCGGATTGTAACCCACGGACTCGACGGGAGTTGACGCCAGATAGAGCATAGAGATGAGTCCGATAGCGTTGTCGGCAAGAGCGGCTCGCGTTTGCCCAACTGTACGTTGTTGATTGCTGTTGAGACCGCCTGTGTCGCCTCCGTAGAGCATCTGGGAAATCAGCTCGGACTCTGGACGAGGAGGGTCGCTTGTGAAGGAAATCTCTGGTTTTTTCACCGGACCAAGAACAGCGAGTTTTAATGTCATATCGGACTTTTCGATTGTTGCTAAGGCGTCCACTTGAGTTGGCTTGTTTCGAAAGAACATGAAATTGGCGTACTCGATAGTGATCGCTTTTTTTATCACTTTTACGGTGAATTTTGTCATTTTCAAGAATCCGCTCATCCCTTCGTTGTTGGAAAGAAATAGATCCATGTAAGCTTGAAGTGTCGTCTTAAAACTCGTCGCTTTGACTCGCAATGGATTTCCGGTTGTTTTGATTCTTATGCTGTAGGACAAGGGGAACCGTCTTGGCTCATTCTCCTGTTTGAGTTTGTGTTCAGCGATAGATTCCGAAATGAATCTTGGATCTGGTCGTACGCTTGGTAGTCCTTTTTGAAACTCGATAGTAGGAAGGACCAGGCTGACGTTCTGCAGGTCAATGATCGACTCAATATGAGGACGAATTCCTTCCGCCAACCATTGGAGGTCAAACGTTCCGTTTGCTTGCATCCGTAGTCTTTGGTCCGCGCCGATCAAGTTGCTTGCGCACCGATAGGGAATTCTCGACGTTCCTTTGGTGATATCGACAGCTCCTTGCAAGGTACATGAAACGTCCCCGGACAAAGTATTGAGGGGAGCTGGAATTGCCCATGCCGTGCGTCGAAATTTTCGAACGATTCGCTCAAACTTTGGCAGTTTGATCTGACTATCCACTATGAAATTGATGGTGCGATCTGCTTCGGAAAGCATTTTACCGTGCATGTCGAGGTGTGCGCTTCCAGTGATCGAATAAAGCGTTGTTTTTATGGGGTCAATTGAGAAAGTTGTGCGACTATGAGCAATCTCGAAATTGTCTTCGAGTAAAGAATAATCGCCCACGAGGGTTCCCGATACGCGTACCGGCGGCGCTGCTGGAAAACTTCTTTCACGCTCGAACAGATTTCTTTGTACCATGAACGGACAATCGCGAATGGATATGTCCGCAACGTTTTGACGGGCCATATTAGCCTGTATGGAGCACGTTGTTGTCTCAACCTTTTCAATGCTCTCCGCTATTCGAGAGAGATTGCCCGAGAGTTTTGCTGCGATCCTCTCGGGGGTGACGTTTGCCTCGACTCTTGCCGCAAAAGAGCCGCCTTTTGATGGAAGTCTGCCAGCGGTATTGAGCGATAAATCAACTTGATCTGGATGATGCTTCAAGAGCGCCCTAAGATCGAAATTCGTCAAGGGCCAGTTCTTTACTCCCGAAATTTGCGTGACAAACTCCAAAGTATCTTCAGCCAGAACATTTGTGGTCGCGTTGATGATGGCAGCTCGCTCGGTTTCAGGGCCTTCCATGAGAAGTTTGAGATCTTGAATCACGATCGGCTGGATATCGGTATGGATCACATGTTGTCTGATGCTTGCAAAGTCGAAACTCTCCGGTTCTTCATCCTCCTTTTTTGGTCCGGTTTGCCAGAACTTCGCGAGACCGTTGTCAACAGTTATGGGACCTAATGTTTTGATTACCACAGGGTTGCCCAAGAGATCGATTCCGGCTGATACCTGTAGTTGTCCTGCACAAAGAGCAAATTCTTTATCCTTCGTGAGACACGCGTTGACGAGTTTGAAGTCGAATTTCTTTTCGCGAAGGCTGAGAGACTGGGCGGTAATATCGGCAGTTTCGTAATTTAAAACGAGATCCCACCTTTTTAGCAATTTCGGCAAAAGAGCAAATGTTCGATTGTTGATGACGGCTTCAGGGTAAAGAACGAGAACCGCAGCCGGAACGCCAAGGAGCAAGATAACGAACAGGAGAAAGCCAATGATTTTTTTTAGGAGATTCATTTATGTTTGCTCCCCAAAACTGAAATAGAACTGCCATCGCTTAAGATTTTCCCAGTCCTTTGCTCTGGGTCCCGAAATGAGACCGTGTCCAAGAGTAAAAAGCATCGCGCCAATGGGCGATTCCCACCGCAAACCGAAGCCGGGCGACCAAAATGCGTTGTCGGGATCGAGCGATCCTGGGCGATAGCCTAGCATGGCGGCATCGGCGAACACTATTGG
This sequence comes from Oligoflexales bacterium, assembly GCA_050251195.1. GTDB lineage: Bacteria > Bdellovibrionota_B > Oligoflexia > Oligoflexales > Oligoflexaceae > JBFWNG01. Next base: position 502,242 of record JBFWNG010000002.1, read on the forward strand.
CTGAAGTTTGTAGGCGATGACATTGTTAAGGCGTAGAGACGATCCAGCATAGGCATACGAGAGTGCGCCGAGTTCTGTGGGCGGCAGCGCTTCTCGCCCAAAACCCCGTAGATTTCGCGATCCGCCAAGGTGATAACGATAGGATGCGGGCAAATCTGCCGCATTTGTAGTCTTGCCGGGCCGGGTTGTTGCTGCTTCGGTGCGGAGCTCCAGTACGAATATTGGCGGATCCCATGACGCAACGTTCCAGAGGTGGGACGTCGTTGCCCTCCAACTCGTGGCAGAAAGATTAGAACCGAAATTGGTATGAGCCGTCGAATGTCTTAGAGATAGATCGTGACCCGATCTCGGGCTTGCGATGAAGTATTCGTAGTCGTGAGTTGTAAGTTGGATGTCTGAATTCCAGGTGATGAGGCTTACAATATTTTTCCCTAGGCCCCTAGGCGTACTGATGTACTCATATCCTGGACCGGACGATAGTCTTATGCTGGAGTCACTGTAATCGTCTTTCCAGACCGGAGCGATGCCGGATCTTATGGACTGTTCTTCGTAGCGTCGCTCGTTGCGTCTTTCAACTGTTCCAAAGGCAGAAAGAAAATGCCGCGAAGGAAATGGCAGGTAATACCAATCCCAGGTTACTGCGGCATACTGTCGTAAGAGCGAAGCAGAGGCCTGCGCAGTGAGGGGGGATCCAGTTGAAAGTAAGCGTCCGTTTTGCCACCACAGTTTTGTTATCAGGTATTCCTCCGTGTCAAATCCGATTCCGAAGGAAATAAGACGGGGTTCTCCGGCATAGAGAGTTTGTTCAATCGTTCCAGGGGCGCCCTCGCCGCATAGCGATGAAAGATTGCTGCTAAGAACCAAATCGTTTCGAACGAGTCTGTTGGAGGTCAATTCAAGCTTTTTTGAGTTATAGACATCGCCCATGTGAAAGGCGTCATACCGCCTTTCGACGCCGCCGAGGAGGCCTGGGATTCCTGCGCTTTTGATGTCCGCGATATGCCAAAGCGATCCAGATATTACCTCGATTTCAACATTGCGTTCGGTGGTACTGGCGAGAGTGCGCAAGGTGGCACACGGATAACCGTTTTCAGCCAGTTGGCGTTTAACCCAGTTTTCTATTTCGTTCAGTAAGCTGGGTGTTAAGGGTTTTCCTCGGGGATACCAATAGCGGTCGACGCTAAGGGGCACTGGAGATTTAATGACACGAACCTGTTCCAAGGTTAGCTTTTGCTCCGTATGCGCGATGACCGTATCGCCCCCCATGGAAAACTCGATGTCCCAGTAACCTCTGTTTTGTAAAGAGATTGTCAGAAAGTATCGCGCTTGTGCGGGCGGAATTGTTTTCCAGGCCGCAACTTTTTTATCGCCGCAGATAAGGTCTTTTTCGGAGGCGTTCAATTCAATTGGATCGGGTGCTTCGATCTGTATTTTGTCGCATGGTTTTGTCACCAGCAGCTTGACCCTTTGTTGCGCTGCCAGAGACGTTGAGAAGAAAAGTGTGAGTGCCAGCCAAAACAAAGCCGATTGCATTTCTCGTTTCATGCTCAACAACAAATGCAGGATCAGTGCCAGGATTTGCAAAGCAAATCCCCTCCACTTACTCATGCTCATGCCCAACTTAAATTGCAAATCCCCTCCACTTACTCATGCTCATGCCCAACTTAAATTGCAAATCCCCTCCACTTACTCATGCTCATGCCCAACTTAAATTGCAAATCCCCTCTACTTACTCATGCTCATGCCCAACTTAAATTGCAAATCCCCTCTACATACTCATTCATGCTCATGCCAGGATTTCCAAAAGCAAATCCACCACCCCCCTTCGACCCGTTTTAACGCCAGTTTTGCTTGGCAAAACTGCCTCACCCGACTATGATCACCATACAAAAATGTCTCAAAGGCGAAAAAATGAAATTTGCATTTCTGATAATGGCGGCCCTCATTGCGGGCGAGGGTTTTGCCCATGGATCCCATAAGCACGGAACGGAAGAAGGCAACCCTACCCAGGTTGAAGAACAATCGGCGCATGAAGCGGCGCTTCCACCGGATGTTTTTGCCGAAGCGAAGGTCGAGTACCTCAACTCGGTGAAACCAATATTTCAAAAAAAATGCTTCGATTGCCATTCGCAAGCCACGGTCTACCCTTGGTATTATAAGATTCCAGGGGTTAAGCAATATATTGACGCAGACATAAGAGAAGCTCTCCACCACTTAGATTTCTCTCAAGATTTCCCTTTTAAAAGTCATGGAACGCCCTACGAAGACCTGGACGCCATCAAGGAAAAGCTTCAGCAGGGCGAAATGCCTCCTCAGAGATATGTGTTGCTTCATCCCGACGCTCAGCTTACCCCAGCAGAATTAGACGCAGTTTTTAGGTGGGTAGACCGAGCCCATGCATCGAAGGCGCCGTAAGACTTGAAACCGATCTGCACTGTGGCATAGACACCATTCACAATTAACATACATGAGCTTTCTACTTTGCCCTCCTTCGCCGAGGCTACGTAGGCCTGCGCCGTTCGCTAATTTGGCCGGCCAGCCTAAATTGGCTTCGATTTTGCAATATTGCGCGGTGAACCCTAGAAGACCACAGGAGAATGGTATGAGCGAGGACACCGGAATTGTTGGCACTCTCCAAGATCTTATCGAAGTGCTTCAGGTACAGACCAAATGCCTTCAAAGCCTCATTACGGATCTAGGGCAATTACATTCTCATTTAGGGGAGGACAGGGATCTCGCGCTTGTGGCATCCCGTCTTACTGAATTGCATATAAGAATGAACAAACTCCGAACGTTTCAGCCGCGTCCGAGGCTTAGCGCCTCAGAGGAGAAGGCCGTATGATGCCGAGCAACGTCGGTGAAATCATGTCGAAGAACGTGATAGCCGTCAAGGAGAGCGAAACTCTCGCTGATGTGCTTCAGCTGATGATGGAGCATGATTTTAGGCACGTTCCAGTGGTGAATGACGAGAAAAGCCTCGTCGGAATTATCTCAGAACGTGACCTTCTCCGAACCTGTGTTACGGAAGATGATATTGAGATTGCGGGGGCAGAACGGGCGTATTTTCTTTCTGACCATCCCGTGACGGAGATTATGTCAACGAATCCAGAAACCGTGGAGCAGGAATCGACGCTTTCCGATGCATGCCAAGTGATGTTGGAAAACAAGTTCGGATGTGTTCCGGTTGTTGACAGCGGCAGGCTGGTCGGCATCCTGACCACAACAGATATACTTAAAGAAATAATAAGACGGGACATTCAGGGGGTCTAAGAATGAAAAAGACGGCATGTTTGATTGTAGGAATATTCGGATCCGGTGTGCTCTCGACCGCGCTCCAAGCCGGTCCTTCACGTGAACCAAATTATGAACAGGTGAATGGCACAATTGCAAGCGCGCTGGCAGAAATACTGCCGGAATATCAGTCATTCCTCGATCATTTTAACTATGCGTTTGACCCTCAATCTACAAGCTTAGAAAAAAATGAGTTTTTCATTACGGCTGAGGGAGCGATCAAGGAGACCCCTTGGGATCCGACAAAAGCCTTAAGCTTTTCTGCGGATTTTGGATTTAAGATTGACCTTCCCCCAAAAAATGAAGCTGTCGAGATTTTTATTTCTAAATCGCTTGATACGGACGGTCTCGAGTTTATTAAGTACATGACCCGTAAGCATGTGCAATGCCCTGTTCCCGATTCCGTGCAAGGTGTGATGCGCGTGATCAAGGAGCAAAGATGCGAGATTTTGCCTAGCATTCTCGCAGCAGAGTCTATCGGACAGTTAAAAACGATCTACCAAAATCATATCAGGTCAACGAGCAGAATCCTTGAAACCTATCTTGCCACCATTGATCGCCAAGATCGGATTATACAGGGCCGCTACGTTAAGAGCTTGTTACAAAAAGAACGTGGCGACGCTGAGCTGATGTTGAACGGAGTTAAAACTGCTCGCGTTGAGTCGACAAAGCAAGGATTTCTCATAAGCGCGCGGGATCTTCAAATCAACGACCGCGTCCTCATTAAAGATGTTTCCGTAAAAATCGAGGCCAATCATGCCCTACTATCGTTAACGCTGAGGGCGCCAGTGGGTACTGACCTCTATCTTGCAGCGCGTCCTGAAATTGAGCGCGTCCTTCAAGCCTTGGAGGAAGGTCAGCTATACGCCAAAGAACTCGTTAAGATCAAATCGAGAATTTGGCTGAACTTCATTCAGCGCACCCTCAAGGAGGACGACCCTTCTTATCAAATCACTCAGAAGTGATTATGAAGATAGTCTAGGCTGCTCGGGTGGATGCGTCGATCGTGACAATAATTCCACCACTTCCTCGTCAGACGTTTGGCTAAAGTCGTCGTACCACTGACCAACTCCAAAAAAATGTGGCGGAGCCGCAACGCAAACCACGCCGTCAGCGGCGGCCGAAAGCAATGCGAGGGCATCGTCGCTTGCGACCGGAACCGCGACGTGTACCGATTTTACGCTGTACTGACGAATTGCCTCGACGGCAACTTTCATGCTCATACCTGTGGCAAGGCCGTCGTCCACAAGCAGAACGTCGCGGTCCGCCAAGTTCAATTCCGGCCGGCCTTTTCGGTAGCTTTTCATCCTGCGCTCGAGTTCGCGTTGTTCTCTTGCAATCACGCCGTCGATTTGGAAATCGGAAATTGAGAGCCTGTCTATGAGTTCCTGATTGAGAAGCGCTTTACGGTCAGGTCCAAGCGCGCCCATGGCCAACTCTTCGTGACCTGGCACACCTAATTTTCGTACAATAAAAATATCCAGCGACGCACCTAACTCAGTGGCGACTTCATGAGCAATGGGAACTCCTCCGCGAGGCAATCCAAGCACAAGAAAATTATTGTCATACCCTTTCTCTTTGAGCAGTTTGGCGAGTTCTTGACCTGCATGCTTTCGATTTCTAAATAGCATAGATGATCCTCCAAAAGGTTAAACAGCTGACGGGAAGGTTTCGGGCGCATCGAATTTCGACCGTTGTTTTTCTTCAATTGGAGTAACAGCCGACGTTTTGTCTATAAATACCCATGCGTCATACCTCATTGGCAAAACGGTCGGAACATAGTTGCCGTATGCCTCCGTGCTTGGATTGTAAACGACGCCAATCGCTCTATGTCCACGAGGTTCCATCATGGCCTTGCCGTGCTTTTCGCCCTGCGAGAGAAAGAATCCATTCTGATTTGACAGAATCTTGTGAAAGACATCTTCCCAGCTATTTTCTCGCGCTGGCGGCACCACCATTTCTTGAGCTGGAGCACCCCAAGATCGAGCGGCTATGACGTTGCCTTCGTATGTACTGAAGCCCACAAGAGATACCTGATCATGCCCGTAGATTTGTCGAGCCAGTTGACCGATATTGAGCATGCGTCTTTCGATCATGTCCGTATAGCGAGCGTCGCCTACATGCGTATTGTGTTCCCAAACAATGCCCTTCGACCTTTCTCCGTAGTTGTCAATCAAACGCTGTAACGTCTCGAACATGTGAAGATCTCTGATATTCCAGGATTCGGGACCAGGGGTCATCATCGTGCGGTAGTACTCTTCGGCGTTTTTGACAACGTGCGCGTTTTGGTTGGCCAGAAATCTAAGGTTCTCATTCCCTCCGAATATGAGATCTTGGTTCTTCTTGAGCTCTTGGAGAAGGTCAAGAACTTCTGCGTGGCAGGAATTTGGAATGAAAGAACAAGCTCGGGCGTATGCTTCCGCGCTATCACCAAAATATTGAAAGCAGTCGAGAACATTTTTTGCTTTGGCGAAGGTCTCGTTGTCTTTTTTGTAGAGAAGATGCATCAGCGCCTGTGTTGATTCCCACAAGCTGTAGAGGTCGAGCCCGTAGAAACCTGCCACAGATTTCTTATTCGCGTTTCTTGTCTTAAGCCATGCGACCAGCGACGCGGTCTCTTCGTTTGCCCACATCCAAGTTGGCCAACGGTTGAAGACTGAGAGTGCTTGATCGGGAGTAGCGGGATCTTGGGGGCCGGAATGCCGAGAAACATATTGGTTGACGGCATAGCAGGGGGGCCAATCTCCCTCGACGGCAACAAAGTTGAAGCCGTGCTCTTCAATGAGTATTTTCGTGACCTCGGTGCGCCAGGTGTAGAACTCTTTTGTCCCATGTGACGCTTCGCCAAGCATAACAATCCTCGAAGATTTGACATGCTCGATGAGTTTTTTGAGATGAGAAGGCTGTGGGCTTGGGTATGTATTTCTTTCCAAACTAGAGATAAGTGCAGGAGTCATTTCGGGTTCAAAAAATCTTGAGCGCATGACAACCTCTCCTCTTGTCGATATCAACTCGTTCGGATTTCACCGCCGAGTAAAGTTATGACTTCGCCCGTCATATAGTGAGAGTCGGGATCGGAAGCAAGGAATACAAAAGTGGGCGCGATCTCCTCAGGTTGTGCGGGGCGCTGCATCGGTACGCTTTGTCCGAACTTTGCGATTTCGTCATCTGGAAGCTCTGCCGGATTGAGCGGCGTCCAGACCGGACCTGGAGCGACGCAATTGACACGAATGCCTTTCTGAAGGAGTTGAGCGGCAAGAGACTTTGTAAACGTATGGATAGCGCCTTTGGTCGCGGAGTAGTCGACAAGTTTTGCACTTCCTTGAAGCCCGGTGATTGATCCCGTATTTATGATAGTGCTACCGGGTCGTAAATGTGGCAGTGCCGCTTTCACCATGTAGAAGTATCCGTAAATGTTGGTTTGGAATGTTTTGTCCCACTGTTCGACGGAAAGATTCTCAAAAGACGGCACATGTTTTTGAAAGGCCGCATTGTTGACGAGTATGTCGATCTTACCAAACTTGTCGATGCATTTGTTCACGAGATCAATGCAGCGGTTAAAATCACGTACGTCGCATTCGACAGCTAAAGCTGACGAACCTTCTTCTTCGATGTATTGCAGAGTAGCATCCGCATCCTCGCGTTCCTCTGGTAAAAACGAGAAGGCGATATCCGCGCCTTCTCTGGCATAAAGGGTGGCAACAGCTCTACCTATTCCGGAGTCTCCACCTGTTATTATCGCTGTCTTGCCGATGAGCTTGCCAGCAGCCTTGTAAAGCGGCGCTTGAAACTGAGGCTTGGGATTCATCAATTCTTCTACACCAGGTGGCGTCAGCTTCTGCGGCGGAAACGGGGGCTTTGGCTTTCCGTTGTTAAGTGTATCCTTGGTAGTCATGCGGAACTCCGGTTTGTGTTTATGCATAAGGAACACTTGCAGAATCTGTTCCATGAGAAAATAAAATCTTGTCGATTCTCGGGCGCGTCCCATATAATCCGGACGCAATCTAAAACTTGATAATTTTAATCACGAGGGCTATGAGCTTGATTCGTTCCATTTTCTTTAGCCATGTAGCACCGATTATTCGAAAGGGTTTTCAGAAACCTCTTTGTCGAGAGGATCTTCCTCCTATCTCGGCTTGGCTTGATCCCAGGAATACTGATCCAAGATTTGAAGCCCTGGATCGATGTAGAGAAATGGAATTGCTGTCCCGACTTGCGTTGGTTTTGCGCAAGAGAGTGATCGTCGTTGCTTTGATTTCTCTCACAATAATTGCACTCAAGCTACTTGGTCCCATGCTCATTTACCGGATGGTGGGTTTTGTTCAAGAGGCAGTTTCTGGAAACAGGAGTCTTCAATTTGGAATCATAACTGCTGTAGGGCTGTGTTGTTCAAATATACTTTCTTCGCTGCTGTCGCAGCATTATGTTTATAGGATCGTGTCCTGTACTCAACTTGGGATTAACGCGATCAATCAAAGAATATACGTAAAAACCCTCCAGCTGTCCGCGCGGGCACGAGAGAACCATGAAGTAGGCGATGTCGTAAATCACATGGGCGCGGACGCTGACGCTGCTGCCGCTTCCATTTGGGCAATTGTTGAGATTGTAAGCGCGTTTTTAATTATTGCCGGGGTTACGGTAACGCTCGTGTGGCGGTTGGGGTGGTCGGCATTTGTCGCAGTCACTATTTTCCTCATGGCCCCGTTTGTCTCTAGAGTTTTTTCACGGCGCTTTAATTTTCTGGACTGTCAAATCATGAAACAACGAGATCAGAGGATTTCGCTTCTGTCTCAGTTTCTTTCCGGTATCCGGGTTGTTAAAGCGTTTGTTTGGGAGCGAGAAGCGCAAGGGAAGGTTGAAGTCTTTCGGCGAGCTGAAACTTTTCTTTGGAAGAGGAGGATGCTGCTAAAAAGCCTATCTGTTCTGTCGTACATGGCTTTGCACACGATGGCTTGCGTGGCAACCTTTGGGACTTTTCTTCTTTTGGGAAACAAGCTCGACGCAGCTACGGTTTTTTCAACTCTAGCTCTTTTTTCTTTGATTGAGCATCCCTTTCGCCAAATTCCTCATTTCTTGGCGGAGTATTCCGCCGCCGTGAGTGCCGCGGGACGAATCCGGCGTTATCTAAACTCGGATGCCATTTCGCTCGACGCACGGCCGTTGTCAAACCCATCTGAACCTATAGGAGTGTCGATTAAGGATGCAAACGTCGCTTGCCCAAACGGGTCTAGGCTGTTGCTGCGGAAAATTAGTCTCGTCGTCGAACCAGGGGAATCGGTTGCTGTTGTTGGCCCCATTGGCTCGGGAAAGACGACGCTTGTCAAAACGCTTCTAGGAGATTTACCACTGGCGAAGGGAGTTATTTCGTTTAGCTGCGAACTACAGGGGCAAGCACCGCGTTTTGGTTATGTTCCGCAGGAGCCGTTTCTTATTAATGGGACCATTCGGGAGAATATACTCTTGGGACAGGTTACCGAGGATCTTTCAGATGTGGTGAGAAATGCCTGTCTCGAACAGGATATTCACAATTTCTCTTCTGGTCTTGACACGAATATTGGTGATCAAGGATTAAGTCTTTCCGGCGGACAACGACAACGCATCAATATAGCCCGAGCCGCCGCCGCAAAAGCTGGATTAATACTGTTAGACGATCCTCTCTCGGCCGTTGACGAGGTTACAGAGGCGAACCTCGTTAAGCGCTTACTTTTTGGAGAGTGGGGACACGTGACTAGGGTAGTAGTCACACATCGGCTTGCCTTTCTCGGGCATTTCGACAAAGTCGTCTTTATGGAGGAGGGGCGAATAGTATCGCATGGGGCCATGCATGAGCTTCTTGATTCTTGCTCTAGGTTCAGACAGTTTTACGCCAATCAAAACGGTAGAGGTGAAGACCCGAACAATAAGGAAGAAACTCGAGAAGAGGTCTCCCGATTAGAGCCGATTGTCGACACTGCTTTGGACGAAGAGGACCGAGATACCGGCAAGGTTTCCCCTCACGTTTATTGGGATTATGTTAAGGCAATGGCTAAGGGAAAAAGCCCGTGGAGATTAATCGTCATCATCGCATGTACCGCCGCGCTGTCCATGACGCTCCCGATCCTGCAAAATGCCTGGTTCTCGTTCTGGATAGACGGCAAAGCGCCTGTAAGCATACTCACCGAGGTATACGGATATTTCCGCGGAACAGATTTTCAAAATCTTGCGACTTATGCGCTCCTGAGTTGCTTTGTTCTATGCGGAAGTTTTCTGCAATATTTGTTCTGGGCCATGAGTTCTATTAACGCGGGAAAGTTCTTGCACAGCGCCGCGCTAAACTCGCTCTTGAAAACTAAATTACGCTATTTCGATACGACCCCGAGCGGTCGTATTCTGAATCGCTTTTCGAGAGACCTGGACACGATTGATCGCGAACTCTCTTGGTCTCTGGAAGAGTCTGTGATGTCTGCTGTGCATTCCATAGGGGCGTTGCTCGTGCTGTTTTCTATTTTTCCCGCAGCAGTCGGAATCGTTGTTCCTGCGTGTTACGGTTACTACTTGCTTCAAGAAAGATATAGACGCGCCGGAAGAGAGGTAAAACGCGTTCTCGCGATTTCTCGGTCGCCGCGTTTCTCCCATTTTAGAGAAACTCTTGACGGCCTGACGGTCCTTCGCGCCTTCCGACGGCAACAAGCATTTACTGAAAAATTTTACGAAACCCTGGCCGAAAACCAACGAGCCTTTCACGGCGTTATCCTGATTAACAGATGGTTTTCCGTTCGGATGCCATTGATAAGTGCCGGTATTTCCATTTTCGCCGTAGCCGCAATCATCTTCTTCGCTCGATCGGGCCTCTTATTCTCCGGCACGGCCGGTCTCGTCTTAATGTACACATTCCGATTTTGGGATAGTTTGGATTGGAGTATTCGGTCCTTCAGTGAGGCGGAGGCTAGAATGACTTCTGTTGAGCGGATGAAGAAGTTGGTCGCGCTCCAAGACGAGGGTGCGAACCGCGAAGACAATTTCATTAACCCGCCGCCTTCTTGGGGAAGGCAGGGGGTGATAGAGTTTCGGGAAGTTCAGGCGAAGTATGACGAACATTTGCCGCTGGTGATGAAGGGGGTAAGTTTTAAGATTCCGGCGTGTACGAAAGTTGGCATTATTGGGCGAACAGGTGCAGGAAAGAGTACCATCTCGCAGCTTTTACTGAATTTCATTATCCCTTTGCGCGGGCAAATAAATATCGACGGAATTGACATCACCAAGATCCCTCTCGACCGCCTGCGCAAGTCCATTGCGAACATTCCTCAGAACCCCATCCTGTTTAGAGGGACGTTGAGGGACAACCTCGACCCCGGCCGACAATATACTGATGAGCAAATATGGAACGCACTGGAACGAACACACCTTGAAGCAAATATCCGACGTTCGAGTCTCGGTTTGTTAAGCGAAGTGCGAGAGAACGGCAGAAATTTTAGTCAAGGTCAAAGACAACTCATTTGTTTAGCGCGAGCCTTTCTTTGCGACGCTAGCATCGTCGTTATGGATGAAGCCACTGCAAGCATCGACGTTGCAACGGATGCTTTGGTGCAGCAAGCGATTCAAAGAGAGTGTCGCGATAAGACGGTCATCATTATTGCTCATCGGTTGAATACTATAAAAAGCTGCGACCTGGTGGTCGAGCTGTCGGATGGAAAAATCAAGTCTTCCTCTTCAGTGGATTTGCTTGGAGGATACGACTCGCCGACATTAGTGTCCGCCTTGGATTAAGCACGCTTCTTCAATAGCAATATCAAATATTACTTCGGCACTATACTTGCAAACCAGCCCTTGCTTTGTCAAGAAAGCAGAAACGTCCAACGCGTCAGGGAATGGTTTGAAAATTACCCGCCAACAAGATCAGACCAAATCGAGCAGCCTATGGAAGAAAGTGATCATCTTTCGGGCGCTTTACCTTGGCGATATGCTATGCGCGGTACCGGCCTTGAGATCTCTGCGTCTTCATTTGCCCAATTCGCAAATTTGGATGACTGGGTTGCCTTGGGCTGAAAGATTCGCGGAGATCTTCGAAAAATACATAGATGGTTTTATCCCCTTTCCAGGATTTCCTGGGCTGCCGGAGCAAGATTGGAAGCCAGGTTCCATAAGCGATTATCTTCTGCGCATTCAAGATCAACATTTCGACCTCGCACTGCAGATGCACGGTGATGGTAAAACGTCCAACTTTTTGGTGTCTTTATTTGGTGCGCGCGAGGTTGCCGGATTCTATGTTGAGGGTCGTTATCGACCTAGTGAGAAATTCTTTCCGTACCCGTTTGGCGACCATGAGATCAACCGAAACCTTACTTTGCTGTCAAAATTGGGTTTGCGCCCGGCGGGCGAACAATTGGAATTCCCGCTTTCCCAGGAAGATAGAGCGTTTGCTATGGCGGCTCTTGGTAAGGCGGCCTGCACGTTTAGCCCTAGGAGTTACATTTGTGTGCACCCCGGATCGAGGTCGGATAAGCGAAGGTGGAGTCCTGAGCACTTCGCGCGTGTCGCAGATCAACTTGGGGACCTGGGATATACGATATGCTTAACCGGCACAGGACGCGAGACCGATATAGTTGCTGATGTCATTTCTCGTATGAAGCGAAGTTGTGTTGATACTTCGAAGTTTGATTTCGATTTAACGATACTAGCTACACTTTTTCAGGGCGCGGCTTTGCTGGTTTGTAACGATACAGGGGTCTCGCACCTTGCCGCGGCACTGTCTATTCCCAGCGTGGTTGTCTTTACCGCTAGCGACGCTAATCGTTGGGCGCCACTTAATATTTCGCTGCATTCTACGGTCAACGGGGGGGACGCTACTTCGGTCGTGGAGGTAGTGAGGAAAGCCAAGACGTTTCTTTTGAAGGAAGAAATTGAAGAACGAGAAGTGATGCAAGGTCTCGGGGGTATAAACCATGCGCCGGCTTAAAGTCCTCACATGGCACGTTCATGGAAGCTATCTCTATTACCTGTCGATGATCGATCATGATCTGTATTTGCCGGTAAACGACCAAAGAAGCGGTGGATACATAGGGCGAACTCCTAGTTATCCATGGCTCCAAAATATACGCGAAGTGCACGTTGACGAAATCTCTCGGCATCAATTTGATTGCATCCTGTTTCAAACGCGCGAAAACTATATGTTCGACCAATACAAAATTCTGTCAACAAGCCAATTGGAACTTCCCAAAATCTACCTCGAACATGACCCTCCGCGTGAACATCCGACGGACACAATTCATGTGGTTGATGATCCCAACGTATTGGTTGTTCACGTCACGAACTTCAATGATCTGATGTGGGATTGTCAGCGTTCTCCGACCAAAGTAATCCAGCATGGAGTCTGTGTGCCGGGAGAAATCGGGTACACAGGAGAGTTTTCGAAGGGCATAGTTGTTGTAAATAACCTCAGGAAAAGAGGACGCCGCCTTGGGGCGGATATCTACGACAACGTTCGCGATAAAATCCCACTTGATTTGATAGGTATGGGTTGGTGCGAAGCAGATGGAATTGGTGAAGTTCCTCACAAGAATTTGGCAAGTTTCGTCGCTCCTTATAGATTCTTTTTCAATCCTATTCGTTACACGAGCTTGGGTCTTGCTATTTGCGAGGCCATGATGGTTGGATTGCCCATTATTGGCCTCGCGACTACGGAGCTTGTTTCTGTCGTCGAAAACTACCGGTCGGGACTTGTTTCTCTTGAGGTTCCCAAGCTGGTCGAATATATGCGGCATCTTCTCGCTCATCCAGGTGAGGCCGCGGAATTGGGCCGCCGAGCGAGAGCAACTGCCCTAGAACGTTTCAATATTAAGCGGTTCGTTAGGGACTGGGACGACACCCTTTTTGATGTCTGTGGTTCGAAAACCTTCGAAAATATAAGAGAGAGGAGACCTGAATCATGCGGATTGCAATGATCAGCGATCATGCATCGCCGATTGGAACTCTTGGAACCATTGATGGCGGCGGCCAGAACATATACGTTGCAAACCTTTCTCAGCATCTGGCTGCAAAGGGACACGAAGTAGATATCTTTACTAGGCGGGACAACAGTAATTTGCCGCGCATAACGTACTGGAAACCAAAGATACGAATCATTAATGTTCCCGCGGGACCTGAACGCTTTGTTCCCAAAGAAGAACTACTACAGTATATGAGTGAATTTACGAGTTACGTACATGACTTCTTTATTGATTCCGCAAGTTCGTACGACATAGTTCACGCGAATTTTTGGTTGTCCGGATTAGCGGCTGTGTGGTTGAAAGAGCGTTTGCGAGTTCCTTTCGTTGTGACGTTTCACGCACTGGGCAAAGTTCGTCGAATGCATCAAGGAGAGGCTGACGGTTTCCCAGAAGAAAGAATCGACATTGAAGACAGGATTATTAAAGAAGCCAATCAAATCATCGCAGAATGTCCGCAAGATCGAGAAGACCTCGTCAGTCTGTACGGAACGCCTGAAGAATCGATATCTATGGTCCCGTGCGGATTCGATCCGGACGAACTCGAACCAAGAAGTCGAACTGAGATGCGAGCTCGTTTACAAATACCGGACGACGTATTTGTGGTTCTGCACGTAGGACGGATGGTGCCCAGAAAGGGAGTGGACAATACAATCCGAGGGTTCGCTTGGATGATTAAGAATATCAATGCTAACGCGGTGCTCATAGTCGTCGGAGGCAATTCAGAAATACCGGATTACGAATTGACCCCTGAGATTAGACGCCTTATCGAGATTGCGGAGACCGAACAGATAGGGGATAAAATCCGATTCGTGGGGAGACGAGACCGGGATGAAGTCGGGGCTTACTATTTTGCCGCCGACACCTTTGTAACCACTCCATGGTATGAGCCATTCGGCATTACACCTCTCGAAGCGATGGCTTGCGGATGTCCTGTCGTTGGATCAGGCGTCGGAGGGATCAAGTATTCGGTAATAAACGGCACCACGGGATTCCTGGTTCCGCCGAACGATCCCATGTGTCTTGGGAATAGGTTGTCACTCCTCTACTGCGATCCCGATCTTCGTAAGGAGATGAGCAGAAATGCGATCAAACGTGCTTACGAAAATTTCACCTGGGCAGGCGTATCTCAAGGGATCCTTCAGGTCTATAACGAAACGTTAGAAAGATCGGCGATTGAAAACTGGATACCGCAAATATCCGAAAGATATCTTCAACCCGCAGGCGGCAAATCTATGTCGTCAGCGACGACGAGAGGTGCTGTTTCAAAGGGCCAATTCAAACCAATTCACTTAAACGAAAGGAAACAAAATGCGAGAGGAGCTTGAAGGGAAAGTCGCACTCGTTACGGGAGGCGGACGTGGCCTCGGAGAGGCGATATGCCGAACTCTATCCGAGTCAAAGGTAAAGGTGGTTATTGCGGACTATGTGCGGGAAGCGGCGCAGAAGGTCGCGGAGAGTTTACTCCAAAGAAATCATTCGGCTTCGTCGATTGAACTAGACGTTTCTGACGCTGTTGCTGTCGAGGATTCGATTAAGCGAGTTGCTTCGGAGTATGGCGGGATTGATATCCTCGTCAACAATGCAGGAACGGATTTGACGGTCCCAGTCGAGGACATGCCAATCGAAGAATGGAACCGGATAATCGGAACTAATCTAACCGGACCATTTCTGATGACGCGAAGTATCCTTCCTCTAATGAAGGAAAAAAAGTCGGGTTCCATAGTGAATATAGTTTCTACAGCAGCGAAAAGAACTTGGCCAAACGCTTCGGCATACCATGCGAGTAAGTGGGGGCTTCTGGGCTTTAGTCATGCCATGCATGTGGAAGGGCGTCCCTATGGCGTCAAAGTAACGGCGGTGGTGACCGGAGGCATGCGGACGCGATTCCTATTGGATCGGTTCCCCGACATAGATGTGAGCACGCTTCAAGATCCAATGAACGTAGCCGAGACCGTGAAGTTTGTATTAACGCAGCCTGAGGCTTGCGTCGTTCCAGAAGTTTTAGTGATGCCTATGAAAGAGTCGTCATGGCCATGAGGGAGAGAAAATGAAAGCTGTATTTTTTGATAAGGACGGGACACTCATTCCTGATATTCCGTACAACACAGATGTGACGAGAATAACGTTTACCTTATATGTGGAAACAGCTTTAGAACGTTTAACGAAACTTGGATACAAACTATTTATTATTACCAATCAGCCAGGCCTTGCCTTTGGGCGATGCGAGGAGAGACATCTCAAGTTAGTTGAAGGCAAGCTGGCTAGAATGTTCAGAGCCAATGGTGTCCGACTTGCAGGATTCTACTATTGTCCTCACCACCCTGACGGGATAGTGAGCCGATATGCTTTGGACTGCGAATGTCGTAAACCCCTGCCCGGATTGCTATATAAAGCGGCAGCTGACTTCGGTATAGATCTTCACAGATCGTGGATGGTAGGTGACATTCTTAACGATGTAGAAGCGGGCAATCGAGCGGGCTGTAAGACGATCTTGCTTAACAATGGCAACGAGACGGAATGGCTGAAGGGACCTCACCGTTCGCCCGATTACATTGCCGACAATTTCTTGACGATCGGTGAGATCATCGCAACTCAGAGCAACCGAAGGAATTTGCACTTCGTGCACCCGACGCAAGAGGCGCGCTATGACCATCGCTGAACGGTGGAGCAACGCCCGCAACGTGCTTTGTGTTCGCCTCGATGCGATGGGAGATGTTCTCATGACTTCTCCAGCTATCAGGGCCGTAAAAGAAAGAATTGAAGGCTGCCGCATAACGTTGCTCGGATCCGGTTCGGGTTGTTCAACGGTACCGTTACTCGATTGCATTGATGACGCCGTTTGCTATGAAGCTCCGTGGATGAAGTCTCGAGGCAACGGCAATTTCAGCTTAGTTGACAATACAATCGTCCAAAAGATAAAGGCTCGTGGTTTTGATGCTGCGATCATTTTTACAGTTTACAGCCAGAACCCATTACCAGCGGCGATGCTCTGCTATTGGGCAAACATCCCGTTGCGCCTCGGGCATTGCCGAGAAAATCCCTACAGTCTTCTGACTGACTGGATACCTGAGGTTGAGCCGCAGGAACGGGCGCGACACGAGGTTCAACGTCAGCTGGATTTGGTCGACGCAATAGGCTGTCGAACGGAAGACCCCCGGATTAAGGTCAAAGTCGACAGGTTCGCGCATGGTCAAATGCTCGAAGTGGCTGTCGAGCACGGTCTAGATGCAAAACAAGAATGGATTGTAATGCATCCGGGCGCTACGGCGCAGTCGCGACGTTACCGGCCTGACGGATTCGCCGCCGCAGCTTCGGAACTCATTGATGCGGGATTTCACATTGTTTGGACAGGAACGGAGGAGGACTCGGCGCTTATTCGAAGGATCCAAGGGGAGACGCGAGGCACTTCCGTAGACTTGAGCGGAAAACTAACGCTTGTCCAACTGGCGGCTTTGATCGGGGAAGCCTCTCTGCTCATTTCCAACAACACGGGTCCCGTCCACTTGGCCGCTGGTTTAGGTACCCCGGTTGTCGATTTGTATGCTCTGACTAATCCGCAGCATACTCCCTGGCATGTAGAAAGTGAGGTCCTTTTTCACAACGTTCCATGCCGTTTCTGTTACAAGAGTGTTTGTCCCGAAGGCCACAATTTGTGTCTCCAAGCGATAGAGCCCCACGAAGTTGTAAGGGCGGCATACCGGCTGCTCAGCAAGACGAAGATTCATGCTGCCGCGGAGGTCATAAATGTACACGTTAGGCATTAACGCTGTATTTCACGATTCTGCAGCGTGTTTGGTGCGCGATGGGGTGGTCGTCGCGGCGGCGGAAGAAGAACGTTTTACCCATATCAAGCATGGCAAAAGACCTGTGCCGTTCTCGACCTGGGAACTGCCGTATCATTCCATCGCATTTTGTTTGGAGAATGAAGGAATTGATTTGAAGGACGTTGACCACGTTGCTTATTCTTTTTGTCCCGATACATTGAGTGAGATTCCAACAGATGACTTCATTGCGTTGCCCACGCAACCAAGTGCGCATCACCGAGAAGGCGAGGGAAGTCCCTGGGATCCCCTATTCTTGGCGTACGTTATCAACGCACCCCGACAATTGGCATCGGGTGCTCCCCACCAACTTAAAAAGCGCTTCCTGGGCGTTTCGAACACGGGGCCTTGGCAGTGGCATTTCGTTCCTCACCATGTCGCCCACTCCGCCAGTGCGTTTTACGCGTCTCCTTTTTTCGATGCCGCCGTCATGACGCTCGATGGAAGGGGCGAGAAGGCAAGCACAACCTACGGTTATGGGTTTGGTAAATCGTTGAAGATATTCAGAGCGGTAGAGATTCCTCATTCTTTAGGGCTTTTATATGAGCGAATGACAAGTCACTTGGGATTCCTGCACTCGTCGGATGAGTACAAGGTGATGGCGCTTGCCTCTTTCGGAAAGCCCACCTTTCTCTCGGAGTTAAAACAGATTGTGCGCATTGAAGACAACGGCCTTTATACTATAGAGACTTTCGAGATTGAAGAAATCTTCGGCCCTGCGAGAGAAAGAGGGGGACCGTATGAGCAAAGACACTACGACCTTGCTCATTCACTACAAAAAGTTCTTGAAGAGAGGGTTGTCGAGCTTGCGCAATGGTTGCGTGAACGCACAAAGAGCGAGAGTCTATGTCTCGCTGGCGGTGTTGCCCTTAATTGCGTTATGAATTCGCGACTAAAGAGAGATTCGGGATTCAAAAATGTATGGGTACAGCCTGCTGCGGGCGATGCCGGAACTGCGCTAGGAGCGGCGCTTTGGGTAGACGCACAAAATAGACCTGGGCAGGACCGCCCTTACATCATGGACCACACATACCTTGGACCTTCATACACGGACCCTGAGATCGAGACTGTATTGAACTGGGCAAAGTTGCCTTATAAAAAACTTCGGGACGTACCCGGTGAAACCGCCGACATTCTCGCTGCGAATAAGGTCGTGGGCTGGTTCCAAGGGCGAATGGAATTCGGTCCCAGGGCTCTAGGAGCCAGATCAATACTGGCTTCCCCAATCGACGCCCGCATGCAAGATAAGCTGAACGAAATCAAAGATAGAGAGGATTTCAGACCGGTGGCGCCCGTGGTGCTCGAGGAAGAGGCTAGTCGCTGGTTCGATTGCGATACAACCTCTCCCTTCATGCTTTTCGTGTACGACGTAAAATTGGACAAGGCAGATCGCATTCCAGCCGTACGGCACACAGATGGAACTGCGCGCATACAGACGGTAAATAGGCAGCAGAATGCACTCTATTATGATGTCATCAAGGCGTTCGAGAAGAAAACTGGTGTGCCTGTTTTGGTCAATACCTCTTTCAATTCTCGCGGCGAACCGATCGTTTGTTCTACTAAAGACGCGGTGGAGTGCTTTTATTCAACGCCGTTGGATGCACTCGTCATAGGTTCTTATATGTTGGTTAAGGAATAACGCGGCTATGGGTTTCATAGACGTTTCTGTTGTCATTCCTACCTTTCGAAGACCGGATCTACTCGGCAGATGTCTCGACGCCATTGCGGGACAAACTCTGAATCGTGCTCGATTTGAGGTTATTGTTGTTGATGACGAAGGAAGCAAACTTACTCGGCAACTTGTCGACTCTCGATCCTTTCAATACGCTCGTACTGAAAAGAACAGCGGGCCGGCTGCTGCAAGGAATGTCGGTTGGAAAATTGCACAAGGCGATATCATAGCGTTTACAGATGATGATACGGTGCCCGACCGGGATTGGTTGATATCCGGTTTTTCCGCTGTGACGAGCGAAGTGATTGCCGTTTGGGGCAAGGTGGTGGTTCCCGTTCCAGATCGACCCCGAGATTACGAGAGAGAACAAGCTCGACTGTCGCAGGCGGGATTTGTAACCGCTAACTGCTTCTGCCGCAAAGCAGCGCTCATTGAAATCGGCGGATTTGACGAAAAGTATAGACTCGCATGGCGTGAAGATTCGGCGTTGTATTTCGATCTTCTAAAGTTGGAGGAAAGTAAAGGTGGAACGGGAAGAAAAGTCGTCTACAACGCCGCCGCCATCGTTGTGCATCCGATTAAACCCGTGCCATGGGGAGATAGCGTCAGGAGCCAAAAAAAAGCTATGTATAATGCACTGCTCTATAAGAAAAGCGGTCGACTCTACCGCCAACACATTCAAAAGCTACCTCCCGTTCTTTATTATCTAGTTGTAATCTCAGCGTCGTTATCGGTTTGTTGGGCTTCTTTAGGACATAAAGATGCTGCAAAAATGACGGGCGTTCTCTGTACTTCGCTCTTCGCCTTTTTCTTCGGAAAACGCGTTCGAGGATTGAATAAGAGTATCAGCCACATGTTTGAGATGGTGGTGACTTCTTTAGTGATTCCTTTTATGTCGATTTTTTGGCGTTTGAGGGGAGCCGTTAAGTATAAAGTACTTTTTCTATAAGTAGTATTACGAAAGGAGAACCATGATCACGCTTTCTAATGATTTGTTGAAGGTTGTTGTTCGACCTGAGATTGGGGGACGTGTAGACGACATTGTGCATTTGCCCACAGAAAGGAATTGGCTATGGCATCCCGCTTATTATGAGCCTGGTGTAGTTTCCCAGCGCCATTTGGGACAGACCGAATCATTTGACGAGTTCTGGGGCGGAGGCTGGGATGAGATGTTCCCGAGTGACGCGACTGAAAAGATTGATGAATGGAGTCTGCCAGATCATGGAGATCTTTGGCGCCGTCCTTGGGAGATAAAAAGCGTGAACACAAGGTCCGCTACAATGACCTGTAAATGTCAAAGCGTCGACGTTAACGTCGAGAAAACTGTCGCATTGCATCCAACCTCGGCTTCCATGGATATAACATACAGGTTCAAAAACAATGAAAAAAAGACTCTCCCGTTTTTGTTCAAACTCCATCCTGCGATAGCCATCGAAGTGGGTGATGAATTTCTTATGCCGACCTGTCAAATAGAACCAGTTGCGTTGGGTTTTAGCAAGATAATTGGGCTAGATCGTAAGACCACTTTTCCATCTGGATACGATACGGACGGACAAGGCGTGTCGATAGCAAGGGCGCGGCCTTATGACGGTGAATCGCGGGAATTCGTCTACGCATCAAATCTCAGCGATGGATGGTGTGCAATATACAATCAACGGACTGCGAAAAAGCTTGTGCTTAGATTTGACACCAAGGATCTGCCGTTTGTCTGGCTTTTCCAAAGCTTTGGAGGATTCAACGGCCATTATGTCGCCATGCTAGAACCCGCAACAACGATGCCGTATTCCATCAGTAAGGCAATGGAGCAAAACACTTGCGCTCGTCTCGAACCGGGTGAAACGAAAGTATACGAGATCAGCGCGTCTATTCAATAAGGGCTTCTTGGGCATTGAATTGCAATGAAGAAAATGACGGAAAGGAGAAAGGCTCATGAATTTCGCACAGCAATTGACACGCCATGTTCAAAAGTTTCCACTGTGGTCGTTAGGTACGTCGTTAGCGGCGGGGACCGCGGTCGGGGCTCTTCTGCAAAACCGGAAGCGTTTCGATTGGAAAAATAAGGTGGTTGTTATCACCGGAGGGTCAAAGGGCCTGGGTCTTATTTTGGCGAGAGATCTGCTTTTGAACGAGGCAAAAGTGGTCATTTGCGCCCGCGATGCTCTGGAGCTATCTCATGCAAAAGCCTGGTTGCAAGACACCACGAAGGCTGAGGTTGAAGTTATTTCATGCGACGTAAGTCAAAGAGAGTCCGTCAGTAAAATGATCCAAGGAATAGATAGCAAATATGGAAGAATTGACGTGCTGATCAACAACGCCGGCATAATACAGGTTGCTCCTCTTGATTTTCTTTCGATGGAGGATTTCCAAAAATCCATGGCGGTGATGTACTGGGGAACTGCCTACCCCATTTTTGCAGCGCTTCCGAAGATGAAGAAAACGGGCGGGAGAATCGTCAACATTACTTCGATCGGCGGTCGAATAGGCGTACCCCATATGCTGCCGTACTGTGCAGCGAAATTTGCCTCGACTGGCCTTTCGCTAGGCTTGAGAGCTGAACTCAAACAACACAATATCGTTGTTACAACCGTCGTACCCGGATTGATGCGGACGGGATCGTTTGGAAACGCATTGTTCAAACCAGGCAGTGAGGACGATTACAAATGGTTCTCTATGAGCGCAACTCTCCCCTTTGTGTCGACCGACGCTGAGAGTGCCGCCGATCAAATCATTCGAGCTTGCGAAAAGGGACAAGCGTACAAAGTTATCGGCCTCCCAGCTCAAATCGGAGATCGGTTTGGAGGATTGTTTCCAGGATTTACCGCTGACCTCATGGGCATGGTGAATACTGCCTTGCCTCATGGGGATCATACAACTCTCAGTACTGAGAATATTCAAGGAACACAGCTGGAAACCGTTCGAAATCGGGCGAGTTTGGCGACGAACATGGGGAAGAAGGCGCGGGAACGATTCCAACTGTGGAAAAAAGTATCGGGGTGATTTCCGTCGTGCGGGGTGATTCCCGGCGTGCATAACGGCGCTGGGCTTGCGCCTGCGACGGTTCACAATTCTGTTGACGAAGGCAGTGGCTCAAGTCCTTTCATCGCAGGCCCTTCGAGAACCTTTCCTTCAGTGTCAAATCTTGATCCGTGACAAGGGCAATCAAAGGTCTTTTGATCGTCATTCCAATGCACGACGCATTTTAGATGAGGACAGGTTGCGTTGAACTGATGTAACTTTCCTTCGATATCCTTGTAAGCAGCTATAAGCTTTGTTCCTGCGCGCGCTACGCAACCTTGATCGCGTTCGAGCAAACTGACCGTACTGTAGTGCGGCGCAATGAACCGGTCTTTGACGAAGTGCTTCGCAGCGTCAGCGTTTTCGCTAACAAACTTCTTTAGTCCATTCGCACGAACACGGGATGGTTTGAAAACTTCTTCAAGGGGATTGGGAATCCCCATGATGGCATCCGCGATCACTGCGGCCGAAGCTGTTCCAAAAGGCAAACCATCGCCGGAGAATCCGGTTGCAATGAAGGTTCGCGATGTGAAGGGACTGCGTCCTACTAATGGTAGATGATCAGCGGGAACGTACATCTGCGCTGACCATTGGTATGTGATTTCCGCAGCCCCGAACCTGTGTTCGGCATAAAGCCTAAGAGCGGCGAAAGAGTCCGATTCATTGCAATGCGCAGTCTTACAATCCTTGCCGCCGACGACGGTCCATTTCTTGTTCGCGGAACTAAACTCGCGAATATAATGATATGGTCGGGCCGTGTCCCAGAACAACGCGTTCGGAAGATTTCCCTGAGAAGCAAAAGCGACGAGATAGGACCTATAAGGTGCTAGTTCGGTCTGAACCAGATTCATTCCGGGCGGCGTGTGCGTTGCGAGCACGATCCAGTCTGCAGTAATGAAACCGCCGCTGTCTGTCGCAATTCTGCATGGTGTTCCGTCAGAAATATCGACGGCTCTGGTGTTTTCAAATACCGCGTTTCCGTCGCGATCGATTTCCGCAGCGAGACCTTGGAGATAAGTGGACGGTTGGAATTGCGCTTGATCTGCGATCTTCATTGCCTTTAATGTCGGGAACGGCAGAGGCACATGCGGTTCAAAGGTTGCCGGCAGCCCGAGCTTTTCGGCAGCCATGATCTCTTCTTCTACTTCGCCTTGGTTTGACGGATTGTCAGAGTATAAATAGCCGGGAACCCGCTCGAAGGAACACGGGATTTTGAGTTCCAGTGCGATCTGTTCTATCTTGTCGATTGCGTGCCTCATAGATGAGGCGACGGCTTTGCCGACGTCTAGACTTCGTTTGATTAGGTTTGTATAGCCCTCGTCCCATAAGGTAGAAAGATGTGCGGAGCTATGAGCAGACGCTCCTGCCCCAATCTCATGGGCTTCGATCACAGCGACGCGCACGCCCTTTTGCTTGAGCAACAGAGCGGTCGTAAGCCCCGTGATACCCGCTCCCACAACGATTACGTCAACCTGCAGGTGCCCCCCGAGAGCGGGATAATGCGTGCGAGAGGTAGTGGCTTCCCATAGTGACTGCTTTTCCATCCTGACTCCTCGGCAAAAAATTTGCATTTTTTGTTCCATGTCTATCAGCGGATCATCGCCAAAATCCTTTGGATGTCTTCTTAGAATTGGTATTCATCTTCAGGTGGTTGGCCATGGTGTACTGAATGCGGGAATACTGCAGGTTTTCAGCGACCATTTTTCAGCTGATATGGCTTGCTAAGGTTGGGAACCCCCGAAGAAATCTGCCAGATCTGATCTGGCATAAAACTTGAAGCACATGCGATGTTGCAAGCGCTATGTAGAGCGTCAACAAACATATAAGGGAGGTACCATGAATATCGAAAACGAAAATAAGGAAACTACTGCTACGCCAGTTAAGCATACCAAAGGCACTGGTAAGGGGCGCGGCTTTGCATCTATGGACCCCGAAGAACAACGCCGCATTGCATCGAAAGGCGGAAAGGCAGCCCACCGCAGCGGCAATGCCCACGAGTTCACTTCGGAAGAAGCGCGCGCCGCAGGCCGTAAAGGCGGTCTTGCCAGCAAGGGAGAAAGAAAATTGCGGGCAAATATCGCTGCAAACCGACCTGAAGAAATTGCCAAAAATGAGCGCGAGCCAGAGGATCTTGATCGGGAGCAAACTGCTAGTTAGTTTGTGGCGCAAAAGCGCCAGAAACTATCCTGAAGGGCATGGTCCTGAGGGATCTCGTCGTTAATATGTTGATTTTACGAGGTCCTTCACTTCGTTGCAGGATGGACGCTGATGCTTCGCCCCACCGTCTTAGTCGGGGAGATTAGCGGAGACACGTTCCGAGAACGGCGCGGTCCTGGCAAGTTGACCAGGACTGCTCCTTTTTTTATCAATTGGCCCTCCTCGTAAACTCTGCTAAAACCTTCTCACAATTGAGAAAGAGGAAGAGCATGTTTCAAAGTGCGCGGGTCTCTATTTTTATCATTTTGATGGCGGGGTTACCAGTTCGCGCTCAAGAGGTAGTTCCGACATTCGAAGGTATCAAAGAGCATATATTAAACTTCGAAGCAGCAAATCCTGGAAAAACCCTGACTATCCCGGAGGTTCTCTCGAGCCTACCCGAACGGTTTAGAGCGGGGTTCACTCTTGTATACGACAGCAACAGTTTGCAAGGATCGACTTCTCAGAGTCCCCGCGCCATCTTGTTTGGTGACGACGCAAGCTCTCTTATTACCTTTAACGGCGATGCCAGCTTGCGAGGAAACGATTCCCTGGAGTTTGCATATCTTAATGAAACCACAGGAGAAATTGTATTCCGATTCATCAAGTTTCCGGCAGGCGACGCCAACACCGGGCATGTTGTCGTTTCCGAGCCCAATCCCCCCTTGTGCATGGGTTGCCATGGCTATAATCCGCACTTCATATGGGAACAATATCCGA
Source organism: Oligoflexales bacterium (assembly GCA_050251195.1). Lineage (GTDB taxonomy): Bacteria > Bdellovibrionota_B > Oligoflexia > Oligoflexales > Oligoflexaceae > JBFWNG01. The sequence continues at coordinate 526,922 of JBFWNG010000002.1, forward strand.
CGTGGCCTCGAACCTTCGGCAGTCGATGGGATATGCTGGACTTCAGCGAGCTTCAAATGTTCGACGCATTTCGGCAGGGTGCAGCAACCCACCCCCGATATAAGAATCTAGTGTATGAATTCAAAGATCTTTCCGATTACGCCCCCTATCAGAAAGGCCCCCCAAGCGGAGACAATCCGGTGAACCTCGCGATTGAACTTCGACCCAACACGCGATTGGGATTTCTTCTCACGCGATTGCAGGCGAAAGCTCGAGTCGCTGAAATACAAAAGGCTCCGGACTTCGAGAAACACAAGTATGGATTTGCCTATTTTCTTTCGGGCTGTGACGTCAACTTCGGCAAACAGCTTCTTGAAGAGCTTAAGTCGAAGACGGGTATGAACGATCTTTTCGCCTATGCGGATTTCTTGGGCAACCCTCCTCTGATGGGTTGGCATTTCTCCCAAAATCCGCCAAGTGTTTCGCCCCGCGTCTATTTTTCGAGCCTCTGGTCTTTTCCCGCTCTCATGAACGGCCTTATTTGGGAACAAAATCTCATATCCGATCCCGATCTCGCACCGTTTTATTCACCCATTCGTTTTGGGGAGTTTGTTAAAACCTCCGAACAGTCGGGCTATGCGTTGACGCCTCGGGGACAAGAACTTTGGGATGTTGTCGATAGGCTGGGGGTTGCGCCTTCGACGCTGTTCGCTTCCGAAGAAGCGACAAGCTTGCTCGTGGAGGCGGGAATGCCTGTGCTTAGCGATGAAAATGCCGAAAAAGCCTGCAAATTGCTTGCAGAAAAACAGCTTAGAATTTTGGTACAATAACGATATAATGTTGTCTCTTAGGACAAGGTTGGCGAAAACAAAAGACGGTGTTGGCGCTGTCTGTGCATTTTAGTACCTAGCGGAGAAAACATGTCATCCACATCGCACGGAGTTGGCAACAATCGTTCACCACTTGCTCTTACCACCTTAGGTGCGTTGGGTGTCGTCTATGGCGATATTGGTACAAGTCCCCTCTATGCTATGCGTGAATGCTTTCACGGGCCGCACAGCATTGCCCTGACGCCGGGCAACCTCATTGGCGTCTTGTCGCTGATCCTTTGGTCTCTCATCTTGATCATCTCGGTGAAGTACGCGGGATTTGTCCTTCGGGCCGACAACAAAGGCGAGGGTGGAATCCTTGCCCTTATTGCTCTCCTTCATCCGCGGGCGGGGACGTCTAGATCGGGCAAACTCACCGTAGTCATGGCGCTAGGCTTGTTCGGCGCAGCGCTTCTATACGGGGACGGCATCATCACGCCGGCCATCTCGGTGTTGAGTGCCGTGGAAGGATTGAAAATTGCCACGCCTATGTTTGAGCCATATATCATTCTCATAACACTCGCCATTCTTGTCGGCTTATTTATGGCTCAAAGTCATGGGACCGCGCGCATCGGGAAGGCGTTTGGACCTATCATTTTGGTTTGGTTCGTGACGTTGGGCGCTTTGGGCGTAAGGGGAATTCTCGACGAGCCGCACGTCTTGGTCGCCTTGAACCCGCTCATGGCTTACAAATTTATGGCCGAGAATTCTTGGCACGGGTTTGTGGTCCTCGGCAGCGTTTTCCTTGTTGTGACGGGAGGGGAAGCCCTATATGCCGACCTTGGCCATTTTGGCAAAACCGCAATTCGAAGAGGATGGTTCTTTGTAGCGCTTCCGGGATTGGTGCTCCAATATTTCGGACAGGGTGCTCTACTGCTAAAAAATCCCGCCGCAGCTGAGAACCCATTCTATCTGTTGGCTCCGAGCTGGGGGCTCTTTCCACTCGTGATTTTAGCGACGGCGGCAACAATTATTGCTTCGCAGGCGATGATTACGGGTGCCTTTTCCTTAAGCCAACAGGCGATACAACTTGGGTTTCTCCCTCGTCTTGAGGTAAAGCATACTTCGGCAAAGGAGATGGGACAGATATATGTGCCTTTCATTAACTGGATCCTACTCTTCGGTACTGTTTCTCTCGTTTTGGAATTTGGATCGTCGAGCAGCCTGGCGGCCGCGTACGGTATCGCGGTAGTGACGACAATGGTGATAACCACCATTTGTATATTTTCCGTGATGAGGCGGCGTTGGGAATGGAGCCTGTTTGCAACGCTACCATTTCTCATTGTTTTTCTCTCGATTGACCTGGCCTTCTTCGGTGCGAACCTCATCAAAGTTTTGGATGGCGGCTGGTTCCCGCTTCTTCTCGGTACCGGAATATTTCTTCTCATGACGACATGGAAGCGGGGAAGGCAATTGCTTGCTGAGCGTTTGATGGCGCGGTCTATGCCCCTAGAGAAGTTCATGCAAGAGATGCTGTCGGGTGTCCGTATCCGCATCCCTGGCGCAGCGATATTCATGACGGCAACGCCTAAAGGCACCCCAAGCGCTCTTGTTCAAAACGTCATTCATAACCAGGTCCTGCGCGAAACTATAGTTGTGCTTACCCTGGCTACCGAAGACGCTCCTTATATTGCCCCCGAGGAAAGGTTATCCGTTGACAGTTGCGGCAATGGTTTTTACCGCGTTATCGCGCGGTACGGATTTATGGAAGTCCCTCACGTCCCGAACCTACTTGCGAGTTGCAATGCCCAAGGTGTCACGTTGGATCCCGAGAACATGACATTCTTCTTAGGTCGGGAAACCTTTATCGCAACCGATCGGCCCGGCATGGCGATATGGCGAGAGCGCTTGTTTTCTTTCATGTCGCGCAATGCGCAACGGGCTACAGACTATTTCAAGATACCCGCCGACAAAGCAATTGAGATAGGCACGGTCGTCGAAATCTAGCCCCATCCTTTGGCACCCGCTTTGCAAAGAACCGAGCACTATGGTGAAACATTCGGTTCTCTCGGAATATGTGCGGTTTGGTCCACTTCTTTTAATAGGTGGACGCGAGGACCGAACGAAACGAAGCCACATTCTTAAGGAATTCGTGCATCTCTCAGGCGGCGATGAAGGTCATATTGTTATCGTGACTACCGCAAGCGAACACGCGGCAGAGGTGGGACAGGAATATGTTGAGGTCTTCCAACGCTTGACATCCAAAGAAGGTAAGAACGAAGCGGCTAAAATATGTACCTTAGACATACAGTGCAGAGAAGCGGCTAATAATGACGAAGCTGTTGCTGTTATCGAAAATGCTTCAGGTGTCTTTTTTACGGGAGGCGATCAGTATCGGATCACCAGCGTCCTCGGCGGCACTAAAGTAGACGTAACGTTGCATCGACGGCACGAGTCGGGGCTCGTCTTGGCGGGAACAAGCGCAGGCGCGTCAATGATGTCGAGCACTATGATCATTGAGGGCAGCAACGATTCCACGATGAGACTTGGCATGGTTAAGCTTGGCCCCGGGTTGGAATTTATGCCGGGCGCTATAATCGATCAGCATTTTGCAGAAAGAGGGCGGATACATCGTCTCCTTTCGGCGGTGGCGCAGTACCCGCATCATCTTGGAATTGGAATAGACGAAGACACGGCTATTATTTCACAAGGCCATCAGCTAACCGTCATTGGAAGCGGGGCTGTTACAATTGTTGACGCGGGCGAGGCGAGTGCGGCCGATTTATCAAACGTGAAGCATGGCGATATTTTTGCCCTGACGAATGTCAAATTACACATCTTACCGGCGGATTCCGGCTTCGATATGCTGCGCAGGCAGCCGCTCATAAATCAAGAAAACGGTTTTGCTGACGCTGCTATGGGTATTGACTATTCCAAGAACCTGCCTGGCGAGGAGCGCTTATGAGAATAATAGACATACATGGTATTAGCGGTCCCAACGTTTTTCAGGACAAACCCGTTGTAGTAATGATGATAGATCTAGAGGATCTCTATGAAATCGAAAGCAAGGATTTACCCGGCTTCGTGGATAAACTATTGCTGGCTCTCCCGGGTCTTCACAAACATCGCTGTTCTCGGGGCTATGAGGGTGGTTTTGTAGAACGTCTTCACGAAGGTACCTATATAGGCCACGTTATCGAACATGTCGCACTTGAATTGTCGGATCCAGTTGGGTTGCCCGCCTATTTTGGCAAGACAGTTTTTTCCGGCACGGAAGGCATATACAGAATAGCTATTGAGAGCCACGTGGAGGCCGTGTCGCGAAAACTCTTGGAGGCGGCCGTCGATGTTGTCGATGCAATTTGTAACAAGCGAGAGTTTGATATTGATTCGAAGATCTCGTTCATTCGTTACTTGGCTGAAAACTACAATGTTGGTCCAAGCACACAGGCAATTATCGATGCTGCGGAGAAAAACAATGTTCCTTGGCGACGCATAGGCGATAGCTGTCTTTTGCAGCTTGGGTACGGAAAATATCGCACGTATGTTCGCGGTACGGAAAGTTGGAACACGAGATCTGTAGCCGTTGATATTGTGGCGGACAAAAATATAACCAACGATCTTTTAACCCAGTCGTTCCTTCCATCGCCGCGTGGAATCGTCGTAGAAGAAGCGACAGAACTTGAAGACGCCATCCAAGATCTCAGGCTGCCTGTCGTGGTCAAACCGATCGACGGCAACCATGGCAAAGGGGTCACGCTCGACGTACGCGATCTTAATTCCGCTATCAAAGCTTTCGGCAAAGCGCAAAAGGTGGCCAAAAAGGTCCTCATAGAAGAAATGCTCTCTGGAAGAGAATATAGGGTGATAATCGTTGACGGAAAGTTTGTCGCTGCCAGCGAAAAGTTCCCAGCGCGCGTGGTTGGCGACGGAATTCATACGATCTCTGGTTTGGTCGCGTTGGAGAATTCCTCCCCCCAAAGGGGAGATAATCACGGCAAACCGCTGACAAAGATAAAGCTCGATCAGGATGCTTTGGAGCATCTGGCGATCCAAGGTGTTGATCCGTCATTCATTCCCGATAAGGGGAAGGTGATAAATTTGGCCCGGGTTTCCAATCTTTCGGTCGGAGGAACAAGCCGCGACGTAACGGATTTTGTGCATCCTTCGGTCAAAAAGATTTGTGAAAGAGCGGCGGAGATCGTAGGTCTAGACGTCTGCGGTGTCGACCTCGTAGCCGACGACATTTCTCGAGGGTTCAACGGGAGTCATAATGGAATCATTGAGCTCAATGCCGCGCCCGGAATTCGAATGCATCACCATCCTTCTGAGGGTAAGAGCCGAGACGTTGCTTCGGCGATTATTGATATGCTCTATCCCAACAACGCAAACGGTCGCGTACCTATAATAGCGATCACTGGAACAAACGGTAAGACCACCACGGCGCAGATGATTGCGCACGTCCTTCGACAAAGAGAAATGACTGTGGGCTTGGCGGCAACCGGGGGCATATGGATTGGGCACGAAATCATAACGCAAGGCGATACGACGGGACCACGCTCCGCTCGTACGATTCTCGCGGACCCGAAAGTTGACGTTGCGGTCCTCGAGACGGCTCGGGGCGGCATTGTGCGCTACGGATTGGGTTTCGATTGGTGCGACATAGGCATCATTACCAATATCAGAAGCGATCACATAGGTCAGGACGGGATCATGTCGATAGACGATCTTGTCCACGTTAAAGCATTGGTAGCTGAGCGCGTGAAACCATTCGGAACACTCATCGTAAATGGCACCGATCCTCGCTTGATCAGGCTGACTCGCGAAACGCATATTCGGCGCGATAACAAGAAGGTCGTTTACTTTTCGTCTGACTCGGACAGCGATATTATGCGCCGACACATAGCGGCCGGAGGCACCGGTTACTTTGTGCGTCGCGGTTGGGTTGTTGAAGCTGATAGCGCAGCTGAGAAAATAATTGTTCCTATCGCCTCCTTGCCTATAACGCTTGGCGGGCATGCTACATTTCAAGTGGAGAATGTTATTGCAGCGATCGCTGCCTGCAGAGAACTCAATCTCAGTCGCTCCGATATAGGAGCGGCCCTTCGCAGCTTTCGACCCGAGGAGCAAAACCCTGGGCGAATGGCGATTTATTCGGTCCAGGGGGGATACGTCGTTGTTGACTATGGACATAACGCGGCGGCGTTCCAGGCGGTTGGAGCGATAATCAAGAAGTGGAGTTCGAGAACGACGGCCATCATTGGAGTGCCGGGCGATCGCGGAGATCCCGTGATCGAAATGGCTGGGCAAGAAGCGGCAAGAGGCTTTGATCGGTTGATTATTAAAGAAGATCGGGATCTTCGAGGTCGTGCCCGCGGAGAAGTGGCCTCACTCCTTGAACGCGGCGCAAGATTAATTGACTCGGACAAGGACTGCCGTACTGTTCATGACGAGGCTGAGGCCCTGGAAGTGGCAATTGACGAAATGGTGGAAGGGGAAACGGTCGTCGTTTTTTATGAAGACCTTCGATCGGTTGAGGAGATCATTCATAAACATGGCGGAATAATAAAAAACCTGCAATTCGTGGTTGCCGGATGGCAACCCAGAAGCGAAGAGCACTCTGCATAATCCTATCTCGTTCGGTCAGCGTCTCTTCGGTCGAAGCCAGGTTGAGTTTGTAAACGACGACTCTCGAGCACGCTTCAATCCTCGGGCTAGGAAGACCAGGAGATAAGGCGTAACAGCTTTGGTAATTTCACGAAAGAGAAAGGGCTGTACGGCCGGCGTGACCGGAACCCTGACAAAATTTTGGTATGATGCTCGCGCAACGCGCCGAAGGTGTCGGGAGCGAGAACCAGATTTGAGCAATACCAGGGATGTAACGAGGCCGCCGGCAAGCGCCAAAGCGCACGCAGCTACAGGTTTGCGAGTCGCATAATCTTCGACCTTGTCTCGTCCCTCGTGCATTCGCTCGAAGGGATACTTGATCTTGTCGATGGTCTCCCGAACCGGAGAGGTAACCAGGTCTTTCAGCTCTTCGCTATGCACGCGCAAGTTGCTCGTCGCCGCTCTAAAACGATTGATCGCGATGACCAGGTTGTCTTGAGTTTCTTGCTCGAGTTTTTCTAGCGATTTATCATCTTCGTTCATGCTGTAAGTCCTCGTCGGTTGCTATGTCGAGCTTTGAGCGAACAAGCGATCGTATTTTCCAGCTAGCGGCAAAAACAACGCCAAACCCCAAGACAAACAGCACCGCAGCAATTCCAAATTTTAGACCAGGACTCTCAGCTGACGTCTCGGGACCCATAATAAGCATCTCAACCCCTTGAAGGGTATAAACGAGTCCCGTGACGAAAACTGCCAAGAGCAAGAACATAAAGGAAAGGTAGATCACGGATTTTGAAAGCGCCGAACCTGCACAAATTTTTGCTCTTTTGACTCCGAGCCTCAGAACGTCGGAGCCATTCTGATAAGCTTCGTAGAAATCTCTCTTCATGTCCAAGATTAAGCGCTCTACGTTCTCCACGCTAGCTTCTCCTTCTTTCCGTTAGTCTCTTGCCGGTCTGAATATAAGTCCTAAAAGTATCCCCACGCCTGCACTAATAAGAATCGCCTTCATAGGATTTTCTCGAATGGTGCGTTCTGCGGCAGGATAGATTTCGTCCTGAGTTTGGTTCTTTACTCCCCGAAACCAGCCTCGTGCGTCATCTAGTCTTTGTTGAACCCGAGAAGTCGCGGATCTCGCTCTGGACGAAACGTCTTCAGCGATATCTGAAGCCTTTTCGGCCAGGTTTCCGTCGGGGATATTTACACTTCTTGCGCTAGAACTAAGATCTTTGTTTGATACGGTTGCCATAGTTTTTCTCCAAGGTGAGCGATATAAGTCACGCAGTCGAGAAGTGCAACATACATGCCAGCTTAACAGGTGGTCTTAACAATGAGGTTTTGTATGTCGCAGGGTTCAAGACCTGTAGGAACAGCTCTACGCTTTTTGCAGCAATTTTATACAGTGCGGCCGCTGTGGCGCCAATTTTGCGGAATAACATTTGCATCTTGATACTCGAATATAGCGAAAAGGGGGAATTATGGCGCGGTATGGAAAGAAAGCGCAAAAGACCGTTGGGGAAGCAATGCATAAATACAAACGGGGCAAGCTCGGAAGCGGCAAGAAAAAGACCAAAGTAAAAAGTCGCAAACAAGCGATCGCTATCGGGCTTTCCGAAGCAAGAGAAAAAGGGGCGAAGGTCCCTCCGCCAAAAAAGAAGAAAACGAAAACCGGAACTAAGAGTAAGAAAAAAGCAACGGCAGCTTCAAAGCGAAAAACGAGGAAGACTCGGAAAAAATCGAGGGCGAGATCTCGTTCCTGAGGGATGACAATCCCGGATCATTGTAGGCGATTGATGAGTCATTAAAGAAACTTACGGTGGTGGTTTCGGTCCTGACATTTCATCAGGAAACCGAAACCATCAGTGACCGACCCTAAATTTTCAAATCCCAAACTTGCATCGAGCGATAGACTTTGCAGCCGTGTTGCTCAAACAATCGAATCATCGCGATATTGGAAGCGTCAGTGCCACCGTGGTAAAGGGTTCCTCCCTGAGCCTTCATCATAGCGAAACCATGGCGATGAACCCACTTACTGATTCCCTGGCCGCGAAATTGTGGTACCACGCCAATATAAGTAATTCGCGACCACCCCGTGCAGGGGTTTACTTGAGCGACTACAATGGCGCACGGAACGTTGTTCATCGAGCCGATTTGCACGCAGTCGGGACCCGATGTGAGATTGTTCTCATTGAGAACACATCGAAGGAACTCTTGGGCATTATCCACTTCGGTTTTTGCGGGATCGCCCGTAGACGCCTGATCCAGAACCGCTCCGGCATATCGAAGGCTTTCTTCAGAAAGATCGGGCAAACTTTTCCAGGAAATGGGGCTATTGGAATCAAGCGCTAAGCTGCTAATGTCGGCACGAAATTCTATACGCCTTGTAACAAAAACGAAGCCATTTTCTCTCATAGCCGTTTCTTGTTCGACTTGATGTTTGCTTTCGTCGAGGCGGAAGCCTATCCTAGCACCTTGTCGGCGCTTGGCATTGGCAATACCGGCTTGAAGCAAGAGGCGCAGAGTGCCGACATAGTCTGCGGAACTTTCGATCTTGAGATTTGCGAAACCGTACGACGCATCGTGAAACTTTAGTAGGCAAATTTCACCGTCGACGCCTCCTTGAGGATTTCTCACAGTAAAGATAACTTCTTTGTCATCGCCTTTTTCTGAAACTTGGACACATGGGTTCATAAGACTCCTTAAAGTCAAACAGAGCGTTGTTGTAACAATGTGTCAGGCTGGTTTTTGCGGACGTTTATTTAACGAAGGAGTTCGTAGAAGTCAACAAAGCAGGCCCTGACGCTTTTGAGTTTGTCGAAGTTTTCATAGGGTCCTCCTTTGTTTGTGGTGAGTGGGGAGAGAAGATAACATATTTGCTTCTTAGGGCGCAAGAGGCCTTAAGACTACAGATCCATCGCGCGTCGCTCTAACTGGAAAAAGCCAAGACATGCCCGTCGGAATCCAGAACATATCCCGCTCGCTCGCCCCAATCTCTCTCAAGAATAGGACTCAGCACTTTGGCGCCGAGGTTAACGGCGCGCGCGAACATAGATTCTGGGTCTTCGGACCTAAAATATATTTCTGCTCTTGGAATTCCGTTACCGTCGGCTGGATTGGGGAGTGTTTCCCCCAGAAGGCTTTTGATTCCACCTTCCGGCATAATACCCAGGATGTGACCTTCCGTTAGGCGGAATTCGGTCATTCCTGGAACATTGAGAGAAGGTGGAAAAGCGAGAAGAGCGGTGTAGAAATCCGTGCTTCTCGCCTGATCCGCTACATACAAAATTGTATGGACGGAGAACATTTTACCATCTGTTGGTACGTGGGCCTCTGCTCATGTCGTTACCACCGCCTGGGCGTCTTTCGCGCTCTTGAGCTTCGTTAACGGTGATCGTACGACCGTCGAGGTTGTAGCCGTGGAATTTAGAGATCGCTTCAGTTGCTTCTTGCTCAGAAGACATTTCAACGAATCCAAATCCTTTGCTTTGGCCAGTCGCTCTGTCGGTAATGATTTTCAAAGACTCGATAGAGCCAACTTGCTCGAAGAGACCTGAAAGAGTGTCTTCGGTTGTTTTGTAAGCTAATCCACCGACGTAAAGTTTCTTTGCCATGTTTAAATCCTTTCTATAAACAAAATTTCACAAAGATCACGAGGTCTCATGACCTCGATAGCGTATTTTTTTATTGAAGAGAAGATCGTAAGAACCGTTAACCTCGAACGCCAAAGCGGAGAACGACAACGCAACTTGAAATGCCGCAGGAAAAGGAGTGATTGTTTGGTGATTTCTTTTCAGGGGTTTTTGGTGCTTGCTTCATTTGTGTGGCCTCCTCGGATCCAGATCGGGCTCAACACATTTTCTTTAAAAAAGCGAGCTTCTCGACGTAAGCAAGATAGCCTATTCGTCGCCCGAAAGCAATGGGAATCGGTGGTGACAAAGAGCGTTCTTCGAACGGCGGCTAAATTCTTTTATGCCAAACCACACTGTATAGGTCGTGCCTTCGATCTTTAAGGTTCTTGACGGTACCCTGGTGTCGAGCGTAGTTGAGGTCTTCAAGCCGTAAGTCGGCAAAGCTGACCATCTCCACGTTCGGCGAGCTGTCCGCCGCGATGCCGTCCCGAGAAAAGCAAAAGTCACAGGGGGTTAGGATACAACTCTGGGCATACTGGATATCCATGTTATGCACTTTGGGGAGGTTGCCGACGTTTCCCGCCATGGCGACAAAGACCTGGTTTTCCACAGCCCTTGCCTGGCAACAATAGCGTACCCGCATGTAGCTTTGGCGCTCGTCGGTGCAGAAGGGGACAAAGAGGATTTTTGCGCCCTGGTCGACAAGGCGCCTTGCAAGTTCTGGGAATTCGGCATCGTAACAGATGAGGACCCCTATGGGGCCGCAGTCCGTATGAATAACGGATACCTTGTCGCCCCCCTCCATATTCCACCAAAACCTTTCGTTGGGAGTCGGATGGATCTTGGGTTGCGCGTGAATTGATCCGTCGCGCAAGTATATGTAGGCGACATTTTGAATTTGGTTGTCCACATGGGTTGGATGCGAGCCGGCGACGATGTTAACGTTATAACTGACGGCAAGTTTTGTGAACAACGTGTCGAGCGCGTCCTTATGTTCGGCGAGTTTTGCTATCGCCAGATCCGCGGGCAATTGTTCGTTCTCAAGAGACAGGAGCTGGAGTGTGAACAGCTCCGGAAAGAGCACGAAATCCGATCTATAGTCAGCAACGACGTCAATAAAGTATTCGATAATTTGTTCAAACTCGACAAACGAACTAATACCTCGCTGCATGTATTGAACCGTTGCCACGCGCACCATACTTTCTGAGAGCTTCTTGTACGGTCTTGAGTCGGGCGTTGCGGACTCTTCTGTTTCGGGGTTGCGCCAAATCATGTGGGCAGCATAGCCGAGCGAATCAGGATCGGGCGGATAGTAATTTTCCAACACTCCGATAATTTCAAAACCCTGACGGACTTGAAAATTGATGACTGGATCCTTGATCTTTTTTTCTTTGACTTGGTCCAAGTAATCCTGAGGCGACGCTAATTTTTTTTGATGCCGAGAATAGAGAGACATGCGCCCGCCGAACACGATTCCTTTCAGACGCAAATAGCGACAAAGATCCTTACGTTTGCGATAAAATCTGTCCCCAATTCTCACGTTTCTGTAGGTGGGATCAATGAAAATTTCCACCCCGTAGAGGTAGTCTCCGTCGGGGTCGTGCGTCGAACCGTAACCGCTGTTGGTCGCTTCCCGCCATGTATGCGGTTTCATGACAACACTTTCGGGGAGAATAATGGAAGCGCAGTAGCCGATAATTTTGCCGTTATATTCGGCAACAAATTGTCCTTCCGGAAAGTTTTGGATCTGGGCGCCTAAAATCTCTGGACCGTAAGGCTGGCCTTGCCCATAAACTTTGGCGTACACTTCTTCAATACCGGCGACGTCTTCTTTTGTAGCTTCTCGAACAATAAGCGAAATTTTTTGTTTGTCCGCCAAAACCCCTCTGCTTTCTCATGCTGATGTGTCTTAGAATACTTTACCGGCTTGTCTTGGTATCGCAAGATTTATTTTCATGGTGTCGAGAAAAGGGGCATTCTTCCGCGTCTCCGCGCATTTCTGCGCTTCGCGATAAATTAATTCCAACGCGGAAGCGCTGAAGGGCCAGGGTGAGGAATCGCCGCGTTGCCTTGCTTCGCTCAGCTTGCCTGTTCCAAATCTTTAATCGCTCTGATGAGGTCAGCCCGCGGCATATTTTCACGGCCGGGAATACCTAGTATATCCGCGTGGTCCAGAAGCTCTTCGTCGGAAAAGTCCTCGTAGTCAAAAGGCGCTCCGCCTGGCTTTGCGAGGAACGGACGCGTTGACCGAAGTTGAATAGGAGAGTCCCCCAGGGAGTTGTCAGGAGTGACGCCGAGCAATGTTTTAGCTTTCGCGGCTAGTTCGGCTTGGTAAGGCCCCGATTCGCGTTCGCCCTTAATCTCGTTTTCGCGGTCGCCCGTCCATTGAGTCCGAATGTTTTGAACTTCCCCGGAAGGCAATGTCTTATGATCCACGCCAAACATCTGATCGCGATCGGGAATACCGCCGACGTCTTCAATAATCAATTCCTGATCTTCTAAGCTAAGGTCTTCTATATTATCCTCAGTTGGTGGATTCGGCCTATCGTTGTGCTTTTTTGCATCCCTCGATCTTTTGTTCGACCTTGTGTGTTTCTGATTGCGCATGTTCGATCCTCCCATAACACAACATTGCAAGTAACCTGCCACGGGTTCTCACCATAACCATTATTTTGCAAAGAACTGGACTGCAGGATAAAATCTATAGGAAAAGGGGGTTTCCAAGATGCTCAAAAACATAGGTATTATCTTAACTGGTGTGACACTTGCCTTAAGCCTTACGCAATGCAAGGCTCGAGGAGCCAAAAAAAAAGCGTCGGCTCTGCGATCAGACTGGTCGCCCGAGTCGGAATGGGAAAGCCTCGGAAATGGCAAACAGCGTCGAAAGTGGGTGATCGAATGGCAATGCGCCATAAGAGAACACGAAGGCGGCAAGAAACAAGATGAGTACTGCGAATGGGCCCGAAAAAAGGTGAACCCGGACGGAAGCCTCCTCTGTGAATTTAATACCAATTTCATGAAGAATCGAAAGTATTACTTACCCATGAGGTTTGATCCCGATCTGTCCGAAATCGATCGAGACCTGTTCTGGGAACATACTCAATTTAACACCTACCGTGATCTCGTGGCTCTTGTGCGAGAATGTTCAGTAAAGAATGCACACTGCGACAAAAACAAGATTAGCGAGACAATCAGCAGCAATCAGCAGTGCAAGAATGACGACGTTGATGCCCAATTTAAGTGTTTGGAAAGCCATTATCCACGATGCCACAGGGATTGTTATGCGGCGGTGCCGTACCTTGCAAAAAACTGCATAGAGAAAGGATCTGAAGAATGCGCGGCGCTTGAAGCTACAGACAGCAAGCCCAACGAAATCAAAAACTGCCGGAATCTTCATCCGGCCGCTGCTGACGCGAAAAAGTGCGTTGAAAGTATTGCCGCTAAATGCGAGCAACCATGCAGGGTGGCTTGCGACCCGTTTCGTTCTTCCGATCCGCAGGTTTGCGGCGATCTCCAGAGAGTTCTTTATGACGAAGGCGGGGAAGTCCAACCGGTAGAGCATAAAGTCGTAACCGATGTTCAAGGAGACAAGGTGATCTATGCGTCTAGGCTCCTGGTCCAAATCCAAGCCACAAGTCCTGACTCTTTGCCGCAAGGTTGCGCCTACGACGTCGATCCGACCCTCAAACAAAAGCTTACAGCAGCGGGTTGGGGAAAAGACAAACTCGACGAATATGCCCGGCAAGAAAAAACATTCGTTGCCTGCAATCTCACTTCGTCAGAGACAACCAGCCAAGGTGTCAAGACATGCGACGATATAGCTGTTCACCTTCGCTCTGGCACACAGGCGTATATCGTTACGGACGAATAAGAAATTAAAAGGAGCCAGGGCACAAGCCCTGGCTCATGGCCACTATGGATACCTGCGATTATTCGCAAATGAATTCGGCTCCATTTCCTCTAATTGAAGCCGAAGGACACTGTCCGGATGCTGAAGAAAATGCGATGGAAGCGCCATTGCCGGCGAGACTGAAATAAGCGTTCTCTAGAACAGCGTCGCCAGTTAGAACAATGTAACCTGTGGGCTGATTACCTCGCGCGTAATAAACAAAGTTCTTGATGTTGGTGCTGATTTCAATCTGAGTGGTAGTTTGGTTACCAGATTGAAAGATACAGACACCGCGAACACCCGCACCATCGGCACTATCCAACGTAAGATCGAGGCGCGACTTGTTGCCGCTGATCTTAATCGCGACAACCGACGCGGCGTTTACGGAAACCGATTCGCTTTTAGACTTGCCGGCGATCTTTACCTTTTGGGCAGTCGTGTTGAAATGCTTGGCGCATCGAGCGGCTTCTGAATCGGACACATTGCTGCTGTCGTCATCGAAGTCGGTCTCAGAACCGCCAAAGGTAGGTTTGCTCCCACCGCCGTCAGTCGCTGGCTGGTCAGCAGTTTTCGAATCAGAAGAATCCGAAAGATCTTCTTCCGATTCTCCTGAACTGACGCTGCCGTCATCAGCGAGGACGTCGTCCGCGCTGGCATCGACGACCATGTCTCCTTCTTCAGGAATGGGGAACGACTCTTCGACTGCGATGTTGTCATCGCTGCCATCGGTCTCGCTACCTTCCATAGTTGCATCGCCTTCCGGATCGACGGTCATGTTGACAGATTTGTCATAAGACCGTGCGACGAAAGAAGGAGGGGCCTCGTCGGCACAACTCGTGAGTAGACCGGCAACAACAATGAAGGTAAGGGGAAGGATCAACAGGTGAGAACTAAACTTGGGATTTTTCATGTTACACCTCTAAGCAAAAATCCGTATAAAGACCCGTTCGGATTTTGAGACCCCATTTTTAATTAAAAAAAATCTTCTCAAAATCTCCCGAGACAATGGAGTCTTACAAGTTGCATTAAAGTGGCAATTCTCGGGAGGGGTAGTGGGGGAGGCCTATTTCCGTTCAAAAATGGTGCCTGAACACTCGGTTATTTGCTTTATGACGAGAAACGAAAAGAGCCTCAATACGATCCGGATAGCTGTTGTCGGGACCAATGAGATCGTGATCCCCTTTTGGGAAAAGATGGGATTTCTCCGCACGGGCGAGACTTCACCCTATCGCTACGACAAGGTGGAAACGGTGGCACACATTCTAGAAAAAAAGCTATCTTATTGATATTTTCAGCGTTTCTATGATTCTGCACTTCCGCGTCTAAAAAGTTTGGGTTTCTGTAACGGACAGAGGGACTCAAGAGAAGACTAACAGTTTGGGTTTCTGCAACGGACAGAGGGACTCAAGGGAAGACTAACGCGGAAGCGCGGAAATTTGGAAGCGCAGAACCTAGAATTTATACTGTGCCCCTATTCCCATGTCAGCTTCCGTAAACATCAGACCTGCCGCCCAAGACCAATCGGACGCATACATCAACGACGCTTCGAATTCGGGACTTGCCCCCTGGCGGAAAGAGGCATCGAGGTCCGAGAAAATATACTTCGTCCATTGAAAGCGCTTCTCAAGGTCAAGCCGCACTTTGCCTCGGGCGTCGACGAAAGCCTCCGCATCGATAAGCATGGGCAAGATATAGCCCATTCCGATCACGCCGCGCGTCCTGTCTCGGTCGAACCCACCGAAATAGCTCACCCCTCCGATGAGATGAAAATACTGCGAGAACCAACGTCTGTAGAGGAGATCGCCCTCGCCGTGCCGCGGAGTGTCGGCGATCCTTGTCTCGAGGCGCACCCCCAAAGAATCCCAAGTCCTAGAGAGTTCGAGTTCCGATTGTGCGTGGTTTGTTGCTGCCTCTACCATGCCTCTAAAATAAATATGTTCATGGAGGTGGGGATCCATGGGTTGCAGGGCCGCAATTTCGGGGGTCGGAGTGAACGTCGCATATTTAACCACCCGGGCCATACCTGTCTTCATGTGGTAAAGGTTATGGCAATGCAGCATCCATTCGCCGGGTTCGTTGGCGAGAAACTCTATTGTTCGCGAGCCGTGAGGACCTACGTCGACCGTATGTTTGAGCGGGGATTGGGCGCCCGATTTGTTGAGCACCCGGAAGAAGTGGCCATGGAGGTGGAAAGGATGATGCATCATCGTTTCGTTCACAAACGTAAAACGGACGACATCGCCTTCTTTTATGACGATGGTCCTATCTTCATCTATTGTTTTGTTGTTGATATACCAGTTATAGCGCTCCATATCGCCGCCCAACTCTAGCTTAACATCGTGGACACGCGGGCCTTTTGCGAATTCCGTGCTGCTCGGCGATTTAATATCGTCCACGGTAAGAGTCGCTATTTTTTTGTCACCTTGCAAGGCCATGCCTTCTTGATGACGGGAATGATCCATTTGGCTATGATCCGTAGTCCCGTGATTCATCATTGTGTGGTCCATACCTTCATGCCCCATTTTGCTATGGTCCATGGATCCGTGGTCCATCCCTGCGTAAAGATCCGGTACAGGTTTATCAGGTGCCGCAACCCTTTCGCCGCTGCCGATCCATCCCGAAGCGAAGCCCGTCACGTCTTGTGCGGTTGCGCGGAGTTCGTAGCTCTTTTGTTCGGGGACTTCGAACAATAGGTCGTAGGTCTCCGCCATCCCGATCAAGAGATCGTCCGCAAGGACGGGTTCAATATCCACTCCGTCCGCAGCAATAACCTTTAAGGGCGCTTGCCCCAGGGAGACGTAAAAGTAACTGGATCCGGCAGCGTTAATGATCCTAATTCTTATCTTTTCTCCAGGCTTTGCATCTCCGAGTGTTGATTCCTTCTTTCCGTTTATCAAAAAGGCGTCGTAACCCACGTCGGAGAGGTCCATGCCGCCCATGCGGATCCATTCGTTGCTCAAGAAACTACCTAAAGCTCCGGCTCCAATTGCTCCAAGATAAGATCTCATGGTTCCTTTTTTATATGTGTAATAGTCGCCGTCTTTCTTGAGGTTTTTTACAATCTGGTCGGGGTTCTCGTCAGACCAATCGCTCAGCACCACGACGACGTCGCGGTCGTAAGGAATTTTTCTTTCTTTGGGGTGAATGACTAGGGCGCCGTACACGCCCTTTTGCTCTTGAGTGTGGGTATGCGAATGATACCAATAGGTTCCGTTCTGCCGTATTTTAAACCTAAAGGTAAAGGATTCACCGGTCTTTATCGGAGGCGTATTGACGTAAGGGACGCCGTCCATCAAAGGTGGCAGGAGCATGCCATGCCAGTGAATCGAGAGCTCCTCTCCGGGGATCTCGTTTTTCACAACGATCTCGGCATCGTCGCCTTCTGTAAATTCCAAGGTAGGGGCGGGAATCGACCCATTGATCATAAGGGCAAAGTCGACTGTTTGTTTGCCGCTAAGGTTGACCTTGCCTCTCGTGCCTGTAAGTTCATAGTGGACAGTCTTTCCGATCAGTTTTGTAGAGCAAAGTAAGGTAGCTAAGACTGATAGCACCCCCAGAAACCTATGTTTGGTCATGGATGTCCTCGAATCCGTTGAGTTCACAGGCTATTTTTTTACACTGAGCTACATGAATACGCAATGAAAGACACCCTTCGCAAAGAACCATTATTGGGTTCGGCGCTTATCAACATGAGTCTTTTAACCTTCCATAAAACATGCTAAGACCGCCTCGTCCCACCTTGCCCCTTTGGCAAGCTCTCAGAAGGTAATTTTAAGGAAACCATTTTTGCTATCGTTTTATAGACGCAGCGAGGGTACACAAACTCCGTTTCCATCAGTGAGTGGCGTCTTTCTTTTCTTTTTAATTCTCTCTGTCATTGTCAGCTTCTTTGCCCGATCTGTCTTTGAAAAGGATGCGAAAGCGAGGTTTTCACGTACCGTGAGCTACGTCGTCTCCCGTACAGACGACAGGATGAAGTCATATGTGAGTTTGCTCTTGCACACGAAGGCGCTCTTCGAGGCAAACTACGCCAGGGTCAGTGAGCGGCAATTTGCCAAGTTTGTTGAAAGTTCAGGCGTAGGTAATCGGGAGACCGGAATGTTGGGCTTGGGTTTTGCGGAATTGGTACCCAAGAGTCGGCTTCAGACGCACATTGCCGAGATGCAATTGCTGGGCGTTGACGGATACAAGCCTAGCCTTTCCGAGGAAGCGGACGAGTACGCGTTGGCTATTATGGCGAAGCCGTTTGACGGCACGGTGAAAGAATTTGATCTCGGATACGATCTGTTCTCCCAACCTGCGCAAAAAGACGTCATGGAAAGAGCGCGGGATTCCGGCCTTCCTCAAGTAAGCGACAATGTTGTGGTCGGCGACGGAGCCGACGAACGGGAACAACGAGTCTTCATTTACGTACCAGTGTATTGGCAACATTCCTCGAATGCCACTGTCGCCGATCGTCGAAAAAACCTTGCGGGTTTTGTCTATAGTCCGGTCAAAACAAGCGCCTTGTTTGAATCGGCTCTCCCTCAGCCGAGCAGCGCCTCCCCGCGTTTTGCCTATGAGGTTTATGCCGACCGTAACTCCGTTCCTTTTTACAGATCCGAAAAAAGACTTGCGGACGAGAGTATCGCTTTTGAACACGAGCAGATGATAGCCGTTCCGGGGCGACAATGGAGAATGGTTTTCCTTTCATATACGCCGACCGCTTTTCGGCTCGAAGAGAAGATTCCTCTCTACATCTTTATTTGCGGCTTACTGTTAGGAACGCTCCTGACGCGCATTCGATGGATGGAGCTTAAAAAGAATGAGAGAGAGAAGCAATATCTCCTGGGACAAGAAACCCATGCCGAGCGCAATCGTCTCCTCGCCCAGGCTGGGGATATTTTGGCGTCTTCTTTTGATTACAATGTAACTCTGTCCAAAGTTGCCAACTTAGCTGTTCCAGATTTTGCCGACTGGTGCGTTGTTTGGATAGAGGAAGAAAAGGGAATTCTGCGGAAGGTCACCGCTACCAATGCCGACCCCACTAACGCAGAGTTGACAAAAGAATTGGGACAAACACATATTTATCTAAAAATGGGGGAGGGGCCCTACAAAGCCTATATTGAAGGCAAACCCGACCTTCAAACTGACGTAAATGATAGACTCCTTTTAAAATCAGCCAACAGCGAAGACCATTTTCGCGTTTTACAAAACCTCAAAATTAAATCCAGCCTGAGCGTCCCCTTTAACTCCGGAGGGAAAACGCTGGGTGTCATTTCCTTTCTGCGGCCGAAGGAACGCCCAGTTTTCACTGAAGCAGATATCGATATTGCCCAGGCGCTGGCCAGCCGCGCGGCTATCGCGGTGGAGAACTCACGCCTCCATAAGGAAGCTCAAGATCATCGCGAATTCTTGTTGTTGGTTGCCAACGGTCTTCCCGCTCTCGTTTCCTACATGGAAAGGGACAGAAAGTATAAATTCGTGAACCTCACTTATGAAAAATGGTTTAAAAGACCTAGGAGCGAAATGGTCGGGCACCATATTCGAGATGTCGTCGGGCCCACTATTTTCGAAGCTGTTGAATCTCACCTCGACAAGGCGTTTGCTGGCGAAGAGGTAAATTATGAAATCGATCTGAACTATCCAGACGGAGCCAAACGGACCATATCGGCAAGCTACGTACCGGACTTTGATCCATCCGGCGTCGTGAAGGGTGTCGTCGTTTTGGCCGGCGACATTTCTGAGAGGCGGAGAGTGGAGGACGAGCTACGCGAAGAAAAGGGGATTGTCGAGCGGCTCAATGAAGAAATACGGCACATGAACGAAGATCTCGAACGTAGAGTGAAGGAACGCACTCATGAATTAGCTTTGGCAAATAAGGAGCTTGAATCCTTTAGTTACTCCGTGTCGCACGACCTGCGATCGCCGCTGCGGGGTGTCGACGGTTTCTGTAAATTTGTTCTTCAAGAGTATGGGGATAAACTCGAGGAGAGAGGGCGAGCGTACCTGGAAAGAGCCCGTGCCGCCGCGGGGCGGATGTCGCAACTTATCGACGACATGCTGACATTGTCGCGCGTCACCCGGAAAGACATGACCTATCAAGAAATAAATCTATCGGATCTCGTTCAAACGATTGCAGACGACCTTATGGCGACGGCTCCGGAACGAGACGTGATGTTCGTCATAGAAAAAAATATTCTGATTCGCGCGGACGCGATATTGATCAGATCCGTTTTCGAAAATCTGCTCAATAACGCCTGGAAGTTTACTCAACATCATCAGCAGGCGCGCATCGAATTTGGATTGAAAGAAAGGAATGGGGCGCCGGCGCTTTACGTGAAAGACGACGGTGCCGGTTTCGACATGGAATTTGCGGGAAAACTGTTTGGGGCATTCCAGCGACTCCATGACAGCGAAGAGTTCCCCGGTACGGGGATTGGGCTTGCGACAGCTCAAAGGATTGTTCACAGACACGGCGGACGCATGTGGGCGGAGGCCGGGGTGGAAAAGGGTGCGACGTTCTACTTAACGCTTAAGGATCTCAATGTTTCCGAGGTGGTGCGGTGATAAACATTTCAGAAAGCCCAACGATGCTGTTAGTTGAAGACAGCAAGGATGACGAAGATTTGACCTTTATGGCTTTAAAAGAGAACAAAATATCGAGCAACGTTGTGGTGTGCCGAAACGGAGCCGAAGCTTTAGATTATTTGTTCTGTCGAGGAAAGTTCGAACACCGTAGCGAGAAGGACATGCCCCGTCTCATTTTGCTCGATTTGAAGTTGCCCAAACTGGACGGTCTCGAACTCCTGAGGAGGGTTAGATCTCATCAGGAGACGAAATTGATTCCGGTCGTTGTGCTGACGACTTCAGTAGAGGAAGGGGATATCTTGGAAAGCTATAACCTTCTGGCTAATAGTTATATTCGAAAACCCGTGGTTTTCGAAGAATTTGCATCGGCAATTAAGCAAATATCGATGTATTGGCTTCAGCTAAACTTGAATCCGCCGCAGAAGGGATGCAATGATGAATAAGAAGTCGATCCGAGCTCTTGTAGTTGAAGATTCGATTGACGACTTCGATCTTCTCCTGATTAACCTTCAACAGAGCGGGTTCGAAATTACTGCCGAACGCGTCGACAACGCGCAGAGCATGCGAAAATGTCTTTCTCAAGCAGATTGGGACATCATTATTGCAGACCATTCGTTGCCTAAATTTAGCGCGGACGCGGCGTTGAAGCTTTTGAAAGAAACGGGATTGGATATTCCGCTTGTCATTGTGTCGGGAGTTATCGGCGAAGACGCGGCAGTGATGGCGATGCGTGCAGGTGCTAGTGATTACATTGGAAAAAGCTCTCTAGCGCGGTTAGCGCCGGTTATTGAGAGGGAAATAGCGGAGCGTGAGGTACGACGGGCAACGCGCAAAGCCGAAGAGACTTATAACTTGGAAAAGAAAGCGGCAGAGGAAGAGCGCGAGCGTTTATACCGTCAGTCGGAATTGGCAAATAGAATGAAGGACGAGTTTCTTGCTACTCTCTCCCACGAACTTCGTACGCCTTTGCACGTCATCATCGGCAACTTGCAGATACTTAACGAATTCAAACAGGGGACACCCGAGTTTGAACAGAGCTTGGATGCAATGAAGCGCAATACCAATGCGCAATTACGGATTGTAAATGACCTTCTCGACACTTCGAGGATTATTTCCGGCAAAATTGCCTTAAAGCCTGAAGAATTGGATGCACGGACACTTGTGTCCGGCGTAGTACAGTCACACCGCATCGCGTTTGAAGCGAAAAATATCTCTGTTGAGTTAGACTTTGCAAAAGATCGTTTGCTTGTCTTCGGGGACAACGATCGGCTGCAGCAGGTCATTTGGAACCTTTTGTCCAACGCGATTAAATTCACGCCTTCGGGTGGTTGGTGCAAAATCAGTGTTAAGTTATCGAAGAGCGGCGTTGAAATTATTGTTCAAGATAGCGGCAAGGGCATGGATCCCGAATCGCTGCCGATCGTTTTCGAACGGTTTAGGCAGGAAGATGGTTCCACGACTCGAGCATACGGGGGCTTAGGGCTCGGACTAGCGATCGCACGCCATATTGTCGAAATGCACGGAGGGACTATTCGAGCTGAAAGCGATGGCCCTGGAAAAGGCGCGGCATTTTTCGTAAATCTGCCATTAGCTCAATCGGCGGATACGAGAATTTTGCAGGATGATTTTTCAAAGTCGATGGGGAGGTCGGTTAAACCTTTGGAAGGTATTAGAGTCCTGTCGGTTGACGACCAAATTGACGCGCGCATTATGATGGAAAATTTTCTGCGCGCTGAGGGCGCTGAAGTCATCTCTGCGAGCTCGACCGATGAGGCGCTGAATCAGGTGAGGAGTAAACCTTTCGACATTCTTATCGCTGATATTGGGATGCCCGGAAAGGATGGGCATTTTCTCATCAAGGAAATTCGTAACGGAATGCCTGCCGATCGATCACGACTTCCGGCGATAGCACTCACGGCCTACGCATCTGAGAAGGACCGCAATGAGGCAATCCGAAGCGGTTATGATCAGCACATCACCAAGCCCATTGGACAAGCGGCCCTGGTGACGGAGATATCGAAGTTACTGATGTGACGGCAGTGTGTCTGCTTTGACTGCGCCTCGCTGACCCATCGGCTTCGGTTTTCCAACCGTGCTGTCAGCTCGAGTTTGCTGTTCGATCTCCGCATTTATTTCCGCGCTTAGCAAAAGAACATAGGCAGTAATATACAACCAAAGCATCAGGATGATGATGCCTGTTATGCTTCCGTAAGTCTCATTGTAGTTGCCAAAGTTTGTGACGTAATAGGAAAACCCAAAAGAGGTTAATAGCCACAGAACCGTACCTACTAAAGAACCGACGCTGACCCACTTCCATTGAGGAGGCCTCCGAGTGGGGGCATACCGATTGGCCAGTCCCATGGCTGCCATAATAATGACTAACACTACAAGCCAACGAAGCCCTTCAGCTACATTCTTCAATTCCTCAAGTCCGATAAGCTTGAACACTACGGGTAGAACAGCGATACAGACGATCGCCGCGATGAAGAAGAGAGCCGCTATAAGCGTGAAAACCACAGCCTCAAAGCTCGAGCGAATATATCCACGGTCGTCTTTCTCGTCATAAGCAATATTAAATCCTGTAATGAGGCCGCTCGAGGCATAGGAGGCGGTCCAAAGCGCTGCAAGTATGCTTAAGGCCGTGTTCCACCCCAAGGCTCCGCGGGGTTTGCTAACAATGCTTTGAAGCTGTTCCTTAATGATGTCTCCTCCGGCTGCGGGAATAATTTTGAAGGCGGCGTCCAAGTGCCGTTCGATATCCACAGGGCTCGCGGCGAGACCATATATAGAAACAATTGCCAAAAGAAGGGGGAATACGGAGAGGAAAAAATAAAACGCGACTCCGGCGGCTACAATGGATATGTCATCTTCCGTAATATCGTCTTTTACTCTAAGGACAATCTGTTTCCAGTCGACCATACGCAATTGTCGCGGAGATTTAGCGTTTGGAAAGTTTTTGGTTTGCGTAGTGATGGCTGCTCCTCATCAGGTTTCCTTCCGTCACGAGGTAGGTTTGCAAGAAAGACGCCAATTTTGATGGCGTCTCTCTTTTCGTTTCGTGAAGCTATAAAGAGGTTGCCTCTTCACTGAAACGCTTTATGTACGTGACGTACTTGGAATGGAAGTCCTCAAGCGATAGGGAGTGATGAAAGTCCGGCAAAACACCGTTGTTTTCGATCAGATCCTCTTCCGCATAGACGCCGTCTTCCTTGTAAGACGTAAAAAGTCCCCGGGTTATCTTGACTTCTATGTTTGAGTGCGTGACGGGACCGAAAACTTCGACGCTGCCTCCCGCGCCCATAGTTCGTTCCCCAAAAAGTTTGCTCACGCCATTTCGCTGCATCAGCATTGGGAACGCATCGCCACCGGATCCATCAAGCTCGTTGATGAGGACCATGACAGGTTTGGTCCACGTAAACTCCTTGTCTGGGTAGACCAGGTCGGAACCCGTGAAAGACGCTGGCTGACGGGTGAGAAATAGGTCTTCCTTGAGAGCGTCTTCAACAGCGACCGCAGTGTTCATCATCTGTTTGGAGACTTCTGTCTGCAGCTCGGGATCCGTTTCCAAGGCAACGTTTCTGAACTCGTTGTACCATTTGCGGTCGGCGCGCAAAAATTGAACGAAGTTCGCCTTAGGCTCTTGAATAAATAGACTGAAGAAATCGAGGACATACATCAGATCTCCGCCGGGATTATTGGTTTGATCGACGACGAGCACGTCGACCAAGGGTTGGTACTGCGCGAGGAGGCCTCTGTAGTATTTCAAATGGGTTTGAAAGTCTTCCGTGCCGTAAGTTGGTTGGCGCACGAGAAGAACATTTTTGTCGTTGTAATTATAGATTCCGGCATAGATTTCAGGTTTGGAATTCAAATCGATTCCATACTTTGTCGCGATGGCCGGATCCGTTACGGCGATCCGTCGAATGCTCAGCGCTTCGGCGCTTGCATCGTTGATGAAAAACGGTTGGGGAGTCCCCATCTTTTCTATAAACGCCAGTTCGCTTTCCACGCTCAGTTGTCGAAATTGAGTGGGCCGAGGGATAGACGTGTCCGGAAGTTTGCTGATTCTCCAGGCGAGGTTTGTTGTATAAATTTTTCCCTCGGCGTTTTTAAGCGTGAGTTTGACGTCGGCGTTCTTTGGAACAAGATCAGTGAGTTCATAGGAGCGTGTCGTCAGGGATGACGATAGGTGGCGTTCGCTAACGTCGTTGCCGAGCCACTTATACCGCTTCACGATTTCGAGTAGCTCTGGCATGGACTTGTCGTCCATGGCAAGAATTTCGTCACCTTCTTTGATGCCAAGAGAGCGAACGTCTTCGTCGAGGATTTGTTCGACATAGAACTTGTCCTCAAGAGGGAGGATCTCCATAGGAATTTTATAGTTCGCTATCTCCGAGGATGTTGCAGGAATTTTCAAGCCAACGTGGGCGTCATCAAGCTTGGCAAGAAATTCGCGAAAAATCCCCATGATCTCGGCGTCAGTCTTTTGGTCTTGGAGCTTTAAATTGGTCGCGTTAACCCATTCGTCGAAATCGAATCCAAATCGCCGTTCCTTGAACTGGAGAGGGCCGTAAAAGTTGCGAAACTTATGGGCGATCTCTGCTAAATCCTCTTGAGCCTCCTGGGGAGTGAGATTCGGGAGCGAATCAATTCTGGACTGCGGGTCTTCGCTGCAAGCGAATGACATCAATGCTAAAAATGCGATTTTTGTTGAATTTGACATATGAGTATCCTCTCAGACTGTGGCTCGAAAAATGAGCCTGTTTGCTGCCGATGGTATATTAGTATGCGCATTTATGTGGAAGCTCGACTTTGAATGGGTCATTATATGAGCTATAATTGTCCCCGAGGGCGCTTTTCATGCATTCCGAAAAATTACAGGCGGCGATCAAGAAGGTTATGAAAGTCCAGGGCAAGAACCTGTACGACCTCGCCGAATTTCTTGAGGTATCCTATGCGACGGCAAAGCGGGTTCTGAGCGGCGAGCTGACGCTGAGCCGGATGCTGCAAATATGCGATTGGCTGGGCGTTCGATTGGGCGAACTTGAAGTTGTCGCCGAGGAAGAAGCTCGCGAACGGGGAGGTGTGTTCACCGCTTCTCAAGAGGAGTTTCTTGGTGGGGATTCCCGTTACCTAAGCTATCTTATTTATCTTTATGCCGGTGACAACCCCAAGAAAATCGCGACCGAAAACGGTTTGACGTCACAGTCTACCGAACGCTATCTCCGAAAATTGGAGCGATATGATCTTATTCGTATAAATGCGAAAGGGAACGTTCAATTGCCGTACGCCGAACTTCCGAGATTTATGGGCGCAGGCGGTGTGCTGTGGGACGTGTATAACTCCGCCATTTTCAACAAGGTCTCGGAGTTTTACCGAAGGACGCACAAAGTGGGAGGGAAGGCGAGGATGTCTTTCGATTGCAAGAAGCTTTCGTCGAAAAGCTATGAAAAAATGTCGGAAGAGATGGATGCCTTTATCCAAAAATGGAAAGATATTGCCGACGTAGAACAGAAAACAAGGCCAGCTTCTGAACTGGTCAATGCGGGCATGATGGTGTGCCGAAGTTTCACGACAAACGACGACGACGTGAAAGAGATAAAAAATATGTTCGGCGCAGTAATCAACTTATAGCAGTAAAAGGTCTCAAAAAAAGCCGCCGCGCTTTCGCGCAGTGGCTTTTTTTCTCAAGTGCATGAGCGTATCAATAGTTTTCTAGATAGTTCAGGTCGAAATCGTAAGAATCCTTTAAGCTCCAGAGAGCCGTAAGACTGATGGTGCAAACAGCAGCACCTATCACCGCAACCGCCGGAACAAGGCCTATCGGACCGCGAAGGTATTGCATCGCAAGCGTCATCGGGATAACGGCACCGCGTACAAGGTTCGGAGCCATAGTTGTTACAGTTGCTCTGAGGTTTGTTCCAAACTGTTCAGACGCCATGGTTACGAAGACCGCCCAATATCCTGTCGTGAATCCGGTAGCGAAATAAATGAAATAGCAGAAAGTGGTCGACGGGTTCGGCATCAGGAGATACAGAGCAATGAACACAAAGGTAGAAACAATGGCCCAGTGGGCGACGCGTTTTCGGCTTTTCATCCATTGGCACAGCAGGCCGCTAAGAAGGTCTCCGAAAACCAAACCAGCGTATTGAGACATGACGGCGGTTCCGGCGACGACAGAGCCTCCTACGACGCCCAATTCTTTAGTAACTTCCGGAGAGAAAGAAACCGTGATTGCTCCGATGTACCAGCAAGGGATGCCGATTGCGACGGAGGCAATGAACTTTTTGAATCGAACCCAGTTGGTGAAGAGCGCGAGAGGGTTGCCTCGCTTCGCATGCTTATGAGCCGCCATCATCTTGGAAAACATCGGCGAATCAGCCAATCGCACGCGAGTCACGAGAAGAACCAAACCTAAGACGCCGCCAATCGCAAAAGTCCATCGCCATGAAAAATACTTAGCGAGTAAACCTGCGAACACAGCTCCCGAAAGGCCGATACCGGCAATTATCGCAGTCGAATATCCCCTGTGTTCTTTTGAAACAAGCTCAGACACCAATGTGATCGCTGCGCCTAACTCGCCCGCAAGACCAACTCCTGCGATAAATCTGAGAGTAGCATACGTTTCAATATTGGTTGCGAAAGCGTTGGCGATGTTGGCGAGTGAATAGGTCAATATCGAAGCTAGCAAAACGGACAACCGCCCTTTTTTGTCGCCAAGAATGCCCCAGAAAATACCCCCGATCATGAGGCCGGCCATTTGCACGTTGAGCAACAACACGCCGTATTCAGTAACAGTGGCTTCGTTGAATCCGAGACTGCGCAAGCTGTCAACTCGCACGATACTGAAAAGTAGAAGGTCATAGATGTCGACGAAATAACCTAGGGCACAAATTAAGACTGTGGGGCTAAACAAACTCTTTAAGGCCGACGTAGGTTCGGTCTGCTGGCCCACTTTTTGTGGTACGTCCTGAACGGTCATTTTAGTTCTCCAATAGTGACGAGGATGTGGTAGGGAAAATTTGTCTATTTACGCAAAGACAAAATGGTTGTCCAGATAAAACTAACGATTTTTCCAGCAAAAATACGCTAGGTACCCATGGCGTTCCTACCGCGGCTTTCGAGGCCAAGCGAGAATCAGTTTCGCCCCAGGGGGTAAAGTTGACTTTATCGTGTAATCCTCTATCATTTAAATTAGTTGTAAGAAAACTCCTACGCTGGAGCAAAGGTTGTTCGAGGCGCCATTACAATCAGGGGGATGTTATGAAAACGTTGTTGGTAAGGATATTTTTGATTGGCGTCATTCCCTCGATTGGAACGGCGAGCCCGCTCGATGACAAAAAAGTCCAGGAGGCAAAAAGCCTGGCGACTCTACTCAGATCATGTCGAACGGTTATTTCGGATAATCAGGCACTTATCAATGATGCGGAGAAAGCCGATAAAGGTATGAGTGGTGCGGTGGTGATAGACAAGTGCAAAGAGGTTTACAAGACAATCACCGGAACGGACGTTCCTGCCGATGACGATCATAGAGCTATGTTCGCCAGCGTGTCCGACGTCATGGAGAGAGTTCAACCCCTCATTAATGAGAAGGGTAAGGGATTCAAGGGTTTTATCCCTGCGATATTTGCAACACAAGTCGCGAGTAAGTTTAGCTTTAAGCGGAAAGGCAAAGCTTTTATTAAACTAACCGCCCCGCCAGATTACCTGAGAAATCGAGCTAACCGGGCGGATGATTGGGAAGTTAAAATTATCGAAGAGAAATTTAAGTCGGCCTCTTGGAAAAAAGGCGAACTATTTGCCGAGCAAGCTGTGCATCGGGGGGCCGCGGCAACCCGCGTTATTCTGCCTGAATACTACAACGGATCCTGTCTAAGCTGCCATGGTGATCCAAAGGGCGAAAAAGACATCACCGGCGGTACTAAAGAAGGCGCCAAAGAGGGAGACCTTGGGGGAGCGATAAGCGTCGCTATCTATTAATTGATCGGCCCCGACCCATCTGATAAAGTTGAGTAAAGTCGAATGAACTAACATTAAAGCCAAACGATACCGCGAACAAAGCGAGAAATCGAATCGGCTAGGATTTCCCATGACGAAGTATCGTATTCCTGAGGAAGAGTTTGAGTTGAGCTTCTCGCGCAGTTCGGGCGCTGGCGGTCAAAACGTGAACAAAGTGAACACCAAGGCAACGCTGGAATGGGATATCGATGCCACCAACTCCCTACCGAGGTCGGTGATCGATCGCTTCCGCAACAAGTTTGCCAATAAGATTCTTGAAAACGGCAAAGTCGTCATACGCAGTCAAAAGTTTCGTGAACAGGCAAGGAACATTGCGGATTGCATCGAAAAACTCCACGAAATGATCGACGAGGTTGCTGTACCACCCAAGGTTCGAAGACCCACCAAACCAAAAAAGTCCGCCGTCGAAAAGCGACTTCAATCCAAACGCATGCAGAGCGAAAAGAAGAAAATGCGGCAAGAGTATTGAGAGCCAGAAAGGCGCGTAGAAGCCTTGTCCGAGTGCCGTTGTCAGAGGTCGGTCCGATTTATTCAGTTGCCTGGGTTTCTGTTCCCCGTGGCGGCTGGTGGGTCTGAGGTTGGCGACTCGCCGTAGGGGCAATGGCGGCAGCCGCTGTGACAGCAATACCCTCGCTTGAGATGGTATTCCCGCGTGAAGACAAAGAGCCCGTTTTCGTCGACGTAGTAATCAATGCCTTCAACAATCTTTTGGCTATCGTTTGCCATGTGCTCCCCAAGATCACCGTCATCTTACCAGTTGACACAGGTGTTGTCGCGGAGCTGTTTCCGTCGGAACACACTTCGGATCGGATGAGCTAAAATCTTAATAATTTCAGTAGACTGAATGTGGCACATTTTGTGGAATATTTGTTTCTGCCTCGAACAAAAGGAGAACAAATGAAGACTTCCATATTAAAACTGTCCACGGCTATGTTTGCGCTAAACGCCCTTTTAACCGGCTGCGTAACGACGCACTTCGGCGACCCCACGAAAACCAAAAACGGCAACCTACTTGTGAGCTGCGGAATGGACAGCACTCTGAGCACCGACAATTACGAGACAATTTCGTGTACTCTTGAGAACAAAGGAAAATCTTGGGAGACGGTTCGCGTGCATCAGGCAACGCCGGCCCCCGACGCGAAGGTTATGACCCCCACGGAGGTCAATGACTACTTCACGAGTTTGAAGTTCAAATTAGCTCAAGACCGATACAACACCGATTTGGCCTTAACAACCGTTGCGTTGGTTGGGCTTGGCGCCGCTGCCGTCGGCTCTGCCAACGGCCTCGACGGCGTCGCTGCGTCGGGAATGGGCGCTGCGATGGGCGCCGGTGGCTACGGAGTGGGCCGCGACATCAAGAGAGCGCATGACGGGCTGCAGTACCACCAGGAGCTGAAATACGGACCTGACCACTTGCTCGATAACGAATTCAAGATTCCCGCCGGCCTTTATATTCGGAAGAACATTCTTGTGGAATTGACCGGACCCAAAGGGCCGGTCAGAACCCTCTCTCTTTGCTTTGACGAGAGGAAACAAGAGTGTCAAGAGATTCCCGTTAGGCCAGGCGTAGGGGAGTTTTCGCGCCTGAAATAAGTTGTCTCTCTCCAGCTTAATCCGTAGAATGCGTGGTCATCGTGCCGTCACAAATTGGTATAACGCATGCATTCTATTTCTATTAGTCCCACAAAGCGAAGCTTCATATTGGCCGCGGGAGTCGCTGTCTCTCTTTTTCCCTTCGTGTCCCCTGGCGGTGCTTTGCTTGCTGGAATTGTTTCAACGATTATTCTGAGGGCTGACGGGCCAACGCCCGCGCGTAAGTTCGGACCACTCTTGCTTAAAACGGCGCTTGTAGGATTGGGGGCGAGCATAAACTTTCGGGTAATCGCGAGTTTGGGTTGGAGCGGGTTTCTCGCTACGCTCAGTGTCATAGTGTCCACGCTCATTCTCGGGTGGTTGGTCTCGGGTTTTCTTTCCACGCGGGGAAAAGCCGGTTTGTTGATAACGGTGGGAACCGCCATTTGTGGAGGTAGCGCAATTGCGGCAGTTGCTCCCATCATCGACGCCAAGAACGAAGAGACCTCGGTTGCGCTAACAACCATATTTCTTCTCAATGCCGTCGCTCTCTATGTTTTTCCGCTTCTCGGGGCGGCCCTCAACCTGAGTCAGGAGCAATTCGGCTTCTGGAGCGCTCTTGCTATCCACGACACAAGTTCCGTTGTGGGTTCGGCGATGGCATATGGCGACAAGGCGTTGGCTACCGCAACAACCGTTAAACTGATGCGGGCCCTTTGGATAGTTCCTTTCGCTCTCGCCATTGGCTACTTTTATCGCCAACAAACGCACGAGCAACAATCCTCGGCCAAGGTAAAGACGGGTGTTTGGTTTCTGTGGGGTTTTGTTGGTATGTCGATACTCGCGACGGCCATCCCTGAGCTTGGCGAAGTTTGGGGGACGGTGAGCCTGGTGGCAAAGCGTCTCCTTGTGGCAAGTCTTTTCCTAATCGGAGCTTCGGTTAATTTGGATGCGTTCCGAAAACTGGGAATGAAGCCTGCACTGATGGGCGTAATCCTATGGTTCTGCTTAGGTACCGGAGTTTTAGGCGCAATTTTGATTCTCTCCGGTTCCGCTGTGCCTTGACGACACGATTCATTTTATCTTGCTTTCTAGGTCCGCCCACCGGGCATATAACCTCTCAACTTTTTCTTGCGCGTTCTGCAGCGATTTTGTCGCTTCGAGTAGACGAGCCGATTGAGTTGCAATGCCCGGGTCATCGAGTACCGATTGAGCCGCTGCGAGTTCGCCTTCGGCGCTAACGATGGCAGACTCCATTTGATCGAATTCTCGTTGTTCCATGTAACTTAATCGCTTCGAGGAAGCCGTTGTCTTGGGTTTGTCTTCAGCAGGCGCCTGACCTTTTTCTTTCGTTAGCGGCTTCTCAGCAATGGAGCTTTGCCATTGGAAATAGTCGGCATATAGGCGACTCCCGCCATTGCCGTCAAGACCTACAAAAATATTGCAGACGCGCTCCATTAAGTAACGGTCGTGGCTGACAAGAAGGACGGCTCCTGGAAAATCGACAAGACTTTCCTCCAGAATTTCCAAGGTCGCGATGTCCAGGTCGTTTGTCGGTTCGTCAAGCACGAGGACGTCGGCAGATTGAACCATGAGGCGAGCGATAGCAACGCGCGCCTGTTCCCCTCCAGAAAGTTCTCCAACAGGAACGTCGAGCTGTTCCTGGCGAAATTGGAATTTCTTTGCCCAGCTCATAACGTGAATGGAACGATCCCGATACACGACAGCGTCACCCTTCTCGGCGAGGGCAGACTTCAACCTTTCGTTTAGATTCAAGCTCTTTCTTCCCTGATCGAAGTATACCCACTTAAGGTTCTCAGCGTGTTTTACTGTTCCATCGTCAGGATCTAATTCCTTGATCAGGGCCTTGATTAGGGTCGATTTGCCTGTGCCGTTGGCGCCCAA
Source organism: Oligoflexales bacterium (assembly GCA_050251195.1). Classification (GTDB taxonomy): domain Bacteria; phylum Bdellovibrionota_B; class Oligoflexia; order Oligoflexales; family Oligoflexaceae; genus JBFWNG01. The sequence goes on from JBFWNG010000002.1 coordinate 558,901, forward strand.
AAGCCCAAGTCTTGCTCCAGGAGACAGCACAATACTTAGACTCGTAACGAGCTTTCTCTCTCCTCTCGAAACCGAAATATTTTCGGCTTCGATAAGTTTTTTCGTTTGGCGCCCAGATCCGGAGAAGTCAATATCAACCGTGTTCGTGCGCAAACGGTTTGTCACTTGTCCTAATTCTTCTTGAAGATTTTGAGCTTCGTCGATTCGATATTTCGCTTTTGTTGTTCGAGCTTTTGGGCCACGTCGGAGCCACTCGACTTCCCGCCTTACTTTGTTTGCTAAAGCCTCGGCATAGCTTCTTTGACCTTGTAGGTAATCTGTCCGCTGTTGCAAGAAGTCGCTGTAACGTCCTTTCGACAACAACAGGCCGTTCTCGTAAATCGGACTTAGCTCCGCGATCTCTGTCACGGTGTTCTCAAGAAAATACCGATCGTGGCTTACCATCACCCACGCGAACGGAGCTCCTTTCAGCAGTTCTTCAAGCCAAAGCACGCTTTCAATGTCGAGGTGGTTCGTCGGCTCGTCCAACAGTAGGACGTCCGGTGATTGTGCAAGGGCGCCAGCGATTGCAAGTCTCTTGCGCCAGCCGCCAGAGAGTTCGGTGACTCGTTGATCACTCTTGGTGAAGCCAACTTTGCTCAGTGTCCGATCGATTTCGAGTTCAATATCTGAAGCTGCGACCTCAGCGGATGCAGCAATTTCCATTAGTGTTTCGCGAACTGTTTTTGCATCATCAAATCGAGTTTCCTGATCCACATAGGCAAGCTTGAGAAAACGTTTGCGAACGACGGTGCCGCCGTCAGGATCGTCAACGCCCGCTAAAATACGCAACAGTGTCGACTTGCCTGACCCGTTGGAACCGATGATTCCCATTCGCGCGCCTTCTTCTACGCCAAAGGTCAGACCGCGAAAAAGGTTTCTGCTTGAGAAAGATTTTTCCAAAGATTGACAGCTTATAAGGATCGACATGGGATTGTTTGAACTCGCAAAATATTTTTTTTACTTTATCTAAAGTATCGCGCGCAGCTTGTATAAGCAAGTCTACCACGTCAAAAGGCGCATTGAACGTGCAATTGAGTGTCGTGTGGGAAATTAAACTATTGACGTGTTGGCCGTTTGAGTCTAATCAAAAATGCGAGAGGGTTGTTCTGCCTGGCGACTAGAAGAAAGGGAGCGAGTTGACGCTCGGAGGAATTCCAGAATCAGTACGACAGTTCATCTTCGAGCATATCGATTCTGTGGAACAGCTCGAAGTATTGCTACTAGTGCGCTCGAAGCCCTCGAACGAGTGGAGCGTCGACGACGTCACAAAATCCCTCAAAACCAATCTGTCTTCTGTTGCCAATCGCCTTGTTAGGCTAAAAGACCTTGATCTTCTTGAACAGACTAGTGCGGACCCCGCACTTTATCGTTATAAACCAAAAACCACGGAAATTGCGGCGGTTGTGGACTTGTTGTCCGAAGCCTACGCTGTGCGGCGCCATAGAGTTCTGGAGTTGATTTTCTCGCCAATGAAGAGGGCTCGCAGCTTCGCCGACGCATTTATCGTCCGGGGACCACCGAAAAGCGAGGATGGTGATGGCTGAGATCGTTTACATTATGTGCGCAGTAATGAGCGTTGTATGTACGTTTTTACTATTGCGGGGATACCGCCAAAGCAAGTCGCATCTCTTGTTATGGAGCGGTCTATGTTTCGTGGGTCTCGCATTGAATAATGTAGTCTTGTTCATAGACATGGTGATCCTTCCGGATGCCAATATTCAGGGAGCGTTTTGGCGCAACCTTTTGAGCTCGATCTCAGGATCGCTTCTCTTGTTCGGATTAATTTGGGAGCTAACATGACGACATCAACAGTCTTTTCTGATTTCTTTTCAGGCATTAGCACATCGACCTTTGCTGCATCGGGATTGTTTTTCCTCAAGTTTTGGTTCGCCTCTCGAGATCGATTCTTTCTCCAATTTAGCGCGGCCTGTTGGTGTTTGGCGATAGAGCGCCTAGTCCTGGTTGTCGTAACACATTCACACATAACCCCCGACACTCCAGTCGTGGAGGCGAGCAGCTGGGTCTACTTATTGCGGCTGAGTGCCTTCGTGCTCATCAGCTGGGCCATTATCGACAAGAACAGAAAAAACGAATCCGTCCAGAGGTAGCCAGTCAACAGGCCTCATTGTTTTCACCTCGGTCCTAATCAACTGAAATTTAAGAATTTTTGTGCCAAGCTGACGGCCGCGGGTAGCTTTGGCTCGATTTATTCCTTTCTCAAAAATAGTACGCTGTAGCCTACAGCGCGCATGCTTTATAGGACATTGAAATCAGCTCCCAGAGCAGAGTATACGATGTGAATGCATAACCTTTATTGCCAACTGAGGTAAAAAGATGACGATTTTAGGAGACGAAGCTGCGAACCAGCGCGCCAACCGTCCGGTTGTTACCAAGAAATCTTCAAAAATGGCCAAGGCCAATATGGAATCGAGTGGAGACAGCGTTAACGCTCGAACACGGGGCGACGGCAGGACCCCTGAACATTTGAAAAGACGAAAGACGGGTTATGCGCCTATCATCGCGGAAACCAACGATTGGGATCAGATTCCAATTTCGATCGATGAAATAGACTACCTCATCGAGATGTTGAAGGCGATCAAGGCGGGAGATTTCTCCGTTCGCTTCGAATACAAGAAAGGTGAAGTCTTAAGCCGTGCAGGCGAGCTTCTCAACGACATCGTGGGCCTTAACGAGCACTTGTCAAACGAGCTTTTACGCGTCGGAAAAATCGTAGGTCAGGAAGGTCGAATGACCGAGCGTGCTTCCGTTGGTCCGGCAAAAGGATCTTGGGCCAACTGCGTTAACTCCGTTAACCAACTAATCGGCGACTTGGTTGCGCCGACGAACGAGGTTGCGAGGGTTATCACGGCCGTTGCACGCGGCGACTTATCACAAAAAATGTTTCTTGAGATCGAGGGCCGACCAGTAAGAGGTGAGTTCCTTCGCATCGGTACAACGGTAAACTCGATGGTGGACCAGTTAAACTCGTTCGCTGCGGAGGTCACAAGGGTTGCGAAGGAAGTAGGTAACGAAGGAAAACTCGGCGGGCAGGCGGACGTAAAGGGTGTATCGGGTACTTGGAAAGACCTGACAGACAACGTAAACGGTCTCGCGGGTAACCTCACCGCCCAGGTACGTAACATCGCGAAGGTAACAACAGCGGTTGCGAAAGGCGACTTGTCTCAAAAAATCACGGTCGACGCTAAGGGTGAGATTCTCGAACTTAAAAACACAATCAACGTCATGGTGGATCAGCTGTCGTCATTTGCTGCTGAGGTAACGAGGGTTGCTAAAGAAGTAGGTGACGAAGGAAAGCTAGGCGGACAGGCCGACGTAAAAGGCGTTTCCGGTACATGGAAAGAGCTGACCGACAACGTAAACGGTCTCGCGGCGAACTTAACAGCCCAAGTACGTAACATCGCCAAAGTAACAACAGCAGTTGCAAACGGCGACCTCTCACAGAAAATCGCGGTGGACGCGCGCGGTGAAATCTACGAACTGAAAAATACAATCAACACGATGGTGGACACCCTCCGATCATTCGCGGCAGAGGTCACAAGGGTTGCGAAAGAAGTAGGTACCGAAGGAAAACTCGGCGGCCAAGCAGACGTAAAAGGTGTCGCGGGAACTTGGAAAGACCTAACCGACAACGTAAACGGCCTCGCGGGTAATCTCACAGCACAGGTACGTAACATCGCGAAGGTAACTACGGCTGTAGCGAAAGGCGACTTGTCCCAAAAAATTACGGTCGATGCGAAAGGCGAGATCCTCGAACTTAAGAACACAATCAACGTCATGGTGGATCAGCTGAACTCATTCGCTGCCGAGGTAACGAGGGTTGCAAAAGAAGTAGGTAACGAAGGAAAACTGGGAGGACAGGCAGACGTTAAAGGTGTTTCCGGTACATGGAAGGACCTCACGGACAACGTCAACGGTCTCGCGGGTAACCTTACAGCACAGGTACGTAACATCGCGAAGGTAACTACGGCGGTAGCGAAAGGCGACTTGTCACAAAAAATTACGGTCGACGCGAAAGGCGAGATCCTCGAACTTAAAAATACAATCAACGTCATGGTGGATCAGCTAAACTCCTTCGCGGCAGAGGTAACTCGGGTTGCGAAAGAAGTAGGTACAGAAGGTAAACTCGGAGGCCAAGCTGAAGTAAAAGGTGTGGCTGGTACCTGGAAGGATCTGACGGACAATGTGAACGCGATGGCGTCAAACTTAACGGTTCAGCTACGAGACGTTTCCAAAGTTGCAACAGCTATTGCGAGCGGAGACTTAACTCAGAAAATTACAGTTGAAGTTAGAGGCGAGATCTTACAGATCAAAGACGTCATTAACACAATGGTAGGCACCTTGAGATCTTTCGCTGCGGAAGTAACAAGGGTTGCGAAGGAAGTAGGTACCGAAGGTAAGTTGGGCGGTCAAGCGGACGTAAAAGGCGTTGCCGGAACGTGGAAAGACCTGACAGACAACGTAAACGCCATGGCGTCGAACTTGACAGTTCAGCTGCGTGACGTGTCCAAGGTTGCGACGGCTATTGCCAGCGGAGACTTAACTCAAAAAATTACGGTCGAAGTTAAAGGCGAGATCTTACAAATTAAAGACGTCTTTAACAAAATGGTGGATCAGCTGAACTCCTTCGCTGCAGAGGTAACAAGGGTCGCAAAAGAAGTAGGTACCGAAGGTAAACTCGGCGGCCAGGCGGACGTAAAAGGTGTATCCGGAACATGGAAAGAATTGACCGACAACGTCAACGGTCTCGCGGCAAACCTGACAGCTCAAGTACGTAATATCGCGAAAGTAACAACGGCGGTTGCGAAAGGCGACTTGTCTCAGAAGATCACGGTTGACGCTAAGGGCGAGATCGTTGAGCTCAAAAACACAATTAACGTCATGGTGGATCAGCTGAACTCATTCGCTGCAGAGGTAACGAGGGTCGCGAAAGAGGTAGGTACCGAAGGTAAGTTGGGCGGCCAAGCTGAAGTAAAAGGCGTATCTGGAACATGGAAAGACCTGACGGACAATGTGAACGGCCTAGCGGCGAACTTGACAGCACAAGTACGTAACATCGCGAAGGTAACGACGGCGGTTGCGAAAGGCGACTTGTCACAAAAGATCACTGTGGACGCGAAAGGCGAGATCCTTGAACTCAAGAATACAATCAACACGATGGTGGATCAGCTCAACTCATTCGCTGCGGAAGTAACGAGGGTTGCAAAAGAAGTAGGCACCGAGGGAAGACTGGGAGGTCAAGCCGAAGTAAAAGGGGTCTCCGGTACTTGGAAGGATTTGACCGACAACGTCAACATCATGGCAGGTAACCTCACTAAACAAGTGCGAGGTATCGTCAAAGTTGTTACGGCAGTAGCCAACGGAAACCTAAACGAAAAATTCGTGCTCGAAGCCAAAGGCGAAGTCGCGGCTCTCGCGGAAACATTCAACAGTATGACCGATACACTTCGAATCTTTGCGGACCAAGTAACAACGGTTGCCCGCGAAGTAGGTATCGAAGGAAAACTCGGAGCACAGGCGCACGTACCTGGTGTTGCGGGAACATGGAAAGACTTAACGGATAATGTCAACTTCATGGCGTCAAACCTCACAACTCAAGTGCGAGGTATCGTTAAAGTTGTAACAGCCGTAGCGAACGGAAACCTGAAAGAGAAATTCATTCTCGAAGCGAAGGGCGAAGTCGCAGCACTAGCTGAAACAATTAACAGCATGACTGAAACCCTAAGAACTTTTGCGGACCAAGTAACAACGGTAGCAAGAGAAGTAGGTATCGAAGGTAAGTTGGGCGGACAGGCAAAAGTACCGGGCGCAGCCGGAACGTGGCGTGACCTTACGGACAACGTTAACCAACTTGCAGGTAACCTGACGGCGCAGGTTCGAGCGATCGCGGAAGTGTCGACTGCGGTAACGAAAGGTGACTTAACTCGGTCCATCAACGTAGAAGCAATGGGTGAGGTTGCCGCGCTTAAAGACAACATCAACCAAATGATCAGCAACCTCAAAGAAACGACTCAGAAGAACACGGAGCAAGACTGGTTGAAAACCAACCTCGCTCGGTTCTCAAGCATGATGCAAGGTCAAAGAAACATCCTGGCCGTGGCTCAACTTATCATGTCGGAATTGACCCCCCTGGTCGGTTGTCATCATGGCGGGTTCTTCATGATGGAGACAGGCGAAAAAACTCCCGTGCTCAACCTAATCGCGAGCTACGGATACACAGAGCGCAAAAGCCTGGCGAACTCCTACAAAGTTAAGGAAAGCCTTATCGGACAATGCGCGTTCGAGAAGAAGAGAATTCTTCTGGCGGACGTCCCCGAGGGCTTCATCCACATCATGACGGGCATGGGTGACGCACCGGCTCGTAACGTGGTCGTTCTCCCCGTGTTATTCGAGGGCGAAGTGAAAGCTGTCATCGAGTTGGCTTCCTTCAAGGAGTTTAACGAAAACCACCTAGTCTTCCTCGATCAGTTGATGGATTCGATTGGTGTTATTCTCAACATGATCTCGTCTTCAATGCGTACGGAAGAACTCCTCCAAGAGCTGAAGAGATCCAATGCAGAACTCGAGGCGCAAGCCAACGAGCTCAACGACAAAGCGAGACTCCTCGAAATCAAAAACCAGGAAGTCGAGCTGGCAAGCCGAAGCGTCGAAGAAAAGGCAGAGCAACTCCAGCTTATTTCGAAGTACAAATCCGAATTCCTTGCAAACATGTCGCATGAGCTTCGCACACCTCTCAACAGTTTGTTGATCTTGTCGAAAATGTTGGCTGAAAACAAAGAGAAGAACCTTACGGCAGAGCAGGTCAAATTTGCTCAGACGGTATTCTCTTCCGGGCACGATCTTCTTGGTCTTATCAACGAGATCTTGGATCTTTCTAAAATCGAAGCTGGCAAAATGCCTATCGATCCTAAGGAAGTCGATCTACTTGAGGTTCAAGGCTACGTCGAACGTACATTCCGCCACATGGCAGAACAAAAAGGTCTTGGATTTGAAATCTGGATGGACAAATCGGTTCCGAGAACTCTTTATACAGACGTTAACCGTCTCCAACAGATTCTCAAGAACCTATTGTCTAACGCCTTCAAATTCACGGAGTCCGGGACAGTTACTATGTCAATTAGATCTGTCCATGACGTGAGAAAGGACGATCAAGTCGTGTTGCCGTCACAGAGAATTATAGCGTTCGAAGTGACCGATACTGGCATTGGAATACCTTCCGACAAACAAAAATTGATCTTTGAGGCGTTCCAGCAAGCCGACGGCACGACCAGTCGAAAATACGGCGGAACTGGTCTTGGTTTGACGATCAGTCGCGAAATTTCGTTCCTGCTTGGGGGCTGGATGACAGTGACAAGTAAAGTGGGAGAGGGAAGTACCTTTACCCTTTATCTGCCACTTGATTACAGAGGATCCGATATTGGACTAAATCCTCCTGATTCTGCCGAAGATCGCGTCATAGAAGTTCCACCTCTACCGGAAGGAGCTGACTTTGCGGGTTACAAGGTTCTTGTTGTTGACGACGACAAGCGGAACATCTTAGCTATCAACAGCATGCTGGTTGAGAAGAAGATGGACGTAATCCATGCAGAAAACGGCAAGGTCGGAATTGCGATGCTCAAGGAAAACCCAGAAATTGATCTCGTGTTGATGGATATCATGATGCCAGAAATGGACGGTATTGCTGCTACCCAGGTCATCCGGCAAGACTCTCGTTTTGCGAACCTTCCGATCATATCCCTAACGGCAAAGGCTATGAAAGGAGATCGCGAAAAGGCAATCCAAGCGGGAGCATCAGATTACATTACCAAGCCAGTTGACCCTGACAAACTTCTTGCTATGATGTATATGTGGTTTGAACGAGCCCGACTTTCAAGGATAACGAATGGTAATGGATAAGGAAGTGCAGAACCAAAAGGATGTCGTCAACATATTGCTGGTTGACGACAAACCTACCAATCTCGTCGCCCTTGAGTCTTTTCTCAAGGACGACGATTATAATTTGATCTCTGCAACTTCAGGGGCTGAAGCACTTGAGAACCTACTGAAAGAAAAAGAGTTTGCCTTAATCCTGACCGACGTCATGATGCCCTACATGGACGGATATGAGTTCGCCCAGCAAGTGAAAAAGCTGGAGAACTTTAAGGACATTCCGATCATTTTTCTCACCGCCATGAGCTCTGAATTCTCGGATATTCTGAGAGGTTATGAAGTTGGCGGGGTAGACTATTTGCAAAAGCCCTTAGCGCCTGAGGTCGTAAAGGCTAAGGTTGCGGTTTTTGCGGAACTGTTTCGGCAAAAGCGCCTTATCAAGCGCCAAGCATTGCAGCTCGTCGAAAGTCAGCGAAAACAAGAAGAGCTGAGAACGGCTGAGCTCAAACGCATCACGAAAATGGAGCGGGAGCAAATCCTCAAAGACATCTCCGAACGGAAACACGCCGAAGAGCGGCTCAAGGCTCTCAACGAAGAGCTTGAGCGACGAGTAGAAGAAAGAACGGCGGAAGTTCGTCGGACGGAAACGCAGCTGAGGCTTATAACGGACGCAATGCCGATTATTGTCGCGGAAATGGACACACAACAGCGTTGTCTTTTTATTAATAAAGAGGGCCAAGAATGGCTTCTGCAAACACCCGGCGAAGTTTTGGGATTAGAGCTCCAAGCTATCGTTGGAGAAGACCGCTATACCCGCATAAAGCCTCACCTAACCGCTGTGCTTGCCGGGCGACAAGTTGATTCGGAATGGGTCATGACCCGCAACAACAAAATTCAGGTGCTTAGCGTTAACTATATTCCAGAGTTTGATCATGGCGGACACGTGAACGGTTTCATCATTGTGGCCGCTGATATCACGCAGCATAAGGAAGCAGAAGAAGAACTTAAACGAGCAAAGAAGGCGGCCGACGACGCTAACGCGGCTAAGAGCGCCTTTTTAGCGAATATGAGTCACGAAATCAGAACGCCGCTTGGCGTTGTACTTGGATTTTCGGAGCTGCTTTCGAATGAGTCACTGCCGGCCTCCGTTCGAAACGATTACGTAAATGCAATCAGGAGAAACGGCGATCTGCTCTCCACGATCATCAGCGACATCCTTGACCTCTCCAAGGTAGAGGCAGGCAAGTTTGATATCGAAATGGAAGAAACTCCGCTTGGCGAAATTCTTTCGGATATATCCACGACTCTCGGACCGCAGGCGGCCGAAAAAGGACTGCTGCTCGAAATAAGAACAGAAGGGCCCGTACCTCCATCCATCAAGACGGATCCCTTGCGGTTGCGGCAGGTTCTCACGAATATCGTAGGCAACGCCGTCAAGTTTACTGAAAAGGGTCACGTCAAAGTCGTGGCCAAACAAATTCTTGCTCCGAACGGCGCCACCAAGTTGGCATTTGAAGTAATAGATTCTGGTCCCGGAATAAATGAGGACAAGATCGCTAAATTGTTCAGACCATTCACGCAAGCGGATGCTTCGACTAAACGCAAGTATGGCGGTACAGGCTTGGGACTGGTTCTCTCAAAGAGGCTGGCCAACTTGCTTGGAGGTGACGTCGTTGTGAATCAAAGTATTCCCGGTAAGGGAAGTATCTTTATGATCACTATTGACGGCGGCTCGGCCTACAACAGCACTGTTGTGGAATACGTTAGACCGCAGGACAGGACTGAGAGCCCCCAGAGGCGCGATGGTAACGGGTTTGCTCAACTTCGTCTCGAAGGAGTTAAAGTTCTCCTTGTCGAAGACGCTCTGGACAACCGACTGCTTGTTAGTCGTATTTTATCGGTGGCGGGCGCTAAGGTTGAGACGGCAAGCAATGGTAAAGAGGCAGTGGAAAAAGCTCAAGAGAACAGCGGTTACGACGTTATCCTGATGGATCTTCAAATGCCTATCATGGACGGATATGAGGCTGTCGCATCTTTACGTAAAGACGGTTATGGAAAACCGGTTGTCGCCTTGACGGCTCACGCTCTCAAAGAAGAGAGGGAGAGGTGTCTTGCAAGTGGATTCAACGACCATATCCAAAAGCCCATTAACAGGAGCGCCCTCATCGGGTGTGTGGCTCGCTATGGCCTAAAGGTGCTTTCAACTGGCTCGAAGTCGTCTATAAGCAACTAACGAATTCAAACGAAACGTCCTTGGAGAGTTTGCCGACGGCGTCAAGGCTATCGATAAGCTCCTGAGTCCTTTGTCTCAGCTTTGCTTTACGTTGTTCCTGATCACCTAGTTTTTCTTCCATGTCCTTGCAAGCGCTGCCAATGTCCGACAATCGGAATTTGGGAAGCGCTTCAAAACTCCGAACGATATTTTTGTGCATATTTTCCGAGGGCGGGTTGTACGGATCATAGTAATTTGCCGGTACCATAACCGTATACGCTTTGGTGTTGTTACTTCTTACCATCTTCTTGACCCAATCCCTGAGTGACAAGGGAGTCTGGCTCATTGCAGGGTCGACAATAGTAACCTCGCTCGGCACTTGTTCAACAGTATCCCTGGACACCTTCTTGTGCAGAACTGCCTCGGTCTGAGGTGCTGTCGCAGGAGAGTTGCTCACGATAAGAGCTGGCGCAACATGGTAGGTCCACGTCGTTCCGTCGAAGTTGAGGACACCCTGTGTTGCTTTTATGAACTGCGAGCTGGACGGAATGCCTTCGGCGGCAAGTTCCATGGACATATAAAGGGCTCGGGCATAACAGCCGTCGGCTGTATATTCAAAGGGAAGATAATCGATTTCTTCGACAATACTATAGGCGCGATGCGCATCGGTCGGCGTTACATACGCCTTGGGAGCGGCGACGTTGCCCTTGTGATTGCTCACTCCGCATCCAACCGTTAGCGCTGACATCAATGCTGCGTAAATTTGAAACTTCTTAACCATCTTTTCGCTTCCCCCTTGTTTTCTGTTTGGTTTCCGCCAATCGTGGCTTGGTGAAACCTAAGCGAGGCAGATTGTGTAGCCTATTTGCAGAATTTTTGTCCACGACTTAAAAACGCTCGTCCGCAAATAAACTTGAGACATAACCCCAATGAGTGTATTCTCCCGCCGTCACGTCAACTTGGACCTCAGCATGGAACCTAAACTCACTCGTCGCCGGGAATTGCGCTATTACGGCTTCAATGCCTGCGAGGCGGTAGCCAGACTGCGTCGAGAAGACATAATCCGCGTCTATATCACCGATAAGACCAAGCGGGAGTTTGCGGATCTGGTGAAATGGTGCGCTGCTCAGCGCAAAGCCTACCATCTGGTGCAAGAAGCAGAACTCGAGAAAATCAGCCATTCCGTACACCACGAAGGCGTTTGCCTATTAGCGCTAGAACCCGCCATTTGGGACGCCGAGACCCTGTATGGTCAGGTAAAAAGGGACATAGAGGCCAATCCGGCTTGCGCGATATTGTATCTCGACGAGGTCCGTAATCCCCACAACATTGGCGCGATCGCCAGAACAGCCGCAAACTTTGGATGTCGATACCTGGTCGGCAAGGCCGGGGTTGTGCCGGAGCTGACGCCGGCTGCCATACGCACGGCCGAGGGGGGATTCGAATCGTGCCAACTGACGTACATCACTGAAGAAAAAAAATTCTTCGCCGATTTTAAGAAGCTCGGATTTGACCTGGTGGGTCTATCTTCTCGCAAAGGCGACTCGCTCTATGAGACGACTATGCCGGAAAAATCTGTTTTTGTTTTGGGCAATGAGATGAGCGGTCTGAGCCCTGAGGTCGCGAAACTTTGCACTGAATATATGCGAATACCTGGCACCGGCGCGGTCGAGAGCCTCAATGTTTCCGTCGCCAATGCAGTCATCCTCGGAGAATACTGGCGCCAATGGAAAAAGAAGCGCTAACCTTCGATCCGAACGACATACGGTCGGCTTACCTTGCCCCTGAGGGGCTAGAGAAGATCCTCATTGCCGGAGTCGATCGGGTACTAGCTGTTTACGATCGTCTGATCCTGAGCGGTTCGCCTGCGGCGGAGAATCCGTGGGCCCAAAATATATGGCGTTCGCCCAGAGTTGCCGCGATTCAGTCCATTAAGGACGCAACGACGATTCTCCGAGGTATTCAACGCAGCTGGTTTCCTTATAGCTTTCAGCTGCATCGACGAACAGCCTTGATCCAGGACGGCTTGCCCAAAGTAACGGTTCCTCTGCTCGTTTTCCCCGTCGTCTTGCCTGTGGAGCCCCTAGGATCTTTCACCCTGCTTAACACCAATCTGATGCTCTTCTCCGAGTCGTGCTCAGCTCCCGTTCCGAATGGGGAATATACCTTCCAAGAGGACAAGCGAGGGCCGCCCAATCGAGCCTACCTCAAGGTTTGGGAAGCCTTAACCCGCGCCGGCCAATGGCCCGGAAAGAAGGATGTGTGTTTGGAACTTGGGGCGAGTCCAGGCGGCTGGACCTATGTTCTCGCAGGTTTGGCGGGAAAGGTCATCGCGATCGATCGAAGCCCTTTGGACAGTTCGATGCAAAAGTTCAAAAACATCGAGTTTCAAACTGGTAACGCTTTCGCGGCAACTCCTGAAAAATACCCGGAGGTTTCGTGGCTGTTCTCGGACGTTATCTGCTATCCGGATAAACTCTACGATTTTGTCGTTGATTGGAGCTCGAAAGCACCCCAGTGCAAGATGATCTGCACCTTGAAGTTTCAGGGAACAGAGCATTATCCATGGATAGAGAAGTTTGCCGCGCTACCCGCCAGCAAAATTCTTCATCTTTTCCACAATAAACATGAACTTACCTGGATGCGCCTCTAAAGAGAGCTTAACTCCTCCCGACGATCTTGGGCCATAGAGTGCCTTCTTCTAAAGATTTTTGTGATTTTGCCGATATGTCACGTGGGTTTACCCCCAAAGAACAAACTTTAGAGAAGGAAGCCGTAGTGGGTACGTCAATCAAACTCAATAGTGTTCTAACTATTGTTCTTATGATGTCTTTGGGATCATGTCAGAAAAAAGAAACCAAGGATTTTAACAGAAAAGCTCCGGCGTCTGGAACGCCCACGATAAATACGCCAGGGCAGAATACTGGCGATCAGACAACAAACACGACGACAACAACGACGGACGGCGGTCTCGATAAAGACGGCATTAAGAGAATTTATGCGTCCACGGGTAAGGAAGTTAAACTAGAGTACGGCGCCCGTCACGAAAACGGTGACCGTTATAACGTCAACCACAAGTTCACAAACTACGAAGTTACCGGTTACTATCTCGTAGCAAATACCGAAAAGATCGAGATGAAAACAGACGGGCCAAACCACGGGGGTTGCGAGGACCTTCCAAAGTGTATGTGGATAGAGCCGAAGTTTGAAATCAAGGGAGGCAAAGCAGACCTTGGAGCTGAATACCCGCATCCGGAAAATCACGACGATGTTGGATGCAAGACCTGCAAGTCCTTAGGCAAGGATTTCTCAGGCAAGTGGATCGGATACAAGGTTATTGCTTACAAGGGAGCGGATGGTTACCGGGTTTACGAGCAATGGATTGATCCGGACGGTCTAGTCAACGACAAGCCAGCTAACAACTGGGTGAACGTCATGAAGGAAGTCGATAAAGGACAAGTTATTCCTGACTCCAAAACTAGGGAGCTTCCGATTGACGGTAAAGGTCTCGAGGCTGAGATCCGATGCCATCAAGGTCACAAGACCGAGATGAAGTTCGGCAAAGTGGCAGAAATCACACCGCCGGCGCAGTGATAAAAACAGAAAAATCATAAAGAATCATCAACGCTGTTTTTCCACGTTTCCCAACTTCTTGCGTCTCCGCGATGATTAACGCGGAAGCGCCGAAAAATGGAAGCGCTGACGAGTCCGTTTTTCCCTAAAAATATTAATTAGAAACTCTATTGAAAATTTCTGGCAGGAGACGTCGTTCGATCGATTGCGCGCTGGAACTCCCGGCGCCAAATTGAACGCTTCTTCCTTGTGGCTCTATTTTGAGCATATTGAACGTTGTTGCGCCTCCGTTCGGTTGCACGAAAGATGTGACGTCGTGATCGACGCCAACTTTCCAATCTTTTATTCCATAAGCGTCAGCATCTTCTAACTCTGCAACGACGTCTTCATTAGCGGGACGAACGAGAATCTGTACGGGTTGAAATCCAGACACAAACGCATCAGGAAAGTCGGAAATGGCGTCACCTATGGCATAAGCGTTGAGGGTTGTTATCACCATCAAAGCGCCCGCATCGCAGTTATTGCCTTCTGCAATCACTTGGATTGATCCCGCAACGCCGTCATCGCGAAATACCCAGTAAAGTTGATGGTACTCGTCCAGGCTTCCCGGTTGGTCTGAAGCGAAGGTGCACGCGGTGGCAAATGTTCCTGTCAGGGTTTTTGTGGTTGCAGAGGTGCCGAGGTCCGGCGTCTGCGTCGGGTCCCCTGTTTTTTCAAGAATGGGATCAATATTCACGGGCAAAGAACTTTGTGATTTGCCCGCAACATTGTTGTCCGTTTTTTCATCTTCTGATTGTGATTCGACAACGCGAACGCCACCCTGCTGACAAGCAAATACGAGAAGAGATGTTGCGATCACGATCAGATGTTTCATTGGGTCGCTCCTTTAATGTAAGCGCTCAAAAAAGTAGCACGCATAAAGGACCTATCGGGAAATGGGCCAAAATGGCTGAAGGATCGCCTTAACTATCGAGAAGTACGGATATAGGTGGGGGGTATTGTTCTAGGAATTTTTCATTTGAACGCAAAGAAACCAGCCAAAAACACTCATGAATTTCTCACTGGCAAAATGGCGCGTTTTCTGAGATCTATAGGGTACAAAATGCCACAAGAAATGAGTACAGAAAACTTTTTTTTGGGTGCCATGTTTTAACCACTGAGAGGGGTTTAGGATGATTTTTAGAAAAAATGGAATTTTTTCACCGATGCTCGTTAGTTTTTTTGCAGCTTCCGTTGCATCACAAGCTGTCGCAGGCAAAAGCGACGGCAAATTGATTGCGCCACCTGCCGATCTCAAGATAGCGTTTACAGGTGACACGGACACAACTCCGGAAGGCGACGCTGTTCTTCAACTCGTAAAGAAAAAAGGCGCACAAGCCCTTCTCGTTGCGGGCGACCTCAATTATGAAAAGTCGAACGCGAAAACTTGGGAACAGCACATTGACTCCAACTTGGGTCCTGACTTTCCTGTCATCGCAGCCCGAGGAAATCACGACAAACCGTGGACAAGTAAAGGCCATTACCTTGAGCGTTTAACGGCTCGTTGGAACAAGCTGCAGGACAAAGGGGTTCTGACATGGTCTGGTCAACCAGGCATGGCTTCCACGGTTAAGTTTAACGGCCTCTCTTTTGTTTCCGTTGCGCCTTCAAACGGCGTATCGCATGAAGACTCCGCGCAATACATTCTTGATTCCGCGCAAAACGACGACTCCATGTGGCGTGTTGCTATGTGGCATGAAAACATGCCGGCATTCCGCGGCAACGCAGGCTGCGGCGGCGGTAAAGACCTTGTAGGTTGGGAAGTTTTCGAAGCTTCTCGAGAAATCGGTGCGTTTATCATTAACGGACACAACCACAACTACAGCCGTTCAAAAGCATTGAGCTGCACAGGCGGTGCTTGCAGTGTCGAGAAAAGCTCAAAATGCAAGACGGGCGGTGAACTTCCGATCGTCGACAAATCAGCTGCCGATCCGGTTAACAGCATTGTCATGAAGCCAGGCTCTACATTCGTGATGCTCGTTGGTATGGGTGGTCACGACAATGGTAGAATTAGCAACACTGGTCCATGGTGGGCGAAACAAGGCGGCGGTGGCTGCGAAGCTGAAGGCGCTCCTTGCACCGTTTCTAACCACGGTGCGACGATTTGTACATTCAACCCGGGTGGCAAAGATCCGCGCAAAGCGAACTGCGAGTTCGTTGACATCGATGGAAAAGTCATCGATACCTACACGCTTACTTCCGAAATTGGTAAGTAACATCTAATTGAACCGCAAAGGGCGCGAGGACACACAGTGTCTTCGCGCTCTTTTTATTTGAACCGCCGAGGCAAAGAAATATCGAAACTATATTTCCGCGTCTCCAAAATTCCGCGTTTCCGCGATTAAGAATTGACGCGGAAGCGCGGAAATTTGGAAGCGCTGAATGAATTCTCGCCTCTGCGGCGAAACCATGCGTCTTGCGCCGCGGTTATCCCTTCTTTTCTAAATAGTAATCGTAACTACCATCATAAGTACGAAGTTCGCCGTCATGAATCTCGAATACGCGATTGACGACTTGACGCAAGAAGTGACGGTCGTGGCTAACGACGAGAACGGTACCTTCGAAACTTTTGACCGCCTTTAATAGGATCTCGCGGGATTCGATATCGATGTGGTTCGTTGGCTCGTCGAGAATGAGAAGATTAAGAGGGCTTGCCAGAATAATCGCGAGGAGAATGCGGCTGCGTTCTCCGCCCGATAAGACTCTAATTTTCTTATCGACGTCGTCTCCGCTGAAGAGGAACGCGCCAAGCAGGTTGCGTATGAAACCGACGGATGCTTCGGGGAAGCGGGACGTAACTTCCTCAAATACTGTTTTCTGAGGATCGAGAAGATCGAGTGCGTGCTGGCTAAAATAACCGATGTGAACGCTTGCCCCGATCCCCACTTTTCCCTCTGTGGGTTCCGTTTCCCCGACAATTGTTTTGAGAAGCGTAGATTTGCCGGCGCCGTTGACGCCGGTTACGGCAATTTTATCGAGTCGTTTGACCAAACCTGTGACGCCGTTGAAAACAGTTTTCTTTGTCCCGTCCTCGCGCTGCCAGGTCTTGGCCACGGTCTCGAGTCGAACAACGTCGTTGCCGCTTCTCGGAGGCGAGGAAAATTCGAAGTCGATTGTTTTCGCCTCTTGAGGTAACTCGATAACATCAATCTTCTCGAGTTTCTTCACGCGAGACTGTACTTGGGCGGCGTGTGACGCTCGCGCAGCGAATTTTGCGATGAACTCTTTTTCTTTTGAAAGCATTTCTTGTTGCCGTCTATGCGCCGCAACGAGTTGGTCGCGTCGGATGTCGCGTTCCCGCAGATAGAAGTCATAGTCTCCGGAATAGACGGTAATTTGTTTGTTGGCGATTTCGACGATGCGGTTCACAAGGCGATTCATGAATTCGCGATCGTGACTCGTCATGACAATAGCGCCTTTGTAGGAGCGAAGCCATTCTTCAAGCCAAAGAATCGATTCAATATCCAAATGGTTTGTCGGCTCGTCGAGTAGCAAAACGTCCGGGGCCATAACGAGAATCTGCGCCAACGCAATTCGCATTTTCCAACCGCCGCTGAATTGTTCCACGGAGCGGTCATAGTCGTCCGGGCCAATCCCAAGGCCGGTTAGAACCGCTTTTGCGCGGGCTTCAAGGTCGTAGCCGCCAGCCTGTTGAAATTCGATCTGTGCCTCCCCGTAGCGCTCCATAAGTTTCTCGAAATCGTCGGGAGGTATGGGGTTGTGTTCGCTGTCGGCAAGGCGGGTTTCCACCTCTTCAATAAATGCTCCCAGCTCTGATATTCGGCCAGCCCCGGCCATAACCTGTGCTAACGCCGATCGTCCCTTCATCTCGCCTACGTCCTGCGAAAAGTAGCCAACCTTGACGTTGGGAAGCACGGTGATGGTTCCGCCGTCTGCGGTGTCCTCACCCATAATAAGGCGAAAAATCGTGGTCTTGCCTGCTCCGTTTGGACCGACAAGGCCGATGCGGTCTTCGGGCCGAACGAGAAATGAGGCGTTTTCGTAGAGGACGCGTTGCCCCTGGCGTTTCGTGAGATTGCTGAGGTGGATCATAATGATTTAAAACCTAAGAATTTTATGAATAGCTTTCAACTTCTATAGTGCAGGGACCAAATATGCGAGTCTGGCATCCCAAGCGTTCGCTGGGATCGGCTCTCATAGCTTGCAAGAAATCCCTCTCTCTTTCTGTCATGGAGCTGAGGTTTTCGCCCCCTTCAAGCACCTTGAAAATACAGATCCCGCAGTCTGCCTCCCGGCAATCAAATTCAAGCGGAGTTGGCGACTTGCTATGAAGTGCTTGGAATCCCAAGCCCTTGCGAACCAATCGGGTCGTTTTTTTGCCCCGGTGGATGATCGTTACGCACACTTCTTCCATGCGGCGGAAAATAGCAGAATTCTGGGGCTTTGGCTATTCAAAGGGTGAGTGATCGGTGAACATACCCTCGTTGACGATGTCGTTGTAGCTCATCCAGACGGTTTTGCCGCTGAGAAGAGCTGTTAACGCCTGATTCTCATCGGCATTTTTGGGAGTAGAGAATCGAAAACCGTTGGGGCAGTTCCCGTTGTGGTTCTGGAACGGCGCCTTCGCGCCGGATATCTTCCATTCTTTTGGGTTGGTCGAGCTCCGGCAGGCAAAGGGAAACATGTCTGAACAGGCGGTATCTTGCCACTTCCCCGAGGATTTTATCGAGACGCAGTCAAGCGATTCTCCGCTTGGGCCAGCGGGAGCTCCCGGCACCCAATTGGTATATCCGTTTGGTTGCGTGGGACCAGGTTGCGTTCCGGCGGCAAAGCCGTAAAGGTTCTTCGCGGTATTGACGTCGCTCATCGTGAGATTCGTCGATCTCTTAATTTCGCTTCCGTCTTTTTTTGTAATGGTCATCAGGTCGGCGCGTTTGGTGAACGCGTAGCTGCTATAGTGCATGATCGACTTGAAATCATATTCGATGGACTGGTCGAAGCAGCCCTGTTTCGTAAAGTTGTGTTCTTGACCGGCGACAACGTTGTCCATGTTCACTGTGACGTAGTTGTCGCGGTCGGGACGCACTTGCTCGTGGTTGAGGCCCAGGCTATGTCCCATCTCATGCAAGATCACGTCGGTATAACCGCAATCGGTTCCCAAGTTAATTACCCTCTTGCCTGGCGCATATCCGACGTCAGCCCAACAACCCTCTGCGGTGGTTTGAAACACGACGTAAGCGCTGTCGCTCGGGAGGCGAGGCCTCCAAGTGAATCCAAAATAACCCCACATTGAAGCGGAGCTTGCGATATGTTTTTTCAGAGTTGCATCCTGAATAGCGCTTATGTCGTAGGGAATAACAGCGTCGGGCCAGGTTTTTTTCTTGCCGCATACCGTAGCGGAAAGATCTAGACCGTCGCGATAAACCTCTTTTACCTCAGCGCCGGATAGAACCATGTCGCCGCTGGAGAGGAATCGATTGTCGTCATCCTGTCTCGTGCCGTCTTCAAGAAGATCCTCCAACGTTTCACGGTCAAGAACCTTGATCTCCGGTTCGCCTGCGACGGTATTGTAATAAGAATTTGAATACTGCCCGAACGTGGGGTCTTTGGCCTGGAGTTCTGCTAAAAAGCGGCTTTGATCGGTAGAAGTGGTTTTGCAGCCCAACGCGACAAGCGTCACACCGATAAGTCGGGATCTCTTCACAGTTGCCTCGTTGTGATTTGATGAGAATACTATATCACGACGCTAGGTTACCCGCAAAAGGAGGTTCTGACGCTGTAATCCCAAACTGGGCTCGAAAATTTCTGACTTTCCAAATTTGCAGAAGACCGTCAGCAATTGCAAGGACGCAGGGACCAAGGATAATTCCTGCTGTCCCAAAGGCCATAAGGCCCCCCAATAGAGCGAAGAACACGAGGAGAGTATGATGTTGTAGGCGTTTTCCTACAAGAAGCGGGTACAACAAGTTATCTATGAGCGATATGACGATCGTTCCCCAAGCAACAAGGATCAGTGCCTTGTTGACTTCGCCGGTAATGGCTAGATAAATCGCCGCTGGCGCCCAAATGACCGACGCACCGAGAATAGGCACAACGGCCATAATCGCCATGATGACTCCCCAAAGCAGGGCAGCCGGCAATCCTAGCCACCAAAAGATCAAACCGCCCAACGCGCCTTGCACAATTGCGACGACGACGGTTCCGTACAGCGTCGCGTAAATCGTATCGCTGATTCGCTTGAAGATCATGGCACTCTCGCCCGGCGAAAGCGGCAGAATCTTGCGCAAACTTTCGATGGCCGGCTTTTGGTCACGAAAGAAGAAGAAGAGAACAAACAACGTAATCATGATCTCGGTCGCCAACCACGCCGAACCCGAAAGCGCTGTTGGGATTTGTTCGGCGACGGCGCCGCCGAGACCTTTCGCCTGTTCAGCAATATGAAGTTTGCCGTCAAGTAATTGCAGCAAGCGACTCTTCGCCAAGAGGTTGTCCCAAGTCCCTGATGTGAATTGTTTTTCAAGGAACCCGACGGCCGACGACACCTCTCCGGTGACTTGCTGCGTTACAAACGCGAGCGGCCCAATAAATAGCAACGTTATCATCAGCACCATGAGCGCCGCCGAAATATTATTCGAACGAATCTTCCGTTTCATCCTTTTATGTAGCGGATACGCGACAACGGCAAGCGCCAAGGCCCAGACCAGCGATGAAATAAACGGTTTGAGCATAAGGTAACAAAGATAGAACGTAATGGCCGTACCTATAAGAAGCACAACTGTAAAAATCTTATTGGTAGGGAACCCCGTTACGGGCGTCACCGTCGAGCTCGTCAATTCAGTGTCGGGCATGTCATCCTCCTGCCTCAACAGAAGAGCAAAAGTCATGCCAGGAAGGGTTTGCAAAGCGAATCCCCTCTGAATTAAGAGTGGAATTAGGGGGACAGTCGTTTTTTGCAAAGCAAAAAACCCTCTACCAACTCATGCTCATGCCTAGAATTAAAGGAATTAAAGGGACAGTCGTTTTTTGCAAAGCAAAAAACCCTCTACCAACTCATGCTCATGCCTAGAATTAAAGGAATTAAAGGGACAGTCGTTTTTTGCAAAGCAAAAAACCCTCTACCAACTCATGCTCATGCCTAGTATTAAAGGAATTAAAGGGACAGTCGTTTTTTGCAAAGCAAAAAACCCTCTACCAACTCATGCTCATGCCTAGAATTAAAGGAATTAAAGGGACAGTCGAACGCCCAATAATTAATTGTAGGGACGGTAGGGTGTCCCCGGTGGAATTAAAGGGACAGTCGACCGCCCAACAATTGCGAAGCAGAACCTTATTCAGTCTTAAAATATTTCTTGTAAACGTCCTCGTTCAGATCCTTTAAGTCTTGCTCGGAAGGTTTAGAGTCTTTTGCGCCGGCGGGGGCTTCGTCGAACGCTTGCTTGACGCTTATGGTGAGCAACTGCTCGACATCTTCTACTTTGGTAACGTCTATTTTTGCTCTTTCAAACAGTTCGGGGTCGGCGGCCTTTATGTCCTGGATTGTTGCTTCGACACTTTCCTTTTCCAAATCCACGATTTCTTTTTGCAGATCCGGCGTAAGGTCTTTCATGGCTTCCGGCGTCGTCTTGGCGAGAAGCGAAGATTTTTGCACTTCGAGAAGCTCAGTTTTTGTCGATCGCTCGACCGCCAGCGGTTTGGGAGCCTCCTTTTTGTCGTTCGGAGTCGAACCTGCAGGCGCGGTTGAAACAACGTAACCGGCGGGTACCTCGACGGGCTTCGCTTCTAACCCCGTCGGCATGGCCTCTATTTTGCCGCGTACAACAACGATGGCCGCCCGACCCTTCTCGTCGGGATCGGCAACAAAGAAATCTGTTCCCCTTACGCCCATCGCAAGCGATCGCGACCTTACAACCATATTCTCTCTCGGTCCCTTAGGGCGCACCACGGATCGTATTTTGCCAAAGAACAGGTCGATAACGGTTCGATCCTCCTTGGTTGACAGAGCGCGATAGGATGAAGACGGTGCGAGAATGATCTGGTCTCCGTTTTCGTAAACAATTTTCGCTTTTGCATTGTTGCCTGTCTGAACAACGTCGCCGCGCCGAACTTTGGTTCCCAATTTTGCCATGCGAAAGGTGTAGTATTTGCCGTTGTACAGCGCCTGATTCTTTTCGGACTTTGCGGTTGGAGCCGGATCTTGCAACAACTTCACTTCGCCCTCAACTTTTACCAACGTGGCGATGTGGTCGCCTTGCGCTAAAGCCGATGGGACGCCGAGAAAAAAAATAGCAATGACGGTGAGCAAGTTTTGTGCGACCACGAAAAATTCCTCCTTCTTTTTTACGGATTCTATCTGTATCATTTGTTTATGTTATATAACCCATTAGCTTCACTTGCAACTAAGGGAGAAAACATGCGCAAAATTTTGTTTCTTCTAGTTTGCCTTTCCTCGTCATCAGGTTTTGGACAGGCGAAGGAAGGCTTCGACTATCCAGAGCTGCTTGTTGTGCCTTTAGCCAGTCAGCGCTTGGCTGACGAAGCGAAGAAAGAAGAACAAAAGGCATGGTCAATTCACGCACCGGTGCAGATATCGGCGTTGGCTACGATCTTTGCCGGAACGCAAGTGATGGGCGACAAAAAAAAGGGTGGCGATCTTTCGGATGCACACTACGCTGGTTTGGCCGCAACTGTCATCGGGTCGGGTTGGCTCTTAACCACGATTGGGATGTCAGCGGCATACCGTCCCTATGGTAGCGGACATTCGGAAATCAAGAAAATGCCTTCCAAATCGCGCGAAGACAAACTCTATCGGGAGCGAATAGCGGAAGAACGGATACAAGCGCCCGCTCAGATTGCAGGCGCGATTAAATGGGGTTCTGTTTTATCCAATTTTGCCGCGAGCGTCGCGGTACTGGCAAGCGCCGAGGAAGACGTCGCCAAAGTCTATGGAGGAGTGTCCGCCATTCTTTCGCTTGGACCTTTATTTTTTGATTACGGGTGGCGTACTGTTTATCAAAACCAGGAAAACTATAAGAAGCGAATTTACGGTCCATTGTCGGTGCTGCCGGCTACCATGCGCGATCCGCAAACCAGTGCGGTCTTTAGAGGCGTGAGCGTCGCGTTTACTCTTTAGGTTGTTTTTCCAGTGTTTTTTCCTCTGTCACGGGCGATTCATAATGGCTAGCGACGATGAGTCGCTGTGCAAACTTCGCCGCAGCGCTGCGATCCCAATCATGCCCCTTTTTGGACGAGGCGAACTGGTATGCCTCTATAAAGTCTTTCCCCGCGAGCGGACTTTTGGCAAAGACGTCTTCTGAAACTTTTATGGCGTCATGAGTGGCGAGTTTGGGTCCTCCGTCGTCTTGAGTTAGAAAGGTAAACAATTCTGTGAAGGCGTTCGCAACGGGATGCCCTGGCTTCCCGTAAAGGGCCATTTTACCTGCCCACTTCACACAATAGGGACGGCTTTGAGCAATTCTATCCGACGCTAAGCAAAATTTGACCAACTTGAAATAGTCCTCCTTAGTGACCTCGGCGTCGAGATTGGGGTTGTTGCTGACGGATTCGGCTGTTTTTAACGAGGTAAGGAGGTCCATGTCCAGCATCTCTTTGAGATAGTTCGCCTTAAAAACCTCAACAAAGGCCTGCGCATGAGCATTGGACAGGCTCGCATACTGGACGCCTTTTTCGATGGAGTCGCGCGGACCCAATTGAGCGCGAAGTAGAAGCTCGGACACCTTAATGAATCGATCCGCCGCTCCTTCGCAATACGTTGCCACTCGAAAAGCGATATCGCGTTTTCGTTCTTCGCTAAGCTGGGTCAGTTCTTTGGACTTTAGATAGTTGAGCGTCGTGACGTATTCCTTGGCGGATTGACAAGGCTTGGGTTCAGATGCAGGCGTGACGTTTGCCCCAGGTTGTGTTTTTGAAGAGTGAAAACACGAAGACAGGAATACGCATAGAGAGGAAACATAGATGGAACGTAGCATATGCGGCTCTCGACTGTTTTATGCAATTTTGTCATAGCCGCGTTGTTTTCGCTACGCGAAAACCCGCGGTCCAGTCGGGCTAGGGCAGGGCACACGCCGGTAAGCGGCTGGGAGGGGTAAGAGCCTCCGTCGGAGGCTCTTGCGTCGTTACTCTGTTACCCTTGGATCTGATACTTGACCCATGAACAAAATCACGTTTGTGGTTTTGTCAATGATCGCGAAGATGAACGGTCTGTTGATTTCTACTGTAATTGGTTCGGGCGGAATGCTTGTCGTTTCACCCGTAATAGCAGTCGCGGCCGCTGCTTCTACGCCGCTTTCGTTGAAATCAATAAAAGCCTTGTGGATAACCTCCGACAAGTGAATGGGCGCTTCTCCCTGTAGGGACATCGCTGAAAAGTCTGCACTGTTGGCGTCAAAGGCGGTTTGCATTCCCATGTCCCTCAACGTTTGAGCTAAACTGAACGTAGAGGTGTATTTGAATTTTGGCGCATAGAGTTTGATGCGTTGGACATCGAATTTGCTTCGAATTTCTGCGATCTTGTCCTCTTTCAGAAATCGACTGCCAAAATCTCCTTCCTTTTTAGGAACGACAATCAAGAAACTCTGATCAACGGTAGGTCCTTCTTCCTTGGCGATGATGGGCAGCTCGATCGCTTGCACTTCTTCGTTGTCTATATACTCAAACGAGGCTTCTGTCGTCATGGTTGGGACGTTGATCTTTTCCCCGGACTTGAGCTCGAAGGGCCGTTCAGCGGTTTCCAGTTCTACGAAAGGATAGACCCAAGCGCCCTTGTAGTAGATCGCGTTGGTGAGTACGATGGCTGTGGCGGGCGACAAAGTGCCTTCGGGTATCAAGTTCTTGATTTTATCGTTTGTACGTTCCTCGACCCAAGCGTTGATTTTTTGTCGAGATTCTTCAACCGCTCCTTGGAAGTCCACGACTTGAAGCGGAGACGCATAGTAGGTGTCGAGGTTTTGTAAATACTCGGGATTGAACCCGTATCCTTGTTGGCCCCATATAGCGTTGGCTGTTACAAGGGCGTATTTGACATCGGAACGGCAGTTGATGTCGCGGCGTAGGTTGCCGATGGCTCGTTGTGCCTCTTCTCCTTCAAGCCCAAGACGCAGGGTCTCCTTGATTTCGTTGGCAGTGGTGCCGGATGCGCCGGCATAAGCCATGCCGATAGCTGTTGAGATGCTATAGGGCGAGAGAACGGTATTTGTGCTGGTGTTTTCTACTTGCCTGTAAAGGTCCAAAGCAAAGTTTGTGTAGCTTTCTGAGAGCGAAGCCAGCGACTCCGGGTTTGATTCGGGAACTAAACCACATTCGCTGTTAGGAGCTGCCGTAGCCAGGGGTGTATAGAGCAATAATGTCGGTACAATGTTTCTCAAGCGCATAAGAACTCCTTGTCGTAAAGGGTGGAGAATGGGACGTTACCCATTTGATGGTGCGATTTCCTTGCAATTGCTATTCCGAAAAAGCGCGAGAAAGTTGAGATCCCCTGCATCCCTTTGGAGTTGGGGATTACGCCAGAGTCTTTGCTGCGTCGTTTCTAGACAAGTTTGTCGAATTGGCCGGTGCTCAGCATGACGAGGGTGCAGGCTTCTGTATACGGTATTGCGGCTGCCCCCAGTGCGCGCTGGAGGGCAGGAGATTCACTTCCCGGGTTAAATACGATTATTCGCGGGCGCGCCAAAATGATGTCGTGGGCGAGAGCTTCTCCGCGCTCTGGACCAACATACATGGTGATTATGTCGATCGGTTTCGGAACCATATCAAGACTCGAGAACGTCGAAATGCCGTGTATCTGCATGGACTGGGGGTGAACCGGAAAGACTTCATGTCGATGCTTGAGCAATTGTGACACTGCTTTGTTGGAGTAGCGTTGAGGGTTAGGGCTTGCACCGAGAACGGCAACTCTCATAGACAACCTCCAAAGTTCGAAAAAGAGATGCAACTCCATGCCCACTCAATTACCATAGTAATGAGGTAGCTTATTGGAATTCAACAAAAATATGGTTGGAGTGCATGGGAAAACCTGAATCTGGCACCGAGCTAGAAGAACTCTCCAGTACCAGTTTTAAGGAGCTGGTCGAGAATGCCTCCGCTACGGTTCTCGTGGAGTTTGGTGGGCCGTCTTGCGCACCGTGTGTTGCTATGGAACCCATGCTGGTATCCTTGGCCAACGAGCAAGCTCAACGAGCAAGTATTTACAAAATGGACGTAGAAGCGAACCCGGAGATAGCGCAGAATTTCGGAATTCGCGGCTTGCCAACGTTCCTTTTGTTTAAGGGCGGAAAGGTTGTCGAACGACTGATTGGTGCGCAATCTCGGCGCAAACTCGAAGACATAATCAAACGACATTCCTAAGTTGGCTCGCTTCTATCGGCTTACCTAAGCTCGTCCCGGAACTCCATCCAGATCTTATAGTATTGCCACGCTGGAGGAATAGGAGGTGCTTGCTTATGATCGGGGCGCAATTGAAGGTCGCCGGTGCTTAAAAGTATCCGTTTAACGTCAGGATTTTGCTCGAGTTTTGCACGCATGCCGCGAAGGATCAGCTTGTAGTGGTCACCTTTCTCTTGAACGTAGTAGGGCATTCGTTTCTCTTTATACGTAACCCAATCGATTCCGAGCTGTTTCAAAATCTTGTTCGCTTCATTTCCCGCTTCTTTTGCTTCAAAGGACGTCATGGCGGCAACTTGCTCGCGTGTATGTGGCCACACGACGTTCGGCTGTAGGCGCGGATCGTCAGCTCCTTCCGGGTACTTCATCATTTGCCAGAACCCTTCCATGCTCGCGTAGGTTTTGCCGTCGAGTTCAAACGCGGTGGGCGCGAAGTTAGAAAGGATACCAAGTTCATTGCGTTTGGAAAGGATCACTTCACCAGGACCTGCATCTTGCGGCAAGACCTCCCATTCGGGAGCTGAGTCTCTTGGAACCGGTTTCCACCAATGCGAGGGATAATGAGAGTTCTGTGCAAAAAGTGTGCAGCTTACGCTTGTCGTCATCAATACAATGGAAATCAATCGCAAAACTAAACCCATGATTTTGTGCCCCGCTTGACGTTCCCGGCCAATTTAGCGTGAAAGCCGTTGAACCCGCAAGCTCGGATTGTTAACATGATCCATACAAAGCCCTAAAGGATAACGTCTATGAATCGGAGCGCCACCCTCTCCCTACTCAGTGCATTGTTGGTCATGTCTTGCAAACACTCGGGTCAACATTTTCTCAAGAGCGACGAGGCGCAAGCCTTGTTTGCCAAGCCAGAATGCCAGGGCGGCCAGACGCAGCAAACGATCTCTCTCCAAGCGCTTGCAGCCATCCCTAAGGCAACAGCCGTGGCTTTTGGCGATGATCGCAAGTATGAACTCGCTTCTCCCTCGTTGAAATACCGCGCTCGAATTGACCTATGCTCAGACGAGCAGTCGGAGACCTTTGAAATTAAGAAGATTTTTTTGCTCCTTCCCCCAAACATGAGTCCTCTTCGGGTTATTGTAGTCGATCCAAGTATTTCGAGTCCGCAGGCGAACGGCGATGTTGACCGCATTCCTCCGGCTAACCTGACGACCAAGGGGCTTGCGGAAGCGATTTTTGGGGAGGTGCAGCATTTAGAGATTAACGTCGATACGGGGCATCGCAACTACCAGATAAAGGGATGGCAAGGCCAGCAGAGTGCGTTCGTAACGGCCTCAGAGATGATGAATAACGACGCCGGCAAATTCGTTCCTATGACGACCCAGTTGGTTGCAGGAGGGATTGATTTCGTGGACGTTTTTAGTAACAGGAAATGTCCGGACGATCAGCAAGAGGGCGCAGCTCAGTTTGAGCTCGGCTCCGCAAAGTTTGAAATGGAGTTTTGCTCATTTCTTCCGGGCGGAGAAACGTCAGGTTACAAAGTATTGTCGGCAAGCGTTCAAGACTCTGATCCGCAATTGGACGCAGAACAGCAAGATAAGTTCACCTTTGCCGGCGACAAGCTAGGTGACGTGTTCGCGTTCAAATTCAACCATCACAACATGTGCGACTCTTTTGTTTTCAAGCTTCCCCATGCAACGTATTCCGCCACAACGTCCAACAGTCAAGGAGGGGGATGCACCGGTACCGCTCTAAAAGGTGCGCCAGAACATTCTCAGCAAGGACAGAATCCGGATTTCGTTATGTTCCGCCATGTCTATAAAGACGGACACGTGGTCGAGCAGAGCCGAAAGGATTGCTATCATTTTTTTACATTTTGTCGATAATGGTTCCCCATGACAGACACAATCCCCATTTTAGACATCGAACCTTTGCTCATCGCTAAGGCTGACGAGAGAAGCCTTGCGCATCTCACCCAAAAACTTAGCGAGGCGATGCGGGGGATTGGTTTCTTTTACGTCGCTAACCACGGCGTGCCGTCTGATTTGCAGAATCGTCTCATGCAAAGTTCCCGGCAATTTTTTACCCAGCCGGTTGCCAAAAAAATGGCAATCGCCATGAAGCATGCCGGTAAGGCATGGCGCGGATACTTCCCGGTCGCGGGTGAGTTGACTTCAGGCAAGCCTGATCAAAAGGAGGGGATCTATTTCGGCTCGGAACTCAGCGGTCAGAACGAAGCTGTAAAACGCGGCACACCGATGCACGGCGCTAACCTATGGCCGGCAGGTACTGAGTTTGCACAGTTTAAAAACGACGTTCTCGCATATATGGACTGCATGACGAAGTTGGGTCAAACTCTCATGGCAGGAATTGCGCTTAGCCTTGGACTACCGCGCCATTACTTTGTGCAACGCTTCACGACGGATCCCACTACGTTGTTTAGAATATTCAACTATCCAAAACACATTTGGGAACAAAACGCCGATGAATGGGGCGTGCGCGAACACACCGACATGGGTTTTCTTACTATTCTTCTTCAGGACGAAAGCGGCGGATTGCAAGCGAAGGCAAAAGACGGAAGATGGATCGAAGCGCCGCCAATCAAAGACACGTTCGTGATCAACATCGGAGACATGCTCGAAGTGTGGACGCGGGGAATTTTCCGAGCAACGCCCCATCGCGTACGCAATCAGGCGCCGGCCGATCGTATTTCCCTGCCATTTTTCTTTGATCCAAACTGGAACGCCAGCTTGAAACCGATCGAGCGCGAACTTCTGCCAAGCCAGTTCATCCCCGCTTCCTTTGGGGAGGATCGTCTTTGGGACGGCGTTAACCTCGCTAAGCTACGACCGGATATGACGTATGGAGATTTCGTCTGGGCTAAGGTACGCGCCGTTTTCCCCGCGCTTTCCGATTGATAGCCGCGAGCGCGTCGGGAACCCCAGCCATAAACATGTTTAATAGACATATAAAATCTATTAAATTTACTAACTCAGTCGTTTTCTATAAAAAACCCTGTGGACCCACGCCGCGATGGTAACCCAAGTGCTTTCTATCTTCAAAACATCGTTCTCTCACAAGACCCGTTGGATGGTTGTCATAATAATAGGGACCGTCGCGATTTGGGTGTTGGTTCGAACCGTGGTTGACCCTGTCGCCTTTATGTCCACGGAGTCGCGCACTGCGGACGACGGCCGGGTTTTCAACCGCGTCGGATTCACGCCAGGTTGGAAGCAAGACGTTTGGATGATGCAGCAAAGCCACTCAGGATTAGGACGTTCCTACGAACAATGGGACCGACTCGCAATTGTTGTCGATAAAACCTCCTACCCAAGAGTTGCTAAATTCTACCAGTTCGCCCCAGGACAGCTTGCCATCGATCGAGTCTCCCAGCCGGTGCCCTATAGAGCGCCTTGTTTCATGTGCCACCCAAACGGCCCCCGAGCGATACGTCCCGATTTCGCTTCAGACACGCTTCATCTGTCGCTCCTCGATCGGCTCAAGGTCTTGGTTTGGAACTTGAGAATCAAGACATACGGTCGCGTGGCGCCTGAACCCGTTGAGGAGAATCTCGATCAGGGCAAACCGTTTCGCTTCTTTGAGCCCATTGCCAACGCGAAGATTGAAGCTCCTACTTGCATGCGATGCCACAACGAAAAATGGTATGGCAGAGGTCATCTGACGAAGCAAAATATCTACACAGCCCGTTTTATGGTTGCCAATGGCTTCATGCCTCCTCTGGGATTTAGCCCGAGCGCGGAGGATCTGAAGGTGTTAGGTCTTTAAGACGAGGGTGCCCAACGCACATGGCGCTGGGCACAGCAAGG
This sequence comes from Oligoflexales bacterium, assembly GCA_050251195.1. Lineage (GTDB taxonomy): Bacteria > Bdellovibrionota_B > Oligoflexia > Oligoflexales > Oligoflexaceae > JBFWNG01. The sequence continues at coordinate 588,790 of JBFWNG010000002.1, forward strand.
AGCGTCTAGTGCGCTTGCATGATGCTTTCTAGTCCCAAATGCCTCAGAGTATCGGCAGAAATTTGATCGGGGCTTGAGCTAATGTTGTTTTTAGTTTGAAAATCGTTAAGAGCTTTTTTTGTGCTCAATCCGAATTTGCCATCTACCTGAAGGGTAGCACCTTGCTGATTAAGCGCAGTTTGAACTTGTTTCACTTGATCTTGATTAAGCTCGTTAATTTTAACGGGCTGAACGACCATTTCTGTTGGTGCGCTTTCCGGGCGTGCTCCCATTTGATCAGGGGTTGTTCCCTCAGGTTGAGCGGGCGGCGGTGTGGTTTCACCGGTGGAAGGTGGAGTTTCACCAGTTGTTGTTCCTGTTGTGTTCGTTGGGCTGGTATCTTCGTTTGCCGCTTTATTGCCTGCTGCCCAAGCGGTCGAGGCGAACAAGGTGCACAGGGCAAACACAGCGGTTTTGAAGTTTTTACGTAAGATCATGTTTTTCTCCTTTGCGAGATTAGTTTTCTGCGGGTTTTGTTTGCAAAGGATATGCCTAGAACTGATGGCTATCGGGGTTGGATGACGCCTTTCTCGTCACAGCCGAGGTCCTCGCGGTGGAAAAACTGGTAGAGTGCGACGAGGTTAACGGATCTGTTGACGAGATCGCAGAAGGGTAGCTTGTCGCCACCCCAAATCCTAGTCACAAGACGTTGTTGAAATGCGACGGAGCCTAATCGAGCTTGGTTTCTTTTTAAGTTAAAGAATGCGACCCAATCCCTTCCGCCTTCTGAAAATGCTGTCGGAACGCTAAGTATATGGTCAATACTCGTAGCATCGGGTGCAACGAAGGCGACAGCGTCCTTTCCGCGTTGTTGGACGTATTGATCCAACGTTCTATTTCTCGTTATTGAAAAGATCCCGCTGCCACCTGTGACAGCAAACATGACCTTGCCCTTGAGCGCTCCCATCGTTGGCCATCCCTTATTCTTAATGGCCGTGCGGACGTTATCGTACTGCCGCGCAAGATCGCTTGGAGAAAAAATGTGTTCGCGAGGAATATAGCGGAGGAGGAGGTCGTCAAGATCCTCAGGATTACGCGTGTTTCCCCATCCCTGCTTTTTGTCTATGAAGAAGGTGACGACATCATGCTCCGGATTTCGGCGCATCCAATTCGACAACATTTCCAAACACGACGAAAAACTTCCGCCGCAATTATTATCGTTGCCGACCGGCAGATGACCAACGTACCAATCATGCTTTTGACCGCTGCTAAAAATGTCGAGAGTCGTGTCGAAGATATCGACTTCGACGACTTGAATGGCGTCAAAGACTTCTTCAAATGTGCCATTCCAATATTTGGAATCGTAGCAATTGTGGCATGCAAGTTGGTAGGCAGCGTTGAATGGCGTGTCATCCAGGACACTGAGAATGTCTTCACGAACCGATGACTCATTTAATGACGCGTTCGACTTCGATAGATCTTCTTTCCTTCCGCAACCGAGCAGCGTTAGGACAATCGACATAAACGCAAGACTCGCGCAACGCATGGACGCTCCTACTATGGCGAGAAAACCCTGGTCTTTCATTCTTCCCATCGTAGCAGTAAGGGCCGGTCAGCCGCAAGCGACACAGAGGATCCAGCGATTTTTCGCTAGATCTTTTTGGGATATCGTAAGTTCTTTGTTTGAAAAAATGAGATCTATTTCAATTTTTTTTCCACTATGTCATTATCGCGGTACAAAAAATTTCCGGTCAACTTAACTGAATGTGAAGGGAGTACACATGAAGAGATTTAGGAAAGCTGTATGGACCACGCTGGCAGGAGCATCTCTGTTGGTCTCAGTCTCGGCGTTCGGCCGCGACACGAAGTCATTTGACATGCTGGAGGGCGGAACGGTCGACAAAGACGGGATTCGACGAATCTACCAAGCCACGGGCAATGAAGTGGCGCTCAATTACGGCTCAAGGCACCGTAACGGCGATCGCTACAACGCCAATCACACCTACATTAACTATGAGGTAACAGGTTATTATCTTACGGCCAACGCTGAAAAAATCGAGATGAAGACAGACGGTCCTAACCACGGCGGCTGTAAGAAACTGCCAAAATGTCAGTGGGTCGAACCGCGATTCGAGATGGACGGCGGCAAGGCAAACATGGGTTCTGAGTACCCACATCCTAAGAACCATAACGATCTACCTTGTACGTCATGCGTTGCCCTCGGCGGCGACTTCCATAACAAATGGATCGGTTACAAGGTCATTGCTTATGAGAACGAGCAAGGCCTCCGTGTCATTGAACAATGGGTAGATCCAGACGGCTTGGACAAAGAAGGCAAACCGGCAAACAACTGGGTCCTTACCCTCAAAGAAGTTAACGAAGGTCAAATTATGCCTAACCCGAAGAGAGACCTTCCTATCGATGGCGAAGGCCTCGAAGCTGAAATTCGCATTCACCACGGCAAAAAAACCGAGATGAAGTACGGCAAAATCAGCGAGATCGTACAGCAATACTAGCGAGATGTTTCTCAGCGTTCAACATGACGGTACTTTCGTACCGTCATGCCCAGCCTCGAAGGGCATCGCGGATCTCCAAAGTGATAATTTGAACAAATTTTCACACATTCCACGTCATTTTGAATTTTCCTTTCTTCCCAAGAATTGTTAGTCTTTTAGTATAACCAAAGGTAAAAAAAGATGACTAACGTTCTCGTGGTAATAGTTCTTTTTGCCGGACTCGCGTCATGTAAGTCGACGGGGGGCCGAAACCATTCCCAAATGAAATCCGATTGGGCTCCGGAAGGAGACTGGGAATCCCTCGGGAACGGCAAACAGCGCCGGAAGTGGATTATGGAGTGGCAGTGTGCGATTCGCGACTCCGAGGGAGGCAAGCGCCAAGACGAGTATTGTGAGTGGCAGCGTAAGGAAGTTGGTAAGGACGGCAATCTCCTCTGCGAATTCAACACAAACTTCGTAAAAAATCGCAAGTACTATATTCCCATGCGATATGACCCTGCTCTTCCCCAAAGTCAAAGGGACACTGCTTGGGCTCACACTTCATCGAATACCTATCTTGCACTTGTGAAATTGGTGCGCCAATGCTCGCTCAAAAATGCTCACTGCGACAGAGATAAAATTGCAGCGACAATTGCCTCCAAACCTGAATGCAAGAACGACGACGTTGCCGCGCAGTACAAATGCCTCGACGGCAAATATCCAAGGTGCCACCAGGATTGCTTTGTGGCGCTTCCTTATGTTGCTAAAAATTGTGCAAAGACGCCTTCGCCGGAATGTACGGCTTTGGAACAATCAGACGGCCGACCCAACTCAATACACGCCTGTAAAACATCCAACCCTGATCCCGAAGCCTTGCAAAAATGCGTTGAGCAAATTGCATCAACTTGTCAGGAATCCTGCAAGGTTTCATGTGACGTGAATCGCTCCAGCGATCCGCAGGTTTGCAGCGATCTTCAACGAATTCTGTTCGATGAAGGTGGTGAGATTCAGCCCGTAACTCAGAAGGTCATTGACAAAGTGGAAGGCAATAAAGTCTCCTATGCCGAACAGCTGTCCATTCAGATACAAGCTACCACGCCTGGCGCCCTGCCCCAAGGTTGCGCTTTCGCGGTAGATCCTGTGCTGAAAGAAAAGCTCGTTGGCGCAGGATGGAATGACGCCCAATTGAAGGAATATGCCCTAGCGGAGAAGACCTTCGTCAGTTGTGACCTGACTCGTGAACAAACCCAGTCTGTTAACAGTTGCGACGATATTGCTACCCAGCTTCGCGTTGGCACGCAAGTTTGGATCGTGACGGACGAATAACCTGACTCGAAATAAAAATCCCGGCCAACACTTGATTGACCGGGACAATATTTAAGAGGATAGGCAATAAATTTGAGTATTATTCCGCAGCTTCGCCTTGTTCAAAGCCTTCGCCGTGGCAGTCTTTAAACTGATTGTGTTCCTTGTTACATTTTTGGTGCTCAGCGCTTTCCGGGTCGAGCTCAATTGTTTCTTCGACCTCGCAGTCCCAGCCGTCTGGAGCGTCTGGAGAAAAATCTTCGGCTAAAAACTCAGGAAGTTCGTCCGCAGATACATAGAGTTCGCCGTCTTCCGCGAATACGTCATACATTTCTGGATCGACTAGGTTTTTTCCTTCGGCGTCAAAAAAGCTGGCGTGGGTCCATTCGAAGGTTTGGTCTATATATGTTCCGGTATTGGTAAACAGGGTTGTCCCCACCTCGCCGTTAAATCGACCTACCGCTTTCTGCGCGAAATCGCTGCCTTGCCAATTTCCGTTTGACGCCAAAACAATTTCGCTCACACCGTCTTCAACCAACTTCAAAGTCACCGCTCGACGGAAAGATCCGTCTTGCTCTGAGTCTTCGAACGCTTGTTCTGAGCTCAATGTGACGACGCCGTCTTCCGTTACGTTAGCGTCAAAAGTAATGGAGGATTTCCCACTGTGGGCTCCTTCATGAAACACGAACTGCATCGAACCCTTGGCGCCGTTTTCGGTAACGCCGGTTATGTCAATTTTCTCTCTCAATTTCATGACGCCTTCATCTTTTTGGCACATGTAGAGAGTAATTTGTCCATTAGCACTGTTGGAGTTATCCGCCCATATGCGACCAAACTCTTCCCCGTTGGACTCAATGGAGTATTTTGTTCCGAACTTAATTTTGTCGGCTTCGACCTCGAGGTGGCAAAAGAAACTAGCCGCGTTCGATATCTCATCCGTTACTTCGGAAACGGTCTGGCCGATCATGCACGCCTCTGCGGATTTTCTCGCGCCGGCGGTAAGTTGAAGTCCAGATTCTTCTCGTTGGTTGATGGCATCGGGGAGACTGATATTAAGTGAACCAGAGATATTGAGTTCTGCTACCGACTCAGCTCCTGATACAGCGTCTTTGGCTTCTTTCTCTTTTTGTTCTTCTTCGGTAGTCGTTGTAGCATCCGAATCCGAATCATCTTTTTTAGAACAGCTTGTTGCAAGGGCTGCGAGAAGCAGGGCGTATGCGAGATTGTGTCTCAGCTCTAATTTCATATAATTCCCCTATGACGGTTATCTTGGATCAAAAAAAGCGTCGCAATGGCGACAATAATTTCCCCTTCGGCGAAACATCAAATCGCTGCAGGAAATCGTTTTTTTAATGTAAAAATGGCAGGTTAAGACATAGGATAATTGGAGTATGAATTAAAAAGGATACCGCGGTGAGAAAAATCCCTGCTTTGTGTTGTGTCGTTTTATCCACACTTGTTCTGGGGTTGCGGTGCGATCCCGATCCGGGGGTGCCGAACCCCCGTCACGGCATCCAATAGCGTACGAGGATCTCGTCAAATGACCTGCCCTACCAATTTTTCTCCCGTTAATGGCGGCTTCCTCATTCTAACCTTCCCTGCCATTTTTTCGCATAGCTCGGCACAGCGTTCGCAGATCTGAGCGCACTGAATCATAGTCTCGTCCTCAATGCCGCGACAGCTTTCTGCGGTATCCCAGCAAACATCAGAGCAGATGCCGCAGACGTCGCTGTGACGGTCGGAATGACGGCTCATGAAGTTAGCGCTGGTCTCGCAAATATCCGCGCAGTCGAGCAAGAGCTGGATGTGGCGCGCCTCGGCGTGTTTACCGCCCTCTCCAAGACAATGGACAACCTGATCGGTACAAGCTGTGCTAGCGTCGAGACAGGCTTTGATACATTCTCGCATTTCTTTGGTCAGTTCTTGATGCATGATTTGCCTCCAAGGTCGTGATTTTCGATCGATTTGTAGGAAGCAACATCTAAGCCAATCGGGTAGTAAAAAACAGAAGGCTCTACAAGCCTTTCTGTAATCTCTATATGGTCCCAACCTATTTAAACCTATTTAAGCTCTATCGTTAAATCTGCCCCTAAGCCAGAATCATAGTCGTTTACCTCTCGGGTAAAACTATTTTTGACCAAAATCGGTTTAGGGAGAATGCTGTCTAAATTAGCCAGAACCTCCGTTTCTGTTGCGCTGGCCAACGAAAATCCTTGCGGCATAAAGAGCGAATTTTCCGTGGAGAAGTTGAGTATGAAGGTGATCTCTGTTCCAGTCACAGGAGCACCCGAAGCGGGCGTGTAGGTGTACGTTCTCACGGGATCGCCGTCTTTCTCTCTCTCTTCTTGTGCCTTTAAGGTAAATTCCTCGTCTAGGTTCGCAAAAATATCCATTGAAGAAAGAGCAATGTCGGGGCGTTCACCAGCTTCGCAGTCCGCCTCTCGATACATATATTCTCCAGAAAGGCGAGTCGGCGAATCTGGTCGGGTTGTCGAGAGGGTGTCAGTGTCCGAATTCTAGATGCTTTTTATCGAACCAAACGCTGCCGTCAGCGGATCGAATCTATCGACGCCAAGCAACACCGTCGCGCATTCGAGATCCCTCGTTTCATGGGTAAGATGATCGAGAGCGGCCCTCTCGCCAAACTTTCGAATAACAGCCCTGAGATCAGAAAGCATTTCTAGGTAATTTTGTCGTGTTAGGTAATGCTGAGTGATAAGGAACGTGAAATCCCTCGTTTCATTTCGCGATTTGACGGTTTCCACCTGATCCTTGAGATGATTTACGAATAGTTCGATAATCGAGTCCAGGTACCCCTGTAACAACGGGCCACGAAGCCGCCAGGAAATACCGCCCTTCACTAGGACCTTAACTTTGCCGTTGTTTTGCAAGTCCACAAGTCCCATTTCTTGGAGCGTGTCGAGGTACTTGTCCCCACTCTTTTTTGAAATTTTGGCGCGAGTTTGAATGTCTTTTGGACTAAATCCAGAGCTTAACAACCAAAAGTAATGCATGTAATGCGGGTATTTTGCGAGGAATCCTTCTTGGTCGTGGGATAGCTCCACCGGCGCCGATCGAACCTTGTCGGAGATTTGCACTAGATCGTGGAAACTCACCTCCAGCCAAGAGCAGGCTTGCACAATCCGTTCGAGAGAAAGGTCGTCGTACGTTAGAAGTCGCTTCACGGATGATTCCGATAATCCCCACAGTTTCGCAAGATCCTGATATTGATATCCCTTCTTTTTCAGGAGCTGCTTAAGCGCGTTTTTGACTCTGACAGATTCCGTGGAAGGTTTTTGGTTCATGATAAGTCACCTTTAGGCTTTTAAGTACTATCATATAGTACTTTCTGGCGCATGTTGACAATGGGTGTTATTCCGTGAGACAGCGGTTCTACCAACTTATATAGGAAGACAAGCGTATGTTCCGACAATTGACATCTCTTGCACTTGCGTCGACTCTCCTCACATCTTGCGGAAATTTTATGCCGAAAGACGCGAGCGGAAGGGCGAACTCGTCTGCTGCAGCCCTAACGCACTTTCAGGAATATGTGGAAACTACCATGGATAAGAACAATATTCCGGGATTGGGGATTAGTGTCGTTAAGGATGGCAAAGTTATTTTGAGTAAAGGCTTCGGTTATCGAGACATTGAAAATAAAACACCAGTAACAGAGGACACTCTTTTCGCGATTGGTTCCACGACGAAAGCTTTCACGGCGACTTCAGTAGGTATTCTCGCCGATAGGGGGGATGTTAATATAGACAGCCCTGTGAAAGACTACCTGACGGATTTCGAATTGATGGACGCGCAAGCTACCAAAGAAGCCACACCGCGCGATTTGATGCTTCATCGCACCGGCATTCCTCGGCACGAATTCGTCTGGCTCTTTTCTCCTGACTCAAGAGAGCAACTGTATAACAAGTTGAAATACCTTCCGTCTAGCGCTCCCTTCCGCAGCGAGTGGCAGTACAATAACTTCATGTTTATGACGACCGGGTTGCTTATCGAGAAGCTATCGGGCAACAGTTGGGAGTCGTTTGTTCACGATGAAATTCTTTCTCCGCTGGGAATGAATCGGACCGACTTCTCTGTAAACGATATGGAGAAGGATGCTGATGCGGCATTGGGTTACTTGAGCTCGAAGACTCAGGAACCGGTGAATGTCCCTTACATGAAAATTGACGCTATGGGCCCTGCTGGTTCTATGAATTCTTCCGCGAAAGAGATGGCTCAATGGGTTCTTTTGAACCTGAACGAAGGGGTTTCTGGGGATGGACAAATCATCAGTCAAGAAAGCCTAGAGGAAATACATCGCCCGCAAATGAAAATCACTTCATCGTCAAGACCGGAATTATCGGATCTAAACTATGGTTTGGCATGGGTAGCACACGAGTACTCGGGTCACAAACTGGTTTGGCATAATGGATCAATTGATGGCTTCTCAGCCCTCGTCTCCTTTTTGCCGGAAGAAGAGCTAGGCATTGTGATTCTGATGAACTCGAGCAATTCGACCAATCTTCTCGACCTTGCCCTCGTAGCCTACGACGAGCTCCTGGGATTGCCCTTTACGGATTGGGTTGGTAAATACGAACAGGAGCATGAAGAAACCAAGCCAACATATGATCCGACCGAACCTGTACTTCCCTTGGAGTCCTACGTCGGTGAATTTGTCCATCCGGCGTATGGAATCGTCCAGACGAAAGTCGTCCAGGACGGCGACAAAAAGCGTCTTGTCGCAACTTTGCACACTATAGACATAAACTTGCTTCCTGCGAAAGCGCCGGGAGGAGTTGAAAATGCGGCGCACGTGTTTTTTGCAGAGGGGTTCTCTTTCGCGCCATTCGTACAATTCGGTGAGAAAGAAGACGGAACCATCGAGACGTTGCAGTGGCAGCTGGAACCCGACAAAAGGGTGAAGCCAATTCTGTTTGAACGGCAGAACTAACCCGCCGAATGTTACGTATTTTCGAAAAGCTCCGACGGCCATAATTTCCGCGGGTCTTCTTCGCCAGTTAAGTAAGGAACGGAGCTGCCGTTTTCAAATACCTTATTCGTCTTGGCGACGAAGACCTTTCCCGAATCCGGATACTCGCATATTTCAAATTCGTCCATGGTACTTATGGCGAAGTACTTGAAAGCTCCGTTTGTGTGATTGTAAAACTGGTGCACTCCCTCTGGGCTGTTCTTGCAATGAATAAGATCGCCTTTGCGGACTTCCCTGAAATGGTCGTTTTGACGAAGCATGCCCCGTCCTTCAAGGACGAGAAAGAGCTCTTCCTCGGAGTGATGGAAATGATAAGGACAGGAAAAGTTTTCCGGCGGCAAAACGGTGACATTAAAGCCAAGTTTTTTGGCGCCCATTCCCTCCGCTAAATATTTCCTTTGGCAGTTGTAGAGATCTCCGAACGATCCGTCCGCAAGCTTGATATCGTTAATGTTGACTACGTTATTCCAATCCATACCCTGACTCCTGAACATGAGCAAGCGGTGCCTATAACCTATTCGCCGGGCTTTTTCAAAGGAAATAGGATGCGGCATTTGAAGTTACCGCCTTCCAGCGCAGTCTTGATTTCCAAAGATGCTCGAGGCAAAAAGGCCTCCAGTTCGAGCGCGATAGAGTAGAGTCGCTGGCACCAATCAATAAGCCATTCCAGCAGCCTATGGTCCGGGTCGTGCTGTAGAAGTATCCACGGGCGCCGATCGCTCAGTTCAGCGTTCAACGCGTCCAGCCGTGACCAAAGGGCTTTGGAGACATCGTGAATCGAGTAGGGACTCGTCGGAGGATGAATCACTTCGGACGCCGAAAGAGGTAGCGGGACGTTTAAACCAGATCTGTCACAAAGAGTGACAAGTCGAGAAAAAAGGTTGCCCAAACGGTGGGCCAAATCAGATGCATAGGTCTGTGTCAGGCGTTCAATCGAAAAGTCAGAATCGCTATAGATAGGAGTGCGCGACAACAAGAAATGTCGTAAGGCGTCTGAACCGAACTTATCCAAAACTTCGAGAGGATCGATGGCATTTCCGAGCGACTTGCTGATTTTTGTGCCGTTGTTCGTAAGGAAACCGTGGATCACAATTTCGTTGGGCAGGGGTAAGCCGGCGGAGAGAAGTAGAGCGGGCCAGTAGATCGCGTGAAATTTCCATACGTTCTTCCCGATAACGTGGATCTTTTGGGTGTCGGAATTCCAGACGGATTGCCACCTGTTGTCCTCTCCAAACCCTTGTCCCGAAAGATAATTTATCAGAGCATCAATCCACACATAAATTACCTGATCGTCGCGACCGGGGACAGAAATGCCCCAACCGCTCGTTCGGGCTTTTGCGCGCGTAACGCTTATGTCGGTGAGTCCCCGCCTGACGAAACTCAGGACCTCGTTCTTGCGCGTCTCCGGAATTATCTTGATGTGATCCTCAGCGATAAGAGTTTCCAGCTTCGCCTGATAGGCGCTGAGTCGGAAGAAAATATTCTCCTCTCGTACTCGTTCTGGCGGACGATTATGATCCGGACAAACACCGTTGGCCAAATCCTTTTCTAAAAGGAAGTCTTCGCATCCCACACAATAATGCCCCTCGTAGGATTTAACGTAAAGATCGTCGGGTTTCAACTCGGACCAGAACTTCTCGACGCCAAGGCGATGACGATACTCCGTCGTGCGAATAAAAGTGTCGGTGGTGACGTCCAACCGGCGAACCAAATCTTGAAATATCGCGGCGTTCTTATCGACAAATTCCTGCGTCGATACACCTGCCTGGGCCGCTGCAACGACATTCTTCGACGCATTTTCATCCGTGCCGGTTTGAAAGGTGACGCTGTGACCCCGTTGTCGATAAAGGCGAACAATACAGTCCGCAAGAATAAATTCCTGAGCATGGCCAATATGTGGCCGCGCGTTCACATAGGGAATAGATGTCGTAATATAAATTGGTTTTTGCATAACGCACTCCATGAGCCATAGGCGAAGCAAAAGACAAAATGCTTCGTTGGCATCGCTAAAAATCAAAAGTTAGAAGAGAAAAAAAGAAACGGAGTGTTAGGCCTGCATGAACCCCGAGCAAGCGTCAGACTGACCCAAGAGCACGCTTTTCAGTGCTTTGCATGGTTCAAATCTTAAAATCTCGCTCGGCATAACATTCCTCCAAGGTAGGCCCCTATTATCGGCGAAATAGCAAAAAACTTCAATCTCCACTTTTCGCGTTTCCCCTCCACCCCTTCCGCCGTCCACGATAAAGACTTAACGCGGAAGCGCTGAATAATGGAAAAACGCGGAATTTGAATCTGGACTTTCCGCGTTTCCAAACTTCCGCGCCTCCGCGATTAAAATTTCACACGGAAGAGCTGAATAATCGAAAAACGCAAAAATACCTGAGATCATTTGCTAACGTCCTCCCAAGCCGAGAAACGTTCTCCCAAGCCGAGAAACGTCATCCTGAGCGTGGCAAAGGATCTCTCTATCAAATAGAGATCTTCACAAAAGCATTAAGTTTTCCGCTATTTATGACTTTTATATTCGAGAAGCCAAGCCCTTCATAAAAGGCCGCCTGCTCCGGCTGGTCGTCAGTCAAAAGCACTGTTTGCCTGACATGAGCGTACCTTTCTATGCAAGCTTGAACGAGCTCCTTCCCGATACCTTGCCTATGATGCGAAGGCCGCACCAGGATGTCCTGGAGGTACATGATCGTTGCGTCGTCAGAAACGCAACGGGCTAGGCCGAGGAGTACGTCGTCTTTCCATTTGGATATGACGAACGAAGAACCCGCGATGGCTTTTTGTAAAAGGTCCAGATCTTTAGTGTAGGCCGTCCATCCTACCGATGAATAGAGGTCCAGAAGATCGGATTTGGAAATCTCTTTGGTCACCTTCGTGACTATCGATGTATTCATGCTGTCTTTTCAAACTACGGAATTGCAATCAGGATCTCTTATATTCCGTGTCCGACGCATCTATCAAGCAATTTAAATGCGCATCGTTAAGGCCTCTGCAGTTTGCAAGTCTGTCCTTTGACACGGGAACGTTTTTGAGAAGTTCGAGGCAAAGCATGATGTGTTGACCATTTTTAAACTGAAGGCAGTGGAGAATGCCGTTCGTCGTTAACTGAGTGTCTTGTCTGAAGAGTGGATCCTTTGGAGAACTTTCACAAATTTCTTGCAGGGAGGGCATGACCTTACAAATCGAGGCTGCTTCCTCTTTACCGATCGTGCGCAGTAATTCCGGATCGACATTCTTGGGAGGTAGGTAACTGCCTCGTCTTTCATTGACCCCAGCGTCTGTTTTTCGCGGAGAAGACGGATGTGCTTTTTTACAACTGGCCAAAGATGTCGCTAATGCCGCGGATAACGCAAATGAAAGCAAGCTTCGCATGAGTTTTCCCTACAATGGTGTTATTTGCGGGAAACATATCATGATTTTAGGAACGAAGCTAGGCTATTGCGGGAGGGGCTGACTTAAGAACCTGCGATACAACCCTATAAGCGCGTTCTCCTTATCGTAGTCCGGTTGGGGGCCAAGGGATTCAGGATGCTCAAGGCCCCAGGCGAGGGTCTGACGGATTTGATCAGCAAGCTCAACAGGTTCAGTAAAGCCTGTTTCACGGCGAAAGTATCCGCTATCGGAAAGAAAAAACCTTGGACTACTGTGTGCGATTGTCGGATCGTTTTCGATGATTGCGTCGGGGAGGACGGTAACGTCTAAGTTTATGTTTGCAGCTTCTCCGTACAATTCTGCCCATCGGCGAAGGCTTCGGGATTTGGATTCGCCTACGTTAAAAATTTTTCCGGTTGCAGCTTGTGACTCTGCCGCATGTAAAATGGCCGCAGCAACGTTATCAATGAAGCCAAAAGTAAACAAAGAAGATTGTTCGTTTGCTCCCATGAGCAAAGTCTTTTGTCGATCAAAGACTCTTCGGATGAATTTGCCATGACGATGCTGGTATTGAGAGTCGCCAGGGCCGAACACCATTGGCAAGCGGAGGATCGTTGCCGTGATTTTTCCTTCCGCATGGGCGGACATGAAAGCCGATGACATAAGATTCTTGTCGTAGTCGGGATACTTCTTGATGCCTGGAAAGTCGCGCCAATAATGGCGTCTATGACAGGTTGGGGATTCTTCTGTTATAGGAAAATCTCCAACATCGCGACCTTTGTTAAGTTGATAAAATGCTTCATAACAATCCACCGAACTCAAAGCAACAATCCGGGCGCCGGTATCTTGAAATACCTCCACAGCATCCAATGCGTGTCGTTCCGTGTACGCGATCGCATGAACGACTGCATCGGCTCGGACCTGACGCAGCTGTGTCTGATACTGAGGAAGATCGTTCACATCACCGATGATAGTCGGAAACGATGCGTCGGACTGGGATAGTCCACGGTTGAACAGCACAATCTCGTGTCCTCTTTCCGAAGCTCTTTTTGCGACGGCTTTGCCGATAAATTGGGTGCCACCTATAATTAAAACCTTCATCACTTCTCCAGGATAGTCTTGGCAACACCATCGATAAACTTTTCTGTTAAAGATTTCAAGCATAGCGTCGATACGTCAGACGTATATATGTGTGGTATACTACATTTAACATGATCACGGAGGATGTTATGACAAGTCGACGAGAGACGACGCTAGGAAATAAAGCGGCAATATCAGAAATGATTAAGGGCAAAATTGTCAGTTCGCCAAGCGGCGAAAGATTTTCTGTAGCCCTCATCGACGTCGATTGGGCGTCTCAGATCAGCGAAGAGATTGGATCCGAGGCGATGGATCAATTGATGCAACAGTTCGCCAAATTCGTCAAAGGCAACTGTAGACCAAAGGACCACATTGCGCTTCACGGAGGAGACGAATTTTTAATCCTATTATCGCAAACGGAAAAGGAGGAGGCCTTTATCTTGATGGAGGATATTAGGAGGGCTATCTCTTCTAAAACTTTTGAAATGAAGGACAAGGCTAATAAAGTTGTTCGCAAAGAGATCACCTGTTCTATCGGCATTTCCAGTTTCCCCTCCGACGGCAAGGACCATTTGACGATTTTGCGGGGTGCCGAAAACGCCATGGTCGCTGCTAAAAAATATGGCCGAAATCGAGTGTCATTGGCGACTGCGGACAAAATGGTTTTGAAAAGCAATTACTACACGACAGGTCAATTGGAGAAATTGGCGAAGATAGCTCAACGATTCGACGTGACGGAGGCATTCTTGCTGCGGGAGGGCCTTGATCTCGTGGTTGAGAAGTACGAAAAGGTTGAAAGGGGTTAGACTGGAACGACGTTTTCCTTGTGAACGGCTAAAAAGAGATGTACGGTCTCCCTGCCAAATTTATTTGGGGGGAGACCATGATGAATAAAGATATAATCCTTGTTTTATCGCTTCTAGCTATTGTCTTCAGCGGCGCCTGCGCAACTGACCAAGCTTCCCAACTCCGAACAGAGAGGCCGACACAAATTGGCTGGTTGGGCGCCATTTATCGGTACCAGCCGAATCAAGCCGCTGGCGTTTCCGGTTCTTTCAGTGGTTCGACGGGTGCCCCCACAAGCTTTACCCAGGAGGAGGACGAAGGCGAGAAGGACGAGGAAATCGTGTATCAGAATATGTACGAGGGATTTTATCACTACTATCCTTGGGAAACCTCCGCGTTCTTCATAGGCGCCGGGTTGAGACACGCAGAAACAAAATTCCGGTTTGACGAACCGTTGGAAAACGATGCCGACACGACCACGAGCATCAAGTTTACCAACAAATCAGATTACCTTGCCGTTCCTGTTGGCTGGGCATGGATTTGGGGTACGGGCTTTTCCTTGACGTTGGACCTTGGTCCAAGATTTAGGATCGGGAGATCACAAAGTTTCTCAAGTGACGGCGCTGGTTTGGTTTCTAAATCATCTCGAGACGAGACGGTTGACGACCTCGAGAAACTTTACGCAGGATCGTTCCTTATTGGGGGAAACGCTATCATCGGCTACTCCTTTTAGGAAGTTGTCATTCCTGTCGAGCTGGGCTACATTCGCTGCATAATCTATTTTGATCATAGGGTGGTGTATGCGTAAGGTCCTTGCAATCTTGAGTATCTTAGTCTCCCTCGATGCGTTTTCAGAAGCAGCTGTAAAGCTCGGGGACGTGGAAGCTGAACCTTTCGAAATGGTACCGTTCGGTAAGAAGATTATGGCAAGGGAGGGAGACAATCTCTTCCTTTATCAGAATGGTAGTTGGACGAACGTTGGAAAAGTTGAGTCTCCCATCTTTAGCTTGGCGGCGAACGAGGACGAGGTTTTCGCGCGCGAAGCCAATAAAATCTTCCGGTTTGACGGCGCCTCCTGGTCAAATGTTGCCGAGATCAAAGCAGAACCGTTTGAAATGCATCCGTTTGAAGAAGGGCTCTTCGTCCGAACAGGTGCCGAGATTCACGTGTTTCGCAATAACGGTTGGACGAAGATTGCGGGGATTGAAGCAGAACCATTTTCTATGGTCGCGGTAGGCGAAGATCTTTACGCCAGGGAAGCAGATAGAATTTATCGGTTTCGCGACAACGGCTGGACGCAGATCGGTCAGGTTTTAGCAGAACCCTTTGCGTTTGACGCAACGACATCCGGCCTCTTCACAAGAGAAGGTAGCCGCGTGCGCTATTTCAGCAATGACAGCAGTACCTGGGCGGACATTGGTTCTGTGGCGGCGGAACCGTTTGCAATGATTCCGTCTCACGACACGTTATTTGTTCGGCAAGGTAGTGAACTGAATTTCTATAATGGATCGATTTGGTCTCGGCTGTATAATATCGAATATGATCGAGCTTTCGACATGACATTGACGGAACGAGGCTTGTACTTTATTGACGGCGAACAGTTAAACTTGGTCAAGACCCTGGGTATGAATCGCGTCCTTGTGAAAAACATCGACGACCGGATCTTTGAGATATATCAGAGTCCAAAGTATCTCTATACCCGCGAGGGAACAGAGCTCTACAAATACGAATAATTATGATGAGGTTAATCGGCTGTAAAGGCGGCGCTTGGCGACGTGAACGCGCCGCCGTACCTGATAATCTGACTTATACGGAGTTCGTCCATCTTGCCGTTAAGGTAATTTGTACCCGAACCCCTGCCGAGTTCAAGCTGAGCCGTACTAGAAAAGAGCCGGGCGCTTCCCGCAGTACCAATAACTTTGGTGCCCACAACAGTGCCGTTGTAAAAGAACGTTACCGTACCGCGATTCCAAGTGACAGCGATGTGCCGCCACGAACCGGTGATCGATGAGATGTAGTTTGATTCTACGGTTGACGTTGTTGTCCCATTTAAGCTGCCTACAAATCCAATTTTGTAACTGCTCGTGTTCTTGTAGCGACGAACATAAATTCGGAAGCCGAGATTCCCTGATGATGCCTTGCTTACAAGTTCCATCTGTTGGTTATTGCTAAACGAATTAAAGTTGAAGAAACCTTCGACTGTCATGGTGTCCACCAACATAGCTTGAGAGCCTGTATGTGCAACACGCATATAATCCGATTGCGATCTTACAAAATTTCGACACTGATTGAACTTGCACGATGTCGACTGAGAGGTTCCAGAATCGGTTAGGTCGTTGCTGAGCGGGTCAGTATAGGAGCTGGAATCGCCGATATGGGTGCCGGCCGTTTGATTATCCATGTGATAAAGAGCGATTGTCTTAAAACCCTGTTGAGACCAAGTACGGCCTTCAGCGCTGGATACGTTATTTGCTAAATCTCGCCCTCGTACTTCGAAAGTGTGGGAAACGTTCGTGAGGCTCTGATATACGCGAGGGGACGTGCAGGATTGCCAGCTTGCACCGTCAAGTCTACATTCGAAAGTTGCTCCCGTCTCGTTAGCCGTAAAGGTAAAGGAACTCGTGAAGCTTGGGTTTGGATCCGCATGGACCATTGTGAGCGTTACAACTGGCGCGGATGTATCTCGGCGCCATTGTTTTTGGCTGGTTGGAGAAAGCGATTCCCCGTTCCATGCCGCAACCGCTAGGTTGTAAGTGCCGTCCGTAACTTTTCGGACTTTGAAACTATATCCCGAGTTTACGCAGAATTGCGACAGCGACGATGTCGGAGTTACGACATCCGATGCGATAACATCGCCTTGGAGTCTAATCTCGAGACCGCTAACGCAAGAGCCGCCCACTGTGATTTCATTCGCATTTGAATAAAATGGGCTTACGGACGGGTTCGTGATTGTCGGTGTTGCCGGAACCGAAGAATTGCGCTGCCATTGAATGCCTGAGCTGCTCGACGTATTGCCCGCTGGGTCTACCTGATAAACACTGTAGTTATAAGTGCCGTCGGATTGTTCATCGACAGTAAAGGAATACGAACTTCCGGTGCAAAGGACGTCTGTTGCCTCGTCTCCCGTTAAGTATACTCGAGCTCCCAGTTCGCACGGGCCTTCAACGGTAAGCGCTGTTGCCGACATATATGGACTTGTTGGAGGACTTGTTATTGTCGGTGCATTCGGAGCAGTTGCGTCGAAAACATATGTAAGAACTTGTTCCGTTGAAGCTGCTTCTGTATCGGGGTTCTCTTGCTGTAATCGGATTTCATAGGTCCCTTCTCCCGCAACAGTCTTGTCGAGATCGAACCGGTATTCCAAACTCGTACAAAGCATAGTCAACGAGTTGAGAGGGGTTGTGACTTCCGACGCATTGACGTCGCCGTTAAGGGTAATAGAGTATCCGTTCGTGCAACCGCCCATGACGGTCAAAAAGCCTGTGCTGTTATAGGCGACGCCTTGAGCAGGTGAAGTCACTGTTGGGGATTCCGGTACGCTAGTGTCTTTTGTCCAAACAACGACGACGGACTCAGAAGCCAAACCAGCCGTGTCTTTTGCTGACAACGAAAACGAATAAGTGGCGTCATCTGTTTTAGATATCGAAACAGAGAAAACTCCGTCAACGCAAGCCAAAGTTCCTTCGCTATCTCCCTCGAGAATTATGGAACTTCCAATTTCGCAAGTACCATTCAGATTCAGCACAGAGTTTCCTGAGACATAAGGCGATACCGCAGGGGAGCGTACTGCAGGCTCTGAAGGCGCTATAGTATCAACAATTATGGTAACCGACGCATTGAGCGAATCGCCTGCAGAATTTGTTTGCTTCACACTGAAAGTGTAGCTTCCATCCGATTTTTCTATTGAAAAGTTATAGAGACCTAGGACACAGGTTTGGCTGGCATTTAATGCCGGCTGGGTAATCTCAGAATTGACAACGTCGCCTCCCAGAGTGACAGTGAGGCCAGTATCGCACGCTCCTGCTATAACAATAGAGTCTGTGGTTGAATAACTCGTACTCTGTGACGGCGTCGTGATGGTCGGAGCTGAAGGCACGCTGACCACAGGGTCACCGCCGCCGGTATCACCACCGCCTGTATCACCACCGCCGGTATCACCACCGCCGGTGTCACCACCGCCCGTGTCGCCACCGCCTGTGTCACCACCGCCTGTGTCACCACCGCCTGTATCACCACCGCCTGTATCACCACCGCCGGTATCACCACCGCCCGTGTCGCCACCGCCCGTGTCGCCACCGCCGGTATCACCACCGCCGGTATCACCACCGCCCGTGTCGCCACCGTCAGTACCGCTACCGCCCGTAACCGGGCCTCCCGCAGTACTTCCGCTAGGAGGAGTCGTATTTCCCGATATCTTATTGGTACTTTTGCTCGCAGTTTTGGAAGGTTCTGAGGGCGCGTCGACATTTTCGACCGGTTCTTCAGCTCCCGATTTGTCTGGAACTACTTGGGGACTATGCTTAAGTATACGGTTGATTGCGGGTCCGCCTGACGACGCATCAGCATTCTCCCCTTCCTCCTTTTTTTCGCACGCCGGCAGACCAACCATTAAGGTGGTTGCAAGAACAATGCGCGTAAGAATGGATAAAATGCTCATATCAAAAACCTATCTTCGTGCTTTGTGCACTGCACGGTCCTCTAAATGAGCAGTAGGCAGTGTTGTCCGTAGTTTCAATGTCGGATTTCTGAATGAAAACATTAAAGGTATTTGAAGAGTTGGTCTTATAGCATAGGTTTCAGTAGGTTGCGGCCTTTGTGAAAAGAGCAAAAAGCCGGTTCTACCCCGCCCCTTTGGCACGACAAAATCTTCTCTGTTCGGCATTGACGAGCTATCCGGAAATTTATAGAAATGCTTGACCTTTCACAAGCTCATCATGAGGTAATTATGTCCCGACTCTTCTTGTACGTTAGCGTACTTATCGCCGCATTTGGCTGCGGTCAGACCCACGATTCCCATCGAGTTAGCCCGCAATCGATGCCTGAGGTAAAAGCTCCTGCCGACGTGAATCAATCGTTCCTTATTGAAAAAACTGGAGCAACGTCAGGGAACAAAGCCCGTATCGGAATAAGCATCGACAGTTTGGATAAAGAGTTCTTATTGCAAGGCTCGGTTATCCCGCAAACCGAGATTCCGCAGTTTACAGGTTTGAAAAGCCGCGTGGTTGCTTTCAAAGAATTTGACGGCAAATTGTACCTTTTAGAGACTAACGCAGGTCATCAAGTGACCAATGACTTGCCGCAGAATTTATTGCTGACGAGTTTTCCGATCGTAGAAAAGACTTCCTCGCATATTTTTTTCGACTTCAATGCAGGTATGTCGAAGATCTTCGTTGCCATTGAATGGCGTGCGTCTGATGACGAAGGCCGTGAATACAAGAATTCATGGAAAGCTGCCAAAATTGAAGAAAGCTATCTTGAAGAAGCGCGCATAGCTCCGGACAATCAGCTTGTCATCAGGCAGGTTGCGCTTGTCCAGGAAACAGAAGCCGCTCAGTCCCCAGAGGAAGCGCCGTCCGCAGAGGTTGGTCAATCTCCATATGAAATCAAATACTACCTCACTCCGTACCAACCTGATCCCGCGTTTACGCCGACAGTGAGCACGAATATGGAACGAATGGGATTTTTCGAGATTGCTCCGCAACTCCAAAAATCTGGACCTGCCGCCATATATACGACCAAGTTCAACCTCAACAAGCCAGTCGTTTACGCCATATCCGCCAACACTCCCGAAGCGTACAAACAGGCGTTTCGAGACGGTATTACGTATTGGAACAAAGCGTTTGGCAAAGAAATCGTCACAGCTATTGACGCTCCAGCGGGCGTAATGGCCCCGGATTTTGATTACAACGTTGTGCAATGGGTAAACTGGGACGATGCAGGTTTTGCATACGCCGACGCTCAGGCGGATCCTCGTACAGGCGAAATTCAACATGCACAGGTTTTCATGACGAGCGTTTTTGCGATTGGTGGCAGAGACAAAGCGAGAAAAATTTTGCGCTCACTAAAATCTTCCGAATCGCTTGGCTTGCACTCATTCTCGTTAGCAGGTTTTCAGAACGGCAGGCTTTGTGATCTCGAGTTAAACAAGGCGATAGCGAATTCTTTGGAATCGCTTCTTGCTACTAATCCGAGTGACGAGGCTATTCTCAGAGCGTCACAAGATTATGTCCGCAACGTGATCGCGCACGAGGTTGGACACACATTAGGCTTACGCCATAACTTTGCCGGGTCACTTGCGTTACAAGCTACCCCTGAAGAGCGCGATGCCGCGATAAAGGACTACTTCAACAATGGAGTCGTCAAGGAAAACTATGAACCGTCAAGTTCTGTCATGGAATACGATGTGTACGAAGATGCCGCAATTACTGGCTACAACCTGGCGCACGAACCGCAAGCTCTAAGTTACGACTCTAAGGCGATCCAGACTCTGTACTTTGGCAAAAAATATCCTAATTCTGAGATTCCTCTTTTTTGCACAGACACGCAAATTGACTACGTAGACTGCAAGACATTCGACGTCGGCAGCTCGCCGTTCCAGTACCGTCAACTCGGTATTGAGCGTTCTATTAAGACTTTGGCGAATTCGATTATCGAGGCTTATATCGCGAAAAAAGTCGAAGGTCTCAACGATGCTGAATTGGCTGAATCTTTGGAAGCTTTGCCCTTGGCCTTCGATGAACGAACGGAGCTGCTAAACGCGTTAACCGGCGGGGCAAAGGTACTCTCGGTGCGTCGATCCTACTCGAAGGTTACCCCTGCGAATGAACTAGAAGTGCAGCAGAAAGAACAAGAGTACATCAGGGCCCAGTTCGACAAGATTGGCGGAGTGAGCAAGGCTCTGTCGTTGCTGACGAAGAATGATCTCGGCGATCTTGCCACAAGATTCTCCACTCTTATCAAGTCAGACCTCTATAGAAGCGGTCTAGGGCCAAACTCCAAGGCATTTGAGTTTACGGATACCGAAATCGAACTCATGACGGACCATGTTGCAAAACTTGTCGAGAACGCGGACAGGGCCTTGATTCCCGCTCAGTTGGCCATGTTCAGTCTCCAGACGAACGTCACTCAAGATCCGGCTTTGAGCGACTCTTTGGCCGCTACGCTGGGTGGTCTCGTGAAAACCGTAGTGCACACGCAATCGTCGACGGAATCGGCCGAAGTTCTTAAAGACGACGGCACCAAAGCTGTTGTCACTTTCCCTGTTTACACCTATCCGTACGAAATCCGCGCCGCGGCATCCGGCATTTTTGCTGGACGTAGCACCGATTTGGCATGGGGGCTGTACGCTAAAGCAGAGGCAGCAAAAGAACTCCGTACCGCGATCGAAACGGTCCTAGCACCAACCGGTAAGGGTATTGAAGAATTGGTGCCCCAGGCTCTGCCAAGGAATTTTGCGAAGTGGTTGTTGGATAACAAGGCTCTGCTAGCGTCCTTGGAGCAGTAGGCGGAGCGTGTCGCTATGAAGGAAGCTCCGCCATGGGGCTTCCGTCATCCTGAGCCAACCTGTCGGAGAATGAAAGAGTTTTTCCTTAAAGTCGAATGCCAACAAATGGTAATTTGTGGTGCATCTACGTCGAGGAAATAACATGGAAATTCAAATATTACGATATTGAGCAGCCTATGTTGCTTGCGCCCGAACCTTTCAGCGTTTCCGAAACCTCAGCGTTTCCGCGATCTCTTAATTGAACGCGGAAGCGCGGAATAAAGGAAACGCAGAAGGAATTGTCCGACAGGTTGGAGCGAAGCGAAGTATCTCTCCTTCGTTCACCCCCTCAGTCGTCCACGAAACCATCGCCTTTCCACCGTACCGGCGTGGTTATACCTGTTTCCCAATCTTTTCTCAAAATTCCATATGCAATCGACGCAACAGGGGATGAGTCCGGTACAGGGTAAGCTTCCCGATAATAGGCTTCTTTGACAAAAAGGCTCGCACCGAAAACTTTGCGCATGGCGACATTGTCTTCTCGCGTCTGTGCTTCAATCCTATTTTTATCGGAATAGGTCTTGAAAACGTAGTCAACAAGCATTGGCACAACTTTCTTGCCAATGCCCTTTCTGCGGTATTGAGTCTTAAAGCGTAGGGAAAACATAGGCGCATGTGAGTCAAGATCCGTGATTTCCAACAAGCCGACCCGCGGAGTCGCTTCTAAATCGATCCAAAAGTTTTCACGGCTATCGTTAAACATTTCTCCGCACTTTATGCGGTCCATGACCTGTTCACGGGTTGTTGTGGCATGTGTGAAGAACGGCCACGTGCCGCTCGAAAGCCATTCTGCCAACGCGGAACCTTCTTTTTCCGTGATCTTGCTTAACTGAATCATTTAAGCGCCTTTCGAAAATAAACGACTCGCTCTGTTTCCTCAAATCCCCACTGCTTATGGCAGGTATGGGACAGGGAATTCGACAGTTCGGCGTCAGAACCTAATTCAAAGATTCCTCGCGCCTTCGCCCACTCTTCCACTGTAGTTACCAACCCCTTTGCAACACCCGCCTGACGGAACAAGGGGGCAACCCAAATTCCTTCAAGGAAAGCCACAGGACGACTTTGGCAGCCGTTAGCATAAGGTCGAATCGATGCCTCCGCAAAACCAATTGGCTTATTGTCATGCCAGACTATCCATGCGTCCGTGCCGACGAGATTCCGAATTTCCGATAGGTGGTCTTCTATAGTCGCCGTTGGCCAAAGCACGGCTCGCATGTAGGCCCAATCCGGGTATGCAGCTTCGTCGGCGGGCTGAATTTCGAAGTCGAACTTATTTCTTTTTGTCATGAAACTGCCAAAGTGTGTTACAGGCCGGGAGGTTGCGTCGATAAGGCTTCACGTGACGTTCGTCTCGAACTCAGTGTAACGCCCGCAGCCGCGACTATGGCGCCGCACATTGCAAGAAACATATCCCATTGAGTATCCCAAACGTCGCCCTGAGTACCAAGAAAGGCGGTGGCCCCTTCTCCAGTTAATAATGCTGTCCACCATTCAATAAACTCGTACAATGCACTAAATGATAGCGCAACACAAACGCAGAGTACGCGAAGCCACGCTTGAGATGTTACGATTCTTGCCCGCGAAAAATATTCGAAGGCGACAAGCGCGGGGGTAATCCCTTGGAAAAAATGCCCGAGTCGATCGTAGTGATTGCGGGTGAAATGGAAGAGATCCTGTATCCAGAATCCGATGGGTACCTCAGCATAGGTATAATGTCCTCCCACGGACAGCACAGCGGAATGGATGCAAGCTATGACATAAAGAGGCATGTTCACGCCGTACCGCTTGTCAAACCATAGCAATAGCGGCAAACCAACTAGAGAAGGAGCAACCTCGAGATACCAGGTGAAAGTATCTTTTGGCGAAATGCCGGACCAAATCAGGACAAGAACGGCAAAGATCAGCAAGAAGGACTTGCTATATTTTTGTGCCATTTGCTGCATTCAACCTCTTCAAAGCGAACTCGTCAGCCATCAGTTTAGCATGAGTTTTCTGTTGGGCCTAGAAATCCAAGTAAGACTTTCCTTGAGGCATAGGGAGTCACCTGATATAAGCAAACTATATTGTTTGGAGATTTTGACATGTCAAAAGTTTGCGGAGCGTTTTATTTGTTATTGGCGTCGACATTTGCACGAGCAATAGATTGCACAAATATTCCTGTCAACCATACGGCAGCGGATGTTCGAGTTTACGCCAAGGATTTTGCCGCATCCCTTCAAACCTTTGGACAACCGAATCCCATGGTGGAATATGAACTCGGTAGGGCCGTAGTTTCGCACATTCGCGTCAAACTTGACGAGGTAGACGGAAGTCCGGTTCAGTCTGCCATAGGTTTTGTCGCAACCCATTCCACCGGCAAGGTAAAAGCTGCTGAATACGGGCCGCAAGGCGAACCCGAGTGGAGCACGGTTGACGGTTTAGTTCTCAACCTCGGACGAAAAAGCGTGGATGGGTATGACACACCATTCTTCGCGCCTGCCTTTTCCATGACCTTGTCTAAAGAAGACGGCATTTGGTACGCGCTTAATGTACGGATTTTTCCCTCCGCTGTGTTGGCGGATGCTGGAACAATTAATTCCCTACGCACCTGTACGGAGGGCGCTGTGCCTCAGGAAAGAATGCAAATAGCAACTTTCAACGGCCTTGTTTTTAACCAGTGCGACATTGTTGGAAAATACGAGTACACTGCAAAAGCCTCCGACGAAGTAGCCTTCACGAGCGGAGCCCGGTGGGTGGCGATGAAATCGCCCGATTCGAGTTCTCCTAAACTTAGTTGGCGGATTGTCCGCAAAGCATCGCTGACAATTGCTCCGGGAAATTTCTGGCCGGATATCTCGAAGTCAGATTGTTTTTGTCACGACAAAGCGGGATATGAACTCGATATCGACGTGATTACCGGTGAGGTTATTCATTATCAACCTGGTATTGGATGCGTTGTTTGTTAGGATCACTTCTCCTTCTCTGTATAGGGGCGTTCGCGTATGCGGGAGAGGGAAGTGCTCACGACGAGGCATCAGAGTCTTCGACGACGACGTCCAAGAATAGCGACAATTTTGAGATCTACGACAACAATATCATAGCAGCACTCTATGCCGCGTCAGCTACTGCAGAGCTTGACTTTGGTATTTCGGACAACGAACTTAGCTACACCTCCGATGAAATCACGGCAGACGGCATTTCCATCGCGCATAAGTCCTACTCAATCAGTATTTCTTATGCCCTGATTCGGGATCCGCTCAGTATGCTTCGCTCCGCCCAACAGGATAGTTTCTCGCTTGACAAATTCGGCAGAGAATACGCGGCTGGCATAAGCGTCAATCGATTCAACAAGTTTGTGCTAACGGATGCGAAACCAGAAGCGGTAGAAGAAGAACTTAAGGATAGTAGAAGAGGCGACATGCGTTACGCGAGCTATAACGCATACGGGTTCTATGCGTTTTCGCCGGAAAACTTTTCCTTGAACTCGGCCTTGTCGTTTAGCGAACGGCAAAAAACGAGTGGCGGATCCTTTTTGGCGGGGACGAATGCCGACTATTCGAGGCTTAGATCATCACTGCTTTTCGCGGCCACAGAAGATTCCGACGATCCTCCTTTGACTACTTTGTCGGAAGTTACAACGGTTAACGTGGGTGTATTGGGAGGATATGCCCATACTTTTGTTTTTTGGAAACGGGCGTATTTTTCCTTGGGAGCTCTTCTCGGAGCTGGGTTGCAACGCGTGACCTACGTGCGAGACGACGAAACCCATCGTCGCACGATTGGCGGGCGTATCTCAAGATCGTTTAGTGCGTTGGGATATGCGGGTGAGACCTATTTCGTCGCATTCACGAGTCAGACCTCAAGCCTGGCTACTCGCGCAACCAACGAAAAATTTACGTTTGATTCAAGGCAAGGCTATTTCTACCTTGGCCGAAGGTTTTAGAGCCGTTCTAGTCCCGATCGGTCAGCCAACACGAATCGTGTTTTCTCATGCCGATATGCGGGTAATAAGTCGCAGCCTTCGGAGCAGCAAGAAGAATGAGACTGGTTTCGGAGCCCGCTATCTTGTGGGTTTGTTTAATCAGCTCTTTGCCGATACCCTTTCCTTGATAATCGCGGTCCACAGCCAGGTCGGACAAATAGGTGCAGTAGCTAAAATCTGAGATAGCTCTGCTTATTCCCACAAGCTTGCCGTCGTGTCGTGCGGTTACTAAAATAGAGGCATGTTCGATCATGCCTTTGATTATTTTAGGTTGGGACACCGGCCGTCGTTCGGACAACGTGGAGCGCACAAGAACGTCGACAAACTCTGCTGGGCTAAGGGAAAGTTCGTTGTTGTAAACAATTTGCATGGTTTACCCCCATATGGTGTTGTCATCGTTCCTGCGCTAAACCAATTAGTTCTTTGTTGCCCGATCGCCAAAACGTTCAACGACGCCTTCGTCTTCGTTCGTGGTGAGGAAAAACAGTCTATTAAAACGGACCATTAAGGTCATACTGGTCTGGCCGTTTTCAAGCTTGCCTTCGACGTCATAGGACCCGCCTTCTTCCCATTCTCCTTCGCCGTTTTCAACGGTAGTCCACTCCATGGTGCCGTCAGCATTGCAAACAAACGAGTGTGTACCTGTTTCACGGGTGCCGTCCTTAAAGGTACGTGTATAGGTGTAAGAGTTTGCGCTCAGTTCAACCTGAAGCGCGTAATCTTCGATGGGATCAACGTTAGATGTCTTGGTGCCCTCCCCAGTGTACGTGCCCGTTTCTTTGAAGCAGTCAGCAGCGAGCCCGTTGGTTGCAATTGACAATGCCGCGATTGCCGTGAACGAAATTTCTCTAAGCATTTCTCTCTCCTTTTCTAAGAAAAATTCAAAAGGAGCCTAGCATCTCTGCTTTCATTAGTAAATTAAAGTATAAATTAGACCCTGGCGCCTTGGCGCGAGGGTCTATCTATATGCTGTGATTCTTTTGGCTTTCTGGCTTTTTTGTGCGCGGAGAGGCGGCGTTTTGAAGTATGGCGTCGATGAGAGCTGATACTTCTATCGGTTTGGTCACAAAGGCATTGCACCCGTGTTCCATGCTTTTGCACAGGCCTTCCGCTATGGCGTGTGCGGTGACCGCTATGATGGGGCGTTTATATCCCTTTGCGCGCAAGGTAGATGCAGCATCATAGCCGCTCAGAATAGGCATGTGGATGTCCATAAGCACGAGATCGTAGTTCCCGGACATCGCTTCTTGCACCGCTTCGAAACCGTTGATTGCTACTTGAACGGAAGCTCCGGCATTTTGCAGCATGGTCCGAATAAGATTTTGGTTGTCTTCCAAATCTTCCGCGACCAGAATTTGTAGCCCTGCAAGCGGCTTGCTGAAGAGAGGCGCTTGAATCATCGCGGAGCGTCCGGCGTTTTCTTTGGAGGAGACCGCCTTGGCCTGTATCGTCAAAACGAATTTAGATCCTTCGCCAATCGTTGTATCTGCTAGCACGAGATCGCCGCCGAGTATGTGCGCAAGTTGTCGTGCCAGAGCTAAGCCCAAACCCGTGCCGCCGTACTGCCGTGCCGTGGAGCTATCAGCTTGGACGAACGGCTCAAATAGTTTGTCGCGATATTTAGCGGCAATTCCGGAGCCGGTATCTTGAACAGTAAACGTTAGCGTTTGATCCCCGGCTTCATCGGCCGGCGACCAATCGGTAGCGATGCATATATGACCTTCGGTTGTAAGTTTCACCGCGTTGCCGACGACATTGACAAGAATTTGTCGCAGTCGAACCGGATCCGAGATGATCCATTGCGTGTCCGTGGGGTGATTTTTCAGGATGAGTTCAATTTTCTTGTCTTTTGCCTTGCTCGCAAAGGATGAAACCACTTCTGCAAGAAGTTCCGTCAGTCGGAACGGTCTCATTTCAGATTCAAATCGTCCAGCCTCGATCTTGGACATGTCGAGGATGTCGCCGATGAGTGTGTCGAGTTCCTTACTGCTTCGATGGATAACCTCAATGCTGTGAAGTTGCTCTTCCTTGCTGATGTTAGGCTGACGCAGGAGATTGCTGAACCCAAGGATAACGTTGAGTGGCGTTCGAATTTGATGACTCATGTTCGCCAGGAACTGGCTTTTTGCCAGACTTCCTGCTTCCGCAGTTCTTTGCAGCGTCTGATGTTTTTCCAGGGCTGCCTTCGTTTCGCTGATATCAGTATTGCTTCCCGCCCATGCGACGACCTTGTCGTTGGCATCCTTGATAGGGAGAGCGCGACAGATCGTCCATTTGTATCCGCCGTCTGACGTTCGCAACCGTTGCTCGGATTCAAACATCTCGCCATTATCCAACGCTTTTTGCCAGACCTTCTGATCCTTGGAACGGTCGTCGGGATGAATCGCGGCCATCCATCCGAAACCGAGCGAGCTTTCGAGCGGTATTCCGGTAAACTCGCTCCATTTTTGATTGAAGAAGTTGGCGTAACCCCTGGCGTCAATCATCCACACCATTTGCGGGATGGCCTCAATGATGGGCGGCATGTTGCTGTTTTTGGCAGGGGAAAAATGCAACGCATGGTCACTTTGAGCCAAATGCTCCTGACTCCCGCCTCGTCGCTGGACCAATGTTTCCCATAATTTTTTAATCAAAACAATCTCGTCTTCTGCAATTTTCCTAACCTTACTTTATCCAAGAATAGCATGGGTTTCCAGCTATTTTAGCGGAATCTAGTCTCTGGCGAGTTTAGCCTACACTGGCATCATGTATGCAACTGGGAAGGTAAAGAAACAGTGTGGCAAAGGACTTTTTATGACCAAAGAAGTAGTGATCGAATCAGAAGACGTCGTCATCAAGGGGATAATGTCCATTCCCGCCAGCGCTCGTGGGATCGTTCTATTCGCACACGGCAGCGGCAGTGGCCGGTTGAGTCCGAGAAACCAATTTGTTGCCGGCGTTTTGCAGGACGGTCAAGTCGCTACGCTTCTCTTAGACCTGCTCCAGGAGAGCGAGGAAGGGGATCGGAGCAAGGTCTTCGATATCTATTTGCTGGCAAAACGCCTTCTCATAGCGACCGATTGGTTGAGCGCTCAGGGGCACGCAGAGCTAAAAATTGGTTATTTTGGTGCAAGTACCGGAGCTGCCGCGGCGCTGCTTGCCGCGGCCAACCGACCCACTGATATTTGCGCCGTAGTTTCCCGTGGAGGACGGCCTGACTTGGCCGGTCCCTGGTTGTCAAAAGTTGAGGCGCCAACACTTTTGATTGTGGGTGGGTTAGATAAGGGTGTGATCGAACTCAACCAAGACGCATACGCAGAGCTTGTCTGTGAGAAGCGAATGGACATTGTCCCGGGCGCGACTCATCTCTTTGAGGAAGCTGGAACCCTCGAGCAAGCTGCGCATTTAGCAAGGGCATGGTTTCAGAAAAAATTTGAAAAAGCTGTGTTAGGATCAGAAGCGGAACACCCCCATGCCCAACGCGAAGAGCGTCGGGCATCTCCAACTCGGGAGGATAACTCCTCTCTCTGATATAAATTATCTATAAACCAAACTCTAATGTTCCATTTATTCAAGGTATCAGAATAATTGCCGAATCTTTCTTCAGTAAGGCTGACTTAAGGAGGAAGACATGACGAGGCTTTTGCTCATACTTGCAATAGCATTGTCGCCTATTCCTTGCTTCGCCGATGGAATTTTCCTTGCCGAAACCGGTTCGAAGAAAGTCAAAACGTCTACAAAAAAATCCACAACCACCAAGACGAACAAGGTTGCAAAAACCGCTGGTACGTCGACTTCAAAGAAGCAAAATAAATCTTTGCTGTTTTTGCTGCGCGCAAGTCCGCTCGCATTCACGAAATCTGGACCAGAGGATGCCTTGCCATTGGTGGGCGTAGATGGTTACTATTTCATGAGTCCGTCTCTAATGATAGGCGGGTACGTTTCCTACGCAGCGAAGTCTCTTGTCGACCAACTGGAGGGTAACCCCCTTTGGGAGCCAACGCGAGCTGACGTTAAAAGTGCACAGTTCATGGTTGGCGCTCGGTACTTTTTGTGGAATAGCCTCTATGTTGGAACCGGTTTTGGCTACCGATCGTTGACGATGGACATAAATATCCGCGCACGACTCGACTCAAGTATTGGGGCCGATATCATCGTCAACGGTACAGCGTTTCCAGTTGACTTGACTGTAGGCAATCTTTGGTGCTTCGACTTTGGCTTTTGTGCGGGAGCTGATTGGGTGGGGAGAACACATCCGTTCGGGCCAAACTACGAACTTGTCATTACGGAATACGGCGTTCAAAGCACTCCGGAAGCCGTTGCCGAAATAGAGAGCGCTATCGACGACGTCAACCAGCAAAGCTTAGGTATGTATCTCGTGATCAACCTCGGATATAAGTTTTGAGGGGAGATTCCCGGAGCGCCTTCGGCGCTGGGGATGACGAAACTCCTTGACCAGGCTCATCAATCTGTGAATCATACGGAATTCAAAGGAGGTCAGACTTTGGGTCGTTGGATATTTGGAGTTTCGCTGATGTTGCTCGTGGTTTCGTGCAAAACCGGCGGGCCGCCATGCCCGTAGATCCCTTGCGCGTTCTTTTTATGTGCGTGGCTAACTCGGCTCGAAGCCAGCTCGCCGAAGGCATTGCCAAGGCCATGTTTGGAAACAAGATGCTGATTGAAAGCGCAGGATCTTCGCCGTCCGGAACGATACAGCCATGGGCTGTCAAGGTTCTCGACGAACTAGGTATCGACATATCCGAGAATAAGTCAAAGTCGTGTAGCGATTTGCCCGCTGATTTTGTCCAAAGATTGGATTTTGTGGTCACGCTTTGTGCGGAAGAGGTGTGCCCCGTTATGATCACTAAAGCACGCCGTCTTCATTGGCCGATTCCTGATCCCGCTGCTGCGCCAGACGAAAAAAAATCTGACGCCTTCAGAAACGCCCGGAACCTAATTCGAGCAAAGCTTGAACAATTCGCCGTAGAGCATCAATCGGGCAGCTTATGATAAGGCCAGAAATTAATCCCAAGGACTTAGAGGTTCTTCCTATTACTCAAGCCAGTACGATTCCGAGTCGTTGGTATACCGATGCAGAGTTCTTCGCGTTTGATCAAAAGAACATTCTTGCAAAACATTGGCAGTACCTAGGCCACATTTCGCAATTGCGGCATCCAGGCGATTACATTGTCGGCGAGATCGCGGGCAACCCGGTTATCGTGGTTCGAGATAAAGACGGTGCTCTGAACGGCTTTTACAATGTTTGTAGACACCGCGGCGGTCCGCTTGCCACCGAAAACGGCAATGCCAAGATGCTTCGATGCATGTATCACGGTTGGTCGTATAATCTACAAGGGCAGCTTGTGGGAGCGCCGCGATTTGAAGGGGTGGAAAATTTTGATATTAAGAGCTGCCGTCTTCCTCGTATTCATGTCGAGACATATGCCGGTATGGTATTGGTAACTCTGTCGGCCAACCCGAAGCCCGCTGCAAACTTCTTTGCGGGCATTAGAGAACGGATTTTGCCGGTCGACTTAGAAAAAAAACAATTCTCTTCACGAGTCGTTTATTCAATAAACTGTAACTGGAAGGTTTATATCGATAATTACATGGAGGGATACCACATATCTCATGTACATCCCGAGCTTGATTCGATTCTCGATCAAACCAATTACACGACACAGATCCATGAAAACTATATCTTGCAACATAGCCCCTTCAAACCAAACTCAGAGGACGAGAATATTTATGCGACCGAAAGCGGCCAGGCCGCTTTCTATTATTTGATTTTCCCGAACATGATGCTGAATATACTGCCGGGCCGGCTCCAAATAAATTCCGTGGTTCCCGTCGGAAGAGACAAAACCCTGGTAATTTTTGACTATTTCTACGACGATTTGAAATCGGAATCCGCGAAAAAGCTCATCGAAGAAGACCTGAAGTATAGCGACATCGTTCAGCAACAGGATATCCGCATTTGCGAATATGTCCAAAAGGGTTTGGCCTCCGATTCGTACACGCAAGGACGCATATCTGTTTTGGAAGAGCAGGGCGTTTACCATTTTCAGTCGCGTCTCAAACAAGCATACCGAGATGCTTTGATCCCCTGACCGGCGGGTTAGGCCATCGCAATTTTCTACGGCGTGATGAAATGCTCAACATCCAGAGATCCCGTTACATCCTGGGCCTGTCCCGAATATTGGATCCTAAATTTTGCTTTATTTGTGCCCTGTGACATACTTGGCGCGCCCTCTAGGATATTGCAATAGCCTGTATGATCAACCGCCGTAACCCAATATGTAGCTTCAGGTAAAGTGAGCATCATAGAGTCGCAGTCATTGTGGTGGTTGCGTTTCTGTTTGAATACTGTTTCCAAAGCTGTACCCGTGAACTTCGCTTGAAAATTCGTGGGCAGGCCCTGATGGTCATCGCTTAAAGCGATCTCTTTAACGACGAATCCAAAACCGTCCACACTGCGATGCACGCATGCTCCAATCTCGAGGTTTGCAGTTTCCATCTTTAGTTTGGTGACTTTATATAATCCATGGTCGCAACCCTCTGAAAACGGGTCGCCAAGTTCGAAGAGGCCGAGCAAAACAACCCCATATTCACTTGGATCCATAGGCTTGTCCGGGTTAAGAGACTTGATCGCGGCGACAATGGGTTGTCCGTCAGCAGCCTTAGCGCCGAACATCGAATACGTTTCATATAGAAACGAATCGTCAAAGCTTTTATGTTTGCCAGGCACGCTCAAGTGAAAACCGCTGTAATCTCCAAATATCGCGGAGTTCAGACCTTGAATCGTTGAGGCTGTCGTGATGTTCGTTACGTAGAAATAAGAATCCGTGTCCCGTGAAACCAATCTCTTGGGAATGGCCCTTTCCTCTGTTTCAACGAAACACGTGTCCAACCGAAATGTCTCGCCCTGGGGGTGGGCGTCGATAATACGAAGTCCATCCACGGGAGGTATTCCAAGTTGTTCCGCCGTGGGCAAGGGAAAGGTCCCTGTCGGCTTAAGATAAAACGACTCATATTTGCCTTCCTGGCATTCAATCGGTTTGACCTTTTCCCTGAATTTGGCGCCGTTGTACGTTTCAATAAGGCCGATTTCATCGGGATTCATGCTGGCCTTTGTTTGAGAAGAGGAAACCGATCGGCAACCTAACAAAGCGAACGATAGTGCGAGCTTTTTCATGTTCATGGGGGCCTCATCGATGGAAATCACTTTCTACAATCTTGATCAAAGGGTGATGAAATGACAATTCGTATCTCCAATGCGCGCCAAAATGACGGAATCGCTTGCTATCAAACCATTTATAGGATAATCTCCCACCCTCTTCTACGAGGATTCACTTGTTGATCATGGAATCCCTCAAAGGGATTGCTAACAAACTTGCCAAACAAAAACTCCCCGCTTCCCGGGAATTGGGAATTGAAGTTCCTGTCCTTGGAATCCCAGAATTAGTGGCACATGCGCGCTCTTTGGGAAATCCCGAACCAGATATTGACAGTCAGGCGTTCGATCGTATCGCCGAAGGTGTATGGTGCTTTGGTTCCGACGGCCGCACGATTTTCGTAAACGATCGAATGGCCAATATGTTGGGTTATCGGCGCGGCGAAATGTTGGCTCGGCCCCTTTGGGAGTTTTTAGATAACGACAGTCGAACGCGAGCGCTGGTCGACGGCGCCCTGGACGAGTCCGAGATTCCCGCGCGTGTTGCAGTTGGGTTGTTGCGCAAAGACGGAAGGGTTCTTAACGCTCTTGTTTCAACGTCTTCGTTTGATCACGATGGCGCAACCGGTGCATTGGCTTTGGTCGTTGATATTGATGAGCTGGTGAAGAATGAGCGGCGACTTGCGGAGCAAGCTCGCGAAGCGGAAAATGCCAATCAAGAAAAAACTCGATTCCTTTCGTTGGTGAGCCATGAGATTCGCTCACCCTTGGCAGCCATTGTCGGCTTTGCGGAACTGCTTGCCGACCGTGACCTCAATGAAGAAGATCGTGTAGCGTATACGAATACGATCGTGAGAAACGGTCGATTTCTCTCTAAGCTACTGGACGATATTCTCGATCTCGGGAAAATCGAAGCAGGGCAATTTATTTTTCAAAAATCGCCTTTCTCCCTCCGCGAGATTTTGACGGACGCATGCAATCTGTTTGCTCAGCGAGCGGCAGAGAATAGCGTGACCATAGAAGTACGGTATGCGTCCGCTGATCTGGATCTCGTATTCTCCGATCGGTTCCGGGCTCAACAAATCTTGGTAAATGTGCTAGGCAATGCAGTGAAGTTTACCACTCACGGTAAAGTGACGTTATTGGTTGAATCATGGAATGCCCTACAGTGCAGAGTCGCTGGTTGCCCGCGACGGCAAGTTCAGGAGGAGAACTTACATATTGCCATCTCAGACACGGGAATTGGCATCGCGCCCGATTGTGCGCAAAGGCTCTTTCAAGACTATGTCCAGGTGGATCCTAATATTTCGCGAAAATACGGCGGTACCGGCCTTGGCCTCGCATTGTCGCGGCGACTGGCGCGGGCGTTAGGGGGAGATGTTTGGCTGTCGAGCAGCGAGGCAGGAAAAGGTTCGACGTTCGACATACTACTGCCTTTGCGATCGTAGGTTTCCAATCTTCTTGCTTCGCCTCAGACAAGGGTTTATCATATTTTAAAGCTCTAACAGGGGATAATCATGAAATATCTAGCAACAATTGCGTTGGGCCTATGCCTTTGCCTTTCGGCCTCATCTTGTCGCGAGAGGATGGGAACTTCTAACACGGCTAACGCTGCAGACAGAACAATGACCACATCACTTAAGCTTGATCGGATCATTTCGGCAGCCAACGAAGGTATCAATGAGTCTGTTAAAGAACGGATGGAAGGTAAGCAACCTAAGAGCATTACAGACCACCTTATTCATGAAATCGATTTCGACGGCGATGAAATCGTCGGACTTCGAATGACAACCAAGGCTCAAATAGGAAACATACCTTACAAATGTAATGTTTACCTTGAAGGGATGGCTACACTTTGGCGACATCGCGGACTCGCGGATTGTTCTCCGGACGTTGCGGGCGGAATCTAGGACGCTTTGCAAGCCAGTCGAACGGCTCGTGCGAGCTTCTTGAAAAGCTCGCCTTCAGCATCTGATTTTCGCTTTGCTATGTAAACGGCTTGCTTATGATGGCCGAGTTTGGAAGGTTGGCGAAACATCTCAAGCCGGTAATTTGCTCGGACAGTTTCATTGTGAAGTGCGACAACGAAGGTTGGCAAGTAGGCGACAGCAAGTCCTCTTCGACAAATCTCCAGGGCTGATTCCATCAAGGTCACTCGATGACGGATGAGACGATTGATTCTGTCGTCAGGCCAGCCGTCGAGTCCTTGCACCTTATTGGGAGAGCCGGCTATCGGTTCAATGGGAACGACGAAAGGCAGCTCCGCGAACGATTTGTCCCGATATTTTCGTTCCACTTCCACTGTGCCAAATATACCCATTTCAATTGCCGTAATTCGTTGGTGCTCGACGCCGCTTGTCGGGATGGGAAGATAGGTTATGCCGTAGTCGATCTCTCGATTGAGCAGAGCTCGCTCCATCTCCCCTGGGATGACTTCCCGAAGCAAAATACCTGCCTCGTAGCCAAGGGAGGCAAGCAGCTGGCCAAGGCAATGCGTCGTAAAAACCTCAAACGATCCGATCCGGATAGGGGGCGCCAGTAAAGACGTGTCTTCATATCGTTTCCTAACGTCTTGGCCCAGCGAGCTCAGTCCGTC
Organism: Oligoflexales bacterium; assembly: GCA_050251195.1. Classification (GTDB taxonomy): domain Bacteria; phylum Bdellovibrionota_B; class Oligoflexia; order Oligoflexales; family Oligoflexaceae; genus JBFWNG01. The sequence continues at coordinate 624,050 of JBFWNG010000002.1, forward strand.
CAAAATAGGTTGCGCACGTTTCGCCAGTTCCTTGCCTTCGTCCGTGACAAGAATCCCTCTGCCTGAGGGTACCAACAATGCAAAGCCCGCCTCGTCCTCTAATTGTTTCATGGCCTTAGACAACGCTGCGGGCGAAAGTCTCAGTAGCTCTGCCGCCCGGCGAATGCTTCCCGTTTCGTTAATGACCATGAAATATCTCAGACGATTGCTATCCATAAGTTAACATATATACACTATTATTCGTTTTTTTTCAACGGATGGTTTTGGTACCTTTATCGTGGAGGTGGTTTATGAAAACCATACATGTCATCATAGGCACGCGACCTGAAGCCGTGAAAATTGCTCCAGTTTTCTTGGCACTACAGGGAAAAAACAACTTGCGCGTCCGCCTTATCTCTACGGGGCAACATCGGGATCTTTTGGGACAAACCTTGTCGGCATTTGGCTTAAAGCCGTTTCGAGACTTGAAAGTTATGATCCCAGGACAATCGCTTTCCCAACTTACGGCCAACTTGCTCGTGAAATTCGAAGGATTGTTTGGAGAGGAAAGACCGGACCTTGTCCTGGCCCATGGCGACACCACTACTTGCTATGCATCGGCTCTTTCTTGTTTCTATCATTCCATTCCATTCTTCCATGTGGAGGCGGGATTAAGGACTTATCGGCTTGATTCGCCCTATCCTGAAGAATTCAACCGTCAATGTGTGACGCAGATGGCATCCCATCACTTCACCCCTTGCGAACAAGCGAAAAACCATCTCTTGTCGGAGGGTATTGACCCTCAAGCCATTACCGTTGCGGGCAATACAGTCCATGACGCAATACGCCTCATGTTAGAAACTAAGAACGAGGGTATCGCAGATGCAGACATTATTCAAAAAGTAAGTGAATATGAAAAGATCGCGGTGCTGACCATGCATAGAAGGGAAACAGGCTCCGATTCGCTGTCTGACGTTTTGACTGCTATTAAGCAAGTGGCCGCTCGCGAACCCTCGACCGCGTTTGTATTTCCTGTTCATCCGAACCCTCAGGTAAAAACATTGGCGGAGGCAATCCTTAGCGGAACCAGCAATGTTTTACTAACGCCGCCGTTAAATTACCCTGACTTTCTGTCGCTGCTTAGTCGATCTTCGTTGGTTCTTACGGATTCGGGCGGCGTGCAAGAAGAAGCCGCATACTTCGGCAGGAAGGTTCTCGTTCTTAGAGACACGACAGAGCGGAACGACGGATTCGCGGAAAGTACGACGAAGATTATCGGGACGAACCCAGAAAACGTGATCGCAGAGATATCGGCGTCTCTTTCCGGCGTCAGCGTGAGATTGACGCCCGACAAACTATTCTCCGACAGCCACCGATCTCCGTCACAAATTGTTGCTGACGTCGTCGATGAAAAATGTCGAGCATGAAAACGGTACTCGCTATCGGGGCTCATCCCGACGATATCGAGATAGGTTGCGGCGGTGCTGAGTTGCTTCTCAAGAAAATGGACTGTTCTCTTGTCCATGTGATCGCCACCAACGGCGAAGAAGGAGACATCAATTCAAACCCCGCGGAGCTGAAGCTCATACGGCAAAACGAAGCCAGAACTTCGGCAAACGTAATGGGAGCAGACCAGGTGCATTTCCTGAACCTGCCCGACGGAGCAACCAGTTTTGGAAAGGACGAGAAAATAGCCCTGATGGAGATTATCCGGCGCGTTAAGCCGCACATAGTCTTTACCCACGCTTTTTCTGATCACTTCCCCGATCATGCGATGGTGCATCAGCTAACGATGGCCGCCATTGAAGGCGCGAAGGGACCTTGGTTCCCTCTTGCCGGAGAGAGTCCGCACAAAGTCGACGTGGTACTGGGTTATGAAGTTTGGCATCCAATGTCGCGTTATCAAAAGGCCGTCGATATCTCGAGCGTGATCGAAGACAAGATCCACGCCCTAAATCAGCATCGATCGCAAACGAGCGGTGTTGATTACCTCGACGCAGTCCGAGCTCTTGCAAGATTCAGAGGCGTTATGGCGATGGCGGGTCAATACGCAGAGGTATTCGAAGTGCTGCGAGCCGATGGACCGTTATGATTCCTTTGTCGCCTCTAGATTATTATTTTTATCGACAGCGATTGTATACCATTGAATTTGTCTTCGAGTATAAAGGCCAACTGGATCTCGATAATTTTGAGAGAGCCCTTCGCGACACTGAAAAGCTCATTCCCGTTGTGACGGCACGAATCAAGGCGGTTTCTGACAAACGATTAGAATTTCATTTAAGCAACGAGCCGGTGCCGCTTAGTGTCCAAAACGAGGACGAGGGCGGACCGCTCCTCGATCCGATTTCCAACGTGATCGAGAAGCCGTTGGTTAAAATTCGCGTCACCCAAAGTGCCAACATGACACGCGTTGGCGTCAGCTTTTCGCATATGCTAGGCGACGGAGCAAGTTTCTTTGTCTTTATGAATACGCTCGCGAAGTGCGCAAGACGCGAACCTTCGGCTATGGTTGTTTCTCACGATCGCCTACGTCTCTTCCCATCCGCAAATGCGTCGGTTGAATCGGTGCCGGCCTCGCGCCTCTTTCGTGAAACCGGCTACACGTTTGATCCACCTGTGGGGCAAATAGGCAAGGCGGAGATTCTGAAATTTTCCTGCAGCGACCTTGCAGCGCTTAAGGACGAGGCCGGATTTGAGGATCCGAACGTGACGACCAACGATGCCTTGATGGCATATTTGCTCAAGCGCTTTCATTCACAAATACCAGTTTCGGAGGAGGGCGGACTGATCGTCCGTTGCCCGGTAGATTGCCGACGGTTTTCTGCCGCGGTTCCAAACGGCTATTTTGGCAACGCCATCCGGGATGCCGTTGCCTGTTTTGATCCGGATGTATTTCCTCATTTAACCCTGAGCGCCGTTGCTTCGAAGGTTCGTGAAGCGATATCAGCCGTCAACGAGCGCAGCTTCTCCACATCCCTGCACTGCCTTGAAGACCTGAGGCAGGAGCGAGGAGTCGACTTCTTTCAACACGTTGGCTGTCCTGGTCTGCTTGTAAGCAATTTATCGCGCCTTTCATTTGACTCCCTCGACATCGGATTGGGCGGACCAACGCAGGTGTATCAGGAATCTGCCATTCCTAATCTTGCAAGTATTCTCGCGGTCGACGGCGGCGCAGAGATTAAATTCTCCCCAGCTGTCTTTTTGACAAAGTGATCTAAAAAGAATACACTATTCAGATATAGAAATAACAAAAGGCCAAAATGTCTTTCCCTACGCATCCAAACGACGGCGCAGGATCCCACCTCGATTACCGGCGCAAGATTTTGTCGCGGTGTGTCGTGGCTGTGGGTGCCGTTGCATTTATAGTCGCTCTCATGGTGAGCGCTATATACTACCGTATGACCTACGACCAGCGTCGGGATCAATTGGTTGAAATTGCAACAACGCATGCCAATTTCATTGGTGCGGTTGCGCGTTTTGACGCGATCCATAGCCAACATGACCACCCGCAGGGTGCGAGAGCGGCGACGTTGAGCCAAGTCTTAGACGCTCAAGCTCACTACACAGGATTTGGCGAGACGGGCGAGTACGTCCTTGTCGAAAGAATAGGAGACGAGATTTCTCTCCTTCTCAATAACGGAGGGCGAAGTGCTGAGAGTTACAGATTGCCATGGGAGAGCGACCTCTCGGGATTCATGCGTTTGGCATTGGAGGGCAAGTCTGGCGTCGTGGAAGGGCTTGACTACAAGAACGAGCTAGTCCTTGCCGCATATCAACCGGTGCCGGATCTGGGCATCGGGATTGTGGCAAAGATAACTCTTAAAGAACTGAGAGAACCTTTCATATGGGCGGCAACGGTCTCTGCAATCATCGCTCTGTTGACAATCGGTGTCGGTGTGTTCTTCGTTCACCGCTTAATGGGAACACCTCTGCGTCAAATTGGCGAGAACTTTTCGAGAATCGAAGCGGCCAAGAAAGCCAAAGAGCGTTTCTTTGCAAGCGTAAGCCATGAAATCCGTAATCCCGCGAACGTCATTATGGGATTTTCACAAGTGCTTGAAGCTCAGCCTCCATCCACAGAGTTGGCGCCTGCCCTCAACGCCATCAGGCGGAATGTGAAACATCTTCTCGACGTGGTCAACGACATACTCGATCTTTCTAAGGCTGAATCAGACGAGCTTTCGCTAGAGAAAGTGGAATGTTCGCCTTGCGATATTGTCGATGAGACTGTGTTGTTGCTCGATGGCCCCGCAAAAGCAAAGAACATAAAACTCCTAACGGAGTATCACGGGATAATTCCAAGCGCTATCGTTACTGACCCCATTCGGCTCAAGCAAGTTCTTTTAAACGTCTTGTCGAACGCCATAAAGTTTACCGAACAAGGTTATGTCAAAATAATTACACGAGCGCGGATAAATCCTGAATTAGGCGCGACTGTTTTAGAGTTCGAAGTCGAGGATACTGGCATCGGGATGACGAACGAACACATCAATAAAATCTTCAAGCCCTTTGGCCAAGCTGAAAGCAGCACGACTCGGAAATTTGGCGGCACTGGGATCGGGCTCTACCTTAGCAAGTTGCTTATCGAAAGACTGGGTGGGCAGATTCATGTTACCAGCAGTCCGGGGAAAGGTTCTCGTTTTTGTATTACTCTTAGTGTTGTCGAGGTTAGGGTTCCCCAAAATCGCCAGGCTGCTGCTCCAGTGTATGTTTAATTTTTTTGGCTGGCGGCGGGCTTTTTAATTTTTCGATTTTCATTTTTAATTCTTATCTTTAATCTTTAATTAATTTTATGTTCGTGGCATCTGTCCCCGAAAGGTGTGAGGTGGGCACACTCCCGCGTATGTTTAATTTTTTTGGCTGGCGCCAGGCTTTTTCATTTTCGATTTTCATTTTTAATTCTTATCTTTAATTAATTTTATGTTCGTGGCATCTGTCCCCGAAAGGTGTGAGGTGGGCACACTCCCGCGTGTGACCGTTCGCTGCGCTTCCTGCTCCGCTCACTCGCACTCCGCTCCCGCTCCGTAGCGTCCCACGCGGGAGTGTGCCCACCTCACACCTTTCGGATGTGGCAACTGTGTGTCGAATATTAAACACAGTTTCCGACGTAGGTGACAGTTTCCGACATAGGTGACAGTCCCGGTTTTCCGAAAGCTCAAAACTAGATTCCTAAATTCAAATCAATGCAGGTGTTGCTTCCGTCTGGGGTGAGGGTCCTTGCCTCCCGCGCGGGACGCTACGGAGCGGGAGCGGAGTGCGAGTGAGCGGAGCAGGAAGCGCAGCGAACGGTCACGCGCGGGAGGCAAGGACCCTCATCCCAGACGGGACCAGGTGTTACAAAAATAGGAAGAAGCGAACCAGGTGTTACAAAAATAGGAAGAAGCGAACCAGGTGTTACAAAAATAGGAAGAAGCGAACCAGGTGTTACAAAGATAGGAAGAAACGAACCAGGTGTTACAAAAGGTGTTACAAAGATAGGAAGAAGCAAACCAGGTGTTACAAAGATAGGAAGAAGCAAACCAGGTGTTACAAAGAAAGGAAGAAGACTATTTCTCCAAAGCCGCTTGCAGAGCTAAAATAGAAGATAAATTGTGCTGCACGTAATCGTTTCTGATATCAAACTCTGTGAGCGAAGAAGTAAACCCCCCAAGCGCGTGCCCATGAAATCCCAATAAGCGTTGTCTCTCAGACGTCACTTGAGTCGATAATTGAAATTGCATGGAAAGTTGGACGGCCTTCAGAATTCGATCAGGATACGCCGCATAGGCGGGCTTGTTCTTCACCCGGGAGAAAAGACGATGAGCGGCCATGAGACCTTCGGACCTAGTCGCTGCGGGTGTTGAACTAGGAGGTGTACGATATCCGCCTATCCAAGCCGGAATCTGGTGGGATGAGATCTGCGCCGCCAGGATCGCATCGACAATCTTTCTTGCATGTTCCAGGATCTTTTTTTCAGGAAAATGGGTGTAGAGCTTGTCGAGGCCGTAGAGGAGCCAGTGGTCGTGTTCGATTGATTCGATCGTGAGATCTTTGTCGCGGACATTGATGAGCCAATCTGTGGCCCTCTTTGCGGTGTCCAGCCATTTTCGATTGGAATCAACATCGTAAAACCTTACTAGAGCGAATATGGATTCTCCGGGGTAATACTCGGAAATCATCTTCATGTCTTCGCCGGTGCGCGCATGCTGTTTGTGAAATCCAAACTCGCCCGAGGGTTTCTGTACCGTGTTAAGCCTCGAAGCAAGTCTTCGCATGACTTCTAAATGGGACGAATCACCCGTTACAGCCGTGTATTCGCTGAGAGCAAGGAGAGCTAAGCCATTGCCGCCAAGCTTTGTGGCGTCATCTTCTATGACACATAAGTCTTTCGGTGTCTGAGGACACGGTTTCATTGTCTGAAGCAAATAGCCGATCGAGCGATTGATTGCTTCGAGCATTGCCTTGCTCTTGTTTGAGTCATAGTATTCTATCATTGAGAACAGGGCGCCCGCGTGTCGCAATATGTTGTACGTGTCTTTGGATCTGTCGCGCACCGGATCGTAGGAATATATGAATGAGCCATCGCCATTGACGGAGCGGCGAAGGTACTCAGCCGCGGCAGTTGCGGCTACGTCGAGTTGTAGCTCAACCTTGTCGTCCGCCTTGGATGGAGCGGATCGCATAATATCAGCGAGGAGGGCGCCCGCGACGACGACGGCTCCGAAAGTTGATGCTATGGTAAACTTGGATCTGAAGTTCATTCAGAAATTATGACCTGTCCCTAAGAAACGATCAAGTGTACTTTAGGAGTGGTAGAAAAATGGTCCGAGAGAGTCGATGACGGGACCCAAGGACAATCCGATAGTCTTTTTCGACGGCGTATGCGGCCTTTGCGACCGGATTGTGACGTTTCTTTTTCAAAGGGACAAAAGCCATGTCCTCCGATTCGCCCCCCTTCAAGGTACGACGGCCGCCTCCCGATTGGACGACAAACTGCGCAAAGACTTGGATTCTTTGGTGTACGTCCATGAAAATACGGTACTTAGGAAATCCGACGCCGTTATCGAAGCCTGCGTTCAATTGGGCGGATTGTGGAAAAGCGCCCGGTACTTGCTTGTAATACCTCAGGGACTGCGCAACCTTTGTTATGATTTGGTAGCCTCCAACAGGTACCAGATCTTTGGTAAGAAGGAAGCCTGCCGCCTTCCCTCCTTAGACGAAAAACAATACTTTTTTGATTGATTCTCCTTTGCTTTTCGTTGGTTAGCATTTTCTCAAGTTTTTTCTCATAATGCCGAAGAGTTGGAGTCAAAATATCACACTCCTCAACGAGAGGTCATCGATGTTACCCCGCATGATAATTTCAATGTGTTTGGCCATCGCATTCGCGCTTGCTTGCGTGAAAAAGTCTGACAATAAAAACAAGGCAGCGCCGGCAACGTCGCAGCAGCAGCAACAACAACCCTCAGAATCGGCGACGTTGCCGCCTCCAAGTCCTGCTCCATCCACCTCGGATGCAACCGTGGAGAAGAAACCCTGTGGAGAAAGTAGTGACGACGACGACAAGGCAGATTTGAGACTGAAGGGCGACGATGAAGATGAGGACGAAGACGAGGACGAAGACAAAAAAGACGACGATGACGACGATAAGAAAAAAGACGACGACGACGATAAGAAAGACGATGAAGACGATAAGAAAGACGAAGATTGTGGCGATAAAAAGGATAAAGACGATAAAGACGATAAAGAAGACTAGAAAATAAAAAGAGGAAGGGCGGTAACCAACCGCCCTTTTGTTTTAAGGAAGATCTATAGACTAGCGTTATCAATGAGGGACTGATTCTCCCGATGCCGCTTTTGCGGCTAGCTCGAGGATAATAGGAAGGGCGAGAGACTTGTATTTGAGCAACATGGTTTGTTGTAACTCGTTTGCGTTCTTGGTCTTTGCCAGAGCCGCGTCAAAGTTCTTGATATAATCGCCGGTAGCTTTCAGTGAGGCTATTGAGTCCTTGGCATTCGGCGTCTTATGGCCAGCTACGACAATTTTTGGATTGAGCGCACGGATGGTCGCAAGATTTTCGAGCCAAGTTTTGCGACGTGCCGCATCGGTTTCAGCAAGCCAAACATGAACACCGTTGTAGACAGCGTCTCCGGCGATAACAGCGTTCAAACTTGGGATATGAAACACTACAGCGTTTTCAATCTCGGCCGATTTCAACTTAATGATTTTTATCGCCTGTCCTTCTAAGACTATCGAATCTGAATTGAAAGATTCCGGTGTCAGCGGAGCGGAGGTTAGATTATTCCCATACATCGGTTTCCATGCTGCGAGCTTTTGGGGGCCTAAGATCTTCGCCTGTGCCGCGATTTCTGGCGTTGCGTAAAACTTGACGTTGGGAAACGTACGTTGAATAACCTCCATTCCGAAATAATGATCGGGATGGGCGTGCGTTATGTAGACGGCCTTGAGCTCCTTTCCGGACTCCAAAATTTGCGCCGTCAGGCGATGGGCGGCACTCAAGGTAAACTGACCGTCTATCAAGATGGCTTCCTTTTCGCCCTTGATCAAAGTAGAGGTCGCATGAAAGCCCGCGGCGTCGCTTGTGAATACCTCGAGCTCCAAATTCTTTGCGCTGCTGCCCGTTGTTAGTGCTAAGACTCCGAAAACCATACCTAGAACAAACCGTTTCATAATTTACATCCTTTCAACTTATTAATAGACAGACCTGTCTATTTGCTAGGTGAATATATACAGACTTGTCTGTTTTGTCAAGTCGTGGTATAATCTTTTTTGAAGCCGTGGTAAGGCTTTGAAAATAAAGTGGATTTATGGAGGCAGGACGTGCGTCCTTCAAAAAAACAACAAGTTATTGATACAGCTACGAGGCTTTTCTGCGAGCGGGGTTATCAGGCGACCGGTATCGACACGGTGATCGAAGAAGCAGGCGTAGCCAAGATGACACTTTACGGTAACTTCAAATCAAAAGAAGAATTGATTCTTGAATGCATCCGGCAACTCGACGACGAAGCTTTCGAATGGTACGTAAAAAACATCATGGACTCCACGACCGATCCGAGAGCGAGGGTCATGAACATATTTAAGGTGCTCCACGAACTGGTGTCGAGGGGACCCTTCCACGGATGTCCGTTTATACGTGCGTCCACGGAGTACCCTGATGTGAACAACAAGATTCATGGCATGGCTGCGAGCCACAAGGAGCGCATGCGCAAATTCTTCGAACAACTTGTCGCCGATGCTGGCATCAAACAGCCCAAAAAGGTCGCGTCGAAGATTCAAATCATTATGGAAGGCACCATGGCCATGGTGCAGGTGACCGGAGACACTCAATTGGTAAAGACAGCGTCGGAGATACTCCGCAGTATCGTTGACTAGCCCAAAACAGCGCTTTTGCGCGAAGCGGTTTGCCTTGACCATGAGAGGCTCGTTCGCTAAGATAGCAAATAAATTCAAATTTATATGTGAGTTTTCGGAAACATATATAGCTACTGAAGTGAAAGAAAATTGCTTTTTCAAGCGTCGCGTTCTTTTTGTCGGTCATTGGGGTTGGCGGTACTCTTCCTAGCCTTTGTGGATTCTCGTTGCCTAGCAGCTGATATGGACGGTCACTTCCAATTAGGCGTTCATAGTACCAACGCTAAGTTTCAAGAGGAAAGAACGGGAGAAGAAAAGAACGACGCGATGCTCGCCATGGCACGGTTGAAGTGGCGAACGCAGAGCGTATTCCAGCCTCGGGACCGCATCATCTTAGACGTCAGAGACAGGTACGATCTTTTCGGCAAACTCGACAAGAATATTTATCAGCTCGCCCCAGACAACCGCTTGGCATTGAGGCAGCTGGCATTTGAGCACCCCTATGAGTATTTTTCTTTCTATTACAGCGTTGGTCGCTTCGATGTTTCCGAGGCGGGTATTCTCGCAAATGACGGCGTTGAGGTTGGTTATCGTTTTAGTGACACCTGGCGGGCAAGTTTATTTGCCGGCGTAAGTCCCGCAGACATCAAAAGTAGCGTTCAGATTCAGCCCGAGGAGAATGCAAGCGGACCACGGACGCAAGGAGGCGTTTATGCGGTGTACGAAAAGGCGAGTTTGTCGGGGTTCCCAGCTTACTATGTGAGCAATGCTCTTTCGAAGTCTGTAGACGACGGGGCCACTGCCGCGGAAAGGGTGTTTCTCTTTCACAATAGCGTACTCACGTTTGACGAGAAGAATCGCGCTGGCTTTAGTCTCGACTACGATATAAAACCTGAAGCCGTGCTGCGACGCTGGTTTTTGTCGTATTTCCACCGTCGAGAATCTTTTCGCGCCTATCTCACGGCGAGCCGAATAGACGTGAACGACTATCTTCTCGAGAAGGAAGTGAGAGAGACTCTGCCGGCAAGCCCCTTTACAACCTACGGTTTGAGACTGATTGCCAGCCCCACGAAGTCGTTTCATCTCAATCTTCGGGGATCCCAGACGACACGGCAGGCCGATCAACTGAAAAAGCAAGAAGCGAGTGCCGGGCCAACCTTTCTTTTTTCCAGGGTACGACTGACAATCCTTGGAGGCGTTCGGACGAACTATCTTAGTAAAGACAATTTTGTCTTTAGTGAACTTGGGTATTACAGCAATGCATGGAACTTTCGGTTGACATACACGGGCACCAAAGAAACCTATACGGAAGAAGAAAAGGTGTTGAATGTTCAGAACGTCGGCGCTTATGCGGAAATCTATATGTCCAACAATCTCTTCAGCAGTCTTGGATATAACTTCATCAAGGATGAGGAAGTTCAGATTACCTCCGGCCTTTTGACAATCGGATATCGCTTTGGCAAAAAACCGAAAGCTCCTGTTCGCGACGAACCTACTGTAGCGTGGGAGGGGTAATGGAACGGTTCCTATTCTTACTCTCATTATTGCTTTTGCCGAACGTTGCTTGGGCGAAGCCCGACAAGCAGGAGTTTGAGGGGTTGTTGAACAAACTCCTGGCCCCTGGCCCCGTAATCGAAAGCCACGAAGATTTGGAGCATAAAGACTGTCTCAAATGTCACGAGGCGGGCGGCGGGGTTCCCGATAGCGGTTGTCTAGATTGCCACAAGGACATAAGCACGCAAAAGCGGGAAAAGAAGAGCTTCCACGGGTTGATGCGAGGGAAAGACTGTATAGACTGCCACAAGGAGCATAAAGGCCGCAATTATGATTCAACCTTCGTAAATAAGAAAACGTTCAATCACGCAGACACCGGGTTCCGATTGGACGGCTCCCACGCCAAGTTGGATTGCGCCAAGTGTCACACGTCCAAAAGATCAGACCGCGGCGTGAGAACAAGCGATCCGCTGTTTTTTGGCACCAAGAATTCATGTAAATCGTGCCACGCCAAAGACGATATACACAAATTCACTTCGGCGAAGTTTTTGCAAAAGGAATGTAGTACTTGCCATAACACGACCAAATGGAAGCAGGCTAAGTTTTTCGACCACCGTCGAGAGACGGGGTATGCGCTCGAAGGCAGTCATGCGAAGCTGACCTGCGACAAGTGCCATTTACCTGATAAGAATAGGAATCCGGTCTATGACTTTCCCATAAACACCAAAGCTTGTTTAAGCTGCCACGAGGATCACCACGGCAACAATCTGAGTCCGAAGTTTCAAAACGGCCGCTGCGATACGTGTCACAATCAAATCAAATGGGATATCAAGGTCTTCAACCATAGCATGACGGGCTTTGACTTGAAGGGCGAACATAAGACTCTCGCCTGCTCATCTTGCCATAAAGGCAACACCTCTCAACCGAACTTCCCCTGGAAGGGACTGAACAGCGATTGCAAGAGTTGCCACGCCGACTATCACGGCTACGGAACCGAGGTCAACAGTAAGCTTGGAGCGCTCCAAAATTGCGAAACCTGCCACAATGAAACCACGTGGAAGCAGGTTTTTAGGTTTAACCATAATACGGACACTTTGTTCCCGATCACCGGTAAGCATAAAAAGAACAAGTGTTTCGACTGCCACAAGACTCTCACTAAAAGCAGTACCGGACGCAACGCATTACGGGACTACCATTTCCCCGAACTCGAGATGAAATCCTGCGAGACCTGTCACAAAAGTCCGCATACAAAACAGTTTAAGAAAATGTTCCAGGGTGTTCAGTGCGAAGAATGCCATTCCACCGAAGGTTGGAACATCCAAGACAGCTTCATGGCCGGCAAAGGAAAAAGCTTTCACAACAAAACAAGGTTCCCGTTGACGGGAGAACATACAAAACTCAAGTGCGCCGAGTGTCACGTCAAAAATAAAAAAGAAGTCTATAGTTTTCCCAACGCGGATAAAAATTTCTGCGTCACTTGCCACGAAAGCGTACACAAGAATCAGTTCTATCCCAAGACCCAAGCCGTAGCGTGTTCGGAATGCCATACGACCGTGAATTTCTCGAAGTTGGGCGGTTTTGATCACAAAAAGACCGGCTTTCCGCTCACTGGAGAACACGCCAAACTCAAAGAATGCTCAGAGTGCCACGTCGCCACGAAGTCTATGCTCCCCACAAAGCCTCCGAAGCCCGCTCATAAGTTCATGCTGTCCCACAGGGAGGAAGGGTTTTGCGAAGGGTGCCATAAAAATGTCCACGAAAAGCAATTTCATCCCGAGTTCTCCAACAAACCTTGTTATGAGTGCCACAACACGACCACGTTCGAAGAACGACGACCTTTCGAGCATGACAAGACACAGTTCAAATTAACGGGTGCCCACGCAAAACTTGAACGTAAATGTAGCGAGTGCCACGTGGACACTAAGACCATGCTCCAAACCAAGCCGCCCAAAGTGGCTCACAAGTTCCTATTCGACGACAAAGAAAACGGTTTCTGTTCGGACTGCCACAAGAACGAGCATAAGGATATGTTCCATCCTAAGTTCTTCAACAAACCGTGTGTCTCTTGTCACACAACGACAGAGTTTACGAAGAGAAAGCCTTTCAAGCATGCCGATACGGACTTCAAACTGAAGGGAAAACACCTTAAGGTCAAATGTGATGAATGTCACGTCAACACCCAGAAGCGATACAGCTACAATACGAAGAGAGTAAAAGGAAAATATCTGTTCCCGGAGATGCCGTCCAAAGATTGCGCAACCTGCCACAAAGACCCTCATAAAGGATCGTTTGGCAAAGAGTGTTCCTCATGCCACACCGAACTGGGTTGGAGGAAAGCGGACGATTTCCACAAGGACTTTACGCTCGAAGGTGTGCACCTTTTCTTATCATGTGAAGAATGCCACGTAAATGACAAGACGTTAAGCGGTTCGAGCCAGGATTGTCTCGCATGCCATGCTGACGAAGAGCCGCACCATAAGACGTTGTTCCCGTGCCAAGACTGTCACACGCAGAGTTTCTGGCACAACACGACATTCGACCACAACCGAACGCTGTTTCCGCTGCAAGGGGCGCATAGACTTTTGGAATGTAATAGTTGCCATAATTCGGGATTATACGAAGGTACGCCGACAGAATGCCTGGCCTGTCACTTTAAAGATGCACAAGGGGTTGGAACTCACTTCCAGAATAATGCGCATAACCCCGACAGAGTGTTGTGCGAGCAGTGCCATAATCAGTTTTCGTTCTAGCGATTTCTCTAAGGTGTAGTTGTCGCCGCTTTCCACTGTGGATAAGTGTGGCAAGGAGCGCATTCCCCGGTTTTCCCAGGGTGTGTTGCCGCCGTCGATCGATCGGCCGCGTGACACCCTAAACATGCGGTGGGCGCCGGGCTATGGCTATAAGCGATCGGCGTCCAAATCTTCGTAGTTGTGTACTCATGACACTCGGCGCAATCCCGACCAAATCCATGCTCAACGTTGTCGGTGGCGGCAGGTCTTGTATCTTCGTGGCATTCGGAACAATCCGCTGTGAAGTTGGTATGGTCCGTACTGGGACTCAACTTCTTGTCGTTGGTCACTTTAGGCTTTTGGGGCACGCTGCAACCTGCTAAGGCGCCCATGAGAAAGAATGAGAAAAGAACTTGTTTGGTCATACGGATGCCTTTAGTGCTTCGCCAAATTTTTTATCGATCATGATTCCTAAGCTTTTCAAAAAGTCGAAGGGCAACAGGGCTCCAGCGAAGATAAAAAGAAAATCGTTCTGAATGTTGCTCTTCTTGCCTTTAGTGTCAATAACCAAGTGCTTTTGATGAATTTCCGCTACGGAGGTGTTGAACAGAATTTTGACTCGACCTTGCTTTTGGTAGCTCAAGATAAGGTTTTGGTTCTCCTCGTTACAGCGATCGAAGGTATCGCTTCGAACGAGGAGGAAAACCCTGTTGTTGTACTGTGGTTTGCACAGGTATTGAGCCGCCTCGACGGCCGCGTTTCCCCCGCCCACGACGGCGATCCATTTTTTCTGGTATTGCTCTGGATCGAGTAGGTTGTAAGTAACTTTGGTGGTTTCTTCGTTAGGTAGGCCCAATTTACGAGGCGTTCCCCGTACGCCCATGGCCAAAATAACCTTTTGCGCTGTAAGAGTGCCCTTGCTGGTTTTGACGATGAATTTTCCGCCATCTTTGGTCAGAGTTTCAAACTTCGTCTCTTCTTGGATTCTTAGCTTGGCTTGTTTTCGAATCTTATGCCATATGCCCAGGATGTCCTCTTTGGAAACCTTGTGCTGAGGGAACTGGATCTTGCCGAAGACAGGAAAATCGACGGGGTGCGACATAACGATCTTTTGTCTTGGGAAGTTGTAGATCGTACCGCCGAATTTATTTTGCTCCAGACAAATGTATCGTTTGCCCGATGCTGCGCATTGTAAGCTTGCTGAAAGACCTGCTGGCCCCGCGCCCACAATGACAACGTCAAAATCGGTTTTGGCGGAAGAGAGATTCTTGACAGCGTGCTCAACGGCTAGTTTGCCTTGCTTGACGGCGTTGCGGATAAGACCCATTCCGCCTAACTCTCCCGCTATGTAGAGTCCCGGAACGTTCGTTTCATAGTTCGTATTTACTTTCGGCAGATCCATGCCCCGGGTCTTTGTCCCGAATACGAGGTCGATGGCGTCCATCGGGCACGAAGCCTGGCATTCGCCGTGACCCACGCATTTGCTTGGCTCGATCAGAACGGCTTTATGATTGATAAGTTTCAGGATGTCGCCTTCCGGGCACGCTTTAACGCAAGCGCCACAGCCCGCGCATTTCTTGTTGTCGATTTCCGGATGGAGAGTTAGGGGTTCGTGCAGATTCTTGGCGACGACGTCCTCGTACTTCCGCTTGGCTTGCTTCTGTTCGACGGTTCGCTTGCGCATCGACTTGGATGCGATGATAAAGAAGGGAATCGAAGCGATGAACCAAAAATAGTAGGCAACGAAGTGCGAGATTTTTTGGAGAATCATAGTGGTTTTTATCCTACCTTGAAAATAAGTGAAGATATGATGTGTATAATAGCCACCACGTACATGAAAATCGCGAAAGGCATATGGAACGAGTGCCAGTAACCGAAGATCACCTTATAGTAATGTAAAGAGATCAAGCGCTTTCGCAAAATAGCCCACTCGCGAAGGCCTGCTCTTAGAGGCGGCGGCGCCTTAAACCCAAGCGACGGCAGAGCCACACGAATTCTCATTTCACCAACGAAAGACCGAATTAGGAACGGCGCTAGGCTCGTCGCGGCCATTTGGTTTGAACTCATGCCGCCTGCGGCCAGAAACGACCTTGACTTCGCAAGGTCGAGCGCTTTTCGGTGAGCTGGCACTAGTTTTAAGTACTTTTCAAATCCCTGTTCATAAACATCGATTCTCTGTCGCAAGCCTTCCTTGCTTTGGAGCAGCTGAACGTAGAGGTAACGACCGACAATACCGCTCGTCATACTAACCATCATGGACCAGAAACTTATAGCCACCAACCCGTTAACGTCAAAATTGGTGTGAAAAATGATCAGCGTCGGACCAAGCAAGCCAAAAAGTATATGCCAGTTCAACCAGGTTTGGAGTTTTCCCCACGTACGCATAGGCATAAAATGTTTTCGCATAATATAGAAGTTGGTAAGACAGATTGTTGAAAACCCGATCACCCCTAACGCGAAACTTAGAGGCTTTCCGGCTTCGGGATACATGGGTTGGCAATGTCCGAAGTATTGACAGGAAACGCGGCCGATCATGGTGCGTTGCTTCGGGTTCTTATTGAGGACAACGTATTCCTTCGCCATAAATACTGTAATTGCGAGCCAAATGACCACTACCAGCTTCGGTGTCATATCAATATATTTCCAAGTGATTGCGTTCCTAATATTTTATAACAGCGTTCCGATAAAAGAAAAGAAATCTCATGTTTTGGAGTGGAAATGAGAAATTATGTCTTTTCGATACTAACGTCTGTTTACTTACTAAACATCGGCAGTTACGCGATTGCCTACGGTCCGTGCGACGAAGATGAGGAAAAATTCTGCGCTTCCGAGAACCACGGCGAAACGGTCAAAACGTGTCTTCATACGAATATCGACAAGCTTTCCAAAGACTGCAAAGCTTTCGTTTTGACGAAGCATGATGAATGGAAGAAAAGTGTTTCAGACTTGGATTCCGTTAAAGAGAAATGCAAAGAAGAGGGAGAGAAGTTCTGCGGAGAAGAAGGATCAACCCAAAAACCCTACGTGGTTTGCCTCATGACTCACGGGGACCATCTTTCCAAAGACTGTAAAACATCTTTGAATCAACATATTACAAATTTTTTGCCCACGATCAAAACTCTCGATTGAGGTCCTGCTATGAAAAAGTTCGCCCTCGCGACCTGCATTCTTCTTTCTGCGTCAGCATGTCAACATGCGTCCTCCGGTTCTGCGACAAAGAGCGAGGAATCCGAGAGAGGGCCTTGCTCTGAAGGTGAACATTTCCTCGAATTCGAGCAAATGCACGGAACAATACAGTTTAAAAAGCAGGTTTGCATTGCTCAGGGGATCGCAAACTCCTTCATACGGTTCCTAAGAGTGGAAATACACGACCCTCATGCATCGATACCGACAGATCAGCAAAACTTGATTTTGGAAGGGGATGGCATTGCAAACTCAATTCAGGTGACGACAGCTCACCACAATTGGGGCGATACGACCACCATCAAGACGGAGTACGCGACATACTTTTGGGTCGCGGCACATCCACTCATGCAAACACCTTCGAAATTCACTGCGACGTACAAAAGCGGAGAAGTCTTCGAACTGCTTCTCTGACCGACTTCCCAGTCGGTTGTTGTGTGCGTGGCGCTCAAAAATATCGTTTTAAAAACAACGTCTTAAATTCAAATCCTGCGCCGGCGCAGGATTGTCAGTGCATTTTACTTCTTCACGGATTAATTTAGGCCCGCGATAAGGCGGGGCGCACGTATGACTATCAAAATGCCGGGTATCAAGGAAATTGAAAACCTCATTCTCCTTTCTCTCTTTATATCAGGCCTTAGAATTTTTCTCTCTTTGCTCGCTCAAACCTTCGAACCGTTTACTCCCATCTTTTGGGGGCACATTGTTGCGCTCTTTTTGTTAGGCGGGCAAATTTACTTTCTCGCTCGCCGAAACCGAATCGCATGGATGCTTTCCGTCGTGCAACTGTTCGTAACGTATAAAACAGGTCGCGGAAGTTTCGGATATATTCTGACCTATCTATGGGACCCATTTAAATCGAACGAATATTTTTACCCGTTTGTTGCGACAGGAATCATGTTGTTAGCGGAATTGGGCAAAACCTACTTTATGTATTATGTGACGTCGGGTAAGCGACAACAGATGTCCTGACCTAAAAGAAAGGCACACGATGAACCTCTTTAACGCAACCAATCTTTTCCAAATGGTCCTTTTGTGCCTGTCATTTTGGTCAAGTGCATCGTTCGCAGCAGACGGTAGTGTTACTCTTCGCACCATTCCTGTTTGCGGCAGAATATATCTCCGAGACGTCTTCGTAGCTAATCCAAGCTCAGGTGAAACCAACAAGAAGCAACGCCTGGCGATCGAACGCATCCAATCCGAAACAACCTCGATGAGCCTCGTACACGATCTCGTTTTTTACCCGACTGACATAGACATAACAGGCAAAATTCTGACATTTCTACGCGAGAAAAATCTGGAAGGCGCACTCAAGGAAAATGGAACGACCAAGGCCCTTGCAATCGTTCAAACTATCGAATCACCCAAATACTTCGAAATAGGCATCGGCAACGCAATATGGCCAACCAACGGGCTAGGCTTTCAGTTCATCGATCTGGATCCTGTCGAATCCTGTCCGTAAGTCCTACCCAACCCACGTCCTTCAGGGGCCCCCCGTTGTTTGGAGACTTCCCTTATTGAATGGCCAAATCTGCTAAGCAAATACCCCTTCAGCGTTTCCCAAACCTCGGCGTTTCCGCGATCTCTTAATTTAACGCGGAAGCACGGAATAATGGCAACGCAGAAGGTATTGTCCGGCAGGTTGGAGCGCAACGAAGCATCTCAATCTCCCGTTTTTCACCCTTCCTGCACCTCGCGACAAAAACGACCTTTTAAGATAAACTCATAACCATAACAAAAGAGGAACCGTCATGAACCAGGTACGGACTACGAAAAAGTGGCGAAAGCGCCTAGCGACTTTGTTGGCAACCGGAATCGTTGGATGCGCAACTAATTCCAAAACCTCTTCAGATCATACTCCGTCTCACGCAGACGGCAACGAATTCCAGCAATTGGTTGACACCGCTCAAAGCGAAGGCAAAATACCGGCAATTGGCGTTCTTGTTCGAAAGGACGGAAAGATCCTTTTTTTTGGCGCACAAGGAAAGAGGGCATTGCGGCACGAAGCGGACGCGACCACAAAGGACGAGTGGCATCTGGGATCTGATACGAAAGCGATGACCGCGTATTTGATGGCATTAGCGATTCAAGAGGGACGTCTTTCCTACAAAACAGAGATTGCGAAGTACTTTAGCTCGAAAACGAAGATCCACAAATTGAATCAGAACCTCACCCTCGGAGATATTCTCTCGCAGGGGAGCGGTCTCAAAGATATTCAAGAGGTGAAAAACGGCGACCTTTGGAAAAAATTATGGACTTCCACAAAACCTCTTCGGGAACAAAGAAACGAAATGGTACGTGCATCGTTGGAAGAATCTCCTCACATGTCGGCAGAGACTCCGTCAAAGGCTGAGCGCAAATTTAATTATGCAAACATCAATTATATTACCGCAGGCGCGATTCTCGAGAACCTTTACAACGCCGAATGGGAACAAATCATCAGTGACCGTCTCTTTAAACCGTTAAACATGACATCTTGCGGATTCGGCGTTTCAGGAGAGGTTTCCGAAACGGAACCGTCGCAACCATGGCCGCACGTTTCGGAAGGAGGTGAGCTTATCAGCGTTCCGCCGAAGCACAAAATTGACAACCCCCCGTTCGTAGGGCCCGCCGGTACCGTGCATTGCAGTCTTGAGGATTGGGAGAAATTTGTTGGCGAACTGCAGAACGCTTGGCACGGCAAAGGCGCTTTGCTCAGGAATAAGGACGTGAGCAAACAATACTTTGCTGCTGCCCCTGGTAGTCCCTACACTTACGGTGGTTGGGGTAGAAAAGAAGAGCCATTTGCAACCTCGACCTTTGAGCATGACGGCAGCAATACATTTAATTATGCCGTCGCCTTCTTCGCCCCGGAAAAGAATTTGACCGTTCTGCTCGTGGCGAACTCAGGACAACCTGACGTTGGAAAAGCTCTTGGGCACTTGAAAAAGGCGATTGCTCTGAAACTGCTTTCGCCTTGATGGCAATGTTGAATCAGGAGAGGTCAGTTCGGCGAAATAAAGTGTATTCGCCCCTCGCTAGCGGACTGTCCACAATTTTCCAATTCAGTCCTGCAAGCAAAATTCACCGCCACGAGGTTTCCGCCAATCCAGTAACCAAAAGCACCATAGAGACTCGGAGGTTCGCTACTATCAAATGCCATGCGGGTCCAGGTCTGATCAACGGGATCGAAAATATATCCTGTTGACGAGTCCTCGCCACCCCACACAATGAACTTAGATCCAGCTACGACTGTCAGTGGATCTAACTTGCCGGGCGCACCCTGCGGCATTGGACTCCACATGTTCTCGGCAAGGTCGTAGACAAAGCCGTCATTGAGTATACCTGAATGGACTCCGCCCCAAACGAACATCTTGCCGTTTAGCAGAACAATCGAACTCTTCCGCCGTGGTGACGGTGCCCCATCTCTAGAAATCGATGACCAAGTATTCTCATTAGGGTCATAGTACCAGCCTGCCCCGGCGGCGGAGTCATACATTAATACTTTGTTACCGGTCCAGAAGGCATTCGTTAGGCGGGCAGTAACTTCGGGCGGAGGTGCCATTTGCATCGATGCCCAAGAGTTTGAGCTGAAATCATACCTGGCCCCGGCGTTCCAGTAAGGTCCTTCTTCCCCGAAGAGCAAAACCTCACTTCCCGTCCAAAGTGCGTGTGTCATATATGTGGGTTCAGTAAATGGCGCTCTTATCTGCTGCGAGCTATCTTCTTGAGGATCATACGAGAATGCGACGACGCCCGCGAACATAATGAAAACATGGGATCCCGTCCAGACCAATGTAGTCCCTTTTTTATATGAATTCCAATCTTGTGGAGCGCTTCCGAGGGACGAAGTAGATTTTGATAAACCCGTCGCCGGATCGTATATAAGTCCGACAATGGCTCCAAAACGGTTCTGACAACATACGAAGATTCTCTCCCCTATCTGTATACTCTGTTCTTGCGGTCCAGGATGGCCTGTATGAAGACCGTCCCATAGACTCTTAGTCGCAAAGCTCTCCCACTTAAAGGATGTCGTTGCAACTTCCGCTGTCCGCATATTGCTTTCTATGATCAGAAGTGCGACGCGGTCGGCAAAATCTTCGTCCTCTTTGTTGAAGTGATGCACCGCTTCGTGAATGAGCAACCAGGTTGCATTTTTCAGAGAATCGATTTCCTGCACATCGAGACAAATCTTGTAAGACAGATAAATTGTAGCGTTACGATTCCGCCGCGTTTCAGCACAGGTTGCGGTGTCGTTTTCAATCCTCCAAACCAGTTCGCTTGCCTCAATATCAGATGCTAGGTCTATTTGGTTGGCAGCAATCCAGCTAATCGCTTCCGCGTCTCTGGAGTCAATATCGTTGGGTGTTGCAAACTCGGCCGCTGCATCATGAGCCTTCTCTTTGGCTTCGTTGAACAGTTTGCGGATGGTATCCCCGCCGTGAGACTCGCTACCGGCTCGGGAAGGAGTTGAAAAGAACAATGAATATACCCAGATAAATCTGATAATTATCATCGATTTCATGGTTTTTCCTTTATTAAGGAGGCAATGATAGTGAAGTATTAATAAAATGTCAACATATGTTATTGACATATCACAATAATTATAATATATGTCAAAGTTTCTAATAAAACCTATTGTTTTGGTCGGTATGATTCTCTGCAAAGAGCTTCTGAAATCAGCTTTCGAAAAGAAGCAAAAGCGCAATCCACGCTATTCGCTCCGCGCGTTGAGCCGCGATAGCGGCGTAGATGTAGGAATTATCTCAAAAGCGCTTTCCGGAAAATACTGTCCTGCTCCTGAGACCGCAAATAAACTGGGACGTGCTCTAGAATTATCGGAAGAAGAAGGGCGGATCCTATTACGTGCTGTGAGGGAAGCCAAAACCGTAAGAGAAATTCCCCAGGTACATGCTTCAGTAGAGACATGCTTTCCCAAAGAACTCGATCTCTCGCTCTTCGAAGTGATTTCAAAGCCGCATCATTACGCTTTGCTCGAGCTAACATTGGTTAACGATTTTAGGTCCGATGTGGCTTGGATAGCCAAACGCCTTGGCATCACCAAGCTCGAAACCGAATACGCGATTCGACGCCTGACTCAACTGGGACTGCTTGAAAATCGCGGTGGAAAATTTGCGAAAGTCGATAAGTCCCTGACCACAAAAGACAAGACGAAGACCACGGCCGCACATCGAGCGCACCAACGAACGCTTCTCAAGGTCGCGCAAGAAGCCTTGGAACTCGTTCCTATTGAGCAGCGCAGCAATACGGGAATGACCATGGCCATAGATCCTTCAAAGATTCCTGCAGCTAAGCAGCTCATTCTCGAATTCAACCGCAAGATGTGTGAGCTGCTGGAAACGGGATCACGTGAAAAGGTATATCAGCTCAGTATTAGCTTATTTCCTCTTGAAGGCATGCTTTCCTAGCGAAAGTGTTGAATGACTGTTTCAACACTTTCTCGAAAGCCGCATTTTTTCTCTCACACTCTTCTATTGGCTTATCGTATACATCCTCTGCGGCCGCAAAAAATTAACAACCACAGACAAAACGAATCAAAGGAAAGTATTTATGAAAAGATTTATCGTGTTAGCCCTCATGACCCTCTCCACAATCAGCATGGCAGATGAATCCATGGAAAATCAAGCCATTCAGACATTCAAGGATTCCGCGCTGGTTCAGGATGAAATTAACAACGTGAAAAACAATTTCGGTCTCGATACCATAGGAGAAATTAAGGCAATTGAGATCGACAGCGGTTGCGGATTTGCCGGATGTGATTATTCAGTTCTTGTTATTCAAAAACTCGAGTGGCGCGGTGTCAATACTCGGACGACAACGGTTTCTGCAGTTGTCGAGATTCCTTCTCACGGCGAACCAACCCTGAAAATCGCTGATATCGTTGCAAGAAACAACTAACAAAAACGTACTTACTTCAGCGAAAATAAAAGGGAAATAGTAGATGCTCCGGGAAACCGGGGCGTTTTTTGTTGGCTGCGAAAGACATATTTTGCTATAAGACTAGCTCACGCAAGTTCGGACTTTGCTATGAACCATTTTTCAAAATCGATATTCACACCACCCTAGCGATGCTCATCGTTTTCGTCTCCGTATTTAATTTTGTTTAAAAATTTCCGCCTGGAAAAGCATTGCCTTGTCCATGGTGGCATATTAACGAAGGTGTTTTTTATGAGCAAAAAACTACATTCCGAAGAGTATTTTGGCGAGTCGAGGGATTTTTGGTGGAACCATGATTTCCTCGCTCTTATGGCAAAACGGTGGAACTTATCCGATGCGAGGTTGGTTCTCGATGCAGGCTCTGGAGTCGGCCACTGGGGGAGGGCGCTCGCTCCGCACCTACACGACGACTGCAAGGTTGTTGGCGTTGACCAAGAATTGGAGTGGGTGGGGCAGGCAACAGCTCGTGCGTTGGCGAGAGGTTTACAAAATAGGTTCTCCTATCGACAAGGCAACGTTGATCACTTGGACTTTCCTGATGAAACATTTGACGTAGTGACGTGTCAAACCGTTCTCATCCACGTCAGAAATCCTGAAAGGACGATCCAAGAGTTTATGCGCGTGCTAAGGCCGGGTGGCTTGTTAGCTGTGGCAGAACCTAACAACATGGCCGCTACCTTGGTTCTTAATAGCGAAAGCTTCTCACATCCCATCGAAAGGATTCTGGATCTCGTCAAATATCATCTTGCCTGTCAGCGAGGCAAAGCGGCGTTAGGCGAGGGGCATAACTCGATAGGAGATATGCTCCCAGGGTACTTTGCTAAGGCAGGTCTGCGACATATACGGACTTATTCGTCCGACAAAGCGTCTCCAATGTTCGCTCCGTACAACGATCCCGAGCAAAGCGCTATCGCCGCCGAGATGGATGTAGTGGATGAGAATCCCATATCCTATGGTGATCGAGGCCAATGCAGGAAATATTTCCTTGCGGGCGGTGGGGCAACGGATGATTTTGATCGTCTTTGGCAAACGGCGGTAATTGATAGCTCAAATGAATGTCGCGCTTCTAGGAAAAGCGGGACCTATCATACCGGTGGCGGAGGTGTCGTCTATCTCGTTTCAGGTATTAAGGAATAGGTCTTTGTCAGAAATTCGTCGAAGCGGCTCATTCAATTGAGCCGCTTTCATTGCCTTAAGTCGAATCTTTGTTCTGGCCAGAAAGCCAGCAGTGTCTAAGCTTTGGACACAGTTATTAGCCATTGCTACTCCCATTCGGTTCCTGCCGCTGGCACTCCGTTACCACGAATCAGGCGCTTACAGGTTCCCACGAGCCTGTTCCTTCTTCCGGGAACACTTCGTCGGGCTTGGCCGGTTTTTGGGCGCCGCGTTTGCACAACCTCCGTGCAAGTGCGATATCGCACAAAAACAAATTTTCAGGAGAAAAAAATGAAAGCAAGAAGCAAAATGATTTCAGTTGGAATGGTCAGTGCGATGGTTCTCTTCATCGGAGCATGCGGCAAGAAAGACAACAAAGACACGTCATCGCTTGCGTCGTTTGAAGAAAGTTGCAAACTTACGACAAAAGTGGAGAACATTGCACGTATCGGTAAAGTGAACGGCACTACGACTGAAGTTGATCCTAAGACTGTGATCATTAAGGTTACCGGCGCAGAGCTGGTCGGCGGGCACACCAATTGTCAGGACCATATTGGCCGGTCATATGCGCTCATTCTCAACGGATCGGCTTTCGCAATCGGAGAAGAAGTGAAGTTTGCATTTTCCCAAGGCGACGGTCTGACTCCAGATGGTGTCGTGGAATACTTATCTTGGGAAATCATTCAGTAACCGATTTTTCATACCAAAGTTCGTTCGGGAGAGCCGTTCTTCACGGCTCCTTCCCCTACGAAAAATCGCTTTAGACCAAAGTAAAGTACCCATACAAAACCCAGGCCAGATACTGTGAATCCGGGCTGAGAAATCAGTTGGAAAGAAAGTAGTGCGATAACGCCCACAATAAACATAAAGACTATCGAGCGATCAAAGAAGTTTCTTTGGGACGCTAGCGAGACGGATCCCCACGCCGTAATTCCATAGAAGAACCAATTGACCACGACAAACAGCGAAATCAGCGACTGGAAGCTTCCGGCAAAAAGGCACACCGAGGCCATAATCATTTGCATCCAGAGCGCCAAGGAAGGGGAGCCGTACATGGGGTGTATGCGAGATAGTTTTGCCCAACACAAACCGTCAGCTGCTAGACTTCTCGTAATCCTAGGGCCGATCATGATCGACGTATGAATTGTGGTGACAATTCCAAGACAAGTAAGAACAAACACCACAGTCCCGGCATACGAGCCGAAGGAGAGCGAAGCCAGATCGGTTCCAACATTGGAGCTGACGATCAGGTCCTGGTAGGGAATGTATCGATAGACAGTGAAGACAAAGGCGAAGTAACTGGCCGTCACTATCGCGAGAGCCCGAAGAACGATTTTTTGTATCTGCCGAGCACCGTCTTTGATTTCGCCAGTAATGAAGGTTGCTGAGTTGAATCCTTCAAACGCCCATAATACCATGGCAAGGGCTAACAATCCCTTGTTCACCGAGTTTGCATCGAACGAAGGAGTTTTAGTTCCGATATTTACGGACTGTACCGCGGTATCGAGAGTGAAATAGGAAGCTCCGGTCACGATAAACAAGGTCGCTATTAACAGTACGACCAAGGCGCCTTGAAGTCTGCCGGCGATTTCGATGCCTCGATGATTAAGGTAGGTAAACGCAAAGACGAGCGCGATACCTGTGGCTTTCACAGCTAGCGGTGAAATATTGGGATAAAGAAATTTCATTTGCTCGCCAAAGAAGAGAGCCGACCCTCCGATCATAAGAGGTCCAATCAGAAGGAAACTCATCCAGCCGTAAACCGCAGCGAGGGCTGGACTCACCATCTGACGGATGTAAATGTATTGGCCGCCGCTTTCCGGAAAGTGTTGTGCCAATTTAGAGTAGATCATTCCCCCGCACAAACACATAATAGCACCCAGTATCCAAATCGATCCTGCCACAACGTGAGAAGGTGAAAACTGAGCAACAACAGTGGGCGCGACAAAAATACCAGAGCCGACTAGGCTGCCGATGATGACACAGACTGCACCAAAATTTCCGATTTGCTTTGAGTTCGCCATGCTCTAGCTCTTGCTATTGAAACACAACCTCGAGGCTCTCGCCGATTTCAGTAAATTTCGACAAATCAAAAATGTTCGATCCACGGACCTTCTCAGGGAGAGTGCGAGTGCCCGTTGTCTTATAAACCTTTACGACGTCGCCGGGAGCCAAGCCCGAATAGCCAAAAACATTGCGACTGATCTCTATATTTGCAATCTCGTCTAATCCGTATCCTTCCAGACCGCTTCGTCCGCACATGAAGGAGATGCCGTCATACACCTGATCACAAGCATTGTAGGCACCGAGTCGAGGATAGTCGAGAATTACACCAGACCCTGGCGACAGGAGACCGAGGAAAGTCTTGCTCGCGCCTTGCAAACCGTTATCGAGCTTTTTGCTGAAAAACGCTACGCCGTCCGCGGAGAGGTAAAGCCAGTTATATTGGCCTTCCGCCAAATCTTGAAGATGTTTTAAGGGGACTGGGTTTCGCGTTAGATCTTCATCCGCCGTGAATATATGACTGAGCATAACAAGTTCTTTGTTCTTTCCGTCAACCTGAAAAGAGAAGAATGTGGCGACTATGGCGTCTTCCTTTCCGACAACACCTTCGCTCCACAGATTTTGATCAACTTGTATCCCGGCCTCAGTCAACTTCAATACGTCTTCCTGAAGCAACCAGTAGCTAACTCGAATATTATTTGCTCCGAGTTCCAATTTTAACCGAGCTAGGATCTGTGCGGACAAGCTAGTATCGGCTGTTGAAGTGCTGCTCATCGAGCCGCCGCTTAGGCCTTCGCGAACCACCTTCGTCAGGGTTTCTCTGTCAGCCGAGAAGCTTTTCTCAATCTGAGAATTCGTTCCTGGTTTGAGCCAATCGATGATGACCAGACCATCCAAATCCAATTCCTTGAACGGCGTCACTTTGCTCCCGCCCATCGGTGCGATGGCGATTTTCTTTGATCCAGAAGAGTTGATATCCGTTACAGCCGGAACAAGGTCAGCATTGAATTCTTCTTTTGCTTGGCGAATGTCATCGCCTACGTTAATTTGCAGCGGACGTAACGTTGCACTTGCCGAAAAGGCCACATTGCAGGCTAGCGTCGCTAATACCGTGACACCCAAACGTAGATTTATCATTGTAACCTCTCCTTATAAAGCCGTTGATCCTCGGTACCTAGACACCCGATCTGTGCCCTCATCCTTGCGCTCACCGTCACCTTGCGCTCACCGTCATCCTTGCGCACTCCGTCATCCTTGCGCACATCGTCATCCTGAGCGCAGCGAAGGATCTCATCCTCCAACCTTCCCTAGAAAAACCGGGTTTATTCGCCACCCATACTCCGAAAGATGCCTTACCAGCAACTCATTATTTTTTATACGTCTAAAAGAAAAACTTATACTACTCGCTGTGGTATCATCAAACTAGTATTCTTAGGAGCTTTTATGCATTTTTTCATAGTCAGTGCGTTTGCTATTTTTGCGTTCGGATGCAAAACCCCGTCTGAGGCAAGCAACGTTAAAGCCGAAACGTCATCTGTGGAATACGTCCCCGAGCTTCCCAAGCCTGAGTGCGAAAGCGGAGAAACCCAAGTGTCCTTGACTCTTAATCCGTTGGAGGGCCCCATCCCTCAAGAAAAGCCTGGCGATATTGAAAGCATCCATTTTCAAGCTATAAGTTCGGGAGAAGAAGAATCAAACGTTGTTCGAATCGATGCCTGTTTGAATGAAACCTCACAAGAATCAAGACTCTATCAAGTTATCGCGAGGCCCGTCGTGGCCAGTCAATTTGAACCACCTTTGTTTCAACGTATGCGTCCTGGAACCGATGCGATTATCAACGGACTGGACGAGGCGGTTTTTGGAGACGCAAGTAAGATCTTGATAACAATTCCCATGTGGGGCACGGATGCTTTCAGAATTGCGACTACAGAGAAGTATACCTACGCCGTCGAAGGTAAAAAACTAGAAGATGGTAAGATCAAGACGTCGAGCTCCATTTCCGTTGGGCAGCTTGTCCAGGGAGACCCGTTTTCTGATTCAGGGAGCGGTTGTACGAGCGGAGAAAGTCTCAAGGTAATCCGCTCTAACATTGCAACAGACGTCGGCAAGGTGACCATCGAGACTTTGACGTGCGAAAGCTTCACGTTTGGAACGTTTCATCATAGGTGGCAAGAGATCAGGATCAGGGACACCGGACTAGATAAAGAAAATGGCAATAAAACGTTTTCGCTCAAAGTGGGCGACGGCGATCCGAGTCATTCCTACGAAGAACGAACAGTACACCACAATGCGTGCACGTCGGTTGTCATAAAATTGGCCCACGCTACCTACGCATACACGACAAAAGCTCAACCCGGCAATTTAGGAGGTGGAGGCCCGCTCGGATGCGGCCCTCTCGTTGAGGAAGCTCCTTCAATTGCCGCCTCGCCCGTGACCAGCGAATCCGCCTTTCAATACCAATACTCAGGACGCCAAAAAAAGGTGATTAAGAATCCTGCGTGGGAAGGGTCGGACTGCGTCGCGGGCCCCGACTGCTCTCTCTCGTTGTAGGTTTCTATAAGGTTGATTCCCAAATTGACTTGAATGCAGACCCTGACTCACGCAACTTGACAATAATGTCTTTAGTCACGGGAGGCAGTATAAACGCGTCACTAAGTTCTTTGAATGGAACCCACTTGAAGGCAATATGATCTTCCTTGGAAACTGGCGTCGACCGAAGCAGTTTTTCATTCGCGTTAACAAGAAAAAGCAGGTTGAGCTCAAACACTTCGATATGCTGTTGATCGCGCTTCCGCGTATAATCCCAACGGTTCTCCAAGCATCCAACAAACGGCCCCGCTTCGACCTTCCATCCCAGTTCCTCCTGAATTTCGCGCGTCAAAGCGGAAACTGCGCTTTCTCCTACTTCGATGTGCCCACCAGGAAGGAAAAAATGTCCCTTTCCCTTAACATCCTGCACCAGCAGCACTGAGTCGTTGCTAAAGATAATGCCACGCGCGAGTTGCACCTGCCGTTTCATCGAAGTCACCGCCATTTCAAAACCTCCACAAAAGATTGCTTCTTCAAGCTACCGATTTGAGTGACGTTCGTCCAGACCGAAGGGGCCAAATTTCTACTATTCGGGCAAGAGATGAAAATTTCGAATGCCATTCATCCATCATGTCATTCGAAGTCACTTCTTCATCAATGCGAATCGCCTATTTTACTTCCATGAATTTTGTTATAGGAAAAATCCATTCAGGGATCACAATTACGTCGGACACCTTGGATCTCGATACCCTCCCAGGTCTGGACGATCAATTCGACGCATTGGCCCTTATGGAAGCATTTTCAAGCCGGGAACGTCGGGTAAATGGTGCGAGCGAACATTTTGTTAAGGCATGTCGTCAGGCAGAAAAGCTACATTCCAGGCTAAGAAGTGCTGATCAGCTCGACGCCGCTATGTCGGTTCGAGGATTAAAGAACTATTTCGGAAGATTGAGATACGGGCGTGAGCTGTTAAGTTCTGAGTTTAGGGATTGAAGGCAAAGTTCATCGATGATGTAAATGGGGTCGAATATCAGGTTAGGATCGGAATCTCCGGTTGCCAAATAGAAAAGCGACGAGCCAAAGATGCATCGATTCACAAAGCTTTCAGAATGAATCATCGAGACAATATGTGTTCCGGGATTGTCATGACAATATTTGATAAGCTGGGCCAAGGCATCTGGTTCAAAAAAGCCGAAAGCAGACGCTGGCAGAATGTTGACTTCGATGTCTTCAAGGTCAACAAGCGATAGGATTCCAACGAGCTTACGAAATTCCCCGTAGTCTTTTACTCTTTTCCACATAACACCCTCCTTGCTACCATTTGGTTCGGTAGAAAAGTGTTCAGCCTGAAGCAAAAAAGTGTCCCGAATTTTCACGTGCGCCAGGAAGCGCAATAGGAGCATGTGCTATGCAAAGAGCACCACCATAAGACCTTGCCAGTCAGGGTGAAGTCGATGCCACAGGGTGAAGAGTGATCTTTACGCTGAAGCTGGCAAAGACGAGTGAGCAGGCCGGAGCCAATTTGGCGAACGGGGTAAACCTCGAAAGTTCGGATGTTCGCAGTTGCCGACACGAGTGTGAAATCGTGGAAGGCCATAATTCTTACTTCCGCATAGGCTATGGCGTAAGAATAACTGCCGGGGGCGAGGACCCACAGCATGCTCACGAAGCACTATTGTGAACCTGGGAAGTCTTTGGGATCAGTCGACAGGAAAGCGACAACTCACCTAAGGTGAAGGGCCCAAAGAAATCGGAGCACGCATAGTACTCAGAGGACGGGAAAGCCGGCCACATGGGGAAGGACGTGCCAGAGAGGAGATCTGTGCAAGAAGCGACGACGAGGCCACACACTGAGGTGGTCAAGCCCTCGACACTCAGAGGTCAAGGGACAATAAACGAACGTCAGGGGCTTGCAAGAATTGCAGCGAAGGCCCGAACGAACGCTAACGAAAAGTTCAGCAACCTGGCACACCAAATGAATCGAAACCTTGTTGAAGCAAGTCTGAGAAACATTGGTAAGCAAAGTGCGCCAGGCGTCGATGGGTTAACGAGAGACGAAACAATTGCGCATCTAGACTGTAAAACCTCTGCTTCGCGGCATGTCAGAACTCGTGCGCTACTGTGATGACTTTGTCATAGTATGCGAGCGCGCAGAGGATATGGAGACATTGGAGCACCTGCTCAAGATTAGATTCAAGCGATTCGGACTTCAAATATCGGAGACCAAAACGCATAAGACCGACTTAACTCAACGCCCTCGAGGCGAGGGACCAAGTCGGCGCCGTATATCTTTTCTCGGGATGGAAATGTTTAGAGCCAAAACCAACGATGGTCGACGGACCAAATTGGTTTTCAAAACTCAAAGCAGCCGCTTCACGCGTGCTAAACAAGAGTTAAAGCAAAAGCTCAGCAAAGCTAAACACTGGCCAGTGGCTGACCAAGCTAGGCTCCTAAACTCTATCTTAAGAGGACACTTTAACTACTATGGTTTGCCTGGAAACAGCGTCTGCATTCAAAACTTCTACTACCTCGCCGTGCGCTACTGGCGCTTCGTGCTTGGCAATCGCAGCCAAAACGGTCGGTTAACGTGGGAATATTTTGAGCAGAGTATCCTGCAGGTAAATCCAATCGTGAAACCGAGGTTAAAGTTCACCTACACGACATTAAAGACACACGCAATGCTGTAAAACTTTCTCTTTGCGGAGCCGTATGCGGGAAATCCGCACGTACGGTTCTTACGGGGGTCGCCTTGGTGACAAGGCGATCTACCCGAACCATTCCAAGAGTGGTGAAAATTCAGGACACTTTTTGTGGATATAGCTAATTACCGAGTTTAGGAATTACCTCTCTCTTAACCCACTCCTTTATCCTCGATGTATCGGAAAAGGACCCAAGCCAAACCGTACTCGGATCATACCCAATATTGTGTCCCCGACGTCTCTTGCGATAGACCTTCTGAGCAAAAGACAGCTCCGCCAAGCCGCTTGGCAGTTTCTCGCTTCGAATATCCATGTAGAGCGTATCTGCGCCTGTAGACCCACCTACGTGAACCACGTTCGGAAGGAGTAGGGCCATGTCCATGAAGTCTAGGCAGGCGCTGCCGCAATAGCCGTCGGTCAAGAGGATGGCCTTCGCGGATGGGAGGAGTTTGGGCGAAGACTTTGTCGAGGTCGTTTGTGTCATCGTTTCGTTTCCTCCCTGCCGTGCGAATGTCTTTCCTGCTTTCGTGGCCTCGCGCATAGACTTAAGTGTCTGGTCAAATTCTTTATACCCGTCAGACATTTCGCCGTGGCGTTCTTTGAACATGGGAAGAATTTTTTCCAAATACGCCAAATTTCCCGGAGAAACACGCCATTCGGCGTAGCTTGCATCGATAGCGTCATTCCTATTCAGCAATTCGCTGAATCCTTCGCCATACAAAGAAACGAGGACATCCCGTCCCCAAACGGAACTTCCGCCAGTATTTCCGCGGACGTCGAAAACGACGTAACGCGCGTTCCGGTGGTCGTGCATGTCCGCAATCAAATCTTGAAGGTCTTTGACTTGGTCTTGTTCGGGATGAAAAGACGGTAGATTTACCCAAATCGTCTTTTTATCTAGATTTTCGATCGAGAATTTCCGAGTGCTGTCCTTATTGACAGCATTGATTCTGGTGCTGAGTTCGCTTTCATCAATATTGCGATATTTTAAAGCAAAATTGATCGACTTGCCTCCTGAATCAAAAACACACGTCGAGAACTTCGGACGCCAAAGGTTCGAATTACCCTGGAGAATCCAAGGGGCTCTTCGAAACAAGTCCGCTTGGGAAGCGGGGCTGCCCCTCTTCAGAGGAAGCACGTAGTTTGTCATTATTTCCATAGCTGTGATGCCATCACAGGATTGAAGGGTCCAACCAACTTTTGGTGCCTTGTCTTCCGATTCTGCAACGACATACTCGCTGCCTCTTTTCGCGATAAGAAATCCCGTCCATGGAATATCTCGCCTTTGGGCGTTAAAACGAACTCCCAGATGCCCGTCATTAAATCCGTTGACGTAAAGAGCAAGGACCGCCTCGTAATCGTCGTAGTTTTTTGCTTTTGCGGCATTTTGTTTTGCGGGCTCGAATCCGGTACTTAAATGTTCGCTAAACCATGAGTTCTCGGTATCAACCGGGCCGGGATGGTTTTCGGTGAGCGTACGGTAGATTGAGTCTAAATCATTTCTGGTCAATTCAGCCCAATCGCTGGGACTCTTATCTCCGTTAGATTCTTTCTTTGGCATTGTTTTCTCCGTCCCCCAGGCGTAGGTCAAAGGCATAATTAACAAGAGTAACATGCATTTTTTCACAATTTGCTCCCTTATGCTCTCTTTGAGCAGGCGCCTTCATATTACTATTTGATACTTTTCCGCAATATGATATTTAAAAGTCCATAAAACGTATACTTTATAAGGTAAAAGGTTCATGAGTTGGGAATATCGGGCGCTCGTTACCTCTTTGAAAAAGGTGCTTAAAGCGAAAAAGGTAACATACTCCGACCTCGCAACGACCCTGCAACTTTCTGAACAAACGTTGAAGAGATTTTTCACCTGTGAAGATGCGCACGTTGGGAAGGTGGGCCAGATATGTGACGCTATCGGAATATCTTTCTTCGACCTTTGTAACTTAGCCAACGAAGAAAAGCTCGAGAGCTTCTTCCTTTCGCATGAGCAAGAAATATTCCTGTGCGAGAACCCCTTTGCCCTGGCGGTATTTAGCAAGCTCAAAGCAGGTGAAACGTCTGAAAGCATCGTCTCTCAATACGACATCCCAGAAACAAAAATGCGTCGTTGCCTTAAGAACCTCGAAAAGGGAGGATTTCTAACACGTGATGAGGGATTGAAGGTAAAGATGCTTTACAAAGGCACGCACAACTACATCCATGGTGGACCCTTGCACCAAAAGTACGGGGTAGACGAGGTCGTTCGCTTCACAGAAAAGCTCGCAAAAAATGTTCTGGAGCATAAGGGAAGGGCCGAAGAGGAATTCATTACGTTCAGTTCGAGGCGGGTCAGCAAAGACACGTTAAAAAGTCTTATAAAAGAGATGCGCGACGCAGCCCACAATTTTAGAAAAGCGGCGCAACGTGATGAGAATTTCGTGGCTCAGGATGACCTTATTTCCATTCAATGGGTCTTCGAAATCGCGCCGTGGCCACGGATGATCGACATAATATTAGAGAACCACAAAGGTTATTCTGTTTAGCCGCTGAGCGCTATACACGATACATGAACCCCGTGGTGACGTTAACGTTAGCTACATGCCACCTTCCCTGGTAGGGGTGTATGAAGTATAATGTAAAATAACTTAAAGAGACGCGTTGGGGCTTCTGATGGCACACATCATATACGAGCATTTGAGCTACCGTTCCTTTTTGAAGACCTTCTTGGAGATCAAGAAAGAACAGGGCGTCAGCCAACGCGCGATTATCAAGCGAGGAAAAATAGGCAGTCCCGGCTACCTAAAGGCCGTCATCGAAGGCGAACGTCGCCTTACGAATGCTTCCGCGGAAAAGGTGGCCGCTGCGCTTGGCTTGGAAGGCAATGAGCGTGACTACCTTTATGCAATGGTGCGGCTCGAACACGGTTCCGATGCTGAAAAAGATAAAGCTCTCATTGAATTGCGGAAGCTTTTGATTAAATCCAAGGAGGTCGAAGTCCCTAGTGAGGACTTCTTCTCGCATTGGGTCAACGGCGTTGTCTTCTCCTTGGCTACGATTGAAGGGATAGAATTCACGGCGGAAAATCTTTATCGGAAATTGGGCGGAATTGCTAGAGTGGAAGAGATCCAAGGCTCCATGGATTTTTTACTCAGCCGAAAGTGGATTGTGTACGATGAAGCTTCGAAACAGTACAAGCAGAGCCTTGTTAAGTTCGACGTTTTAAACGACGTGCGGCGCATCAACCTTCAAAGAGCGCATAGGCAGTACCTGGATTTGGCCAAACACAGGATCAACGACGACCTGGACCAACGGGAATACCAAGGTCTGACGATAGCAATTCCAATGGATCGCCTGCCTTATCTGAAACAGCGTGTCCGAAGCTTTGTTACGGAGATCCATGAAGAAATAAACGGCATGAGCGCTTTCGACACTCTTGTGCGATTGCAGTGTTGTGTCTTCAAACTTACCCGTTAGCAACCAGTCGGCCGCCCATGCTTTCCCCCGTCTCAAGCTTTGTGCTATGATAAATCAATATAATCTTGCGAGACTCGTTATGAAATCCACGGCATGTGTCATTTTACTATTATTATTCAGCACCTCTTGTAAAGAGCGGAGCGCCGCCAGCGGAACAAAAGGAGGGGCGCAAGAGGGCAACGGCGGCAGCGTGATCAAATGTCTTGAACCCTACAAAGAGATGAACAACCAGAAGACATTTCTTGTCGACTTATACCAAGGAGCTGACCGTTCTGGCTTGAAGCAAGAGGGCGGTTATAAAGACATTGCGATGAAAGCTTTCAAAAGAGTCGCCGCTGCTGACCCAGGCAGGGCTGAGTTCTACAAAGAGAAGCTTCAAATTTTTTCGAAGGATATTGAACACGGTAAGATACTCATCCCTAACATTGTGACAAAAATAGGCATTGATTATCCCATATCAGCACCCACCGGCTGTATATTGTGGCAAGCTGCCATTCAAATGAGCGGACAATTTGATTCCATGCTTAAAATTGATGAGGGAATTTGGAACGAACTTGATGAAGTGAACAAGGCGGCCCTTCTTGTCCACGAAGTGCTTTACTCTGAGGTCATTCTGCGTCAGCCGAAGGATAAATTTAGCGTAAAAGATATTTGGAAATTCACTTCGTTTTTATTTACTCCCGGAGAATTTTCTCCATCGGCTGTAGAGTCGATTATGGGAGATACAATGTTCGACGCTACAGAGCAGGTTGTGATAGATGGGGCATTTGGAAATCAAAAGGTTCAAGGCGAGCTATTTAAGGTGAAATCGGGAGGATCCGGAACCGTAATCAACCTATTGTGGGGTACCATTCATGGGCAGGAAGAAACAACCTCGCCGGATCGGACCGCTTTCGAGGTCTACCTCAAAGAAAGTAAGCTTGACCTGAAAGAGCGCCTCTTTGAAAAGCCTCGACTTGCCAGGTTTTCCCAAGGAAATGCTGGGCAAGCGAATGGCTACGGAGCAAGGGATTTTCTTAGGCTCGAGCTAAATCCCGAGCATAAGGATCTTCATTTTGTGGATACCGAAACCAGCTTGAAATTTAATTCCGATTGGAAAATGGATTGGATGGTCTTTACGGACGGGATTATCGTGAAAGGCATCAAAGGAGAGCGAGGCTGCGAAGACGAAGGGGTCATTTGTATGAGGCTGGGTATGGCTAAATTTGGGGCAGACGGTCGTCTAAAGAGCATTAGCAGCGAGTATGATATAGACTGGCGATCCTTCGGCAATGAGAAGTTCAAGATCCACGATGACGGAAATATGGTGCATGCGTCCTACATCGGATTCAACGACCACCTGGAATTAGCCTATGTAAGACTTAATGCGCCCGCAAAGCTCACCTACAGCGGATCAAATGAAGACATAACTATTCCTGCGGGGACAATGTGCGCGGTCTACCAGGAGTCAAATCCGTGCGAGATCATTGATAGACCTTTAGACGAGAGATGATATGAAGAGAAGGATGACGGTCATTAGACCCTGGCTCTCTCGCCGGGCTTGCATTAACTGTCTGAAGCAACGACACTGCATACCTTCTCGTGCTGAAGTCTTTGCCAGTCCTCGTCTGAGATGTGCTTGACAAGATAATCTGCCCTCGCCCATGACATTCCTACCTTTTTTGTCTTCAGTTGCAACTACCTAAAAACACGAGATTTTTGCGCCCTGTACACAAGCGTGAACAGATTTAGCATGCTAAAGGGCCTCGGTCGTTCCGTTTGGTTCTTTGCCTGCTACAGTGTGCTCCGATTGGCGAATTGTCTTGCCAGTAGCGTACTAAACGACAAACAACCGGAGAAAAAAATGAAAACGTTTATGCTTACTGCACTATCAAAAAGCAGGACGTATACAAAGTATACGTTACCAACTCTCGTCATTTTGATTTTATCCGTCAGCTGCCGAACAAGGCCGTCTAAGGTAAGCGATGAAGTGGCGCCTGATGTGACCGTGCGCGGAATGTACCAAGGCTATGACTCGGTAACCCATGAGCTCAAGGAAACTTGCGTCGATGGCCTCGGCGGCGTCTCAGGTGTCGACGGAGGGCTTGTTCGGCTTAAGGAGTCTGACATATTTCACAAATTTGAGGTCAAGCAAAACGCGACAGTGAACACTCTATCAAGTTTGTTGTCGGCAAACTTAGGAGGTACTGGGAGCGCACCAGGACTCAAGTTTGGAGCAAGTTTTGGATCTGAATTCACGAGTTCGGCAAAGGACTTGACGGATATAACCATGGTTTCCTCCTACTATAGAAAGAGGACGGAACAGAATACGGATGACCTTACAATTAGACCAATTTACAGCACCGATATCGCCAACGGAAATTTCTCGAATATCCGCCGTTTCTGCGGAGACTCTTTCATCTCTACGGCCGTGTATGGTGGTTTCCTTATGGCTACAGTGAAAGTGGAGTACGCATCCAATGAAGAGCGTCAAAAGCTGGAAGGCGCCGCAGACGGATCGCTGCTTGACTTTGATGCACTACAAAAATTTCTTGCTGCCAACCCAGCACCGGCGACCACGGGAGAAAAGCCCGCCGCACCGCCTGCCGCCAAACCAGCTGCCGACAGTGCAAACGCTACGGCGGAGGAGGACAAGGATAAGGACAAAGAAAAGGAAAAGGACAATGAGAAAAAGAAAGAAGAAGAAAAAGCATTAGCGACCTTGCGAGGAGATATCAAGAAGATAGACAAAAAGATGGCCGCGAATACGAAAATCTCCATCAAGGTTGAGCAAATCGGAGGAAACACCTCGATTGCGCCGACATACTGCAGTCTAGCTGACATGATTGAGTACGTCGAAAGCCTGGGTGGATCTGCCCCCGAGTCGGCGCCAGCGGCCAGTGAAACTCCTGCAGCAGAAACAGCACCAGCAGTGGACAATGGAAAAGCATGTATGAACTCCATAGCCGGTGTTTTGGCCTATGCTTCAAAGTTTAAAGAATCTCTCGATGGTGACATAAAAAATTTGGGAGTTTTGGTGTACGCCGAAACCAAACCTTATTCCGCACTGCCGTCTTCAGGGGCGCTTTATCCATACGATAACTTCTTGAAAGGCAATCCGTTCGAGTATGAAACGAGCGACAAGATGTTTAATTTTGACGCTTCTAAGAAATCGCTCTTCAAGGATTCCCTAAGCAAAGTCAAATCCAAGGTCAAAACATGGGAAACGTTGGAGAAAGATATCGAAAAAGATTGGGAGCATGTGAGCACTCTCCACATCAAGGTGTCGACACTTGGTAAGTTCAATTCTGCTTTGGTAGGTAAAATATCAGACGCTATGGTTTCCTATGATCTGCTTAAGTCAGAGTCTCACTCTGCTCTGATAGAGTGCTATAACAATATAAAGGTTTTCGTTGACAATTTTGAGAGCTCCGAAGCTATAACAGAGTGCGGTAAAGTCGATTCATATCAGAACCGCTTGTTGAGTTTAAGGGAAAACATGCTGAAACATTTACCGTCGCCCGAGAACCTTCAGCCCATCAATGTGGAAAGTTCTCGCGTATATTTCGTTAACACGACGCCTCCTTGGAAACTGACGCACCCGCATATCTTGAACTGGGGCTGGTGTGTGACAGCAGACAAGAGTGGAGAATGGGAACAAAAAGAATGTGACAAGATCGAAAGACACTATGCGTGCCGATCTGAATTCGGAGACGGTAGCGAATGGAAGATTAGCGATGTAAAGGGTTACGGAGACCCGGCGCCAAATGTATGCGGTCCGAACTATGTCTTTAGCTACCCGCGCAACGACATTGAAATGCAATTTCTTAGAAACATGAGCAACGATACCGTTTGGCTAAACCTTAAACGTCAATCCGGTTGGGGAGTAGATTTTAAACCGACGGGCAAGTTTTAGAACTCGGAGGTAAGTTGGAAAAGGGCTCGGGTGTTAATCCGAGTCCTTTTTCATTTCATCGGTGCCCTAGGAAGGAGAAATTAGCGTCTTACATCTTCGGCATGGGTAAACATTCCATAATCTCAACAGAGTCTCCGGGGAATACCGCAAAATGCGGATGGTTCAAAAACACCTTTGCCGCAGCTTCGTGCGATTCGGCTTCAATGATGGTGTAACCTGTCATCAAGTTCTTAACGTCAGAAATGCCGTTCTTGTCGATACGCTTCGTTTTGCCTAAAGGCGTTCCCTCGTCGAGTATTGCCTTCTGGTTTTTTTCACCCCATTTCATCCACTCGGTCATGCCAAGTTGGCCTGTTTTTTTTCTTGTCGCTTCATCCATAGCATTCCATTTTTCCATAGTGGAAGAGGCCATGGATCCCACATAAATGGCCAAAAATTTTTTCATGTTTCCCTCCGATATAATGTTAAGGTTTAGCCCAGCATCTCTGAATCGCGCTAAAAACCTCGTCCAGGATTCCCCCGGATCCCGCTTTTCTCGCGCATACGAATATTCGATGCTCACCGAGCTTATCAATGCCGGGAGCTTTTATTTGCATGGGAACTAGAGACCTATTCGGCGATGCGTCAACCAGCCAGTGCGGTAGAATGCCGATGCCCAGGCCCCCTCGCACAATGGTGTCAACGGACTCCAGGGACCGCAGTGTGTAGCGCGACTTCTGGGTAATGCCGTGTTGAAGCAACGACTCCTGAAGCGTGAGGTTCTTTCCTCCGATGACATTGCCCGAATAGAACAATGGCGCGGCCTTTAGGTCGTCTAAAGTGAGTGGATTTGTCATCTTATGAGTCTTTACGAATTCCTTGGAAGCATAGAAGCCATAATTTTCGACGGCAATCTGTTTGCTGGCGACAAGGGGACTGGAAACGACTTCCACGGCAACGACGACATCGAATTCCCCGTCGATGAGGGCGGTCATCATCTTCGTGGTTGAGGGCATCGTCTCGAGCGCCAATTCTACCGGATCTTTGGTTTGGTCTAATTCCCGAACCAGTCGACACCAAAACAGCTGAACCAGAATTTCGTGAGTGGCAATCGACAGCCGCCGAGACGCGTTTCGATCAATCTCTCCTTCGAGGGCTTGCAGCTCAGCCAGCATTTTGTCCGCGAAGGCAATAAGCTTTTTGCCTTCGCTGGTTGGCGATACCCCTTGGTGGGATCGCTTGAGCAAACTAACACCGAGTATTTCTTCAAGCGTCTTGACCGATTTTGTGAGCGATGGTTGCGCGATCCGGATTTTTTTGGCCGCCTTTTGAAAGGAGCCTTCTTGAACGATGGTGCGGAAATACGGCAGCTTCTCAAGATGATGCGCGAGTTCGGGAATATTTTTAATGGTCAGCTCCTGTAGAATTGAGAAATTGAGCGTTGCGTTGTATTACCTTATCTTCGTCCTAGCAACGCCGTCTATTTGTTTGTTACAATTTACTCAAACAAAAGGAAAATGTGGGGACAAACATGCTCCAAATTCGATGGCTTTTTATCTTGCCTGTTTTCTGTTTTGTCATAAGCCAGTGTCGACCAAGACCTGAAGTATCGTCCGCTAAGGGCGTACTTTCTTCGTCACAGCCTTCGTTTAGAGTGTTCCATCAGGGCACAAACGCTTTCCGCGTAAGGTTCCCAGGCACTAAGAGCGACGCGATCGACGGTCAGGCGGTCGAAATACGCGCCGGAGTCGTGCAACAGCTCGACCAAGAGCCAGTCACGTGCGAGAACCTGTCGGAGACTCACCAGGGAATACTGAAGCGCAACGATGAATACTTCGACATCGATTTCAATTTTGACGAAAAGGCCTTGGCTCGTTGTCTCGATAATGACTCAAACCGAAAACTCTCTTTAGAATGTCAAAGCTCGGGCGATTGGGATGGTCCTAAGACGTTGGCGGTGTGCGTCTATGATAGAGCAAAAAATCTTGTTGTTTCCGGCCACGCTGCGCCCGAAGGGATGTTGCGAGATAATTCTTTGGGGCTTGCCGAGGTGCTCCCACACGACGATACGGTACTGAGTTACGGAAAGATTTGCGCTCAGAGGCTTGGCAGTTTGCCCAGGGACTGGAGCTGCCTCGACGGCAAGATCATTCCAATCACCAAAGACGGCGTGGAAGTGCCTTTTGGTCAGCATCAGCCGCGCGATCGTTGCGACAACCAGATCTACCTCGGTTTGGGGGAACAGGGACAGTGCGTTCCCTACGCAAGGCTCGGCAGACTTCAGACCAAACCGGACGTAGAAACTGTGTTTATCTGTCGTCGCTACAAAATTGGAAATAAGGTTGTGCAGCGAGACGGCGGAGGCGCTAGAAAAGTTGAAGAACACATTCCGCCTGATGTTCCGTTGTTTCAAGATGTGGCGATCGTGCAGCACAATATCAAAACTGGTGAAACCTGCTTCTTTCAAGCTCTTTCCGGGTTCCAACCGCAGAATCGCGATTTGCCGGGGGCCCGAATCCCGCCTCCCGACGAGGAAGAAGTGCCGCAGGACATAAAACAAAAATACGCCTCATTGCCGCTCAAGCAACAACCGACGAAAGCTGCAAGTTTTTGGCTAAAGCCCTCCGATCCAGGAGACGACCCCGTGCGTCGCCAAGATCCTTTCGAGCCGCAGCGTTGGGTGATTCGCGGATTTCAGTGCGTCAAATGTCACGACAGCGATCCCTTCATTCATTCGCCTTACGTGAGCCAGCTCAATTATACTTTTCCCGAAGGCCATCCCATGGCGGGGCGTAACGACAAAATGGTGCCCTGCGATCCCGGACCGTCCAGCAGCATACCGAAGCCGGAATGTGTGACGCTGAAGAACGGAGTGAATTACTCCAAAGGCAGGTACAGCCAGCTGCATAAGAAGCGGCAAAAATGGTGGCCCTCCTCCTATCATATTGCTCCGAAAAACGACGACACCTGTGTCCGATGTCATAGAATCGGATCCATGGAAACCTGCGGAACCTTTGTCAAAGATTCCATTGGCGGCATGAATGTTTATCCGAATTATGTCACAAACTACGGAAAACTCTTTCCAGAGAGTCACTGGATGCCCATTCATCGCGATTTCTTTGCCGATCAAAAGACATGCAAGCCTAACCCTGCCAATCCCAATAGTCCGATAGGTTGTGATTTCGATTCTACGACATGGAAACAGACGTTTGGTAAAGGCGCTGAACGAACCCTTGAATGCTGCAATCTTGCTTTAGCCAACATTACCGACAAACCGGAAAACGATTCGCAAGAATTCAAACAGAAGTGCGTTCGAACACCGATCACAACCGAACCTCCGGCCCTATCAGCGACAAATGACGTGCACCTGGAAAACAACAGCGAGATTCCTTTGCAGGATTCTACCGGATCGCAACCCGGCAAGACGACGGTGGCCTTAAATCCCACGCCTACCGCTTCAGGCAAAATAAAGTATCTCAATCTCAAACTTGAACTTTACCACGACAGCCAGGGAGATTTGCGCATTGAAGTTGTTCACGGTGCAAAGAGAGTGGTTGTTTTCAACGGTCAAGAGTTGGAATCGCCCAACGCATATGGCCCGCTATACGTATCGGTAAACAGTGCCGATAACGACGCCGTCAGAGCGTTCCTTAATGATTCGCCCGCCGAGAGCTGGTCCATAGAAGTATTTGATGAAGGGGCTTTGGAGACGGGCAGCGTGAAGAGTGCGAGCCTCGACGTTAGTTTTGATTAGGTAGTCTTCATTTTGATTCTTGCCGGCATGTGGCTTGCAGGTTAAGGTATTTGTACTCAAACCGGAGGCGAGCCTATGGAATCAAAAAAGACAAGAAAGTCCTCACGCGAATTTCCGCAAGAGCTTTGGCGGTCATTTGACCGTTACGTTCACGGCGATATCGATCGCCGAACTTTTCTTAATTCGCTGCAGAAGTTCGCTGTTGGCGGGATAACCGCGACCGCTCTTTTCGAAGCTCTACAACCAGACTTTGCCTTGGCCGTCCAAGTTTCCAAGGACGACAAGCGCATCAAAGCGGAAACAGTCACAGTAAACTCTCCCGAAGGCAACGGAAAAATCACAGGCTATCTTGCGGTTCCTGCGCAGTCGAAGTCGAAGACACTACCGGGCGTGCTCGTCGTTCACGAGAACCGTGGTCTCAACCCGTACATTGAGGACGTCGCTCGTCGCCTCGCTACCGAAGGATTCGTCGCCTATGCGCCCGATGGCCTCACGAGCGTCGGCGGTTATCCCGGCGACGAAGACAAAGGGCGCGAGCTTTTCAAAAAGGTAGACGAAGAAAAAATGACCAAAGATTTCGAGGCTGCGGCGCGCTGGCTGAAGGCTCGTCCCGACTCCAACGGAAAGCTTGGCGTGGTTGGTTTTTGCTTTGGCGGAAAGATCGCCAACACGCTTGCCGTGCGTATGAGTTCTGATTTACAAGCCGCGGTGCCTTTCTATGGTTCGCAACCTAAGGCAGAAGACGTTGCAAAAATCAAAGCAGCACTCCTCATTCACGATGCTTCGCTCGACGAACGTATCGTGGCAGGATGGCCCGCGTATGAAGCAGCTTTGAAAGCGAACAAAATAAATTACAAGCATTACATGTATGAAAAAGCCCAGCACGGATTCCACAATGACACCACGCCGCGGTACGATGAAGCTTCCGCAAAGTTGGCATGGACGCGTACGATCGAATTTTTCAAGGAGTATTTGAAGTAGAGATGCTTCACTTTGCTCGGGGCGATCAAGGTGCTGTTGCGTCTTGCGGCAGATCTTGTGGCGCCGCCACCGGTTGACCCGTCGTTCCCGCTTGCGATTGCGAAGAAGGAGCTGGGGTTGTTGTTCCCTGCGGTACCGGATTTGAGCTGTTCATGTAACTTATGGTGAGCTTGAGCGTCAGATCGGTATGCTGACAATCCTGATCGTTTTTATCGTCGTTATCGCCGACGGTCGCGAGAGTAAACTCATTTACAGCCGCGCTTTTTGTGAGTTGGATCATCGCGGCGCCGTCGATCGCCAAACTAAGATTGCCAGGGTTGTCAGTCGTGGGAATGGAGCACGTGCTTTGTCCGATACAGTACGGCGGGTCGTCTTTGGTAATCTCGTGATCTTTACCTGATACCTTGTTGTTGAAGTCCCACATAAATAGACCTTCAGGATTCTTGTCCAAAAGGTTAATCATGCCGCTATTGCTGCTCAGGACCACGAACCGGTCAAACATGAATGCGATGTAGTCGTCGTAAAGAAAGTCTTGCGCTTCTGAGTCTATTTTAAGGCTGCACAAATCTGTTCCAGTGGGCACAGCTGTGATGGATTGTTTCTCTTCTTTGACACCAGAAAAATATCCGTTTTTTTGGCCGCTGGAGCCCCAGGTACAACCAGCTCCCGCTGGGAACGTCAATGTTTGCGTGGCGGTTTGCCAGCTCCCCGCGGCTGTATTCTGACAGGTTTGAGGTATGGGCGGCGGCGGTGGGGTGTTTTTTCCCGATGCAAAGTTGTTCTTGTTACAGCTTGCGCTGACAAGAGCTATAAGAACGAATTGTTCTAGCCTGTTCACGGTTTTCCCTACGGCAAAAAACGCGGTTTTCCTGTTGGTTTTATCGGAAGAATGGCAAAAAGCTTGAATATTGCAGGCAAGCGCCCGACAAATTTTACTATAATAATTACAGGAAGTTAAAGAAAGAGCTGCCCAGTATCGAGCAGAAAACCATTGCGGCACAAGGGATTAAGGAGTTTTTTGGCCTGAACTTCCGCACCCGCTTGTATCTGTGCTGACGACTGAGGCAGGAGGCGTCGCCCCTCTCTCGAACACCGCGCCACCTTGTTCGGCTCTTGCGATGAGGGCTTTGCTCGCCGTTGAATCCAGGTTGATATAGGCCGAATAACCTTCGTCGCTTCCGAAGGACGAAACGCCCGCAATCTGCCCGTCCACAAAGAGCGGTCCTCCTGAATCGCCGTGGTTGGTTAGAGCGCCTTCTCCCGGCTTGTTGGTTCCGCCTTCCTCTCCATTGCCAATGACTAGCAGAATTCCGCGTTCCGAATAGCCAGCTTTTGCCATTTCAGCCGGGTCGCTCCAAACTTGAGGATTGACTCCAACTCTTTTTGTTCCTGATTGATTGCTGCCGCCCAAACCCTGCTGTCCGTAGCCGACGAGTACGCCGGATTTGACTCTATGCGGAGGTGTTCCGGGATAGAGTTTGCTGATCGCAGGAGCGCTGTTGTTTGGAAAGACAATAATAGCAAGATCCAAGACTTCACCGTCCGCGCTCGTTGAGTTTTTGTCGGTTTCTAGATCGCCGTTGTAAAATACCTTCAA
Source organism: Oligoflexales bacterium (assembly GCA_050251195.1). Classification (GTDB taxonomy): domain Bacteria; phylum Bdellovibrionota_B; class Oligoflexia; order Oligoflexales; family Oligoflexaceae; genus JBFWNG01. Next base: position 668,770 of record JBFWNG010000002.1, read on the forward strand.
CGCCTCCACGGAGCTTTCAAATACCGCGTCATCTTTGATCTTACCGCCCTGCACGAAGCTCATCTGTTGAACGTGCTTCGCGTCCAGGCAATGAGTAGCGGTAACGGCGGTATTGTGACTTACAAAAGTCGCCGTGCAGGTACTAAATTCCCCTCCGTCGGAGTTCGGATCGAGAGTATGGACATAGACGACCGAAGGATAATCACTTGTAGCTTCGCCGTTCCGAATCTTTAAGCATGGGCTGGTAGTACCTGGACCTTGCTGAGGAACATTCATGACCTGAGACGACGTTCCCTTGCGACTACTGGAGGTCTGCTGCGAAGGTTTGCATCCGACGGAGAAAACCGCCAACACAATGACTGGAAGGGCAACGGCTTTTCCCATTTCGCGTCCTATTTCTCGTGGTTGCTTTATTAGTATTTTAATCTGTAGGTCGGCCCAGTTCTACCAGTGAAATCAGATCTGATTATAAGTTTGGCAAAATGATGGGAAAAATATATTGAAAATGAATGGTTTATGCTGTATAATCCGGCGGCATTGGGAGCGGAATAGTGATTCAACACTTGGAAAATATTCTTTATTTTGGCGATTACGAGGACCTCATCTCAAAGGTGCCTCATCTTGCTAATTCGTATCAAAATGGTACTTCTTTTGGCCTATTGGTCGCCGCTCTCGCCATGCGGTCCCGCCTAGCGGAAGCAGAAGCATATTTTAGAAAACACATCGAAAGTTTTGACTCCGAAACCTTGTTCTTATGCCGCTTCCACCTGGGTATATGCTGCACCAGGCAGTCGGAATACGCCAAGGCGCGGTTCTATTTCGGACAAAACCTCATCGACCGTAAGACAACGCCGTCAACTCGACAGCTCTTCTATGCCGAACAGGGCATGGCATTTTTTAGATTTTTCTGCGGGCGTTATTCGAATGCGTTGGCTCATGCCGAGCGTGCGTTGACCCTTGCCATCGAATCGCACTTTCCGTATGGACATTGTTTGGCTCTTGATGTGTTGGGACATGTGCAAGTGCATCTTGGTTCCGTTTCCGAGGGACTTGTGTATCTTGAGAACGCGCTTGCCCTTGCGAAGACAATGCAATCCGTTCGCCTTAGGGAAGCCATAGAAGTTTCCCTTGCTTGCTACAAGGCCGAACACTGTTTTGATAATTCGAACTTCGAAAATCTTTTGTCTCTTAATGAAAGAATTTCGGATCTTGATACGTATTCGCGCACCAAACTCTTGTTGTCCCTTGCAAAGCGACAAATCCTACGAGGCGAATCAACCAATGCCAGAGCAACTTTGGTAAAGGTTAGTCCATTGATTTACGGATTTAAGAATAAGAGATATCAAATCGAACTTAATTTATGTCATGCGAAAATCTACGACATGAAAGGGGATCATTCGTCCGCCTTCAACCTTGTTCAAAATACAAAAATCTTGATTCATCCCGAGGTTGACCTTGCGCTGGAACGGCCGACCTTGGCCCTCGAACTCGCTCTTATCAAGAAACTTGGGTTCAAATTGGAAGACTGCCGAATATTCGATCGGATAAAGTACCTTGATCGAAGAATGAACGGTTATAGGCTTCCAACCGAGGAATCGCTCAAACACCTCGCCGCAAGAATCGAAGCCAAAAAGATGTGCGAGCACACGAAGAGCGAGCCCTTGATCGATACCGTTGTCGAAACTGGATTTTACGGTCTCTTATACGACCTTCTTTCGATGCAGCGGACAAAGACCGTAATCTATTTCGACCTCGTGCCTCGCGGAATAACAATATTCAGCAATGGCGATGTCGTCTTCAGTCGCTCGAAGACAACACAAACAGAAAAGGCTTTGTTTTTTGCCTTGATGAACGGGCCTCTTACCAAACAAGAGATTATAGAGAAGGTATGGCACTATCGATACAATCCTCTTATCCACGATCACCTGATTCACACCACGGTGTCGAGGATTAGATCAAAACTGGGCAAGTGGCCCGATCTGCTTGAAACGACAGAGCATGGATATCAGCTCGCCAAGAACGTGCAGATTTGCTGTGTTTTTAAAACGCAAGAAGAAGTTGTCTCGGACGCCCAGCCGGCGATCGAAATCCGGCAGGATTTAAATCACCGGCAAAATACGTTTCTCAATCGCTTTGATTTCAGGTCGCCGATCAACACGAGGACCTATAGAGATTTGTTCGGAGTTTCGGAAATCACTGCATTGCGAGATTTAGCGTCGCTCGCCGAAAAGGGATATCTCAAACGAGTCGGCGGCGGCAGATCAACAGAATACACACGTTCAACACCAAACTGACGGAATCACATATGAAAAAAATCACGATCACCTTAGCGTTTGTGCTGCCATTTTTGGCGACCGTAGGCCTGGCCGCCGATGCCACCTATTTTGTTCCAGGGGACGCCGATCCTCTCTTTCGCACTTTTTCGGTAACTATAGCGAATGTTGGATACGACGAAGCGACGGGACACATGAAAGTTTCCTATAATCTCCCCAAGTATTTGGATGTTAGCGAGAAGGTCGTTGAATTAGAGGGCCACGTCGAAGATATCAGCCAAGAATTCACGCTCACGTCAACGTATGGCTCCGGAAAGTGCAGGCTGTCGCAGGATGCAACGCTTTCGTGCGAAGTGGATTACGGAACATTGGGTACGTATACGCAAACCGTTAATTTTCTTAACGAGTCCATCGCCGACCCGTTTGAGAGGGAGCAACGAACTTTGGTCCTTGCTGCCTTCGATCATGACCCAATTGGCGTGGTCACGATTCACAATGCGGGAATTGAATTTTAATCCCTTCATTTTCCCGTCATGGAAGTAAGACCCTGAGAGTGGCATTGCTTCCTCTTATTCGTAGAATGGCGGCAACAAACAGGAGGATTCCACATGGAATCGAACGGAACTTTTTTTATAACATTAAGAACGACTGTGGCATTGTTGCTCATGGGTTTTAGCGCTTCGTGCATGAAGCCTATCTCCGCGAAAGAAGACGGGGCGACGGGCAGCGTCATCTTTGGAGTTTCGGGCCTAGACAAACTTGATCCGCAAATTCACAGGTTCAAGGTGGAGGTAGCCTCACTGCAGACCATGCAGGCTCTCGTTGGCGAAAATGAGCAAAGTTTGACTTTCGACCTCAAGGAAGAACTTGTCATTGATGGAATAAATATTGGTCCGAAAGAATTTAAGGTCTCCGTGGTCGACAAAGACGATTCGAGCAAGGCGTATTACTCTGGAACCGCTCGACACTGGGTTCAAATCGGTTCTCAGAAAATTGCGCAGCCCGTGGTCTTAAAGAAAATTAACTTGGAGCAAAATCTTATTGATTTAGTAGCGAATGTTAAGCTTCGATTAGATTCGAAAGAGCCTAAAGAAATCGTTCTTCCCGATGACGTAAAAACAGCCATGGAAGAGGGCAACTGCGGAGTTTGTCACAAAGACGGCGCAAACAATAAAATTTATCTGAAAACTTTCCCGTTCAGTTCGGATCGTCCAGAGTTGAACTCTTTGCCAAAACTAATCGAACGCATGGCCAAGGCGGTAAATGTTGATTTAGATCCCGGCAACGAGGTTAAAGACATGCCGCCAGGACCCGATCTTAGTCCGGAAAGCGTGTCGGCGATTACAGAATGGTATAAGAGCATAGATTCTCAGGGCGACGAACAAGACATTGGTCTGCTGCCGATTGATTTGGTGAAGCTTACTTGGAAAGCCGAAAACCTTGATCTGTCAGGTTCTGTTGAATTAAAAAAAGTGAGCCCGGGATTGTACGAAGGCGTCATGACCAAGGTACCCGAAGGAGAAAACATTCTTGCAACCATAACCGTGGGAAATGGCGACACGATGTACGTTACGGACGAAGCTTTGTCTCCGAAGTCAGCGGAGATGGACAAGCTCATGGAGTACGAAGTTAAGATACCAAATAAGGACGCGTCCGTTATTCTAGACGTCGTGATTGAATAACAACTGTAAACTTTAAGGAAAGAAATAATGAAAACAAAAATTATGGGTAACTTATTGGTGGCATTTTTGGGAGCTGCGTTGGCCGGCAAGGGCTTCGCAACCCCTGAGGCAATGGCAAAGGTAACGCTATTCCCGGCAGGCTCTTTTGAAGCAAAAACGAGCTCTGTCATTGGAACGCTCAAGAAGGCTGGAACCGCCTACACAGGAAATGAAATCAAAATTCCTGTCGAGACGCTCAAGACGGGCATTAGCTTGCGCGACAAACACTTAGGAGAAAAACTCGAAGCGAAAAAGTTCCCTTACATCATCGCCAACAACATCAACGCTACAGGTGATAAGGGAAAAGCCAACATTCAGATTTCCGGTGTGACAAAAGAAGTTGATTTTGAACTGAAGGACCTTGGCAATAATACGGCACAAGTTATTTTCACCTTAAATCTGCCAGACTTCAAGATCGAAGGCATCAGTTACAAAGGCGTCGGCGTTGAAGACAAGACTGAAGTTACGGCGATAGTCCCCTACGAGGGATAAAGGAACCCCGTCCATGATCATTGCACTGTGGACGAAATCCCTGGTACAATTATAGGAACCGATCCCATATTAAGCAGAAAGGTTCCCAATGTATCAGCATCTTTTGGTCATTCTCGCCCTCTTCGTGTGTGCCTGTAAACAAAGCGGCAACAACTCCCAAATTAAAGAAGTACACGAGGGCGAATTCATCCCCAACGACAATCCGTGCAAAGCCAATGAGACACAATACATCTTTGGGATGGGAGATACAGGTCTAGCCATCACAAGGGAAGATATTGCCTTGGAAGGCGAAATATCCCCCGGCAAGGTTATGTTAGAGGGATGGGAACGCATGAAGATCGACCTCTGTGAGTCTGCCGACGGTACTATGCGTATTGAGCGTGCGTTCAAACAGCTGCCTCGAGCGGGGGGCTGGATCACGACGGGTACTATTTTTAAACCGTCCCCCAATGACGTGCAAAGAGGTGTTGAGCAAGCCCTGTTCAACCAAGACCTGACAGAGGTATTCGTGACATTCTACAACGAAGAGAACCCAGGACAATCCTACCTTCTTAAAGGCAACATGACGAAAAAGGGAAAAGAGAAGTGCAAGGATGGGGTTCCGAACAACGTAGAGCCAAAGATCTATTGCGAGCATTTCCTCTCTCTATCGCCTTACGACGCGAGCGTCCCTTCTCCAGTACCAACGAAGGTCGTACCTCTTGAAGAAGGTAAACCCGCGCCTGTCGAACTGGGAGAACTCGTTGACTTTGATCCGTTCGTTCCCAGGTACACGGAGCGTCGTAAGATGATTGACCGGTCGGGAATAAAGCTAAAAATTTGGTATGGCTTTGCAGGCAAGCCGGGACTTTACTTGTCTTATAAATTCTCAAAAGTTGAGCTTTGGGATAACCACCTGCCTGAGCCGGTTCACATTTTGGTGACGGAAGATCAAGTAAGCAACGTTGCAAAAACTATGACGTCCCATCACGGGTTAAACGACAAATTCAAATTTATTTTTCCTCATGGAACCTATATTTTTCGAAGCTCGCAGGACGGAGATTCTCTGTTGGAAGCAGACTATAATGACCCCACCATTACGGATAGTTCTGCCGGAGCTCCCTGCCCTGGTAAATATTTACAAGAATGCGGAATAGATTTTACGGACTAAGCGTCACTTGCGAGAGACCGAAATCCATAGCGTCGCTTAGGGTGACGAGGTAAAGCAGTCATATAATACGTCTAGTGCTAGATTACCGCCTGTTAAAATACAGGCGATTTCTTTTTCAGGATATTCCCGCATCAGTTTTAGGCTAGCGGCCAAAGCGGCTCCGGCGGCACCTTCGCAAATGAGCTTTTGCTGATACGCAAGGAGACCGATTGCTTGTCTCACTTCTTCCAGGGATACGACCAGGCTTGCTTTGACCATTTTGTGAACTTTTTCAAAAACTTCAGGCAAAACTTCTGGAGTGCCGATAGCATCGACAAAGGACGGAATGCGCTCAATCCTCATGGGTTTGCCGTGGGCCATCGATGCTGCGAGAGGAGCGGCTGTTTCTGGTTCGCAAGCATACAGTTCGACATCGGGCTTGAGCCTTTTGAGCGCTTCACCAATTCCAAGCGTCAAGCCGCCGACACCAAAGGGTACGACAACAGCATCGATCGACGGACGTTCTTCTAAGATCTCCGCAGCGATCGCACCGTAGCCTTCGCGAAGTCCTGGCGTGAAAGCAGGATGAATAAAAAGGCCGTTAGGGATAGTGTCGAAGCTCTTAACGCGAACCATTTCCCATACTTTGTCGAATGGAAGCTCAACAACTCTTGCGCCAAGTCGTCTGATAGCGGCTTTCTTTATTTCAGGTGCGGTGTCGGGGACGAATATTTCACATTTCACATTCAGGGACTGAGCGGCGAATGCCACAGACTGGGCCATGTTGCCGGCACTGGCCGCGTAAAGACCGGCTTGGATTTGCTCTCGCGAAGCCGCTTCGACGGCCGAGAGAACGCCTCTCAATTTATATGAACCAAAAGGCTGAAGATTTTCCGGTTTTAGGAAGACCTTTCCGCCCGAGTTGTGTGAAAGGCGAAGAAGCGGAGTTCGTAAGATGAGGTTCGTTTTCACGTCATAATCCCTTCAGGTCGACAAGGGTTCCAACTCCCTTGTGACGAGCTACTTTGTCGATGTAGTTTGCCGCGAAAATATCTTCGATGCCCAGTCCCACCGATTTGAAAACGGTGATTTCGCGACCGTTCCTTCGGCCAGAAATTCTGCCCGCTAAACATTCTCCTATCTCGCCCATTATGGTGCTTTCACTGAGGGTGGCATTTAAAAGAGGTAAGGAAATTTCACTGGCCTCAACGCTACATGCCGCTCTAGAATCCAGAAAAATGCTGAGGTTGGAGGAGTCATGGATATTTATTTCTCTATAACCTGGCCTGCATGCTCCTACGGCATTAACGTGCGCTCCTTCGGGAATGTCCTTCACGTCAATGAGGGGTTCGGGACTGGATGTGCAAGTGACTATGACATCTGCTTGAGCGATCGCATCGAGAGGAGATTTCGCCTTAATAACACCAAGCGAAAGGGAATCGCGCAGGACCCTAGCTAATGACTCCATTGAGTCGGACGATCGGCTGAAAATCAAGATACGTTCAAACTGCCTCACTCGGGTCAACGCTAGCGCGTGCTCAAAGGCTTGCCTTCCAACGCCGATGAGCGCGAGGGTTTCAGAGCTAGACGTCGCCAATATATTCGTGGCGACGGCGCTCACGGCGGCAGTTCGTATGGCAGTCAGCGTGGAGCCTTCCAATATCGTTCGAACCATCCCTGTCGCCGAATCTAGTAATGTTACCGTGCCTTGGTGAGGATTAAGACCGGAGAATTTGTTTTCCGCAAATACGGATACCGTCTTAAAACCAAGAAGCCCTTCTTCAGGGTCTGAGCCCGCCATATACCCTAAAGCCTGATGCTTTGCGTGTTGGATAACATGTCGCGGATAATTCTTTGCCGCACCAAGAGAATAGGACCTCAAAGCATCGGCCATCGCATTTTGCAACCCGACATGATCCATGCAACTTAAAATGTCTTCAGAGCTCAAAATTAAGGACTTCAAAATGTTCCTTTCTTCGAGGTCCGATAACAGCTGCGCAAACGCCGCTTGTTCGAAGAACATGTTGCAAGGCCATTGCGGATGCAGTGCTATTCTGTTGTTCAGCGGACCTAAGTAAGCCATCGACGGTTTCAAAGGTTGAAAGAGTGAGGTAATTCAAATATGGGGTAGGGCGAAGATTTAACCTGCTCCCGACAGGCGCTGGTTCATTGAGACGGTATTTTCCAGACAAGAGGCCCCCAGCAAGGGGACTGTAGGCCACATAGGAAATGCTATTTCTTTCCAGTAAAGGAAACAGGTGTTCCCGATCCCTCTGTTGCAGCAAATTAAATTCGTTCTGCACATATCGAACTTTTTCTCTAATTTTGTCGTCAGCGGCAGCAAGAAACGCTTGTACATACGCCGCGTCAACGTTCGACAGCCCAATGCAACCTACGTCGCCTCGCTCCATCGAAATCCTCAATGCTTCAAGTGTCTCGTCCATCGGAGTTTGACGATCGGGTTCGTGCAGGTAGTAGACGTCAATACATTCTCTACCTAAACGCCGAAGAGACCTTTCTACGTGAAAAGAGATTTCTTTCCGGCTCAACGGGCGATCGCCAACTGTAAGTCCCGCGGGGTTTCCCACTTTCGTGGAGATTCTCACTTTGTTTCGGAAGTCCGCTTCCTGCTTCGCAAGCCACCTGCCGAGCATGACTTCGCTTGCGCCGCCTCCGTACGTATTAGCTGTATCGAACTGAAATATTCCGCGTCTCCTGGCTTCGTCCAAAAGACAATGTGCCTGGGCCTCATTCTCCCCGTGACTTCGGAGTTCGGGAATGCTTCCGATGCCGCCAAAGTTGCCGCAGCCGAAGATTATTTTGTCAAATTTTTCCATGGTAACGGTCCATCGACAAGTTATGCCGACCGGTATTTACTCATTTCTTTGTGGTTTAATAAATAGAATAAAAGTGTACATTTGGTCTCCAATAGAGAACAAGTGTGACGCTCAACATGACGTGGCTGCCCGTCTGACGTCGCTGTCTTCCTGACGTTGCTATTCCCGGTCCGTCATCCTGAGCGTAGCGAAGGATCTCCCACAGTTAAAAGATCCCGCTTTTCACAAGTTTTACCAGATTCCGAACGGCCGACGAGGTGTCCGAGCCAACGCGCTGTACAAGGTAAACCTCGCGATAGACGGCCTTAAACCCCCTCGGAAGAGGAATACTAACAAGGTGCTTATCCTTAGGACGATCAACGTTAAAGGCCTTAGCTACGAATTGCGGCATGAATATAGCGCAAGTTCCCTTACCAACCATTGCCAACGCGGTGGATAAGAGTTCCGCAGAATGAACTACCAGGCGCGGAAAGCTGGCCTCCGGCCAACCGTCAAGACCTCTGGCTGCGGAAGGAACGGTTTCCAAAGGTAAAGTAGGGGCTACGAACGGTAGATTTTCAATACCCGGGTAATCGAGGCTTTCTCGAGCGAAGATACCCATCTGCACACGGCCCAGACGAACTCCGTCGAGGCCGGCTCTTGGAATGTGGTCGTAGGTCAGTCCCAAGTCGACGATGCCTTGTTCCAAGGCTTCTTCCATCCTTCCCGGAAGTAGGTCGCGGCAAAAGAGCGGAACGTCACCCATACCGGAGGTCCAGTTTGGTGCTAGAAGATAGGTGGAAAATGTTTCATGCGTGGCGATTCTCAGGGGCTGTTGTATCGGCGTCTCCCTCGCAAACAATCTCTTTTCAGCCTCAAGAAAGGCTCTAGCCTTTTCATAGAAAGCCTGGCCCCTAGGTGTGATGACAATATTGCGGCCGTCGAGCAGGTAGAGAGGAAATCCTAGCTCATCCTGCAAAACCTGTAACGATTTGTGAAAAGCGCCGTGGGAGGTCTTCATCGCCTCCGCGGCTTTACGAAGGTGCTTGGTTTGCACTAAGGCTACAAATTGTCTAAGTCTGTTGGTTTCCATCCAAACCCCTGACTATTTTAACAGAACCATGCCGGTTTTGAATAGGCCTCGACGTTTCTCAAGGAGGCGATCGAGTTCCTCTACGCCACATAAACGCGATAATGAAGTAAGGAACTCGACCGAAAGGGGGGCTTCGTTAATTGCTCTTAGCAACTTTGCAAGTAAACTTTGTGTAGATATCGCTTTCAAGCGACAAAAACGCTAGATAAGTTGTTTCGCAACCGGCTCGATTACAAAATGTTGCAACTGAAACCTTCAGAAGATCGGGCTCGTTGCTATCAGGAACTACATACATGTAATCGGTTTGCTGAAATTCCTGGGCGATAATGGAATAGGTCGTCGGCAGCTCTAGGTGTAGGCGCGGCCCATGGATGGTCACTGTCGCTTGCTCCTCGTCAATATGCTTGATTTCGATTTTTTTCAATTTACTGAGACCAAGCTCCTCGCAGTTTAGATCTGCCGGGATTGGTGCAGCGTAACTTGCTCCTGAAACAAGAAGTCCAATGAGAATGCTCAATTTTTTCATAAAAACTCTCCTCCATAAATTGTGCTGTCCGTCAGCAACTTGCTAAGTTTTATACAAGACGAGTCTGAATTAGTGAAATTAATATATATTATGATGCGATTAGAATGGCTAATAATGTCAAGCCGCGTATTTGGCGAGAGTATTGACGAGTAAGCGATGATCGACAGGTTTGGTTATATGGTTGTCAAAGCCGCTACGCAAAGATCGCTGAGCTTCCTCTTTCATCGCGTGGGCTGTAAGAGCAATAATGGGTTTCTTGAACCCTTTGTCGCGCAATATCTTGGTCGCTTCGTACCCATCCAGTTCCGGCATTTGCAAATCCATTAGTACAAGACTAAAGTCTTCGTTCAAAGCCTTTTCGACGCCTTCCCTGCCGTTATTCGCCGTTTCTACTTTGGCGCCTGCCAGCTCTAGGATCTTTTTGACCAATGCTTGATTGTCCATGCTGTCTTCAACCAAAAGAATACGCATCGAATTCAGGTTTATCTTGTTACTTTTGTCAGGAAGATGGACAAGGTTTGAGAGCGGCTGATCAGGTTTTTGAAATAGTACTTGTTCAGATATTCCAGGATCAATGGTGACAACAAAGGTGCTCCCGCGGCCGGGCGCACTGTCGTTCAAAACAACGTCGCCACCCAACACCACAGCCAACCTTTTTGCAAGCACTAACCCCAAGCCGGTTCCCCCGTATCTTCTCGTCGTTGAGACATCCGCTTGGGTGAAGGGGGCAAAAAGGTTCGAGGCCTTTTCTTTGCTGATGCCAACTCCTGTATCCTTGACGACAAACGCTAGCCTTGTTTTTCCTTCATTATCCGTCGCCATTTGGATCTTTACATGCACCGATCCGCGACTGGTGAATTTGATGGCATTGCCGACTATATTGAAAAGAATTTGGCGCAACCGAATGGGGTCTGTTTTAATGGTTGCGGGGATGACTCCTTCGGCCGTCACTCGGAAATCAATGCCCTTCTCAGAGGCCTCCAAGCTCAGTACAGCTCCGATCTCTTTGAGGACTTCGCTGAGAGGCACGTCGATTTTTTCGATGGAGAGCTTGCCTGCCTCAACCTTAGACAAGTCCAAAATGTCATTGATGATATTTGACAGGAGCGTTCCGTTTCTCTTGATGACCTCAACGCAGTTGACCTTTTCATTCCCGGTCATTTCGTCATTAAGCAAGAGTTCTGAAAAGCCTAGAATAGCGCCTAGGGGCGTCCGAATCTCGTGGCTCATGTTTGCTAAAAACGCACTCTTTGTCGCGTTTGCGTCGTCCGCCACTTCTTTGGCCGTCTTTAGTTCAGTCTGGGCTTCCTTCTGAGCTGTAATATCGTTAGCAACAATGATGAATCCGACAACGTGGTTGTCAGAGTCGAATTCAGGGACGAATGTAATGCTGAAGATGGCGGAAGCAGTGTCGGTTACTGACTCTCGCTCGTAAGTGCTGCTTTGGCCCTTCAAAACCTTTTTAAGATAGGGCTCATTGACGGCATAACGCTCTTTGCCGAGAACTTCGAGGAGAGTCTTTCCTATCGGCGAAAATCCTGGCTTGAACCATTTGAGAAACGCTTCATTACAGAATAGGAAGCGTTCACTCTTGTTAAGCTGAGCGATGATGACGGGTACAGCATTGGTGATCGTTCTAAGTTGGGTCTCGCGTTTTTCCAAAGCGCGCGTTCGCTTCTTCACTCTGTGTTCGAGGTCTTCGTTAAGCTGCTTCATCTGTCGTTCAGCTTCCTTAACTTCTGTTATGTCTCGGGTTACTTTGGAAAACCCTGTGAGGTTTCTCTCCTTGTCGTACAGCGGAGCGACAACAACGCTTGCCCAATACTTAGACCCGTCTTTTCTGAGCTGAAGAATTTCGCCCTCGAAATGGCCGATTTCTTTGGCAGTCTGCATTTGCCTGCGGGCGATCTGATCCCTATTTTGTTCGTCCGCGAAAAAAATGGAAACATTTTGGCCGAGAACTTCTCGATCGGTGTACCCCGTGATTCTCTCTGCACCTGAGTTCCAGGTTGTGATGCGACCGTTCGGATCGAGCATGACAATCGAGTATTCTTTGACGGCTTCGACGAGGAGACGAAATCGTTCTTCTGACTTGGTAAGGTTTTCGTCGAACTTCTTGAATCTCGTCGTTAATATTTTCTGGCTGATCGAACTAGCAAGAGCTAACGCAAGAATAAAGAGAGTAGTGGAGACCACAGTTACCGCGAGTTCGTCCGATACGAGAAGATTTCCTGTGGCGATACCCGCCTTCGTGGTATGGACGAAGGTTGCCGCCAACATGCCCGTATAGTGCATGCCGGAGATCGCAAAGCCCATAAGGCTGCTTGCGATCAAGAGTTCCCAAAAATGCTTAACCTTATCTCGAAGCCTAATTAGAATAAGAAGAGCGCTAAATGATGCGATAAGTGCAATAAGGACAGAAAGAACCACGAGAAAGAGATTCCATTTAATGATCGCATCCATCCTCATAGAATACATCCCGATGTAATGCATTCCGGAAATTGCCGCGGCCATTGCGATTCCTCCCGCGACGACAGAAGCAGGCGGTACCGATCTCCGGCTAATTATGTACATTGCCAGAGCCGACGAACCAATAGCGACGACGACAGATAATGCCATTAACGGGATGTCGTAGCCCATCATCATTCCGGGCATCTCAAAAGCGAGCATGCCTATGAAATGCATACTCCAGATCCCAACTCCCATTGCTAAAGCACCGCAAGAAAGCCAGAGGGTTTTTGCCCTGCCTTTTGCATGATTTACGGTTTGTGCCAGGTTGAGCGCTGTATAGGAAGCAAAGATTGCCACAAGAACAGAGAGCACAACGAGAAACAGGTCAAATCGAGTTTCCATCACCATGGCGATCCGTTCCTTTCTAAGACCGAGTAAGAACCGCATAGATGTAATAGGCAATTTAGGTAGGTAATGCAACCTCAGGAACGTCATTTTTATCCAGTTTTCAAATCCGGAGAACCTCAGTCAACGATGCAATTGTTGAGCTTGGAAAATGAGCGGCTAGTTCTGCATTTTTATATACTGTTCGTTCTCGAGCTTATTGAATTCCTCGAGTACAGTGCTCAAAATTTGACCAGCTTCTTCTTTTCTAAACAGATCGGCAAGGTCGATCCGAGGATGGCCTTGATCGAATTGGCTTGCATAGGTCCCTAACCCAAGCGTATCCACCTGCCATTCGGTTATAGCGCCCACAACATAGTTGGCATATCGAAACGCCTCGTACTCGTTGAGAAGGGTTAAAAAGTCGGAAAACGACTTTACCGTCACTTCCTTTTGCGCGCGAAATGCATGGGCGTATCCCACGCCTTCCGCATCAGATGATTTGCGGGACAATTGCAGCTGATAGGAATGCCTTGTTTCATGGATGAGCAGTAACAGTCCAATATACGGGTTTTCCGCCGCTTGGATTGCGGTGGGGTTCAATATTACCTTTCCCGGTCCTGATGAGGCGAGATCGAAGTCAAAAAAGGCCGGCCCGCGGATAGCTTGGGAATCGAACTGAAGCTCGGGTGCCGTAATACCCAAAGTGGCGATCTCGATTTGAAAGACCTGCTCCAATACCGATTTTTTCGCATTCCAATCGAGGGTTGGAAAACGCTTAACATCAGTTGTCAATTGTTTGTTCTTAAAAATGGCGCCTATAAGCGCTTTTTCTTCCACGAAGTTGTCCCCCGAAGTGAGATAAACGAATTCTTTAGCCTCTCGCTGTAGGGCGAACGCCGAAGGAGCCTTGCTTTGCACGTCTTGGTTGGCAAAGTGGTTTGGATCGTAATTCGGGTTGGTCGTGTTATTTTCGTGTAACTTGCCGATGCCATTGTTTGGCGTGTTGCATGAAGCAACGACGGTTAGGAAAAGAACTGCGATGGCTATCAATCTCATATTTAACTCCGCGAATAGGCAAAAGAGATTCACAGTATAACGGACTTTCAACCGTCGCCGATAATATATTAGCGTTATACATCTATGCCTTTCGGATATACCGTGGCACAGGCTCTAGCCGTGGCGCGCCAATATGGCGGTTTAATCATCATAGGGTTCTTTTTGTTTAAGATAATCTTTTGGAACCTGTCAAATTGGCGTTAACGGGCCATGAGGAGGCGAAAATCCCTTTGATTTCAAGGCGCATATTTTGCTTCTCCCACAAAAGGATCAGGTACGAAACCTGCAACTGTCGGACTTTTCGAACCTTCTAACCTTTCTTTTGGAGGAAAGACATGAAAAGGATGATGGCGGCTTCAGCCAGTGTGCTGATGTTAGTTTTGGCAAGCAACGGATACTCGGACGGATGCAGACAATCTGACGACGAAGTTTCCGAGATTGCTCACGAGCTCGAGGACGAAGCAGATTATTTCTACAGAACGATTGATGATTACATGGGACGCTCTGTCCTTACAGACGATGCAGAAGATTTTTTAACTGAAGTGGAGTACCTGCACGATGCCACGCACAACGGCGAAAATTGCCTCCGAATTCGTGAGCTTTTCCGCTACGTCGAAGATGCTTATGAGCGCCTGGAAGACACGTTTTATGACACACGTGACATTGCCAATGATCATGAGTTTCTACAAGATTGGTATGCTATAGAAGATTTGTTCAATGAACTTGACTACGCCATCAACGACAGCAACGGCGGCGGCGGACACGGCGGCGGCGGACATGGCGGCGGTGGTAACGGCGGCGGACATGGCGGCGGTGGACACGGCGGCGGCGGACATGGCGGCGGTGGTAACGGCGGCGGACATGGCGGCGGTGGTAACGGCGGCGGACATGGCGGCGGCGGACATGGCGGCGGCGGTAACGGCGGCGGCGGACATGGCGGCGGCGGACATGGCGGCGGTGGTAACGGCGGCGGCGGACATGGCGGCGGTGGTAACGGC
>JBFWNG010000003.1:0-233196 GCA_050251195.1 Oligoflexales bacterium
TGAGGTTGATTGGTGTTGCAGCGTGTATCCGAATTGTAAAAACCCCTGCGAGGATAAAAACCCCCAACCCAAAATCCCCACAAAATATAAACCTACGGCATAAAAAAAAAAAAAAAAAAAAAAAAAAAGAACTTTCGAAAATTTTTCTGTGGGGGCAACCTTAACGGTTGGCCAACAAACCCCGCGAAGGAGGTGTAGAAGATACATCGTAGAATTGCTGCTCAAAGCCGAGTCAAGGAGCGACTCGGTCTCCCTTAAGGAGAATTGCTAGCGAGAGAACTAAGCAAGCTCACCCTAACATTTCCACCCCTTAAATTAAACAGGAAACGGACTTCCGAATAATAAGAACATAGGCAACCGATGCGGCACAGACGCTGACAGTCGGTGAGTCATGCGCACCCTTATGCCTTCGTAGCAGAAGGTGATGGAAAGGACAGGCAATGAGGACAGGTGAAATCGATTTACAGGTGGCAAGAACCATCGGACACGTTATGCGGATTCTCGAAGATCTGCTGGGTAACCAATCCAACTGGTCATCGATACGCAGCGCGGTGTTGAAATGCATCAATGAAATTCGAAACACAGTAGTAGAAAGACCACCCGACGGTACTATTGATTTAGTCACTAACATGGGTTTCCTAATGGAAGCGCTCGAAGCCATGGCAGGGGAACATCCACGATGGGAGTTCATACGTCACGTGGTTTTGAAGCGAGTGAATGGACTAGCAAAAGCGATTAACGAGATCGAGTGCCGAGACAATAACGGCAAGGAAAGGAAGGGTCATACGGATGGAACAAAAAGAGGCAGAAACCAAGCAGCATACCAAGGGGGACAAGGACTACCTATTGTCGAAACACGCGAACCAGCTCATCCGGGAAAGTGGGATTTCACCCGAAATCCTTGAGAAAGCAAATATATTTTCAATCGATGACGATAAGGCTCGAAAAAGTAGTCTTGCGCCAGGAGGTGGAATTGTTTTTCCATACCTTACACTGGACGGCCAGGCATCGGGATATCGGGTACGTTTAGATAGTCCTATTGTAAGAGAAGATGGAACCCGTCAAAGATACCATCAACCCAAGGACTCATCTCTGACGTGCTATTTTCTCCCTGACGCCATAGACCTGATCAAATCAGCGGGCATTCCACTGATCATTGTTGAAGGAGAAAAGAAGCTCCATTGCATTGAGAGCATCAGCCATTTAGATGGCATTGCAAAGGTTGCATACCCCGGCTGCTGGAATGTCAAAAAGAAAGGCCATAAGGGACTGGGATCTCCGTGGGACGCAATTCCATTTAATATGCGGACAGTATCGTTGGTCGTCGACACAAACTATTTCACCAATCCCAATGCTACTGCGGCCGGCGACTTTTTGCTTAAGGAGCTTTTCAACGGGGGAGCCAAAGTATCGCTAGTCGACCTGAGATCAGCCTACTCGGACGGTAAGTGTCCGAAGGAAGTGAAGCCTGATGATCTTGTTACTGACCTCGGTGCCGAAGCACTTTTGGAGTGCCTTAAGAAACCTGTCTGGACGTTCTACAAGAACAACCGTTTTCTAAAGTCGATGCCAAAGACAGAGGACGAAATTCTTGCTCTGCTTCGATCATTAATTCTACTCCCGAAATTAGAAATCGACGCCATCATCAATGAAATTAGAGCCAAAGGTCAGTTTAGGATTGAACCGCTTCGAGACCTGTTTGAAAAGGCAGCTTTGGAATGGAACGATCTCCGACCGAATAGACGAATGCCGAAGGGGGTGGTTCACACCATCGACATCAGCGATTCCATTCCGAAGGCTCAAGTACTCAGCAACATTGCTGACAGGCTCCTTGAAATCGGGAGCTGCTACCGCTTTGGCTCAGATCTTGTTTACGTTGACGACGGAGAGCGCGACATTATCGAACCATCGATGCTACCGGCGAGGCTTACGGACTTCGGCATCGAGGCAGTTAAGAAAAAGAAAGACGGGCTAGGATATGCTTTTCTGCCAGAGAGTCATGCGAAAGGCTTTTTTTATAGTAAGCGGACAATGGTTCGGTTTAAGGAAATAGCGCTATTTACTGACGTCCCCACCTATGACCGCAACTGGCGATTAATCAAACCTGGTTACGATGCCGATGAGAAAATATTTTACACCGGGCGTGAGATTATTCCCGTGCAATCTCATAAGGAGATTGGCGCGGTAGTAAATAGCATGCTGTTTAAGGATCAGGCCTCGAAGGCAAATTTCGTGGCAACGATGCTGACAAGTATCTTACGTAACCGATACCGTGGAAATCGACCCTTCGTTCCAACAACAGGCAACCGTCCTCAAATTGGCAAGTCGTACGCGGTCAAAATTATCTCTCTGATCGCCGAAGGAATGTTACCTAAGTCGATATCCTTTCACGTAAACCAAGAGGAGTTCGAAAAACAGATCGGTGCGATTATTCGAAGTCGTGACATCCTGCTTATCGACAACGTGAAGAGCGCGAGGCCCATTGATTCGCCAGTGTTAGAGCGACTCGTCACCGATGATCCTATGAGTTTTAGGCTTTTAGGAAGGAGCGAGAACATATCTCGGCCCAATACGGTACTTGTGATGGTAACTATGAACGATGCCCAGTTTAGCAGGGATTTGATCACACGCAGTCTCCCTGTCGAGTTCT
Source organism: Oligoflexales bacterium (assembly GCA_050251195.1). Lineage (GTDB taxonomy): Bacteria > Bdellovibrionota_B > Oligoflexia > Oligoflexales > Oligoflexaceae > JBFWNG01. The sequence continues at coordinate 2,651 of JBFWNG010000003.1, forward strand.
TTCTCGATGAGTCAGTCGATCCGTCCGCCTATAGATTCGGCAATGATCTTATCTTGGAGCACGTCGCAGCAAACCGCTTCAGGATTCTTCAGGAACTTTGCGGAATGGTTGAACTTTGGAAAGCTAAGGGATTTCCCCATTATGAAGGCCCTTTCCGCTTTCGTGAATGGGCCAAGGAAGTCGGAGGTATTGTCGTTGCAAACGGGTTCAATGAATTCCTGCAGAACTTGGAGTCAGCATCCGCCGGTTACGACAAGGCATCCCGCGAAGTCGGAGAAATGTTTAGTAGTGTGCTCAACAAGAACATGACGGCAAATGCACTAATCAAGCTATGTTGTGATGAAGATCTTTTTGCTGACGTACGCACTTCAGTGAGGCCACCAACTGTTTTGTCGGCGCTGTTACGGCGCTATGTTGGAAAGACGTTACCGTTGCCTGATGGTCGTCGTTTCCGGATAGCGGAAGATTATGACCCCGGACAAAAAGTGAAGATTTACAGGGCCGAAGCTATAGAGGTTCGAAGCGTCATGGGTCTTTCTACGGGGACCGCCGGGACCACCGGGGACCTGGATATGCTGAGTCCCCGCGTTGTAACGGTCCGTAATGAAACGGACAAAGAAGCTCCGCCGGGGATTCCGGGTACAGAGACCGGACCTGCGAGCGAAACTGAAACTGCGGGTCTTGGGGACGACGAAACGATTTGGCCCCAGAACCCTCGGACAGTCCCCGGAATCCCCGGTACCAACCGGAAGTTGCTGTCACAAAAAGGGGAATCCAGCCGGGTACCTACTAAATCGGTGACCCCGTCAGTACCCGCACTGCCACCGGTGTCCCCGGAATTTAATGAGCCGCAATCGACTGATGTGAACGGGTTGGAGTGGTGACATGTCCAGACAACATCTGCTCTTCGATGGAAAGTTCTACCCTTGCAAAGCCTGGCAACCTGCGGACGGGAATATCGGTCCTTTTGCTTACGATAGTGAAACGACATCGATCGAGCCGGGGAAGATTCCTGACTTCATTATTGGTTCCGCCTATAATGGCAGCACAGTTTTCTTCGTCACTAGGGACAGGCTTCTAGAGTTTTTCGTCAGCCAAAATGCCAATCGAATCTATTTGGCGAACGCTGCCTTTGATATTCCGGTTGCAGAAAAATTATGTGGCCCATTGCACCGGCTGCTCGACGAAGAACGAATTGTTGACACCTTGCTTCTTAAACAGCTGGTAAATATCGCCACGCAGGGAACACACCGGCCCATTCCGAGTCTCGATAGGCTAGCGCTTGAGTATATTGGCGTAGATCTGCCCAAGGATGTTAAGAGTTCGGACGGTCACGAGATACGCACAACATTCTCGCGCTTCCTGAAACCGGACATGACAGTCAACTATGGTGGTATCCCTTTCGAATACTTGCAGTATGCCGGCGCCGATGCCGTCGCTACTTATTTCGTCGCCCAAAAAATGTTATGCGAGGCATCGGAACTATCTCGCCAGCATGGTGTTAGCGAGGCCAAGCTATTATCGCAGCCTCTACAGGCAAAGGCGGCGTATGCACTTTCTTACGTATCAAATCATGGAATGTCTGTCGATTTGGCGCGGGTGGGCAAAGAGACGTCTGCTCTGAATGCGGAAAACGAGGAGCTTCGACAGAAGCTTGTAAAGCTCGGTTGGAAATATCCCGGGGACGGCATATCCAACAACCTGAGGGCTATTCTCGAACAATTGGACATTGAAAACAACCTTGGTCTGTCAAGGACTCCAACAGGCAAGATCGCTGCGTCAGTCGATGCCCTGGAAAAACATTTGCGAATTCCATTTATTGAGACTTGGCTGCGCTACGCCAAGAATAAAAAGATTCTCCAGTTTTTGAAATACGACAAACCTCGCATCCATCCGAGATTTGGTACTCTTGTTTCCACGGGTCGAACTAGTTCGTCCAACCCCAATTTCCAGAACCTTCCCCGCGACTCAAGGGTTCGATCGGTTTTTGTACCGGCTCCAGGTTACGTCTTTCTAGATGTGGACTATTCGCAGATTGAACTGAGAACACTGTCACAGATCACCTATCGCAAGTATGGGGCAAGCCGAATGCGCGATCTTCTTAACGATGGGGTCGACCTTCATAAATTTTTTGCAGCAAAAATTACCGGCAAGGGGGTCGAAGAGATCACCAAGGATGAGCGGTCAAAAGCGAAAGCCTGCAATTTCGGATTTCCTGGTGGTCTTGGCCTGAAGAGTTTTATGAATTACGCGGCGGCAAATTATCAACAGTTCCTTGATGAGGCAGAGGCTGGGGCGCTTAAAGATTCCTGGCTGGATACTTTTCCCGAGATCAAAGAGTATTTGGCGTTCGATGAAATGGAACTTCTGAAAAATTCGGGGCTGCTTTCCTCATGCGGTGACTACCCGGGTTTGGGGGGTGAAAATGCGAGACTGTGGGCCTTTAGACGTATTATTTCAGGTGAACAAACCACCAAGACGTGGCAGCGAGAGTATTCTTTTGACGAGATCGAGTGGGCATTTCAGATCATCGAGAACGTCGAGTTCCCTGGCAAAGAGCGATTCGAGAAAGCCATTGCCAAGCGCCGTGGACTGCCTCGCTTGTGGAAGAATTTCGCACTGTCACTTTGTTACGTTGTTTTCGATTCGGGACGCGTGCAAGCGAATGTCGGCTATGCGGATAGCAAAAACAATCCATTTCAGGGTCTTGCGGCCGATGGTGCAAAGGAGGGTTTGTACGATTTGATAAAAGCCGGCTATCGCGTCGTCAACTTCATCCACGATGAATACTTGATAGAAGTCCCTCTCGACGCTGACCTCAACTACGTTCAGTCCGACATCGAAGCTCGCTTGATCGCTGCAATGAGCAAGCATTGCCCCGACGTCAGGATCGAAGTCGAGTCGGATTGGATGGACTGCTGGCAAAAAGATGGGAACCAGATTCTTAGCAATGATGGAAGGCTCCTTCCAAAGCGGGTCAAGTGAAACGGTATGGCATGGAACGGTTAACCAAAGGGTCGGGCGGGGGCGGTGAACGCCAATGTAGTGTGACAGGAAAGGAGGTGTGCCATGAGTAATGGATGATCTAGAAAGTTGCCCTCCCAGTAGCCGGCCCGATAAAGTGCTGACCAAGATATGCCGGGAATGCGGTATAAGCAGATCGTTGGCTAATTTTAGCAAGAAGGGCAAGAACAGTTATCGTTCTTACTGTAAGACCTGCAACAACAATATATGTAGATCAAAAAAGTTAAGCAAGACTAGTCGGCTGATCGTCGAAGATATCCCCGTTGAAATTGAGGTGGAAGAAAAACAGACGGGAGAGTGGGTGAGTGTTTTGTTGAGTCTAATGAAAGACCGGGGCATAATCAGTAATAGTTCTAAGGCTGAAGAAGAAATTGATATCGACGTTCTCTTAAAGAGAGGGTCATCCCTCAACGAGTTCGTCAACTGATGGGACCATCATGCGCAAAGTCGCAATATACGCCCGAGTATCCACCGACGAACAAGCTAAAGTTGAAGAAGGCTCAATAAAGAACCAGCTCGAAGCTCTTGATCGGTGGGTACGAGGAGAAAACCTCAAATACGATGGCAAATGGGGTCAAATAACTGATTCCTATGTGGATGACGGTTATTCTGGGAAGGACCTCAGGCGACCACAAGTTCGCCGCCTCCTTTCGGATATTGCAAAGGGAAAAGTCGACACCGTGATTATGACTGAAGTCTCCCGATTGAGTAGGTCAGTCAGGGATTGGATAGATCTCCGCGCTTTTTTCGACGACCGAGAAGCCGCCTTTATCACGCTTCGGCAAAACTTCGATACATCAACGGCGATGGGAAGAGCAATGTTGAGCTTCGCCATCGAGTTCTCGCAGCTTGAACGTGAGCAGACCGCCGAGCGTGTGAAAGCTAGCTGTTACGCTCGTGCGAACCGTGGCCTTAGAACGGGGGGCGTCGCCCCATATGGATTCAACCTCACGGACAAACCCGGCCATCTTCAGATCGATGCTGCAAAGCAAATCCTTGCAGATGAGATCCTCGAGATAGTAGTCAACCAGGCTGGCTTTTTAGGTAGAGCCGTTGAACTAATTAACGCGGCTGGGTACAAGCGCGAAGGCGGCGTTTCTTGGACTTCTAACTCCCTTGCAGGTTGGATTAGGAACCGCGGATTGATCGGGCAGCGAGAAGTTAATAGAAAAAACAAAAATAAGGACCAAGATAGATTATCAGAGTCCTTGAAGTATAGGGTAGTCCCGGCTGTATGGGAGCCCCTAGTGGACGAACAGAGGTGGATTCAGGCAAACGAGCTCCTTGATCGAAATTATCGCAAGTTAAAAGTTCCGAAATGGAAATATCATAATTACATTCTTACGGGTTTGATTGTATGTCCCAACGGTAAACGGCTCATTGGTGGGAGCGGTTGGGGACAGTCTGGAACCAAGTATGTCCATTATAAACACCAAGAGAAGGAAGCTGGTAAATGTGGTTGCGGAATCCCCACCGTCTCTGCATCTAAGATCGAAGCTAAGGTCATTAGTGCGCTTAAGGGTCTTCTCAAACAACCTGAGGTTGTCGATGATTTGAGCAAAAAAGCGAATGAGGACCACAAATCTAAGAGACCTGACTACAAAGAATCTCTCTCGGGAGTGAAACGAAGATTAGAAGGAATCGTCAAAAAGGTGGACGAGGCCACCGATCTGATCATGACTGCCAGTTCAGCAGAGGAAAAACGTATGTGGATGGAGAAAGCCCAACGCCTCCAGCTTCAGAAGGAGGATTTGGAAAAAGAAATACGGTTCCTGACACAAGCGGCTGAAGATCATCGTAACGACGTCTTGAATCCCTCCGACATCAAGCAAGCTTTAAGCCGATTGGACGAAGAGTTCGATCATCTGCCTGTCGCAGCAAAACAATCGTTCCTTACTGCTATCCTCAGTAAAGTCACTGTGCTTCGAGAAAAAATTGTGGTGGGGATCAAAAATCCGGGCTTTTCGTTCGGAACCTTGGATGAGGCGTTATTTTCACCCTGTTACTCAGGGGGTCGCAGCATAGCCTACTATGATAAATGGCTCCTCAGGAGAGATTTGAACTCCCGACCCGGTGATTAACAGTCACCTGCTCTACCCCTGAGCTACTGAGGAATAATGCCTAGGATGATTTGAGTACCGTTAAAGCAAAATCCTGTCAAGTGCATTATAACGCTTGAGAATTTCGGGAAGTTACTTTGTTAATTTTGGTGGAATTTTGGCGAGCGAGCTTGTGATAACATCGAGGAGATGATCAATCTCGAAAGGTTTGGTGATGTAGTGGCTGGCGCCGGCGGCGAAGCCTTTTTGAATATCCTCTTCGGTTTTTCGACCAGAGATGAAAATGAGGGGAACGGGACCGAGCAGATTGTTGCCCTTGATGATGCGGCACAGCTCGTAGCCGTCTACCCACGGGAGATTGACGTCGAGAAGGATCATGTCAAGTTTGGTTTTTTCGAGGATTTTGGAAAGGGCCATGCCGTCTTCCGCGAGAAGAACGGAGTAGCCGCTTTTCTCGAGGATGCGCTTCAGCGCGTTGCGGATGATTTCGTCGTCGTCCACGACCAGAATGGTGCTCGGCTCGGCGACTCGCGACAAATCTCGGAATTCAGCGAGGCTTACCACTTTGTCCGACGCAATTTTTCGTCGCTTCGCATCCATGATTTGGTTGCGAAGGGAGCCTTTTTTCCCACTTGATCCGGATTTTAAACCCATTTATAAGAACCTCGGACTGACGTTTCCAGCGATAGATTAGTCTTCGACCATTGAGACAAAAACTTTACTCGTCCCGGCTCCTAAGAGACTAAAATTCTAGAAAAATTTTGCCTAGGGTCCCTTTGTTGAAAGTACAAACACTCGAAGTTTCAGTAGCAAATAAACCATTTCCGGACGCGCAAGGCTGGTTCGATGCCGCGAGGTTATTGCCTAAAAACATAAATGAAAACAAAACCTTAAAGACAAAAGGAATTCTTTGCCCGCTTGCTCTCGAAGTTCTCAAAAACGCTTTTAAAGCGGGCCTTCCTCGATTTGTGGGGTGGGATTTGGGAAAGGTTCCGGATGAGAATCGGGAAGTGTTTGTGGGAGCGGCGCGGGTTTACAAGAGGGGAGTGAGGGTGAGGGAGATCCCCGACACCCCTTCGAGACTGGGGATGACGCCTCCCCCGGGGAATGCAGCGACTCCTTTCAGGACCGAGACGACGGTTGTGGAATTTGGTCACAGCGTAGAATCAGCGATGCAGTCGTCGAACCCCGAAGACGCCTTTGTCGTCATCGATGCGAATGTGGCTGAGCTATGGAAATTTCCAACTCCCACAAACGGGATTGTTTGCCGTTTTGGCGAAACGACGAAGACGCTGGAATCGGTACGAACGATTTTAGATACGTGGGATCAAGCATCAAAAAGACGACCTTTTGTCATTGTTGGGGGCGGCCTGCTCGGGGATGTTGCCGGATTTGCGGCGAGCCTTTGTCAGCAGGCTTTCGTCTACGTCCCCACGACATTGCTCGCGATGGTGGATGCATCGATTGGCGGCAAGACGGGCGTTAACTTTCCCCCATATGGAAAGAATCAGGTCGGCGTCTTCGCCAACCCCTCCAAGGTGATTATCTCATCGGAGTGGTTGGAAACTTTGCCTGAGCGAGAAAGGCGAGCGGGGTTTGCGGAGTGTTTGAAACACGGGTTTCTGAGTGAGGATGAAGGCTTGATGGGGCGATTGATGGGATATCCTTCGGCTCAGGATGACGGTGACGGTCTTGCAGCTCAGGATGGCGGTCTTGCGGCTTTGAACGACGGGTTGTTGCGGGAGCTGGTCGAAGTTAAGGCGCGGGTGGTCATGAAGGATCCTTACGAATCAGGACCGCGGAAGTCGCTTAATCTGGGGCACACGCTCGCTCATGCGTTGGAAGCGATTTCTCACTCGACAAACCATACTATTCACCACGGTGAAGCGGTCGCGTTAGGCCTGTGTTTCTGCTTTTTTGTAAGCCGCGAATTGGAGCTTATTTCTGAGGGGGAGCTCGATCGTTGGCTTACCTGGATGCGCAGAAGTCGCTGTCTGGTAGCTAAGGCCGATCTGCGATTTTTTCTGGGGAATGGGGATCTTATGGCTCCCATACTCTTTGAGGCTATACATCAGAATATGAGTCACGACAAAAAGAATTACGCTACGAGCGACGAGATCCAAATGACGTTGCTGACGGGAATGGGAAAGGTGCACAACGCAGAACAAGGCTACACAACCTCCGTCAATGCGGAGGTGCTTAAGGCCAGTTGGCGTCGCCTTGTTGATTTCTTACATTGACCGTCGATATTTTCCGCCGACGCGATAAAGTGCTTCGGTGATCTCCCCTAAGCTGGCAAATCGAACGGTGTTCATAAGTTCGGCAAAAACGTTCTTCTGTTGCATGACCGCATCGCAGAGTTTGTCTAACGCCGCTTCTCGTTGCCCCTTATTTCGCGTTTGAAACTTTCTGAGCCGACTCAGTTGATCGTCCTTTTCTTCATAGCTTGAACGAATGAGGGCGACTTGGTCGCGGTTCTCTTCGGAAGGGTTTGGGCTCAGATAGGTATTTACGCCAATCAACGGCAATTCGCCGGAGTCTTTGAGAGATTCGTAATAAAGACTTTCTTCCTGAATCTTTGATCTTTGGTATTGCGATTCCATAGCGCCGAGCACGCCGCCGCGGGCTGCAAGTCGGTCAAACTCCTTTAGAACCGCCTCTTCGACGAGATCCGTAAGTTCTTCCATGAAGAAAGAGCCCTGGTTGATGTTCTCGCACTTGTTCGGACCGAACTCCTTGTTGACGATCATTTGGATGGCCATAGCGCGCCTGACGCTCTCTTCGGTAGGGGTCGTTATAGCTTCGTCATAGGCATTTGTGTGCAAAGAATTGCAGTTGTCGTAGAGCGCAACGAGAGCCTGTAGCGTCGTTCGGATATCGTTGAAAGCGATCTCTTGCGCATGCAGAGATCGGCCGGAAGTTTGAATATGGTACTTAAGCTTCTGTGATCTGTCCGAACCGCGATAGATATCCCGCATCGCTATTGCCCAAATTCTTCGCGCCACGCGGCCGATTACAGAATACTCCGGGTCCAGACCATTGCTAAAGAAGAATGAAAGATTCGGCGCGAAGTCGTCAATCTTCATGCCGCGGGCAAGGTAGTACTCGACATAGGTGAAGCCATTGGCAAGGGTAAGCGCAAGCTGCGTGATTGGATTCGCTCCGGCTTCCGCGATGTGATATCCGGATATGGAAACACTATAGTAGTTTCGCACTTGTTTTTGGATGAAGAACTCCTGGATATCGCCCATGAGTTTGAGGGCGAATTCGATGGAGAAAATACAGGTGTTCTGTGCCTGGTCTTCCTTAAGGATGTCGGCCTGCACGGTTCCGCGTACCACCTGCAACGTCCTCTTAACGATCTCCTCGTGTTCCGCTGGATTGGGGATACGCCCGTTTTTAGTTGAGAAAGCGTCCACCTGCTGATCAATCGACGTATTGAGAAACATGGCGAGAATAATCGGTGCAGGTCCGTTAATGGTCATACTTACGGAAGTGCTGGGATCGCAGAGATCAAAACCTGAATACAAATCCTTCATGTCGTCGAGCGTCGCTATGGAAACGCCAGCCTCGCCAACCTTGCCGTATATGTCGGGGCGTTCGTCGGGTTCGGAGCCATACAAGGTAACGCTATCAAAAGCGGTGCTGAGGCGTTTTGCCGAGTCGTCTTTGCAAAGATAGTGAAAACGTTTGTTCGTTCGAAGCGGGCCGCCCTCTCCGGCAAACTGGCGCTTGGGATCTTCGGTGGTTCTGCGAAACGGAAATAGTCCGCCCGTGTAGGGGAAATAACCGGGCACGTTTTCCTTAAGCAAATATTTCGTAAGATCGGCCTTGGATTCGAAGCGCGGCAAGGCAACCTTGGGCAAGGTCAGCTGCGAAAGAGATTTCGCTTTTGTCTGCACTCTTATTTCTTTATCGCGCACACCAAACCTGAATTCGTCCGACCCGTAATTCTGTTCAAGATCTTTCCAGCCGTCGAGGGCGTTTCGCGTCTGTTCGTCGACGGATGCCCAAAGGGTCGTTGCCTTTTCCTTCAGTTCCGGCAAGAGATTCCTTGATCCCGTCAGAGTCTCGGCTACCGTTTCGTACGCTTCGGCTTGTTTCACCGTCTGCACCTGTGATTGGACATTCTTATGGTAGTGTCGAACGACACCTGAGATCTCGCTCAGATAATTGATTCTGTGTCCGGGGATGAGCGCCTCGCGGTTGGTCGACTCGACGGAATATTTTCGCGATGCAGAGTGGACGAATCTTTTGGTGCCCAGAATATCGTTGAGCTTGTTGCACAGCGCTTGGTAGAGACCATTAACCCCATCGTCCTCGAAGCGGCTAGCGATCGTGCCGAACACTGGGTATTCCGTGACATCGCCACGTTGGCCTTGAAAGCGGGAACGTCGCAAGTAGGTTCGCACGTCGCGGATGGCGTCGAGCGATTGTCGTCTTTCGAACTTATTGATAGCAATGAGGTCGGCATAATCAAGCATCTCAATTTTTTCGAGCTGCGTAGAAGCTCCGTATTCCGCCGTCATAACATAGAGGCTGCAGTCCGATACGTCCTTGATTTCTGAGTCGGCCTGACCAATGCCGCTGGTTTCTACAATAACCAAGTCAAAATCCTGGCTCGTGTAAAGGGCTAATGCGTCCTTGGTAATATCGGAAACTTCCGAGCCCGACCCGCGCGTTGCCACGCTGTGAACAAACACGCGATCATGGCAAGCAGTGTTCATGCGAATCCTGTCGCCCAAGAGCGCTCCGCCTGTTTTGCTTTTAGAAGGATCTATGCAAAGAGCCCCGATCTTAACGTCCGGCATGTCAAAAACAAACCTCGCGATAAGCTCGTCCGTAAGTGAGCTTTTGCCGGCACCTCCGGTCCCCGTTACACCGAGAACGGGTACTTTCTTCGATTTGGCCTTCTTGTCTCCAAGCTTCGCCAGAATGGCGCTGGACGCCAATACTTTCGATTCAAGGAGGGTCAGTGCTCGGGCGAGTTTGGTTTTGGGCGATTTCTCGCAATTGCCCCACTCGGTAATGGCATAATCCGACTCGTGAAGCATGTGACCGATAATTCCTGCAAGCCCCAGTTTTTGTCCGTCCTCCGGCGAGTAAATTTTAGTGATTCCGTGCTGCTCTAATATCTTGGATTCTTTTGGGGTAATAACTCCGCCCCCGCCGCCAAAAATTTTGATGTGCGATCCGCCCAACTGGTTGAGAAGATCCCGGATGTATTTGAAATATTCGACATGTCCGCCCTGATAGCTCGACAGTGCTACAGCATGTGCGTCCTCTTCTATAGCTGAGATTACAACTTCGTGAGCCGAACGGTTATGCCCGAGGTGGATGACTTCCGCACCTCGAGCTTGCAGCAACCGGCGCATGATATTAATGCTGGCGTCGTGGCCATCAAAAAGCGACGTGGCTGTGACAAACCGAATCTTGTTTTTGGGTCGGTAATCTTGCAAGTTCAAAGACTTCTCCCGCAAAGAGCAAATGAGTTAAAAACCAGCGATGACACGGCCTTGGCACTATATGACAAAACCCCGCCGCTTGCCAGCGGAACCGACCGCACGGACGGTAGCTCGGCAGCATTGGTATATTAATTGCACAGTTATAAGCGTTTGATGTGACGTAGGTAGATCGGTGCAAGTAGGAAATGGTGTTCGACGAAGGCAGAAACTGTTGGCAAAGCTTGAGAACCGATCAGCTCGGCTTTCTTATCGACGGAGAAGCGTATTTCAGCGCTGTGGCAAAGGCGTTTCTTGATGCCAAGCACACGATCTTCATCTTGGCTTGGGACATCCACAGCTCTACTGTTCTGAAAATCCCGGGCACCGATCGGCAAATGACCTTGGTTCAGCTCCTGGCGGAGATATGCGAACGCAGGCCACAGCTCAGGGTCTACATTCTTGCGTGGGATTTCTTTTCGCCGATCTACAGCTTCGAACGCGAACCTCTCCAACGCGTGCGCTTCGGGTTACTGCGCAAGAAACGGATAAATTTCCTTTTCGATCACCACCATCCCATAATCGGTTGTTTACATCAAAAAGTGGTGGTGGTCGACGATAGCATCGCTTTCTGTGGCGGGCTTGATATAACTGTTCATCGTTGGGACACGACCGAACATGATCCACTCTCAAACGAACGAACCACGCCAGACGGTAGGCCTTACCCGCCGTTCCACGACGTTCAAATTGTCACGAATGGGGAAGCGGCGGTATCGCTCGGCGCCTTGGCGAGAGACCGATGGCTAAAAGCCTGTGGGGTCGATATCCCGCTCTCGCAGGAGATCTCTTCGCCGGATCTTTCGTCCTATGTTCCGTCTCATCTTTTGCTAAGCAATCCGAACATTGCGATCAGCCGTACCTATGCTTCTTACCGGCATCAGAAGGAGTGCAGGGAAGTCGAACACCTCTATGTGGACATGATCACCTTTGCGCGAAGGTACATTTATATAGAGAACCAGTACTTCACAAGTCACAGAATAAGCCAATCTCTAGCAGAATCCCTTGCCCAAACGATCGGTCCCGAGGTCGTCATAGTCCTCCCGCGCGATCCTGGCGGATGGTTGGAAGAAAGCACGATAGGATCCAGGCAAGCTCGCACGCTCAAGATGCTTGTCGATGCGGACAAACATAAAAGGCTCTCGATTCTCTATCCTCATGACTCTAGAATTCCCAAACATGAGTATAAAACCGTGCATGCTAAGGTAATGATCTGCGACGGAATTTTGGCCCGTGTCGGTTCTGCAAATCTCAACAATAGATCGATGGGCCTCGACTCAGAATGCGACGTCGCCGTAGATTGCACGAAGGACCTTCAAGGCCAAGAGGTAATACGAAATTTCTTAGCGTGCCTTCTTGCCGACCATACGGGGGCTGAATGGAGCGAAGCCAGAACGCTTCTGTCGAATGCCGACGCGTCGCTTCTTCGCGTGGTCGACTCTCTTAACAACACCCATCGCTACAAGGGATTCAAGGATTTCCAAATCCCCGGAGAGCTTGAAGCAGCCCCCAAAACCATTCAAGACGTGGATTTGATGGACATGGAAAATCCGATTCCCATTGAGAGAAAGATTGACGATTGGGGCTACCTTCACGAACGGATCACCAAGCGGTTCGGATTATTTCATATTCGCGCTAGTTTCTGGCTCACGGCTCTTGTTGTGATTGGAATATTGTATGTGTTCGCCCATTCATCGCTGTTCGACTTTGTCCGCGACGGCAGACTATTGAAAATTACCGAAGATCCCTATTCACCGATGAATCTACTCAGCGTCGGGTTGTTGTTTAGTGTGGCGACCCTTTTCTTCATACCCATCAACATCGTCATCATCATGGTGGTATCTTTCTATCCAACGCTCGCAGCGCTCGGTTACATTCTTTACGGTACCGCTGTCGGAGCCACCAGCGGGTACATATGCGGGTTTCTTCTGAGAACAAAGCTCATCAGAAGCTTTATCGGACGACGATCCCGAAAAGTTCTCGCGCGCATAGGCGAAGGCAAACTGTGGGCGCTTATCCTTATTCGTATTCTTCCGGTAGCCCCCAACTCTTTGATAAATTATGTGGCCGGAATGAGTCACATGAAATTCAGCAAATTTCTCTTGGGAACAGTGATTGGGATTTTGCCCGGAGCACTGCTCCTAACGTTCTTACAAAGAAACTTACTCGATTTTGTAATGACTCGTGACCTGAAATCACTCGTCTTTTCAGCGTTGGTTGTTCTTGCGGTGATTGTCGTATACCGTTGGGCTAGAATACGATTCTCGAGTTACCTTTATCCGGCGGAGGAATAGAAAATTAAAGTTCTCTCTTACAACATTCACAACGGGATAAGCTTGTTTCGCAAAGCCGACATTATTAACAACGTCGCTCGCATCTTGCAGCACCAGCAAGCCGACATCGTCTGCTTGCAAGAAGATTTAGACACGCATGGGGAAGTCGAAGGACGGCTTTACAAACAGTTCAAAGACGTCTGGTCAAATAAGGTAGAAGGAAAAACGGTTCTCCATTCGCTTGGCGAACAGAAAAACAGCATTATGACTCGATTCCCCGTGGTGTTTGAAGATTGCGTGGATATATCCATGCTCGGGCGGCAACCGCGATGCATGATACGGGCGGATATCCAATACGTTCCCCACGACGAAACCATTGTTACCGTCTTGTGCACGCACTTCGGATTGTCGGGAAAGGAAAGGTGCGTTCAGGCAATGAAGGTTGCGCACTATATTAAAACCAATGTGCCTCCTGGGCGTCCTGTGCTCCTTGTCGGAGATTTTAACGACTGGACCCGGCGTCTCTCGAAGGTTTTCTTAGGCACAGGTCTGAAAGACACATTTGTCGAGTCCGTAGGAAAGCATGTCGCAACTTATCCTTCTTTCATGGCGTTGTTAAGCCTCGATCGACTGTACTTTAGAGATCTCGAACTGGTTTCATCGAGAGTGATTAAAGAAGCTGGGTGGTATGGCAACTCGGACCATTTGCCTGTAGTCGGAGTGTTTCGACCGGTCCACGACCTATCAAGTGGACCTTTTGAGGAACACCCGATACCAGGGCTTTAGTCGAGGAAAACTTATCAGCGCGAAGATCGCCAAGCAAAATAATCCGTTAGCAAGAAGAATGACGACGTCGGCCACTTTGCGGGGTTGTTCTTGCATTGCCTTCAAGAAGACGTCCATGAGAAAATTTTGCCCGGCAAGCGCGAGGATTGCGGCGAGCGAAAGCAGGACAACGGTTTTGCCAACATCCTTTGCAGGGAATTGAACCTTGTATTTCTTCAGTCCCGCCAAAAGCGCTATGGCATTGAATGTCAGCGTCACCGAGCTTGTCCAAGCGATTCCCTGGTGTCCCCATTTGTTTACGAAAAAGTAGTTGCCGACGATGTTGATGCCAATGCTGAAGATGGCAATCTTCATGGGATAACTGGTCTTTTCAACAGCATAATAGAAGGAAGTAACCACCTTCGTCAGGCCGTAACCGATAACGCCGAAACTGTAAGCGTAGAGAGCCGCCGCCGTGTTGAGGGTATCGCTTGGTTTGAATTTGTTGTAGCCGTACATGACGTCGACAAGATATTCGCTGTTACCCGCCAGGTACGCGAGAAAAAATCCCATGCACCACATCACCAGTTCCGTTGCTTTGTATAGCTCTGCGCTGGCGGTTTGGTCTACGGCACCCTTATTCTTAGCTATCGTTTTTGTAAGACGAGGCAATACGGCAACACCGATGGCGACGGCAAACAAGCCTATCGGAAGTTGAAAGATGCGAAACGCCGCGTTGAGCCAAGACACCGCACCTTCGCCAACACTCGTCGCAAAGTTAGTGGCAATCACGACGTTTATGGGGCCTGTGCTCGCTGCGATCGTCGCCGGCAACATGATGACAAACATTTTCCTTAATGCAGGAGACATTCCTGTCAAGCGGGCAGGACTAGCTCCATCGCGTCTAAGAACTTTACGCAATCCCGCAAGCTGCATGGCGAGCTGCACAAGGGCTCCGAGCAAGAGCCCCGTGGTAAGACCCACAAGCGATTTGTCCGCAACCTTTTCCATCCAATCCGGTCCGCTCGCGGTGAACCATTTTGCCAAATAAATCGCACCTAAAATCTGACCGATGTTGAACGCCACAGGAGAAACCGCGCTCAAGAAGAACTTTCCGTGTTTGTGTAAGGCTCCCATAGTCACCGACATGATCATGGTGAGGCCTAGATAGGGGAACATCATGCGGGTCAGGCCAATGGCGTTTTTCGAAAATTCTTCGTTATCGACCTTGAGCGATATTACCGTAACGAAAAAGGGCGCTAGCAACCAACCTAAAAGCGAAATCAAAACGGCGAGAAGTGTCGTTGTGAGCAAAGCCTGAAGAAGAAGTTCTCTTGCTTGCGACCGATCACGTTCCGCTAGATCGCTATAGACCTTGGTAAACGCGTTTGAAAGCGCGCCCTCCGCCAACATTTCTCTAAACAAACCAGGAATGCGCGCTGCGACGAAGAAGGCGTCCAAAAGCCAGTTAGCGCCGAAAAAACTCATCAGCACTGATTCTCTCACCATGCCGGTGATGCGACTAAAAAGTGTACCGCTCGCAAAGAGAAAACTGGACTTGGTCAGAGACAAACGAGAATTTTCCTTCAGCACAGATCTACGACGAAATCAGACAAACTGCGCCCGGACCGCCATAAATTCATTTTCCAGCTTTTCGAGGAGCTTTGACACGCTCAAAGCGTCTCTACATCTTGCAGCATTCTGGAGTAGATAGGTAAAACGCATCATTTTTTGAGCGCCTATGATGAGCGCGAAGTTGAAAAGATGTCGCGCGAATTGATCGATTTGTCCCGGTTCGAATCGCGCATACGCCGCCTTGAGTGCCGCCAATAGATTCTCGACGTGGCTTAAAACGCCCGGTAACTCTATATCGTATTTTGAAGATTTTAATTCGCGTACCATCGTCAGGAGAGTTTGATCCACCGTCAGCAGATCTTCCTCTGCGTCCAAAGCGCGAAAATCCGAAAAATTCTCTGTCACCGAAGACACCCCGCCTAACGTTATGTCAGTATTATAGCCGGGAACGGTAAAAAAACTAGCGGATTGTAGAGCTGAGACTACCAGTGTTTCTCGAAACCTAGCCTCACAGACTGGGCCTGGAGGTAGTAGGTGCTTCGCATCGTGACGTCGGATCCAAATCCTGCGGGTTGCGCCAGGCCATAGGGCCGGTAACTGTCAAAGTCGTTAATGACGACCGTCGAATTTTCTAAGGAGTATTCCAAGAGTAACGAAGCATTTCGACTCAGGGTTCGTTTGCCCGACATGTCCCAGACCCAAACTCTTGCCTGAGAACCTTTAAGGGGTTTGCTGGCGAAACTCTTGCCGTCATTGTAGCCAATTTGCGCCCAAGCCGCGTACCCGGCGTTGGATTCTAAACTCCAGTTGCCGCCGCCGTTGAGGGACATCGTCAATCCAAGAAGAAGGGAGTCTACGTTATGACCGGTGGAAACATTCATAAAGGTTTGTCTTTGAGCAGTCGCCCTCGGACCGATCTCCAGGATCGACCAAGTCACGGCTTCTTGAGCGCCGGACCAAAGACGCCATAGTCTATAAGAAGAATCCTGACGACCATCCGGACCGGCAAGCGCCGACATAAAAAGTCCTGAGCCGCCTATCGCAAGTCCGTAATCCGATTGAAGGGGCTTTTCGAGTTCTAAACTAACGGGAATTCCTTGCATGTTGGCCTGGATTGCCGCTACTTCCTGAAGAGAGCCAAGCTGCGCTGGAACAACTAAGGAAGAGTATTGTCCCATACCACTAGATAAACGAAACCCGAACTTGCCTTCGTTAGCAGTCCGGGTATTGGTTTGACTTAAAGCCGACGTTCCTAAAGAGAGAAAAATGACCCAAAAACTGATGAACCACTGCAACTTCAACTTCAACTCCGCATGTAACAACAACAACAACAGGACATTTTGAGAATCAGTCTTTGGGCCATCACTAGCCTCGCGCTCTTTAAAGCAACGATTATACCAACTGGCCAACACCGAAAAACCCTTGTTTTTTAGTGACTTATCGCCTTACTTTCCGTTTTTGTCATGTCGAACAAAACGGGAGTTGTCAAAAACTTTGACACTTTTTCGCTCTTGAAAGCTCTATGGAATTATCATGTGTGCCCTGCAGTTGAAAGACAAAAGAATGCAGGGAGTGAGATTACCGACTTCTAGGTTTGCTCTTCGCTGTATGAACCGAATTGTCGGCAAGGTGCCTCTTGAGGGTATGTTCTAAGGTATCAATCTGATCCCTTTGCAGGGAAATTGCATTACCGTGCGTCTCAATCAAATCCGTCTTGTTTGATAAAATTAATAGTATTTCCAACGCTCGATCCATCTTATCCTCTGTTTCTTCCAATAAGGCGCCTTGTCGATGGGTGCGATCATCTAGCCTTTCTATGGATACCTTTATTCCGTCCATCTCAGCTTGCAAGGCACCCTTCAATGCAGTCATTTCGTCACGTAAATCACCTTGAATCGTCGCTACGATCTTCAGAAACTCTTCAAAAGTTAAACTCATTTATAACTCACGTTTGAAACCTAGAGATCAAACCATAACATACCAGCAGCATGCTCTCCAGTGACATAGCGTCTCGGAATCGGGACATTTGCTGAGGAGTTTACCCGCCGGCGTAGCTGGTAAGTATGTAACTGAAATTACCCACAACGGTGAGTTTCTGTTTATCCAAACCGTCGGGTAGCGGCGAAAATGGTGCGGCGAGTCGAATGGCTTCGACAATAGCGTTGTCTAAGATTTCAAAACCGGACGAACTGATCACTTTAACGCTCGAAATAGTCCCGTCCTTCACGATCGTGAACTCGATTCCGACTTTGCCTTCCATGCGGCGTCGAATAGCCTCATAAGGATAATTCCATACGAGCTCAATAGATTTGCGCATGGCCGTAAAATAACCAATGAATCGATAGTCCGACGTGTTGATGTCGATGCGATCGCCTTCGGCAATCTTGTCGTCGATGTATTGTTGATATCCGGCTTTCATCTCTTGGGCCAACTGCATGTGCGACGGCATCAGTTTTTCGTAGGGAGATTTCTTGTCGTCGCTTTTGCCGGTGATCATCGGCGTTGTTCCTTCGGAGGACACGCTTAGTTTGGGTTTTACCTTTTCCTGCTTTTGGGCGGTTTTTTCCTGCTTTTTGCCGATGTCTTGCGCGAGCCCGCCCTGTCCCGGATCCAAGCCAGGAACCGTTGGTCGTGTTTTGAGTTTCGTTTCCTTTTCGGCTTTGTGGTCCTGCGAGCTCAGATATTTTGGATCTTTGGCCTTTTCTGTTTTCTCGAGAGGAACTTCGACAATCTTCTGTTTGGGCTGTTGCTGTGGTTTAACATCCTCGATCTTGATTTTGATTGTCGTCTTTTGATTGGTGGTAAAGAAGTTTTTTTTGATCTTCTGATCGCCGCTCCACCTCGACATTTCAAAGATGGACGCAAGGTGAAGAATAATTGAGATGACGCAAGCGATTATGAGAAAGCGATTGGAAGAACGCCTAAAGTCCCATTTTTTAGAACCTTCTCGCTGTATTTTTTTTCCGGCGTTTCCCAAGAGTTACCCTAAATCAGCACAATTTTATATCCATTCTCGGAAATTTCTTATATCACAAAATAATGTGGCTATTTTAATAAGTTAGAAGAATAATCTTCACTTTACCCATTATCGGAAGATTAAGGAAATGATAAAGAACCCCCAACATTCAAAGTTACTCCGCTTCTTTCGCAATTTGATAACTATAGCGGTTTTACCTTTTATTTTGACCCATTGTACTGAAAAGGAATTTGATCCCGCTGATCCCGCCGGATCTTTCGCAATCGCACGCGAACCTTACGACGAAGAAAACTGGGACATCGCCCTCACTAAACTTGGCGAATTTAAATCGCGATTTCCCTACAGCAAACATGCTGCATTGGCTGAACTTTTCATCGCGGATTGCCAGTTTGAACTCGAAAACTACGAAGAGGCCACCGTTGCGTACAGCAGTTTTGTCAAGCTTCATCCTACACATGAAAAGGTTGATTATGCGATGTTTCGTGTCGGAGAATCTTATTGGGTGCAAGCTCCCGAAGAGGTTGATCGCGAGCAAGAGTTTACCCATAAGGCTATAGAAGAGTGGCACCACCTCACAGAGAAATTTCCCGACAGCTCCTACTCAAAAACAGCAGAAGAGAGAATTAAGGAAGGACATAATCGCATAGCTCGAAGCTATGAATTTATCGCCGATTTTTACTGTAAACTTGAAATTTACCATGCGTGTGCCTACCGATTTGAAGCGCTGGCCGACAAGTTTCCAGAATATAAGGACCTCCAGAAGAAAGCTTACGAACAAGCGGGAGAGGCGCTTTTAAAGCTATCCCAGAAGCGGGATGAAGATCCGGAGAGCGATAAGAATCTTTACTTTAAGAATTTCAGCCCTCAGGACCTCGTCGCTAAAGCCAAGGAACTGAAGGCTAAAGCAGACAAAATCAATTAGCCATATCGCTTAGTTAGCAGTCACATGCATAAAGATTTACCGACTCTTGTCGATGGGTAAGATTATACTGGTATAATAGCTAGATGCGCTAAGTGAAAAAAGGGTCGGCATGATTCGAAAAATCTTTGCAATTGGCATTCTTGCCTCATCCTGTTCTTCGATTTCCCATTTCGGATCCGAACCGGATTCAATGTTTGCCCCTCCGGGAGAAGTAGCCGCTATTTTGGAAGAGCCGGCGGAAACAAGTGACAGCAAAGAGGAGGAAAAGCTTCTCGTTTGCCAGGACAACCTCTACCTCGACTATGTTGAAAAGGAAGCGCTCAAGCGAAAAATGGAAGAGGAAGGATCTCATGGGCGCAGGGTGTCATCGAGAAGAATGAAGCGATTGGAGAACGAGGCAAGACTTGAAGCCCGATCCGTCGTTTACGGCCCGGTTACCGAGTACGTTGGCGGAGTTCCCGTCGAAGTTACGCCGTTGGTTCAAACCTGGATCGATTACTTTAGAACCCGAGGTCGAACAGACTTCACCAGGTGGCTGATCCGAAGCGAATCATACAAAGAAGTCCTCGTGCCTCTCATCTTGAACGAAGGCCTGCCCAAGGAAATCTTTTTCCTTGCAATGATTGAATCGGGATTTAGCAACTCGGCATACAGCCGCGCTGCCGCAACCGGGACCTGGCAGTTTATGAAGGGAACGGCTCGGCTGTACGGGCTCCAAGTCAACTATTGGGTAGATGAGCGACGCGACCCAATTAAATCAACTGTAGCTGCGGCTGAGTATCTAAGAGACCTCTATAACCGGTTCGGCGACTGGTATCTTGCCATTGCCGCCTATAATGCAGGCCCAGGAAAAATCCAAAGAGCGATTCGCAGGGCCAAAACCCGCAATTACTGGGAGATCGCTAAGACGGACTATATTAGATCCGAAACAAAAAACTACGTACCGAAAATGCTTGCGGCATTGATCATCTCAGAGCACCCGAGACAGTTTGGATTCGATATCATTGCCGATCCCCAAGACAAAACCCCAAGTGACTTTGTCCAATTGGAAAAATCCGTGCGCCTATCCGACGTAGCGACGAAATTAGGGGTAAGCGTTTCTCAGATCCGAAGATGGAATCCCGAGATCATAAGAGACGTAATTCCGCCTAAGCATTTGCGCGCGGACCGCTCGCCGTATAAACTCCGTCTGCCGTCCGACTACCACGAATTGTTTGAAGAAAACTTCGACAAGGTACCGGAAATCGTTATCGAGGACGTGCAGATGCACAGAGTTCGTTCGGGCGAAACCCTGGGTAGCATCGCCCGCAGATACGGTGTGCGGATCAGCGAGATCATGGCGATCAACCCGGCCCTCAACCCTAAACGGCTAAAAATCGGGAATTCCATTGCAGTCCCCGTTCCCGCTATAAAAACCGCATTAACGAGTCGCGAAGTTTAGTGTAAAAGAATCTCACCACCTTTTCTTTTTATTGGGGCAGTGTGATGGGATTTCGACAACTAATTTCGGACCGGCGTTTTTGTCCCGGGCCAACCGAGCCGCATGTATCCACATTAGAAGCCTACAAGCAGGTGAGCTTGTATCACCGCGCTCAAGGTTTCTACGATCAATTTAAAGACTGCCAGCGCAAACTTGCCCAAGTTCTAGGAACAAAGGAAATGCCTTTGCTTCTGAGCTCTTCGGCGACGGGAGCCATGGAAGCGGCGATGATCAATCTCACGGAAGAAAACGACGAGATTCTGGTCCTCAACGCTGGAAAGTTTGGCGAGCGATGGCAAAAGCTTGGCGCAGCTTACAAAACCCGAGTTAACACCATCAGCTGTGCTGCGGGAGAAGTCCCTAGTCTCAAATCTATCGAAGCAGCTGTTACTGAAAACAATAAGATCCGGGCCGTGTTCCTGCAGGCATGCGAGACGTCAACAGGGGTCTACCTTCCCATCAAGGAAATAGCGCAGGTAATCCGTCAGAGGTCAGATGCGCTTATCGTTGTCGATGCGGTTTCTTCACTCGTCGCGCATGAAATCCAGGGCGACAACTGGGGCATTGATTGTATTGTGGGCGGCAGCCAGAAAGGCTTTGGCGTAGCTCCCGGGCTTTCGCTCATCGCCTTGTCGCCAAAGGCGTGGTCACGCCTAAGCTCTCGGCCCAAGTTTTATTTTGATTTGAAAAAGGAAAGAGACGGTCAGAAGGACGGCCGAAGCGCGTTCACGCCGCCGACCACTCTGATTCTTGCCTTGAGCAAGTCCCTCGACCATATTCTGAGCGTCGGCCCCAAACAATATGCGGACTATCATAGTGCTGTAGCGCACGCGATGCGTGAGACAGTTCTTAGTATGAACTTGGAACTCTTTGCACCCGAAAACCCAGCCAATTCCGTCACTGCAGTCAAGTTGCCTTCCTCCGTCGACGGCAAGGCCCTGCAAGTTGCTCTCAACAAGCAGTACGGTTTGCTTGTAGCCGGTGGCCAAGACGCTCTTGCCGGAAAGATTCTGAGAATCTCTCATCTCGGCAGCATAGATCCATGGGATTTACTTGCCGTCGTAGGCGGTCTCGATCTCGCACTGAGAAACGCCGGCCACCGATTCGACGAAGGCCGCGGACCAGCAACTTTCCTCAGCAATATAAGACAGTTATTCTAACCTCCCGCCCAACGCAATTATTGGGTGTTCGACTGTCCCCTTTTTTAAAATTTGTTGGGCGTTCGACTGTCCCATTATTTTATTTTTGGGTACTGTCGAACGCCCAATAATTGTGATTTGTCCCGATTCTGAGATGGTCCCAAATTCATTGCAAAACGCGTTTTTCACTGTTACTCTGCCGTGCCAACGAAACTAAAAATATGGAGAAACCCGTGAAGGCATTAGTCATCATTAAGCGCACGCCTGATACCGAAGCTAAGATCAAGCTTACCGCCGACGGCAAATCGGTGGACAACACGGACATCAAATTCATCATCAATCCTTATGACGAATTTGCAATAGAAGAAGCACTCAAGATTAAAGATCAAAAGCCAGATACTGAAGTCGTTATCGCGACATTTGGATCTGAGTCGGACCGTGAACTCGTCGTTAAAGCCCTCGCCATGGGCGCGGACAGGGGCGTGTTGGTCAAGAACGAAAACTTGGCACAAGCCGACTCCCTAACCGCGGCGAAAATTCTCGCTAAAGTTGTGGAATCGGAAAAACCAGATATCGTTTTCTGCGGCAAACAAGCTATCGACGACGACAACATGCACGTCGGCACTATGTTGGCCGAAGTCCTGGGTTGGGGTCACGTCAACGTTGTCGGCAAACTTGCGTTAGACGGCAACAAGGGTACGGCGGAACGCGAAGTTGAAGGCGGCCGCATGGAAGTCTATGAATTTGAACTTCCTTGCGTCTTTGGCGCCAACAAGTCCTTGAACACACCGCGATATGCTTCCCTTCCAGGCATCATGAAAGCAAAAAAGAAGCCAATCGACGTTAAGACCGTGAGCGATTTAGGCCTCAACGGCGACGATCTTGCCAAACAAACCAAGTCAGTGATTCGTTCCTTCAACTATCCGGCGCAAAAGCCACCCGGCAAAGTATTTAAAGGCGAACCATTAGAAACTATGGTTGCCAAAGTTGTCGACCTTCTCAGATCCGAAGCTAAAATTATCTAACAAGGGATTGACCATGAAAATATTGACCTTTATCGAGCAAAGAGACGGTAAAATCAAATCAAGCGCGCTTGAAGCGATCACTATAGCGCGTAAGCTTGCTGGTTCGGCAGCCGACGTGGCTGCTGTTGTCGTCGGCAACAACGTACAAATCGGCGATCCCGACCTCAAGGGTTACGGGGTCGACAAGATCTTCGCCGTCAATAACGCCAACCTCGATCTCTACAACGTCCTCACATACTCGCAAGCGGTAGGCGCGGCTATTGAGACGTTCAAACCCCAAGTCGTTCTCGGCATTGCAAGCCCTATGGGCCGCGACCTGCTACCGAGACTCGCTGCGCGGTATAATGGTGGCATCTTGACCGACCTCATTAGCGTGCAGGTGGAAAATGGTTTTATCGCCGGAACAAAGCCGATGTACGCAGGCAAATGTCTCGCGGATGTCGCTATCCAAAATTCGGAAATCCAGTTTGTTTCTATTCGTCCTAACGTTGTCGCAGCGGCCAAGTCGAACGACGGCGCAGCGGCAGTGGAAAATCTTAACGCAAACATTTCCGTTACAAACCAACTGAAAACCAAGGAAATCCGAGCCGGCAAATCCAAAAAAGCCGATCTCACCGAAGCGTCCGTTATCATCTCAGGGGGAAGGGCCTTAGGCTCAGCCGAGAACTTTAAAGTTCTCGAAGAATGTGCAGAGGTCATCGGAGCTACCGTTGGGGCATCTCGAGCCGCTGTGGATTCAGGCTATGCTCCACACGACATGCAGGTGGGACAAACCGGCAAAACGGTCAACCCAAACCTCTACATCGCCTGCGGCATCAGTGGCTCCATCCAGCACATGGCAGGCATGAGGACGTCAAAAACGATCGTTGCCGTCAACACGGATGCGGAGGCGCCGATCTTCACGATCGCCGACTACGGCATTGTGGGCGACTTGTTCCAGGTTGTACCGCTCTTGACGAAGAAGTTTAAAGAGCTTTTGAAGTAAGGCTCTTGCAGGGTTTTATTGTGCAACGCCCGGCGGCATGAATGCGGCTGGGTGTTTTTTAAATCCTTCCTGCGCTAGGATGTCGCCTGCATGTTATAGATCCTCGATGATCTTACCATCGAGAACGCCATCGTAAGAAAATCCACCAGGGCCCAATTTAAATACCATACTTCTCTTGATAAGCTTGTTGCTGCTTTCGAAATCAGCATAATATTTCTGAGTAGAACGGAAGTGCCATGATGCACCCACATTCGGTCCAGGCCATGACGGATACTTCCGTTGCCTGCTTGGAAAAAACACATGAACCCCGTCCTTCTTCTCCTCCTTGAACGGAGCCTCATCGGTTATTCTGATGGTGCCATAGGTTATCCAAGGATCCTCCAAACGAGCCTTTCCCTTTATCTCCAAGCCCGTGCCGTCAGGTGTTGGAGTTTCCGCAAAACAACCGAAGCCTAAAGGGATACCGAAGAATCGGTTGCGAGCTTCGGGGGGATGCGACATACAACCTCTGTTTGTCTCATAACGGTTGACACTAAAGTATTTCTTTGGCGTTGTTTTGAAGTACCCGACTTTTCTTGTCATTTGTAGATCGTTGTCCGCAAAAATGCTTCCCTCCACAATCTTCCTTGGAAAATCCGGGCTCATGATCCCGTCATCGTCCGTGTGCTGAAGACCGAACACGTGACCCAACTCGTGAACTAAGACACCAAAGAGAACTGAGTCTTCTTTCCATGGAAGTTCGTACTCACTCCTGGTCGCCGCCTTTAGAGCCTCGTCGGTAGAAAAATAAATAAAACCTCGCCCCCTCATCGCCTCTTCGTCATATTCCGTGCGGATCGCGACTGAAACATAGTCTTGAGGAGTTCCAATAAAGCTTCGTTGCTCTCGATTTAGCGTCCCAAACTGGAAGGTCAGGTCGACGTTGTCACGGGCGCAGGCAACTTCAACGAAGGTTTCGGATGCAATGAGAAGCGCTCCTCCGTTGCTTGCAAACTGCTCCCTCCAAAACTGAAGCGATTTTTTTATATCCGATCTGATCTGATCCAAAGGCGCGGAAAAACGTTGACCATCGTATGAGAGACAATAGCGAACCGGTTCTTGTGTTGAGAAGGGGAGCGGCTGAAGAGAGAAGAACCACGGATTGTTCCGGTCTTGGTCAATGTGGCCACCCGACGATATCCAACTTCCGGCCATACCTTGCGACCCACAAAGAACCGTCAGTATTGTTGCAAATAATGCATTGCCGAGCCTCATGGATTCCCCTTTGTCCAGTTAAATAAGGAAAACGACAGCTGATAAACATCCTCGGATTCAGCCTTAATCACGTCGCCTTCTATACTGATTAAAAATTTTCGAAATTCTTTCCTGATTTTTTCAAAAATCTCCCGCGTGGCCGCGAACGTCACCAGAAAGTTCTCTTTGTCTTCTTCCTCGGTTTTGTAAAGATGGGAGAGGCAAAAGTTCTGAAAGATATACTGATGAACCCGCATGATGGGATGATCTTTACCGAAATGCAGATGGGATTTATGAACGGCCACCACTGAAGCCGTCCGAGAGTCTAGATCTATGTATTTTAGTCTCTCCAAATTGTTCAGGATTTGTTTCAGCTGTGATGGCGTTATCCCTAATGTTTCACAGAGACGCTCGGGTACTGCAGCAAATCTTGGAATAGCTAATGCAGCATGAACAACCACCGCATGCGGATTCTTCAAATATTTGATTTGCTCCTCGGCTTCTTCGGCAAGCCTCTGCTTCTCAGCCGTCAACAGCAAATTTGATCGCGCCAGTTCGATCTGTTCGGCCAGTAACTTTTTTCTCCCCGCACTGACGGAAGTATTGTATTGCCGTAGAAGAGACACATGCCAATACTCCTCATGAGTTAGATCCAGCGCTGAACATATTCCATACAAAAGATCTTCTCCCAAATCGAATTTAGGATCATTCAACACGCGCGAGAGGTAAGAACTTTGGATCTTCAACCTATCCGAAATATACGCAGCGGTATATTTGGGGTGAAGTTTCCGTTTAGAGCGGATGCGGTCTTTGATTATCTCTTTATAACATTCCATATTACATATTTTGTGTAATTAATTTAACGAAACTGCACATCCTACTTATGGATCATGTGCAGGTTTCTCTATATATCCTGTGCTTATGAAACTTCAACAGGAGATTTGAAAATGAAAAGAATGATTGCAACCAGCTTGATGCTCTCGAACGTCGCTTTTGCCGCTCCCCTTATCAAGGTAAAAAGGCCGGAAACCCCTAAACCCTTTGCGAAAGATTGTGCTGACCTTGAAGGAAGTTGGAAGGGAAGTTGCTCTTTAAATGGAGCAGATATGGGGGCCGACCAATCACTGACCATCGAGCAGTATGGCTGCGAGAGTATTGACTTCGATGGTAACTTGGACGGAACCTTCTCCATCGATGGACTAACCACCGTATCGGACTATGGCCCATCGTCGGCTGACGTCTATACGGTCGGGTTCAGATGGAACGCAGGACGAAGCGGCCTTCTGGCGACTGTTCAGGGACATTCGATTTCAAGAGACGGCGA
Organism: Oligoflexales bacterium; assembly: GCA_050251195.1. GTDB lineage: Bacteria > Bdellovibrionota_B > Oligoflexia > Oligoflexales > Oligoflexaceae > JBFWNG01. The sequence goes on from JBFWNG010000003.1 coordinate 28,931, forward strand.
TCCCACAGGCAGCATTGTCGAAGGCGATGCACAGTTAACTCTTACCGAGGATGTACTTAATCTAGTTGCGAAAATGTCATCCAAACCAGACGGCGCAGACTCGTTCGACATGGCCTGCGTGTACTCAAAAGAAAAGAACCCCGATTCGAAGTAACAACGCACTTGGGAGCCTTGTTAAACCATCAAGACTCCCCATTTCGGTTTCGTCGAAGTTCAAGAGCCCTTCTCCAGAGAAGGGCAGACCGAATTAAAATTCCTCGTTAAAGCTCACTTCCCCTGTCACACCGACCTGATAAGAGGCCACGCGTCTCTCGAAGAAATTCGTGAGTTCTTGAACGTCTTGGAGCTCCATAAAGGAGAATGGGTTTCTCGCGCCAAAAATCGGCGGGCACTTGAGCGTGATGAGCCGTTGGTCAGCGACATACTCAAGGTACTTTCGCATGTCCTTAAGCGACAATCCCGCAACGCCGTGTTGAAGAACGTCCCGGGCAAAAGCCATTTCGCATTCTACGGCTTCATTCAACATAACGATGATCTGGCTGCGCAATTCTTCATCAAAAAGTTCCGGTTCTTCTTCACGCGCTGTTTCGATAACTGAGAACGCAAAGTTCATATGGCAGCTTTCGTCGCGGAATACCCAGTTTGTACCGGCTGCGAGGCCATGCAACAAGCCCCGAGATCTTAGAAAGTACACGTAGGCGAAGGCGGCAAAGAAAAACAGCCCTTCGATACAGGTCGCGAAGCAGATGAGGTTGAGAAGGAATTTCTTGCGATCAGCTTTCGTCTTGAGCTGATTCACGTCATTGATCGAGTCGATCCACTTAAAACAAAAATCGGCCTTTTGCTTGATAGACGGAATGTTTTCGATCGCTCGAAACGCATTGCGTCTTTCCTCATCGTCGTCCAAGTAGGTGTCGAGCAAGTTCAGATAGAATTGCACGTGCAAAGCCTCTTCGTAAAGCTGTCGCGAAAGGTACATACGGGCTTCGGGAGAGTTAATATGCTTGTACAGATTCAGAACAAGGTTATTGGAAACAATCGAGTCGCCGGTTGCGAAAAACGCGACCAAACGGCTAATGAGGTGCCTTTCGGAAGCGGACAGCTTCGAACGCAAATCAACCAGATCAAGAGACAAGTCCACTTCGTCCACAGTCCATGTGTTTTTGATGGCATTCTTGTACATCTCAAAAAACTTGGGATACCGCATTGGTCGTAATGTTAAATCTAATCCTGGTGATAACAACATCTCAGACCTCCTTATTGGCAAGATTCACAAGCGTCAGGGTTTTCAAGAGAACAGGCGATAACGGCTGCCGTATCCTGGTTGGACACAGTTGCCTTGTTAATCTTGGTCGCCGCACGCGATCGAAGATAGTAGGTCGTTTTTAGACCCTTCTTCCATGCATAGTTATACATAGAAGACAGCTTTCCTATCGTTGGGCTTTCTATGAACAAGTTCAAAGATTGACTTTGGTCAATATACGCGCCTCGTTCCGCTCCCATATCTATAAGAGCCCTCATGGGAACTTCCCATACCGTTCGATAGACATTCTTGATCTCGTCAGGTATTCCGTCAATCGCCTGAATAGAACCTTCGGCAAGCTTAATCTTGTCACGAATTTCTTGAGTCCAAAGGCCAAGCTCTTTCAGTTTCTTAACGAGATAATAGTTTATCTGCAGGAATTCTCCAGAAAGAGACTCACGCTTGAACAGGTTGGAAACTTGCGGCTCTATACACTCATAAGATCCAACTATAGACGCGATAGTTGCCGTCGGGGCGATGGCAATAAGCAATGAGTTTCTCACACCGTGCTTCATGATGCGTTTGCGCAGAGATTCCCAACGCTCCATCTTTGCCGGACGAACGTCCCATAGCTCAAATTGGAAGATTCCGTCGCTGAGCTTGGTTTCTTCGAAAGCGTCATGAGGTCCATACTTTGCAGAAAGCTCGCACGACATATCCAACGCGTTGAAGTAAATCTCTTCTTGAATTTTCGATGAAATTTCCTTCGCTCGCGGATCGTCAAACGCAATGTCCAGCTTGAAGAAGACATCTTGAAGACCCATAACTCCTAGGCCCACGGGACGCCATTTCTTGTTGGAGCCTTCAGCTTGGTCAATAGGATAGAAGTTGATATCGATGACTTTATCGAGGTACTTCACCGCTTTTCTGACGTTTTCGCCAAGCTTCTTATAGTTTACGTCGCCGTTTTCAACGTACTGCGCAAGGTTGACGGAACCCAAGTTACAGACAGCGGTCTCGTCCTTTGACGTCACTTCTATGATTTCCGTGCAAAGATTGGAAAGGTGAATAACGTTTTTCGGATTTTTCCCGGTTTGGTTCGCCTTCTTGTTGGCTGCGTCCTTAAATGTCATCCAGCCGTTGCCTGTCTGTGCTAGAGCCTTCATCATAGCTGCATAAAGATCGCGAGCCTTAACCTGTTTCTCGTAAAGACCCTCTTCCTCTGCTTGGACATAGGCTTTTTCGAAAGCGTCGCCATAGAGATCAACAAAGTGAGGCACCTTCGACGGATCGAAAAGGGACCACATCTCGCTGCTTTCGACTCTCTTCATAAAGAGATCCGGAATCCAGTTAGCTAAATTGAGGTTGTGCGTTCTAAGCGATTCGTCACCTGCGTTTTCGCGAAGGCTGAGGAAGTCGTTAATATCTGCATGCCACGCTTCGAGATAAATACAAGCGGCACCTTTACGCTTCCCTCCTTGATTAACCGCTGCCACGGAGGAGTCAAGGGTCTTCAGAAACGGGATAATGCCGTTGGACTTGCCGTTGGTTCCCTTGATAAGAGATCCCTGGCATCGCACGCGGCTGTAGCTTAGGCCAATACCACCCGCGAATTTGGACAAGAGTGCGACGTCCTTATATTTATCATAAATCGCTTCCAAGCTGTCTTCTGGCGAATCGAGGAGATAACAGGAAGACATTTGAGGCCGCATTGTTCCTGAATTGAACAGAGTCGGCGTGCTCGGCATATACTCAAACGAAGAGATAAGATTATAAAACTCGACGGCTTCTTCGGCAGACGCCGCCAGACCGCATGCTACCCTAAGAAAGAAGTATTGCGGTGTTTCGAAGACTTTGCGCGATATGGGATCCTTGAGCAAGTAACGGTCGTAGATCGTGCGAATTCCGAAATATTCGAATTTGTCCGTTCTGTCGTTGTCGATCGCGTTATTCAGTACTTCGGCATGGGCTTCAACAAACGCTTTGACGTTCGGCGCAATAAGACCAACTTTGTGGCCGTGACTGATGCAATCGGCGAAGGAGCGCACTTTGAGAGTCGACACTTCATCGGCAATGTAGTGACCGAGAAGACGGGCGGCAAGTTTGGAGTATTCGGGTTCCTCGTTGATCATCATAGCCGCAGTTTGCATAAGCAAACGGTCTAATTCAATCGTCGAAACGCCGTCATACAAGCCAGAGATCGCTTTTTTCGCTACGAGCGCGGGATCAACCTGCATCAAGCCAAAAGCACACCGTTTTACCAGACCTGTGATCTTTTCAGGATGGACTTCCTCAAGTTCGCCATTGCGCTTTTTAACGCGCATAGGCCCTTCTTCAACTATTGGAGCGAAGTTGGGTAAATTGACAGCTGATGTCGTCCCTGAAGCATTGGTTGTCAAACTCATTTTTTCCCTCTCCTCGTGGGCCAGACAATTTTTGGAATAAAAGTCCCCTATTTGTTAGAAAAGTGACGACAGTTAAGTTATGAGGTCAGGTATGAACGCTAACGTTTGATCCGTGTTAGCAACCTAAAAACTTACCGCACCACCTCTACCAAATCTTTTTCCAACACATGTCTGTAAATTATTTTCTAGCTCGATTCTCAGCATATCTAGTGTGCTCAATCCATGTCAACCGCTATATTTGGGGGTTTCTTGTGTATAAGCTGTGAAAAACGGGGAGAAAGTTGAACGAGCATGATGAGTTGGATATCATCCTAAATTTCTTTTCTACAGCTTTTCCACAACGCATTTTTTAATGAGATTTTCGTGCTCCCAAATCACGCGTTTGCAAAACGCTAAAAATGAGTTGGTCTTTTACTTTAACTCAACCATCGATTGATTTTTTATCATTAATCTTCTTTGTAAAAGTTAAAAAATCGTTAAGAGCACGTCAAAAAAAAGATCTTGCCCCAAAAACTATTTTTTGCCTGTGTCCTTTGCTTGACCCTCATGCACCTTGAAAATGTTTTCGAGCGACAAACCTGTCAGTTTCTTTATGCCGTGAACAAGCATCCAGAGCGCTAAGCTCATGACGATCATGGAAGGAACCACAATAACCGGGTAGCTCAGCGCCGTCATTTTTCCTAGCTCCTCGTTGAAAGCTGGAGAACCTGGGGAGCTGTGGAGAATGTATTTTGCCAAGCCATAGTTGAGCGCAGCGGATAAAAAGAAAGATCCCGACAAGAGGTAGGAGGAATTCACCAATAGCTTCTCGAATTGGTTTCTCGAATTGTTTCTATGCAACGCTTCGTTCACCGCATCGATGTTAATGATCGACTCATTGTATATGAGCTTTTTGACGAGCGGAAAAGGAGACCTTATGGACAGAAGCACCGCCAAACCAATCATCGCCGGAATGGCGGCCTCTTTAATAGCAATCCAATGAGCATCCAAATGCATGAGGCCAATTCCGCCCGTGAGCAAAATGCTAACGACGCCAAGTATCGAGAAAAAGTTGACCTTCTTTCGGTCCAAAAGGTCATATATGCCGTAAACGATGGGGAACAAAAGAGCGACGATCAAACCGTTGACGGGTCCTAGATACTCTTCCTTGCTATACTTCATCAGTATCGTAGAAGGGATTATGATATTGAGAAGCAAGTTTACGAACGGGTTTTCTTTTTTTGCCGGCGCTGGCTTTGGCGGTTCCATGAAATTCCTTTCCTTAATGTCCGACCGACATGTTTTCCAAACCCGGCAACGCCCAATCGACGGGAGCCTGGCCTGATTTGATTAAGTATTCGTTAGCTTTTGAAAAATGCCGACAACCCAAGAACCCTCTGTGTGCGGACAGCGGTGACGGATGGGGCGCTCGGAGGACAAGATGCTTGGATGTGTCGACGAAGGAGCACTTCTTCTGAGCGTAAGAGCCCCACAGCATAAACACAATATTTTGTCTTTGCTCGTTGAGAACCTGAACAATCCGATCGGTGAAAACTTCCCAACCTTTGTTCTGGTGAGAGGCCGGCTTGCTCATCTCCACCGTCAGCACCGCGTTCAATAAGAGCACGCCCTGTTTTGACCAATGCTCCAAACAACCATGCGTTGCAGGTTCAATTCCTAGATCACTCCGAAGCTCCTTAAAAATATTCACCAGCGACGGCGGTTTTGGAACCGAAGGTCTGACGGAAAAACAGAGACCATGCGCCTGACCCATTCCGTGGTATGGGTCTTGGCCCATGACGACAACTTTGACATTTTCGAAAGGAGTAAGATTGAGCGCCTGGAAGAACTCGCTGCCTTTTGGAAAGATCACCTTCTTATTTTCACACTCTTCAATGAGGAATTGCTTAAGGCGAATCATGTAATCGGCCTTAAACTCCTGCTGCAAAAGACTTTGCCAACTCGAACCGAGTTGTACCTGACCGGCCTCCATTACAACCTCGCATCATCGTCCTGCCCGGCACGGGCATTTCTGCTTCTAAAGTTCTTGTTTCTATACCAGGTTACGAACATTTTTTCCTCTCCAAACTGCAGCAGGCTGTGGTATAGACCGAAATCTAGCTATGAATTCCAGAATCATTTTGATGGAGCTATGGTCATGGATCTTTCGTTTCTTAAAGAGCTCGGCATTACGAAAACGCTAAAACCGGTCTGCACCGGCCTTGAATGGCAGGGTACGACGACCAATCCTATAGACTCTTTCTCGCCCGTAGACGGTTCGAAGATTGGCGATATTGGCAGGGCGCTAAACTCCGACTATGAGCGCCTGGTTAGGACCGCACAAAACGGTTTTCAATACTGGAGCAAAGTTCCGGCTCCGCAGAGAGGCGAGATCGTTCGGCAGATAGGCGTCGCCCTCAGAAAATACAAACAGCCTCTCGGCCAACTAGTCTCTTACGAAATGGGCAAGTCCCTGCAGGAGGGACTTGGCGAGGTCCAAGAGATGATCGACATCTGCGATTTCGCGGTGGGATTGTCTCGACAGCTCTGCGGCCAAACCATGCACTCCGAACGCGCTAAGCACAGAATGTACGAGCAATACCATCCGCTCGGCATCGTGGGGATTATCTCCGCGTTCAATTTTCCAGTGGCGGTGTGGGCATGGAATTCGATGATCGCCGCGGTTTGCGGAGACGTGACGATTTGGAAACCTTCCGAGAAAACCCCTTTGTGCGCTGCCGCTTGCTTCAACATCATGCGCGAAGTTTTCGAAGCAAATCGCCTACCCGAAGGCATCATCAACTTCATTGTCGGCGACGTCCAAGAAATTGGCGAGACGCTCCTCGCGGATGAAAACGTCCCCCTCATATCGGCGACAGGCTCCACCCGAATGGGAAAACGAGTCGCTCAAGTGGTGGGCGGTCGTCTCGGCAAAACCATTTTGGAATTAGGCGGCAACAACGCCATTATTTTGTCGCAACATGCCAACCTAAAGCTTGCGGCCCCCGGCGTGGTGTTCGGGGCGGTAGGGACTGCGGGTCAACGCTGCACAACGACACGGCGCCTCATTGTGCATGAGTCAACTTACGAGAAAATCAAGAACACTTTGGTCAAGGCTTACGAGGGCCTCAAGATCGGCAACCCTCTCGATGCCCAAAATCACGTTGGCCCCCTCATTGACAAAGACGCGGTAGAGATGATGCAAACTGCACTCGAAAAAGCTCGAGCACAGGGAGCGACCATCATATATGGCGGCGAACCGCTGACCGGGAAGGGCTATGAATCGGGATGCTACGTGCGACCTGCTATTGTCGAGGCTTCTCCAAGTCTTCCCATAGTCGGGGAGGAAACGTTTGCCCCAATCCTTTACCTTCTGAAGTATAAAGGTAATCTCGACGAAGCTATCGCCGTTCAAAACAACGTCAAACAAGGGCTAAGCTCCGCGATATTCACAGACAACTTGCAAGAATCGGAGGCGTTCCTGTCGCATTGGGGATCGGACTGCGGTATTGCCAATGTCAACATCGGCACCTCTGGCGCCGAGATCGGCGGAGCCTTTGGCGGTGAAAAAGAAACCGGCGGCGGAAGAGAGTCGGGATCGGACTCTTGGAAAGCCTACATGCGTCGGCAAACCAACACTATCAACTATGGCGACACACTGCCGTTGGCGCAAGGCATTAAGTTTCACATATAGGCGGCAAGCATGGGTGCGCAGAGTCAAGTTTTTGTGCAAAAAAAGGAAGTACGAACCGACAGCGACGCTTCTTTCTATGTCGCTAGCCTCGTGCTCAACAACGCCAAGCAAGCCAACGCTCTCTCGGGCAGCATGCTTCGAGATATCCAAAAGGAATTGGCGACATTGGCGCAGGACCCTTCTATTCGAGTCCTTCTCGTTCGGGGTGCGGGCAAACATTTTTGCGCCGGAGCTGATCTCAACTGGATGAAAAAATCAGCATCTTTGGGCCACGCTGAAAACCTCGCCGAAGCGGACGAGCTTGCCAAGATGTTTCAATTGATCAGCAGCATGCCGTTTCCTACTGTTGCTGTGGTTCGAGGGGCCGTCTACGGCGGCGGCGTTGGTCTTGTCGCTGCCTGTGACTACGCCATGGCGGACTCAACAGCGAGGTTTTGCTTAAGCGAAGTCAAAATTGGCCTCATACCCGCGGTTATCTTGCCCTACCTCAAGCAAAAGCTTCGAGCGGGAGACCTGACCCGCCTTGCCCTAACAGCACGAATATTCTCCGCCGCAGACGCTGCAAGTTACGGATTGGTACAGAACGTTGCCAACGAAGGCGATCTCGACAAGACGTGCTTGGACGAACTCAACCTCTTGCTTCAAGCCAGTCCAGAAGCACAAAAAGCCTTTAAGACTCTGCAAAAGAAACTCGCCTGGCAACACAGCAACACGCAGGAACTTACGTCCAGCGCTATCGCAAACATCCGCGCCAGCGAAGAAGGCAAGCACGGCCTCGAGCGTTTCTTCAATAAGGAGCAACCTGAGTGGGTTTGCTCGCTGGAGAAGTTGGGAACGTTGTTTGAAGATAGGTGACGGTTTAAGAAACGGCGAAAAGCTTATACTCCCGTTTGTCGGGATCCTTATCCAAGTATGATATATGCAACTCATGCGTGGGCTTAATCTTCGTGTACTCGCTCGAACCGATTATCTCCGGCCATTCTATAAACATTCCGTGGAAGTTCCGAGTATCAAGTAAACCCCACTCTTCCATATCCGGTTGTCCCGTGAGGCGGTAGAGATCAAGATGAGCAAACCATTTATCGCCGATGTTGTAATCGTTCATGAGGGTAAAGGTCGGTGACGTAACCGGAACGTTTTGTTTCAAACCAAAGTGATACAACAACGTTCGCACAAAGGTGCTCTTGCCGCATCCCATGGGGGCCACAAGATTCATGACAAATGGATTTTTGAGATGGCGAGCAAAGCTCGCAATTTCGTCTTGGATTTCGTCTTCGGAGAGAACATTCTCCAAAAGCAGCTTTCTTGTCATTTCGGCAACGGAAAATGAACGGGATTGTTCAGAAGGTCTTTCATCTCTTTGACTGCTTGCGCAAGTCCGACAAACAACGCATGAGAAACGATGCTGTGACCAATATTAGCCTCTTCGACATGCGGCACAGTTTGAATCCACATGGCGTTCTGGTAATTAATACCGTGACCGACATGGACCTGCAAACCAGCTGTCTTCGCGCTCTTTGCCGCTTTAGTCAGAGCAGTCATGGCTTCCGTCTTTTGTGAAGTGAGCGCAGCCTTTTCCAGCGCATGGCAGATTCCGCCGGTATGAAATTCGACCGCAGCCGCTCCGATTTCGACACAAGCGTCGACTACGGCGGCGCTGGGCTCCACAAACAAAGCAACGACAATGCCGTTATCACGCAAGGATTGTACTTTCGAAATGAGGTCTTTTTTTAACCTAACGACGTCTAATCCGCCTTCCGTGGTCAACTCCTGACGCTTCTCGGGAACAAGAGTTACAACATGCGGCTTAACCCGATTGGCGATCTTGATCATTTCGTCTGTGGCGCCCATCTCAAAGTTGAGAGGGACGAGGATATTTTCTTTAATTTGTATGACGTCATTGTCTTTTATGTGTCGGCGGTCTTCCCGCAAGTGACAGGTAATATTATCAGCGCCGGAGGCCTCTGCCAACTTTGCTGCTTGCACGGGAGAGGGGTACCTTTCTCCTCTTGCATTACGCAAGGTCGCGATGTGGTCTATATTAACTCCTAATCTCACGGCTCACCTATTATTAGAAGCAAAGTTCTTTTTTGACGATTTCCGCTAGATTGCCAGCCATTTCTTCGATATTGGCAAGGTCCTCGCCTTCTACCATAATACGCGCAAGGTTCTCCGTACCCGAATATCGAATAAGAACCCTGCCTCTCCCGTCAAGCTTCTTCTCACACAGGAGAACTTCCTTTTCTAGACTTGGAAGTTCGCTGAACGGTATTTTCTTTTTCACCTCGACGTTCTTGAGTACTTGCGGAAACAGCTCCAGACACTTCTTCAGTTCAGACACCGTCTTACCCGTCTCCTGACATATCTCCAGAAGTTGCAAAGCTGCGAGAATCCCATCGCCCGTTGTTGAGCAGTCTTTGAAAATCAAATGCCCTGATTGCTCGCCGCCGAGGTTGTAATCGCCTTTTCTCATTTCGTCCACAACGTACCTGTCGCCAACTTGCGTTCGTACGACCTTGATCCCCGAACGTTTCATCGCCACGTCGAGCCCCATGTTGCTCATCACGGTGGCAACAACGCCTTTTTGCTTCAGACGTCCTTTGCTATTGAGAAAATTCGCACAAATCGCCAAGAGTTGGTCGCCGTCGAGGATTTCCCCTTTTTCGTCAACAACCACCAGGCGATCCGCATCGCCGTCAAACGCCAAACCGATATCTGCCTTATAGGTATGAACCGATTCGCGCACACGCTCGGGATTTAAAGCACCGCAATTCTCGTTGATATTGTTACCGTTTGGCTCGACACCAAGGGAGAAAAGATCCGCGCCCAATTCTTCGAACACTTTTGGCGCGACGCGATAAGCTGCGCCGTTAGCGCAATCGATAACAATTCTCTTATCCTCAAGCGTCAGGTGCTTCGGAAACTGTTCTTTAAGGAAAACCGCGTACTGACCAATGGCGTCTTCGATTCGCGTAGCGCGACCGATATTCTTATGCGTGGGGTATTCCTCGAAAGCCGGCTTCTTGCGCACGATCGCTTCGAGCTGGTCTTCAACCTCGTCGGGAAGTTTATAGCCATTGGCGCTGAATATTTTGATCCCGTTATCAAAGAAAGGATTGTGCGAAGCGGAAATAACGATTCCGGCACAGGCTCGCATACCGCGCGTAAGATATGCAATCCCAGGGGTCGGCAATGGCCCAAGAAAGAACACGTCCACGCCAACGCTGCAAATTCCCGCCGCGAGCGCTTGCTCAAGCATATATCCGCTGAGGCGCGTATCCTTACCGATCAGAATTCTAGGATGAGGATAGGCTTTCTTGAAATAAATTCCAATCGCCTGCCCCAGCGGCAAAACAAAGTTTGGCGACATCGGATGTCGATTCGCCATACCCCGAATACCGTCAGTACCAAAGAGTCTTTGATTCATGTAATCAACTGCCTCAAAAAAAGATTGCCGTTCTTGAACGAACTTTAAATAGCTTATTTCTAATAGCTAAGGAAGCCTTTTATTCTCGATGATTAGGGTGCCTTTCTCCGGAAAAGCTTCGATCAACACTGTTTCTGGCGGGATCTTTACCTTGATTTCGCCTTCATATTGACCTGGGCCGAGGCCGCGCGCTTCCACGAAAGCTTTTAGATCTTCCTTGCGAACGAATTTCAAGACGCCAGGCGTGCCTTGGATAACAATGGAAGCAAATTTCGGCCTTACAGACGCTTGGAAATCGCCTCCTGTCACCTCAATCGGGATACCGCCAAAACGTTTGTTAACGAAGCTGTCGCCTACTTCGAGGTTTACGGAAACGGAACTAACGGCCAGGTCCGTAGCTTGAAAACCGGGCGGTGGAATGAGCGCAACATCGAGCGTTTGATTCTGTTGAATCCCTTCGATATCTATTGGCTCCGTGACAACTTCTCGAACCTTTGCCAACTCCGTCTTAAGACCCGTAATCTTCACCCAATTCGGATTCACGACAACTTTCTTGATGAAATACCCGTCGGCGGGTGTCCCAAACGGCACATACTTCACTGGAACTGTACGAGAGGAATTTTCGTCGACAAAAACGGATAGGTACGGATCGTGAATCGTGAGCTGAATCCTATCGTCCCATGATCTAAAGTTGCCTTTGTCGATACGGATTCTGTAGTTCTTGCCTTTTAGCGGAGGCACGAGAATATCAACCTCGAGGGTTGCAGGAGCCTCCAACAGAAGCAATCTCGGCCCCCGAAGAGTCGCCGCGATCGCGCGCTGAGAGTCGCCTTTTATGAGATACCCCTCGGGAGCGTGTAGGTTGACGTTGACGTCCCGGTGAATCTCGAGAACCTGTTCACCTTGGATCAGACCCCAGACCAAAAGGGCTAAAAATAACGAAAAGACCTTAAACCAAAAATTATAGAAAATTTTTTGGAGCAACTTTTTCATTGTTTCTTGTTACCTAACTTAAATGATTTAAGCCGATCCCAAATGTTCCAGTTGCCGGAAATGATGGGCTGTTTCCGCGTGTTGACTTCAGCTTCGTTGGTCAAGTTTTTGCGCAAAACGCGCCGTAGCTCTTTCGGATCCAAGTTGCGAGAGACCTGACCGTCCAAGATAAGTGAAATAACCGAACTTTCTTCGGAGACGACAAGCACAACAGCGTCGGTTTCTTGGCTAATACCTATACCAGCCCTGTGCCGGGTGCCGAAGTTCGGATCCACGTCATCGTCGCGGGTAAGTGGCAAGAAACAGCCCGCCGCCGTGATCCGCCCTTGCTGAATAATGATCGCGCCATCGTGGATTGGCGAATCGGGAAGAAAAATAGATTCGATTATCTCTTTGGAAATGCGCGCGTCAAGCAGGATTCCCACGTCTACATAACGGCTCAGGATAATGTTTCGTTCTATTACAATAAGCGCACCGATTCTCTTTGATGCGAGAGACACAGCCGCTCGGATAATTTCGTCGAGAATTTGTTTGGATGAAATGCTTCCTTCACCCGGAAGCAAAGACTTCTTGCCCATTCGGCTCAAACCGCGGCGAATGTCTTCCTGAAACAAGATGACGATAATAATAATGATTGAAGAATAAAATTTGTCCATGAACCACTTAAGCGTGGTCAAAGGATAAAGCTGAGACACGAGGAAGGCGGACCCGATGAGGATCAAAATTCCGAGAACCATTTGCATGGCTCTTGTGCCCCGAATGAGCAGCAGCAGGCGATAGATGATCGTCGCAATAATCAATACATCGATGACTGCCCACAATCCAATTCTTTCAAAGATCTCTAACATGCGCCTTCGCTTGCCCGGTTTAGTCTCTCAGTAACGATCTCATCCGAACCACTGGCCCAACGGAATGAGTTCGAAGCACTTTTACGCCGCTCATAAGGAGATTGAGTTCCAGCATCTTTGCCGGGTTATCCCTATCCTTCGGTTCGGGGATGTCGAGCAGCCTGCCTATGAACGACTTTCTCGATACTCCAACCGCCAAGTTAAATCTTTTTGCCCACTCGGGGACTTTTTCAAGTAACGCCAAATTTCCTCGGTCACCCTTGCCAAAGCCAATACCTGGATCAAGCCAGATATCGTCATTCGCAAAGCCTAAGGCGGCGAGTCTTGCGTGCGTATGTGCCAAGAAACTTTCTACCGCGGCCAGCGCAGCCTGTCGTCCCAACGGATCTGCTTGCATCGTCGTTGGTTCTTTGTGCATATGCATAGCCAGGTAGGTCACCTGCTTTGACGCTAAATCTCTCAGGATCTCGTCCGAAGGGCTGGCGCCTTTTATGTCGTTAACAACGCTGGCGCCGCAATCGACGGCCCTTCTCATAATCTCGGGCTTGTAGGTATCGACACTAATGCGAACCGGAAAATTAGAAGCGGATAGCCCGTTGAAAATAGGCTCTAGCCTTGACCACTCTTCTTCCAAAGAGAGCGGTGCGGCGCCTGGCCTAGACGACTCAGCTCCGACATCGATAATATCCGCACCCTCTTCCATTAACTTCGCGGCGTGCGAAAGAGCGCTATCTGGAGTTAGAAAAAGACCACCGTCTGAGAAAGAGTCGGGCGTTACGTTAAGCACGCCCATAACAAGACAGTGATCTCTCTGCATATCGACTCATTCCACGATAATCAGGTTCCCTGAGGAACAGGACTTGCGAGTCCTGGATTGCGTTCGTCCGGCGCCTGTGTCGCTTTTCTGGCCGCGAATCCTTCTTGCTCGAGTTCCTTGGCTTTAAGCGTCTTATGTTCCTGATACTCTCTTCGTTCTTCCTCAGATATGATGTTTTTACCCTTCATGAGGTCATCCATATCTTTGTTTTCTAGCGTTTCCCTGATCAGGAGCGCTTCGGCCATATTATCGAGAATATTGCGGTGCTGTTTTAGGATAGCGACAGCTTTTGTGTAACCGTCCAATACGAATCGACGAACTTCCGAATCGATCAGATCTAACACTTTGTCGGAGTATACGTCCCGTGTGGACATTTCCCGGCCAAGGAATATTTCTTGTCCTTGATTGCCAAAAGCCAACGGCCCCAGAGCGTCGCTCATACCCCAGCTACAAACCATCTTCCGAGCAATGTTCGTTGCTTTTTCGATGTCATTGCCGGCGCCCGTTGTCGTTTGTCCGAATACCACTTCTTCGGCAGCCCGACCGCCCATAGCGTAGGCAATCATGCCTTCTGCTTGTTCCCTTGTCAGAGAATGTTTGTCGTCGGTTGGAAGAAGCACGGTAACGCCTAACGCATGCCCCCTTGGAATTATGGTGACTTTATGGACGGGATCCGTACCGGGCACCATCATCGCGACAAGCGCATGGCCCGATTCGTGATAAGCGGTTTGTCTCTTCTCGTCTTCCGACAAAATCATGCTCTTTCTTTCCGGTCCCATCATGACTTTATCTTTAGCAAGTTCGAAATGCTTCATGGTAACGTCTTTGCTGTTCTGACGAGCGGCAATGAGCGATGCCTCGTTCACGAGGTTTTCCAAATCCGCACCTGAGAAACCAGGGGTGCTTTGCGCGATTACCTTGAGGTCCACTTCTTTGGCGATAGGTTTCTTCTGCGAGTGAACTTCGAGAATACCTCGTCGTCCTCTTACGTCCGGCTTCGGCACAATAACCGTTCTGTCAAATCGACCCGGACGCAGCAACGCTGGATCCAATACGTCAACCCTGTTGGTCGCCGCGATGAGAATAACGCCTTCATTGGTGTCAAATCCGTCCATTTCTACAAGAAGCTGGTTCAACGTCTGCTCTCGCTCGTCGTGGCCACCGCCCAATCCGGCGCCCCTTTGACGACCTACCGCATCTATCTCGTCGATGAACACGATACAAGGCGCGTTTTTCTTCGCCTGGTCGAACAAATCACGAACCCGGCTCGCACCTACGCCCACAAACATCTCCACGAATTCTGAACCGGAAATGCTAAAGAAAGGCACGCCTGCTTCACCGGAAATTGCTTTTGCGAGAATGGTTTTTCCCGTTCCTGGAGGCCCAACAAGAAGAACGCCTTTTGGTATTCGCCCCCCAAGTCTTGTGAATTTCTTGGGATCCTTCAAGAAGTCCACGATCTCTTCGAGTTCATGCTTGGCTTCGTCGACGCCGGCAACATCCTTGAAAGTAATCTTTATGTTGTTTTCGTTTTGCAAGCGCGCCCTACTTTTGCCGAAGGACATCGCTTTTCCGCCGCCAATCTGGAGCTGTCGCATAAAGAAGAAGAACAAGAACAATAGGAGAATCATAGGCAACGAATTCACGAGCAAAGTCTTCCAGAAACCGCTTTCTTCGGGCGGCTCGTAATTGACTTCGACTTTGTTTGAGATCAATTCTTTGCGGAGATCGGCGTCGTGCGGGCCATAAACAACGACCTTGCTTCCGTCTTGTCTTTTCGCCTCGATATGCGCGTCTTTGAAAGTTACAGAAGCAATCTTCGTAACGTCAGTATCGGGAAGCGACACAGCTTGCATGAACTCCGAAAACTTGAGAACAACTTCTTCTTGTTCCTTTTTAGCAAGCATATTAAACATCAGAAACAGCATGAATAATCCCGCGAAGAGCAACGTGAACTTTATTTGCTGTCCTTGTTTTTTAGGCTTCGACATGTACCTTGTCTCCTAATCGCATAAAATAAAGAATTAATACACTGAAGGAGCTGATCTCCAGGGTATTTTAGTGTTATTGCCCTCTTTGGCGTTGTTCTCTGCGAGGTCCATTTTGGGCTTAAGATCGTACTTTTTTACTTTAGGACCAACGCTCGGCACAAGTAAATAGTTCCCGTCATTCCAAAAAACTTCGCAAGAATCGCCCGGCGCGAGCTGTAGCTCAAGCGATATATCCTCCAGATTTCCAATATGTTGGTTCTTGCGTTGCTCATGGCTTTTGCGAACATGGCTTTTCTGCACAGACAAATATTCGTCGCATAAGGTCAAATAGATGCCGGCAGCAATTTCCATTTCCCACTTGAGCTCTGATGATTGCACTCGACTCATAGCTTCATACATTTTACTGCGTGAGAGGCTTTTAAGATTCTCAGGATTGAGATTTTGCTCCAAGTACATTCTTATCGCTTCCAAACCGACGCCCAGAGACTGAAGCCTTAGCCAATTTGCAGAGAGCTTATCCTGGACTGCATGAGGTTGTATATGTTCCCGAACAAATGCAGTTAAATCGCCTATTTCCTTCGCTATTTGACTGAGCTTAACGGAAGCCTTGGGATACAGGTTCTCCAGCTCAGGCAAGATCTTGTGACGAATCACATTCCGATCATACTTAAGTGTATCATTAGAACCATCAACCCTATATGGAAGATTCTGCCTAGAGAGCCATTCCATAATTTCGCTTTTTGCAATGTCCAAAAGAGGACGCCAAAGGGCGCCGGACCATTGTTTCATAGCCTCAAGGTGCAACCCCGAAGTACCGCGCGCCAAACGCATCAGCAAAGTTTCCGCCAAGTCGTCCCTATGATGCGCCAAGGCGACAACGCCTCGATCAGTTCCGATCTTAGTTCTGAACCAGGCGTACCTGAGGTCCCTTGCCCATTCTTGAATACCAGAGCCCGGCGGTTCTTCCTCGACGGTTAGAACCTCGACCGAAAGACCCAATCTTTCGCATTCCGAAACGACAAATGCCGCATCCCCTTCAGATTCTTCACCTCTAAGGCCGTAATTGACGTGTAATACCTGAATAGGAAGCAAGCCTTTGAAAGGTGCCAAATAATGCACCAGGGCTATTGAATCGGGGCCTCCCGAACACGCTATCCAGAGCGACTTCCCTTCAGCCGCCAGGCGTCTCACCGTGTTCTTTACCCCTTCTTGCACCCGCTCCATGCTTTGAAAGCCTTATTCTGCTTGGTTTTGGTCCAAATAATTCTTATATCGCACCTGTCGCAATATACCCACATCTTTGTGCCGTTCAGCTTAAATTCCGGGCAAATTCTCATCTTTTAAGTTCTCTATAGCCATAGAATTTCTAACCTTTTTTTTAATTTTATAAAAATTAGTAAAGAATTTTATAAATCGCTCGATGGTAAAGTTGAAAAATTCGCAAGAAAGCGAATTAACCAGGCAAGGTTATCAAAATTCAAGGAGGAACCACTCATGGGAATGAGAATTAACACCAACGTTGCCAGTCTAACCGCACAGCGCTACCTCGAATCCAACAACGCAAGTCTCTCTGACAGTCTCGAACGGCTTTCTTCGGGTTTCCGAATCAATAAGTCCGCCGACGATGCTGCCGGCCTTGCCGTTTCTGAAGGTATCCGCGCGAAGGTACGTGGTCTAGGCGTGGCAAAACGAAATGCCAACGACGGTATTTCAATGATCCAAATCGCAGAGGGATCGATGAACGAAATGAGCAACATACTCATTCGTTTGCGAGAACTCACCGTTCAGTCAGCTTCTGACACGATCGGGTCCGTCGAAAGAGGCTACCTCAACCGCGAGTATACACAGCTCGTCGACGAGATAGACCGAATCGCAAAAACAACTGAGTACAATAGCTTGAAGTTGTTTGACACCGGCGACCAAACTTCTTTCGTCATTCAAGTAGGTACAAGCGGCAGCGCCCCAGAAGAGAACCGCGACACGATTTCAATCAATCTTGAAGGCCTGAAATTCTCTTCAGAGGATTTAGGTCTGGGCAAAGAGAATGAAATCGGACCGATCGACGGCGGCGACTCACCAACCCGCGACGAAATTGCTCAAAAATTAGGAACTATAGACAGCGCGCTTGACCGTTTTGCGAGCGAAAGAGCGACATTGGGTTCTGTACAGAGCCGATTGACCTCTTCACTCAATAACTTAGGAGTTTCTGTAGAAAACCTTGAAACAGCGAAAAGCCGAATCAAAGATGTGGATTTTGCCGCTGAATCAACAAGACTCGCGCAAGCGCAAGTTCTTAAAGCGTCTAGTACTTCTGTTCTTGCACAAGCTAACCAAGCTCCCGAAATGGCCCTACAACTTTTGAGATAACAGGGACGGAGCATTTTTAACAAGGAGGTAATTTATGGGTGTTCGAATCAAAACCAACGTGGCATCGCTCGCGGCACAAAGAGCGATGGAAGGCAACCGAAGGGATTTGGGGAACTCGTTAGACCGCTTGTCGTCTGGTATGCGTATCAACAAATCAGCGGACGACGCGGCGGGTTTGGCGGTATCGGAACGTATCCGCGCTAAAATTGCCAGCTTAGGCGTAGCGAAACGAAACGCGAACGACGGCGTCAGCTACATTCAAGTTGCAGAGGGTGGTCTTAATGAGATCACAAACATCGTGGTACGTATGCGGGAGCTAGCAGCACAATCTGCTTCTGACACTCTGGGTAACAGGGAGAGGGGCTTCCTCGATAAAGAGTTTCAACAACTCACAGCGGAAGTTGCAAGGATCCAAGCGTCTACAGAGTTCAACGGTACAAAACTGTTGGAGAAGAGCGACGATCAAAAACCTTTGCAAATTTTCGTCGGCGCTACCAACAGGGGTAACGATATGGACGGCAACGCGCCGGACATCCCAACCGACAACGATCCGGACGTCATGACGGTGGATCTAACCCAGCTTGAAAGTTTAACTGAGGCCATCGGCAACGTTACTTCTACGGGATTGACGATTGTTCCCCCAGAAGACGGCGGCGCCCAAGATTTGGGTCCCGATGGTACGCACGACTTATTCAACAAGCTTGATACCTGTTTGGATTCCGTGGCTTCGTACCGAGCAACATTGGGTTCTATCCAATCGCGATTGCAAAGTACGATCACCAACATCGACATCTCCGAAGAGAACTTGAACGCCGCACGTAGCCGTATCCGTGACGTTGACTACGCTGCTGAATCAACCAAGTTCACCCAAGCGCAGATCCTATCTTCTGCAGGTGCTTCGGTTTTGATGCAAGCCAACCAAATGCCAGAGGTCGTTCTACAACTCTTGAGAGGATAACATTCTCAAGTCTTAAGCTTTTTCCGAGAAGATGGGACTTCCCCGTCTTCTCTTTCTTTTTATCGTAAGGAAAAGCGGCACAAAGAACCAGGCGAGTGTGAAGGAAGATGTCATGCCTCGAGGACCAACGGCACATCCCTTTGGAATTTTTGGTGTCGAGCCGTCCGAAGGATAGAGGCGGGAAACACCGGCAATATCGTCTAAGTCGAGTTCGAATTTATTGCTTTCCACCTGATAGCTCATTATAGCTTCTGGTATCAGCGAATGCCCCAAACCAACACAATGCCCGAGTTCGTGCAAGGCAGTTTTGCTGAAATCCTCAACACCAATCGAATTGCTTTTCATGATCTCGATCTCGCAACGAACAAGGCGGTCGTCTTCTTTCGTATAAGCCGCGAATCCAGAAGAAAAAGCGGATTCCTCGATATTCGCCTTCAAATTCACGACAATCTGCGCATCTTCCTCTTCGGCGACGCGTTCGAGAACGATGTAACTTGAATCAACTTCCGTCCACTTTTCCGCGGCCTGTTCAACGTAAAAACCGTAACTATCTTGACCGTCGCCGTCCTCGTCCTTGACAAAGTAATAGATGACTGGATCGTCGAGAGCGATGTCCCATCGTTGTAGGTCGCCTTCGAAATCCACGGGCGTCGGATAAGCCCACGCCGCACCCTGGAATAAAAACCAACCTATAAGGGCATAGAAATACCGACCCATAACGGATAACTCCATCCGATCACTCTTTTGGACGTTAAATAAAAATGCGTGCTGATATCGAGCCGCGCGACCCAAAATATATTGGTTCCCCACAGCAATTCCGCGAATGGTCCCGCGGTGGAAACTCCGCCGCCCGCTTCGAAGTAGAATTGCCAAAAGCAACTTTGGTCACATATTGGAAAACGCCAGTCGTAGCCCAAACCGATCAACGAGTATTCGCCGGCTCCGAGATAGTTGTTGTAGAAAGCAAACATTTCTTCTTCATCTGTCGCTCGACGCAAAGCGTAAGCATTTTGTCCTCCGGCGTTGGGCGCGAGCGCCAGTACTTGTAGACTATATGTAACCATTTTGCTTTCCGCATTGCCTGACACAGGCACCATCAAAAAACCGACGAGAAAAGACCATTGGAAAAGAGTCAAAAACCGACAAGTCACCACGAGGTACCTGCCTGGAGAAAAGCAAAATTGTATGGCCAAGCAACATAGGATTGTAGTTCTTCTTCACTCGTGTAGCCCACAAACGCATGGTAGGAGAGGCCAATATCGATATGACTGAGAACCACCTTGTATTCGACAGCCGTCATCACACCGCCGATCTCGTATGAACGAGAGTTGACATCGCCCTCTGATTCTTCGATCCGCTTCACATATCCCCTAACCTTCGCACCGCCGCAGAAGGCGGAGAGGTTTTGGTGTTTGGACTGCTTCAAATGGGTGCCTATGAGCGCGTAACCCACTGAGTCTTGATCGCGAAAACCTGCAGACCGAAATTCCGGGCGCTCCGCGTAGCCGCCGCGAACAAGAAATCCGCTGTCAAAGAAGCCCACTTGACCAAAACCCCCATAAACAAAATGGTAGTAGCTGGATGACGGCTGAAGCATAACGCCTGCGGTAGTGCCTGCATTGTAGGTGACTCCCATCGCGGAATCCGAAAACGCTAGAATAACGCTCACACTGAGCCAAATAGGCAGCCGCATGACACTCCCTGTTATGCACGACCTTTGAGATCCTTCGCTTCGCTCAGGATGACGAACGGTTCAGAACGAAGATTTTTTCAGCGTTTCCGTAATTCCGCGCTTCCGCGATCAAAAAATAAACGCGGAATCGCGGAAGTAAGGAAACGATGAAAAAACGTCCCGTCTTCCTAAGCAGTCCGTCTTCCTAGGCAGCCCGTCATCCTGAGCGAAGCGAAGGCTCTCTCTAACCTCTTCCGAGGTATGTTTATGGAATCTCGTTCTATTCTAGCAGAAATTGCCAATTGAGGTTAGGTTGCGTAGTTGGGTTGGACGTTGTCAAAAGAATTGACAGGGAAAGCCAAAAATCATGAGTTTTTCCTAAGTAATATCAAATTCTTAGCAAATTCTCACTGGCACAATGTTTGCTTATACACGAACTGGAACGGCAAGTTTGTCGGAGATATAAATTGGTTTTTTTGAGAATACTCATCGTCGCCCTTGGTTTTGCCGCCGGAATACCGGCCCTGGCAGACGTTAAGGATTTTCGGGTTCTTGGCGTGATTGCTGATCCCGCAACCAAGGAAGGCGTCGTTTTATTCAAGAATACCCAAAGCAATAAAGTATTCGCCGTGACGGCTCCACAAGAAATCGAGCCTGGACTCACGGTCATATCCGTTACTAAAAAACTGGTAGTACTAAAATCGGCGGACAGATCGTATCAAGTAACCGTTGGGCAGGGCTCCGGCCAGATTACTGAATCCAGCCCTGGTTCAAGTAACACTTCTCCTTCCCATTATGCGTCAGGCATGGAGCGCAACGGCGACACCCTTCTCGTGCAAGAGGCGTTAAAGCAGGACCTTATCGAGAACAGACTAAGCTCGATTCTTATGGAAGCCGCGGCCACACCTTACATGACAAACGGTCGCCTTACTGGTTTTGTTCTTACGGACATAGTCCCCGGAAGCCTTTTTGAAGCCGTCGGCTTCGTGAACGGCGACGTCGTCACCCACATCAACGGTCAACCTCTTACCGATGCGGCTAGTGCCGTGCGTTTGCTTAATCGGCTCAAGGATCAAAACGAAGCTGATATAACGTTTCTACGTCAGAATGCATCGCAGGATATAAAGATTGTAATCAAGTAACATTCGCGGGAACGCGAACGTCATCGGCTCTCGTCACTTCAATGCTCTCCGCAAAATCTTCCCGATATTCGTCTTCGGCAACTCGTCCCGAAATTCGATAGTCTTGGGACGCTTATAGCCAGTGAGTTGTGTCCGACAAAAATCCTCGACTTCCCACAGGGTCAACGACTTATCGCGAGCTACAATGAAAGCTTTGACGGCCTCACCAGAATCGTTATCGGGTACGCCGATGACGGCTGCTTCCAATACCTTGGGATGGCTCGCGAGGACTTCCTCCACTTCGTTGGGGTATACGTTGAAGCCGGAGACCAGGATCATATCCTTTTTGCGATCGACGATGTAAAAGTATCCTTTTTCATCCATGCGACACATATCGCCTGTGTACAACCAACCGTTGCGAAGCACCTTTGTCGTTTCTTCCTGATTTTGCCAGTAGCCTTTCATAACTTGCGGCCCCTGGATGATAAGTTCTCCGACCTCTCCGGTTTTTACCTCCTGGCCGTTCTCGTCAACGATCTTCGCGACGGTGGAGGGTAGAGGAATTCCGCAAGAATTTTCTGGATTGGTTAAATGAAGCGGATTGCAGTGGGTCACGGGCGATGCTTCGGTCAGGCCGAATCCTTCGGTAATGGTGGTGCCCGTAATATTCTTAAAAGCCGCAGAGACGTGTTTTTGCAGGGCCATTCCTCCCGCCAACGCCACCTTGATGTTCTTAGGACGAATACTCTGGAACTCCGGATCGTTATTGAGCGCGTTATAAAGTGTGTTCACACCAGTCATAACCGTTACCTGGTCTCTTCTGAAAAGTTTCACGGTGTTTCGAATCGGCACCGGTTTGGGGAGGAGAAGCATCTTGTTCCCCAGAGTAAAGAACGCCAGAAAGTTAACGGACAATGCGAAGATGTGATAGAGCGGCAGAGCTGTCAACACGGTCTCTTCGCCCGGCACGAGAAAAGGTTTTGCCCACTCGTGTATTTGGTAAACGTTTGCAAGCAAATTAGCCTGTGTCAGCATCGCTCCTTTAGATATCCCTGTTGTCCCCCCGGTGTATTGCAAAAGCGCAACGTCGTCGAGATTCACCTTTACAGGGGTGAGCGGCTTTCGTTCACCGAGCTTCAGCGCTTCGCGATAGGTTGTGTGAGGAAGCGTCGTATCAACGACTGTTCCCTTAAATTTGAAAACCGTCTGGATAAACCAACTCTTGAGCGTGGGCAAGTGGTCCCCAAGGCTCGTGAGAATTACCTTTTTGATGTCTGTTTCTTCAATGATGGGTTCGAGCTTGTCGACGAACATGTCAATAATGACGATCGCCTTGGCTTTGCTATTCTTAAATTGATGCAGCATTTCACGGGACGTATACAGCGGATTGGTGTTGACGCAAACGACCCCGATTTTCATCGCCCCTAAGAAAGCTATGGGGAATTGGATGAGGTTGGGTATCATTATGGCTAGAGCGTCGCCCTTCTTAAGGCCGACCTCATTCTGCAGGAAACTAGCAAAGCGATTGGCCAACTCATCAACTTCGCCAAACGAGAGGGTTACCCCTAAGCAGCTGAGAGCTTCTTTCCCCCGGTACTTTTTGCAGGTTTCTGAAAACAACCCGATGACGCTATCACCTTGTTTAATCGAGATGGTCGCATGAGTGTCCTTGTGATAGCAACCCAGCCAAGGATGAGACATATTTGCTCCGAATTTCTGATTTCCTAAATCGTTTTAATTCTGTTACTGTGGTTCATGAGAACCTATTTTAACATATCTTGTTTATTTGAGAAATTGCGGTGGTAGAGGTTTCCAAAGAGGTCATTTTCCAGTCACTCGCAAGGCTCTTTTCTTTGCTCTCGAAAAGATCGCTCATGATTGCGACGGCCGAAAGTTGCACCGGAGGACTTGTCGGAAGCTTTCTTACCGAACTCCCAGGTAGTTCTCAGTATTATTCCGGCGGGGTCATTGCCTACTCAGACGCGGTCAAGACCACCTTGCTCAAGGTGCCAAAGGCAGTTATCGACGAAAAAGGCGCTGTTTCCCCCGAAGTCGCGCACCTTATGGCCGAAGGCGCTGCAAACGCATTTAATGTGTCCCTCAGTATATCGGTGACGGGCATAGCAGGACCTACTGGCGGGACCGAAACCAAGCCTGTCGGTACGATTTATTGTGGGTTCAAAGTTTTTCAAAAAACTGTTACCCATAGGTTTAATTTTTCGGGCAACCGCAATCAAGTAAGGATGCAAACGGTGCTTAGTTGTCTGAACAAAATGGTAGATATTCTAGAGGAGAGCCATACATGAAGGCAGTAGTGGTCAGCGGACTTATGATTCTCGCCGTTGCGACAGCGTCATTCGGCGAGAAGTCGGACGAGAAAACGAACATTGAAGCTCAGCACGAGGAATTGTTCACTAGTGTCGATAGCATTCAAGTCGACTTTGTTCAGGAAGTTTACAGAAAGCTTCGAAATAAGACGATCCGACGCCAAGGCGATGCGATCTTCGCTAAGCCGAATAATTTCTTCTGGAGCTTTGTCGACTCGGACAAAAAGGAAGAAAACTTCTACTTTAACGGCAGGGTCCTTTCCCACTACAAACAAGCGGAAAACACTGTAACCCATTTTTCAAGTCATGCGTCCTTGACCAAAGAACTCGAGGAAGTGGTCAAACTTGTCCTCGACGCAAAAAAACTCACGCAGTCTTACGAAACAACCAACATATCAAAGGACAAAGACAAATCCGAAGTATCACTTGTTCCTAAAAACAAGGGCGCGACAGCGATCAGCAAGATCGACGTCACCGTTGCACACCAGCCGAAATACGTCCAAGAAGTCGCCATCGAATATAAGGACGGCAATAAGACTACTTTCCATTTCAAAAATCCGAAGATGTCCGCGATCGATCCCAAGGTTTTTGTTTTCACAAATCCGGGCAAAGTCGAAGAGAAGAAGCTGTAAACTACTCCTGTATCTTGTCGAGGCTGTTGAAGAAGTTCAACAACTGCGACATACGAACCGTGTTACATTGTTAGGCAGTATTGGCGTAACCAACCGATTTTACGCATATATATCGGTGTAAAGTTTTTGTGCGCCCAGCCGATAGACAATGTAGAACACAAGCTCCTAACCAAACCTCGGAGAACGTATGTCGGAAGAACTGGTAAGATGGGAAGACTTTGACAAAATTCACGTCATCAAGCGTCTGAAGGATCTTGTCGGCAAGTGGTGGAAAGTCCAAATCAACTTCACCGACAAAAAGGGATTTCTTCGCGGCGTTCCTGAAGGAAAGTTCTTCAATCCCATCAACCCAATATGTCAGGCCATTACCGCTGACGACAAGGGATTCGCAAAGCGCGTCGACGTAGCCAGAAAGCTTACAGTTGACTCCATGAACTCGAAGAAACCTCGTATATCTAGAGGTCACGAGGGTTTCTCCGTTATTTCCGTTCCCATTCATGTCAATGGCGAATTCATGGGCACAGTGTATGGCGACGGGTTCCTCATTGCCGAAACAGCCCCTGAGCAGAAAACACTTATTCAATCTTATCTCGAACGTCATTTTCCAGACCAAAAAAGCCTCTTACAACAAGTCGACAAGCTCCCCATTCTCTCTGAAAAAGAAATTCACTATCTAACGGAGCTTATCAATCTAGTTGTCGATGAAATCCTTATCGTGCACAAATCTCTCGATGATTCCAAAGATCGAGTCACGGAACTTTCGAAGGAACTCGATCAGCGTTACGGATTCCATAACATGATCGGAAAGTCCCGAAAAATGCAGGACCTCTATCGCATCCTCGATATGGTATGCGATTCTCCTTCAACCGTTCTTATCCAAGGTGAAAACGGTACAGGTAAGGAACTTATCGCAAAAGCACTGCACTACAACTCAAAACGAAAGCAAAGAAAATTTCTCGTTGTCAACTGCGGCGCGTTTAACGAAAACCTTCTCGAATCCGAACTTTTTGGTCACATCAAAGGATCATTCACCGGCGCGGTGAAAGACAAAAAAGGCCTCTTTGAAGCGGCAGACGGCGGCACACTCTTCTTGGACGAGGTTGGCGACACTTCGCTGCCGATGCAAGTTAAACTCTTAAGGGTACTTCAAGAAGGCACCTTCACGCCTGTGGGCAGTACCGTCGTAAAAAAGGCCAACGTTCGAATCCTCGCCGCTACCAATAAGAACCTGGTAGAAATGGTAAAACATGGAACGTTCCGAGAAGACCTTTACTACCGCCTTAACGTCATCAACGTCGTTGTACCGCCTCTCCGTGAGCGCATTGAAGACATCCCGATACTCGTTGATTTCTTTTTGTCGAAGTATTCAAAGAACAGCGGCACCCCAAAAAAGCAGATCGACAAACTCTGTATGGAACGCCTCATGAATCACACCTGGCCTGGTAACGTTCGGGAGCTGGAGAACGAAATCGAAAGATTGTCAGTGCTCGCCGGTGACGAAGTGAACATTCCGGGAGAATTCCTGTCGCCTCGAATCATGGAAAATGCCCAAAAATCGTTCCCCGGTCTTCGAACCGACGGCAACTTGAAGGATTCGCTCGAAGAGCTTGAGAAACAGATGATTCTCGAAGGCCTCGAACGATGCCAATGGAATAAGTCAAAACTTGCAAAAGAACTTGGGATCAGTCGGGCTGGCTTGATCACAAAAGTCGCGAAGTATGCACTCGAAAAGAGAAAACTTGGATAAGAAAAACTTTGGATCTGAAGGGGACCGATATGAAAGATCGCATGGAACAACTAGAGTATACGGTGATGGAGCTCGGAACCGAACTCTACAAAGTGAAGTCGGAAATACAGCAGATTTCCAAAGTTCAAAAGGCAACGCTCGCTAGCTTAAAGGGTCTGCGTAACGCACTCGACTCCAAAGGCGTCATCGACAAAGACGACGTCGATATCGAAATTGAATTGACGCGCCTAATCGAAAAACTCGACAAGCTTAGCGAAGTTGGGTACGAGAACAGCGGACCGCTGAAACGGGGATTTAACTAGTTAAGAATCTTTCAGCGTTTCCAATCTTCCGCGCCTCCGCGTTAAAAAAACAATCGCGGAGACGCTGAAAAGCAACGGAACACGAAAATACTGAAAGCCGCGGAGACGCTGAAAAATATATTACAGTCTGAGAGCCATCTGAATATCATTAATCCTCTGCCCCTGAACCCTAAACATATCTTCAACAACACCACCTTTTATGAATCCTAGGCGTTCGTAGAGCCTAATCGCCGGAAGATTGTGCGCAAAGACGGAAAGATCGATCCAGGACAGGCCAGGAATCGTCCTCGCCCACTTTATTGCTTCGTTACAAAGTCTCAGCCCCAGTCCCTTTCTCCTATAATCCGTCTCTATACCCATGGACAGCAGCGCACGATGGCGCGTCGCCTCCATATGCGAGGTTGAAAGATCAACGTGCCCCACCACTTTGCTGTCTCTTGTAACCACAATCCACGAACGCTCCCATTGAGTTTCCGTAAGGGGGCGTCCCCATTTGCGAATCTTGGCATCGAGGAGATTGTGCAGATGCGGCTTAGCCATGGGAGTGTAGAGAAACTCGCTATTCGCTTGCTCCTCATAATGACGGGCGATGTGCTCAACGTAATAGTCGTACCATCGTTTCGCGTTAGGGATTATTTCATAATCGAGGTTCAACGAGTTCCTCATCAACGGCTTTAAGAATAGTTTCGTGATCGAACTGTTTAAATGTTTCAAAAAACTTTTGCGCTTCCGCCTCGTTTTCGGGCTGATCCTTGTAAATGTTTGAAAAATGAAACGGCCTAAACTCCTTGGCACCCATAGTGGCTGCGATCAATGCCGTTTGCTTAGTGGTAAGATGTTTCTTTTCGAAGGCACGAGCTCTGTCGTCATCAAGAAAGCTTGTTTCGCCAATGAGCATGGAAATTCCGGAAAACAACTTTTGAGCCTTCGTAACATTTGCTTTGTTGAACGCAATATCTGTAATGTATCCGACGGAGATTGGATCGAGAGGAATTAGAAACTTCTTCGCTAAATCCTTGGTAAAGAGCTTCTTGCCACCGACCTCTATGGACCTATTTTCGCCGGTCGCTTCGCACATCTGGACTTCACGAATCCAGGGTCCTTCTGTAAGGCCCTCTCGCTTTATGCTTTCAATATCGACTTGCGTTCGGGGCGGTAAAACATATTTGTAAGCTACACTCGGTGTGCCGTGATCCAAAATCGCTGCATAGATATGGACGCCAGCAGTCTCGTGATAAATCAGAATTGGATCACCCGGCGAAGTTGTTAGCTGCTCTTTACTTCTAGTTGGCTCAAAACCGTTGTCATTGACAAGCTTTGCGCGCGTGATGCACCTATCGTCGATCTCCACCACCTCAAAACTTATTTGCCCTGGCTCGAGGAGGTTCCAAGTGTAGGCTTTGATCTTGTGATAAACCTGGTCGATAAAACCTTTGGGACCAAATAACCTAACCTCGCGCCTGTGAGGAATATTAATTCTCAACAGTCGGTCGAACCCTATAAAATGATCGACGTGCGTGTGGCTCACAAAGACATTTCGAACCTTAAGAAGCTTTCGATGCGAGAAGGCGTCTAACGATCCAAGATCGAAGAGAAGCGATTCAGCCATACGTGGATTAAACAAGTACACGGCAGGATCGCCGGATAATCCATTCACAAATTCGAGTTCGAAAGGAATCGTCATAACTTGTACAGCTCAGATCTCTTATTGCGCAACGCAGGCACTTTTGCTCGCACCTGGCTGAGCCGGTCGCGGGTCATGGTTCCAACAGCGATTCCGGGGACGTTGCCTGTGTCGGCAATTTTATAGCCCCACGGGTCGATAACCATCGAATGACCGTAGGAGTGCTTTTCTGCGTAATGGTTTCCCGTTTGATTGGCTGCAAACACGTAGCATTGGTGTTCTATAGCACGCGCACGCAGCAGAATTTCCCAATGGTCCATCCCCGTCTGCAGCGTAAAGGCCGATGGCACCAGAATAACGTCAAGTGGCTTTTCCTTAGCCATGGTCAGGTAGAGCTCGGCAAAACGCAGGTCGTAACAAATACTCAAACCAACCCTAAAACCGTCGATATCCAAGGTTTTTAGTTCATTTCCGGGGATGTTACCGTCGGATTCGCAGTAAAGCGGATTTCCCGAGTCGGAGATGAGATTGAACAAATGGGTTTTGCGGTATTTTGCGAGAATATGGCCGTCCCGCCCAAAGACATACGAGGTGTTGTAAACCCGGCGTTCTCCACGGGCATTCTTGGTTTCCGCTGTAGGCTTTTCTCCTAACGAACCGGCGAAAAGCACAATTTTTTTGTCACGAGCGAATTGAGCGAGACGTTGCACAACTTCACCGTTATCCGTCTCCGCATTGTCGTATAGTTCGCTATATGGTCCGTAAAAGAGAAACGTTTCGGGAAGCAGGACCCAATCTGCCCCGGCATCAACAGCCTTATTCAACAGGGCGAACGCCTTCGCGACGTTGTCGTCTTTGCGAGGCGTCGAGTTCATGCATATCGTTGCTAATGTAATTTCAGTCATAGAATTAAAGTTCAGGAAGCAAAATCTTTTTGTCGACGTTGAATATCTTCGTTATCAAAGCAACCCTTGTCCACATACCGTTTCGTTCTTGGCGCCAATACTTGGCGCGAGGATCTGAATCGATCGCCACATCGA
Source organism: Oligoflexales bacterium (assembly GCA_050251195.1). Taxonomy (GTDB): domain Bacteria; phylum Bdellovibrionota_B; class Oligoflexia; order Oligoflexales; family Oligoflexaceae; genus JBFWNG01. Next base: position 58,118 of record JBFWNG010000003.1, read on the forward strand.
GCTCTTTTCTTCGCGGGAACGGGTGCATAATCAAAGTATCTGGTTTCATAATTCGAAGATGGCTTTCTTTGACATAGTACTTACTGTAATCGACCTTTTTGGATTCGCCGGCGACGTCGTACTCGTCTTGAACCCTGGTCACGTAGATCGCGTCGGCTCCGTCGATGGCTTCTTCGAGTCGATCCGTTTCTTCAAAGCGAATCCTTGATTTGTACAACCGCTGCCTCAAGTCGTCGTTGATCTGAAACTCGGGAGGCGACACAAAGCGAATGTTGATTCCCTCGTAATTCATAAGCAACGCGGACAAAGACCTTACCGTTCGACCGCGCTTCAAATCGCCGACCATCGTTATCGTTTTGTGATCGATACCGCCGCGGTGCTTCAAACCTCGTCTGATTGTATAGAGGTCGAGCAGAGCTTGCGTGGGGTGCTCGTCCGGGCCGCTGCCAGCGTTGATAATCGGCACAGGCCGCGGCGTAGAGTCGAGATACTCCGCTATCCGATCGCACAGCCCGGCGACAGGCGTCCGCATAATGATAATGTCGACATAACTCGAGAACGTTCTTAAAGAATCCTCAATACTTTCACCTTTTCGCTCCGAACTAATCGACGAATCGCGAATATCACTTGAGCGCATTCCCACAACGTCTAAGGCGGATTGGAAAGAAAGGAACGTTCTGGTGGAGGGTTGAGTGAAGTATAACATCCCTCGTTTATGAGCAAGGAGGCCCTGAAGATATAACAGGCCTTCCTTGGATTTATCGTATTTTCTGATCTCGTCGGTGAGCCTAAATATATAGTCTAGGAAATCCCTATCGAATTGTGACGCATGCAAAATGTGCAAAGGCTTATGGTAATCCATCGTTTCCTCTATATATAGACGACGTCGTCTTCGCCCTGGCTGCGCTTGCGCGTTTGGCCCAACCGCACGGGTTCTAACTCGAGCATCTTTGCTGCTTCAAAAATTCTTGCTTCCGCGTCGGCGTCCACTATCGCCATCATTCCAACGCCCCAGTTGAACGTCGACTCGAGATCATCAAACGATTTGCCTTGGGCGGCAATAAATTTCGACATCCAGGCTGGCGTGGGTATCTCCGATTTCACTATTTCAAATTGAATGTCTTCGCCTGCCCCGCGCGGCAGATTGCCGGAAATGCCGCCGCCTGTGATATGCGCCAAAGAATGAATAGAGTTAGCCGGAGCAACCTTTACGAGTTCTGGAATCTGGGAATAGATTTTGGTTGGAGTGAGCAATCTTGAGATCGTCTCCGTATCCCAATCATTGCGGGTATCCACCCATTTGCGGACCAAAGAATAGCCGTTGCTATGGAAACCGGAGCTTCGAAAGCCTATAATCTTGTCGCCAGGTTTCACTGTCTCAGGACGAATACGCTTCTTGTTATCAACAATCCCCACGACGAAACCGGCAAGGTCAAAGTGCCCTTTTGCGTAGAGCCCGGGCAACTCAGCTGTTTCCCCTCCCAATAAAGCCGCACCGCATTGAGCGACGCTGTCTTTAATAGAGGTAAGAACCGCCTTGAACTGGTTCTCGTCTAAAACTCCCGAGGCATAGTAATCGAGAAAAAACAGTGGCTTTGCACCCACTGTGTAGAGGTCGTTAACGCACATCGCCACGAGATCCTGACCGATTCCTGTCAGGTTGTTCTGCTGAATGGCGAGAAGTATTTTGGTTCCCACCCCATCCGTGGACGCCACAAGAACGGGTTCCTCGTAACCCTTAAGATCGGGTTGCAGAAGTCCGCAAAATCCGCCAATGCCTGATAGGATTTTGTGGCCGTGTTTTGTCGTATTCTTTTCCGTCAGCCAATCGACAAGCTTGTCCGCTTTATCTATATCGACTCCGGCTTCCTTATACGAGAGGTGCTTTTTCAAGGATTCTTACCCATTAGTGACTAAATTATATCTGTTATTTTAGAACGTTAGCCAAAATTGTCTAAACTTTTTTCACCTAGTTCCGATCCATTTTCAAGAACAAGGAGTGGGTCACACATGGCTTTTCGGATGCTAGGTTTCATTTTTTGCGCACTAACGTCCACGTTTATGTATCACGACGTTTGGGCTAATGAAACAAAAGAAAATCAGCAGCTTTCTGCCCAAAAACAAAAGAAAGGTTATCTTGTCACCCGGTTCCACAAATCTTCGGAGGGGAGTTCCACGCTGGTTCTCGGTCTTACACCGAGCTTTAAGCCGGAGGTCGGGGACGTGCTTGACGTCTTTCGGCAAATCCCCCACGCATCGCCTGTGCGCACAGGTCTTGTTAAGATTATAGAGGTTAAAAAGACGTTCGCGCTTGCCGAACTTCTAGAAGACGGTACCGCCGAGGCCGCAAACTTTTTCCCACGGGCAAAAGGCGTGATGATTGGAGATTGGGCGGTCGAGAAAAAGGTAGAGATTATCGCCGCGAAAATAATCACCCCATCGGATTCTCTTCAATATGACGAAATCTTTGCAGATCCCAAGGCCGAGCCATATTCCTACGAACTCACGCCCGAGGGCAAGGATCGCATCAAGGAACTGGCTGCCCGCTTCAAGGACGTAAGGCTACCGGTCGTTATGATCGAGGCTTACACAGACGCCAAAGGCTCAAGCGAAGCCAACCAAATTGAGGCATACCAGCGCGCCCTCACGGTTCGCCAGTTTCTCGTCGACGACCTTGGATTTGACGCCGAACGCGTGGTTGCCATCGGCTACGGCGAATCCGAACTCGCGTCTCCGGGTTATGCTCCTGGTTCCGACGCCGAAAATCGACGCATCGTCTTCAAAGCAAAATCAGAAAGTACCTACTTTCATAAGGCTTCTTTTTAGGCTAAAAACACTGTTGCAGAACCTAAAAGAAGATCTTGTATGCCCGAACTTCCCGAAGTCGAATGCCTCACGCAAAGCATTAAGTCCGTACTCGAAGGCCAGCAAATCACCAACTCGTGGTTTTTCCGCAAGGACCTACGCTGGGAAATCCCCATTTCAGAGTTTCAACAGGCTTTCCACAGCAAGAAAATCGGCGAAGTACGGCGGCGATCAAAGTATATCCTTATGACAGCCGGCGATAAAATGGCGGCGATCCACCTAGGCATGAGCGGCAATGTTCTTCTGTTCGACACCAAGGAACCGTCGCTGCCGCACACGCATTTTGTGCTCGAGGTAAATAGCGCCAAGGGCAAACAGTATCTCCACTACGTCGATCCAAGGCGATTTGGCTTTCTGGTTTGCTTCAAGAAATCCGAGTTTAACGACCACGCGCTGTTCAAACATTTAGGACCGGAGCCGCTTGAAGCCAAAGCGTTGGGTGCCTATCTTTGGAAAACGGCACAGAAAAAATCGGCGCCTATCAAATCGTTTCTCATGGACGCTAAAAACGTTGTTGGAGTAGGCAACATATACGCCAATGAAGCGCTGTTCCGGGCGGGCATCAGCCCTCTGCGGGCTTCGTCTAAAATATCGAAGGAAAGCTTTACGACCTTGGGAACCAGTATTCAAAAGACCCTCAAGGAAGCCATTCGGTCAGGAGGAACGTCCTTTAAGGACTACAAACACCTTAGCGGCGAAAGCGGCTATTTCGCGATAAAACTTAACGTTTACGGCAAGGAAGGCGATCCCTGTCCCCAATGTAAGAGTCCGATCCAGTCAAAAAGACTTTCCAATCGCGCCACATATTATTGCATGAAATGTCAGAGTTGATTTTATAGATTTTTAAACATTTGTATAAAATTACATTGACACAAAATGCTTTATAAGCTAAATAATAAACGCCCTGATAAAAACATAAAATCCGTCGCATCTAGCCGCGTCGTTCCGGTATCTTTTTGGGACTAAGTTTCCAAGATTAAACCGGTCCGCAGCTATTGCCAAAACTCAAAATCCAATAATTACCGCCTGTTAAACCAAAAACGACTTTGGTATCAGCCTTGCTTTACTACACTTGTGAGGACTAGGTTTTTCAAATTTTTAAACTAGAGGATCCCATGAGTCAGGGCGCAATCGAACTAAAAAGTGGCAGCGACGAATTCGTAGTTGAGTCAATCGTCGTCAATCCCGGCACCAAACTCCGGGACATCGAAAAAATCATCATTATGGAAACCCTTAAGCGCAAAAGATACAACCGCACCCACACTGCGAAAACACTGGGTATCGGCATAAGAACTCTCCAGCGCAAACTCAAGCGTTACGGCGTTGCTGACGTCGGCATTACAGGCCTCGCTAACTAAGGTTAGTCGTTCCAAAAGCTTCTGTTTCTAAGGAAGCATAGGATCACCAACAATATTTTTTTTACTCCCTACAGATCATGGTTAACGCATAATAACCATGATCATTTTTCATTGACAGAACCTGTCGGCAAACCTATAAGGTAACACTCACACTTGCTAATAAATCATCAGATTTGTTGGTTCGTGATTTTCCAATAGAGATATACTTTTCGTATATAGGCCAGTAGCTCAGGTGGTTAGAGCGCAGCCCTGATAAGGCTGAGGTCGGCGGTTCGAGTCCGCCCTGGCCTACTTTTTTGCAAAGCAAAAAAGTCCTCTATTTACTCATGCCACTCTCCCCACCACCAGTAGAGAGCAAAAAAGTCCTCTATTTACTCATGCCACTCTCCCCCCACCACCAAGAATGAAGAGAGCGCTGATCCCAATCCATCACAGACAACTCAAAAACGACAAATCCCCAAACTCATGATCTCGATAACCTAGTCGCTCTGCCTCAACATACCCACGTTGGATATGTTCTTGCGAACAAAACGCCTTACTCATTTCCAGATGACTCGTCCCCGGGGCATGCAATCCGGAAATCAACCCATTGACCACAGAAAGCCTGGTATGCTGTCCGATTTTGAGAGTCGTGAAGCCCGATTGTGCCTGAAGGTCGCCTGCAGAAACCGCTGATTCCAATGCCCTTGCCACGGTGGTGCCAAGCGCGATGATTTTCTGATTCATCTGCTTTGCGCTTCGTATTAGGTTCACCGTGTCTTGTGGAACCTCGTACCACTCCGCAAGCGGCAAGACGGCGTCAAGACCCTCGGATCCGGTACTGGAAATACCGGCGCCATGAAGAATCGAACAGATGATGACGCCTCTCTCCCTGAGACGAAACACCTGATCCCAAGTAAGTGCAAAGGAAGCGCTCGGCGGTTCTACGGAAATCGGGGGGCCAGCAAAGATGGTTTGCTGGTCCCAAATTGCTAAGGGCCTTCGGAGGTATGAGTATTGGATGGGTTTACCAAATTCGTAGAGGTTTTTGATGAGATCTGAGCTTTCAAACCTGATTTTTACCAATCGATTGAACTTCGTATCCACACTTTCGACAATAATGCGAAGATCGCGGCCTACAATGATGACGTCGTCGACCTCCAATCGTGGCGGAAGCCGTCGATTTTCGGTCGGCGTTCGCCAGTCGCCTTCGCCAAACGCGATCGCATACCATCTTGATAGATCATGCAAGCCTTCTCCTTGAAAGGACGCCAGCCGAATCTCCATGGCGACGTTATCGCGTTTGTGTATTCCGCTGAAACTCGACGGCATAGTGGCCGAACGGTTCACGACGAGCACGTCGCCTGGCTGTAGAAAACTCCCCAGGTCCTGAATGCGGGCGTGTCGAACTTGAGGGTGCGAACCTGTTATCGCCAATAGTTTGGTATTTTCAAAATGTCGAATCGAATCATTTGCAGTAATCATACTCTCAGCCTTTCTTGAGCCCCGTCATTGCGTTCTAAAAATGCCAGGAGGCGCTGAGCCGATTCTCGCGGGTCTCGCAAATTTGATACATCAGCATCGGGAATCGCTGCTAAATGCATGGGAGTATTCATGTCACCTGGATCAATTGCAAAGAATCGCACATCGGTTCCTCGGAGCTCCTCATTGAAAATCCGAGTCATGTGATCTAGCGAAGCCTTTGAGGCGCCGTAGGCACCCCATCCAGAATAGGCGCTAACCGCGGCGTCGCTGGAAACGTTGACTATGCGTCCGAAATTTTTGAGGATCATATTCGGAATCAAAGCCTTGATCAGCCGAAACGGACCAAGTAGGTTTGTTTGTAAAACCGCCTCAAAGTCTTCGCACTCCGTATCGACAAGCAGGCGCAGGGGAGTTACTCCGAGGTAGCTTGCATTGTTGAAGAGGAAATCAACAGACCCTAAGCGGCTGTGGATTTCTCCGGCGAGTGGATAAACACTTTCTTTTGACGCAACGTCGCCCTGAAGGGTAACGATATTCGGAACAAGATCTTTGATGGCTGCAATACCTTGTTTATTTCGCGCTATAACGGCAACGTTAGCTCCGCGCGCGACGAGCTCTAGAGCTAGATTTTTCCCTAAACCGGACGTACCGCCGGTGATCACAATGTTTCTATTTTTCCAAAATTCGTTTTTCATGCCTTTTCCTTTCATTTCATGCATCTTGATGAACGCAGTTCAGAACCTCTTTTCTTTTACGGCAAGTTTGACTATAAACAGTCTGAATTGACGATATACTGTCATAGAGTCGACAGATCGTCGGAGGTTAACTCATGAAGGAAGAACATCATTTACAGATTTCTCGTTATTTAGCGGAGAACATGGAGACGCTTCGCCGCAAAAAAGGGTTTAGCCAAGAACAGATGGCCAAACTGGCGGGAATTCCTCGAACCACGCTGACGAGTATCGAATCCGGTTCGGGCAATCCTTCGCTCGCGAATCTGGTGAGAATTGCCGCAGCTCTTCATGTGAGCGTCGAAGAACTGCTTTCGAGGCCCCGCGGCGACTGTCTGCTTGTCACGCGAGATCAAGTACCCGTGCAGGAGCGCAATCGCGGACAAGCTGCTTTGCACAAATTACTTCCCGACAAGATTAAGGGACTTGAGATCGATCGAATCGAAATCAAAGCGGCAGGCACCATGGGCGGGCATCCTCATGTTGTCGGTACGAAAGAATACATGGTTGGGTTGGAAGGCGAAATCATGGTCCACGTGGCAGGCCAGGAGTTCTTGGTTCGTCCAGGGGACGTCTTAGCTTTCCCTGGCGATCAAAGGCATTCCTATCGCAACGCGGGGAAACAGAAAGCCGCGGCATTAAGCGTTGTCGTTCCGGTTCCCGCCGATATTTAGGAAATGGCGCTAGAAAAGAAATTCTTCAACCACCCTATATCTTTAACGCTCCGACCAATAACCGAGACCTTCTGCTTGCAGTGGTAGGGACATCCCTCTATTTCAAGAATTCTAGCGCCCATTTTTTCAACCAGGAAATTCGGCAAATAGGCCACAGCGAGTCCCTGCATCACAAGCTCTTCCACTATGCTGAGGCTCGCAACTTTATAAACAGCCTTTCTTGGGAATTTGTCGTCTCTCCAACCGTCATGGGATGTGTCGGAGTTTACTTTTCCGAGAATATCCTCTCGTGGCACGGCAAATCCGTGTTGCAGAAGGTCCTTAATATGTACCGATGTGCTTTTGGAAGCGTGTTTATAGAGGGGATGACCAGGTCCGACGCATGTTTTAAACTCCGTCATTCCGATCACTTTCTTGTCGAGGGCCTCGGGTATGTCGTAGGTTGTAAGGCCAAGGTGTGCCTCACCGGATGATACTTGCTGGACCACGTTCTCGTCGCTTCGTACGAAGAATTCAAATGTTGCCGCAGGGACGATCTTGCCCAAGGCAGAGAGGACGGGCATTCCAAAGCCTTTGAGCAATATCTCGCTCGCGCTTATGGTAATCCTCAGACTGCCTTTGGACCCGCGCACGTCGATCTTAGTATCTTCTTCAAGTTGTACGATCGCTGAAGCTCGACGTTGGAGCAACCTACCGCTCTCTGTAAGCTTGATATTGCGTCCTTGCTTGAGGAATAAATTAACCCCGAGTTCCTCTTCCAGTTTGGAAATCGCTTTGCTCAGCGACCCGGGCGTAATGTGCAGAACCACGGCAGCTTTGTTCACGCTTTCAAGTTGTGCGACAGCAAGAAAGTATTTAAGTGCGTAGATTTCCATCTCAGTGCTTTCCCGCCAAATGTTTTACGAAAGCTTCAATCTCAGCTTCCGTGTTGTAGTAATGGAGCGAGGCTCTTAGCAATGGCCCCTTCTGTTTATGGATCAGATCCAAGGGAGTGTTTTCGGGGGTAGTTATGGACACGTTGAAGTTGGCTCCGGAGAGACTTCGTCGGATTGCAGCAACGTCCGTTCCTTCAACTGAAAAGGACACGATGCCGCATTGGTTCGAACCAACGTTGTGAACCATTATTTTGGAATGCTCAGAAAGGCTTCGGATCAACTTTGCCGCGAGGTATCGAACCCTCTCTTCCACTGCCTTAGTACCGATGGTCAGCAAATAATCGACGGCGGCTCCAAGTCCCAATTTTAACGTATGACTGCATTCCCATGTTTCGAACCGTCTGGCGTCGGGACGAACGGCGAATTCGGTCAGACTCACCAGTTTTGCGGAGTGATTGTCTAGGAACGACGGTTCGATTTTCTCGACGATCCTTCGGTTCACATAAAGGAAACCTGTTCCTCTTGGACCTCTAAGGTACTTCCTGCCCGTTGCCGTCAACGCGTCGCATCCAATGGCGTTGACATCTATGTCCAATTGACCAACGGATTGGCAAGCGTCCAGGAGAAATGGCACCTTTGCTTTCCTAGCCAACTTTCCTACTTCTGCCACAGGTTGGATAAGGCCGCAGTTGGTTGGAACATGGGTAATTGCGATGAGTTTCGTTTTTTTGGAAAACGCCTTTTTAAGATGATCCAATGACACCATTCCGTCTTCGTCACACCGGACGTTCACGATGCGAGCGCCTGTTTTCTTTGCTACTTGCAATAGAGCAATATAATTGCTCCCGTATTCCGAAATGGTTGTAATGATCTCATCATCTTTTTCAAAACGCATGGAATAAAAAAACGCGTTCCATGCTTGGGTAGCATTGCCGGTGATGGCAATTTCGTCCGGGTTTGCCCGAATGAGGCGAGCAATGCTCGCATACACTCGATCGATATCTTCTGACCGACTCGCCTCCGCTTCATATCCTCCCATTCTTGTTTCTAGGTCGATAAAATTCTTCATCGTGTCGACGACAACCTTGGCCATGAGGGAGGCGCCCGCATTGTTAAAATGCGTTATGTGAGCGGAGCCAGGGGTTTCTAATCTATGTTTTTCTATATCCATCATGGAAATATCAATATCACATACTTTCTCAAAAGGAAACTGTTTTTGAATAACATTTCCTTTTGAGAATAAGATGTTTTGCCGATAATACGCGCGGAAGAAGGAGATGTCTTATGCAGACTCGACATACAAAATTATCTCTTAACAAGAAATTAAAGCTAAAAAATCGGCTAGTTGTGCCGCCTATGGCGTCGGGAACCGCCGATGAAAGAGGGTATGTCACGACCAAGACCTTGCAACATTACGAGAACCTAACCCTGGCCGGCGCGGGCCTGATGTTCGTGGAATATAGCCACGTCGACCCGTCCGGAAAAAGCGAACCGAATCAACTCGGCATCGATGAAGACGGGAAGATTCCGGGCCTCGCGGCCATTGCTGAGAAGATCAAGGGAAGCGGGGCTATTGCCGGGATGCAAATTACGCATGCAGGGGGCAAAACGCAGAAGCAGTATAGTGGCATTATGTGGGGGGCCGGCGATATAGCAGTCCCTACCGTTAGGGGAAACATGGAGCCGCCGACTCCCCTTCCCTATGAACGAATAAAGAGTTTTCAGAGATATTTCGTGGATGCGGCGATCCGCGCATATCGTGCGGGGTTTGACATCTTGGAGCTCCACTGCGCCCATGGCTACGGAATAAACCAGTGGCTATCGCCGTTGACCAACAATAGGTCCGACGAGTACGGCGGATCACTTGAGAACCGCACAAGGATGTTGTTCGAGATTGTATCTGCGATCCGGCAAGAGGTACCGGATCTAGCTCTGGCGGCTAGGGTTCCGGGACAGGATTTCTTGCCTGGTGGACTTACTAACGACGAAATGGTGGAGGTGGTTCGCCAGCTCGAGAAGATGGGTCTCGTGTTGATCGACGTGTCGTCGGGCCTGGGCGGTTGGCAACGACCGAGAGATCGCGACGGCCAAGGTTATCTGTTTCCCGAAGCAACATATATTCGAGAAAGGATCGGCATTCCCGTCATCGGAGTTGGGGGAGTGAATGACCCCGAGTTCATTGACAAGACACTGGAGCAGGACCGGGTATCTTTGGTCGCCGTGGGAAGAGAAATTCTAAAAGACCCCGGGCTGTGGGCATCTCGGTTCGCGCAGGGTTCGCGATGGGAGGTCGAGGAAATTCGGGCTACCAATGTGGTGGACTTATCGCTGTAAATTAGCAAAGATCAGCTTAGAAGGTCGAGCCATTGGCAGATAGGGTTGTCCATGACCGAATTAGCAATCGCAGCAAAGGAACTTACCAAGCATTTTCCCAAAACCAAAGAGCCTTCGGTTAAGGCGCTCTCGTTCGATATTGAACAGGGTGAAACCGTTGCCTTCCTAGGTCCTAACGGCGCGGGCAAGAGTACGACGATAAAAATGCTTTGCGGAATTCTGACGCCTACGACCGGATCTGCAAAAATCCTGGGTTTTTCCGCAGGAACCAAGGACGCCAACAAAAGGCTCGGTCTGGTTTTTGGCACGCGATCGCAACTCTACCTTCACATGACGGTCGGTCAATGCCTCAACCTGTCGGCGGAGATCTACTATCTCACAGGCGAAGAGAAACGAAGGCGAATAGATGAACTCTCGGAAGTATTCGCGATAACGTCCTTTCTTCATAGACGCGTACGATCTTTGAGCCTTGGCGAACGAATGAGATGCGAAATCGTCGCGGCGTTATTGCACAAACCGCGAGTTCTGCTCGCCGACGAACCGACGATCGGCCTCGACATCGTGGCAAAGAACAGTCTCAGGGACATCATCAAGAAGTGGCAGAAGACCGAGAGAACGACGCTCATGCTAACCAGCCATGACCTAAGCGACGTCGAGGCGCTTTGCGACCGATGCATCCTGATTGACAATGGCACCAAAAAGTTTGACGGCCCTCTTCCCAATCTCAAAGGCAATCTCGCCAATCTGAGACGCATTCGCGTCACGACCAGCAGCGCAGAGAAAAAGCTGCTCGAAGAGCACGCAATCTTCAAGATATCAAAAGAAGAAAACTCGTTCACGCATGTTTACGAGCTCTTTACGGATAAGGTACCTATGTCGGAGGGCTTGTTTACCCTATCGCAACATTACGGAGATACCCTTCAAGACTTGAGCATTAGCGAAGTTACCCTGGAAGAAGTTTTGGGAGCTCGCTATGGGCGCGTATAGCGCATTTTATCTTCGCTACGGCTGGTTTCAGATGCGGGAGCGGTTCACGGACTTGGCAAGCTCGGTCGGTTATCTGCTTCTTTATCCGTTCTTTATTTGGCTACTGACGCAGGTGTGGGCAAAGTTCAATGCGTACCAAGGAACCTATCGCAAAGAAGAGGTATTCGTTTATATTGCCATCCTGGAACTTCTTTTCATGACCTTTGTTCGGTCTTCCTTCATGCAAAGGTCGAACGCGGACTTTTCTACAGGACTGGCAAGACCTCGGTCATGGCTCGGATTAACGTTTTTTGGACAAATGGGCGCGACGCTCGGTGGACGCCTCGTCTACAGCATTGTTGCGATTGCGGTTCTCCTGCTTATGGGGCTCCAATCGCAACTTATTGCTCTAGCCTTCGTCCGGCTCGCTTTCTTCCTCCCCGTCCTTGGAATCATTGAAGCGTTGCTAGCGTCAATCCTTATCTCAGCTCAACTTCTGTGGCACGAAACAAAATATTTTGTGCTTCCCATCACCAAGATATTTCTTGCCCTCGGCGGTGTATTTGGACCGCTTGCAGACTACGGCGAACCCGGGCGATCTATTTTTCTCGAACTGCCCGCATCGGATTTATTCTTCCAGGTTGGGCACTTCTGCGTGAGAGGCGAATTTTACGAAATGTCCACTGTTGAATGGATCGCACGTTTGTCATTGTGGACGGCCATACTTTGCCTGTGCAACCTGTTCTTTTATCGTTTCGCTCGCGTCCGACACCAAAGTTTTGGCGGCTAAAATGCGACTTCTTTTCACCTTCATTCGCTACAACCTGAACGCACACCTAGCGAACTTGCCGAACTTGCTTGCAGGCGCGTTGGGTATGTTTGTAAACAACATTCTCTTCCTGATGGGAATGTGGGGAATGCTGTTTGCCGGCAAGGCTGCAAATCAACCCTTCTTGTATTATTACATAGCTTTGAACGCCCTCGTTATGACGGCTTGGGGCATGACCAATTTCTTTCTTGGCGGCCTTCAAGAGTTTGGAGACTTGATTGTTAACGGAACGTTCGAGTCCAAACTGTCGACTCCGAGACATCCGCTCATACTTGTCTCGACGCACAGTCTCTACCCGCCGGCATTGGGCGATCTCGTCATGGGATTAACCGCGATACTCATTGTTGCCGTTTGGGGCCCACCCGGAATGGGGGTTCGAACCTTACTGGCAACGATCTTTTCTACTTTCGGTTTCCTTGCGCTTTATATCACGTCGGGAAGCGTTGCATTTTTCGTACAAAGAGGAAACATGGTGGCCATGCTGATTCGGGAAACTACCGTTTCTCTTTGCACTTTCCCGATGGGAAAAGTATTCCCGTCGGGGATGGGAAGAATCCTGCTGCTCACCACGCCGGCTGCAGCCATTGCTATATTGCCCATGGATTGGATAGAAACAGCGGGGCGGCAAGTGCTTGTCTATACAACACTTGCGGTGGTTGTTTTATTGGTTTTCGCGCTTTGGTTTTATGGTATCGGGGTAAAGAGGTTTCAAGCGCTTAATCAAATAGGGGTTCAAAGTTGATGTGACCTAGCCTATTTTTCCTTGCCTTTAGCCTTTGCTAACTTGCCTTCGACAAAAGCACAATTTTTGGAATCAACGTAAATACGCGCGCCCATGATGAAGTCAGCTTTCTTGCCGCCGTCCTGCGCCTTGTATATAACCTGGTCGACCATACCGACGGGTGATTGATCAGAATCGACAACCGGTTTGTCAGCGACACACCATTTTTCGCTGATTTCCTTACCGGCGACCAACTTTTTCTTCCCGGAATCGGAAGCCGTCATTGAAACTGATTCGGCTTGGAACAGGAGCCATTTTCTGTAGCAACCTTGTGTTAAAACACTCATCCCAATCAGGAACATAACTATTTTAAAGTATTTCATTATTTATACCCCTGAGCGGTCACTTTGAAACATCGTTTCTCGTATACAACTATTTGCATACTGGTTTGTTCGGTCTTTACATCTGTGAAATATCTGGCATCGGGATAATTCTTCCTTGCCGCATCCAGAGCTGCCTCGAGAGTGAGCTCCTTAGCAGGACCATACCCGAAGACTTTGGTAATGCAATCCAATCCCGTTACCATGCCTATCGATTTTCCCTTTCGTGTATCATCGCTAAAACCAACATGTCTTATGCTCCTGATGGGAACATGCGCGCATCCGGCACTAAAAACAACAAGCGCAGCTAAAAGCAAACGATTCATATTCTTCTCTATTGTGGTCGATCTTCTTTTCAGGATACTTGAAGAAGGTAGTCCGCGCAACTGGGAATGTGAAATTTGAAAAGCAAAATCACAAAGATAAAGCACAACAGCCAAGATGCAATATTGAAAGCATTTGATGGATCGGAAGCTAGCGACGAAACCAATAGTTCGCGCGCTCTTGAGATTTTTTCTGGAAGAAGCTGCGTTCGTTTGTTGAAACGAGAATCACGAAGTCAGATTCTTGAATACGTCGACGGACCAAGCTTACTTGAAATGACGCAGCAAGGACACGACGACGAATCCATCACGATTATGGCAAAGACGCTAAATAAACTTCATATGTCCTCGGATGACTTGGGTTCCATCCAGGACCTGCCGACTTTGCGGGAATTTTTTTCAGCCTTGTACCACCAGGCGAAAGAAGCTCCGTCCTCGATTTTTGGCGAGGGAGCGCACATGGCGGATAAGCTCCTTGCAACGGAACAGGACAAGCGGGTTTTACATGGCGACATGCACCACGAGAATGTCTTATTGAGCAAAGAGCGGGGTTGGTTGGCGATTGATCCCAAAGGGGTTTTTGGAGAACGAACCTACGACGGTGCGAATATTTTTTTGAATCCGAAAGAAATGCCGGAACTAGTGGAAGATGAAGATCGTCTCGGTCGTGTTGCGGATATTTTGGCGCAGGAAATGAACCTCGATCGCTCTCGTCTGCTCAGGTACGCGTTTGTGCATTGCTGTCTCAGTGCGAGTTGGTCGATTGAAGACGGTGAAGATGCGAGGTTGGCGTTACGGGTGGGATTGATGCTGAAATCCTTAGCTTCGCTCTAGTCGGATAAGTCCTTCCGCGTTAACATAATTCCGCGCTTCCATAATTCCGCGCCCCGCGATCCTCTTAATTGAACGCGGAGGCGTGGAATTATGGAAACGCTGAAACGGCCCAATTAACGGGTTGTTCAGGACTCCTACACAATTCTTACATTGGTAATTCCACTGAGGAAATCTGCTGCAGAACCGAGAATTCTCACAAACATCTTAATGTCAACTATTGGTTTTGTTGTATGTATTTACGTAAAATGGTAACTTATGCGCCGTTCCGTAGTATGAAAGATCGCATGATCCAAAAATCCTATGAAAATACTCACACACGTCTTGGCGTGCTGGGAGCCGGCCAGCTATCACTGATGCTCATAGAGGCCGCCAAACAAATGGGCTACGCAGTGGACATCGTCGCAGACAGTTCCAATGATCCAGCTGCGCCTGAGGCGTCGAAGGTCGTCGTGGGCAATGTCACAGATATTCCGCGACTCCAAGTTTTTCTTTCCCAAGTAGACTGTGTTGCCATAGAGAAAGAATTGACGGACCCTGAGGTGTTTAGAGCAATACCGGCGACCGAACTTTCCAAGATCCATCCCGCGCTCGACGCGGTCGCTTTATGTAGCGACAAACTTCGCCAAAAACATAAGCTAAAAGAAATCGGAGTCCCCACTTCACCCTGGGAAGAATTCTCTCCGGGTAAAAACTCGGCAGAGGCATGGTTAGCAAAGTTGCAAGAGCGGTTTCCGGGTGGGTTCGTCATCAAGTGGGCACGCGGCGGATTTGACGGTCGCGGAACATGCATCGTCAAGGAACTTTCACCGAAGATGAAAAACCATGCAGCTTCGTTCATGCAGAAGGCATCGCAAGCGGGCACTGAGGTTTACGGCGAGGAACTTATACCGTTTGAGTGCGAGGTCGCCGTCGTTGCGGTCCGGAAAGCAAGCGACGAAACGACGGTATACCCAACGGTTCTCACCCTCCAGTGGGAAGGCATTTGCTCCGAAGTCCAAGGCCCCGCGGCCGCATTTGTTGGGCGGTCGACTGTCCCCCAATTAGAAATCGCCGAAGCATTGGCTCGAAAGGTTGGACAGGGATTTTCGCTCGTTGGCACCTATGCCGTCGAGTTTTTCGTCACAAAGGACGGCCGGGTCCTGGTCAACGAAATCGCTCCGCGAGTTCACAACTCCGGACACTTTACCTTGCAGGGCGCGCAAACCTCGCAGTTTGAGAACCATTGGCGGGCACTTCTCAACTTGCCTTTGGGGTCGACCGAGACGAGCCCGTATTTTGGAATGGTAAATATTCTAGGGCCTGAAAATTACGAGGGTAAAGCTACGCCGCCATATCATATTGAAACGCCCGATATTTCTGTGAAATGGTATGGAAAGCATACGAGCCGAGCTCGTCGAAAAATGGGCCATATCAATATCCTCGCCAATTCGAAGGCCGAGCTTGGTCACCGCATGGAAATTGTGCGAAATGCTCTGGGTTCGTGGAGCACCAGTTATGGAGAGAAAACAGATGGCAAACAATAAGAAACGGGTAGCGATCATTATGGGCAGCGACTCCGACCTCAACACGATGCGCGCCGCTGCGGACGCACTTACCGAGTTAGAGATCGGGTTTGAAATGCGCGTGATCTCCGCTCACAGAACCCCTCATGAAATGTCTTCCTTCGCCGACGGGGCACGCAAAGCCGGATATAGCGTTATCATCGCCGGTGCAGGCGGCGCTGCTCACTTGCCGGGGATGGTTGCCGCTCATACGACGCTCCCTGTGATCGGCGTGCCCGTGCCGCACGGCCATTTGCAAGGCGAAGACGCTCTACTTTCTATCGTTCAAATGCCAAAAGGCGTTCCCGTCGCAACCGTTGCTATTGGCAACGCATATAATGCTGGAATTCTGGCTGCTCAGATCCTTTCGACGGGAACTGATAGCGATGCTGAAGCGTTGGCAAAGCGGCTGGAGACCTATAAAGAAAAAATGCGACAGCGTGTCGCTGACATGAAAGTCTGATTCCGCAGTCAGAAGCTTTTATCTATTCACCGCCGCACGATTCCGCATGAAAACACTTTGGTCTGCTTGCGATCAGCTTTGGATTTAAGCCAGCATTGGTCATAACCTGCAAGAAATCCGTAAGCGACGCATTTGGTGTTTTTCATGCACTCCGCAAGACAACCCTCGTTGTCAGACGTCTTCAGCGTCGGATGAATGTCATGCCCAGGATAATCGATATCAAAGCCCTCTTCTGTTTCGATCTTCGCGTCCCGTGAATACTTCCCAGAGTAAAATCGAACTCCGGTTCGAGTTTTGGTCGAAGTTTTAAGAAGGCATTTGTTCCATCCCGAAATAAAGGTGAATGCCTGACATTTCGGGATTCCCTTGCAGGCATGCCAACAGCCTTCCGGATCCTTTGCATTGGTCGAGGCAAAATCACCCGTCGGGATATCGCAGTTGGGAATAATTTCTGGAGTTTCTGAGTCAGCAGCATAAAGCGCGGGACGCCAACCTAATATGAATAAGGCGGCGACCAGAATCTTTAACTTCATTGCCCGACCGCCGTTGTCATAGTGTATTTGTCAGTAACTTTGCCTTTAATATCGATGAACTCACAGTTGGCTTTGCGGGGATCGGCGCCTCCCGGATTGAAGGTGCAAAGAACAAAACCGAGATCCGATTCTTCGCATGAACCGCCGCCGGCTTCGCATGCGCTTCCGCTTTGCTTTGCCCACCAGTCGCCTGTTTCGCTGATGCGGCCGTTTTGGTGACCGCCCATACCGGAGAGCAGAACGTAGGTCGCCCCCTCGTCGAGCGCCATGAGTCCAACGGGATCAGAAGTGGAGGCTACGACGGGAAGTTCCGGCCCCTCCTTGCATTCGTTCTTCTCCTTGCTGCAGGAACCACCTGTGCAGCTTAGGAGTTTTGAGCGGCTGTAGCAGTGATTATGGCCGTTGAGTATAAACGCGCCAACCTCTCTTGCCTTTTCGAATACTTCCCAACCCACAAGGTCCTTACCTTCGCCGCAGCCCGCGTTTCCGCGGAAGGCGGGCATATTCTCATGCCACATCGCGATGCGCCATGCCTCTGGAAGACTTGCCAATTTTGCTATTTCCGCCACGGAGTCTTCCACGGAAACGCCATTTGACGGCGCTACCGCGGCAATCGCCAAACCCTTGTACTGCACGGTGGATTTCATTCCAGGGTCGCCTGACCACTTAATATCGCCCTTTTGCTGGAGTGCGTCGTAACGTTTCTTCATCCGATCCTGATAATGCCCCTTGTCGGTCCAAGGTTTGTCATGGTTGCCTCGGACAACGAATACGGGAAAGTCCGCGCCAAGATACTCATTAACTTGTTTCTCGAACGTTTCAGCGTTCGCGCCCTTATTGTAATTCAGATCGCCAGCTATCAGCAGCGCGTTGGCACCTTTGCTTTTGACCAGCTTCATAAGTTCGTTGCCCCCGGGCGTTGTATCTGTATCGCCTGTCAACGCGACCTTCAAATCAGGTGGCGGCAGCACGCCACCACCGCCGCCTGTGTTGGTTTGATTTTGATTGCCCGGCGTTGGCGAGGGCGACTGGGAAGGGGATCTCTTGCTGTCCCGCTGAAACTTTTCCTGTGTCCGACAAGAACAAGTGAAAGCGAAAATTGTGAGGAAAATGATATATCGACGCATGAAATCCTCCCACATGAGTGAGTAGCTTTTGGAATAATTGGGATTTTCCTCGCTAGTATAGCACTAAGATTTTTTTTCGAGCAACCAGTTCTTGTAGGCCGAAAGGACATACCTCTCACGAATCTCTCACAATAATATCAATTTCCTAAATAGCTGAGATTTGATACAGTTCCGCCAACACTAGGGATATGACTTAGATCGACCATCACATGGAGGCATTTATGCGTCGACTTATTCAAGGGGCTTTGCTTGTAGTACCAGCTCTTCTGCTGGAAACATCAACGTTCGCGGCGACTCGTGGGGTTCAGCACTACCTGTACGTGGCAAACGATGATGACGCCACGATCGACGTTTTCGACGTGGACAACGGACACCAAAAAGTTCGTTCTTTTGACGCCAGCGCCGGTTACTCTGGTAAACGACGTTACAGGGGTATCACGGCACATCCGGGTACCGCACGGCTCTATGTTTCCGACTCTGACGACGGGTTCGTCGCAGCTTTCGACCTTTTAACCGACAAGCTGGTTTGGAAAAAAACCTTTGACGAATGCACGTTTCCTGACCGTCTCAATATAACGAAAGACGGCCAAACACTCTACATACCTTGCAAAAAAGATCCTATGCAACACGTGGCTATCAACGCCGAGACCGGGGAAGTTATCCAGACCTACCCAATGGATAAATATCCGCATAACAGCTTTACTGGCGAGAGCGGCAAATACATGTACATGTCAGCTTACCGCAACGACACCCTGTTCATTGCCGATGCCAACACGCATGAACTCGTGAAGAAAGTTTCCGGATTTACATCAGGAATTCGGCCTTTCACAGTTGACAAAGAAGAACGATTTTTCTTTGCGACCGTAACAAACATTCTCGGCTTCTCTGTTGGCGACATCGAGAACGAGAAGAAACTGTTTGACATCAAACTTGAAACACCAAAAGAACGCACTAAGAATAAAAAAGCGGGTACTGAGCTATCGCACGGCGGCCAACCAAAGAGCCACGGCATCGCTATAAGGCCTGGAACCAGAGAAATTTGGTTCAACGACGACAAATGGGGCTACCTGTATGCTTATGACACCTCGCCGCTCTATAAGAAGGTACCTGAGGCACCCGTACAAGTTGCGATGATCCCTCTCTTCACGGATATCACCAAAAAATGGACCACTACCCGCTGGCGCTGGGTCAACACCAACACTGACGGCCGCTACATTTATCCCGCGAGCGGTATCGTCGTTGACGCTGAAACTAAAAAGATTACCGACATGAAGATCACGCCGAGCGAAAAGCTTATCGGCATCGACTTTAGCAACGGAAAACCCGTCGCAGCCGGTGGTCAAAACGGCGGATATTTCCCACTCCAAGATTAAGGGCGAGGAGGTCTATCATGCGTAGAATACTACTTCTTGCCGCAGGTCTGTCGGCAACAGGATTGTTCGGTCTCAATGACGCGCGGGCAGCGGACTTGAAGCGCTATCTCTACGTCATGAACGACGACGATCGCTCGATTGACGTGTTCGATATCAAGGACAACCACAAAAAGGTTCGGTCCATTGCTGTTGACACCGACGTCAAGCCTCTCTTCCGCTCGATATCAGCGAATGTGGGCACGGGAAAACTGTTCATTTCTGATTCGAAGAGGAAGTTCGTCGCCGCTTTTGATCTCCTAACCGATAAGATGCTCTGGAAAAGAACGTACGAGCAGTGCACTTTTCCAGATCGTCTCAACGTCACAAAAGACGGTTCGGCCGTTTATGTGCCGTGCAAGGAAAACCTACGGCATGTTGTTCTTGATCCCGACACTGGAGACATTGTTGAAACCATCCTCATGGGTGGCAGGCCGCACAATTCCTTTACGGGTGAGAGCGGCAAGTACATGTACCTGTCGGGATATCACAACACAACTTTGTTCGTCGTCGATCCGACCACGCGCTCTAAGGTCGAAGAAATTGGGGGATTCTCCTCCCCCATTCGTCCGTTCTCGGTCGATCGGGAAGAGAAGTTCTTCTTTGCGAACTTAAATGCTCTGCTGGGATTTGGCGTCGGCGATATCACCAACGGGAAAAAGTTGTTTGAAGTCTCCGTCACAACGCCGGCAGAGAGAACAATGTATCCCGAAGCTGCAACAGAGCTCACCCACGACGGCGACCCGCTCAGCCACGGTATCGCGGTGCGGCCCGGCAAGAAGGAAGTTTGGTTTCTTGACGATGCTTGGGGATACCTTTACGTGTTTGATACAAGTCCATTGTACCAAGCAAAGCCCCAACCTCCGGTTCTTATTGCAAGCGTACCCGCGTTCACGGATATTACTAAGCCTTGGACTGAGACGCGCTGGCGATGGGTTGCGTTTAGCGCCGACGGCAAATACGTCTATCCGTCAAACGGCATGGTGATCGACGCGGATACTAAGGAAATCACGGATCAGAAAATTACCCCGGGCGAAAAACTTATCGAAATTGATTTCGACGGCGACAAGCCGGTTCTCGCCAGCGGCCAAAACGGCGGTTACTACGAGTAATCGCTAGATTGCCGCTTCTAACCCAAGAAGATAGGCTCGGGAATCGTTTTCCTCAGACAAACCGTCTCGCGCTTCCAGCAACAAAGAAACTATCGAATAGGGCGTCCACTTTAGGCCGCCCCCAAGCTCCAAACCTCGATCAATCTTCGCTCCCCCGAGGACTGTTCCCGCGTCGTTTGTCTGATCTCCTTGCGTGACTTCGTAACTGCTGTCGATATAACGGGAGAGCTTGACGTAAGGAATTAAACTGTCAAAAGGTATCCAGGTCATGACTTCGGCACCCGAGGTCCAGCCTTCAATCGCCTTGATATTGAGGTCGTTGTCCCCGTTCAAATCGTAGCGCTGCTGACTAAAATAGCCGCCAAATGCGACTGGAACTATGGGAATAGGAGCTATATGCAAAGCAACCGTCTTCTCCGTTGATTTGTCCAGACCATTGGCTCTGTTGGCCTCAACCATTTCCGTTCTTTGCCCGCCAAAAATCTGAACGTCGATAAATCCGAACGCCGACGGCGCAGCAACCAATGAAAGCAAACAAATATTTACGAGGCGAATCCATGACCGCATTTTGTTCCTCACTTTTTAATGTGCAGAGTCGCTTCGACGCTTTTTGCGTCTGGATCTAATTATGCCAAATGTTTAGTCGTGGGGCTAGGGGCATCAGATTTTATGCCGTGGCCTGCTTTTTTAGAATTCCGTTAATCGAGCCAAACTCTTCTGCGAGAAGCGAAAGCACGTCGTCTAGGGCAATAATGCCTATCAGAATTCCCTTATCGTTTAGAACAGGTAAACGTCGACAACCGGAGGTGCGCATCAGACGCAACGCGTCCTCGAGAGGAGCGTCTTCCTGAATTGTCTTAAGATCGGGAGAAAGGATATCCAAAACAGTGGTTCCTACCGGGTCGGACTCCGAAGCGAGGACCTGCACCACCAAATCGCGATCGGTGACGACGCTCAGAGGCAATCCCGCTTCATCCAAAACCACAACACAACCGACGTTGTATTCGGCCATTCGACGAGCAACGTCTGCTACGGTTTCGTTAGCGGTAGCCGTGCAAACTTCTCTTGTACATATCCGACCAACAGACATAGACCCTCCTACCCAACATTTAAGCAAATAACGTTCCAAACTTTAGTTTTTACAAAATTAAATATTCGAATTTATTGTCCGATACTCTTACATCACCATTGAAATAGGCTTATGGACTTTCTGATCAGAAGAGCAGAACCATCAGATATTGAAGAGCTTCTTAAGCTCTACTTTATAGTTTACCAAAACAAATACCCGCTACCTTTAGGGACCGATCCCAAGGTCATGCTCGACCTCATTTCGCGAGAGACTAATCTTTGGCTTGTGGCGGTTAACCCGGAGAAAAACAAACACCTGATTGCTTCCGTTGTGTTCGAAGTGGACACATTCAACAAGATTGGCAAACTTTCCGGCGTTGTGACTCATCCCGATTACCGCGGCAAATCCTTAGCTTCTAAGATGATTCAGCTCGGATCAAATCAGTTGCTTGATCCGCGTTCAGGGCTCGTAGATTCGGTCTATACGACGACCCGAACGATATCCAAGGGTCCCCAGGTCATGTGTTTGAATTCTGGTTTTAGAGCATTGGGAATATTTCCAAATGCTCACAAACTTGAGCGACACGAGACGCTCACGCTTTTGGCAAAACACAAAGAGGGCGTGCTGCAAAAGCGAAGATTTATCGACAAAATCCCCGAAAAGCTGCTGCCTCTCTATGAACTGACAAAGGATTGGGGAAAGCATTACCAACAGCCGGAGGTTGTGCACCCAACAAAAAAGAAAATCGAACACGAACGGCGAACACCTCAAGAATTTGAATTTATCTTCGCACCAAAGTTCGTCTATAGCAGGTTCCTCGAAAGATTTTCGAATCCGCATGATCGGTTTTACCCATTCCACAAGCCCAACATGGTGATTTGCGCGGGACCTACTGAGTTATACTGTTACCTATCCAGACAGGATCGGTATTGCACCATCATTGGCACCACGGTACCGCTTTCCACGCTCGTTGGTCGCATACCTCTTCTCCTCGAAAAACTTTCCGATTATGGCGCTTCCTATATAGAAGCCCTGGTCGGCGTCGACAAAATCGACGCGATTCACGCCTTACTCGAATTCGACTTTGTTCCTTCCGCCGTTTACCCTGCGATGCGGCCTGAAGGCGATGGCTACATGGATTTTGTTGTGATGTCGCACACCATGCAGCCGCTAAACTTCGCCGGCATGTCCGTCGACTCGTCTTTCAAACCCTTCATCGATCAGTATGTCGCACTGTGGAAACAACGCCACTTAGACGTGCTCGAGGTATTCAAGAAAAATGAGTAAGTTCGTTTGCAAGGTTCCGGACCAAAGCTTGTTGCAAAATGTCGAAGCGTTCTGCCTCGCAGATGCCCCTTATGACCATAGCACCGCCGCCGAAGGGCAATTTATCAAAGCTATGAATGAAGTCGTCTCGTGGCATAGCAAGAAAAGTGATTTATTCGCAAAACTTTGCAAAGAGCATAAAGTCGGCCAATTGGGTTCGCTTCAAGACATCGCGAAGCTTCCGTTCATTCATGCTAATTTCTTCAAAATGCATGAAGTCCTTTCCATACCCAGGGATTCAGTTTACGTGCATCTCACATCTTCGGGCACGACGGGCCAAAAGTCGCAGATATTCTTCGACGAATGGTCGCTCAAATGCGCCCAAAGAATGGTGGAGTCTATTTTCAAGTTCTATAAGTGGGAAAAACCGAACGAGCCAACAAACTATCTTCTCTTCACCTACGAACCGCACGCCAATCTCAAACTTGGCACTTCGTTTACAGACAACTACCTGTGCCAATTCACAAAGATTAACAAGGTGTTTTACGCCCTGCGCAGCATAGGAAATGAGCGGCACGAATTTGACGTTTTTGGAACGATTCGCGCGCTCCAAGACTTTGCAGAAGAGGGTTTGCCGGTTCGTATTCTAGGATTTCCATCGTTCATGTATTTTACCTTGGAACGTTTCGAGGCCATGGGTTGTAAACCTCTCCACTTCCCAGAACAATCCATGACATTTTTTGGCGGCGGCTGGAAGGGACATGCGGACAAAAAAATCGAAAAAGCAGACCTCTACGCTCGCATCGAAAGATGCCTCGGTTTCAAGAACTCTTTCCTTCGAGACGGCTACGGATCCGTAGAACATTGCATTCCTTATGTCGAATGTTCCCAACACGAGTTTCATGTACCGACATGGTCGCGAGTGCTCATACGAGACGTTCGAACTCTGCAGCCGCTACCCGACGAAAGCGTCGGCTACCTGCAATTCGTGTCTCCCTATATAACTTCTGTTCCTGCCGTTAGTGTTCTGATGGGAGACTTGGCGTCCCTGCACAAGAAGTGCGGATGCGGTCTTAGTACGCCGTTTTTTCGGCTCCACGGCAGGGCCGGAGTAAGCAAAAACAAGAGCTGCGCCTTGGCAGCCGCCGAATTATTGAAAGGTAAGTCTGCATGAAACCTTTCTTGTGGCAGGGAGAATGGTTAGAAGAGAGTCAATTTGCTCTGCGTCTGAGCAATCTTTCCGCTGTCGCCGAAGAAGCCCTCCAAAGCGGCCTCACGTTGGAAAGCGTACTGCAATGCGCCGGAGGCTTGAGCGTCGATTTACTATCCAAAGGAAAATACTACACGGAACTTCGTCAAGTACTCGAGAAGGACCTCGATCCGTCAGCAATCGAAGCAACACTGACGGAGGTGGGCCAATTTCTGTCAAAGGACGAACTTCTCACGAAGATATCCCGTGAGTTCGGCTGCCGCAAACCTCATGAGTACGTTAGGATTGATTACAAAACTACGTCTTTTGAAACTTATGCGCCGATGGGCGTCCTGACACATATCACGCCAACAAACTCAGTCGCCGTCCCAGCTTTAAGCGCAATTGAAGGACTTCTTGCTCTCAATTTCAACATTGTAAAGGTAAGTCCGCGAGATAGTCTCTTTACGCATAAGCTGCTAGCAGCTATTGCGGATTTTGATCCTTCAGCAAAAATGGCGAAACACCTTGTCGTCGCCCGGTTTTCTTCCTCCAACAAAGAATGGATGCGGGCCATTTACGAAGTTTCCGACGGAGTCGCCGTGTGGGGAGGCGAGGAAGCCGTTAATGCCGTTCGTGAGCAGGCTGGACCTGGTCCTCACGTTATCGCATGGGGGCCGAAGATATCGTTCTCCTACGTAACTCCCTCTTACTTTTCTGACGAGAAGACCCTCGACGGCATTGCCGACGACATCTGCTCACTTGATCAACAAGCGTGTTCCAGCCCGCAAATTGTCTATTTGGATACGGAAAACAAAGAAGATCTTATCGGCTTTAGTGAAAAATTAGCTAAGGCGATGGACGCCAAATGCCGTCGCTATCCCCTGCTGCCTCGCTCTCCTGCGGAGGATGCGGAGATATCTAACGTTGTTCAAGTCACGAGATTAGAAAAACACCTCAATTACACTGAAGTGATCTCTTCTAAAAATCCAGGAGATTGGAACATACTCATCGACTTTCGCTCAGCGGTTCGAACTTCGCCCCTTTATCGCAATATATGGGTAAAACCACTTCCTCAGAAACACGTTATTTCGAATCTTCGGCCTATGCGCCAATATCTACAGTCGGTCGGGATAGCTTGCGACAAGAAGTCGTACGGTGATCTCGTCCAGAAATTCGTTCGCGCCGGATGCTTGCGCGTCGCGCCTATCGGCGCCATGGTGCAAAGCTACCCCGGAGAGCCTCACGACGGCACTAGCGCGTTGGTTCGATACTCGCGAAAAATAAGCGTCCAAGCGGGGGAACAGTTCCGCGACGTCAGCAGCCTAAGCGAATTTATGGCGGCTGATTCCACTCAAATTAGGTCTGACGCTAAAATCACAGACAAAGCTGCCTTTGAAACGCAGTTAGTAGAAGACAAATATAAAGAACTCACGTTCAAAAGCGGCGGATCAAGCGGAACGCCCAAACTTTCGTATTTCACGTATGACGATTATCACTTCCAAATGGAACAAGCGGCACACGGCCTTGTCGCGGCTGGCTTCGATCCAGGACGTGACCGTTGCATGAATTTGTTTTTCAGTGGCGGTTTGTACGGCAGTTTCATTAGCTTCTTCTCGATCCTTGAAAATCTTAAAGCGAATCAATTGCCTATGGCCGCAGTCTCCGACCATTCGTTTGTCTCTAAAATGATCATCCAGAACAATGTCAACGCGATATTGGGAATGCCCTCGTACATTATTCAGCTGTTTTCGGAACAGGAGAAAGAGCTCAAGAAGTATGCCGGTATCAAGAAAATATTTTTTGGCGGGGAGCATTTTAACGAAAAACAGAAGCAAAGATTCCGAGATGTTTTCGGAGTCGAAATCATAAGATCTGCCGCTTACGGAAGCGTCGATGCCGGACCATTGGGCTATCAATGCGAACACTGTCACGGCTCAGTCCATCACGTCTTTAGCGAATTGCAAACCTTGGAGATTTTTCATCTCGAGAAGAATACACCAGTAGCGGACGGCGAAATTGGCAGGTTACTGTTCACTTCGAAATCCAGATCCGGTCAAAATCTCGTTCGTTATGAAATCGGGGATCTCGGAAGGTGGGTCAAGGAACCGTGCCCCTGCGGCAGAAAAACTCCCAGGGTCGATCTACTGGGACGATTTGGCAATATTTTCAGAATAGGAACTACATTTGTGAATTATCAAGGCATCGCGAATATTCTCGCGGATCACCTTGATTATAGCGGAGAGTTGCAGCTTAAACTCCACGCCGAGAGCCCAAAGGAGCGGATCGAACTCTGCATGACTCCTTTTGACACAAGCGAGCAGACGATTATCGATACCTTAGTCGCCCATTACAAGGATCTCGCGGAAGCTGTCAAAATCGACAACTGTCTGCGACTATCCGTCACGTTTGTTGACGGCAGCAGCCTCGAGCGTACACCCGGCAGCGGCAAACTCAGAACCGTAATCGATTTGAGGAAATAAATGACTGTTTATGATCTTAAAGACATTGTGAAGGCTGCGCGGGAAAAATCGCCTTTCTACAATCAGCTTTACGCCAAGGTCAATCCGAAGAGCTTCAAGATCGACGACTTGCCTCTCATTGTGCAAAGCGACTTTTGGCAAGCAAACACCGTGAACAACAACCGAATACTAACAGGACCCTTGCACACGGGTTTTGTCTTTAAAAGCGGAGGAACCAGCGGCAATCCAAAGTTCTCTCCGTTTACCGCTGAAGAGTGGCAAACCTTTACAAGACTGTTCGGTTGGGGCCTAGCCCAAGGAACAGGGTTAGAAGACGGCGACAGAATCGGGAATTTGTTTTACGCTGGCGAACTCTATGCGAGTTTTATTTTCATCATGGACTCAATAAATAATTCCGGGAAAAAAGCTCTGCAGCTGCCGTTAGCGGGACATAGCCCGTTTTCCACCGTCATTCAAACCGTGCGCGATTTCTCTTTGACCACTCTTGTGGGGGTACCAACGTCTATTTTAACTTTGACTCGATACCTCGTGGAACAAAAGACAAAACTCCCTTCTATAACCAAGATTCTCTACGGGGGAGAGTCGTGTTACGAGGATCAGCTTGTCGTCATTAAAGAAGGTTTTCCGAACGCCATAGTTCAGTCCGTCGGCTACGCAAGCGTGGACGCCGGGCACCTTGGATACTTCGACAAAGACTGTACATTCGGGTTACACAAAGCGTTTGCCAAAGAATCTATTGTTGAAATTATCGACCCGGACACCGGCACACCGATAAGCGAATCGAATAGACCGGGAAAGCTCTACATTACAAACTTGACTCGAACCCTTATGCCGATAATTAGGTACCCCGCGGGAGACGTCGTGCAATGGGAGGGGCCAAAAGACAAAGGGATCTTCAGAATTCTTGGACGTTCGGAGGAAGGAGTCCGAGTTGGTCCTGTCTCCATTCCTTTGGATGATATGAGGAAGATTATTCAGGAAGTGGATCGTCACAAGCTCGTGGCGAACTTCCAATCGGTTCTTGAACACTTCGACGGCATGGATCAGCTTACGGTTCGAATATACACGACTAAAGAGGACGCTCGAGCTGCACAACTCGGAAAGGATTTCGAAAAAAGACTAGCTGAAACCCGAGCATTTCTTGCGGACGCGGTGCGTGACGGCAAGATCCATCCGCTTAAAGTGGAATGCGTAAGCTCTCAGTACATGACTATCAATCCAAGAACGGGTAAGATAATACCTATAATTGATAAACGCCTCGGTTCCTAATGACAGAACTGCCTCTCATATTGCGTAACAAAAATTTCTTGCTTGTCTGGCTTGGACAGGTCCTTAGCCAATCCGGTACCCGCATGTACCAGATTGTTATTCTTTGGTGGATTCTCAATCACGTCAGCCCCGAAGAATCGGGCACAAAGACCGCGATTTTCTTGATGGTATGTGCCTTGCCATCCATCTTGTTCATGAAGGTAATCGGCAAGATTATCGACCGTCACAAAAGCAAGCACCTTCTTGTTGCCGCCGAAACAGCTGCAAGCTGCGTCATTGCTCTCGTAGGTTACCTCATGTATACCGATCAACTCACTGTCAATATTCTTTATGCCTCAGGGTTTGTTACCGCATGCCTCCAAGGATTCGTGGATCCAACTCTTCCTAAATCTGTTCCCGAACTTGTTGCCGAAAAGGACGTCGAAAAAGCCGTCGCATTTGAAACGTCGACGCAATCGTTGGCGAGTTTTGCCGGCGCCGTCTTCGGAGCGATGCTCGTCGGAACGCTCGGGTACATTGGTTGCGTGGCTCTTAATGTTCTAAGTTATCTCCTGTCGGCCGGATTCACCAGTCAAGCGAGATTCGCTACTCTTGATCCCAGCCCTCAAACAACAGACTCTTCGAACCAAAGCGGATGGGCGATATTGGATTCCCTACCCTTCATAAAAAAGATCCTCTTCGTGTTCGCCGCTGCTAATTTCTTTATCAATCCCCTCTTCCTAGCACTGCCGATCTACACCAAAAACCGTCTCAACGGATCGGCGTCGGATCTTGCCAGTTTTGAAGCGAGCCTTTGGTTGGGTCTCATTGCCGGTGCATTCGCGTCTGAAAAAATACCGATCAAATGGTCCCTTATCTCTATAGCCAGCGTCTGTATCGCAACAGTGAGTGCGTGTTTAGCAATACAGGGCGTGCTTGCAAGTACACTTATATTCTCCGTCGCGCTTTTTCTAAGCGGGCTTGCCATGGGCATAAATAACGTCAAGTTTGTCACCTTATTTCAGCGTAGTGTTCCAGATGAAGTGAAGGGCAGGTTCTTTTCTGTGATGCAAGCGCTTCTGACCTTTACGTTTCCAATATCCTTTTTGATCTTCGGAATCATGATCGACAGGTTCAATATTCAAACGATCTTTCTCGTCCAAGGAGCGGGTCTCCTGGCGTTGGCAGGTTATCTCTTTCTCTCGCGGCCCGCGGCCGAAATTCCACGTCCGGCGTGATTAGCTCTTAATCCTACCAACTCAGAGATTGAGCCGGCGCTTGCATGCATTGCCCCGGGCATTCAGGACCGTTTGGAAAAACCTCTTTATACTCGAAGGCAAAGGTCTTTGACGCAACGATAGCGTCCTCATAGGCGATTTGGACTTCCAAACTCTTATAAGCATTTATGCTCGATATCTCTGAAAAACCCTGATTGGCCGCCGGCAACGCGCAGCCGCTTTCCCCAATAGAAAAGTCATCGGATGTGCAAGTTAAACTTGGGGTTCCACATGGTTTAAGAGGCAGTTCGCCCTCGCAAGTTGTTGTTGAACCGTCGTGCGTCATAGTAAATTTATACTTCCCCGCTTGCCAACTAGCTGTGGGTTCCAAAGCAATCTGAAAGCCGTCGGTACACCCTATTTCCGTGCAAGCTAGCGTGTCATCGGCGATGTCCTTCTTGTCGTTCTTCGATGTCTTGGAGCACTGTGTAGCTGCCAGAATAATCATGCCAAAAAGCAACTTTTTCACGTTTTCCGCCTTGGTGAGCCATTTGATTAATTTAATAATGTTACTATTATGATTAGTATATAATGTCCTTAGGAGATCCGCCAATAATACACTTGCGGTGTTGGCGATTCTGGTGTTCAGTGGGAGGTGAAGGCGTGGTTCGAAGCATTGTAATATTATCCTTAGGAATTATGGCCATATCATGTAAACCACGGCATTCAAGAAACGCCGAGTCCGAAACCAATATGTCGCTCACAAACGCGTCCCTTTACGACAGTCAAACCGGAAAATGTCCGACTTACGTTCCGAAGAGCGGAATTCAAGGCGATAACGAAAGTTACGAATGCGCGGAAATAACTGGTGGGGGAAACGGAGCCTATATAGGCAACCTCCGAGGAGCGCGTTTCCTAGGCAACCTGAGCATGGCTTTTTTCATGAACGCGGATTTGAAAGGGGCAGATTTTTCTCAACTCAAGGAAGTTTCTCATGTAACCCTCGAGAACGTCGTTATCGATGCCTTCACCAAACTGCCTAAAGACGCAAATTGTGAGCAGGTTCAAGGTAAGATCAAAGAATGCGTGATAGGAAATATTTGAAGTGACTATTGATACGGCTTGGGGACTCGCTTCTGTTGGGCTTCTTGTTGCTGCTAACGGTTTCTTTGTCGCCGCGGAGTTCGCGCTCGTCACCGTCCGAAGAACTCGCATTGAGCAGCTCGCCTCCGAGGGTTCGGCTTCCGCAAAGGTAGTCCGCTCGGCACTACAAAATCTAGATCGTTACATTGCAGGAACGCAGGTGGGTATCACTCTGGCCAGCCTTGCCCTTGGTTGGATCGGGGAACCAGCAATTGCGGCTCTTCTTACTCCTTTGCTCGAACCTTGGTCGGCAGCAATGTCAGAGACGGCCGCCCACACAATCTCCGTAGGCGTCGCCTTCACATTGATTACTTTTCTTCACGTTATTCTAGGCGAGCTCGTTCCCAAGTCTTTAGCGCTGCAAAAGCCCGTTGGCACGTCCCTTTCGGTCGCTCGCCTTCTGCAAGTATCCGTCGCCATTTTTCAACCACTGATTTGGAGCTTGAACGGGCTCGGTAATCTTATATTGCGAATGGTTGGTTTGAGAGCGGCAGCGGGGCACGAATCGGTTCACTCCGCACGCGAACTCGAACTCCTGGTGCGCGAGAGCTATCGTGCGGGCGTTTTGGACGATCTCGAAAGACATATGCTGCAACGTACATTCCGGTTCAGCGAAACAACGGTCGCTGAAGTTATGGTTCCCCGAGCTGAAATGACTGCCTTAGATCTGACGTTGCCGCTTGAAAAGATCTTGGACAAGGCAGGCGATGCGAAACATAGTCGTTTGCCCGTCTACGAAAAAAACATCGACCGGATCGAGGGCGTGCTCTACATTCATGACCTATTTCGAATGATCCGGACCAAGCAGACGGACATTCGAAAGCTGCTGCGTCTGCCGCTGTATGTGCCCGATACTCTTCATCTTGACGAGATGATAAAGCGATTCAAGAGCAACAATATCCAAATCGCCATTGTCGTCGACGAACATGGCGGTACCGCCGGCCTCGTTACTCTTGAGGATATTATCGAAGCAGTATTTGGTCAGATGCAGGATCAAAACGAGGAAATCACCCCCGAATACGTGACTTCCGAAGGGGGACAGGTAACCGTTCGCGGCGATTCCCGCCTTGTAGACCTCCGTGATACGTTCGGCTGGCGGTTCGAGCTCGAGGGCATCGATACAATGGGCGGGTTTGTCATGCACAAGCTCGGCCGCATCCCCAAGGTTGGCGACGAGATAACCGTGAATAGGCGAAAGATCAAGGTGGTCGCCATGGACCGACGCCGGGTGGCCCAAGTCGTTATATTTCCTAAGGATAAGGCTGTCGCAGCCGAGGCCGCCAAGGGTCAAAAGACCAAGTCCCCTGCCAAGAAGAAAAAAACCTGAGAAGTTGGGTTCTTAGGCGCAATTGCCTGTCCCGTCTCAGAAATGTCATCCTTTTCCGACATCAGCCCCCAAAAAAACTCCATCCCGAGCAACTCTAACCAGCTATTTTTGTTTACCAAAATAAATACATTTAAGTTTTTTCATAGAGGTCACGACAATAAGTAAAGGTGCCACTAACAACTCGGGTGCAATATGAGTATTTTTTGGACAAAAGTCGTTCTGGTCGCATTGCTAGGTTCATCCCTAGCAAGCTGTGATTCCGACGTTCAAATCGCCTCCACGAAGGCGGAGAAACCTCCCTATGTTATAGAGAGCGTTGATCCACCCGAAGCGTTGCCTGGCCAAAAGGTAACCATCAAGGGCCAACATTTCCGTAAGGCTATGGTTCTGTTAATTGACGGTCAGGAAGTTCGCCCCGACGTTCTTTCTGAAAACGAAGCAACGTTCATAATGCCCAACTCACAAAAGGAAAACGTAAGAATTCTCGCCAGCGAAGTGGACAAAGATGACGGAGATGCCGAAATTGAAGACACCTCATTCATTGACGTTAAATCACTCAAAAGTCTTTACCCATACTTCACAGGCGATGCATCAAAAATTTGCAAAGAGCAAAAATACGTTAACGAGAAAAATGAAATTCTAAACGGTACCAAAGATTGCGGCACGACTTCTCCAACATGTACCAAAGAATCCGAAGTCGGCTGTATTACCACAGATGAATTTAAAGCATCTGCATTGGTCGATTGCGCCGAAAACGGGGAAATCGATTGTATTGCCAACGAAACATATGCAGCGGCGGATCTTAGCAATCTAAATGAAGGCAACATTAAATCCGGTGTGGCGATCGCCGGCGTAACGGGTGCCTATCCTTCTACAAACTATAAATTACCAAACGCCAATGTCGCTGTTGCGGACTTGGCGTCAACTACTTTTAATGCACAAATGGCCAGCGTCAACCAATTCGAATACTGGGATGCGACTGGTAACCGCCACACAGGCCAAGGTGACACGGATCTGGTTGCACCGTCCATCGCTTCAGGCGTTGAGCTCTTTGGCGTAAATGGTTCTGGCTCGCTAGAATCTCACAGCGCTTGTAACGTTGACGGGGGCGTTGGTTGCGTAACTGTGGCCGCTTTCAGAGCTGCTGACATGAGCGTTGCGGTGGCTGCAAACATTAAATCAGGTGCCACCATCGCCGGCGTTAACGGTTCTGTGGTCGCGGAATCTCACAACAACTGCTCAGTTGACGGCGACGTAGGTTGTATAACTGTTTCTGCCTACAAAGCTGCGGATATGTCAGCGGCAGTAGCTGCAAACATCAAGTCTGGTGTAACCATCGCGGGTGTTGCGGGTTCAGCAACACTCGAATCGCATAGCGACTGTTCTGCAGACGCTGAAGTAGGTTGCGTCACCGTAGCCGGCTTCAAAGCTGCCGACATGAGCGTGGCAGTAGCCGGCAACATTTTATCAGGCGCTACAATCGCCGGCGTCGCAGGGTCCGTAACTGCAGAATCACACAGCATCTGTTCAGCTGACGCTGAAGTAGGTTGCGTAACCGTAGCAGCATTCAAAGCTGCCGACATGACCGTCGCAGTAGCTGGCAACATTTTATCAGGCGCTACCATCGCGGGCGTCGCTGGTTCAGTAACTGCTGAATCACACAGCGACTGTTCAGCTGATGCAGAACTTGGTTGCGTTACCGTCGCCGCCTTCAAAGCTGCTGATATGTCTGCAGCTGTTGCTGCCAACATTAGTTCAGGAGTCACGATCGCTGGTGTTGCAGGTTCTGCAAACCTCGAATCTCACAACAATTGTT
This sequence comes from Oligoflexales bacterium, assembly GCA_050251195.1. GTDB lineage: Bacteria > Bdellovibrionota_B > Oligoflexia > Oligoflexales > Oligoflexaceae > JBFWNG01. Next base: position 91,415 of record JBFWNG010000003.1, read on the forward strand.
CGTCAGATGCCGAAGTTGGTTGCGTCACCGTCGCCGCCTTCAAAGCCGCCGACATGACCGTCGCCGTAGCCGGCAACATTCTATCAGGCGCTACCATCGCTGGGGTTGCTGGGTCCGTAACTGCAGAATCGCACAGCATCTGTTCAGCTGACGCTGAAGTAGGTTGCGTAACCGTAGCCGCATTCAAAGCTGCCGACATGACTGTCGCGGTAGCTGGCAACATTTTATCAGGCGCTACAATCGCCGGCGTCGCTGGTTCAGTAACTGCTGAATCACACAGCAACTGTTCAGCTGATGCAGAAGTTGGTTGCGTTACCGTAGCCGCCTTCAAAGCTGCTGATATGTCTGCAGCCGTTGCTGCCAACATTAGTTCAGGCATCACGATCGCTGGTGTTGCAGGTTCTGCAAACCTCGAATCTCATAACAATTGTTCGTCGGACGCTGAAGTTGGTTGCGTCACCGTCGCTGCTTTCAAAGCTGCCGACATGACCGTTGCGGTAGCCGGCAACATCCTATCAGGCGCTACCATCGCTGGGGTTGCTGGTTCAGTAACCCAAGAATCACACAGCTCTTGTTCATCTGACGCCGAAGTTGGTTGCGTCACCGTAGCCGCCTTCAAAGCTGCTGATATGTCAGTAGCTGTAGCCGGCAATATCAAATCAGGCACTACAATCGCGGGCGTAGCTGGTTCAGTTAGCCAAGAAACGCATAGCGACTGTTCTGCGGACGCCGAAGTTGGTTGCGTCACCGTAGCCGCCTTCAAAGCTGCTGATATGTCAGCTGCTGTAGCTGCCAATATTAGTTCAGGCATCACGATCGCTGGTGTTGCAGGTTCTGCAACCCTCGAATCACACAACAACTGTTCGTCTGACGCTGAAGTAGGTTGCGTCACCGTAGCCGCTTTCAAAGCTGCCGACATGACCGCCGCTGTAGCTGGAAACATTAAATCAGGTGCTACAATCGCGGGTATCGCGGGTTCAGTAACCCAAGAATCACACAGCTCTTGTTCATCTGATGCTGAAGTAGGTTGCGTCACCGTAGCAGCCTTTAAAGCCGCTGATATGTCAGCTGCTTTAGCTGCTAACATTAAGTCTGGCATCACCATCGCAGGTGTTGCTGGTTCTGCAACGCTCGAAGCGCACAGCAACTGTTCGTCTGACGCTGAAGTAGGTTGCGTCACCGTAGCTGCTTTCAAAGCTGCCGACATGACCGTAGCCGTAGCCGGCAACATTAAATCAGGCGCTACCATCGCTGGAGTTGCTGGTTCAGTAACCCAAGAATCACACAGCTCTTGCTCATCTGACGGAGAAGTTGGTTGCGTCACCATAGCCGCCTTCAAAGCTGCTGATATGTCAGTCGCTGTAGCTGGAAACATTAAATCAGGTGCTACAATCGCGGGTATCGCGGGTTCAGTTAGCCAAGAATCACACAGCTCTTGTTCATCTGACGCGGAAGTTGGTTGCGTAACCGTAGCCGCCTTCAAAGCTGCTGATATGTCAGCTGCTTTAGCTGCTAACATTAAGTCTGGCATCACCATCGCAGGTGTTGCTGGTTCTGCAACGCTCGAAGCACACAGCAACTGTTCGTCTGACGCCGAAGTTGGTTGCGTAACCGTCGCCGCTTTCAAAGCTGCCGACATGACCGTCGCAGTAGCTGGCAACATTAAATCAGGCGCTACCATCGCTGGGGTTGCTGGTTCAGTTACCCAAGAATCACACAGCTCTTGCTCATCTGACGCGGAAGTTGGTTGCGTAACCGTCGCCGCCTTCAAAGCTGCCGACATGAGCGTCGCTGTAGCAGGAAACATTAAATCAGGCGCTACCATTGCAGGTATCGCTGGATCAGTAACAGCTGAATCACACAGCAACTGTAACTCAGACGGAGCAACAGGTTGCGTCACCGTAGCCGCCTTCAAAGCTGCTGATATGTCAGCTGCTGTAGCTGCCAATATTAGTTCAGGCATCACGATCGCTGGTGTTGCAGGTTCTGCAACCATCGAATCACACAACAACTGTTCGTCGGACGCTGAAGTAGGTTGCGTCACCGTAGCCGCTTTCAAAGCTGCCGACATGACCGCCGCTGTAGCTGGAAACATTAAATCAGGTGCTACAATCGCGGGTATCGCGGGTTCAGTTAGCCAAGAATCACACAGCTCTTGTTCATCTGACGCGGAAGTTGGTTGCGTGACCGTAGCTGCCTTCAAAGCTGCTGATATGTCAGCTGCTTTAGCTGCTAACATTAAGTCTGGCATCACCATCGCAGGTGTTGCTGGTTCTGCAACGCTCGAAGCACACAGCAACTGTTCGTCTGACGCTGAAGTAGGTTGCGTTACCGTAGCTGCTTTCAAAGCTGCCGACATGACCGTAGCCGTAGCCGGCAACATTAAATCAGGCGCTACCATCGCTGGAGTTGCAGGTTCAGTAACCCAAGAATCACACAGCTCTTGCTCATCTGACGCCGAAGTTGGTTGCGTCACCGTAGCCGCCTTCAAAGCTGCTGATATGTCAGTCGCTGTAGCTGGAAACATTAAATCAGGTGCTACAATCGCGGGTATCGCGGGTTCAGTTAGCCAAGAATCACACAGCTCTTGTTCATCTGACGCGGAAGTTGGTTGCGTAACCGTAGCCGCCTTCAAAGCTGCTGATATGTCAGCTGCTTTAGCTGCTAACATTAAGTCTGGCATCACCATCGCAGGTGTTGCTGGTTCTGCAACGCTCGAAGCACACAGCAACTGTTCGTCTGACGCCGAAGTTGGTTGCGTAACCGTCGCCGCTTTCAAAGCTGCCGACATGACCGTCGCAGTAGCTGGCAACATTAAATCAGGCGCTACCATCGCTGGGGTTGCTGGTTCAGTTACCCAAGAATCACACAGCTCTTGCTCATCTGACGCGGAAGTTGGTTGCGTAACCGTCGCCGCCTTCAAAGCTGCCGACATGAGCGTCGCTGTAGCAGGAAACATTAAATCAGGCGCTACCATTGCAGGTATCGCTGGATCAGTAACAGCTGAATCACACAGCAACTGTAACTCAGACGGAGCAACAGGCTGCGTCACCGTATCTGGTTTCAAATCTGCTGACATGTCTGCCGCTGTAGCTGCTAACATTAAGTCTGGTATCACCATTGCAGGTGTTGCAGGTTCTGCAACCCTCGAATCACACAACAACTGTTCGTCTGACGCTGAAGTAGGTTGCGTCACCGTAGCCGCTTTCAAAGCTGCCGACATGACCGTCGCAGTAGCTGGTAACATTAAATCAGGTGCTACAATCGCGGGTATCGCGGGTTCAGTAACCCAAGAATCACACAGCTCTTGTTCATCTGACGCTGAAGTAGGTTGCGTCACCGTAGCCGCGTTCAAAGCTGCTGATATGTCAGCTGCTTTAGCTGCTAACATTAAGTCTGGAATCACCATCGCAGGTGTTGCTGGTTCTGCAAATCTCGAAGCACACAGCAACTGTTCGTCTGACGCTGAAGTTGGTTGCGTCACCGTCGCTGCTTTCAAAGCTGCCGACATGACCGTAGCCGTAGCCGGCAACATTAAATCAGGCGCTACCATCGCTGGTATCGCGGGTTCTGTAACCGCTGAAACACATAGCAACTGTTCGTCTGATGCAGAAGTCGGTTGCGTCACCGTCGCCGCCTTCAAAGCTGCCGACATGAGCGTCGCTGTAGCAGGAAACATTAAATCAGGCGCTACCATCGCTGGTATCGCAGGTTCAGTAACCGCTGAATCACACAACAGCTGTTCATCAGATGCTCAAGTGGGTTGCGTCACCGTAGCTGCCTTCAAAGCTGCCGACATGAGTGTCGCTGTAGCAGGAAACATTAAATCAGGCGCTACCATCGCTGGTATCGCGGGTTCTGTAACCGCTGAATCGCACAGCAGCTGTTCATCAGATGCTCAAGTGGGTTGCGTCACCGTCGCCGCCTTCAAAGCCGCCGACATGAGCGTCGCCGTAGCAGGTAACATTAAATCAGGCGCTACCATCGCTGGTATCGCTGGATCAGTAACCTCTGAATCGCACAGCAGCTGTTCATCAGATGCCGAAGTAGGTTGCGTCACCGTCGCCGCCTTCAAAGCTGCCGACATGAGCGTCGCCGTAGCAGGAAACATTAAATCAGGCGCTACCATCGCTGGTATCGCTGGATCAGTAACAGCTGAATCACACAGCAACTGTAACTCAGACGGAGCAACAGGTTGCGTAACCGTAGCCGGCTTTAAATCTGCCGACATGAGCGTCGCTATCGCTGGTAACATTAAATCAGGCGCCACCATCGCCGGTGTCGCTGGTTCTGTAGTCGTAGAATCGCACAGCAACTGTAACTCCGACGGCTCTGTAGGTTGCATCACCGTCGCGGGCTATAAGTCAGCTGATATGAGCGTTGCAATCGCTGGTAATATCAAATCAGGTGCCACCATCGCGGGTATCGCTGGTTCTGTAGTCGTAGAATCGCACAGCAGCTGTAACTCTGACGGAGCTGTAGGCTGCGTCACCGTAGCTGGTTATAAATCAGCTGACATGAGCGTGGCTATCGCTGGCAATATCAAATCAGGTGCTACAATCGCTGGTGTAGCGGGTTCAGTAACCCAAGAATCACACAGCAACTGTAACTCTGACGGTGCTACAGGCTGCGTAACTGTCGCTGCCTACAAATCAGCAGACATGAGCGTAGCCGTAGCTGGAAATATCAAATCAGGCGCTACAATCGCTGGTGTAGCGGGTTCAGTAACCCAAGAATCACACAGCAACTGTAACTCTGACGGTGCCACAGGCTGCGTAACTGTCGCTGCTTACAAATCAGCGGACATGAGCGTGGCAGTGGCAGGCAACATTAAATCGGGCGCTACCATCGCGGGTATCGCAGGTTCAGTAGCTCAAGAATCACACAGCAACTGTAACTCTGACGGAGCTATAGGTTGCGTAACCGTCGCTGCTTACAAATCAGCGGACATGAGCGTGGCAGTTGCAGGCAACATTAAATCGGGCGCTACCATCGCGGGTATCGCAGGTTCAGTAACTCAAGAATCACACAGCAACTGTAACTCTGACGGCGCTACGGGTTGCGTAACTGTCGCTGCCTACAAATCAGCCAACATGACCAACGCGGTTGCTGGCAACATCAAATCAGGAGTCACCATAGCTGGCGTCGCTGGCTCAGTGGTTCAGGAGTCACACAGCAACTGTAGCTCTGACGGCGCTACCGGCTGCGTCACCGTTGCCGCCTACAAATCCGCCGACATGTCAGTGGCAGTTGCAGGTAACATAAAAACAGGCGCTACCATCGCAGGTATCGCAGGTTCAGTAACGCAAGAATCGCATAGCAACTGTAACTCAGACGGCGCTACCGGTTGCGTGACCGTGGCCGCTTACAAATCAGCCAACATGACCAACGTCGTCGCGGGCAACATTAAGACTGGCGTTACAATCGCAGGCGTCGCTGGTTCCGTGATCCAAGAATCACACAGCAACTGTTCGTCAGACGGCACTGTAGGTTGCGTAACTGTAGCAGCTTACAAATCAGCTGATATGTCTGTCGCTGTCGCGGGTAACATCAAATCAGGCACTACAATCGCCGGTATCACGGGTACTTATGGCCCAAGCTGTACAAGTGACGGACAAACAAGCTGTTTAACAACGTCTACCTATAAGTCGATCAACACCAGCGCGATCGTGGACTGGGATATCCGCAAAGGTAAAACGGCCGGTGGTATCGTAGGTAAACTCGAATTCCCACGAAACATGGTGGCAACAAGTACCTTCAACCGAACATCAGGCTCAGGCTCATCATCAGGTGTGGACCGATACGATACAATCGACGATTACAACGACAGCGGTAGTTACCCAACAACCGCACCAGCCGGATGGACCAGCTGGAACGGATTCAACTGGACCGCTTACGGGTCAAACTCATACTATGACAACATCACTGCTACCTATTGGCGCAAAGACGATGGAAACGACAGAGACTGGGACGACGCGATCACCTATTGCGAAGGTTTGACTTCCGATAGCTTCACCGACTGGCGTGTACCGACTCAAAAAGAGTTGTTCCAAGCCTTCTCTATGGGTATCTTTGCAGTTGGTTCGGGTATGAATATTGACTCTGGCTCGGGATGGTGGTCAGCGACTACGAAATCAGGCTCAACAGACGACGCATGGTGGATTGATATCGATGACGGCGATATGGCTGCCGACGACAAGGGAGAGGCCTATAACGTAGTCTGTATGCGACCATAAGACTCGACCAACCTCACTAAACGATACAACACTATCAGGAAGGCCCTCTTCGCCTTCCTGATTTTTTTCATTCTTCCAAATACTCCGTAGACCACTCGAACAATTCTTCTTCGCTAGGCAGCGTCCCAACGTCCTGCCGCCAATACTCTTCGCCTGGTATCACCCCTTCCCTGGCATAATCTTGCCTAAGGGGCGCTTTTCCCGTCTTACGAGCAATCTGCACAGCGAGAACCCTCCCCGCCTCCTCGAGCTGGATATCGAGCCCCTGTTGCCGAGAGGTCGCCGTAGGGGCAATGTAAATGTCAGGGTCCGTGCCATGGCCCTCGATGGGGGTATCCAGAATGGTTCTGCCGTTGAGCACCGAGTATCGGATAGAATTGCCCGAGTCGAGGTCAATGGAAAGAGGCGTACCCGTACCGCCGCCTGTCGCTTCGCCGACGATCGTCGCAAGGTTATTTAGCTTCATGCCCGAAACAAACGTATCGCAAGCGCTGAAGCAACGGGGACTCGTCAGAACGACAACGGGATTTGCATACCTCGTTCCTGCTGGTTTGACCTCTTCGTCGATATAGTCGCTAAATTTCTGTTCAAGGGGAAGATTATCAAGGTGATACTTCAACCCGTATTCAGTTCTCTCAGTCAGCACGGCGCTGCTAATGCGAAGTTTATTTTTATACTTCACTATTTTTTGGGAAGTTAATCGCGACATAACGAGACTCGCAGAGTTAGGGGCTCCTCCTCCATTACTGCGCACATCTATGATCAATCCTTTTGTACCCGCAATGTAGTCGAAACCTTCTTTAAGCGCTCGATCCAGATCGTCTGCGCTGAAGGTATCTATTTTCAAGTAGCCGATGTTGGCGGAAAGAATTTTCACCTTAACATAGTTATCAGCGGATCTTGCAGGTTCCTTATCCGGTTTTTCCGGCAAAATGACGCCATTTAAGGGAAGCTCAACGTCTTGCTCAACTCCGGTGCCCTTACGCAATCGAAGCATTATGGTGCCGTCTTCGGGAACTTGCTGAACCTCTGCGAGTTTTCGCGCAGCTGAGAACCGACGCATCCTCTCCGTGCTCCCGGTGACGCGGCCTAAGGCGTTTGTGATAGCCTCTGCAGCTGGCATGCCGTCGATGCTAATCACCTCGTCACCTATAGTCACGCGACTATCGTCAGATCCGTTAACAACCATGACCTCGGCCGTCGTACCTGCGCCCAACAGCTCGAATCTGACGGGCAGGTTGTATACCCTAATACGATTTCCGCGCCAGTTGACGCTTACGTGCCCGTCCTTGAAAGCAGCCGCCCATCTTCCCAAGATTCGGTAATATTCTGTATCGGTAGTTGAACTTGTTATTTCTGAGCTCAAAGTCCGATTGAGCTGGGAATAATTCGTGCCGGTTTCGGTCTTTTTCTCGTCAAAGTAAGAGTAAATCTCTTCCGCGAAGTAGAGCTGCGTCGAGAGCTCGCTCTTTCTTTCTAGGCATTTTTCGTCGCACTGTGTCGTCGAAGAGCCTTCTCCGTATTGCCTATTTATGTTTTCACTCGAGCAAGAGAGGAAAAAAACGGTCAATGAAATTAGAAAGGCAATGCGCATGGTACCTCCTAGATATATCGAAGTGAGATCCTTCGCCTACGGCTCAGGATGACGGAAGCCGGGATCCTTCCGAAGATTCTTAAAATGCCCTTGATTGTTTGTCAACTTTGGCTGAAGGTGAATGGCCAGAAAGGAGTCGCCTATGATCCCAGTATACGGGTACGCCGCCCTTAAGCCGAAGGCGCCGCTCGAACGCTATACGTTTCAGCGAAGAAATCCGAAGGACAACGACGTTGTCATCGATATCCAGTATTGCGGTATTTGCCATTCTGATATCCATCAAGCGCGTTCTGAATGGGGTGCCGCACACTTTCCGATGGTTCCCGGGCACGAGATAACCGGCATCGTTTCCCAAGTCGGAAGCAAAGTTACAAAGTTCAAAAAGGGCGACCGCGTCGGAGTGGGCTGCATGGTTGATTCGTGTCGGCACTGCAGACCTTGCGAACAGGGCTTAGAACAATTCTGCGCCGAAGGCGCGACCATGACCTATAACGGTTTCGAACGCGATGGCGTTACGGTTACCCAAGGCGGATATTCCAACGCGATTGTTGTCGACGAAAATTATGTTCTCCAAATTCCCAAAAATCTGTCTCTTGACGCTGCCGCACCGCTCCTGTGCGCGGGCATTACATTGTATTCGCCGCTCGTTCACTGGAAGGCGGGTCCGGGTCGAAAGGTTGCAATTGTGGGTTTAGGCGGCCTCGGGCATATGGGAGTGAAGATTGCTCGAGCTTTGGGGGCTGAAGTCACAGTCTTAAGCCATACCATGCGAAAAAAGGAAGATGCGCTCCGCATGGGTGCACATCATTTTTATGCCACTTCGGATCTAGCGACGTTCGAGCAGCTGGAAGGATCGTTTGATCTCATGATCAACACAGTATCCGCAAACCTCGACTGGAACGCTTATCTCACTCTCCTAGCAATTGACGGTTCGATGGTTGTCGTTGGTATTCCTGAAAAGCCAATCCCCGTCGGCCCTTTTCCACTGATAGTTGGACGGAGGAGCCTCGCCGGATCCCTTATAGGGGGGATCAAAGAAACACAAGAGATGCTGGACTTCTGCGGCAAACATAACATTGCCTGCGACATTGAGCTGATACCTATAGATAAGGCGAACGAAGCTTATGACAGAGTGGTCAAAAGCGACGTCCGCTATCGATTCGTCATCGACATGAAAACCTTGCGCTAGCCAGCAACCTGTTCCTGACGCGATTTATTGTCGCGGGCGAACAGATCGACCATCGTCTTGTTAAACGCAGGTAGATCCATAGGTTGACGGCTGGTCACCCAATTGTCGTCTAAGACGACCTCCTTGTCGACCCAATGGCCTCCGGCGTTCCGGATGTCATCCTGAATAGTGTGGTAGCTCGTCAAGGTCCTGCCAGGCACCAAGCCAGCAGAGACCAGCTCCCATGCAGCGTGGCAAATGGCAGCGATCGGTTTTTTTGCGTCGTCGAACTCCGAGAGAAGCTTACGGAGATTCTCGTCCATCCGCAGAAAATCCGCGTTCATCGCGCCGCCTGGCAGCATGATGGCATCAAAATCGTTAACCCCCACCTCAGCCAGATTGAGATCGACGCTGACTGGCTCAGCCTTTTCGAAGTGCCTATAGCCCTGGATTTCTCCGGGCTTGGGCGAAACTATGAAGACATCGGCGCCAGTATCCTTAAGTACCCGAATCGGTTCGGCGAGTTCGGAAAATTCAAATCCGTCCGCCGCAATCACAGCCACCCTGTATCTTGATAAACGTTGCATGTATCCCTCCCTTTCTTTGCTACTCATGGAAAGCAAGTTGTATGCCCCTCGAAGGCAAAAATTAGTGTATCCAAAATTTTGTTGAGCCGTTAGAAATACCGTTGAGTTTCAGGGAGAAGGAATATGGCGAGGTTTGATTTTAGAGAAATTTTCCGCGACCAACGTACTATTATCGGAATGATTCACCTTCCACCGCTGCCGGGATACAAAGACTCTCCCGGAATGCAGAAGCTCATCGAGAAAGCTTGCCAAGACTTGGCCGCATTGGAAGAAGTCGGCGCCCACGGCGTCTTGGTCGAGAATGAGTATGATCAACCTCATAAAGTTTTGGCCCCGCCGGAAATCATTGCCGCAATGACCGCAATAACACAGGCTGTGGTTCGTGAAGCCAAGATCCCGGTAGGACTCGAAATTCTTCTCAATGATCCCAAAGCGTCTTTAGCTGCCGCATACGCCTCGGGCGCACAGTTCGTCAGGACAGACTACTTTGTGGACAGAATGACGAGACCTGAGTATGGCGGCGAAATGGCAATCGACCCGTCTGGTTTACTGCAGTATCGGAAGCTCATCGGTGCGGAACATGTCGGAATATTGGCTGACATACAGGTAAAATACGCGACCATGCTTGAGGAAAAGACGATCGCCAAATCCGCGCAACAGGCTGTTGAAGCCGGAGCAGATGCGATCATTGTAACTGGTAAGCTAACTGGCAAACCGCCTGCAGAACAGGAATTGCGAGAGGCGAAGAAGGCCGTCGGAAATCATCCAGTGCTCATCGGTAGCGGGCTCGACCCCAATAATGTCAAAGACCTCCTCCAACACTGCGACGGAGCCATAGTAGGAACCGGAATTATCAGCAACACGTATATTGATCGAGACAAAGCAAGTCGACTCATGCAGCAGGTTCGAGACTCCGAATGCCAGTAACCATCACCGTTGTCGGTGACACAGGGGTCGATCGTTATGCCGGCATCGGAGATTACATCGGCGGCTGTAGTTTCAACGTTGCGGCTCACATTTCGCACCTTAGTAAAAACGATATTCGAACTCAACTTATCAGCCCCCTCGGCGACGAGACACTATCCCAACTCATTTTGAAAAAGGTTGAAAAACTACCTCTCAAGGCTTTTTTCGCATTCCGATCTGGACCTCCTCCCGTTCAGGACATTGAAATTGCCTCGGACGGCGAAAAGATTTTTACTCGTTACCATCCGGGAGTCTTAGAGGGTTATTCTCTTGGCGCGAAAGAAATGTCGATCATTAGGGAAAGTGATTACGTCGTGACGGTTTATTACCGAGAGATCGAGCAGTTGTTTCATTCCGTGTTCAACTCGAGGCCGGCGGGAAAATTAGTTGTCGATTTCATGAATCTCCGAGACTACAAGAAGAGGCTGGATCCTGTAGACCATCTTCTTAAGTCCGTCGACATCGCTTTATTTGGCCTGGAACACGATGATACCGATCTCATCGACCAACTCAAGGGGCGAACGCTGAAAAAGAATCAGATTATTTTATTAACATTCGGTGCAGCAGGTAGCGTCTGTCTTCATAGTGGCGGTTTGACGGCGCAACCTGCAGCTATGGTTCCCAAGGCGGTTGACACCACCGGCGCTGGCGACTCTTTTCTGGCCGCCTTCCTCACCCAATTCGCCGAGGGTCATGGCGTCGCGGCGGCAATGGAAGCGGCTAGCACCTATGCGGCCGCGACAGTCCAATACGTTGGCGCATCACAAAACTCCGCCTTGTGAAGTATCCTACATCGCTGAACTCGTCCGTGCTTTCGCCTGAATTTTGACACATCGATCGTTCTCTTGAACAGCTTCCCTAAGATTCTTAAACACTACAGGAACGAGCGTCGCCTTGTTATTTGCAATAAACTTCTCGAGAGCTTTCGAACTGCTCGTGGAGCAATCGGTTGGATTAAGGTTACTCACAAAGGCACCCAAAAATGACGTATCTCGTTCCTTAATAAGTTTTGGCAGGGCGGTGTAAAATTGATCCGCAAACTGAGCCTTAACTTGGTCCTGTGAAATAGGAAAAAATCCACGCATGATCTGCTTCAGTTCAGCGAGCGTGTAGGAACTGTTGGGCGCAATAAGGCTTTGAAACCATTGTTTCTTTGCATTGACATCGGGAGCGCGGACTTCGGCGGAAAGAGCAGCTTGCTTGCCGCGACTCGACGGATCTCTCTTGGCTTCACCTTGAAGCAGCGTGTGCGCGTCTTTATCGCCAAGTTCTGAAAGCCTCCCAATTATACTCCAGCGCATGTCTTGATCAATTGTGAGACCAGAGTACGATTCTTTGGCATCCAGAAGAGCCCGAAGCTTTGTTATCCCATCGGCTGTGCTGGTCGACCTTATGGCAGAGTAAGCCCACTCCTTTTGAAAATCCGATCCTGACGGAGCGTTCCCTAACATTTGCCAAAAGAAACGTTCCATCTTCGCAGCTTGTTTTTGATAAATTTCCTTTTCCGCACCGCTCTCTTTTGGAAAGAACGACAGGATGGAATATGAAGTCGAGTTTCGCCCATGCATTACATCCGCTACAGAAGTAGCAATCTCGACCACTTTCTCGGCCGGCAAGTTCGTGTAGACGAGTTCAGCGTATTCGGCTATTCCGATTTCTGCATCGCGGACCATATCGGCTAGTGATTGCCATAGCATGGCGCGTAGAAGGGTATCTTCCACATTTTTAAGATTCTGTTTTGCGGCCGCCAATGTTGCACGATCGAGAGAAACCTTGACGTAATCGTAGTCCTCATAATTTGGATAAACCATTACCGGGCAAGCCTTTCCGACAAGGCTTGCGACTACGGTACGTTTTCCCTCATAGGTTACGTCGGCCGTTTCCTTGACCACAAACTTCCCTGATTCCGTTGCATAAACCAACCCCACTTTTGTCCGGTGTGTTCTCAACCGCGGATATTCCTTGGGAGCAGACTGCGTCAGAGCAAAGTCTTTTACTTTGTTGTCCTGGCAGGAGTAGTCGGCGGTGACCGTGTTGAGGCTTTCTGTCTCAAGCCAATCTTTTTGCCAGCCTGACAGGCCCGTACCAGAGGCCTTTTCGAGTGCTCCGACGAAGTTGTCCAACTTCGTATTCTTGAAAGCAAACCTATCGAAGTAACTTCGGACACCGGCGCGAAACTTCTCTTGGCCGAGTAAGAAATCCGTCTGCTTAAGAACTGAGGCGCCCTTTCCGTAAGTAATTCCGTCAAAATTAGCAAAGGCTTGCTCGGTATGCGGAACGTTCGCGACGATGGGGTGCGTCGTAACCAATTGATCGTCATAGTAAGCGCTTTGCTTACTCCAAAGGTAAAACTTAAGCCAAGCTGTCTCGAGTTTGGAGCCCTCATATTGGGCCTTTGTCGCCATATAAGTAGCAAAACTCTCATTCAGCCAGAGATCATTCCACCACTTCATAGTTACGAGATCTCCAAACCACATATGCGCCATCTCATGCAAAATGACGGATGCGCGACTGTCGCGCTCGGAAGCCGTCTCTTCCCCACGGTTCACCCGATTTTCAGAAAACGTCACGGCAGCAACATTTTCCATAGCGCCTGCGTTGAAATCAGGGACAATAATTTGGTCATACTTCTCGAACGGATATTTGTAATCGAAGTACGCCTCATAAAAATCAAAACCTTGCCGAGTGGGCAAAAACCAATCTTCGGGCTGAACGTATTTAGCGAGAGATTCTCGGACCATGAGACGCGAAGGGATGCGCGACTTTGCGTCCACCCATGTATGATAAGGGCCGCCATGGAAACTAAACACGTAAGAGCTAAACCTTTTGCTTTCCGGAAAATTCCAAGTTGTTTTCCCGCCGCCAGCGTCGACCTTTGACGCTTCCATCACCGAGGTCACAACCTGCCAAGTTGATGGCACGGTTGCGGTAAGTTTGTAAGCTGCTTTGATGTCAGGCTGGTCAAAGTGAGGAAACAGTCGATTTGCGTCATACGGCTCGAAATCCGTGTAAACGTATGCCTTCCCGTCTTCCGGGTCTACAAACTTGTAGAGGCCAGAGCCGTCTCGGCTGAATGGATGTGAATACTTCGTCACAATGGAATTGCGTCCCGGCTTGAAGTCTTTCCCTTCAAGCTTTATGAATTCTCCGTTGTAAGAGAACTTCGCCTTTGCGCCGTTAACCAAAACGCCGACGACCGTACCGCCCGAGAAGTCAATTCTCAACCCCGACAGTTTTGATTTGAGAGAAAAGTTCGTCTCAACAGTACCTTCGAAGTCATCTTTTGTCGGGTCAACATTCAGTGTGAGATTGTAAGACGTTTCGGATATCAGAGACGACCTGCTGTCAGCATCTTGCTTACTCAAACCGCGTTCGAATCCCTTCGCAAAACCTGACTCGATCGAGGCCAATCCGCACAACAGAATTAAGAACATTCTTGGAAACATCTCTCCCCCTTGCATTTCCTAATTTTCGTGTAGGAAAGCTAGCACAGCTGAAACGGTTTTAGAACGTCCTATTTATCATCCAATTTATCATTATCGAGATCCTTCGCTTCGCTCAGGATGACGGGGTGTGGAGCATCCTTCCTCTTACGTGACGGTCCTTCTAACATGACGCTGCCATCCTTAGCCTCCCCGTCATCCTGAGCGAAGCGAAGGATCTCTAGTCAAGCAAATTCGTCAAAAAAGAGGCAAAATCAGGTGCTTTAGCCCCTCCTTTTTGATAAAACCTAACATAATGACGCAAAGATTCACCACTCGTCTGGAGCAACTGCGTATTGAGGGATCACGAAGACGTGGCCAATGTTGTTGTAGGAATAGGCGCCTCTGCTGGGGGCTTGGATTCGTTCCGAAAGTTGCTCAGCATGCTTCCCGACAGTGCTCCTTATGCCATTATTCTTGTTCAACATCTCACGCCGACAGAAAAGAGCATTCTCGCCGAGATATTAGTTCCGTATACGCACCTTGAAATTGTCAAAGCCACTCACGGACTCAAGATTCTGTCCTCAAAAATTTATGTCATTCAATCCGGAGACGTTCTTACAGTCAAAGACAGGTCGATTGTCGTAGGTAAGGTAGCGGGATCTTCCCTCGCGCATGAGGAGATAAACATATTATTCCGTTCTCTAGCGACCGAATACGGAAAAAACGCAGTCGGCATCGTCCTTTCAGGCGCCGGATCTGACGGAACCGCGGGACTCCTTGCCATCAAAAATGCGGGTGGTTTGACCATTGCCGAGCAACCTGGATCGGCGAAGGTTGATTCCATGCCGCAAAATGCTGTCAACCATGACGCTGCAGAACTTGTTATGACGCCAGAGGAAATTCCTGAGGCGCTTTCTACGTTCTGCCTTGCTAATCAAGGGATATTGGCGGATCTATGCTCTGATACCCGTCAAGATATCTTCAAAACCGATCCAAAAGTTCTAAGCGAGTTGGCGTCGATCTTGAGAGCAACATCAGATTTTGACATCCAAAACTATAAATTGCCTACAGTGTCGCGTCGCGTATCAAGGCGCATGAATCTGCAGGGATGTAAGAGCGTCGAGGAATATCTACTCATCCTCAAGGGAAACGAACGCGAACAACAGGACTTGATTCGAGATTTGTTTATCAACGTTACGGAGTTCTTTCGCAATCCTGAAGCTTTCGAAACGCTCAACGACCTCGTTGTCGGGCCTCTTCTCAAGGAGACGGTATCAGGCACTAAGCTTAGAATCTGGATACCCGGATGCGCCACCGGCGAAGAAGCCTACTCTATAGCAATGCTGTTTCTAGAAGCGATCGAAAAAAACGCAAAGAATGTCTCCCTTCAATTGTTCGCCACGGATATCGACGAAGAAGCGCTCAACATTGCACGGTCGGCTGTTTATGACAAAGCCGCAGCCGCCAGGATTCCCAGTCATTTGTTAACAAAATACTTTGTTTCCGAAAACGACGACACAGTCCGAGTAGCACCAAGGCTAAGAGACTCTTTGTCATTCGCTTGCCACGATCTTTGCAAAGACCCACCTTTCTCGAGAATGAATCTCGTGAGCTGCCGAAATGTTCTCATTTATCTCGAGCCAAAGACTCAGCATCATATCCTCAATTTAATGCACTTTTCTTTGGTCCCCAACGGGTTCTTATTCTTGGGTACATCCGAGACAGTACACAGCCGCCGATCGCTCTTCAGAACCGTCTCCAAAACTTGGCATATCTATCAGCGAGCGGAAGCTCCAAGGAATGAGATTAGCCGACTATGGAAAAGTGAACGTAGTACACTGGAATCATTTTTACCTCCACTTCCGCCGCGAAGAAAATCGGAGAAGGCAACCGACAATTTCGGCAATGCTGTTTCTGCCTTGTTGCGGGCCCGCGTTGCTCCGTCCATAGTCGTGAATCAGGACAACCACATTATTTATTCCCATGGCAACCTAACGCCTTACTTTCGCTTTCCCGAGGGCGACCGCCCGCAGTTCGATCTGCACTCGGTCATTCGAAGCGACCTCCTGACGCGAGTGCGCGCCTTGCTTTATAAGTGTCGCAAGGACAATCAAGAGGTATGGGAATATTCAAGCCCCGATACCAGCACCACAGCCCAGATCAAGATCAGGGTTAGTCCCGCGCCTGACATCGAAGACGCAGCCGTCGTTTCCTTCGAGGAAGTCAAATCGGCGGAAATGGTAACCGCCAACAACAAAGGGACCCATTTACCGAGCAGCGATCACGAGGCCCTCATTGACCAACTTGAGCGGGAGCTTCGTTCCACCCGAGAGGATCTTAACAACACCGTTGAAGAGCTTGAGGCGTCGAATGAAGAACTCAGAGTGGCGCATGAAGAGTCGATTACGATCAATGAAGAGCTGCAATCCACGAACGAAGAACTCGAGTCCAGCGGCGAAGAGTTGCGCTCTCTTAACGAAGAGCTTTCGACCGTCAATTCTCAACTGAAAGAGAAGATCGAGCAACTTGAAAACACAAACGACGACCTTAGCAACTTTTTCTCCAGCACCAAATTGGCCACCGTGTTTCTGGACAATAATTTGCGAATCAAAAATTTCACACCGTCCTGCGAGGATCTTCTAGGATTCTCAGAGCACGATATCGGTCGTTCGCTCTACGATCAAGAAACGGAGCTTTTTCAACACGACGTCATTAAGGATGCCCGCGAGGTCCTCAATACCTTAGCTGCCCGATCCCAAGAGATTCGAACCAGCGAGGGGCGATGGTTTGATCGCAGAACGCTACCATACCGAACCAAGGCGCAGAAAATCAAAGGACTGGTCATCAGTTTTGTGGACGTCACTACCATCAAACAATCGGCAGAGAAATTACAAATCAGGGAACGTCAGCAGGCAGTCATTGCTCGCCTTGGCCTCCAGACTTCAGAAAATTGGTCTACCGAGGAATTCTTTTTCCAAGTCGTCCGGGAAGTCCAAAGCACCTTGGATACGGATTTCTGCGAAATACTCGAACTCGACGCTTCCAAAACCAATTTAACTCTTAAAGCGGGAGCCGGCTGGAATGAAGGAACAACGGATCGGACAGCACTGAGCCCGGCCCTCGACTCACCGGCAGGATATACATTATCGGTTATTCAACCCGTTATTTTTGACGACCTGGGAAAAGACAAGCGGTTTACAAACCCGAAAAAATTAAGACAATACGGGGTAATAAGCGGCATAACGTGCGCGATTCAGGTAGACGGAAACTCATACGGAACATTGGGAGCCTATACCAAGAATCCCAGAAAATTTTCAGCAGAAGATGCCGACTTTTTACAGTCGGTTTCCCACCTTCTGGGTAACGCGATCAGCCGTTTTCGAGCCCATCGCCGCCTCGATATCGAACGTCGAGTTTCGGCAATTCTTTCGGAGTCGAAAACCCTTGGAGAAACACTTGACGTCCTATCGCGATGTTTTCTCGACACCTTAGGAGTCGATATTTGCGAAATCTGGTTGCCAGACGAGACTGAACAACGCATCGTTTGCGAAAGCTTCCTAACGCGGCACAAGATTGCTTCTAACAACGAGTCGGAACACCGGTTCCACAACATGTCGTTTAAAAAAGGAGAAGGGTTCGTTGGCCGAGTATGGCGATCAGGTACAACCATTTGGACCAGCGGACTTAAAGGCGACGAGAATTTCGCGCGAACGAATGGCGCAAAAAAAATGGATCTTGATTTCGGCATTGCTTTTCCCATTAGGTCCGCCGGAGAAATCAAAGGCGTCATGACGTTATTTTCCCGGAAAATGCTACCGTCAGAACCACTTCTTCTTCGCAGTCTTGAGGCTATCGGAATATCCTTTGGTGACTTCATGCGGCGAATAGAGGCCGAAAAAGAGATGCGTGATTGGGAAGAACGATTTCGATTTGCAAACAGTACCGCTTCTGCATCCGCTTTCGAGACCGACCTGGAAGCGAAACACTTACTTAAGATATCGGGAGCGGAGCGGATTTTTGGCGAACAACCCGTTGTGCCTATTTCAATGGATTGGTGGTTAGAGAAAATAAATCCTTCCGACCGGAACCGCGTCGAGAGTTTGATCCGAGAAACAACTCAAGGCAACCTTAAATCCTGGAAATTTGATTACAAGGTTATGCGCGGAGGTCGCCCCGAAATCCATGTTGAGGAACATGGACAAATCGTAGGAGAACACAACGACCGACGAATCGGCATGCTATTCGACGTCACACATAGGAAAAGAGTAGAGCGTGAGCTTAGATTGGCGGATCAACAGAAAAACAGGTTTCTCGCCATGCTGAGCCACGAACTTCGGAATCCTCTCGCCGCCATCCAAGCGGCAGCGGCGTTGACGAAAGCGGAAAGGGAGTCTCCCGAAAAGTTCAATGAAACTCAAGCCGTCCTTCAACGTCAGATCAATCATATGAAACGCCTTGTCGATGACCTCCTCGACGTATCTCGAATCGTAAGCGGCAAAGTGTCTCTTGAAAAGACCACGCTTGATCTCAGTCAACTCGTTGATACTCTGCTCCAGGATCGGGAGCCCATTCTCAGCGCAAAGAAAATCAGATTGAATTATGACAGGGGCGACGAGTCGATTTGGGTTAACGGAGATCCCGCCAGGTTGACGCAGGTTTTCGACAACTTGATTTCAAACGCTCTTAAATACTCAAAGGACGGCGGCTCGTTAGTCATACTGGTAAAACGAAGGAACGACGTTGTCAATATTTACGTAAAAGATTCTGGAATTGGAATCGACCAGGAAATGCTCGAAGACATTTTCGAACCTTTCCGACAAGGCGACCAAGGCCTCGATCGCGACATCGGGGGATTGGGTCTTGGCTTAGCCTTGGCTAAGGGGATCGTCGAACTCCACCAAGGTTCCATCAAGGCTGAAAGCGACGGCTTGGATAAAGGAGCCACATTCACCGTTACTTTACCAATACTCGAAACGGTCGCAAAATTGGATACCAAACCAACGTCATTGCCAGTATCGCTCGGCCCCCTCAAGTTCCTTATTATCGAAGACAACAGGGATCTGGCAACGCTGACGGAAAGACTCTTACTTAGAGAGGGTTTTAACACCAAAATTCTTTACTCAGGAGAAAATGCTGCCCACGAAGCCAAGTTGTGGCTGCCTAACGTCATTCTCTGTGATATTGGACTCCCTGGAAATACCTCCGGCTATGACGTGGCTGCTGCCCTTCGAAAGGAAGGCGTATTGGATAAAATCATTTTGCTTGCTCTGAGCGGTTATGGGCGCGCAGAAGACCTCATCAAGGCGCAGGAGGCCGGTTTTGACGGGCACTTGACCAAGCCAGCGTCTATCGACGCAATCAAAGATATAGTCCGTAAGTTACTGTTAAAGAAGACTAAGGCAAGGATGTAGAAATGACCGATTTTTGGAACAAGTTTTTTGACACGACCTATTTCATGCCGCACGGACACTGCTACCTCTGGCGACCGGATATTTTATGGCTCAATGTTATTTCGGACGGCCTTATTGCCTTAGCTTATTTCTCCATCCCTATCTCGCTGGTTTATTTTGTCAGTAAGAGAAAGGACTTGGAGTTCAATTGGATGTTTAAGATGTTCGCGGTTTTCATCGTCGCGTGCGGAATGACGCACGTTTTTGACGTCTGGTCGGTTTGGAATCCCTCCTATGGTACGGCTGGGCTCATCAAACTTTTCACCGCAATAATGTCTACTGGCACCGCCGTTCTCTTGTGGCCACTGATGCCAAAAGCCTTGGCTATCCCGAGTCCGTCGCAGCTCAAAGCAAAAAACGCCGAACTTTTGCACCAAATCGAAGAGAGACGGGCCGCCCAGGCAGAACTAGCGCGAAAGAACGAAAAACTTGTCGAAGCTGAGCGCCTAAAAGGCGAATTCCTCGCCAATATTTCCCATGAATTGCGAACCCCATTGTCGCTCATTCTTGCTCCTGTCGAATCTTTGCTTGCTGAGACCAAGCATGCGCCCAAAGAGCGCCTTTCTCTTTGCACTATTGAAAACAACGCGAAGCGCCTTCTGCTTTTGGTTAACGATCTCCTCGATTTTTCCAAACTCGAAGCAAAAAAGATCGCCCCTGATGACGTTCCGACAAATCTCGCGCAATTTCTCGAAGTCATAGTCAACGATTTCGAACCCGCGGCAATTCGCAAGAATATCAAATTACACTTTCAGGTTGACAATTTTTTCGTATCGAACGCTGTGCTGACCGATCAACATCTTCTCGAGCGAATTGTGTTCAATTTGTTGGCCAACGCTCTTAAATTTACTAACGAAGGAGGCACCGTCTCCGTCGCGCTTAAGGAAGCTAACGACCAACTATCGATAAGCGTCACCGACACCGGTTTGGGGATCTCTAGCGAAAACCTTGAAGCTATCTTCGAGCGTTTTCGGCAAGTCAAAGGCTCTTATACGCGTGAGAGCGAGGGCACCGGCCTTGGTCTCGCTTTAGCAAAGGAGTTCACCGAGCTTCTCGGCGGGAATATCACAGCGAAAAGCCAGATGGGCCAAGGAAGTGAATTTACAGTAACCTTGCCCCTACGTTCTGTCGGAGAATTCGTCCAAACAACGGCAGCAGAAGAACGCATACAACCTGTTCTTCCGATTGATCTGGAGGGAAATAAGGAGCGATTCCAAGTTGACGGGGGCGGCGGAGAGTCAGCTGATGTCGATCGGCCGAAACTCCTTATCGTTGAGGACAATTTGGAACTGGCCGCCTACATCGAAACCACAGTCCAAGACATGTGCATTGTGGCAAAAGCGAAGAGCGGGGCCGAAGGCTTGACGCTCGCCGCTGAATGGCATCCTGATTTTGTAATAAGCGACGTGATGATGCCTCACATAGACGGATATGAGTTATGTCGGCGCATAAAGTCAAACTTCGAGACATCGACTGTTCCCGTTTTTCTTCTGACGGCCCTATCACATGACGATGCTGTCGTCAGGGGGTTCGAGGCGGGGGCGGACGATTACATTCCAAAACCATTCCATTATCTCGAACTGCGAGCTCGCGTTAAGTCGATTATTGCGTCGGTCAATGCGAGAAAAGAGGTTAACAAGGCTTTGATCGACTACAATCAGAGGCTTGAGCTCGAGGTTCAAGAAAGAACGACTGAGATTATGCGTCTCAACCTCGATCTTCAACAGCAAAGGGACCAAGCGGAAGCGGCGAATCGAGCAAAGACAGCTTTCCTTGCCAACATGAGCCACGAAATCAGGACTCCACTGGGAGCTGTTATGGGCTTCTCGGAACTCGTGGCAAATTCAGACATGACCCCATCAGACCGCATAAACTATGTCGAGACCATCCGTCGAAACGGCGAACTTCTTTCTAAGATTATCAACGATATTCTCGATATTTCGAAGATCGAAGTGGGACGACTCGACATTGAGAAATCCGATGTGTCTCTGGGAGAAATACTCACAGACGTTACGAGCCTGCTCAATCTCAAAGCGGTGGAAAAGGGAATTCACCTGAGTGTGGTTTCTCGCGGGAATCTACCGCACACTATCAATACGGACGCGATGCGCCTTCGGCAAATTCTTTTGAATGTGATAGGAAATGCCATCAAGTTCACAGAGAAGGGGTCTATCGAAATTGAAATCAAGCAGGTTGCTCATAACGACAATCAGCTGCTGAGTTTTGCTATTAAGGATACGGGCCCCGGCCTCGACGATAACGACAAAAGGAATTTATTTAAGCCCTTCGTTCAAGCCGACTCCTCACTAACAAGAAAGTTTGGCGGAACCGGCCTCGGATTGGCTTTGTCAAAACGCCTGGCCGGCCTCTTGGGCGGAGACGTTGAGCTTACCAAAACAAGAAAAGGCGCGGGAAGCACCTTTACCGTTACGATTGATCCTGGCTCTCAACAGCAAATCCTCTTTCAAAATACTCTTTCGTCTATAGATCGCGATCGCGCTCCTCTTTCGGAGCCCGTCTACGCTCCAAAGCCATCTTCATTCGACAAACAACCGCTCAAACGAACCCGCATCCTGATTGCCGAAGACTCTACAGACAATCAAGAGCTTATTCGCTTCTATCTTCGAAAAGCCGGCGCGACCTTCGACATCTGTTCCAACGGAAATGATGCGATCCGCATGGCTTTGGACTCTGACTACGACGTCATTCTCATGGATATCCAAATGCCGGAAAAGGACGGGTTTGAAGCCACCATCGAACTTAGAGCGCGAGGATTTGCAAAACCAATTGTTGCGCTAACGGCTCATGCATTGAAAGCGGACGTGGAAAGGATGCTTGAAAACGGCTTCAACGCGCACATCGCAAAACCGATTAAGTTGGACAAAATGCTTAACACTCTTCTGTGCCTGCTTGAAAAGCGCTAAGCTCAGCGCCGTCACAGTAGCGGATTGAATCCCTAGGAGGCCCGGTGTATGTTCCCCTCGGAACGCCACTCGGCTCTCGGGAGTTCGACGCCCAATGAAAAACAAGAAAAAACCAATCTTGTACTTAGTGTTTGCATTGTCACACTTAGTTCTCGTTTTTCTAGGCGCACTTCAAGCGGACATCAATTTCCATTCTTCTTCGATCAACGAAGCCTTGCGAATTTACCAAGCTTATACCGGCGCCGACAGCGGCTACGATTTTTTTGCCCCTGACGTGGGCACTCAGCTCCGTGCCTCCTTCGAAGTAACAGATCAAAAGGGTGAGGTGCAATCAACTGTTTTCGACAATCCCCAAGATAAAGAAATCAGTCTGCGCATCGGTAACATAGTCAACATGTTTTGGAGCGAGGACTACGACGAGGACACCCAAAGAGCTCTCGCTGCGTCTTGGGCCAGCGCCATCTCACGTCGATACCCGGCCGCAAAAAAAGTTCGACTACGCATTCAGGAATACGACTTGCCAACGATTCAAGAATATAATGAAGGCTTGAGACCAAAATGGAATGATTACTATATGGCAACCTTTGACTTAGCAACCTACCGGATGGGGGATGCACGATGAAATTTATGGAGGCGGTAAAAAAATTTTTCTTTACTCCCTCAACAGCATTTCCCCTGGCTTGTTTGCGCATCGGCATGACGAGTCTCCTGATTCTACAATCTCTTTCGCTCAGCCGCCAACTCCTAGACTTTTACGGCGTCAAGGGATTCGTACAACTTGAGCTGAACGAATATTTGATTGATCAAACACTTCCTAAAATAAGCTGGCTTGCTGCCGAGATGGGCAAGGTGGGTGTCGCATATGATCAAACATTGCTGTGGGCATTTCTCCTGTACCTGGCAAGTCTCGTAACTCTTCTGCTGGGGTGGCGCACACGCATATCCGCGATCGTAGCTTGGTTTCTACATTTCATGTTCATGAACAGCAACGGAGTTTCAAATTATGGAGTCGACCAGTTCTACCACATAGCCTTGTTTTATTTCGTTTGGATGCCGGTTGGCTCAGCACTTTCGCTAGACGTCGCAGAAGGCCGCACCAAATCTACGCCTACCTCGCAAACAACAATCGCACTTAGGGTCATTCAAATCCATCTTTGTCTGGTTTATTTTGTAGCCGGATGGGGGAAGATGCAAGGGCACATGTGGTGGACAGGAGAAGCAATTTGGCGCTCCCTTCTTTTGCCCGAATATCAAAGTTTTGACTTCTACTGGTTGGCCAAGGTTCCGTTTATTGCGACCTTAGCTGCATGGGGAACGCTGATCTTAGAAACGCTGTATCCCGTCTTTATTTGGTTTAGAAAGACCCGTTTGCCTTGGGTTGTGGCGGTCATAGGATTGCATTTGGGAATTGCCGTTTTTCAAGGGCTAGAGTTGTTCGGTGCGACAATGATCGTGTTCACCACATCAATGTTCGGAGCTCAATATTTGCGATCGTTCTTCGAAGCGAACTTTGCAAGACCATAAGACAAAACCAACAAACATAACAAAGCACAGGACTGCAATTCGGCGAACGATCACTGTTTCCCCCCTTTTGGACCATCGGTTCCAACGCTTCGGCCTGTCCAGAATCCTTCGAGGTCTATGTCAGAGTAATTGATCCAAACTTTGTCAATTCCCGCTTCATTGAGCGCAGTTGCCAAGCTTGTGTTATCTTTCTCGGAAAATGGCTTGCCAAATTGCCCCCCTTTGCAGGCGACTTGCCGATGAACCCATTTTCCGGACGAACCCGCTTCGATGTACCACTCTCCCTTGGAAGACTTGCAGGCAAAGGGCAATAGCTGGTCACACGACTCGTCGTGCCACAGCCCTGTAGCTCTCTGTACCGCACAATCCTCGTCGAGGCGCCACTGCGGGCTCATGTTATCGGGTTCTGAGGCAGCCCATGCTGTATAATTATCGCTATCGGCCCCGATTTTTCCGTTTAGGACCAGAGCATCATAGAGAGCGGAAGTATCGTATTGGAGATACTCTCGCCACCGCGCGTGTTTTTGATCAGGACACGACTCGACTTCCTTTGAACAGCTTTGAACGAGTTGGGAAAGCATCTGGATGTTGGTATTAGCGGCGGACTGGATATCCTTAAGTTGAGTCAAAAGTTCTTCGTCATCCATCTCCTTGAGAAAGCCTGAGGCTCTGTCGAAATTTCTCTGTTCTTCGGCAAGTTTATCGGAAAGAGCCCCGATGAGACTGTTACCATCTCCGTTTCCTGACGACACAACGTCGCTAACGCCTGACTGTTGGGGACGACATGCAATTATAAACATCGAAGCCAAAAGGATGGCTGTTTTCATAATGATAGATCTCCTCAGGGGATACCTATCATTATATCTGCTTATCAGCCGCGATCCAAGCCTTCCTCTTAACAAGCACCTCATTTTCAGCGTTTTCCCTAGGGATTCGGTGCCAAGCGCTGCGGTTTAAATAGCTACAAGACAGTCTCAATAGCCTGTATCAACGATGCAGGATCCACAGGCTTACTCACGTAGCTTCGGAACCCTGACTCGAGGCATTTTTTTTGATGCTCCTCGGCAGCGTGAGCCGTGAGAGCCAGTACGGGTTTTTCAAAGGACTTTGCACGCAACTGGTCCATCGCGCTAAATCCGTCGAGAACCGGCATTTGGATATCCATAACAACGACGTCAAACTCGTTCGTAAGGGCCTTCTCCACCCCCTGCCTACCGTCACCTGCGACTTCAACACGAGCACCGAAAACCCTCAGGAAAGTCCCTATGAGACGCTGTAAATCCTCGCTATCTTCGACAAGCAGCACGTTGATCCCCCTAAGCGCGTTTGTGCAGGATTTCTCTTTCAAGTAAATGGTTTCTGAATTCGAGCCAAATGTTTCTGCCTCAAACTGTCCAACATCGATGTCAATCCCAAACGTACTACCCACTCCCGGGGTGCTTTGGAGGAGATATACGTCGCCTCCCAAGAGCTTCGCGAGGCGTTTGGAGAGAGCAAGGCCTATACCCGTTCCTCCGTAGGTACGAGTAATTGAGGCGTCCCCTTGATAAAAGGATTCGAAGAGTTTAGAAGCCCTATCGGGCGATATGCCAATTCCGGTATCGCGCACCTCGATGGCCAACCTTCGCCTTGCTTGACGTTGAGTGATTTTCAAAGAAATTTCAACTTCTCCGAACTCCGTGAACTTTATGGCATTAGCCACCAAATTCATGAGGATTTGTTTGAAGCGGATAACATCCGTTTCGATGTAGTTCTGCAGAGAGCTGTGGCTCTTAATTTTTATATTTATGCCCTTTTTCTCTGCAAGCACTCCAAGCGCGTTTCGAACCTCCTCAATGACCACATTAAGAGAAACTTTCTCGATTTTGATGATGAGCTGGCCCGCCTCCACCTTTGAAAGGTCGAGGATATCGCTGATGAGGGTGGAGAGATGCTGGCCGTTGGTCTTTATGATGTTTACATAGCGTTTCCGCTCGTCCTCGGAGGTGATCGGATTTGCCAAGAGCTCAGAAAAGCCGAGTATCGCCGTGAGCGGCGTCCGAATCTCATGGCTCATGTTCGCGATAAATTCGGACTTAGCGTTGCTCGAGGCAATGGCTGATTCCTTGGCTGTCCGAAGCTCATTCTGTACCCGCAGGCGCTCTTTGTTCTCGTTCACCAAGCGTTCGATGGCATGTTGGGCATCCTGAAAAAGCATCGAATTTTCAAGAGCATACGCTGCACGCAGAGCCAAGTTTTGAGCAAACCTCAAGTCTCTTTCCTGATAGCGCCGGTCAGAATCTGCATAGATCAACGTGATCGCGCCAAAAACCCTTTCGCCGATAATCATGGGAACAACCAAAACGGACCGAACACCAAACTTGAGCACGGCCTCCAAATGGTCCTTATCCCACGCCGCTTCCGCGTTGTGCTCTCTCGTGATATTTTCGATCAGTTGCGCTTGCGCTGTTTTGATTACCTGACCTGGCCCCCAACTTACGGCTTTGGGCGGGAACCTCTTCTCCACTTCTCCTAAATACCTAATCTTTTCGGGATCGACATGTGCGATCGTAAGGCGTCGAGGTGCGCCTTCTTCTCCAACCACATGGACCATGCACCAATCTGCCATCGAAGGTACGGTGACAGAAGCTAGATTCTTCAGGGTTTCCTCGTAGCTTATGGTACTGGCGAGAATGTCGGTAGCCCTATGTAGAAATATCTCCTGCTCTTCACTTTCCCGATGCCGTTGCTGGGCATTGCGCAATTCGGCGATGACCGCGGCAAGCAACATGCTCGTGAGCGTTGTTCCAATAGCAAATGATTGGAACAAATTTAACCTCTCAACTAGGGTTACCGTATCAAACGGACCTTTGCCGTTGGCCGCACCCCAAATGCCGAGGATAATCACAAAGGCGTTCGTGCTTACCGCCCCCTTAGGGCCAAATCGAAATGCTGCCCAAATCAAGAACGGAAATAAGGTAAATGGTAAAGGGAAGGATGACGTAGCCGCTGTAAACAGGTGATAAGGATTATGGGATACCAACCAGCTAATTATCGTAAGGCTCAGTACAAGTATGAAATACTCGATTAAATTTCTCTTCTCCAGGACGACAGTTGGGCGATACCACCAGATAAGCAAAAGAGGAGTGATAAGGATAGCGCCCACGGTATCCCCGAGCCACCAGGAGAACCATGAGGCCATAGGCGCCATAGGTAGTTGATCGAATAAGCTAAGACTTAAGACCCCCATGGCTGCACTTATCGGTGTACTAATAATAGGACACAACACGACAAGACTCACCACATCGCGGATCCGCTCGAGAGAGGGATGGAAGTCTCGCTTCCGCAAGACAACTCCGGCGATGAAAGTTTCGAGTACGTTCCCAATTGCTATGCCGATCGCCCCTGACAATGAAATTCCTATCGACCAGTTGGCCAAAACCGACCCGATGAAGACGCCCGGCAAAACACGATTGCCCCACAACACTACGGCTGAAATCGTTATTCCCGCTGGCACCCAGACCATCGAAGCAAATCCGGCTATCGGAATAAAACTTAGACTCACGTTGGCTGTCATAAAATAAACGAGAGCCAAGGCCGCAGTTCTTATGAAAATGCTCTCGTCAATTTTTGATGGGAAAAGCTTCCGGATCACATGAACTCTTGTACTAGAGTTTAAGAGGCAGGTGACCCTATATAATGCGCCAAGGTGAACTGCAACATGAAAAAAAAATTTAACCGCTTTGTTTCAAGAAATCACGAAAACGTTACCCCTAGCGGGTTTGCAGCATCTTTTATTTGTAGTGATTTGTTACAGAGATCGTACGTAATAAGCTGCAACATTGCTTTTCATGGACTAACTTTTGCAGTTTATTTGGCCAGGAGGCAAAGACTATGAATATTGAGATTAACGAGAACGTACTCATCACTGGTGTATCCGGACTCATTGGTTCACGTCTCGCTAGATCGTTGGCACAGGCCGGATACAACGTTATCGGATTCGACCTAAAACAACCTAAATCCCCAATCGCGGAAGAAGGGTTTAATTGGTATTCGTGTGATCTCACGAATCACAACGACGTCCAAAACAAGTTGGCCCTTGTAGCCAACAAACATGGCAGACACTTCGCGAGCGTTATTCACCTCGCTGCGTACTATGATTTTTCCGGTGCCGATAGTCCGCTTTATGACGAGCTTACGGTTGGCGGCACTGAAACACTCATCAGAAAACTCTATATGCTGGACGTTGAACAATTTGTATTCTCGAGCACGATTCTGGTAATGGATCAAGCCCGCGAACCAGGCATCAAAATAACCGAGTCGTCGCCGATCAAACCCGAGTGGCTTTATCCCAAGTCCAAACTAAGAACGGAAAAGCTTCTTGAAGATCAACACAAACACATTCCCGTAGTGATCTTGCGAATTGCGGGAGTTTATGACGACTACTGTCATTCGCCTCCTATTGCTCATCAAATAGAACGAATTTATGAAAAACAACTCGAAAGTTATTTCTTTCCAGGCAATCCTGAGCACGGCCAACCATTTATCCATCTCGACGATCTCACGGCGTGCTTCAAACAAGTCATCAATTTTAGACCGAATCTCGGTACCTTCGAAACCTTTCTCATAGGAGAGGAAGACATCGTGGCTTATAGCGATTTGCAGGAATTAATTGGAACGACCCTCCACGGCAAAAATTGGCCAACTATCAAGATTCCGAAAACGGCGGCCAAGGTAGGCGCATGGGTCAAAGACAAAATAACTCCGGAGAAGGAATTCATTCAACCCTGGATGATCGACCTTGCCGATGCGCACTATCCCATCGACATATCAAAGGCGAAGGCTCTCTTGAATTGGCAGCCCGAGCATAGTCTCAGAACGCATCTTCCGATTATTTTGCACAATTTCCTCAATGATCCGGAGTGGTGGTACGAGCAGAACCACCTGCGCTTCGAAGGAAAGGAAATTCCTGGAGCCTCAGTCGAAAAGCGGGCTGAAGCATCGAATTTAAGCGCATGAGTTCCCCCACAGGAAAATTGATAAAGGTTTTTCCGTGGCATCACAATCCCTCGAGCTGGAAGCAGCGCGTGCCGATTTGCATACTCGGCTTTCTCGGCGCTGTCATTTCGAGCTATATGGCTCTCTATCAATGGAAATTATTGCCCCAAGCCTGGGACCCAGTCTTTGGCGACGGAACGGAACGGGTACTTGATTCTGAGGTTTCGGAGGTCATGAGAGGCTGGTTCGGCATCCCGGACGCTGCGCTAGGAGCCATTGCTTACTTGGGCGATGCAATATTCGGGTTGGCGGGGTCTTCTCGACGTTGGCAGTATACCCCGTGGCTTGTGATTCTCTTCGGCCTCGACGTCATTCCGTTGGGGCTCGTCAGCGCTGTATTAGTATTTATGCAAGGAACGGTGGTGGGGTTCTGGTGCTTTTTATGCCTCGTCACAGCTGTGCTGTCTCTTGTGCTTATCGCGGTGTCCTACGACGAGGTCCACAGTTCCTGTATTTATCTGTACCGAGTGTGGAAAAAATCCGGCGACCGCCGTGTTCTTCTTGATGCTTTCTGGGGCAAACCCAGCCAAGTTGCGTTCGAGGTTGGGAACGATCTTTGCGAGGAAGTCTATGTGGGCCCGCAACGCTGAAACTTTTTTCGGCCTTTGGCTTTGGTTCAGTCCATTTATTTTCAACTACCAAGATGATCGGTCTCTTGTCGTCAACGATCTTATTTGCGGATTTCTCGTTGCCTTGTTTGCTTTCCTTTCCTACGTTCCCAGATTTCATCATTCGCACTTTCTGAGTCTATTCGTGTGCGCTTGGCTCGTCGGTTTTGGGTATTTTTCACAAGCGGAATATGCCTTTGGCCAAAATGCCATAACGGTAGGCCTTATTCTGGCGATGTTCGTAATTCTACCGAACCACGCGAGCCAACATCCTGCGTCGTGGGAACGTTTTCTCGACCAAAAAAAGAGAGGCGCCGAAAAAGGCGCCTCTTAGTTCTCATGGGATTCGTCAGGTTGATGACGAAGGGCTGAGAGTATTAGGGAGTTCTGTCGATCTCTTTTTTGCATCGTACGAAGTCACATTCGCCAATGCTGTTCTCTTCGCATTCGCGTTTCGCTTTTTTCTTGGCTTTTGATTTAGAACCAGCCTTTTCTTTAAAGGTATCCATTCCCGTAGCGGTACAGACAAAGGTCTGATCTGCTTGCTCGAAACAGTTGCCGAGGGCGCAAGAATCTTCGTCCGCTGCCTTGTCATCGCATCGGTCAAGCGCTTTAGCTTGAGCATCTGCAATAGTAAGACCCGTTCCTTGGAATTCGCGCAATCCTTCGTACTTGCACTCATAATCAATGTCTGGTTTTGGGCGCGGGCCTGGGCCAGGTCCTGGTCGGTCATGGTCGTCACGATCTCTGTCTCTATCGCGATCACGATCTCTGTCACGATCTCTGTCATGGTCTCTGTCACGATCACGGCCCCTGTCGTGATCTCTGTCACGATCACGGCCTCTGTCGCGATCATGGTCCCCGCCTCGGGAGCCTTCATCCCAAGCGTTCGTAGTTTCGAAATCTTGTGGTGTAATCTCTTCTGCATATACTGTTGTGAAGGACACCATGCCGCTCAATACAACAGTTGCTAAAGAAAGTTTCATACATGCTCCTATGGCAATAAAAATGGGACGTTCTGACCTTATTCTAAGGAAACGGTTAGAAAAAACAATATGTCATAACGACGGCATTTGACACTATCTTCATGATGTTAGACAATAAAACCTATATTTTCCCTGGAGTACCAATGAGAACCTTTCTTGGCTATCAATGCCTTTATCCCAAGCGTTTTATCTTCTTGTTCGTCATTGCCGCCTCCGTGGCGACGTACTTCTGGACTGCTTCCAGATACCCGGATCTCAATAATAAAGCCATGATGGCCGAATCGGGGTCGGTTTCCGACACTCTTTCCGTCTACCCTAAGTATAAAGTTCAAGAGACAGACCCTTTCTACTTGAAAGTGTCCTACACGACGCTGAATTGGATTCGGGATAACAAAAAGGGCATGACGTTTGGGGTTGTTTTCAGTGGTCTCCTCTTAGCGATGCTTAGTTATCTCCGATTGGTGCGAGCACCGTCAACGCTCGGGAATACCACACTTGGAGTCCTAATCGGGTCTCCGTTGGCTGTGTGCGTTAATTGCGCGGCGCCAGTTTTCAAAGGGATGTTGCAGTCAAAGCGAGTCGAGACCGCCTTTGCCGCCATGTTGAGCTCGCCTACTCTGAATATTATCGTTCTCACTATGGCCTTTAGTTTATTTCCCCTTTATATGGCTGTCACGAAAGTCGCCTTCACGCTCACGGTGATCTTTATAGGAGTCCCATTGCTTAAGAGATTTTTAGGAGACGATCATGCAATCAGCGATCTTGCTCCAAAGAATCCGACACCCGAGATGCAGGTTCACAACCCCAATGAAACCGACACCTGGCTCAAAAGCCCCTTCTATGCAGTTAAAGACTTCCTCTCTTGTTTCAAGTTTATTGTTATCAAAACCGTACCGCTTATGTTTCTCGCGGGTTTTCTCGGCGCTCTAGTGTCGCATATGATTCCGCTAGAGTACCTCGGTTCTAATTCGGGAATTTTGGCGGTCGTCATAACCGCTCTTGTGGGCGTGATTCTCCCAACGCCTATGGCTTTCGACGTTATGCTGAGCAACGCGTTCTATTCGCAAAACTTGTTGCCTGTGAACCTGATCCTCGTACTTCTCTGTACGCTTGGCATTTTTAGCGTTTATTCATTCTTTATCGTCTGGTCTAGCGCATCCTTAAAATGGGCGACGAATCTCGGGGTACTTGTCTTGGTGCTCGGCATTGGGGTGGGATTGACAGGTAAAGAAATGCACAACCAATTCTATGGTTTGCCGAATTTGCGCGCCTATCATGCACTGAGAAATTCCCTTCAATTCCAAAACCCTGAAGTCGATAAAATAACGTCGTCAAAGTTCCAAGAACCTGCCCCCCGCGATCCGATATCGATGAATTCCGTTCAGGAAGCGCCCGGGATGATCCTAAGCTCATTCCCCTTCTTCAAACCTGCGGAGCAAGCCAAAGGAAAGTTCACCAAGTTGGAAGGGTCGAAGATCGGACTTACACGGGGACATCGCTATGGAATACGGGACTACCCTGATCCGTTTTGGATTGGACGAGGCACAGCTTCTGGGGATTACAACAATGACGGCTGGACGGATATCATGTTTGGATCGGATGTGGGCATCGCCCTATATAAGAACCGTGGCGGTTGGTTTGAACTTCAGAATACTTCCTTCCCGGCTTTGGACTCCATGATCGTTTACTCCGTTAGCTTTGTCGATATGAACAACGACGGCTGGTTGGATATATTTTACTCTACTTTCGCTAACGGCAATTTCCTTGTTGTGAACAACAAGGGCGAGTTTGATTTTAACCAGCCAAAGGCAATTCCCAACTATGACGGCATCATCACCGTAAGTCCGAGTTTCGCCGATCTCGACGGCAACGGCTACGTGGACGTTGTCAATGGCAATATGGCACTCGGGATTGTCACCGCATTTCATCATTACGGAAAAGGTCGCCTCAATTCCATTACTTTTAACGACAACCTCAATTTCACTGAGAAGGAACTGCCTGGCTACTCCGGCGAAACCATGGCTTCCTTGGTATCAGACCTCAATAACGACGATAAACTCGACATTTACTTTTCCAACGACTTCATCGTTCCCGACAACGTTTTGCTAGGCGACGGAAAGGGATCCTTCACGGTAGACAACAAGCTTATCGCCCAAACCCCGTATTTTTCTATGAGTGCCGACACTGGAGATTTCGACAATAACGGCGTGCTCGATTTTCTCGTCATGGGGACGGTTGTGCCAAAACCAGGAGTTGAAACCGAAACTATCGACGGCATTACCCCCGCCGAATTTGCTCGCCCGAAGACGGGCTTAGAGTATTGCGAGACAATACAGGACGAGATTATTCGACAAAACTGCAGCTCCGTTCGTAAAACCAATCCACTGTTACCGTTCTACCGAGATCGAAACGTGAGTCTTAAGGATTGCGAAAAGATCAGCACCGACAACAAAGCGAAACAAGATTGTCTTCTATCGGCAATGTGGGTACTGATCTTGCGAAATGAAATTGACTTTGATTGCGACAAAGAATTCCAAGGAGATGCCATATTGGTCAAAGTTTGCCATCTTCTTGCGCACCGCGGATCACGATACAAGAAGGAGGAATTTGCCGGCGCCATGCAACAGAAGTCAGATCACTTCTTGTATCGCGGAGACGCAGGTTCGTTGGCCGACGTTAACGCGCAATCACCCAAGTTTTCTCACCCGGGCGGCTGGACATGGGGCGGCCGATTTGCTGACTTCGACAACGACGGATTGCTGGATATTTTCAATTCAGAAGGCGTTGTTGCGAAAAAGGATAGCTTCGGTTGGAACGTCCTTATGAAAAACACAGGTATGGATTTTATTCAGAAGCAGTTTAGCTACAATGCGACCGACAATTTCGATTTTTACTCGTTTTCGTATATCGATTTCGACAATGATGGCGACCTCGACATAATCGGCAACTCTTCAATTGGCGCCGTGCAAGTTTACATGAACGAGATCGACTCAAATCACTCCGTCTCTATCGCCCTGCGCGACCACAAGAAAAATCGGTTTGGAATAGGGGCAAAGATCTCGATCACAGCGAATGACGGCAGCACCTATTTCCGCGAGCTTAAACAAAGCGGCGGTTATCAGAGCTCCGACAGCCCTGTAGCATTTTTTGGAGTAAAAGACTCGGCAACGATCGAATCAATAAAAGTCGAATGGCCGGATGGCGAGAAGCAGACTTACGCAAGCTCACTGCCGGTAAACCATGCTTATGTCTTGGAACGTTTGTAGAAGGAGTTTTCTTTCCTAGTTTTTGGTGCGTTTGCCCAAAAAATTTGCTAAGTCTTGATCTTCACTAACATAGGATACTAAACGATGTCCCAAATGCAGGTACCGGCCTTGCAACGACTTGAGGCGATTGAACAACTCCGTCGCCCCTTGTACAAAATCCTGCTGTCCGGCCTGGAAAGCCATCTTGGCCATATATTTTATAGGAAACCCCCGCCACAATCTGGAGAGACAAAGCTCCTCCATTTGGGGTGCGGAGACCATCATTTCGAGGGATGGATTAACGCTGACACTTATCGGTTTAGTGACTTAATCCGCAAGAGTCGTGGATTGCCCGATTGGATGCTCGATGCTTCGCGTCCGTGGAATTGTGACGAAAACTATTGGGACGGTATTTACACCGAACATATGTTGGAACACCTCGACTACAGGAGCGTCATCGTAGCACTAAAAGAAGCGCGCAGAGCGCTCAAATCTGGAGCATGGTTACGAATTGTGGTTCCTGGATTGGCACAGGCACTTGGGGAACGAAGCGCAATAACCCAGGCAGAGGCGGTTGCACAACTTACCCAAACTCACGGCCATCTTTCAGTTTGGGATCCGGATCTTATGTCGGCCGTACTGCGAGAGATTGGATTCCATGCTGTCAATGTCGTGTCTTTTCAAAACGGTTCCGATAACGCCCTCATCAAGGATCTTCCCGAGCGTCAAGAACAAAGCTTTTACATTGAGGCGCAGAAATGAGCCAAAAGCATTCAGGTTGACGCCCGCGCAAACATCCTCGCTATATTCGTCTATTTCCGAAGCTCTTCCACCGCGCGATTGACTTCTTCAGCGGTAAGCGACTTAAACCTTCTTGGCGGCATCTTCAGCAAGTGTTCTTCCGACAACATGAGCCTTTCGATCGCCTTGTCTTTTTCCTCGCGGCTCATGGTGTCGAGCGCATCGACATTAAACTTGGCTCTGCTGATAGTTTGAATGAGTTGCGAGTTGTGACATTGACGGCAAGCGTTAATAATTATCTCTCGCCCTGAAAGGCCCGGCTTCACCATGAATCCTATATACGGCAGCTCCGAGTCCTTGAATACGTTTCTAATGTCGGGAAGATCCTTCGCCGCCATTTGTCCTGAAAGAAAATCTTGGTAGGCTTTGGTCATCGTCGCGAGTTTCGCTGGATCCGAAACTTTGGCGTCGTGATACGGCATCGGAATGAACTCGCCTCTTACCGTTGCTTCGTATTGCGCAGTCCAGGTGGTGCTTTCTCCAGGAACAGAGTTGTCCTGAGGCTGATTCGGGCTCGACGCACCAACCTCGTCTGAAATTGTATCGGTCTCCATCTCATTGGGTTGGTTCCCAAATCCGGCGTCACGCACAAAGTCCTCCAACCTGGCCGGATCAGAAGCGTTAATGATCGCAGCTGGAATACCTGCAAAGTCTTCCTGCGTCCCATGTGCTGCAAAATAGTCGGCGATAAGAGCCTGACCTTCTGGCCTGTTGTCCCTGAAGAAATGTGTCCAAGGATCCTGAAGCTCTTGCATTCTCAAAATCTTAGCCGTGTTCGCTCCGCCCGGTTGGTGGCATTGTTTGCAATCAATAATGGTATTTTCCAAATCGATATCTTCATAAATAGAAAATTTAGTCCAATTCGATTCAATCGAAGGAGCAAGCAGTTCTCCAATAACGCAACCACCCTGTGCGGCATTACATGCCTGCTCAAAAGCTACGATAAAAAAGGCCAACTGACCGTTGGAGGGGTCGCGAGCGATGATTTCGGCAAACTGTTCGCCTCTTTGAAACCCCATCGCGACGTAATCAGGCGCGATGTTTTGGTTGATAGGCGTGAAAAGGATCGCCCTTGGGTTGATAGCGGACGTGAAGCGCGCAACGAGCGAACTTGAGTGGCCCGTTATGACAAACCCCGGATTGCCGCCAGCACCGTTATTGCCGCGACCTGTCAACGTTGGGTCGGTAAAGGCCAGGCCCAAAGCTCTCTGCAGGTCTACCAAACTGCCAATGACGGGCGGATTTGGGGCGCAGAAAACTGTTCGTACCTTGTCTTGTCCGGGTCGGGAGCAGATGATTTTGAGCTGGTCTGCCCCACTCGGAAAGTTCTTAAGAACCTCGTGGTCGGTGAGGGAAGTCTCTTCGGACTCGCCTTCTGCTGTCTCGGAATCTGATGGAGTATTACCAATAACGTCGTTGTCGCCGTTGCTAGAAGCATCGGTAACCGCGCCAGAACGCGAAGCACCCGAAAAGCCGGAATCTTTGCAAGATGTCAGGAAAAGGACAAAGGACAAAAGAAATGTTGCGTTCGGCATCATCAAGGTAATCCTCCAAAATCTAACCTTTTCTTTTCGGTTTGCCGACACTCAAGCTTGATGAACATGGTTTTTATTAATCTTATCAGTGACTTAATGTCGATTATATTTCTACCCGTTCCACCCTCCCCTTAGGTAAAGCCTTGAGATCGGCTGGAAGACTTTGGACTATCGTATCCTTCAGGGCATCAAGGATATCCGTTTTCCACTGGTCGCGTCGGTGGACGAGGCTGACCTCTCGAATAGGCACAGGCTGCTTGAATCCACGCACATGTTTTTCTTTTTCTGACGCGGACAGCGATGAAACAAACAAGTGGGGGAATAGAGTATAACCCCGCCCCGCCCGTATCAAATTCCTAAGCGTCTCAAAGTTGCCTCCTTCGAACTTGATATTGGTTACGGCTGAGTGCTGTTCCCGCCGCAGCGAGCAATAGTTGATAACCTGATCGCGAAAGCAATGACCGTCTTTCAGCAACCAAATATCATTGCTGTCGAGATCAGATTCGACGATTTTTGACTTAGAATTTAGCTGATGATCCGTACTCGCATACACGTAGAAGGGTTCATAAAACAACACCCTTTCCTTGAGCCCCTTCTCGTGAAGAGGCGTAACAAGCAGGCCCCCGTCGATTTGATCGTCACGGAGCGACTTAATAATATCTTCCGTTTTCATTTCGTCGATAATGAGATCCACGCGGGGCAGTGCAAGGGAGAACTTCTGTACAAACAACGGCAGAAGATATGGCGCCAGCGTAGGGATTACCCCTAACCGAAAGGTCCCTCGAACGACCCCAGCCTCTGTTTTGCCTATCTCCAGGAGCTTACTGTATTCCCGCAGGACAGCCTTGCTTTGCTCGATGATGACCGCACCTTTTTCGGTGGGCAAAACGGGTTTCTTATCGCGATCGAAGATGACAACGCCAAGATCCTCCTCCATTTTCTGGATTTGCATGCTCAGAGTGGGCTGCGAAACGTGGCAGGCTTTAGCAGCCTTGCCAAAGTGCCTCAGCCGCTCGACCGCCACGATGTATTCTAATTGCGTAATGGTTGTCATGAGTTCCCATTAATAGAGATAATCTATCTATATATTTAAACAATCGATTTTATATATCAACGCTTTTCGTCGATTATATATTCAAAGCTGCGATGCAGCCTAACATTCATAAAGGAGAAAAAACTATGTTATCTGTTGGAAAAAAGTTTCCAAAATTTAACCTGAAAGCGACGGTTTCGACGGATCCGAAACACGCCTTCCAAGACATTACCAACGAGACCTACAGCGGCAAATGGCTGGTCGTGTTCTTCTATCCAAAGGATTTCACGTTCGTATGCCCTACCGAAATTAAAGGTTTCGCAGACCTCAACCGTGAGTTTATCGACAGGGACGCGCAGGTTTTAACCGCTAGCGTAGATTCCGAATTCGTTCACCTTGCTTGGCGCAAAGCCGAATCCGATCTTAAGGATCTTCCGTTCCCCATGCTCTCGGATATTAAGCGCGAACTCTCAACGGAACTGGGGATTCTTGACGACAAGGAAGGAGTAGCTCAGCGCGCGACCTTTATTGTTGACCCTGATGGAATTATTCGGTTCGTCTATGTCACTGATCTAAGCGTCGGGAGAAACCCAAAAGAAGTGCTTCGAGTACTCGACGGCCTTCAAACGGATGAACTCTGTCCCTGCAACTGGGAAAGAGGACAACCAACGATTCAAGTTTAAGAATGGAGGGAAATATGACCATTCAAACTTTAAGAGACAATCTCGGAGACTACGCAAAAGACATCCGCATCAACCTTTCCTCGGTACTCTCCGAGGAAGGGGCCCCCGGGTTAAAGCGGGAACAAATTGTCGGCATAGCTCTTGCTTCTGCTTATTGGACGCGGGATCCCCGGATCATCGATGCGATCTCGACAGAGGCGGCGTTGACTTTGGTGCCAAAAGCGATTGAAGCCGCAAAAGGGGCGGCAACGATTATGGCCATGAATAATGTCTACTATCGCAGCATGCATTTAAACGACGATCCGGAATTGAGCAAGCTTCCCGCCAAACTGCGGATGAGCATTATCGGAAATCCCGGTGTGGAGAAGGTGGATTTTGAATTGTATTGTTTGGGAGTTTCAGCTTTGGCAGGTTGCGGTGCCTGTATTAGCGCGCACGCCAAGGAGGTGAAGAAAGCAAACATCAGCAATGAAGGTGTCCAATCCGCAATTCGCATTGCAGCCGTCATTAACGCGACTTCACAAGCGCTGGTTATAGGCTAACTTTTTGAGGAGAACATTATGAAGATCAACATTGGGATAAATGAAGCGGACAGAATAGAAATCGCAACCGGCCTGTCAAAATTGCTGGCCGACTCCTACACACTTTACCTGAAAACGCAGAGTTTTCATTGGAACGTAACAGGACCTATGTTCCAGCCGCTCCATCAGATGTTCGAAAACCAGTATATCGATCTCGCTACATCGGTCGACACTATTGCGGAACGAATTCGAGCCTTGGGCGTATTCGCGCCGGCAAGCTACCAACAGTTTACGCAGCTGAGTTCTGTTCCCGACACATCGGAAGTTCCGCATGCGCGCGAGATGATCCGCCTTCTCGTCGAAGGCAACGAAACAGTTGCTCGAACGGCTCGTACTGTCTTTCCCGTCGCCTCGCGCGTTAATGACGAGGGCACGGTTGACCTTCTAACAGACCGGCTTGCGTACCACGAAAAAACAGCCTGGATGCTGCGAACGTTGCTGGAAGACGAAGGAGTCGAGGTCGGCAAGGGTACGGATATCAGTCTGAGTGCCTGATGGGTCGATACCACCTTTTGAGATCCTTCGCTTCGCTCAGGATGACGCGCGCTTTTTCGTCATTCTGAGGAATCTTCGTCATCCTGAGCAAAGCGAAGGATCTTAAGAGTTGTAAAATAGGTACTTAATAAACCAACCGACCAGCGTCAAAACAATAGATCCCAAAATAGCTGGAAAGAATCCTTGGATCTCAAATCCGGGCACGAGCGCTGCGCCAAATTTGAGAACGATAGCATTTACTATGAAGAGGAAAAGTCCAAACGTTAGAATTGTGAGCGGCAACGTGAACACAACGAGGATGGGCCACACAATAACGTTCAGGAGACCGATGATAAGAGATGCAAACATTGCTGCTATAAAATTTCGAACAACAAAGCCAGGGACGATCGCAGCAGTGATCGCGAGAGTTACTGTCGCCAATAACCAGTGTATTAAATAAACTTTCAGCACCCTCACCTCCGCAAAAAAGCTTCGTGAAATTAATCGCATAGGTGCCTGGAATCAAGTCGAAAACAAAAAACTTGACTCCCATTAGTGTACGATGTACACTAATATACGATGTACACATGGAGGAGTCACTCCTCCACCTTTGCCCTCCGGGGCAACAGGATAACCCTAGAAATTTTTAGCTGTTTCTTGATGTTGGGGAGAGGAATGAGTCTTATCTACTTTCATCGTCACACCCATTTTTCCGCTCCAGACCGCCACTTGAGTACCCATCCCTCATTACCCTCGTTACCTCTCTTTTCCCCAATACCCCTTGATGGCTCTCAAGGGGGAGTAACAGCAAAAATGACCGTGGCCCGAGCATTAGCCCGCGATAACGAATCGCAAAAAATATTATCTCGCATCCGTCCGATTCGAGAACGTATGTCCGGCATAGCCTTTGGATCTCTCTGTGAATGGGGGATTCCCCCAGGCCAAATGGGACTTAAAATATTACTGAGTTTTTTGACAACCCAATCGCATTCCAACTTTCTTCTTTGGATTTATAATCAAGCCGAGATGCAAGTCTACCCTCCTGCATGGCAACAGCAAGGACTTGACCTGAGCCGCTTGTTTTTCATTAATCTCGGCGAGAATCAGAAGATTCAATCCAAAAAGAAATCTGTTATTGAAGCCATCAAACCGGTTTTTCTCGAAAACGTTTTCCCCATTATCATTTTGGACGATATTTATCTTACTCGATCCGACATGGCTTTTCTCCACGCGCAGGCTAAGCGTTTGCACAAAATAATATTCGTGGTTTATCCCAAACTCTTATCCCACAAAGTTGGAAACGTTTGGGCAAAATGGCGCCTCAACGCATGGTTAGACCTCAAAAAAGAATATTTTCATTTCGAGGCTTTGAAAGGTCCGAAAACATTTCACCTTCAACTTCCGAGTCATCAATATGAAAACACTCCCCCTTTATCATGATTCAGGGTCAGAGCCGTCAACCTTTGTCGTTTTGTCCACACAGAACGAC
The DNA here is from genome assembly GCA_050251195.1 of Oligoflexales bacterium. GTDB lineage: Bacteria > Bdellovibrionota_B > Oligoflexia > Oligoflexales > Oligoflexaceae > JBFWNG01. The sequence goes on from JBFWNG010000003.1 coordinate 131,761, forward strand.
GCTTTCTCTCTATCTCCCCAGGTCATGCAATACGATGCTCAATCTTGGATAGCGGATTTAAAAACCGTGAAACTCTATTGGCAAGATCAGTGCCGTCGTGCTCAAAAAAGCTTCCCGCAGGTTCTTATTGAGAGACTCCGTCAAAGTCAGGCAGACCAACCGTTTCAGGTCGTCGTGTGTAAAAATCCGTGGCAAGGGCTGCTGGCTTTGACTTATCTCAAGGAAAGAGACCTTCAGGGTTTATTTAACCTTGAATCCACTTTCGGGAAAAATCTCTACAACAATATCTCTTGGTCAGCCTGGTTCGAAGCCGCCGAAGGCTTAAGCAAATTTTTCCCGCTGCATTACAAGCGTTTTAAAGAAGCTAAATTTTTTGCGGACCTTAACAAATTTCAACAAGCTATCCACAAGCTCGATGTCCAATTTTCACAGAGTAAACAACTTCTTAACGCAGCTTCCATAAAACGGCGATTTGGCGGCTTTGTGGGAATGATTTGGGCGTGGACCCTGGGGGAAAGTTCAACGGGTTTTATTGAAGAGTTTCCCTGGCAAGACTTTGAGCCTCCTCTCGAACTGCGTGTAACGCGGCATTTGGAATATCCTTTAATGCACTGGCAACCCATCGAACCCTTCTTAAAGGACGATCTCAACCTCTTATGCCAACTGTCCACGTGGAATGAGAGCTACCTCGTCGACACCTTATTATGGAAAATTATATTTCACGATTTATCCTTCATTGTTGTGCCTATTCATTTTCGTTATCCTCATAAGCTGCACCGTGATCGACCCGAACATAAAATTGCCTTAAGCCAGATTCATCTGAATTTTGAGAATGTTCGAACGGAACTTAGCAAAAAGAACCTGGAACTTCACTTACCCGAAGAAAGCCTTATTGTTGGGTGGGAGCTTAAAGTTCAGAAATGGATGTTCAGCAACAATTCGACTTCCTGTCTGTTTGAGGATTTTACAGAACAAAACGCTGCAGCCATAGAAAAGCTGGCAAACCAGCTAGCGGTAAAAATGGAAAGATATCAGATAAAGAGAGACTTTGTCCCTGAGCAGAGTTTTTCTCGAGAATCAGCAGGGCCCTATACAGACGATGACGTTTCCAACAATCCTTTGCTGTGCAGCGATAGGCCTCTTTTTATTTGGGACAAACCGCACACTTTGGAACGTCCTCTTAGAAATAAAACATTCTTGGAAAGAGTGTCATTAAAATGGTGGGAACGCTCCCAAACCAGCTCGCGCAACTATTATAAAGCAATGACTTCCTCCAACACATTGTCTTGGGTTTATCAAGACAGCTCCGGCAAATGGTATGAACACGGAATCTACACATAGAAAAAAGAAACCCGACGCGATCGAACATTGGCATGAGTGGCTCTGTAAAACTAACTTCAGTTTTTTAGCGGGAGCATCTCATCCCCATGAACTTGTCGAACGTGCTTTCCAGTTGGGGTATCGCTCCCTCGCGATAAGCGATTTCGATGGCGTTTATGGTCTAGCTCGAAGCTTCCGAGCGCTGAAGACAATTCGCGATCAAAATCCGCAAGCGGATTTCAAGCTGCACTACGGTGCGGAAATCCATCTTGAACAAGATCACGACAAACCAATTGTCGAGCAAAATACTCTCGTGCTCATTGCCAGAAATTGGATCGGCTATAAGAATATTTGTTCCATTTTAAGCAGACTCCATCTTGAGACAAAACAAAATGGTTTCATCACGATGCAGGATCTATTGTCTTTCGACCTCGAAGGGATGGTAGCCATCCAACCTATGCGCGGCGTTATACGCACCGGAAAGAATAACGACCAAATCGTGGCGCTCAAAGATGCTTTTTCGGGGGCTTTTTATCTTTCTTTGAGCCGGCATCTTCATCCGAGCGAAGATCGGTGGATGCAAAAAGTTGTCCGGCTTGCAAAAAATCTCAACATCCCTCTTCTTCTAACCCAAGACGCATTCTTTCACGATTCGATGCAAAAGCCGCTGTCGGATTTATTACATGCGATTCGAACGAACGAAACGCTTGGCGATATTCCGCACCACATGTTTCCCAACGACGAAAGATGTCTTCACACTAAGGAGTCTTTGACCATAAGGTTTGGCGGATTTCCCTTTTTGCAAGAGGCACTTCGGAATTCGGAGGAGCTCCACGCTCGTTGTACCTTTGACCTCTCAGAGCTTAAATATCACTACCCGAAGGAGTTCATTCCCGAAGGCTATACGAGCCAAACCTTTCTTGAAAAATTGATTTGGGAAAATGCCCCTGAGAAATTAGGGACTCCGATAAAAGATAACCTCCTTCAACTTCTGCGTCACGAACTTGTCTTGATCAGCGAACTAGAGTTTGCAGATTATTTTCTCACAGTATGGAAAATCGTTGGTTGGGCGCGTTCGCAAAATATTTTATGCCAGGGGCGCGGTTCTGCGGCGAATTCCGCCGTATGTTTTGTCCTTGGGATTACAAGCGTCGATCCCAGAGAGTTTAATTTGCTGGTGGAGAGGTTCATTAGCAAGGAAAGGGGGGATCCTCCCGATATTGACGTCGATTTTGAGCATGAAAGACGAGAGGAAGTCATCCAGTATATCTATAAAACGTTCGGCCGCGACCGAGCCGCCATGGTGGCTAACGTCATCACCTTTCGACGAAAGGGGGCTCTGCGAGCGGTCGGCAAAGCTTTAGGCGCATCGGAAGAATTGCTCAAGGCAGCGTCGGACGCCGCGCGCGCCAAGCTCATGAGAGGATCAACAACCGAAGAACTCACGACTTACGTGCAGGGAAAAAACAAGACCGAACTTTCATCTCACGAATGGCGTCTTTGGGGAGTGTTGGCTTCAAGACTCAAAGGTTTCCCCCGCCATTTAGGTTTGCATTCGGGCGGCTTTATGATTACCGACAAGCCTTTGCATTGGTTTAGTCCCTGGGAGCCGGCGACGAAGGAAGGCCGAACAGTCATTCAATGGTGCAAAGACGATATCGAAGCTCTCGGTTTTTTCAAAATCGACGTTCTAGCGCTCGGCATGCTCACGGCTTTACGAAAGTCCTTCAAACTCGTGAACGATCACTATCATAACGATTACAACCTCGCCAATATTCCGCTTGATGATCCTCAAACCTACAAGATGATTCAGAGGGCCGAAACAGTCGGGGTCTTCCAAATAGAGTCCCGCGCTCAGATGTCGATGTTGCCTCGACTATTACCCGAGAAGTTCTATGACTTGGTCATAGAGATAGCGATTATTCGACCCGGACCGATTCAAGGCAAAATCATTCATCCGTACTTACAGCGACGACAAGGTCTAGAACCTGTGACATACCCTGATCCGAAGTTACAACCTATTCTCGAAAAAACGCTTGGTATAGCGATTTTCCAAGAACAGGCCATGCGCATAGCCATTGAAGTCGGTGGCTTTAGCGCGGGAGAGGCGAACGAACTGCGCAAAAACATTGGTGCCTGGAGTCTGACCACAAACACAGCCCTGGATCCTTGGCTTCAGAAGCTCGGAGAAGGCATGCGAAAAAACGGCATCAAGGAGGAATTTGCGCAGCAAATTCTCGGTCAAATGCGGGGGTTCGCGAACTATGGTTTTCCCGAATCTCATTCCGTTTCTTTCGCTCTTTTGGCTTATGCTTCGTCTTACTTGAAATGTCACTATCCTGTGGCATTTTTCTGTTCGATCCTCAATTCTTTGCCTATGGGATTCTATTCCCCACACGCTCTGATTCAAGCCGCCAAACGCGACAAAGTTCAGATTCTGCCGATCTGCATTAAAACGTCTTTGTGGGACTCTTTTCTCGAACGAATGCCCGACAACAGCTGGGGTATCCGGCTCGGTTTTTCTCTCATTCATTCTCTGCGAAAATCAAGCGTCCAACATTTCGTTGAGGTGCGTTCGCGGCTTCCACTGGGTTGGAAGGATTTGACGCATTTTCTCACAACCACTCATATTCCTAAAAACGATTTGGTGTCTTTAGCGTTTGCGGACGTTTTTCATTCCTTGGAACACAAGAGATCCGAGACTCTATGGGAGATCTACCGCGTTCCCGTTCCCGACAAGATTGAAGAGCGGGAGGACTCCATCGCCTGGCCTGAGGAAGGCGACTATGAACGCATTGAAAAGGACTTTGCGGCTATGGGCACCAGTCTGCACGCACATCCTTGTTCGGTTATTAAGAAAAACCACTGGTGTTATCCCGTCGTACAGTCCAAGCTCCGTATTTCCACGGAACTCAACCAAATTTCGAATACAACTCGAGTTCACGTTTTCGGCATGATCATCAGCAAACAAGCGCCGCCTTCGGCGAACGGTATGGTGTTTGTTACTTTGGAAGACGAATATGGTTTCATAAACCTGGCATTTTTCCCGCAAGCTTATCGCCAATATCATCTTCTTGTAGACCAGGAAGCCTTTATTTGTGCTGAAGGGATATTACAAAGACAGAATGCGTCGCATTCGATTTTGATCAAGACGGTCTTCGCTCCTAAGTTTGCGCCGGTTATACCCATTGCCGACGGCAAAGCACCCATTGATGTTTCCCCTCAGGAAAAGACCAAGCGAACTCTCAGCGAACCTCGAAGCTATATGTAAAAAGGCGCATCCCGCGAAGGATGCACCTTTTCATATAGGATTACAGCGCCTACGCACCGTGAAAGATCAGAGCGGACCGTCCTAGCCCGCTTAACAAACCTTATGGCTCTCCTGCTTTGGCAGCCGAAGCCCCGTAGGTGTTCATGAAACCAAGAGCTCCCGAGAAAATCGCACCCGTTGTGCCGGAGCCAATACATCCCGCCGCGGCAGGGCCAGAAGCAGCGATACAATTGCCGGTCACAGTGCCGATGTTGCCAGCCACTGAGGCATTAACATTGCTTGCGAGTACAGGAAGAAAACCGACTACCTTAGGATCGAGGCTGTTGACCGCGAACTTATAATTACCTTTAACGATCTCTTGGCTATGATTCGCCTCAGCTTCGTCTACCGACCACGGGATAGAATTGAGCAAATCGCCCGCCAGTGCCGTTCCGCCGGGACCGCCGCCACCATTACCTTCATCAGGGAAGGTATTGAAGAGATCAGCATATTTGTTCCAGTTTTGCGAGAAAACGGTGTCGCGCAAGAACTCGATCGGCAAATAGGGAGACTCTAGAACAAGTCGAATTTTGTTGGGCACGCCTTGCGAACCATCGTGACTGAAGCAGATCGGAGCAGGAGCACGCGAGGACTGGAGGGCCACAGGTACGGAGAAGTAAGCGACTTTGTTGTCAGGTTGATAAGGTTTGCCTTCGGGCCACGGCCAAGGCATAAGAGGCCATACTTGGTTGTGGAATTTTACTACAACCTTGTCCCCGTCTTGTTCAACCTTCAATGCTCCATACGCTGGATTGAAATACTCTCCCGCTAAGCCTCTGCCAGACTCATTATAGTTAGGCCCTTTGATGTCTTTAAATCGGCATAGGTTGATCATGTTGAAGAACGAGCCTTCGTTTGCTGTATCGACCGAACCCTGCGCCATGTTGTCTGGATCCATAGAGTTCTTCGCCGCTTCCATTTCTTTAGGGTCGTCGTAGAACTGCTCTGGTTGAGGTTGACCGCCGAGCCACATTGCTCGGTACGTATTGTGAATCATGTTGAAGATAAAGCCCCGGTCGCCGGCCTCGTTAGTCATGACGGATACAGCTATGTTCTCGTCCGGAACATAGTTAATTTGCATCGAATAACCCTCAACGATACCCCAGTGATAAATATGTTGAACTTCTTCGTGGCCTTGTATTGAAGGATATTTTTGGTTGAATTCCACCCAACCGAAACCTACGCCTTTATTGCCGCCTTTGTAACGGTGGTAGTCTTGCAGTGCGAGATCAAAGCTCTCAGCACTCATCAGACGTTTGCCGTCAATTTCACCTTTAGACGCTAGGAACAATAGCCAACGAGAGATATCCAGAGGGGTTGTCATAACGGCCGCAGCGGGGCCAACTTCGATCAAGCCTGGGTTTGTCTGGTTAACTTGGTAAGAAACGAGCTGGTTATTCTCGACGCCCCAGCTATAGCCTTTCGCAACTTTGCTTTCGACATCAGGATTTTTTCGATCGGCCAAGAAGTAAGAGTGAGACATTCCCAACGGCTGGTAGAACTCTTCTTTAATGACCTGTTCCCAATTCTGTCTCTTAGTGATCCGAGCAAGTGTTTCGCCCGCAACCATAAACGCAATGTTGTTGTAGTGAAAGTCGCCCGCATGTCTAAAACCGCCCGGAGGGTCCTGGTTGAAAAAGAAGGACCCTGCGCCGTCCTTAATTGTCCTGAGGAAGCGAAGGCGATTGAGAATTTGTTGGCGATTATAGGTCGTAAGATAGAACATAGAATCGTGAGGGATCATTCCCGTTCTATGTGTCATCAGGTCGGCGATCGTCATCTCTTCTGTTAAGTGAGGATAGAAGAGTCTATATTCCGGCATGTAATCTTTAACATGCAATCGGTCAGGACGCTCAAGTCCTTGGCCTTTGTACTTGTCATAGATTTTAACAGACGCTATCCCCGTGAAACCCTTTGATCCCGAGCCAATTGGGAACAGCGTGTTTTCGGTGACCGGAGTCTTCTTCTCTCTGTCGGCAAGGCCGAAGTTACAAAGAACGTGAAGACCTCCCCCTTTCACAATCGTGACGGCAGCGCCGCGAGGATAATTCGGAATGTTTTGCCCGAACTGCATTTTTCCGGAATAGAAATTATAATAGTTAGTTACCGCGTCAGCGAGTTCCTTCGCCTCATCGGTTGCATTAGGACCGGTACAGAAATCGTTCAAGGCCACGCCAGAAGTGGCTTTTGTCGAACTCGAACCTTTTTCCATCGTTTTACATGAGCCTAGCGTCAACACCAACGCCGCTGCGAGCCACTGTGACCATCGCCTCATTATAGTCCTCCTTCACACAGAAGATTTTTTTGGAATGTGAGCCTTAATTATATCCCCATGTCGCCTGAAACGTCAAAAAACTGGCGAGATAATTTTTTCTGAATATTGGTTTGCGTTATGACTTTCACGTTCCACGAAACTGCTCGATCCTGTAGGCCCACAACAGCATGAGTTGTATCGCCTGCTAACCAAGAAGGACCGTCGTTTGCCCCAGTCGCCCTCAAGACGACAAAGCTTTCTTCATAGCGTTTGACATTCCACATAGCGCCCAATCGATCCCATGCGGGGTCGATCGTCGCTACTTCACCTCGGTCGGGCTTCGCACCCAACGACCGCGTCGAATCTCCCGAAAGCAAAAGACTGTATGATCCTTCAGCGTTGAGAACGGCCTGCCACTTAGTGTTGTAGCCTTTGGAGAGCGCCGTAGCAGAATCGACGAGGACTATTCGGCCATCCGAATCTCTAACGCCGAGCACCAGCCGACTAGCTGCGGGACCAATACTTAATTCGATAATATCACCTGAGGCGAAGGGTAAGGTTTGCCCAATGAGTTGGTCCATCAGAGGAGAATCTGTAATGACGTCCAAACGTGCACCTGAATTGACTCCACCCTCCACGAGGCATCCCCCGTTGGTATGGATACCAACAATATTTCCCTTCGCATCTCGAATCGGAGATCCCGAACTCCCCAACTCGGTATCAACATCGCCGTAGTTCATAAAGTATGAATCCAGGTAATCGACGTAACCGACCTCAACCTCTTTCTGGCGTCCGCCGGGATGCTGAATTATCGTAATGAGTTCGTGTTCGGAAACCGTATTGTTCTTTACCGAAGACCATCCCCATTTCAAGCCGGGCTCCGAGTCAACTCTCAACAAAGCGTAATCGTTAGCCACTCCTTGTTCGACGACTTCGGAAATTCCATAAGCGTCCTCCTCATGCACGTCGTCTGGGTTGCTGCCCTCTTCGTAATTAAAGATCACGAGACCGTTCATGGTTCGAGAATCGACACAGTGCGACGCCGTCAGAAACAGATCCGGGCTTACCAAAGCGCCGTTGCAAAACTTGCGTCTCTGCTGGCTGCTTAAGGCTCCTGTCGGGAATTTGTGAAAGCGAACAAAAGCTTTGGTCTGTCCCAACGTTCCATCATATTTGTTAACGGGTTGCTTGTCGTCGTCTCCGCATACACTAAATGGAGCATAACTCGCCAAATCCAATACGTAATGACTCGGATCTTGCCTTTTCTTTATAAACTGTAGACTCTCCAGAGCCGATTTTACGGCCGCATGAGCACCTTGCCTTCCGCAGCCGGCAAGCGCAAAAACGCCGAGCACTGCGGATAGTATGCGGTTACGCATGACTTCTCCTGTCTAGAACGGGATTTCAGGGATTTTTTGTGGATATAGTATGATCATACCATGAAAGAAATGGGAGCGGCAGTCCCCCCGGGAATGCAGGAACAGAACCGACGACAGCGGTTCGCCGCAGGTACGGGCAAGGCATCTCGACTAAACCGTCAGGCCTGCAGTCCGGCCCGAAATTTCGCAAAAGTCTGCACGGACTTCACCGCCCACTGCCAGCCTTCTTTTTTCATATTAAGCTCCTGCGACGCTTTAGGAGAAAACCTTTTAGCGGTGCGACGAAGAGCGGCAACTTGTTTCAGATCCTTAAACACGCCAGCCCCTAACGCGGCAAAAAATGCCGCACCGGCCGCTGTGGTTTCGATAAGTGCTGGTCTATCGACTATGAGACCTGAATAGTCAGCTTGCATTTGCATAAGGAGATTATTGGCAGACGCACCGCCGTCGACTCGAATCTCATTTCCGAATTCCGGAAAATCGCGATGCACCGATTCGAGCAAATCTGAAATTTGGAACGCGATGCCTTCGAGACATGCCCTCACCAGGTTCGCCTTTGTAGTCCCGCGAGTTATGCCCACAATGGCGCCTCGCGCGTGCGGCTCCCAGTGGGGCGAACCTAGGCCGCTCAGTGCCGGCACAAAATATAAGTCCGGACTCGCCGTTGCGCTGGAGGCCAGCCTCTCGCTTTCTTCGGACGTGGCTATCATATGCAGCTCGTCACGTATGAATTGCACGGCGGCGCCCGCAATAAAAGCCGCTCCTTCGAGAGCATAGGTGATCTTTTTTCCGAGTTGCCAAGCGATAGTTGTTAGCTGGCCGCTTTGAGAGGCCAGCGCCTGTGAACCTGTGTTGGTGAGAAGGAAGGCTCCCGTTCCGTAGGTGCATTTTGCTTCGCCTTTTTGAAAACAAGCCTGTCCTGCCAAGGCAGCTTGTTGGTCACCCAACATGCCCGTGATGGGAATCCCGTCGGGGAGAAAATCAAGACCGTGCGTCTTGCCGAAAAGACCAGCGCTATCTTTGACTTCGGGCAAACATGCACTATCTTTGAGACCAAACATTCGAAGAAGATCGTCGTCATAACGCCCTTTCCGAATGTCAAACAGCAAAGTTCGACTGGCGTTGCTGGCTTCCGTGAAAAAACTTCGTCCGCCCGTCATCCGATTGAGGAGAAACGAGTCGATTGTGCCGCAAAGGGCTCCCCCGTCGAAAACCTGCTTTTTGATCGCTGGTTCGTTTTCAATGAGCCAAGCAATTTTCGAACCGGTGAAATAAGGGTCGACGACTAAGCCCGTCCGCTCGGATATCGTTCGCGCGTGGGCGGATAAACGAGAGCAGATATCGGCGCTGCGCTTGCATTGCCATACGATTGCCTTGTGCAACGGTTCGTTCGTCTTGCGACTGAGAACGCACAAGGTTTCTCTTTGGTTGGTGATGCCCACGGCAAGGATCTTATTGACGTGAAAAGCGTTGTCCTTTGCCTTAGCTTCCTGCAGAGCGGCGACGCACGCCGTTCTCACACTTTGCCAAATGTCGCTGAGATCGTGCTCCACCCAGCCTGGTCGGGGATAAAATTGTTTGATCGATTGATAACCTTTGGCGATGAGCTCAGGGGCCGCAACGTCAGAGACAGCGAACAACAATACTGTCGTTCCGGTCGTCCCCTGATCCAAACTTAAGATGTATGCAGAACTCAAGACTTGAAAAACGCTCCGTTAACGCAACCCTTTACCTTGGATTGTACCATTATGGACGCTTTTTTTGGTGCTGCCTTTTACCGCGATAAAATCAAAGTTAGCGTTTGATCCGTTCACCGTTAATGTAAGGTATCCGAAGGAACTAAGACCAAAGCCGCCTACAGGATCGGCCTCGAGTGCTCGAAGGTCTCTGCCACCGCCGCCCGCGATCAAGAGCTTGGTTCCGTTCTCGGCTCCGGCATCTTCAAGGTGATGTTCGTGCGCAGCAAAGAACAAATCTACTTTGCCGAGAATCGAGCTTTCCATCAATTTCTTGTTTGCCGACTCGAGTTCGCCTTTATGATGGCCGGAACTTCGGTAAGGGTGATGAGCGATCGCAATGCTAAACTTACAGTTGCCGGTGTACTTGCTTTTTACGCCGCTAAACCATTTTTCCTGTTCGGGCTGGCTGTCGTTTGTATCGTAGGCAAAGAGACAAATTCCAGGCGCGGGTTGCGCGTCATACCAAAGGTTGGGCATGATCACCTTTGGATTTTTCTTGGCGACATCAAGCCAAGGCTTAGGATCTCCTCGATAATCGTGGTTACCCAACGTTAGATACATAGGAAGATTTTGTCCGTTCATCAAGCCCTCGAAAGGCTTAAAGAACTTGCTCGTCAATTGTTTGTCGTCGGCGCTGTCGATGCCGCTGTCATAAATAACGTCGCCCGCAATCACCACAGCGTTACATTTCTCTGATTCCATGGCTTTGGCTACGTCATCTTGATCTGATTCACCAGACCCCGTATCGCCCGTCATGCAAAATTTGAAGGTGCCCGCTGTCGTATTGCCTGTTCCGTTGCCGTTTGGATTCGGGTTGTTGCCGCCCGGCGTCGGACTGGGACTCTGAACAGGACGCTTCCTATTGCTGTCTTGATAGGTGTTTTGATCCTTGCAAGCGGCCCAGGTCAATAGAGCCGTAAGCACCGAAAAACTCAGTATTTTTTTCATAAGCAATACCCTTAAATGCCGTCTGTAACGGCTTCCTATCGGCAGAACCGGGATTTTCCTTAAGAATAGCCTATATTTTATAAAAACTCGACTGTTGATAGACGTCCTTGAGATCATAAAAGACGGACTTCGCGACTGCAAAAATTGGTACGGCCAGCAAAATACCCCAAAAACCAAAAAGATTTCCGCCGATAATGACGGCAATAATGGTTGTTAACGGGCGCAGACCCACTTTATTTCCAACGAGGCGAGGTGTGACAACGTAGGTTTCGAGGATTTGAATGATTCCAAAAAGGATGGCGATCTTTATGAATTGAGACGGCTCTGCCCCAGTTCCCAACGATACCAAGGATGATACGATAAGTCCGAACGAAGGGCCAACGAAGGGGATGAAACTCAGAAGCCCTGTGAAAAAGCCAATGACAGCTCCAAACTTAACGTTGATCGCGAGCAAGCCAAGAATGTAAAGAGCGGACAGAATCACAACTACCGTTCCCTGCCCCCGAATGAACCCGCTCAGCACGCGATTGACAGTGGCCAGAAACCGCTCTACATGCCCGAGCCAAGGCAGGGGAATAAGTGATTTGAACTCTTGCGACAGCATTTCGTAATCGCAAATCACATAGAAGAAGAACAACGGAAACATGAGAATATTGAGCAACGTCAGAAAGAAGGCGACTATACTCGACAAAGCAGTTCTTACTCCGGACCCAAGCGGTTTCACCGCTTGCATATCAACATCTGACACGCCCTCTTTGATCATGTCCGTCAGAGATTCCTTGTCCAGGCTTACGTCTATGCCGACGCTCGCGAGCCAAGTCTCAAGTTTATGTGCAAGATTGAGAATGGTATCAGGAAGCGCCTGCATCATTTCGCGCAGGTCTCGCACGATACTGGGAATCACGACGATCAATGTTGCCAAGAAAATTGTCGTAAGCAATGCGAAGACTCCGAGAGCAGCGTACTGACGCTTAATATTTCGTTTCTCGAGCCACTTAACTGTAGGAAAGAGGAGATAGGTAAATCCAAATGAGATCAGTAACGGGGTCAACGCGTCGCCCAAACCGATGACGGCGATAATGAGTAACAAAATGATAAACAAGGTCGCAAAAATTGTTTTTTTGTAGCTCATCAATTGGCTCCCCATCTGCTCAGCCTTGTTAATCATACCAGGTCCATTTCAAATCAGACCAATATTTATATTTTTTTCTCATGGAAAAATATCTTCCTTTAAGAACGGTCGAAAACACCGCCTAACATCTGAAATGTCATCTGGTTTGCATAGATATCGGTGAGAACTTCGACTGGCCGGCCAAGCCTTCATGTCGCTTCACCGTGCAGCTAAATTGGAAGTAGAAAAAGGCGTGTTCAGAACTTTAAAATATTTCAAGGAGAGATTTATGAAACTTCAACTACTAACCAGCGTGATGGCGGCTTTGATTTCAGCATCGGCTCTAGCTGAAAGAATTGAACCCACCATGATCGAGTGCCAAGGCACGACGAGCGACTTCACGATTCGTTACACGACTTCGTCAAAAGTCGGTAAGCCGACTCTATACACAGACGAGGCGGGAGCGCAAATGTTCACGATGGACGTGAAGACGGTTGCTATTCCTCACGGGGTTCTGGCGTACAACACTTCGACGACCGAATCTAGGTTTGCGCCCGTATTTTCACTGATTGTGCCCCCGATTTCACTTCCGTCTGATACGGAGGCCGTTGAATTCGAAACGTTAGCGAGCAAGACGATACCAGCCGACCTTGAATCGCAGGTAGCTCAGCACAGCGAGTTTATCCCCGTCCGTTGCCAAGCCACCCTTGCTTTCTTCTAACCGCACAAACCTCAGTGGGCAGCGGCACCGCTGCCCTTCCCCTCTTTAACGTTAAGATGGGTGAGTAACAGCGTTGCGGCTATGCCGAACACGATACCTATCCACGGATCGAACAGGGCAAGCACGATACCGATCATAAACGACACCCCTCTCTCGATAGGCGTCTTCACAATGGCTTGACCTACGTAGGCACAAGCAAATGCCGTCAATCCTACAGCTAAGATTAACGCGATACCGAGCAGCGGCTTAACTAAAGTTATGAGAGGCAACGTGAAATATATCACCGGAAGACCAAACAAATAAAACGAAGAAATACCGCTATAGATGGAATCCATTTTGTCACGGCCTTGCGCCCACTTGTTCACAATAATAACGTGCACACCTGTCCACAACACGCCCTGCGTCGGAAAAAACGGCGCGAAGATTGCCATCAACAAGTTACGTAGCGCGACGGAATAATGGGTCCTCGTAACGTTAATGTCGATCTTTTCGTCGGGTCTCTTGTCCGCAACGCTTTCAATAACGGCGTCACCTGTAAGAATATCCCCAAACGACAGGATGTAGGCGATCAACGCGAGGGGAAGCCCGCTGATAAACATGTCGACTGAGGGCCATCCGATGGAGAATGGGGACGCTTTATCCCAAAGAGCGCCGACCGGAGGAACCATAAATCCCCACTGTATGTCGAAATGGATTTCACCGAAGAGGGGGCCAATCAATCCCGCGAGTACAAAGCCCGGCAAGAATCCTAAATCGGCTATGATTCGAACAATTCTATAACGCTTCTTGAGTTCCGCTACAGGTTCGGAAAACGCGAGCAACAAACAAGTCACAATAGCAATGGTCGCGGAGATCGGCATGGTTGCGAGCGCATTCTTGGCGTCTTTGAGGTCAAGTATCTTTAGAAACGCGGCTATCGCAGACCCGAGGATAATTCCGGATTTCAAGGTTCGCGGTACCATGTTCACGAACCTTTTCCCCATTCCAGTGATTCCCAGTAAGAACATGACCGCTGCGAAATCCAAGCTGATAGCGGTCATGGCCTGAAATCGCATCTCTGGGGTTGTAAACTGGTCGGAGAGAACCCACGCAAAAATAAACGGAAGCGTGGGCGTGATCCAACCCGCGGCGTAAGGTTCGCCGCAAAAGATCGGACCAAAGTTAATTAGCGCCGAATGGATGGCAGCCGCGGCGACCGCCTCCTCAAAAGTAAGACCAAAAGAGTTCATCATAACGGGGGTCAAGGCCATGCTTGTCGCCGCGCAAATGAAAATTCCTTGGAAAAGCTCAGGCCACGCGGGCTTGGTATGGATAAACGGGATTCGGAGGGTAAAGGGCCCCCATCGTAATCCCGGTTGAATTTCGCCTGCTTTTCTCTGCATAAAACCGCCTGTATTTATTGGTTAAAGTGGTATGGAAACCCTTCCATACTACAGATTGTCGCTTAAGACAACGGCTCGATGGGGGGTGAATTTTTGTTCTCATCAAATTATTTTTCGAATCTCGTCCTGTCCACTAAAGATGCGTTTTGACTCCAGTGATTTCTTTAGGTAAAAGATATGTCCCGACTATAAGAGAGAATGACATGACATCGAAGTTTTTTAAAACGAAAAGGACGAATTCTATCCGCGCTGAGATAGAAGGCGAGGGATATCCCGTGCTATGTCTTTCTGGCGTTGCGTGTAGCAACTATAACTTTCATGACCTGCGAAACGACCTCAAGGACAAGTATCAACTTGTCCTTGTTGATAATAGGGGTACTGGAAAATCCGACGCGCTTGAAGGCGACTATTCGCTCAACGATATGGCGGCAGACGGTATTGAAATTATGGAGCAGCTTGGCCATAAGCAATACGGCGTTATTGGTATAAGCATGGGCGGCTACATTGCCCAACTCGTTACTCTCGCTGCGCCCACCCGAGTAAAATCCTTAGCGTTGATCTCGACGTGTTCTGGCGGAGATGTTTTCGTAAAACCATGGGGGCGATCCGAAGCAGAATTGATCGAGAGTTACCAACTCGACATCAAGGAACGCAACAAACGATTCGTCGCGGCATTTGTTCACCAGCCGCTGAAGATTTCCAATCCCAAACGGTTTCAGGAAATTTCAGACCTGCGCGAACAAAATCAAGAATCGTTGCAAACCGCAGTCATTCACTTTCGGGCAATCGATCAGTTCCTAGAGACTCCGATTCCCATTCAAACAATCTCGTGCCCAACGGTCGTCATTACAGGAGCCGATGACAAACTTATCAATCCGGTAAACTCCGGCCTGTTGGCTAACATGATTCCTAACGCGAAATTACATGTGATCAAGGAAGCGAATCATCTCGTTTACTTTGAGAAGCATGTGGAGATCGCTAATCATATTAAGAACTTTTTTAAAACTTCGCTAAAGTAATCATCAAAGAAGAGGGTAGAGATGAAGGCTAGATCGGCAATTTTACATCAAATGGGTGCGAAGCCCCCATACAAGCAAAGCAAACCGCTGAAGGTTGAGGAGATTGAACTCGAAGGTCCGGGTGAAGGCGAAGTTCTTGTCGAAGTACGAGCTTCGGGCCTTTGTCACTCTGACCTTTCTGTCATCAACGGGAACCGACCCCGTCCAACTCCCATGGCGCTCGGACACGAGTCTGCGGGCATCGTTCGCGAAGTCGGCGTTGGCGTCCGAAACCTTAGTGTGGGCGACCACGTCGTCATGGTTTTCGTTCCAAGCTGCGGCGAATGCATGCCGTGTGTTGACGCTCGGCCGGCTCTTTGTGAACCAGGGGCTGTGGCAAACGGCAAAGGCACTCTGCTTTCGGGAAATCGTCGCATTAAGCTGAACGGTGAATATGTTAACCACCATATCGGCGTTTCAGCATTTTCTGATTACGTTGTTGTTTCCAGTCGTTCTCTTGTACGGATTGAAAAGGATCTACCATTTGACATCGCCGCCTTGTTTGGCTGCGCCGTGCTAACGGGTGTAGGGGCCGTTATCAACACGGCAAAGGCAACGCCAGGTTCTACTGTTGGCGTTATTGGTCTTGGCGGCATCGGTCTCAACTCAATTCTTGCGGCGGACGCTATAGGCGCTACCCGCATCGTCGCCATTGATCTCCTTGACGACAAGCTCGAGTTTTCTAAATCTCTTGGCGCAACGGACGCTTACAACGCGGCTACAGATCGCCTGGTCGAAAGAGTTAAAGATGAGACCAAAGGCGGACTTGACTTTGTTATGGAAACCGCCGGCTCGGTAAAAGCGCTTGAGCTTGCCTATAACATTACAAAAAGGGGCGGCACTACCGTCACCGCGGGTCTAGCTCATCCGTCGCACAATCTCTCCATTCAACAGGTGAGCTTAGTTGCTGAAGAGCGCACTCTAAAAGGAAGCTACATTGGCAGCTGCGTGCCCAAGCGCGACGTTCCCAAATATATAGAGCTTTACAAAAGAGGAAAGCTGCCGGTAAATAAACTTATGTCAGGTACTATCGGGTTTGATCAGCTTAACGAAGCCTTTGACGTCCTTGACTCTGGCCACACCATGCGCCAGGTATTGTTGCCCCACGGTAAATAAGGAAATACGCTATGAACTATACTTCTATCTTAAAACAAAAAAGCTTTGTCTGCGGCGAATGGCTCACCGGATCGTCGGAACAACTCGAAGTTAAAAACAAATACACCGGCGAAACTATCGCAAAGGTACCCTTCGGGACCGCTGAGGACATGGAGAAGGCGATTACCGGGGCGACTAAAGCGATAACGACGCTCAAGTCTTGGTCTCAAGAACAACGGTCTGATGCGCTTCGAAAACTCAAGAACGCTCTCGAGCAACAAAAAGAGAAATTTATTGATCTGATTATTGCCGAATCAGGAAAACCGCGAGGCTACGCACAAGCGGAAATCGCACGCTGCTTGGCGACTCTCGCCATTGCCTCGGAAGAAGCTATGCGTTTTGACGGCGAAGTTGTACCCATCGACTTCGGCGCGGGCAAAGGCAGACACGGCTATACCAAGAAATTTCCTGTTGGCCCTATCGCTTGCATTTCACCGTTTAACTTCCCGCTGAATTTGGCCTTGCACAAGATCGCTCCGGCTATTGCTGTCGGCGCGTCCGTCGTCCTGAAGCCATCCCCCTTTGCACCGCTGACCGCGTTGGCGTTCGCCGGCCTCCTCAAGGAAACCGATCTTCCTCCAGGCGCCGTTAACATCCTCGTGTGTAAAAGCGAAGTCGCCCAGGCCATGATCACCGATCCGCGTATGAAAATGCTTTCCTTCACAGGAAGTCCGCAAGTCGGATGGCATCTTAAGAGCATCGCCGGCCATAAGAAGGTTACATTGGAACTTGGCGGCAATGCGGCTGTCATCGTCGACGAATCTTCTGACTACAACGCCGCCGCAAAACTCGTGGCTACAGGAACTTACCTGTATGCGGGCCAAGTCTGCATTTCGACGCAGCGCATCCTTGTCGCCGACACTATCTACGACAAGTTTGTGGCGACACTGCGCAAAGAAATCCAAGAGATCAAATGCGGTGACCCCGCGCTTGACGGTGTTATCTGCGGACCAATGATTAATAAAGATCACCTTCGTCGAATCGAAAGCTGGGTGAACGAAGCCGTTACCCAAGGCGCTGAAGTTTTGGCGGGCGGTACTGTTCTGAGCGAAGCAAACAACGTCTACGCACCAACGCTTCTTACGAAAACCAAACCCAGCATGAAAGTCGTCTGCGACGAAGTTTTCGCTCCCGTTGGCGTGATCGAAAAGTTCCGCACAATCGACGAAGCGATTCACCAAGTGAACGACAGCAAGTTCGGTCTTCAATGCGGCGTTTTCACCAACCGTATCGACGTGATGAAAAAGACATTCACAGAGATCGAGGTTGGGGGCGTTATGATCAACAACGTTCCGGGATTCCGACTGGACAACATGCCATACGGCGGCGTTAAGGACTCTGGCTTAGGCCGAGAGGGCATTAAGTACGCCATGGAAGACATGACGGAAACCAGGATCTTGATCTACTAAGATCCCACCAAGAAATCATACCGGCAGGCGGTGTCAAAATGACCTAGACTCCCCTGCCGGTATATTTTTGTACCCGCCGTTTTTAGCCCAACCATTTGTTTTGTCATGATATTTTGTTCGGCACATTCTTTGCTCAAGGTTCTCATAGAACGTGTAACAAAGGGGACACTTATGAAACGGGCCACACAACTTTTAGCAACAAGCCTTGTAGCAATCTTGGGATTAACCGCACCGGCGTTCGCACAGCGCCAAGACAATCGCGACCACGAGCGTGATGACCGCGGCGACAGAGATCGTGACGACGGAGATCGTGATCGTGACGACAGAGATCGTGACAGAGATCGTGATCGTGGCCTCGAAGTTTTGATCGACAGCACGCTGACACTCGATTTTGACGACATGGTCTTCACAGGTGAAAACGTTCTGCGCCTCAAAGAAGAAATGATTGCGCAGCATGACCTTAGCCCCCGCAACCTAAAAATCAAAAAAATAAAATTAATAGCTAAATCAGAAAACGGCTTAGGAACTGCTGTTCTACGCATCGGCTCCCTCGACTCCGTATCAAAAATCATCGAAGGCACGCCACTTGAATTTCCTGGTGACGACGACTATGATTCCGTTTCGATTGAGAACCCTAATCGTCGCAACGGTAGCGAAGGCGCCTGGCAAATCCTTCTTTCCGGCAACATCAAAGTCGAAAAAGTAAAACTGACCTTCGACCTGGAAGAACGGGATATAAAAGTCGATATGCTCGGCAAACGTTACACAGGTAGCAGCATCCTCCCGTTGAAACGAATCCTCGAAGACGAAGGCGTCAACGTTCAAGCGTTTGTTTTGAAATCCGTTAAGATCAAAGCAAAGTCAGCCGACGGTCTTGGACGAGCGCGTTTAAAAGTAAACGACGAGGTTTCCGACTCCGAAAAGATCAAAGGCAACCCTTTGGACTTCAACGTAGACCTTCCTCGAACCTACAACAGCGTAGATTTCGACAACCCTCAGGGCGACTTGGTAACCGGCGGTGGCGTATGGCAACTCGTCATGCAAGGCGACATCAAGATCTCTAAAATCGAAATCGAACTCGTGAAGAAGTTTGACAGAGAAGGCGGCGGAAGCCGAAGAGACTAAGACAGGCAAATATTTATCAATCGGGCCGGTTATCCGGCCCTTTTTTGTCTACAAAATCTATTCTACCACCATTATATGGGTACTATGCGAGTATATTTCGCAAAGGACTTACCTCACTCATCGAGTCTTTGCATTAGGACAGCGCGAAAGCGCCGCCGAATAGTTATGGTCTTACGCAGGTGGGTGTGGCCATAAGCTACCCTAAAAGAGACGAAAGAGATCTTCTGTTTGATACCAATTGGCGAGGTATGAAAGAATGTTTAGTTACCTTTAACATCAATTAAAAAGTCATTTGTTTTCAATGGATTATGACGTAATAAAGCGGGGAATTTTACGAATCCTTCAAGCGGCCGCAACATAAAAATCTTACAAGAAATTGAGCGCTCAAACGTCCCATGACACCTAATCTTTGGCTTGGATATATACCCCTTAGACCGAAGATGCTAAAATTTATAAATTACTTAACAGATTTGGAGTTAGTATGCGATCTGCAACAGCATTTGTTGTTTTTGCTTTTCTCTTGGCTTGTAAGCACGAGCCTGTGGATAACAGCAGTCAAACTTTTTCTGACACAGGGGATACAAATGAAATCCAGATAACCGCTGATTCCTACAAGATCGAGTCTTTAGGGGTCGGAAAAGTGTTTCAGTTTCAAGTCGAGATCAACGGTGAATTTCGCACGTTCAAACCAAAACTCGATGAGAATATTGGCGGATTCATATTCTTTAAGTCGGATGTTGCCGTTCCCGGAACCAAGAAGATTCGTTTCCTTTCTGAAGGAGAAGACGATGCCAGCGCCAGGATCTGCAATTGCCAAGTCTTCTTACTGGGTTCATTAGAAGAAAATGACGAGCAAATCAGTTGGATTTCATCATTTCCGCCTCAGATAAAAAAACTAAAAGTTTATAACAGTCCTTTTCGCATCGAAGCATCTAAGGGGCTAGGCGGATTGTTTGGCAAAGCCGAGGTCTTGGAGATTTCACAATTGGCAGGCATGACTTACGACAAGGGCGGTAACGTTAGTGTTGAACTCGGACCCCGCATTGACAACGAAAGTTTAGACAAGCCTTTCCGAGATTAAATAATCAAGTTAGGAAGGTTTTTCGCATTCGACAAAGAACGAAAAGCCTTCTGCCGCCCACCTGCTGACCGCTTTGCTATTGTGCAACTCCAGTTTACAAAACTTACGCCACTTAAGACTGAGGGGCATAGGGGAAACGGCGAGCTCTTGGCGCACTTTAAAACCGGAAGCCGTTAGCAGAGATCGTAAATCGCTGGGCATATATTCAATCTTATGCTCCGGATGAATAAATCCCATTCGGCAAAGCATTTTGGATAGCGCACGATTGGGAGTGTCCAAACAAAACTTCCCGCCTGGTTGCAGAACGCGCCAAACTTCCTGAAACATTTTCTGCGCTTGGCCAACATCGATGTGCTCCACGCTCTGACCAGACCATACAAGATCTATGCTTTGCGAGCGAATCCGATCCAATCGATCCATCGTTCCAAAGACATGTCGCACCTCGATCCCGTTGAACTGCAAAGTGCTCTCGTCAGTGTGCAAACTCTGTTGATCCGCCGTACGTTCAATCGGGGGAAGATCGACAATAATAATTTTCTTTGGATTGTGCTGATAACCCATTCCAAGTAGGGCGCCTTCGTTGTGAACCGTAGAAGAGCCGCCTAGATCCAGAATCGCCTCAGCCGAGGGCAAAATGTTTTGTATGAGATATTCTCGTGCTGCATGATGCGCGGCATTGCCGTTTGCGGCAAAAAGTCGAGTTTCTAGTCCTTCAGGCATCATGAAGAACGATAGGCAGAGTCTGAAGGGGGTCAATTTTCCGGTTTCTATTTCTTTCGAAAGCCAATTCACGTCGTCGGCTTCGGGTTTGCGGAAGAGGAACAGTGCAAGGAGTGCTTTCGCTATATATACGGGGTCGCGGCGCATACCTAGAGCATGAGGAAGAGCTACGACGAGAAGAAACGGCAGTGCGCGCATGAGGTCTAGGGCGGTGAAGATGGAATAGCGGATTAATTTTAACATGGTTTCATGAGCACGTTGATGGTGGAGAAAGTACCATGAGTTAGAAGACGGATCGCCTTTGGCGCTCGCAATAGAGAACAATCTTTGAGAAATTTTGGTGCTCAGGGCGGGACTTGAACCCGCACACCTTACGGCATACGCCCCTCAAACGTACGTGTCTACCAGTTCCACCACCTGAGCTTATTTGGTAGTCTTACTGAGGAGTTGCGGGCGCAGCGGGTTCCTTAGCCGGTTGAGCGGCTTCGGGTTGTTTCTGGTCGCCTTTTGTCTCTTCAGTTTTTTGCTGTAGTCTTTCCTTTAGGCCGGTCTTGCCTGCGGTACCTTGCAGCGTCGATAAGGAAATGCTTGTGACCATAAAGACAGCTGCCATAGCGTACGTGAGTTTGCCAAGGAACGAGGTCGCTCCGGCTGCGCCGAAAACGCCCTGCGAGTTGCCGCCGCCAAATGCCGCGCCCACACCGCCTGAATTGCCACCCTGCACCAACACCACGAGGATCATGAAGATCGCGGTGCAAACGTGAATAATCGTAACAAAAGTTTCCATAACTGGCCTTTCACTATTGCGCCTGTGGTGGCTCCTCCCAGAATCGAACTGGGGACACGAGGATTTTCAATCCTCTGCTCTACCGACTGAGCTAAAGAGCCCCTGGCTGGCGCAAGTAACCGTAATAGCGATATATGTTCCTTGTGTCAACTGAAGAATATATTATACCCTAGCTTTGACAAGCTATCGAACTATGATAGGAAAATGCCGAGGTGTAAATGCAAAAACTAGTCTTTAAAAAAGCAACATCACAGCCAATTATCATAGCCGGCCCCTGCCTAGCCGAATCTTGGGAACTCCTCGACGAAACGGCCGATCTGCTCAAAGGCCTGGAAAAAAAACTGGGTTTCCAGCTTATTTTCAAATCAAGCTTCGACAAGGCAAACCGCACTTCATTGGGCAATGTGCGCTCCGCCGGCATGGACAAGAGTCTCGACTGGTTTGGACGCATAAAGGACAAATATTCGGTTCCTTTCCTAACGGACGTTCACGAAACGGCCCAAGTCGCGGGCGTCGCGGAGATATGCGACGTTCTGCAAATCCCCGCGTTCCTCTGCCGACAAACCGACCTTGTTGTGGCGGCGGTTCAAACAGGACGGGCGGTTAATATCAAGAAAGGACAGTTTCTCTCTCCCGAGGCCACTCAGTATATTTTCGACAAAGCAAAGGCGGCGGCTCTATCCGAAAAGTTGCCGGTTAACGTTGCATTGACAGAACGCGGGTTCAGCTTTGGTTACGGAGATCTTATTGTCGACATGCGATCGTTCCCAGTCCTGGCTCAAAACAAAGAAGCCGCTGTTATTTTCGATATTACGCACAGCGTGCAAAAGCCCTCTGCGAGCGCTATCAAAGGCCAATCGGGAGCCGAACGCCACTTCTGCCCAATCCTTGCACGATCTGCAGCCGCGACCGGATACACCGACGGCTTTTTCTTGGAAGTGCATGCGACTCCGAAGAACGCTAAGAGCGATAAGGAAAGCCAACTTTCCTTTGCACAGTGCTCGACCTTGTTAGAGCAACTCATACCGCTTTGGAAAAGTTCGAAGGCTCTTACAGCTTCGGATCAAGAATTTCGAAGCGATGGCTAATGATCGCTGACCGGGGTTTCGTTTCGCATCTGCGCCAGCTTCTTTTCCAACTCCACAACAGCGTCGAAGGATGCTTTTGTTGTGCTCCAATCAAGATCCTTTTCGTAAGTAGCGAGGATCCTGCTGAGCTGGCGCAACTCGACAAGCGCTCTCTCAAGATAGGCGGGCGCTTCGGCACTGTCTAGGTTCCCATTCGCAATAAGCTTGGACGTCAACTCTACGATTTGGAGCGGCGTGTTGGTCAAATCTCTCAACCCAAAGAAAACCCGGGCCATGTCATCGAGCGCTTTTTTCGCGGACTTCATGCGCGTTAGAACCCTCTCCATTTCCATGCTTTTATGTCTCTTGTCGAGAACGTACAAAGCACCCACAGCTATGACAATGCTAGACCAGGGTTCCTGAACTGGAAAACCTGCACGCAATTCTGGACCAATAGAAAAAAACTGAATAACCGGTCCGAAGATGCAAATGCTGATAATTGTTATCCCGACCCAAACAGGAAATGGGGCGATGACGGCCGTAGCAAGCGCCATTGTTTTATAGCCGAGGAAGGCGCCGAAGCACTTTCCAGTCTGCGCCATATGGTTGTTGGTTACGCCGCTGGCGAAGAGTATAACTCCAGCTGTGACACATGAGACGGCCGCACAAATGCCAATTGGCATTTTTCGGAATGTGAACATCAACAGCGTCCCTAGTACCGACGTGCCGAGAGCGAGATACCACTGCCAAAGCGGCCAAAATCCCCTTTGATACCAACCGATGAAGACAATGATACTAGAGATAAAAAATAGAACCGTGAGCGCCCGAGCAGACGCCCATGCCCTAAGGCGATGCTCATCTTCAATGTCATGATGCATTTTGAACCTCGTATATCAGGTCCGCCCAGCCGGCGGCACAAACCGTTGCTTCAGTATCCTTATAAGCTCATAGGGTTCGATCGGTTTGGAAAGTACCCTTGCATCGCCCAAACGTTCGGCTTCGTCGACAAGCGGATAGGTGGACGCGTGACCCGTCAGGAAAAAAACCGGCTTGTCATAACCTTTTTCTCGAAGCCAACGGTAAACATCTACGCCACTTGGTTTGTCGGGACCGAGGTTGATATCCAAAATCGCCATATCACTTGCCAACGCGGCATTTTCTCGGGTTTCCACATCAGCAAAGCTTGCGGCGACGATCGCGTCACCACGACAATGCGTTTCAATAAGGAGCTTCATAAGGGCCAAAAGGTCCGCAGAATCGTCAACTACTAATATTGAGGGAGAATGTCCCATTTAGAGAAAGCTCCTTTATTAGGATTCTAGAACGAAGACACGCCATATACTCTCAAAGCTGGCAAATTTGCAATCGATAAACCGCCTCAAAACATGAGCAGTTTTTTTTTACAACAAGGTCGACTAGAATTTAGGTATGTCCAGGAGATCAAGTATGAAATCAAACAAAGGCAAGGTTGTGCTTACCGCCATTATCGCTCTCTTGGTCGGCGCTTTCTTCTATTTCGACCTTGGCAGCTACTTCACGCTTTCATCCCTCAAAAACAACCGAGAAGCATTCCAGCAATTTTACCAAGAAAATACTGTCGTCACGCTTTCCTCCTATGTGATTATCTATGTGCTCGTAACCGCTCTTTCTTTGCCAGGAGCGACGATCATGACATTGGCCGGAGGGGCTTTCTTCGGACTTTGGGTAGGCACGGCGCTCGTGTCCGTTGCGAGCACCACCGGAGCAACGTTAGCGTTTCTTACCGCGCGCTATCTGCTCCGAGATGTCATTCAACATAAATTTAGCGACAAGCTCGAGGCCGTCAATCGAGGCATCGAGAAAGAAGGGGCCCTCTATCTGTTTACCCTTCGGGTTATACCGGCATTCCCCTTCTTCGTTATCAATCTCGTTATGGGTCTTACGTCCATCCGCACAGTCGTCTTCTTTGCCGTCAGCCAGGTAGGTATGCTTCCTGGCACGATGGTCTACGTCAACGCCGGAACTCAACTTGCTCAACTCGAATCGCTTTCGGGCATCTTGTCTCCCCAGCTTATCGGCTCCTTTGTCCTCTTAGGGTTATTTCCTTTAATCGCGAAGAAAACTATCCATCTGGTAAGAAAGGTGTGATATCCCATTCACTTACCTGCGGAGTCTGACAACGAAATGAAGCTTGCGCTGTGTTTTGGATGGTTCGTATCGATTTTGTCCATAACGTCACTCGTCCTGACGAGAGCAGGCGTCTTCACGTCGCCTAGAGCCTTACTCGCCACCGCATTAATACTGGTTTTTTACCACATTATTGCCCGCGGACTCGAAAAGAGGAATGGCTCGCCAACCGCAGATGGACAGCATGCACCATGGGGTTGGCCTGAATGGCTAAATACTACTCTGATAATGGGCGCCTGCATTCTCAATGGCTGCTTTCCTGTTGCGTACGTGCGAGCGGGCCGGGATTACGGCAACTATTTATTACAGGCCGTCGTCATCGACAGAAGAGGCTCTCTCGATCTCAATACAGACGTGCTGGCCCCGATGAACGAGTTGGTCGCACGGCTCGGCGCGATAATGACCCCCGAGTTTCCAGCAATCTACCGCGTCAAGGTCGGAGGGGTAGAGACGCTGGTCCCTCAATTCTTGCAACTCTTTCCTGCTCTCGCCGCAAACGCCCATCGGTGGATGGGCATTAATGGAATCTTGTGGGTCAATCCAGTTCTATCAGCGCTTGGCCTGGTCTTTGTCGGGATGCTACTTGCTCGTTTGCCGAAGGCTTCGGTACGCATATTCGCGGTCTTGGCGTTGTTGCTGAATGCGGCCTTCCTCTATAATAGCCGAATTCCCAATTCGGAATGCCTCTCTTTTTTCCTAACTTTCTTTGGGCTATTTCTTCTCTTTGGAAGAAAAACTCAACATGCGCTGCACGGATGTGCAGGTGGTTTTATTTTAGGGTTAGGCCAGTTTAATCGATTGGATAGTTTTTTAACTGTCCTTCTTTTTCTGCCTTGGGCTTTCACACTTGGTGAAGATGTTCGCGATAGGAAGAAATTTTTCACAGCTTTAGCGATGTTCTGCGTCACCACCTCCTTGGGTTTTCTCGACAGTTATACATTCTCCGGACCTTACACCGGTTTGATATTCGATGCAGGATTGCGCTGGCTTCTTTTGGCCTGTTGCTGCGTTGCTATCCTCAGCGTCGGAGTAGCTTTGGGATTAAGGCGATTTTTGCCTGCTTGGTTTCAAAATGACAAGTACGTGCGGCGAACGGCGATCGTATTGACAAGCATTTGGGCTCTATGGGTATTCAGAGGGTTCTTCCTTTATTCCCCTGATGCCTGGGAACGTTCTTTGCGATCCCGCGCTTTGAACGAGGTTGCGTTTTATACAACCCGAACAGGTATTGTTCTCTCTATCTTCGGCCTTTGGCAAGTATTGTCGAAACGGGTATTCATCTTGTGGCCTGCGGTGGGTCTCTTGATCGGGGCAACTCTTTGCTTTACATTTGATCCCGCCGTTGCTCCCGATCATTTTTGGGCGACGCGTCGATGGGTGCCGCAGGTTTTTCCTGGAGTCGCAATCTTAGCCGCAATCGGCCTAGCTTATGTATCTGACCGTCTGTCCTCAAGATTCGGGCGGCTTATGGGATTGGGCGTACCGGCAATGGTTTTAGCTTTGTGGGTTCAAAACGCAATCCACCTAGACAGACCGTACATTTTTCACAAGCTAGGAGGCGGCATCGTAGAGGGCTACGAGGCGGGAGTCAAAAAGCTCAAACAAGAGCTCAAAGCGGGCGAAGTTCTCCTAACGCGCAATTCAGACATTGCTTCTATCTTAACGTACGTCTACCAGGTGCCCACGTTTCTAATCAATGCCGACAATAGTCGCGAATTGAAACCCTATCTTTCCAGACTCCACGGCATGCGCTTCGTCGATATGGATCCTTTCGCTTATCAGGTTAGTCCTGAAAAATTCTTGGCAAGCGGGTGCGGCCCCTTTGTCAGCGGTTCTATTGGCACGCCTCCTTCGCGCTTGACAAGTGATTGGTGCGTTAATCTCTTCATTGGCCGGTTCCCAGACGTTGCAGATGCTTTTCCGACTATATCTGTGCCAGGAAGCTATTACGGTCTGTTCGAGTCCAAATATTTCGAACCGTCGCGCCAGATCCTGGATTTTCGCAAACCGTCTGTCGAGACCACCGGAAAAATCGGAATTGTACACCGATCCCCGTGGATATCCCTCGACCCGGGAGGGTATCGTCTCACTTACTACGGCAAGGTTCTTAGCGCCTCGGACAGCCCGTCTGGACGAATTGAAGTGGCCGCTAAAAACGGGGACAGCTCGTTGATCTTTCAAAACGTACAGTCGGGTGAAGATGACGTGATTGCGCAATTGCTCTTCGAAGTTGGGCCCAACGATGGTGGTATACTCTTTCAATATCATGCCGCAGAAGGAGGCCGGGTCCGCATCGACAAAGTGGAATTGGGCTTGCGAGCCCTTTAATTCTAAAGGTAACATCCACATCCTACGTGGCCTCGCCGAAGTACGATGACCTAAACTTAGACAGTGTTATGTCCAAGCCTTCGACTGCGAATCAAAGAATCACTGATTAACATATTGATATCACTAAAATATTAACTGCAGAGTTTACGGCACGCCGCTTGCTCCCTTAGGGTATGGAGGTGTGCCATGAAACGCGTAATTCTGGCAGTTTCTGTTCTAGTATCAGTGGTAGGTTGTACGAACTCAGAGGAGCCAAAACAGCCGACGGAACCCGTTGTTGCACCGGAAACGGCCGCAGCCCCGGAAGGCGTTCAAGAAAGCCAAGACGTGGTGGTTGAACATCCTCAAACCAGCATTGACCTAGAAACATCTTCAGTTGTTACCCCATATAATAAGAGTTGGGAAGAATACGTTCTGTCGGGCAATGAGCAAAGCTCTCCAGCACAGGCAATGACTCCCGTGACTCCCCCTACGCAAAGCGTGGAAGTCGATCCGGCTTTTTCCAGCGAAGAGACTTACCTTAAGATTCAAGGTCTATTGCAACCCGATATTGAAAGCGGCCATATTTATGAAGCGTCCGCGACGGACATTTATCAAGCCCAGACATATTACGTTACGTCTAACGGTCTCAACGTTCGAGGCGGCCCGTCGATGAATTACGTCGTTGTTCGCCAATTGCCCCAAGGCGCCCGCGTGAGCGCTCTCGGACGAGAGGGTATCTGGGTTCAGATCGGCGCTTTGGAATACGTGTCGATTAACTTTTTAAGCGAATATCCTACTAGCGTCAAAAGAACGTTAACATTCGATAATAACAAGTAAATTTAGCCTGGTTGAAAATTGTCTCAATCTTTGCGGGCGACTACCGAAGTATCTCTAAGAGCTATTTTTTAGAGGTTGCCAGGTATGAGAGAGCATTTACCCCCAGGAAACCAGACTTTTTCCATGTTCGCTGTCGACAAGATTGTCGACAACACCATCACCGATTTCGATCTCTTCATTAATATCTCCGATCACCTCATATTATACGGTTCGCTTGGGTATCACTGGCTCAAGGAAGAACTTGAAAACTTATTGAAGCACGGTCATACGCATTTTCTCATCCGCCATGAGGATCTCACCAAGGTCAAAATGTACGAAGAAATAAATAGGCTGCCTCGTGTTGACATGCATCAAGGACCGAAAGAGCGCATTCAAACTATTGAGCAAATCGGGGCTTCATTCATTAAGTGTCTTTACGAAGGAGAACTAACTCCTGCGTGCGTTGAAAAAGCTGAAACGATAGCGACATCCATGACGCAATGCATCATGGAAGACAACTCCTGTATTCAATTGCTGTCAGGCTTGGCGGACTATGACCAATACGTTTACTATCACAGTATTCGCGTGGGGATGTATTCGCTGGCGATTGCAATCGAAATGGGCCTCACGGACGAAACCAAGCTTAGAGAAATCGCGTTGGGCGGCATTTTTCACGACATTGGAAAGAAAGACGTGGGGCTGAACATCATCAACAAGGTAGGAGCTCTAACGAACGGCGAATGGAAGATCATGCGATCGCACCCGATTCTTGGGCACAATGTTGTTAAGGACAGCATTCTTTCTCATGTTCCAAGAGAGATCGTGCTTCATCATCATGAAAAACTCGACGGCAGCGGCTACCCCGACGGTCTCGACAAGAATAGCATTCTGCCAGAGGTTCAGATCGCCTGTATGGCGGATATTTTTGATGCGCTCACCTCGTCGAGGTCGTACCAGCAAAAGCGATCGCGCTATGAGGCGCTTGATTTCATAAAGCATAAGATGCTTACCCAAAATCACGTCGCGAATGAACCGTACCGTGGACTCATTCACTGCCTTGCTAAGTAGACCCAAGACGTCAATTCTGCTACAGTCTCGCCATCATGGCCGTTGTTCTTAAGAAGCTGCTAAAAATTGCTGGCTGGGCGCTACTTGCTTTCCTCGTTCTTTTTTGCGTCTTGTTCCCCACTCTCATTTACGTCAATGATGCGAGGGTTACTTTACCGAACCTCTCGTCTGAGAACGGGCGACGCTTGGGTCTAACTCAATCGATATTGCGATCAAACATCGATTACCGCCTTTCGGGCAAACCAGCAGCGCGGAAAAAGTTGGCGAAGGAGTTCCAAAAGGAGCACAAACAAAATCTCATCTCGAAATCGGCAAGATTCGAAAACCAGGGCCAAGTTTATCTTGCAGTAGGGAGCTATCCGGCCAAACTTGAAGGCAAGGACGCTTTTCTGCTGCCTGCAGGGGAAAGCCTGACGATCGCTCCTCGCCGCTCCGGAAAATTCGTCATATCAACCTCCTTCGTCGGTTTTGGCGTCCATCCCCAGATCGAAGTGCGGGTCAACGACAAGCCTTCGTTTCAAGAGAATCTCCCGCCGTTATCCGCTCCTGTCGACAGAGAAGGCTTCTTCTACCGAACCTTCGCGCGTTATCTCTTCATAGACACCCCGCCAACCGAAGGCGGTTCCTGGAAGCCGTTCGAGCAAGAACTAGAGCTGCAACCAACCGACGAATTGCAATTCGAGTGCAAAAACGAAACCGGCGGATGCTTTGTCAGCGACATTGCCCTCTCCTATTTGTTGGGCGTTCGACTGTCCCCACAATTTAATTAGGGGTACAGTCGAACGCCCAACAATTCGGAGTGTCCCGGTTCTGGGTGTCTCGCTAATGTGGTTTTGGTGTTGGTGGATACATTGCGCTATGACGCGGTTAATGAGACGAGTATGCCTTATCTTGCGGGGCTGAAGAAATCGTCGGTGTCGTTTGAGAATGCGATTGCGCCGGGGAATATGACGAGTCCGTCGACCAATTCCATTCTTGCGTGCAAAATGCCGTCAAATATCAGTCCGGTTTCGTTTTCTTATTCTTTGAGCGAGCAACTGCGGGAGGCCTATTATGCAAAACGCCAGCCTTCGTTTCCGTCGGTCTTTGCTAAGGCAGGTTATAAAACGGCCATGATCGGCACTGTCTCGATCTTGTCGGAGATCATGGGGGCAGGCGTAAATCATGGTTTTGACGAAGATATTGCTGTCGAGACGGAGGGGTACGAAACTCCGCACTTGGCTCGCGAAGCGATGCAGTGGATTGAACGGAATCACGACAGACCCTTCTTCCTTTATCTGCATTTTAATGCGCCTCACGGACCCTACAAACCGCCACTGAGCGATTTGATGGCAATGTTTCCCGGATTCTTCAAGGCGTTTGCATCCTGGGGCGACATCATGAAGTGGCAGTATCGGGGCGAAGCGCATTTTACGGACCGGTACCTCGCCCAAGTGATGAGCGCATTGGAAAAATATAAGCTGACGGACAACACTGTGTTCGTTGTCAGTGCCGACCACGGAGATCACTTCACTCCCAGCAGCTTTACGCATAACAGCATTGGCCCTTCTTATTTCGGGAGTTTCTTTGATCACGGAGCCACTCTCTTGAACGACGAAATCCATGTGCCTCTCATCATCAAGAAACCTGGTGCGGAGCCTGCGGCCGTCCAGAGGTATACAAGCACAATAGACATTGGCCCGACGCTGCTGAAACTGGCCGATATTAAGGGCGGCGACTGGTGCGAGGGCAAACCCCTGATTCCCTTACGAACAAAACCGGATGACATAATTGGGTCAGAGGGATTTAGGGAACGGTCGATTATTTTTGACCAACGCTACAAATACATCCGGGCCTACGCCCCCACGGAGAAACGGTTCTTCGGCCCCGAGGACTATGTTGGACGCGAGACCCAGATCTTTATCGAAGAACGCCTCCACGATCTCCAGTCGGATCCGCTCGAAGCAAGGAATGTCGATTTGTCCGAAAGAAAACTCCTTCATCATGCCCGAGATCTATTTCGGGAGTACTACGGCGTTAAAACCCGCACCGAACTCGTTATTGAGAGCCCCAAACAGGCGGACTTCAAGGTCAAAATCTTCGGCGAGGTTGAAGTTGCTCCTCATGATTCTTACGTTGCCAAGCCTGACTCCGACGGGATCGAAATCAGCGGGTCTTTCTCCGATCGGCAAGTTATCCCCATCGGAGTAAAAAGCCTCGCCAAAGTCGAAGTCACTGTTAACGCTCGGCCGATTCCCATTACCTTCACATCGTATCGAATTCCTATCAGCCTGGATGAATGGCGAAAGACTTTACCGGAAATGCACAGTTCGCTTTTGGATTTTAACAAAACTAACGTCTACCTGCGAAAAGTTGAGGATGACGAGGTCAAGAAGCGCAAAATCGTCGCCAACCAGCCCGAGTTCGAGAAGATTCTTCGGGAATGGGGCTACTTACACGAAGATTAACCGAAAACTAGCTTCCTCTTAAGGGCTTACCTGGGTAAAATATTCGAAAATACCGAGGTCCCATGTTTTTTCGTTATAGGCAGCTGCTGGCTATTTTCGTGCTCGTTGTTGCACAAATGGCGGCGGCAAAGCCGAGACGTGTATTCTTCGGCAACTGCTCCTTTTCGAAGGACCCGCAGAAAGGCGGGGATTGGCCTGCCATGTGCTTCCGCGCGAGTGCGGCGGGATATGGCATTAGAAAATCCGAAACTCTACCTCTGTGGCAAAAATTCTATCACACCGACGGCTACTTGGGTCTCCACCTCAACTCCTCCTTGTCAATCCACGGGTCCGCGAGCCAAAACATCACCCAAGACACCAAAAAACACGTCGAGAAGAAAACCGACAATCTCTTTATACAAATGGGGAACCCCGCTCTTCATCGATTACGGATGACGATAGGACGTTTCAATAACACCTTCGGCATCAATGACGAACCGTTCTCCGAGGCTCTTTCACACCTTTATAAAAATCCGAGTTTTTGGGAGACGGAAAAATACTCTGCAAAGATCACCATCGACGATTTGGCAACAACCCAGTTGGACCTCGGCGCGTCAACGCCCTTCAACGACCTCGACAAATACGATTCAAAGACGAACACCGAAAATTTCGACCTGCTCGCCAGATTGATTCACGACAGTTCTGCCCTCGGGGGCACGCGGTTCATGGCGTCGTATTTAGAGCGCCCTCATCTTCAAAGGCGTCTCTCCCTTGGCATCATTACCGTTTCCCCGACAGACGCTACCGCTAGCTTTGAGTGGGTAAGGGTTTGGGATGCTTATTCGAGCGAACGGTTTAATCAGATCATGCGTTTTGTCTATTACGATAACATGAAAAACAAGCAGCGATGGTTGTTCGAATACGAGAATGAACTCGAACGTCACTGGATGACGACGGTCGGCTTTGATTATCATCCGTTTAAATACTCATACATTCGCAATAGCCTGTCTTATTACAGGTCGGCAATAGATAAAGATCTTCATCACTGGATAATGACAAGCGGCATTGGACTGTATTTGCTATGAAAGTCTGTCTTTACATCGCTGGCTTTTTCTTCCTTAACTCGCTGTCCTTCGCACAGCAAAATGAGGACCCAGAACCTCACGTCGCCATTGAGTTCGACGAACGGGAAGAAGAATCCAAAGCAGGTACAAATCGAATCTTCCGAAACCCAGCGCTAGCAAGCGGTTTGGGCGGCGGCGCAGACCAACTCAACAAGTCCTTTAACTCGCTTATGGAATCGGTGTTTTACGGGCTTCTCGATAACGAGCTCGTCTACGACGTGACGGACTCGAGCCAGTTCACAACCAGCCTAAAACGTGACGTGTATTCGGCATCGGACGGGTCTTACGTTCTTGTCGACAGATTTTCGATTGGCCCAAAATACCTCGCACCGCTCACCACGATTCAGAATGTTCCTCTGAATATCGGAGGCGAAGGCGCCGTCAACATTTTGCATATCTATCGACGCAGCGACGGCATGCGTCTCGCCGAAAGCAAAGAACTGCCGTTCTATCGAGTTTTGATGAACAACTGGTTTGGCATCCTCCCGCTCCTCACCAACATTTTGCCTCCGTCGTTCAACCCCAACGAGCTTTATGATCCCGTTACACAGCTCGGTACGCCCTTCATATTTCCGTTCACCCCGAAGGACATCCAAGAAATGCCGATCGGATCTATCCGCAGTTATTCTATATCCGGCGGCATCCAGCTCTCCATCGACGCGGGCGACAGCCGTTCGCAGTCCGTCAAGGACGCCCTCACGGGAATTGACGACGTCGTACTGCAACTTCCCTATACTATCTATAAAAAGGGCGAACACCGAATCAGTGTCTTACGCCGTTCTAAAGACCTCGTATGGGTGGGACTGACTGACGCACATCGCGTGGGACATGGGCTTCGCAACGTCGTCGGCCACGTCGGCCGAATATTCGCGAAAGTTAGCCCTTACTGGAGCGGGGTTCCGGCCCTATTCTTTCCTGTAGACCTTGAAGGCAACATCTACGATCTCCTTAAATACGACCAGCTTTATGAATTCAATATGACCAACAGAGAAGCACAAGTCGCATTCTCCAAAGCGGTACAAGGCAATTTTTCCCTCTCGCAAAAATACGCCGTCAAAGGGAACAAGACCGGGGTGAAGTTTCATTATAAGAAAAAGGAATCTGGCGTCGAAACCGAGATCGGCAATAGTCGCAACCTCTTCATTCATCGCGATACCCGCAAACTGCAAAAGCAAGATCTGGAGGTCGAGACCATAGATTCCAAGGGCCGGTTATACACGCTCGAAGCAAGAGCGCAGACGGAGGATGAAAACTGGAACGCATTGGTCGGCGATGAACAGATCAACTTTGGCGCCAAAACGGTTCTCAAGGTAGGGAAAACAAAGAACGCGAAACACCCCTATGCTTTCCTCAAAGGCGTATCTGATCCCACGACCATCATGTTTTCTCTCAACATCAACGACCGCTTTACCGATGTCCTCGACTTCCGGCGTTTTCTGAGCTTGCTGCGCCTCTACACACAGCTACCTCTCGCGAGTATTCCCACCATTCCGTTGCGTGTGGAAGAGGACCTGGTAGAAACTCGACGTACAAAAAGTCTCATTAACCCGGTTGACGATACACACGACTTCCACGTCACACCAACCTATCTTGGAAAGCTAACGGCAAACGCCTCGGTCTACTTTTCCTACGAGCAAATCCGGCGCGTGGTCTCGGCAACCGACTCACAAAAGTGGTCCGCCTTTGCAAAAGCTTACGGACTCGATCCCAATGATTGGTCGACTGTTGCGAAACGCGAACGATTCTTGAATCGCCTCAACTGGGTGTCTGCGACACTTGCATATCCGTTGCGCCTTTTTAATATCCGCATTCTATATGCGGACGCTATCCGAGAAATGACCAACGGTGTTAACGCACTTAACGCTCTCAACAATGTCAACGACACTCCCGTCGAGCTTGTCGACAAATTCTATGAACTTCTCGAATCCGACCATCCCGCGCATCTTGTCGCTGCATTACTGTATCTTGGGGATCTTAAAAAAATTCCACGCAGCGTCGCCTTCACAACCTCTAAAAAAGGCGACGACCGAGGCCAGGCCAAGAAGATCTTTAAGGGCCTGGACGGCACACTGTTTGAGAGCGAAGTGAAGTTTCCTCCCGCCGAGCGAAGTGACGAGATCCAAGAAAAAGAATCTATGTTTATTCCGAGCAACCTTACCGAAACCAGAGATCGGCCCAAGATCAGTCATATTCTCGTCGCCACGGAGAAAGTCGATGAGTTGATCGAAAACAAGCACATTCTCGTCAACCACATCACCATTCAGCTAAAAGCCAAGGATCTTCCTCCAGCTAAGAAAGCGAAGATTCTCGTACGCGTCGAGCAAAGCGGCAAACTCGATCTCGGCAGATTGATGCTCGCCGAAGGCGTGCTCAATATTGCCTCGTCTAACAAGCAGCCTAAAAAAGATGAGTTCTCGATCTATAAATTTTTTCTGACTGGACCCAAGAGCGAACTCGACGGATTTCTACTCCGCAAAGCTCTCGAGCTCGGAACTCAGTTCGACGTTTCTTTCTCATTGTCCGGCGACGGCGAGGTCTGGAGCACGGAAAAAAAAGTTTCCTTCCGCTTTGAAGACGGAAAACTGCTACCTCCTCCTTGAGCAGCAGAATCCTTATTATATTTGTTTATTGTATGCGACTAAACTATCAGCAAAAGTCACAATTCGGTCTTCCGGTGTCAAACCGTAGTCGATCGGAAAACTCAACGACGTCGGGTTGATAACAATAGCTCCATACTCCGTACCGCCCATACCGGGTTGAGTAACGGTGCCAGAAGTTCTCCCCGAGACATTTATAGGCGTATTAAGCACGAGATCGTCGTCAGGCACATAAAAGTCGTCATTACGATCCTCTACTTCATCGAGATATGATTGAGCAAGAAGGGTCATAGTGACGGAGGCGTACGTTTGATCATAGGCAAATGCTTGGACTGGATCGCCGTTCTCATGCTCGGCTTGAACCTTTACGCCGACAACAAGATTGGAGTATGACCACTCAAAGGTGTGTGTCGCTGCCGAGCATGCGCCGTCACTATAAAAATTGCGAGTCCTGACGCCCTGAGTTCCTGTAACAACAAAGGTAGTTCGTTGGCTGCCCGTAGTATTGGTCACACAGCCCGATCCCCATGTGCCTTCTAGAGGACCAACAACTTTTGTTTCCACAGGCTCGCTACTTACTTCTTCCTCTGTTGGAATTGTCTCGATTTGAGGTAATGGTTGATAGGGTTCTTGGGTTGCGTCTTCCGATTTGTCGCCACTATCGTCTGAAGAGACAGTGACGTTTCTCGCTGGTTGCGCACAAGATATGGTCAGAAAAGAAAAAAGTACGAAAAAAGCATTTGTTCTCATACTGTAGCCTCTAGCTGATGCGAATAGATCTATCTCTATCGGCCTTTCTGGCAGAAAAAAATAGTTTTGATCCTAATGCTTCAGATTCATTGGATAAACCTAGGTCTTTTTTAACAGGGCCTGTCGGAAATTCCTTCATAAAATACCGAAAAATGCCGAAAAATAGCCAATATGGAGGTACCCTTTATGAAAATAGCCTTTTTGCTATCCGCGCTTGCACTTGTCTTTGGTTGCAAATCACGCTCTAGCGGCGGAAGCAGCAACATCATGGCAGACCTAGCGGCCAAGGATGGGAGTTTTCCCATGTATCAATCTATCTATTACGGCAAGGTGCTGGGCTATCCCGACATAGTCGTGCTCACTGACGAAATCGTGAAAAAGATCCTTGCTGGTGAAATCACAGACGATGGCAAAACAAAATACTTGGCCGAAGGGGACATGCTGTTGACTCTTGAGCAGGTCAAGGGTCGGTATGGCACTGAGTTAGGTATTTCCGCCCGTATCTGCGAAAAAGGTGAGAGATGGAGAAACGCAACGGTCAAATATTCGTTTGACGGCGTCGATGACGACCATCGAAGTCAGCACATAAGCGTTATTAAAGAGGCGATGGCCGACTGGACTGCCAAGACGGGGATCCGATTTGTTGAAGTGGACGATGCGGACGACGGCGTCAATTTCGTTACCTCAGCTACAGACAATACAGGTTGTTGGTCGGAGTTTGGGCGGAGTGCAAGAACGGTTAACCTCGGAAGTACTTGCTGGAATGTTCCAAGAGCGGCACGTCATGAGATTGGCCACGTTATGGGCCTTAGACACGAACAAACTCGAAAAGATCGAGATGATTTTGTCGACATCGACTTTGGTAACATCGAGTCGGAATACAAGCACAATTTCGAAAAAGAAGGTTGCTTCGATTCCAACCTACCGTTCGATTTTAATTCCGTCATGCTTTATGGAAGTTTCAGCTTTTCAAAGAATGGCGAACCGACCATCGTTAAAACCAACGGCGATACGTTTGACGCACCCCAAGCCATCAGCCAATGGGACGCCCGCACCATTATTCAATTCTATGATTTGGACGGCGGAGATGATGACGATGATGACGATAACGATGATTAAGTAGGTATGTCTAACGCATATGCCTGGATCAAATCAGCAACATAGGTTTCGCGCGCAAGCACCGTCTGATAGATCCAGGTATAATATTTTTTGTTTTCGATAATCGTGCGAGCTTCTTGAACGCCGATATATGACGCCAGTGCTTTCCATTCCAAATAATTTACGATGAGATGCAAGCGAGTGGAGTGTTCGGTACGAGAGCCTTCGGGCAAACCTACGGGCACGTCTGGAAACTCGGCTTTGGTTGCTCTTATGGCGCTGTGGGTTTGATCGTTGCGGTTACACAAATGCCAATGGATCTGTTCGTGTAAGAACTGCGCCAAAAATTCGGGTGGAGCATCAAGGTGGAGCGTATTGAGGGTAAGGACAGGGTGACTGTGCGCCATCACCTTATGTTGAATTCGAATTTTCTTCGTAAAGAAATAAGGGCGAAGATCGTAATCACGGCAGAGGCCTTCTAAAAGCGCCTTGGCAGCTTCTTGACGAGGATGTGGAGGTTCCGCAAGCTCGATATCCAGATCAGTTATCACCTCTTCTAGTTTGCTAGCCCGACTGACTCCAGTCGATGCATTCTTCAGGGCTTCCGATCTGTATGCAGCACCTGTTGACCAATCTTTCTCTTGCGGCATCTCTCTCCCCATCCATAATGCTGGTTTGGAGATAAGGTACCATAAACCCTGAGAAGAACAATGTGCAATCGGCTAAGGTCCTTGCAGAGTCAGCGCATAGCTCCTTGCCAAATGGCGTACCGGGTTTGTCGAGGCAGGCTTGCATTCCCCACGATTCATTCGAGGAATTCGCCATGCTTGAGGAACGCGAGCGAATCTTGCATCCGCACAACGACGTGCAAGCCAATAGAAGAATGGCAATGGATTTCTTCATTCGAGTCTTTTCCTACGGGTTTTTTTTATTCTACCATGTTTGGATCGCAAAGACATTCCTTGAGATGTTTCGCTTCGCTCAACATGACGACTTTGGCGAGTTTATTGCAAAATCATGGGACGCTATGTCCCGTTTTAACCGTCAAAAAGGAGTACTATCATGAAGCACGCCCTACCAATTTTGGTCGTCACTTCCCTTTTTCCCGTATTTTTGGCAACCGAGGCGGCTTTCGCCGATGACTGCGAGGAAGAGGAGATCGCGGCGCTCGAGGACTACGTTGCAGATAAAGAAGGCGATTTTCGTTATCTTTGCTCAACAGCAGACGATTTCCGAAGGAACGAAGAAACATGCAGAGATATTCTAGAGGATATTGACGACGCGCAGGACAGGATATCCGAACTTCGCAGAGAGTGTCGTGACTAGAATCTAAATTGACTAGGGAGACCTCGCGTCTCCCTAGTTGGGTTATAAAATAACACTCGAGGATCAACTATCGATTAGGGAACGGCAATACAGTCCAAAGATTCTTCATCATTCCATCGCCCCTCATAGATTTTGCCGTCTACCGGTGTAGGATCTGGATCAGTGGTGATAACGAGTTTAACGCTCCTTCCTTCATAGCGGTACGCAATAGCTTCATCAGCTCCAGGAGGTGTTACGGAACGCCGAACATTCATGGTCTCCCTGTTATTTCCTTGTCTCTTTTCAAGAACGGCGGTTTTAGGATTGCGGGTCTTAAGTACTTGGATCTTGAATGCTGAATCTGCCGTTGGCTGGGTATTGCAGCTAAACTCAAGGCCGTCGTCTCCGCCTCCCGTGCTTGCGCCGCCGCGAATGTTGGACGTTGCATCATCTGTACGACAGGACGTTAAACCCAGCAACGCCGCGAAAAACATCATTCTAAGAGAAAACATGAAACCTCCTATGAAGGGTCGTTTAGGACCCGCGATTCTTGTCGAGATTTTATAGATTGCGAGTTTCAGCGTCTAGACGTATTTTAATTAAGAATTATCCAATTTATTAAGTTGGGGATTAATTTTTATGGCGAGTAGTATGACGGTGTTCGAGTTCGACGATTACAAAAAATACCTTAAAGAACGCCTACCTACGTCCGGTGAGAACCGAGGGAGCCGGTCTAAACTTGCCAAGCTTCTCAAATGTCAGTCGGCGCATATCTCACAAGTTCTCAAGGGCAGCGGACATTTTAGCTTGGAGCACTGTGCTATTATCGATGAATTCCTGAACCATACCCTTCAGGAAAGCGAGTACTTTCTTCTGTTGGTCCATTTAGGGCGATCAGGCAGTAAAAAATTATCTAGATTCTACATGCGGCGCATTGACGAGCTAAAAGTTCTCAATAGAAGAGCCAATATAGCACCATCCGCAAAACCTCTTGAAAACGAAGCCGCATTAGCTCTGTATTATAGTTCCTGGCAAGTTGCCGCTGTACATGTTGCCCTTATGAAAGGTCCTCAAAGGCCGAGTGAATTGGCAGCAACACTCAATCTTGGGGTTTCATTTGTCAAAACAGCTTTGACCAACTTGACACATTGCGGAATGGTTGAAGACCGAAAGGATGGTTACTATCATTGCGTCCCTCAAAGACTACATTTAGCACCCGATTCGCCGTTTGTTACTCAACATCATCTTAACTGGCGAACGAAGCTCGTGCAGTCATTGCAACAGCCGGAAGACAAAGAAACCTTGCACTACTCAGGTCCCATGGCAATTTCCAAACGCGCCGCGTCGAAAATTCGCGCTCTTCTTGTCGATAGCATCGAACGCATGGAGCCGATCATCGCCTCTCCCGGCGAAGATTGCTGCCACGCTGTGTGCATTGATTTCTTTAGATTTACGGTGGATTGACCCGCACGAATGCAAAATCAACAAGATTGAGTTAATTCGCAAGGCGAAGGACCTACACGCCCATGATCATCGTTATGGCCGTCGTTAGGAACCCCTGTTTTCGGATAAACCTTTGGGTCAACCTTATACAGGCATTCTTGCTCATCTTTAGCCTGTGCGTCATGTTTAATAACGCGACAGCATGTTTCGATAGGAGTTTCCGCGTCGATCTTGGAAGCATCGCCTTTGTTCTTTTGATAATGTTCTGTCTTCGCGTACGCTTGGCAGTCGGCAAAGACTTTTGCATAATTTAGTCCACAGTCGTCACCGCTTCTACCCGACTCCATACAGGACGCGTACTGACTGGATCCATTTCCTGGCGCGGAATTATCCGACACGGACATGACATCAGCGTCTTCTGTTGACTGCTTGCATCCTCCAAGACAAAGCAACAAAACGAACATACCTGTGCGTGATCGCATCGCCATGGTTTCCTCCTGCAGATGGCTGTTCTTTGGGGATTTATCGGA
This sequence comes from Oligoflexales bacterium, assembly GCA_050251195.1. Taxonomy (GTDB): domain Bacteria; phylum Bdellovibrionota_B; class Oligoflexia; order Oligoflexales; family Oligoflexaceae; genus JBFWNG01. The sequence goes on from JBFWNG010000003.1 coordinate 171,960, forward strand.
ATATTTGGGTTTTCCTAAAGAATCATTTATTCCGTAAAAACAGCATATTACCTGAACCTATCGAAAAAACTTTCTGAGTGATCTCACATAACATATACCAGATAAAAGATTCAGAGCGGACCTAGCCGATGGAAGATCAACTAACTTACTACAAATCCTTGCCGCGCAAGCGCATTGCAGTCGGCGTTATCATTCCACGAGGAGAGGCAATTTTAATTGTTAAGCCTCGCTACACACCGCATTGGCTTCTTCCCGGTGGTGTCGTGGAAGGGGGCGAATCGCCGCTTCAAGCGGCTAAACGAGAATGCCAAGAAGAACTTGGCATAGAGGTACAAATCGAAAGCCTCCTAGCGGTTGACTTCACGGGTCAAAATGACCAAGGCACGGGTGATGCTATTCATTTCATTTTTAAGGCAGCACCGTTAGAGACGTCACAAGACGTTAGACTAGCGGAAGAGGAACTTGAATCATGGCGCTTCGAGGATACTGAAAGTGCATTGACGTTGCTTTGTTCGAAGAGTGCCGCCAGACTCAAAAGCATTAGAGGACACCAAACTCCTGTCTATCTTGAAGGGGGACAAACTCAATCTTTGAGGTCCTAGCGGCATTATGTCACTTAGTTCCTGGTACAAATCATTATTGACGAGGTTGTCTTGTTAACGTTCAACATTTTCCCGCTATACATAGTGACCATCCACGCCTGAGGCTGATTATTGGAAATAGTGGTCGAACTCCAGTATGGGTTTGTGGGAGTCAAATTGAGTTGATTGATTGCAGCCACCGACCAGATACCATCGACTGACGCCTGCAGTAATTCTTTAACCGTAGGAAGTCTCCAATCGGTGTAAGCACCATAAGTTAGGTTTTCACAATCTGTAATAGCGTTGTCCCAGGAAAAGGTGGATCGATGTTTCGTCCACATTTGACTGGTTATTTTATCCGTGAAAATGCAGTTTTCAGTTCCTTCACAAAGTCCATTGCCTGCAACTCCGCTGCCAGCGCCGTCATCACTGCCGCTTTCACGCTCCCAATTGGTACCCGGAGACTGCTGCCACGTGCCTGGACTTGCGGTAGGAAAGGTACCGCCATTAACAAAATCGTCGATGGTATCGTAAATATCCAAGCCAGTTACCGCGCCGGTTCCCGTTATGCGGTCGAAGAAACTAGTATCTGCTGCGTTTCTGAAGAAGGCTATTTCTCCAGCTTTTCCTCCGACAGTTTTACCTAATTTAACATCCCATTCAGTATAAGCGTTGGTGTCTGCGGCCTTGTATTGAGAAGTTGTAACGCAACCAACACTGCCGTCGATGGAACAATCAGCGGGTATCACTACAGTCCCAGAAGTGCCGAAAATTGAAACGGTTGAAACTAGGTTGGGCCCTGTGATGTCGATATCGCCAGCTCCCGTATGCCTTGTGCCTGCGGAATCCCAATACTCGAAGCTAGCGACGCTTTTCGCTTGCGCATTGAAAGTAGCGCTGTCCAAATCGGCGGTACCCCCCTGAGCCCCAGGTAGGCGATTTGTTGCCGATGGATAAGTTCCATTAGTACCGGCGATATTGACCCCGTTTTTCACATTTGCAGCGGATAGATTGGTCAAATCAGCGGACTGAAAGGTTGCTGTCGCAGCACACCCCTGCTGACCGTTACCTGTACAATTGCTGTGAGTTTCTATGGGAGCTGTGCCGGTGACGCCAAAAATTTCCACGCCGCTTATAATTTTAGCTACGGCAAGATCCGTATCGCCTGCATCGGAATATCTGTTGCCTGCGGAGTCGAAGTACTCAAAGGCTATTGCGCTTTGCAGTTGTGCATCGAACGTTACAGATATTAAATCAGCCGTTCCTCCCTGAGCACCTGCTAGAGGGGATGTCACGGATGGGTAATTTCCGGTCACTCCAGCGATGGTTATTCCATTCTTGACATTTCCTGGGGATAAATTTGTCATATTCATAGATTGATAAGTGGCGGTTGTGAGGCAGCTTTGCTGAGCATTCCCGGTGCAGTTAATATGCGATTCTACAGTGGCAGTGCCAGTTACCCCGAAGATGCTAGAGCCGTTTACTACCTTTGCTGCGGCAAGGTCCGCATCTCCAGCTCCCGTATACCTGTTGCCAACCGAGTCAAAGTACTCAAATGCTGTGGCAGTTTCCAACTTAGCGTTGAAGGTAGCGGAGGTTAAATCGTCTGTCGCGTCGGCGCCGACAAGTTGGTTTGTCGCAGACGGATAATCCCCCACCACATCGGCAATCGTAACGCCATTTTTTACATTATCCGCTGATAGGTTGGTTAAGTCTGCTGATTGATAGGTGGCCGTCACTATACACCCCTGCTGTGCGTTTCCTGTGCAGCTGATATGGGACTCAACGGGAGACGTACCAGTCAGACCAAAAATTCCGGTACCGCTTGTAATGTTTATCGCCGCAAAATCTGTGTCGCCCGCGCCTGTGTATCTGTTACCTGCTGAATCAAAATATTCGAATGAGGTGGCAGCTTGTAATTGGTTGGCAAATGTCGTTGAAGTTAAGTCCGCTAACCCATCAGCTCCGGTAAGGGGATTCGAGGCCGAAGGATAATCTCCTGCTACACCCGCAATAGTAACCCCGCTTTTAACGTTGCTTGCGGCCAGATTAGTTAGGTCTGCTGACTGATAAGTAGCAGTGGCCAAACACCCTTGCTGACCATTACCGACGCAGTCGCTATGGGATTCGATAGTGGAAGTTCCCGTCACACCAAAAATGCCGGTCCCATTTGCGACCTTGACAGCCGCAAGATCCGTATCCCCTGTTCCAGTGTATCTATTGCCAACAGAGTCAAAGTATTCAAAGGTCGCCGCGTTTCCCAATTTGGTATTGAAGGTAGCCGAGGTCAAATCTGCAGTTGCGTCAGCACCTACGAGCGGGCTAGTCGCAGATGGATAATCTCCAGCAACGCCAGCAATCGTCACGCCATTCTTAACATTACCCGCCAGAAGATTGGCGAGATCGGCGGATTTGTAGGTAGTCGTCGTTAAACAGCCTTGTTGGGAATTGCCCGTACAGTTGCTATGAGACTCGACAATGCCTGTACCTACTACACCGAAAATTCCAGTGCCACTGACGATATTTGCTACGACCAGATCTGTGTCACCTGCACCGGTGTACCTATTACCTGCTGAGTCAAAATATTCAAAAGCAACGGAAGTTTGGAGCTTTGCATTAAATGTCGCCGAAGTCAGATCAGCTGTGGCGTTGGCACCTATGAGGGGATTGGATGCGGAAGGATAATCCCCTAGTACACCGGCTATGGTCACGCCATTTTTTATACTTCCAGCGGACAGATTCGATAAATCTGCTGACTGGTAAGTAGCAGTAGTCAAACAATCTTGTTGAGAATTGCCGCTACAACTACTATGGACTTCGAGGTTAGTTGTTCCTGTAGTCCCAAGGACATCTATGTTATCAGCAATATTTGCGGCAACAATATCTGAATCACCTGCCCCCAAATGGCGCTCGCCCGATGAATCCCAGTATTCAAATCCTGCAACGGACTTTGCTTGAGCATTAAAGGTAGCCCCCGTCAAATCTGCCGTTGCGTCAGCTCCAGGCAGTGGATAAGCGGCCGAGGGGTAACTGCCAGAAACGCCCGCAATTATAATTCCAGATCTAACCTTGCCCGGCGTTACCAAGGTAATGTCCGCAGCCTTGAAACCGGCGGTCGCTGCGCATCCAATGGTTCCGTCAGAACTGCAATCCCTATGAGTTTCAAAAATAGCTGATCCTGTTATTCCAGCTATGTCGACACCCGATTTAATATCTGTCGCCGACAGTGTAGAAATATCGCCAGCCTTAAAATTGGAGGTGGCAGCGCACCCCACTTCACCCTGCGCAGAACATGTCGGAACGCTGCTCTGACAATCTTTCGTTCCTTCCGCGAAGTTTCCAGAATCATCGTAATATTGAACTCCAGAACATACTTCTGAAGGCCTTAGAGTAATGAGCGGGTGTTCGTCTCTTAGTAACCCGTAGAGGGCAATTGGAACGGTTTCTCCATTTGATTTTACGAGAGCAGATATCCGACCTGCTTTTAAGTTCGATGGTGTGACAAAGGTTGCATTTTCTTCACTTACGACCTCCATACTTATAGTTACACCATCTATAATGACAGTCATTCCATCTTTAAATCCGGTTCCAAAAGTCGTCACAGTTCCGTTAGGCCCGACCACAAATGGTTTTACACGGGAAATCGTTACTGAATTGGGGGATGCAGGAGACTCTTTAGATAGGACATCGATATTCATGCCTGAATCGCAGCCAGCGAGAACAAGCGTGAAGTAGGATATACAAATTTTTAAAATCCTAATGTCCATTCAACCCTTACCTCGTGCAAATGTGATATTCCGAGGTTCCCTTTGTCTCCCAATCAGCTCGACCAGTACCTCCACTTACTTTCCAGCCATAGCCTGTGTTTGTAGTACGCGTCGTTGAACTCCAAAGATATACTCCGGCGCTTAGTTTGTCCGCAGCCCCTAGAGTTGCTAGAGCATCGATGTGCGCTTGGAGGAGTTCCTTTACGGTAGGCAGTCGCCAGTCGGAATGACCGCCATACGTTAATCCATCGCAGTCTGTAATGGCAGCCTCCCAGCCAGAGGAACTTCGACGACTCGTCCACATTTGGCTGGTTAATCTATCTGTAAATATGCAAACTTCGCTTCCTTCGCAAAGACCATTACCTGCCGTGCCGGCGCCAGCGCCATCATCGGTCGCACTATCTCTCAACCAATTGGACCCCGTAACTTGATACCAACCAGCTGGATTTTGGGTGGGAAAACCTAAACCATTATTATAATCATCCGTGGTATCGTAGATATCGATGCCGGTTAACGCGCCTGTCCCTGTGGTACGGTCAAAGGAAGCGGTATCGGCCATGTTTCTATAAAACCTGATTTCACCCGATTTGCCCGCAGCAGTATATCCAGCCCTAATATCCCATTCCGTGAAGGCGTTGGTATCTGCCGACTTATATTGGCTGGTGGATATACACCCCACTTGCGCGTCGCTTGTGCAATTGGACGGAGAAACCAAGGACCCCGCAACGCCGAAGATAGTTTTTCCAGAAAGGATTTTGGAAGCGGTAATATCTGCATCACCATTACCTATATGTCTAGCACCTGTAGAATCCCAATACTCGAACCCTGAAGCACTTCGTATTTGCCCGTCGAAATTCGAACTATCAAGATCGTCGGTCCCTGCTTGGGCTCCTGTTAATGTATTTGTGGAGGAAGGATAACCTCCCGTCACACCAGCGATGATTACACCGCTTTTGATATTTCCGGCTGACAAATTTGAAACGTCTGCTGATTGATAAGCAGCGGTTGTAACACAGCTTTGTTGGGCGTTCCCTGTGCAGTTGTTATGGGATTCCACAGGTGTTACGCCCGTTACGCCAAATATAGCGGAACCATTTACCACATTTGCTGCGATTAGATCTGCGTCTCCTGCTCCCGTATATCTGTTGCCAGTCGAATCGAAGTACTCGAATGCTGCGGCGGTTTCTAATTGAGTGTTGAAAGTTCCCGAAACTAAGTCATCTGTCGCATCGGCACCAGCTAACGGATTGGTCGCCGAGGGATAATCTCCGCCCACGCCTCCGATAGTAACACCATTTTTTACGTTACCTGCAGATAAACTACTTAAGTCTGCCGACTGATAAGTGGCAGTTGCTACGCAACTTTGCTGACCATTCCCAGTACAACTGCTGTGGGATTCAAGGGACGATGTACCGGTTAAACCAAAGATTCCCTCGCCGATTGCAATGTTCACTGGTGTAAGATCAGTATCACCGGCACCCGTGTATCTGTTGCCTGCGGAATCGAAATATTCGAAAGCGGTGGAGGCTGCCAGTTTTGCATTAAAGCTAGCTGATGTCAGGTCAGCTGTTGCATCTGCCCCGGCTAATGGGCTGGTCGCTGAGGGGTAATTTCCTGTAATGCCGGAAATGGTAATTCCATTTTTAATGTTCGCAGCCAACAGGTTGGTCAAATCCGCCGATTGATATGTTGCCGTGGCTACGCAACCTTGTTGGCTATTCCCAGTACAGTTGCTATGAGACTCCGCAACAGTAGTTCCCGTCACTCCAAATATCACGGAACCACTTACGACGTTGGCGGCAACAAGGTCCGCATCTCCAGTCCCTGTAAACCTGTTGCCAGCTGAGTCGAAATACTCAAAAGCCGTCGGGCTTTCCAATTTTGAGTTAAAGGAACCTGAAGTCAAATCGATCGTCGCGTCAGCACCAGTTAAAGGATGGGTCGCCGAAGGATAATCACCGGTCACTCCAGCGACCGATACGCCATTTTTTAAATTGGCCACAGATAAGTTGGTCAAGTCTGCTGATTGGTAGGCGGCAGTTGTAACACAGCTTTGTTGGGCACTGCCTGTACAATTACTATGGGACTCTATTATCGCGGTACCAGTTACCCCAAACACACCTGCGCCACTGACTATGTTTGCGGCAGCTAAATCAATATCGCCTGCACCTACGTATCTGTTACCCGCGGAATCAAAGTATTCAAAGGCAGTGGTACTTTCTAGTTTTGCATTAAAGGTAGCAGACGTTAAATCGGATGTTGCATCGGCATCAACTAATGGGTCAGAAGCCGAAGGATAATTTCCCACAATACCAGCAATGGTAATTCCATTTCTAACACTTCCAGCTGCTAAGTTCGCTAAATCAGCTGATTGATAGGTCGCCGTCGCCACGCAACCCTGCTGGGCATTTCCGGTGCAATTTGTATGTGATTCCAGTGTTGCAGAACCAGTTACTCCAAAGACAATTGTAGAATCTGCAAGATTTACGGAAGCAAGATCTGTATCGCCCGCCCCTAGCTGCCTGTTCCCGGCGGAGTCAAAGTATTCAAATGCCGTGGCGCTTTCCAATTTCACATTGAATGTTGTCGAAGTTAAATCGGCGGTTGGATCAGCGCCGGTTAGGAGGTTGGAAGCTGAGGGATAGGCTCCCGACACACCGGCAATGGTGATACCGTTCTTAACATTACCTGCGGTTAGGTTACTCAAATTTGCGGCTTGATATATAGCTGTTGCGACGCAACCCTGCTGAGAATTACCGGTGCAGTTACTATGAGACTCCATAAGCGCGTTTCCTAATGTCCCAAAAATCTCAATAGAGTTTGCGATATGGTTTGCGACAATATCGGTGTCTCCTGTGCCTGAATGCCTGACACCTTGAGAATCCCAGTACTCGAATGCATTGGCTGACGTTACTTGGTTATTGAAGGTGCCCGCTGTTAAATCAGTTGTCGCACCAGCTCCGGCAAGTGGATTCGTAGCCGACGGATAGTCTCCGATGACGCCGGCAACAGTAATTCCTGATTTAACATTGGCTGCATTGACATTAGCCATATTTACCGATTTGAACGCTGCCACAGTGACGCATCCAACCTCACCGTCCGAACTACAATCAACGTGAGATTCTGGAACACCAGTTCCTGTCACACTCGCGATGGAGACTCCCGCCCTAATTTCACTTGGTAGCAGGGTAGCCATTTTAATGGCTTTGAAATCCTTTGTTGTTAAACAGTCAGTTTCACCATCAGAGGAACAATCCTTTAATTCATCCCCACAGTATTTCGTGCCCTTCTGAATATCACCATTTCGATCAAAGAACTTTTTATCCGAACAAACTTGTGATGGATCAGACGTAATAATGGGATAATTTTCACTTGCCAGACCGTAGAACGTAATCGGCTTCGACACATCGTTTAATTTAACAACTGCAGAAATTTTTCCAGCACTTAGATCCGCTGGAGAAAAAAAGAAAGCCTCGCTCTCGTCCTTAATTGTAAGCGGGATCTCCTCTTCCCCAATAACGATGCTCATGCCGTCAGCCAAACCAGTTCCGTAGATCGTTACCGATTCGTTACGGTAAACAACGAGTGGGTCGATTCCAATTATGGAGAACGTATTGGAGTCGGGGTTTGATACAGCTGACTGGCAACTCGGATCGTCAGGATTCTTGGCACATTTATCTTGGACATCAACTTCCATATTGGAATCGCAGCTGGTCAAGACTAGCTGGCCAAGGATCGCTATGTAAATTGCAGTTTTCATAGAAAATCTGCCCAAGGTGTAAGGTGGCTATTCTCTGGTTCGGCAGGATATTAAGTATAATGAGGACAGGATGTAACCTGTTGTTGTTACTACCATCGGTGAACATATTTTTTGGGTATTTAATATTGCGTTTATACATCATTTGAAGAGTATGGAGGAATCAATTCGGTGACAAAACCGAAGGAAAAGGGATTTTTGCGTAAGAATTGAAAGTTTTGATCGAAGTCCAGCCAAAATTGGCGTTGGTATACTTCCGTACTTCCTGCCATTTCAGATCTTATTTGACTTTATGACAACTCAAACCGATATGGATGGATGCAATGTCATTTAACTTAAAAGCAAGGGCACCTAGTGGATATGCTTATCAAGGCACCAGCCTCAGCATTTTCCGATTTTAACTCTGAAACAAACGCTCGTTTCTGTTTACGCAGAAGCGATTTTATCATCAATGATTTACAGCAATGGAGGGGTTTATGTTGCTAAAGTATCTCACGCTCAGTCTAAGTGTTTTTGTATCATCATTCATCGTAACAGCTTGCTCCGTAGAGGAAACCGAAGAGGAGAAGTTGGAAGCGGAAGCCGCTGATCTTGAGCGCCAAGCCGAAGAAGACGATTTGGGGGCAACCACTATTACGAAAACGAAAACCAGCCAAACCCAGACCTGTACAATAACGCAAACTTCGACGACGTCCTCAAAGACAACAAAAACGACAACCACAAAATCAACCTCTTCAAAAACCCAAACCTGTTCTTCAACGACCACCGCCACTCCGGAAACTGGTGAGAGCGCTGAATGCATTTCTCATAAGACGGCACTTGCTAATCAAGGCATTTTTATTCATAGCTCGGGTTTGAGAGTCAGATACGTCAATACTCGTCTGTCTTTTGCCAACTCTCAGTTAGCTTGCAAAAACTCTAGTGGTGTTTTGAGCTTAAAACTTGCGACGCCGGCCCAACTGTCTCTCGTTAAAAACCTATTTGTCACATCAACGGGTAAATCATGTAAGACAGACGTCTGGTCAGAGAAGCTTGTAAGGACCACGGTTACACCAGTAACTTACCTCTTGCCAAACGTTGCACAAATTACGAACGGCAAAGATGCGAAAGCTGTTTGTGTCGTGCAGGAATAGATTTAGAGAAGGCTAAAAACAAAAACAAGGCGGCGAGGGGTTATCCCCTTGCTGCTTCGTCATTTAGAGTCCCTCGTTATTGGAGGAGGTCCTTAAGGGTGACAGTATGGTCTCCCAGTACCAGCGCGGTCAGATCACCCTGCCCTGACTTAACAATATCGCCAAGACCGACACTCTCCATAAGGCGTAAAATGTTGGCATCCCAATCGATGGAAATCCTTTGTACGAACCGTGGTCGATCCTCGATACTATCTCGCTGACTCACTTCGATTAATGTTGGGACGCCAGGCCTCGCTAGATATATTGTCTGAACCCTGCTAAGGGATTTCAAACTTGAGAGATGCAGAAGCCATCCGGAGCCAGCTAAGGAATCCACAAACGCGAGTACATCAGGCACGTCTATCGCAAGGTGATGAAGGCCAGGTCCTCGCTTATCTAACGCTCGTTGGTAAGCACCCGGACGAATCGGCTCCATAAGGAGAAGGGAGTTACTTCGGCTGCGTTCGACATAGATCTCTCGGGTACCCTCGCCGTCCCAAATCTCTTCTTCGCCGATTTCAAAGCCAAACTGACTGAGATATTGCGCTGATTTTCGAACTGAACGTACTAAAATAGCAACGTGGTTTGGCTGAATCTTTAGCATGGTATCGTCCTATTTTTGTATTTCACCTTCGAGCCCGATCACATTCCCAAATGGATCCTTGATCTGACAAATCTGGAGATTTGCCTCCGTAGGGATAGGGCCCCGGTAGATTGTCCCGCCAAGAGAGGAAAGATGAACAACAGCCCCGCGAAAATCATCGACCCACCAATAGCCTACGCAACCGCCGGTAGTAAGAGGAGACTTAGAGTCGGCGCGGTGAAAGCAAAGGTTCGTTTTTCCTACCTCGAACAAAGCAAAATCTGGATCTTCATAGCGCGGTTTGAAGCCTAAGGCCTTTTCGTACCAATCGCGGCTTTGCTTGATGTCGGAAACAAAAAGGAAGATCGAGCTTACTGATTTGAGCATGAGTTATCCCTTTATTGGTTATGGCGTATCGTTAGGACCAGGTCTCGCTGAGTTTATCCGAATAAAACCGCAACGCTCTCGCATAAGATTTTATCGACGAATCGGACGTGGAATCCAACAACTCAAGCAACAAATGACTAACGGCATCTTCACTTTTGCCAAGATTATGCAAAGTCAATGCACGAAAAACCTTAAGGGCACGGTCGTCCGGAAATTCAAAAACCGCGCGATCAAAAACTTCCAGCGACTTTCTATATTCGCCAAGGCATCGGAAGGTACTTCCCAGGCCGAGCATCGCACCTTTACGATCTTCTCCCGATAGACCGTTGGCAATTGCTGTTTCATAGTAAGGGACCGCTTCGCGCTCCTTGCCCATGAAATCGTGCGTCCAAGCCATTTGGTAATTAATTTCGGGATCAAGCGGGTGCTTATGTAAAAGATCAGCGAGTATGGTTATGGCCTTTTCAGGCTGATTCGCGAGTCTCAGCTCGGCCACTTGTGCAATTTCGGGATATTTGACAGGAGGATGTTCAGCGATCCAATCTTCTTTCAGATACCCAAAGAGTCGGTGAGGCATCTCAGCATGAGAAAAGTCTCGTTCATACCTAAACTTCAGTTTCTCGATAGTTTTTAACGATGCTGTGTTCTGATGAACAGCAAAAGCGATGATTCGATCAAGGTCTAGAGTGGTAAATCCATAGTCTAGTATGGCCCTGGCTGCTTCAGTTGCATAGCCTTGATTCCAGAACCTCAAACAGAGGCGATAACCGAGTTCAAATTCTTCGCGCCCATCAAGTTGGTATGGATCGATTCCACAAGTACCGATGAATTCATTCCCGTTCTTGGTGAATAGGAGAAATTTACCCAAGCCGCGCTGCTCGAAGAGAGCCACCCGGGAATCAACCTTTTCCGTAGCTTCCTTTTTATCTCGAACTGAAAAACGCCCAGGAGTGGAAAAGCAATTGTAACCGGCATCCATTGACGACGTTAGATAATGTGGAACATCCTCTTGAGTCCAGGGGCGTATAATTAGTCTTTCTGTTTTTGCAACTATGCTCATCCTATTTATCTACCTAAGGTGTTACCCATATCGACTATGGGATTGCAGCGTTTTGAGGATCGAGACCTTAAGTCACCTGAAGGTATTTTGCACGCGGAATTTTGCCGCAAAAATCAGCAAGCAGAGGGATAACTGCCCAGTTTTTAGGACCTTTTGACAAATTCCGACTTCAAATTCATAGCTCCAAATCCTTCGATCTTGCAGCTAATATTGTGGCCGTCAGCGCCGTCGACTAGTCTGATATTCTTGACCTTTGTGCCGACTTTAACAACCTGCGACGAACCTTTGACTTTGAGGTCTTTGACCACCGTCACAGAATCGCCTTCGCTCAGGATCGTTCCGTAAGCGTCGCGTACTGACGAATCGTCCTGCTCGGAACTCGGCGAATCCGCCGCGATATTCCACTCGTGTGCACACTGCGAACAAATCTGAAGATTGCCGTCTTCATAGGTGTATTCCGATTGGCATTTTGGACAAGATGGAGTTGTTGTCATAGGCGTAACTCTAATAAATGATACCTAATTATTCTCTTTGGTATCGTAAAACAATACATCCTATTTCGCTATTGAGAAAAGGGGTGATCGGCAATACGGTTGGTGTATCAACCATCGGAGGGAAAACTCGTGGAACGCGAAGACACTCGAAAAGAAGCTGGACAAATCGTGGACGTTATCAAGGAGATCATGCGTGAAAGAAAGCTTCGCTACCATCAGCTTGCGGAGTACTTGGAGATTGCGGAATCAACCGTTAAAAGATTTATGAACGATGCAGAGCTTCCGTTAAGTCGACTCCTCTCGATTTGTCGGTGGCTCGATATCAGTCTCGATGCGCTGTACGAACGAGTAAGGGAACTTCGTTATCCGATGGTCAGGTTCACCGAAGCACAAGAGGAGTTTTTTAGCAGCAACTTGGGGCATTTAAATTTTTTCCTGGCGTTATTGGGTGGGAAGACTCCTAATGACGTTTCCAAGGAGCACAAAATGGGCGGAGAAACAGTTTCGCTCTACCTCAGAGATTTGGAGAAAGAAGGCTTGCTTGAACGACTCGACGGGGAAAACGTCAGGTTGCTCTTGAAGGGCGACACCGTAGTCTGGGATCACGATGGTCCCATTGGAAAGACTTATACAGAAAACTATATCAATACCATCTCCCAGAGGGCTGTGGCGAAACTCACAAATAGAGGGGACTTGCGCTTGTGGACAGGTTCAAAAACGCTGACCGTCAAACAATATAAGAATATGCAGCAGGACATTGAAGAAGTTGTCGAAAGGTACCGGATTTTGTCCGCTGGCCAGTCTCGTAAGACTGGAGCGGACTTTATCCAATTTTTGTTTATAACTGACGTTTGGGAAGATCCGTCGTTTTCAATAATTTCCGATATGCAGGTGTAAGAGTTACAAACTACTTAGTACCTTTCGCAATTGCCTGACGGACGGCAGCCTCGAACAAGCTCTTACCGCTCTCTTGGAAATCAAACGCATCTCCTGGTTCGTCGGGAAGAGCAAATCCAATTCGCGACTCAGGTAGCGGGGATCCATTAACTCCCGCAGATCCTTTATCGAACATGAATAATGCGGGGGCGCTATCGTTGCCGTCAACGGTCGCTATCACCTTTGCTGCTGGCGCCAATCCGGTAGGAAAGGCGAGTCCTTCGGAGCCCTGGAACGGAGCTACGACTCCTGCTAGGTTTGCGGCGAGCGGATGTTCTGGATGTGTTATTCGATACTCTACAGTTGGATCAATAGTGGTGCCAGTTGCAAGCCCGAGATGCTCGAACTCCTGCGCGGAAAGTGTAAGCACAGAGACGTTGGCATCATCCAGTTGATCCTGGGTAAAAGCAAATGGGCTTATAATGACGAGATCGTATTGTTCTGCATCAGCTGCCGTTATGCTTTGAACGCCCCAATACATTCGGCCCCCAAATCCGATCTCGACCAGCTTGTGCTCTAGACTACGGTCAGCTTGCCTTAGGTGATCTTGCCCCGGCTCGGGTACGCCATCAACGTTACTGGTAATAAAAAGAGCGCGAGGTTGGCGCACATACACTGTTGCTACTGCATCTTCGCTTGCCAAAAAGTCTTCGTTTATCGCCCGATAGGTGAAGGTCACAACACCATTGAATGCTGGGTTTGGCCTAAAGCTAAGATTGGGACTAACACCTTCAAGAATTCCTTCACTAGGAGAAATCTGTGAAGTGATTGCATATCCAATGATTGCTCTGCTATTGGGATCTGACGCGGTTAAAATTATTGGTATCCTCGCGCCCCCCTTTCTTATCGCGCTGACATTGTAGGCTACGGGCAGATTCTTGGGCGCATCGGGAGATTCGTCTCCTACTGCGATTTCGGAGTATACCCCACCAAGGGACAAAGCAAGGAACATGATCAAGAATCTTTTAAAAGCTCGTTTTATCACATCGGCAAGCATGACTTTTCCTCTAGTTACTTACTGATGGGATTGATATCCCATTTTCCCCTACTATCGGCATCCCACCAAGGAGTCGGAGGATGCTCCCGAAAATAGTGTAAACAAAAGTAAACCAGTGCGAGATATCTTATTGCGCAATCACAATCATAGCTTGGATTTTCTATGATTCGGATTGCTCTCAATCTAGAAGATTTGGGGCCCGACATAAGTAAGCTGAGGTCTAATCAAACGACCGTATTTCTTCTCTTCATAGATATGGGCACACCATCCGACCGCTCTCCCAAAGGCAAACGTCGGCGTAAACAAACTTCTTTCTAAGCCGATGGAATCGAGTAATACCGCGGTATAAAACTCTACGTTCGCTTTGATAGGTATTTTCGGTTTGAGCTCGCCCAGAACTTTTTCACAAGCTTGTTCGACTTCGCGAGCAAAGTGCAACTGCTCTGCCGAGATGCCGGAATGAGAAAGTAGGTCGATAGCTCGTTCGAATATCGCCGCCCTGGGATCGCGAGTTCGATAGATTCGATGCCCCATACCCATAATCCGTTTACCGCTTGCTACTTCTCTTCGAATCCAAGGTTCTGCGTTTTCGATGGTTTTGATGCTTTCCAACATGTCCAATACGGGTCCCGGAGCGCCGCCGTGCAGAGGTCCTTTGAGTGCCCCTATAGCACCCACAACTGCCGAGAACATATCCGAATGCGTTGAGGCGATTACCCGCGCAGTGAATGTTGAGGCATTCATGCCATGATCAGCTACCGTGATCAAATACGTCTCCAAAGCTCGCACCAAAGCTGGATCGGCTTCAGCGCGAAATAGCATTCGGAGGTAGTCATTAACGGGTGCTAGTTCGGGTTTGGGTGCCAGAGCCGGCAAGTTTGTATGCATAGCATACCATCCACTTATCCATACCGGGATGGAACCAACAATGAGAATCTCTGGCGCTAACTCGGAACTAACGTCGGCCATCGCCAATATTCCAGCTCTTATCGCCGCCATGGGTTCTCGAAGCAAAATCTGCGGACGCTTCTCCATCAACTCAAAGGCCAACGAACGGGCCTCACCGAATCCTTCGTGTAGATCTTCTGTTTTGGTTAGACCTTGCCATAGCAAGCTACAGACGGAAACGAAGTCCTGGTCGAAAGCTATGGTTTCAATATTTCTTCCTTTGTAGCCCAGTATACCCCTCAAGCCATCGATAAAACTTAAATTCGATTCAGCCACGGAAATGTTTTCTAATCCGAGGACAGTCTCATTCTTTGCTTTTAGTGCTGTCATCTTGCACCTCCTTTGCCTACGATTATCGGCAATCGACATACATTGATCAATATTGATTGAAAAATCAATGTATCGGGGGTATTGTTTAACTTAACGAAAACAACGTTCTAGCATACAAAAGAAATACAACTTGATGCTGAAATCAACAAAGACCATTACCGCCGTCGAGGCAGCCGAGCTCCTAAAAATTAAACGCGAAACACTCTACGCCTATGTAAGCCGCGGTCTTGTGCGCTCGGTGGGCTCCCGAGATCGCGAAAGCCTTTACCTCCGGGCAGACATTCTGGCACTCCTACAAACAAAGCTGGCCCGCCGAGGCGAAATACCGCCATCTAGCCCCGCCATTCATTGGGGCACCCCCGTTTTGGAATCGAGCATTACAAACATAAAACCAGGGGGTCCCTTCTACAGAGGGTATAGCGCACTGGACCTCGCCGAGGGAGGGTTCTCCTTTGAAAACGTGGCTGAGTTAATTTGGTCCGGTATTTTACCCGGCGAGCCTCGAATATGGCCGATAGAAAAGCGCAAAGAAAAATTCGCTCACGGTGAAGCAGATCCGATTCGTAATTTTATCTCTATTGTTGCCAATGAGTTGTTGTCGCTCCCTCACCCCAGGAAAGAGCAGACGGCCGACCAGGTCGTTAAGGAAGCGCGGTATCTGATCAGTCGTCTTGCGTACGCTATTGGTCCGTCCTTGGGTAAAAAAAGCGCCTATCGCAGCTCCAAGGCCTCGCCCATCGCAGAAACCATACTAACAGGTATCGGAATCACAGATAAGCACGCGGAGCGCCTTATCAATAGGGCTCTTATCGTGTGCGCTGACCACGAGCTGACAGCATCCACTTTTGCCGCTCGAATTGCAGCCTCAACGGGCGCTGAGTATCTTGCATGTATTAGCACGGCGCTCGGCGTGTTTTCTGGACCCGAGCATGGGATGACATTCATAAAAGTAGAGTCCATGCTCAGAGACATCGAAGCGAAAAAAGGAGACCTAGACAAACACCATCGAAATTTGGCTGAAGTATCGAGTCACCTTTTATATCAATCAGGAGACCCTAGGTCTAAACCCATCATTGAGTACGTCAAAAACCATTTTCCAAAGAACAAAAAGATAACGCGGATCATCGATTTTTTGGGAAATTACGGCAACAAAGAACCGATCCTACCAACAATGGATGTGGCGTTGCTCATCTTGACAAGAGCCTTGGGAGTGCCTTCCGATCTGGCACCTGCATTATTTGCGTTAGGCCGGATAGCCGGCCTAACAGCGCATATTTTAGAACAATGTGCAACCGGCGCCATGATTCGACCCCGCGCAAAATATGTAGGGAAGTAAACTAGCGAAGACCCATTGGGAAGGAAGGACATTGTTCAGATTTTTTCTCATCCTCCCAACAGGCTGGACGAATTACTTTTTCGGTAAGCACCACACATCCTTTATCGCACAAAGCCTCGCCAACATCTTTCGGTACTTCTTATTAATCTCCGCTCTTTCGCTCACTCCGAGAGGCTGGATGATGTATCCATGATGGCCGTGGAGTATAACAAACGGATACATCCCGCCGAGTTCCCCGCCGCCGATGTCTTCATTTGAGATATGGGGCGCGTAATACATGACGTGGGGATAGTTGTCGGTAGTAACTAGATCGCTTTCACTGGGATCAAAATAGGTTCTCAGTATGGGCGACAACATATATGAAATTCCGGCTCGTTCCGGCGTCGCATAGTATCCGTCTTGCAGGCGGTCTCCCATAATTTTCTTTAGGTCGCCGGGAGGCATGCCGTCAGCTTGCATTTTAGCCGCGTCAAGAAACACTTGCATTTGCGCCTTCGCACCGGCTGAGTCAAAGGAAATTGGATAGAGAATATCATCCCGATATTGAGTAAGCAGCCACGATCCTCGGAAAGTGTCGTCGCCTGTTCGAGCAACAAGCGTGTGGAATCCATTGCTACCGTTGCGCGCAACTTCAAAACCTTTCTGCAAATTTAGCACGTAAACGGTTGCGTTCTTCCTAAGATGGGGTGGCAGGGCGCTGAGACCCAGTTGAATCTCCAAATCTCGCGGCAATGGTTCAATTTCAGTAACCCCTTTATTCGATCCGTCATTGCCTGCTTTTACCGGCAACCAAAACAGAAAACCTAGAATAGCTAATGTGGTTTGGACTTTTTTCATAGATAAACTCCCTCAATGATTCCATTGTCGGGCTCGCGTCTCGCCCTTGCAATTCGGCGTGCAAGTTCCTGACCGCGACAAGCTGAGCGACGAAAGTCTTACTTGCTTCCTCGAAGATGGTCGAGACTAGGTCAGGTAGGGTGTGGATGGTGGTATGGAGCCCTCTGGGCGTAGGCTCCATTGAAAAACTTTTTATTTCCGATCAATGCGCCTCTCCTGTCAACGTGCGCCATTTCCCTTCAGTACCTTGATCCGTCAAATTGATCCACGTTTCATCGCTAACACCGCCTGCATTGGGATTGTTGGTTTGCGATCTTTTAATTGCTGCGTTGAGAGCGTCGACCTCCTCGCTATTTTGAGGAGCTGCAAATACATAACCCTCTTTCTGACACTTGTTTCGAAACTCGGGCCAGACTCCTCTGCTTTCATCAATGTACCAGTCACTGGAATTGGAGGTGCTCTTACAAGCAAACGTGTTCTGTTGATTACCGGTACACTTTATATCGCGCCACTTGCCGGCCTTGTGTTGGAGAACGCAATTGTCATCGGTGTTGTTCTTACCTTCGCCCCCATCCCAACTGAAGAACTTCTGATCCTGGCCGCAATTGGGCATAGGATCATTTTGTCTAGACTGAACTGAGACTGATCTGAAATCGCCTTCTAGATCTTGGTCTGTGAGATTCATCCAAAATTGAGCGTCCTCCTCCATCCAGCAATATGAAATCGCTTTTAAGCGGGCTTGGAGCACTTGTTTAACGTCGGTAGAGCTCTTTGGATAAGAAAAATTATAAGCACCACCACATTTTTCTGTATGCTCGTACCAGCTACCTCTTCTCGTCTCGATGGTGAAGTATCCTAGCTGTAGTTGGTTTTCGCAGATATAGTAGTGCTGGTCGTGACAATTGGCCGTCTCCCATTCGCCATTTTTTGTCATTACTATACAGTTATTTCCGTCCCTATCGTTCGGCTCGTCGTCCGCCCAGTTGAAATACTTCCTGCTATCTTCAGAGTGACTCATCGCTTCCGAACCCGATTCTTTCTTGCATCCCGCGAACAACGCGAGAATGCAAAGACTTACCACTCTTTTCATTTTGTCCTCCTAAGAAGTTCTAGACGCTACAAAGCAATGCCTGGCGCTGGTCTTGTTAAGAAATCATCGGAAAGATGAAAAAAAGCTTTATCAATATCCAAAAGTCAGGCGGCAAATGGATTTGACGTTTCTCGAACAACATTAAAAAAAGGGTTTACATTTGGTGGGTTGATTGCTGAATTTCGATCCCAACTGATATGAGTTTTTGGATTCGAACCTCAAGATCGTGTTCAATTTCTTTGTGCTGCGTTATATCCTGAATAACCGCGACAGCTCCTACGATATGCCCCTCAATGTTTCGCAAAGGGGAAACGGAATTAAGTACAGTCTTTTCCCGCCCACTCCTGCACTTTATCAGGGTAAATTCATTGTCCAATGCTATGCCGCCTTTTAAACATCGAGCTATGGGGCTATCCTTGTCCCTGACCAGCTTGCCTTCTTTTCCCCACCATCCGATAAGTTCACCATAAGAATCTGCTTCCAACGTCGCTTCAAATTCCCATATACGAGCGACCTCTTCGTTCACTTGGCATATTCGTCCGTTGGAATCTGAGATTAACACTCCGACAGGAAGCTCTTCCAAAACCGCAGACAACTTCTTTCCAGCGATGAGCAACTCTTCTGTTTCTTTTAGTCGATATTCTCGTTCCTCTAGTAACAACGTTTTGTGTCGGAATGAAGAATACAATGCGACTTTAAGTTTTAAGATTTCTGGGTCAAACGGTTTGCTAAAATAGTCGACCGCGCCGACTTCGAACCCCTTTCTAATGAAAGGGTCTTCTCTATATATTGCTGTCACGAATATTATAGGGATATCCCGATTCTTCTCGACAGTCTTAATGCGCTTAGCCGTCTCATACCCATCCATATCGGGCATCTGCACATCCAGCAGAATCAGGGAAACATGGTGTTCTTCCAATGCCACTAGAGCATCCCGACCTGAAGTTACAGAAATCAAATGGTACTCAGGATCTGCCAGAACGGCCTCTAATGCGACGAGGTTGCTAAGCTTATCGTCCACTAGTAAAAGGGTGACCTTTTTGGAGGGTTGCTTCGTGCCGTTCTTGGAAGTACTCATGGTAAAGCCGACTCAAAGGTTATGTCTGTTTATATAGAATGGGCGGTCACTTTGCAAGGTCTCCCATTCAATGCGCAAACTGTTCGAGAAACAAAAAAATCAATGCAGGTGCGAGACTTGTTCGTCAATTTTCTGAAGAGTAAAGTAAAAGGTAGATCCGACATTAGGTTCCGATTCAGTCCAAATCTTACCACCATGCAACTCGATCACTTTCCTACACGTCGCCAACCCGATTCCGGTTCCTTGATATTGGCCTTCGCCGTGCAATTTTTTATATAGAGCAAAAATTTCTTCCTTAAATTTCGCATCAAATCCAATGCCATTGTCTCTAACGGAAACTTCCCACATATCGCCTTGGGCCTTTGCGGCGATGTGAATTTCGGGCACCTCACTCCGTCGGAATTTGATGCTATTTCCTATTAAATTCTGAAAAACTTGCGTAAGCAGATCGGCATCGCCTATGACCGAAGGCAATGGCGATACGGTGATTTTGGCTCTAGTGTTTTGGATTGCATCCTCAAGGTTTTGAATAGCCGCTTCCGCCACATTGTTGAGGTTGGTTCGGCGAAAGGCACATTCCATTTTTGCAAGTCGAGCGTAGTTCAAGAGACTATCGATCAAACTGCGCATTCTTTCTGCTGCGCGCTGCATGAGATCGATATAGTTAAGAGATTCCTCACCTAAGGCTTCTTTAGATTCTTCACCTAATAAAGAAAGGTAGCCAGAAATTGTAGCGATCGGTGATTTCAAGTCGTGAGCGGCCACACCTGCAAAATGCTCAAGATCACGGTTGCTTATTTCTGCTTGTTCAAGGGCAGCCTGTGTATGAGCGTGTTGGACTTTCGAAAACTCAGTCGCAGCAATCGAGATGACTGAATCGATTGCCTCATCAATTACTGACCGGGTTTCGAACGTCAGCACACCTTGACCCTGGAACTCATCATTGACGACCTTTCGAAGGATACTGAATTCCTTAAGGAGTTGCGGGAGAAAATAACCCTCAAAACCAGCTCGTTGACCTCCGTGCGCTTTTGACATTCCGCTTGCCGATGAGAAATGATTCTCGGTAACCCGGCCCAGCTGTATAGCGTCTGCGAGCTCGTCTAAAAAATCCTGAAGAGTATTAACAAGAACAAACGATGTCTGCTCACGCGACTTAGGAACTTGCTCTCTGACTTTGCTTTCCCAAGCCCGTTTAATTTTATCTACATTTTGTTTCAAATGCTCCGCAGCTATTGGGTTGCTCAGCTTTGACTCGGGCTGCCGTATTTGGTTTGCCGGTGAATGTGGGCTGTGGTGCTTCATATTTGACCTGCGCTAAAACAATTCAAAAACGAGCAAGTGACCATTTTTCGATAACATAAATCACTGGTTCTCGCATGCGCAAACTAGGCCGCGAAGAAGCAACGGCGTCTCATTTTAATCTAGCTCTAGCGTGTTGATGAAGGTACTTTAATGGAGAGGCCAGATTTTCTGAGACCAGAGTTTAGAAGCGGAGCCATGAAAAAAGCATTAGCAATTTTTTTTCAGATAGTAACCGTACTTATCGGTCTTGCCGGTGTTGTTCTCTTGCTTTGGGAACCTCATATCGAAGGCAGAAATGCGCACGCCACGGTCTTTCAAATATACTTTAACGATCCTTTTCTTGCGTATGCGTACCTTTCGTCTATTCCTTTTTTTGTCGCGCTTTATCAAATCTTCAAGGTGTTGGGATTAGCTGGACAAAATAAAGTTTTGTCACAACAAGCCCTGAGATCTCTTCGACGGATAAAATATTGTGCAATATCTATTATTGGTCTGGTTGCGGTTGGAGAAGTTTTCATCATGTTCGGCAGCAGCGATGACCGAGCGGGCGGGGTTTTTATGGGCATGCTGATTACTTTAGGATCGATCGTAGTAGCCGCTGCAGCGAGGATGTTTGAGCGAACTTTGCTGCACCCCAGGGGTAAAAGATAAAACAGCGATTAATGTAGCTTAGGATGTTCGGTTTACCTTACCGCCTTACAAAACTCGGCGGCGGTGGTACCGTGGATTCTTATGCAATCACCATATCCTAGGGGAGCGTTTCTGCAAAATTGCCAGGAGGATGCTCCGAATGTCTCGATACAAGCTCCATATCCGTCACCTACCGCCTTGCAAAAAATGGTTGCGCCCGCGCCGTTCGTGACAATACATGGTCCATATCCAAGTTGTGTTTCCCTGCAGTGACCAGGGTCGCCGCCGTGCGCTGAGTAACATCCCCCATAGCCGACTTGAGCTGTTTTGCAGAATTCCGCAGAATCTGTTCCTCGAACGTCAATGCACGAGGCGAATCCTCTTTGCGCTTCTTTGCAAAACATGGACGCATCCGTTCTAAATATCGCTATGCAATCCGCGTAGCCATCCTGCACCTGCTTACACCAATCTGCAGCTTGGGTACCGTGAGCAGCTATGCAAGGTCCGTATGCGACTTTGGCGTCCTTGCACCATTCAGCCGCTTGCATACCGTGTGCACCTACGCAACCGCCGTAACCCTCTCCGACGGTCTTGCACCATTCCGCAGCTCCAGTACCATGTGCTCGTATGCAACCTCCATATCCTACTTGCGCGTCTTTGCACCATTCAGCGGCCTGGATACCATGAGCTTCGATACATTCTCCGTATCCGCTGGCATTGGCCGTATCTCTTCTTTGCACTTCATCCGCTAGCGAATTCCCGTTAAAATTAAAAACCAAAGTAGCAAAGATAGCCAAATTCATCAAGATTGATGAAAACTTCGTCATGTTAGAATTCATAGAGGTTCCTCCGACGATCTGTGGATGTCATAAATTTCGCAGCCACGTTCCTGAGTCGATTTTGCTAAAAGCAGGAACTGATCGAACCGCCTGATGCAATGCAAAGTCCTTGAGCATAGGTTTTGCCGTCGCAGGAGGAGATGGAATTACCAGCTACCATGCATAAGCCTTCGCCAAGAGTAGCTAAACCTCTGCACTCGCTGTAGGAGTTACCAGCGTACATGCAAAGACCTTCTCCCTCATCACTCAATCCTCTGCAACTGCTGTAGGAGTTTCCTGCTATCATACAAAGGCCCTCGCCCTTTGTGCTCAATCCACGGCAAGAAGAATAAGAATTCCCAGAGGTCATACAAAGACCTTCGCCCAAGGTACTGAGTCCCCGGCAAGAGGAATAAGAATTTCCAGAGACCATACAAAGACCTTCACCCAAGGTACTGAGTCCGCGGCAAGAGGAATAGGAATTTCCCGCGACCATACAAAGACCTTCGCCAAAGGTACTGAGCCCGCGGCAAGAAGAATAAGAATTTCCCGCAACCATGCAAAGGCCTTCGCCTATCGCTGCTTCCTGACAAGTGCTGCTGGAGTTGCCGGCAGCCTGGCACAGACTCTGACCAAGATCGTTGGCCTTTCTGCAAATAGACTGCGCTTCGTCGAGCGCAACACAAGGTTTCGCAGCGTCTAAGACCTCTTCAATAGAAACAGCTTGCGCAATGGCGTTGATGGAAGAAAAGAAAGTAAGAATGAAGATAATGTGTTTCATGGCGCCTCCGGTTGTTAAATGGCCAGGGCGCACTTTAGCTGGGGCGCGTCGAAAGTCAATAAGCCAAGGTGGCTCAGTGGTTTGATCTAGGACACGACAGACTATTTAATTTCATCTGGACATATACTATCGACGACCATCTTGCCGGGTTGAGCTCTTGTAATTGGGATGGGGCAAATAGCTTGCCCGCTTATTGGCAACATGAGAAAATAATTCAATATCTCAATGTAAATAAGTTTTAGGAGGCATTATGAAGTCAAAGCGACTGTTATTCTCTATCGCCTTAAGTATCCTGACCTTGTCCGTCGCGTGTAAATCCAGAGAAAGCACCGTGGCTAATGCACAGGAAGAAAATCTCGATCATAACCAACGCCTGGAAAACTGCAGCCCGACCGACCTAAAGTGCATGGTAAAGGTTCTTTTGGACGCGATACTGGATAAGGGCGGCGGTCCGCAAGAAAGCCACATTGTCTACTATTTTAGGAGTACAAGTACCCAAGGTTGCAAAAACCTAACGTTGGTAGGATCGACAAATTCTACAGGAGCCGATCTCATTGCCTATTGCAGAGAAAAAGTAGGGGCAACCGGCAACCCACAATACTACTTCTGTGCATCAAAAAATTCAGACGGAACTAATGCTCAGTTCGCCGGAGAGATAAAGTTTGAACAGGCTTGCAATCGTTACGGCGGGGGGATGTGAGATTTAGCGCCAAAAGCTAGGTCGTCACCGAGCAGCGCGAAGGACCTCAAATGGGTTACTTCGCTTCGCTCAGCATGACGACGGCGCAGCAGGGACTATTTCTTAGCCAGAGCAGCGAGCTGTCAAAGCCGAGAGCTCAGATTCAATGTGACCTCTTTGCGCTGACAATCCTGAACATTCCATCGGGTCGCCCTCTGTTCCACAATCGAGTTCGTCCATTCGGTCGATGATGTCGTTAATCTGTTGGCCCAAATGCATTTTTCGCGCCCAGTCATCGTTATCGCATGCTGACTCATCCTTCGTGTGCGAATTGGTTTGCGCGCCGCAACTTATGATGGTAGCCGCTAAGGTCAATGCGCCCACAACTAAAAATCTAGATACGTTTTTGCCTGCTTTCATTTTGTTTCTCCTTTTGAAAAATTAAAGGTTCAGCAATTAGGTTTTTAAATTCTATTGTTGGTCTAGTTAACTAGACCAGGCCGTTAGAGCAACACTCATGCCAACGCACTAAAAATATATCCATTTGTTTTTATTAACTATTTTATGACTTTGCCGTCAAAAAAAAGGACGATTTGTCCCACAAGTATCAAAACTTTTGACAAAAATGTACCATGACGTCCCATTTCTGGGTTCGTTGCTATCGTCCGACTCCACAAAACGCATTCAAGGATTTCAGACGTTTATCTTCTTTTAGGGAACGGAGAATATTTAAATGTGATCTTAGATTGCCGTGACGCAAAAACCGCTCTGGTATCGAGTCAACATTATCCGACAGATCATAAAGCGCATTATTAACTTCCCATTCCGCATCTTCCAGCTCTTGGCAATCAACACTCTGCCATTCGGTGATTTTCCAGCCCGCATCGGACGCAAGACTGAAAAACTCATCGCGTGTAAAAATAGTTTGGATATTGTGTTGGCCGAAGAGGCTTTGAAGCAAAACTGCAATATAGTGCCCTACCTGATCGATAGCCTTCGGTTCTATATCCCACTCGGCAAAAAGCAAGCGCTTGCCAATTTTTCTCGCCTTGACCAAAGTTTGAAACAATTCCTGCTTTGATTGGAAATAAAACAACGAGTGGCAGAACACAACGTCATCGAACTCGTCTTCGATAGAATTGAGGGTGGTATTGAATACGGCGTTCGTCTTGTTGCCCCAGGGCATGCCTTTTATGCGATCCCAAGTCTGCTGATAGGTATGGGGAGAACCAGATGTCTCGGGGGCCGAATCGATTCCCAAAATGGTTCCGCCTTTCAAGGTGGAGCCTATCGCATTGGTGGCGTCACCATGACCGCATCCAACCTCTAAAACCCTCGAGTTACCATCGATGTTCCAGAAGTTCACAAGGCGTAGTCGATATTTGGTTTGAATATCCGTCATAATCAGGGAGCGATGTGGCAAGGATTTGTTCTAAAATACTTCATGCAAACGAGTATATTCATAAATCGTCTCAATGACCACTAATTCCGTCAACGGGAGCCAAAGAGTCTTATTTTAGGCTTTTGAATTCCAATTTGCTCTCAGTGGTTTAGATATCCCAGCGTCGCGCCCAAAAACCAACGTCTAACTGTAAATTAAATTGTCACTTTAGCGGATAATTTTCTCCACTACAGTGAGCTGGTTAGAATTGCGCGATGCCATTGACAAGCCGCCCCTTGCCTTTCGGCCTGCGGATACAGGTTAGGCTATACTCGATATGCGGATGCAGGGGAAGCGAACCTTTGAGCAAGGAGGAGTTTCCCATTCCCATACAGAAAACCTCTATTATCATAGGTCAGTCTTCGCCATTGAAACATACGGTAGTTCGACACCATTTGTCGTTAATTTGCAATCATTACGGACAATATAATAACCGTGAGCCTTATAAAATTCTACGGCATTAAGCGAAGCCCCAAGATGCAGGCCTCTTATTTCGAATCGGCGGGCGGCTTTTTCCAAATTAATTAGTAAGGCATGACCCACACCTTTCCGCGCATATCCAGGATCGACATACACAGCGCGAACTTCGTGAGTCTTTAAATGTAGCTCGCCAAATCCGACAACAACATCGTTTATTAGAGCCACGATCATGTATTCTGTATCGACAGGATACCTTTCAGGGATCCTATTGGCACTCCACCCGAAAATTTGATCAGATGTATAATGCGATGCTGCAAGACCGCGAATAGATCGAGTATGGACATCCGCAATAATGTTGCGATCATCGGGAGTAGCTCGACGAACAATAATTGCAGCTTTTGACTCTAAAATTTGGTGACACATAATCGGCTACTAGTCATAAATAAAAATGGTAACACGAGCGTGACTGACAAACTAGAAAAATAGCCGGAAAACAGCTCAGAAGTGGGTTTTTTGACATTCGAATCTCCGAAGTGTCTCTCAAAAGATCACAATAAGACAATATGTCTTCCTAAGCTGAAATAGAGAATCGAATGCTATTGAGCAGTAAGGATATCTCACTCACCAACTGGTAAAGAAAATCTACCATCTAAAAATGCATACAATTTCTCTCCTTTATCTGTCGCAGCCTGGCAGATCCTCTATTTTTCTAAAGGACTTTCTTTAAATCCCCGAGACAGCCGTTGGCAATGTTATTAGGTTTATGAAAGGGATTTATCATGGTTTGTTTCAAAAAGGCGAAAATGGCTCACCTTTTGATAGGGTCTGTAATCAGTGCGTTAACGCTAAACGCCTGCAGCAAAAAAGATGATGATGACGACACTGTCGCTGCGGATACCGAGAACTTCACTCTTTTGGGTGCTGGCGAAGGAGCAACCGCATTGGCTGCGACTCCTTCAATCGCAAAGATTTCGGTTTACCAATTTGCAGTTTCGGAAAATGAAGATTGTTCGGATGCCACTGTCGTTATCGACAATGGTGATACCCCACAAGAATTTGATATGTTGGAATCTCCAGAAATAGGTAAGGGAGTAATTCCCGACGGCACCTACCCTTGCGTTATCATGGTAATGTCGCCCGAGCTTACCGCGGCTGCCGGAGAAGACGAGGGAGTTTGCGAGAAAGATAAAGAATTCTCGCAGAATGTATGCGGGCGAGGTGACGATGGATCTACTGTTGATCTGAACGGCGACGAACAGGAATGCAGCAGCGCCGAAGACAAAGCCTATCTCTACCTTTCCACGCTATCGACTTTGACGGACGAATACCAAGATGCCGAGTGTCATGGTGAAGGTATCACCTGCAATTCCTTCGCACCTCCCACTGATGATAATAAAGCGTCAGGCGTGCCGCTCGGAGAAGCTTTGGTCGTAAAAGGGGACGAATCAGGTGTATTCACGCTCGGCAATCTTAGAACTGCCGAGGAAGGTGATGAAGATGACCCTACCTGCGGCCTGCAACGTCCAAGCTTTACTTTTACGCCGGGGTCCTAACCGATTTTCTAGTCTGAACTTTTACTCCGCCGGATCTACTCACCGTAGCCGGCGGTTTTAATTTCCTTCTCGCGAATTCTTCAATGTACTACAACACTCCTATTTACCTTAAATTCCCACAATCTCGGGTATTCGGCGCCTGAATGTTCATGCTGCCCGCCTTTTACACCCAGAATTCAAAACCTGAAGAAGATGGATATCCAGTTTGTCATAGAGGTCATGAACAAGAATTGGATTTGCATCGCCCTGAGCAAGATAATACGTTTGAGCATTTTTTACAAAAGCGTTGATGTAAAGATGTGGCTCAAGACAAGAAACGATATGGAACTCAGGATGCAATTTCGCCAATCGAAGAAATTCGCTTACTCGCCATGGTGCGAATCCACCAAAAACCGTGGTGGGAAATTCTTCTAGTTCCAAATCAAACTGCCGGGATCCGTTTCCCGAGAATGCCAACGATTTTTCACTACTCTTGAAACCTACGATTTTCAAGCCGTAGGTATGGACGAGCCATCTACGGTTGAACAAGGCGCTTGCGGTATATCAAGTGCCAAAGCAGATCCACCCACGCCCCGAAGAGCGAGCGGAAACATTCTCGAACATGCGGCAAAGGTGCATATTGGATCACGGCGCCAAAGGAGTTGCATCGATATAGAGAGAATAGCCACTTTCGAAGTGTCGATCTTCTGTCAGAACGTTCTCGACGACCTCCCAACGGCAGAACCTTCTAATTCTATGTGAAATAGGCATTGGTGAAACCCCGGCCATTCTGTTGAGCCTATAACCGTTTCTCTTGACAAGATTCGACAACCGTTCAGGGCTATATTCAAGCTTATGTTCTTGGTGAAGAAACGAATAGGGAGAAATCAATCTGGCGAGATTCTCATTAGGTGTGTCAAAACAAAATCTCCCGTTGGGAACTAGAAGTTTCTTTACCTGATTTAGGATGCTTTGGAATTCCTCTTCGGTTACGTGCTCAATACCCTGACCTGACCATACCAGATCAAAATATCCTTCAGGAAGATTTCTTAAATCAACCATCGATTGATGGACATAATGAACTCGAGTCGACCTAAAAACACAGTCTCGTTCCTCTGCGGGAGGAGCATATAGGGTCCTCGACTCAGGTGGTTGATCGATAATCCACACTTCATCGGGCTTATGTGGGTAACCCATCGCCAGGAAAGCCCCTTCTCGAAAGGTGTCTGATGCTCCCCCGAGGTCCAAAATGCGTCGCGCCGGTGGTAGTTGTTTCACTAAGGCGACTCTTGCTTCATGGTGCGCGCGGTTGACATCAACGGCTTTTGCTATCGGCAAAATCGCCTCCGGCAAGCGGTAACATGAGCCGATAAAGCTGAATTTCGATGGCGAATGTTTCGTCATGACTTGCCTGAAAAACTCAAGCTCGTCTTGGTGAAAGCCGCCTTTGACAAGGCTCCGTCCTACGGCTTTGAGAAAATTTGGCGAATGGGATGAATAAGGGAGAGTTCGTAGCCAAGTTGCATAGAGAGGAATAACCTCGTGACTCATCATCGAATACATTCTACGAAGTGTTGTAAAAAACGGTTTCTTCATTCTGGCCCTGCTTTTGAGACCAAAAGCTACCTTTAATTTAAGCTTTTCGCAATGTTGCAATAGGACGACGGGAGAAAACATCCATCGAAAGACATTGGATTTGATTTAGCATCCCGGAGCGGTCGGAAAGATTTCGCAATCGAGTTGATTTGGATCCACTGCTTTATAGCATTCTTCCAAGGTTTTTAATGTTTTATCCGTTTTCATCACTACCTCACAGCATAACTGAACGTTATGATCGCCAGTTACAGAATTGCCGCCAGCCTTCTCGAAGTAACTTTTGCAATCCTCAATGCCTTTGACGCATTGTGATCTGCACTTTGCACTTGCCGCGGTGTAGTCGTTGTTGGGTCCCTTCGTTGCGTTGATCATACACTGCGCAAAACCATTGCCACTAGCACCCGGCTCGCAGATGTTAGCCTTAGCCTGGGCAACAGGCTCTGCCTTTACGCTGCTGCCTTCGTTGTTTGATTCTTGCTTACAGGCAAAAAAGAATACACCAACGAGAAACAAGGTGCGTAATTTCATATCCGGCTCCTATTAAATGGACTCTTTAGCATATTCGGCATTTTGCGAAAAAAGTTAATGAGCGCAACGTCGAGCTTTTTGTTTTTGATGACTTTCATAATGTCCTTATTACAGTGCTGCCAGCCCAAGAGATTGCCTCAATCAATTTTACTCATTTTACCACCGCGATCTAAGTTACGACTACGGATCCCGACAAAGACAGTGATCGCAACAATGATATTCATTAACAATATTTGATACTTAAATTTTTTCTCTACGCCCGGTGGCAGTGACACCCGATGAGATTCTCTCTGAGCTGAATAGGAGTCTAGGGAACAATGCGGGCCATTTTAGTCTTCACGCTAATGAGCAATTTGCTGTGGACCAGTTGCAAAAACGAAGGGGGCAGCGCAAGCAACGACCCTGAGGTCGAAGGAGCGCAAAGCCCGGAACCTTCGCTTGAGGCGCTCACGATTTCCGACGGCGAGTTGAGCCCTGCCTTTGATTCCGAGGTAACGACTTACACCGCGTCCGTAGCCCATGCAACGAGTACACTCGTCGTAGACCCGAAGGTCGGAGAGACTGGGACAACGGCGAGCGTTCGCGTCGGTAGCGATGATTTTGCGGATACTGAGACGACTCTGAACCTAGAGGTTGGTGCCAACGTCATTGAAATCATGGTTACCGCTCCCGACGGAGCGACGAACCAAATATATACGATCACCGTAACGCGCGCCGAATCGAGCGATGCGACTCTGGCTTCCTTAGCTCTATCCACCGGCAATCTGACTCCCGCCTTCGATGCGGGGACAACCAGCTACACGGCGATTGTAGAGGATGCTGACTCGGACGTGACCGTGACGCCGAGCACCGCAAGCAAGGACGCCACCGTTGCCGTTCGCGCTAACGACGAAAACTACGTGTCGGTCAAATCGGGCAAAGCGTCTGGAATCTTGGCGCTCGATCCCGCCTCCAATACAATCGACATCAAGGTGACCGCCCAAGACGGCACGATCAAGACTTATTCCGTTACCTTGACGCTTGGCTCGTCGGTCTCGACGCTAGGATCACTCGCGTTGTCTCAGGGCGTCCTTGCGCCAACCTTCGCGGAAGATACTTCGTCGTATACGTCGTATGTCAGTTACCAGACGGGATCGTTGATGCTTACAGCCACCTCGACACACTCCGGCTCATCGATGACTGTATCATCCACAAATCTGGCTATCACAACACTCATATCAGGGGCATCCTCGTCAATTCCGCTCGTCGTAGGAACGAACCAGATCAACGTCACGGTAACGTCAGAAAACGAGGCTGAGGTGAGCAATTATGTTGTTGCCGTCACACGTCGACCGAACGCGACGCTGGCAGCGGATTGGACGCCACACTATGACCGGCTCGTCGGCTACTGGACACTCAATGGCACCGGTAGCATTTCTGGCGGCGACACTTTCTCGGAGGTGATCGCAAACGCTGATGCCGTCGTGACGAACGCGAACGCTTCGGGCATGTCCTACGTCACCGGCAAAGTCGATGACGGCGTCGAATTCGACGGAACGGACGATGCCGCGATCGCTGACGTAACGCTGCCAGTGGGCGCCGCGGAGCGAACGATCATGCTGTGGTTCAAGACGTCTCAGACGGGCAGTACTCGCCGTCTTTTGGCATACGGCGGGCCAGACACGAGCAGCTGCGCCGATACCGTTCGACTTCAGGTCGAGAATTCTGATCGGCTATCAATCGACATTTCCTGTGGAGTGAAAACCTGGAACACCGGGGGGATGCCTGCAGACGGACTTTGGCACCATTGGGCGATCGTCGTACCCGCCAGTGGCTCACCGACCTTAAACGATTTACTCTTTTATTTTGACGGGGAGCTGCTGACAAGCGCATTCAACAGCAGCACGACGGCCATCAATACGGGAACTGTCGCCAAGCTTTACATCGGTAAGATGCTTGGCAGCGGTACGAACTACTTCCAAGGCTCCCTCGATGATATCGCTATTTGGGACAAAGCGCTTACGTCGTCGGAGATCGAGACGATATACGAGCGGCAAAGTGACGGTCAGTGATGGCCTATTTCCCTAGTAACCATGGCAACCAGATATCTTTTTTGAGCATCTTACTGGTCCTGAGGTGCTAGGGTAGAATTTACTCTAGCGTCTTGTCCAATTCCTGTTTCATTTCTGGAGACATCTCGGTGGATCTAAGACCCCTAATCTTGAACCCTGGCTTTTTCGATGGAGAGCCGTTCTGCGCCGTTCGAAGTGCGCAGGCCATCATGAGGTTCAATGTTGAGCCCGCATCGCTAACATTTGCATCTTCCATCGATGCATTTTCTTGGACTATGACGACTTTGTGGTTACCCAGATTCTTGGGACAAAGGACTTGTTGTTCAATCTTGATGTTTTTATCGACAACGCTTGGGAGGTAGAATTTCGCAACACCTTCTTCGGTACGGTATTTTTGATATTCCTTACCATCTATAGTCACGAGATCCATCTTGAATTCGCCGGATCTGACGGCTTCGCCCTCTGCATAGCCCAACTGAGCTATAGTCAAGAACAAAACTGTGAAACGTTTGTACATAGAGGATCCTCTTACTCAGTGGAATTGGTGAAGAGTATATCTCCACCCCGTTGCTATTGTCAAACGTGCTACTCTTCGTCCTGCGGATACAGGTTAGGCTATACCCGATTGCGGATGCAGGGGAAGATTCATTTTCAGGCGGATCATGGGGGTTTAGGGAATTGGTGGTTTTTGCTAATGGAGGGAATCGTCGATCCCAAGGTGGGAAGATTTTTTTTGTAGACTAAGCAACTTATCGACAGCCCTGAGTACGTCTTGTGGATAGATTGGCTTGGGTAAATGCAAATTAAAGCCTGCCGCGAGAGCTCTAGCCTTATCTTCTTCACTGACATATCCGGTGACGGCGGCAGCCGGCAGGGTAGATCCTTTCAATTTCTCGGCAGCTCGGACGCTTTGAATAAAGCGAAATCCGTCTTCCCCGGGCATCCCAATATCGCAGACAACGGCGTCAAACTCGGCTTGGGTAAGAGCGAGACGGGCTTTTTCTGCTGAATCGACGTCCACCACGTGGATGCCGGCTCGGTTAAGCACGGATGTTATAAGACGACGGCTATCTTCCTCGTCCTCCACAACGAGAACACGAACCGTGCCCTTCTCGATATTTTTAGCGCCACTATAGGCGATCGATCGCAATTCAGACGCATTTGTGACCTCAGAAATTTCTTCTGTAAGTGGGAGCGAAACGGTGAACGTAGCCCCTTTGCCCTTTCCCTCGCTTTCGGCTTTTACCGTTCCCCCGTGGGCCTCGACTAGGTGTTTCACTATCGACAGTCCGAGACCCAAGCCGCCAAATCGTCTTGCAAACGTGCCGTCCTGTTGGCGAAACTTGTCGAAAACGAATGGCAAAAATTTTGGTTCAATCCCTTCTCCAAGATCTTTGACTACAAGGTTAAAAGTATTTGCTACACGGTTCATTTCAACTGTAATTTGTTCCCCTGAGCGAGAAAACTTTATCGCGTTGGTAAGGAGGTTCCAAACCACCTGCTGGAGGCGGGTAGAGTCTCCTAGAGTCGAAACTGAATATACGTTTGAAACGACTTGGATGCTGACGCTTTTTGAACGAGCCGCTATTTGGCAAGATCCGATCGTGTCTTGCACTACGCTAACCATGTTGACAGGTTTCTTATCAAGAGAGAGCTTACCAGCAATTATTCGAGAAACGTCGAGTAAGTCGTTGATCAAATCAACTTGTGCTCTAGCATTCCGCACGATGATAGCCAACGCTTCGTCGAACTCTTTGGTTCCCTGTTCTTCGTACGCCAGGAGCTCGGAAAAACCAAGAATTGCGTTAAGCGGGGTCCTAAGTTCGTGCGAGAGGGTCGCAAGAAATTGGTCCTTGGATCTGTTCGCCTCTTCAGCTTCCGATCGTAGTTGCTTTTCCCTAAGTAATATACCACGCATCGCGTATTGACGCTGCCGTTCCGAGAGTGCAGTTTTTATAACGCTATGAAATGTAGCCATCCAAATTGGCCGCTCTAAGATTGTGAGGTTTCGAAACGTTTCCAAAAACCTAAGAACATGCACGCTACCATCCGCAAGAGAACCTTTAATCGTGGACAGTACGATAGGAATATCTGACCATGGAGGTTGTGTTTCCAAAAACTCTTGCAAATTAGTTATGGTATTTGAATTTAAAGCTTCCTCTGTCACAAGGAGCGCACCCACACCATTTCTTAGTTCATTGAAAAGGTCTTCGCTATCGTTGCAAATTGTGCAACTTAGTTCGGCCTCTCGAAGGACTTTGCTAGTTACTAGCGCGTCCTGCCCCATTGGTGCGAGTACTATAATTCGCTCTTCCGGCCGCTCCTTAAGCGCCATGACTTGCTTTCCCTTCTTCTAACAGAGGTCGATCAGAACCGGTATAGATAGGATTGCCAGCAAGTACTCCCTGAAAATCCAATAATACCTCACCCACGTCTAGACCATTCGCGCTAAAACGGAACTCGCGAATGGTGTCTTCATGGTCGCTACTTCGCTTTTTAACTACCGATATTGCCTTTTTAACTGCTCCGTTAGCTTCAAAGTACCGAAGGTAAATCACGCTGTCAGCGACGTAACTAACGTCAACTGGAGCTTTGATCTCATCACCGATTAAACCTGCCTGCGAGACGACCAAAATCGTCAATATGCCCCTCTGGTTGAGATAGCTGAATAACTCGTGCATTTGTGTCACTAAGAATCTTTCCTCTGGCATAGCGTTGAGGTAGCCGTTCAAACTGTCAATCACAATCATCCGGGCATTATCGTTCTCAACAGCATTAGCGACGATCCCAATAAATTCTCCAGGGACCATCTCGGCTGGATCGATTTGCATCAGCTTGATGCGACCGGCATCGATATGGGGCTTTAGGCCGATTCCTAAACGTTGAGAGCGTCTCAGTAACGTGGCAGTCGTTTCATCAAAGCTGAAGATGGCTGAACGTTCACCTTTTTCTGCGAGAGCCGTCGCATACTGGACTGCTAAGGTTGTTTTACCGGTGCCAGAAGCACCCATAAAGAGATTGCTGGTGCCACGTTCCAACCCCCCGCCGAGCAAATCGTCAAGCCCCTTAGCGCCACTTTTTACCGGTTCGGCTGTATAGTCCTGATGGTGTTCGGCTGCAATAAGGCGAGGATAAACGACAATACCACCCTTTCTGATGTGGTAGTCATGAAAACCTCCTTTGAAATCGGTTCCCCGCATTTTTATGACGTCAAGACGACGGCGTTTGGCGCCGTAACCGACACTTGACTGCTCGAGACAAATAACACCGTGACAGAGGCTTTGAAGCTGATGTTCGTTCTCTCCTTGCTGCGTCTTATCTTCTAGGAGAAGGACAGTACTTTGGCGCCCGGCAAAGAACTGCTTTAGGGCCAAAATTTGCCGGCGGAACCTCAAAGACTCCCGTGCAACGATTCTTAACTCAGATAATGAGTCAAAAACGATGCGACTAGGTTTAGTCAATTCCACTTGCTTGAGTATCTCTTGAAGTATAGGGGTAAGCTCGACCTCGGCTGCCCTGAACATTGTATACTGACGATCAGGCGAAAGCTGTTCTTCGGATGCAGCCAACTCGAATATCTGGATTCCATCTAGTGACCAGCCATGTGCCTTCGCAACTGCCTCAATCTCTTCTTTTGTTTCTGACAGAGATACGTACAGCCCAACTTCGTTGTTCCGCTGACCTTCCATAAGAAACTGGAGTCCGAACGTTGTCTTGCCTGTACCCGGAGATCCTTCCACCAAGTAAAGACGATGGCGAGGCAAACCGCCCATAAGTATCTGATCGAGCCCATGAACCCCGGTGCTTATGGGTCCTGCTGAATCTGTTTTCATACAACCCTCGAAGAAATTTAAGAACTTGTGCCCGACGTTTTAGAAAAGCGGGGGACGTTTCTGTACGGAAGCGCTGCAAGAACCAAGCCTTGAGTAATTGCTCTCGAATTGTAGAGTCTTAAGCTGTTTACACATCCGAGTTGGGTCTTTGAAGACTTCCGGCTGTCGTCGAATTCCTGCGGAAAAGAGCTAGATGGGGGACCGAAAAGCGGGCACTTGAACCTTTTCAAGGACAGACCTTCTCCCGGTGTCACGCAAAAAAAAGGCAAACACGCCTTAAAGACGTGTTTGCCTGAAAATTCGAGAGAAGGCCTGCAAGACCTATTTATTCACCAAAACAACGATCTGACAAAGCCGAGAGCTCAGCTCGAATGTGGCCCATCCGCGTTGATAATGCTGTACATTCCATCGGGTCGCCCTCTGTTCCACAATCGAGCGCATCCATCTCGTCGATGATGTCATTAATTTCTTGTCCCAATTGCATCTTTCGGGTCCAGTCATCGTTATCGCATGGCTCATCTTTGGTGTGGGAATTGGTTTGCGCACCGCAGCTAATGACGGTCGCTGCCAAGATCAGTGTGCCCAAAACTAAAATTCTAGATACGATGTTTTTACCTGCTTTCATTTTGTTTCTCCTTTTTGATATATGAAACATTCAGGATCAAATTTTCTAAGTTCATTTGTTTTATCTAGCGGACTAGACCAGGCCGTTAGAGCAATACTTGTGCCAACGATCCTAAAATATAAGGCATTGTTTTTATTGTAATATATGGCGGATTGTTATCTAAAAAAGGGACAAATTGTCCGGCAGGTATCAATTTTTTTGACAAAAAATGTACCGCCGTGTCCCATTTTTTTCCGTACAATCTCCTCAAAGGAGGTCTTCATAGAAAGCGCCGAACTTCAACTGAGGATCACAGATGTGCGCATCTCCAGGACTCACCGCCTAGGGCTCGGGTAAAAATCAAGCTGAAGCGCAATAGATTGCAACACCATCAACAGACTCGGTCGAAAAAGTTTCAAAAACAAAGGTTAGCGAAGACGAATTCTTTACGCAGGTTGCTCAAGGCTCAAGTTAGGCGCCTGGTTTCCTTGACAAGATAATGTTCGTGACCGTGGGGATCCTTAAACTTGCCAAATAGGGCCATGACTGGCTGCGTAGGACGAAAATCATATTCTTGGGGACGAGCGGTGATGATACCGCCGTGTTCAGAGATAAGGCTTAGGGTCGTCGGCATGTCATCAACGAAGAAATTTAAGCAGACTGGCATTACGCCGCTGAGAGGCGCTCCCTCATAGTTCGCATGCAGTGCCATTCTCAATTCGCCGAGCTGAAGGAGAGCCCAATCGGGGTGACCATCGCCTTTATGCGTTAGTAGCACCTCCATCTTCAAGGCCACGGTATAAAAATTGTAGCATTTCTCGAAATTCCGGACATTTAATACGATATGACCGAAAAACTGCGACATAAGGAACTCCCTTTGGAATGATCCTTATAGAAGTGCTTAGCTCGAAAGTCAACGCTCTCGTCTTTGCGGCGTGGACGCATCATCGATGGGCTAATCCAAACCTCTTTACCCTTGAGGGCCTCGGTGAGTGTAGCTCTATCTTCATCAAACGTTGGGGCAGAGAATACCGTATCACTTGGACACGAACCGGCTTGGCCGGAGAAGATAGAATATCTCCTTATTTCAGTCCAGTTCCTTCGACATCAGCCTTCAAGTTCTTATCTTCAACGAACGTAAACTGCTTTGGCGTCGATCCGTTTTCAGACAGCATGAACGTCTTGGGTTGGAAGTCACTGAGGACAAATCCTGACCCGGTGCACTGAGATGTGTTGCAATTGAGAGTCACAAACCGATCATGCCCACACCCTTTGAGAGTGATACCCTCTTCCAGGGGCGCTCCCGCTACATATGCCTTACATTCAG
The DNA here is from genome assembly GCA_050251195.1 of Oligoflexales bacterium. Taxonomy (GTDB): domain Bacteria; phylum Bdellovibrionota_B; class Oligoflexia; order Oligoflexales; family Oligoflexaceae; genus JBFWNG01. The sequence goes on from JBFWNG010000003.1 coordinate 208,858, forward strand.
AATTTGCAAGATCGGCATAGATCCCAAAGGGAATATCTTTGACTTCGTCAAGGAAGCCATTCGGTAACGGTATATCCACTCCTAATCGCGTAAGGTAGAGAAAAAATAGTTTTGAGGATTTGGAATGGACATCGACATAGTAGCTTTCCTTCTGATCTTCCCACACTGAGCCGCCGGATGTAACTCCAACGAGTTGATTGGTGGTACCGGCAAATAGCGGTCCGCCGGAATCTCCGACTCCCGACGCGGATTTTTCACCTGTCCCATTCGTGCCTTGAATATTTTGGATGCGTCCCTGAAAGTGTAACATTCCCTGAGAGTCGCGATGGGACAAAGTATTAGTTCCTTTCCTCTTTATCCCGCCTCCCGTTTCGTAGGCAGCATCGTTCACTCCATAGCCAACCAAAGTGATGGGATCACCGTCTTTTGCTGGTTTAGGACTGATGGCTCCAAAGTGCTTGAAGGAGTCCTTACGGTATACGCCTACTGCCAAATCTGCTGGCCCAATGGATACCGACCCGGCCGGGTGGATGTAACCTCTAACCGCATAAACATCGTTTGGTGATCTGCCAAACTCAGACGCAAATAGGGAAAACCGACCAACATCCGTATTGCCTTCCATGAATTTTGGAATCATGGCTTGATCGAAAGACGTTTTATCCGCAACGCAATGCGCTGCTGTCAAAGTAACCGAAGAGGACAACACGGTTAGAGTACATTCTCTACTTAGCAAGTAGCGCACATACGGATATTCATCTTCGGTAATCGCCTGACCGTTGGTAACTTTGACGTCAGAGCCATTTTTCTTGCATGCCCAAGTGACAATGTAAATAGCAAGAATTAACATCACTTTTTTCATGATAACCCCATAAGGAAAAGGATTAGCGCTTGGATTAAAAACTTTAACTATGGCTAAAGAAGCAGTGGCGCGCGCAACTTTCTCTTTTGTTCCTCGCCCTCCTGATTTTTCTCCCAATCTATCGGAATTTTTGGATTTCTTATTAGAAATAATTAATTAATAAAATTAATTAGTTAATGAATTTTCGTTTTGCTTACAGATCCAGAATGCCCTACAAATCGCATACGAGTCGGAATGTTCCATAATGTAGGTGCTGGGGACATCCCGAACCCCTGCTCGCGGTAGACGACGTTGTGTCATCAGGGTGCAAGGTTCTGTTTGTTACACAGGTTGATCTCAGACAAGTTCGCTTGACAAGGAGGGTCACCCCAGTACCGACAATCGAATGAGGTGCCATTCAAGTGACAGACCCCAATGGCCGTTGTCATAGGAACAACGCGTTCTTTAATAAGGTTGTTTCCACAAGCGTTAACTTGGCCTGGGGCGGAACCTTGGTCCGACATAAAGTTAATAGGGATGGGCGTAGTCAGTAATACAATCTCGGGTCTCTGTTGGATAAAGCTTGGCGTCAACAGATTCGGCGCACTTTTCCCTTGGGCAGCTTCCAATTCCTTCGCCAGAAAACTTTTTATCCAGCGCTGCGTCCACTTTCATAACATCAGAGCAACAGAACCTCATCCCGGTTTTGTTCAAAACACCCTTCAAAGATTGACATTCGGTAAACGCTTTCGGTTTGGGACAATCTTGTTGAGGTTGTGGACTCGTTCCCTTTTTTACGCAAGCGACATACGGTGTTTCTGTGGTGCTGTCCGCAGCCGGGGTTTGTGAATTATCAGTCTTCACTCCGCTGCCGCCGCCACGTTCCTGCCTGCAGCCAAGGAAGGTTATAAAAACAACCGTAAAGGTAAAGAATCTTAACATTGCGGATCCCTTGCTAATGATTGCTTTAGTTTTCTTCGGATAATTGAGAATTTTCTTTAACTTGCTCGTTTATGAAGGAGAAAATTACGAACATAACCCAGGGACTTCTCCGGATTTTCTACAAGTTCGAGCAAAAATGGCACTATTTCTCTGTGGTATTTTTACCAGTCGTCTCAACGTCCTCTCTTTATAGAAAAGAAATGAAACGACAGAAGTACCTAGAATAAAGATCAAAGCCTTAAACAGATTTAGGTGCTGAGGCTTTACGAAAGCGTCGACGACGCGGAATAACCAAATAGTTTATCAAGAGTCCGATATGGGAGAGAATCAATGTACATGAGATCTTCAGCTCGCGATAAATGATCCTTCAAGAATGTGTGCGCTGCGAGACCGGGATGTGGCCCACTTCGCCATAACTTTCGAGCGTGAAGGTTCCTTTGGCAGAAACTCTCACTGTTGTGAGACTGCATTGTCCTATCGAAAACTGAGTCCATTCACTCGGTTTCATTCCCAAAACTTTGGTGACAAAATATCGGATCACGTTACCGTGGCATACAGACGCCCAGAAGTAAAGGCGTATGCAGCAACTAGCCGCGCGGTCCGCGATTGGACTTTTCGGAGGCACGCAAAATTACATAACGAAATTTCACGAAAGTCACATTTCCCAGGTTGGTTGCTTTATTTGACGATTCCGCTAGAATATAGGATATCCATGAAAATCGATGAAATATTCAAATAGCGAGGGGACACCTATGCGACAAAAATTGGGCTTGGTTATTTTGTTTGTCTTGTTCAGTAATTCCTGCAAAAGCACTGGCGGGGGTTCAGGTACCAAAGCCGCCGCTGATCGGGATCCATTTGTTGCGGATTTCCAACAGCGGTTTTGCGCAGGTACGGTTCCCGATATGGAATACCTTACTTCGAAGCAGTGGACGTGCACAATCAGGGAAGCATATGATGACAACAACAGCACCAAAACGGGAAACATGGAATTCACGAAGGACCCTGTATACAACAATGTTCTTACTGCAACGAGCGAGGGAAGTTCCCTCCTTTTTCGCGTTTCTGATACTCTCGTAGAGTCAGTCAGCAGTCGCTCGGTCAACGGTATCCCTAAAACCACGTCAATCGTGGTAAGTAAGGGAAAGGACGGCTTGCTGTATCAAGCGGAACAAATTGCCATGAAAAATGTGAAGGGGATGACCCTTACAGCAGTGTGTCAGCATTGGGGCGATGCCCATGTCAGACAAACGGGTTTCTTGTCCCTCACTCGCTGTCACTAGAATAAACTGCAAGTGGGGGCGGCAAGTTCTGCCCTCGTGAGAAGCCGAAGGAATCAATAGGCTATCCAAGTATCGGCGGTTAAATTAACTTGCCTTTTCCCTACCCACAATTTCAACATCTGCTCCGATCCGTGGTTTATGGTGAATTCGGTTCGGGACATTGAAAAGTCCCGATTTCTCACCACTCTTGAGAGCTGCGATTTGATGATTTCTCAATTATGCAGAGATCCTTCGCAGTCGTTCAGGATGACGGCTTCGCTCAGGTGACGGTGTTAAGAAGTCGCTCAGTGTGGTTATTAGGAAGGTTTGAAAGGTCTTGTGCCCCCGTTATTGGGGTAGATCCGGGTAGATCCCCAGAACCGATAGTCCATGGTCGGTAGAGGATTTTTCGCTTTGCGAAAAATGGGGTCCCTCTCGTTTAGATATCCACCACCAAATTGGAATAAGCGGGTTCTAGATAAAAGTCAATGGAATCATTAAGGAAATCTCTGAACCCGAGTAGATCGTTGGAATATTAAAGGCGTCCCTCAGCCGTAAATAAACTCAAAAAATCATCGCGATAGTAGTTGGTGCTTTGCTTCCGTTCGTCCTCAATAATTTTCCGTAAAATGACGGAGTCTTGATGCCAACGCCTCATTGCAGATAGCCAGCAATTCCAAACCTCGAATTCAATAAAACCCTTGCCAAACCAATAATATTCCTCCGCACAAAGAACGAAGGCAGTGGCTATCGTAGCAATCTTCGACAAATGATCAAGAACGCTTTCGTCGTCAAATATCCTCCTTCCTAGAAATCGGTATAGACGCATCCAGTTTGCGGTGGACAAAAGATATTGTTGTTAGAATATCTAAAGCGTCTTGCTCGTCCATATCCCATTCAATTTTCGCTTCATGGCTTAACGGATTTCTTATGACGCCGTATAAACCTTTTAATAAATTTAAAAATCCTCTTTGCTCACCTTGTCTAGTGGGCGTATCTAGAGAATTAATTGCTACTCTCGGTAATTGCGGGAATTTGAATCCAAAAGCCGAGTCAAGAAGGTCCACGCCATCGCCGTCTGTATTTGCCAGTGATCGAATCCTAGAAGTAATACTCTTCATTGCTTCGACGACGGAATGAAAATAATTTTCAGTTAAGATTTCAGCATTACAAAATTGGAAGACATGAGGGTGTGCCTTCCGCCTTTCAAGTTCAGATTTCATTCGGTTGGCAGCAGCAATAGCGTCATCAAGAGTTTCTGCGGCCTTCGTAAAAGTTACTCTTCCCGAATCATTTATCGATAAGCCGGAAAGAGAAAGCGCCTTTTTTAACTCCTCTTGTCGCCACCGAAAAATATCAGGATTCCGAACAAACAAGGCGGGATCCATTGACCGGTTGATAAACAAGACGACACGGTTGCCGATTTGCTCCGAATTCTGGACGCTACAGAAAGCGTCATGAATTCTCTTCCATTTTGTCAGGAGTGGAGAGCAGTCCGGAATGCCACATGATTGTAGCGTCTGACCAATTTCATAGCCTTTTAGGCCCTTCTCCGTGTCTCCTAAGATTTTAGAGATTGCGACTATATGTGCTTGGGAAAAATTTGGAATTTTGTTTCGTGGCTTCACGGAGTCTTTCCTTGCCTTAGCCAAAATCATTTGGATTCGTCTATCGTCTAGAATTTGATACCATAGGCGCGCGGGGTTTAGGGTTCATACAAAAATTTCAAATAATTTTTTTAAATACTTATCTTTGCAACAAGATACGAAGGTCTCCGATCAGGCTTTTAATATCAGAAGACATTGCTTCAGATTCCCTGCTGATTTGGTCTTGGCTCTTCGTGGCAAGAAAACAAAGTTTAGTTGATACCTCTCTCAGTATGTAAGGCACTTTATCATGTGGACTTATTGAGTTTTCCGCGCACCACCTATTGATTGCGGCAGCTGATAATCCGCAAAGCTGCTCAGCCAAATGCGGTACCTGATTGACAAGGTCAAGGATTTCCCGCTGAATTTTCATCCTATGCCTAAATTCACCCATTTATTTTCCCTCAATTCTGACAAGCAGCCTGTCCATCCAAGCCGATACTAACGGAAGTTGAGTTGTTACTTGAGCGCGTTCCGCAATCGAAATTGCTATCCCCGATGCTCTTGTACTTAGAAGCCTCGACCGCTCCAGTACCTTGAATGCCGCTTCATCGATGACTAGGGAATCCGGTCCAAGCCTCAGAGCCGAAAACCTTGAAAACTCTTTTTTGCCTAACACTGCAAGAGCGTAACAAGTTGCAAAGTTCCTTATTGCCAGAAAAATGGTAGACAATTCGAAAACAAAACTCTTGGATCCAGAGGTAATGGCGTTCACAGCGTCAATAAAGAGATTTCGAAAATTTGAGCAATCCTGTAGGCCGAATCTATACTTATTGGGAGCGCCGAGAGATGCTATATAGTCTATTCCGTCCTCAGAGAACACGAGCCGCGCCTCTGTGGCAAGATGCCAGGCAAACGGATTTCCTCCCTCCCATAATTCATTTATTTTTGTATAACTATAAATGGAAAATTTAGCTGGATCGAGGTTTGTGAGAAACCGAGAACATATGGCTAAGAGGTCGATGTCTGAACGCTCGTCAAACTCACCACGACAAATTGATCCAAATATATAGATATGCACGTTATCGCCTACTAAGCCGTTTGACCACAATGGTCATCAACAATCCAATAAGAACCAGTCTAGCAAAATATAGAAAGGCAAGTATAAGATCTGGGTAATCGGTTGAATGGGTTATTCCGAAGAAGGCTGGAATGAGGATCAAAAAGGCATCCCAATAACTAGAAAGGGCATTGGGTCGACCGAGGAACATTGTATGGAGAATAGAGGCAAAAATTATGAAGAAAACGATTGTTCTTCCTAATTTGAGGATGCTTTCCCCATTTCCCCAAAGAAAATCTCCTAACTCGAACCTAAGCCACTTTAAGAAGTAAGAGATACGTCTCATGCCTTGATAATTTTTACGATAATAACGGTCTCGAGAACGCCACGTCTTAAGTAAATGGATTCTCGTGGCATCAAGTTCACACTGAATTGCCCTATTGACACCTTCAACGTCACCGATTCCATGAAAATTTACTCGGAGCGACCTGGCAAATACTAATGCCACATTTTCCCATCCCGGACTGCTGTTATTCAAGATATCGGATGTTATGTTTGTTTTTTCAAAAGAAGTATACTCGAATTTACAGTTGTCGAATTTGGCTCCATGAAAATTTACTGAGGTAAATTGAGCTCCTGTAAAATCGCAGTTTACGAAATTGCAGTCTCTAAAGTAGCATCGATCAAAAATAGAGTATGTAAAACCTACGTCTCGGAACGTCCGCCCTTTGCTAGTCACCCTTAGAAACAAATGATTTCTAAAGGCTTTGTCGGTGACATCATCTTTGATCCATTTGTCAACAAAATGTATTCTATTGCTATCAAGCATGATAATAATCCGTGGTATAAATATTAATGAGCCCTAGTTTGCCTCGGCAGCTTCAACCATAAAGACAATTGCTGAAGCCGTCAGGTGCAATGCATACGCGGCTAGATATCCCGGTACTTCGATTACATCCTTCCCTTGACCATGGCCACCCTTGCGATTTCGAATCGTTGGGAGGCCAGCTTCCAATGTCGATCTTAGTGCACTGAAGTTTGACTGCAACTCCTTAGGAACCAATTCTTTACTAAATAATACCTCGATTAACACTTTAGCATTAGCATTGGGGGGATAATCCCATTTCTTTGTATCGCAAATAACCTTTGCAGCGCTCTCGAACGCCTTAAGTCCTTCATTTAGTGCTTCTTTCGTTCGACCATAACGGTAGTGCTCATGAGCCTTCCTAAACTCATCTTCAGCTCCTCTAAATCCGCCTTGATGAATCAGGATAAGCGCGTTCTTGGTGACTTCGGCATGAACAAACTGTGAATCAATTTTGATTATGGCTCCATTCACAAATTGGTAGCCAATTCCATGCTCCTGAAATCGGTAATTTAACTCCTTAATTGCGGAATCGGCGTCATTTTTAATTCCATGCCGATATCGATCGCGTTCGCTCAGCGAACGAAGGCGTTCGATCACACTGAAGGAGACCTCAATCAAGTCAAGTGCTTGATCGACTGATGCTTTCTGTAGGAACTTAAAACATATGGCGTCGGGAGCGTCATATTCATCACCGGCCAGGCGTAGCAAACCCAACTCCCTACACATCGTATCGTGAATAGCTATCCAAGCGTCGTTGTTTTCTACCGGCTGGTTAAAATCAAAATCACTTTGTTCTTGATAGGGACCTATTGCGTCTCGGAGAATGAAGACAATTTGATTCCGGAGCGGCGGAGGTAAGTCATCGTAAATATAAACGTCGGGTACACCACTCTTCGCAACTTTCGTATTCCGCTTCGAAAACGTCTCGAAAATTCCCATTCAAAGTCTCTTTTCTAGGTTGAGAATGATTTTTAAAGCATAGCAAGAACGGTATTGCCATTCATCCAAAATAAGCTGCCTATTGGAAATTTATCCCCGCATAAACTTCCGAGCGGTTCGCAATACCCTATAACGACCTTTCAGGATGGTTTTTATGGGACGTCTAAGAATTATCTAAGCTTGCTATTTTTTACCCAGAAGCATTAATACAGACAAGTGATATCGGATATAATCGAGTAAGATTTTTTTTCCTATTGCGCAGAATTGGTAATTTTTCGGCATACCGCTTTTCAACCTATCGTTTTGTGGTGAGGCTCGACGGGGAGCCTCACCGATATCCGTGGTCACATTGGTAAATGTAGGAACCAGTCTGCTGTTATCTCGAGAGCGTCTTCTTCCGATAATTCATCCCAGCTCTCGAATACCGAATCGAATTGCTCTTTTTTGTTAACATCTTCTATAGCCATGACTCCATTGCGAAGTAGTACGCCTTCCGCAAATCTTTCGAGGTAGGGCGCGGACCACAACCGTATCTCTGACTTTGTTTCAATCAATGGTGCTTCGAAGATTTTTTCCGGGTATTCACAGTCTAATAAGTCATGAAAAAAGACGATACGCCAATTTTCTCCAATCTTCTCCCATTTAAGCCAAAATCGATTGCAATATCTGGAGCCGATTAAAAGGCTATACGAGGTTTTCAATTCCTCTTTTCGAAACTTATTTTCCAATAGCCCGATGTCCCTGCTTATGGCTTTTAATTTCTCTAATGTTTCGGATCGCTCAACACGAGCTCTTTCAAAGTTTTCTTCCCGTGCTTTGATGAAATTACCAATGCCAAAATCATCATGATAAGTCATACTTACTCCCTTTTATTTATTTGAATTTTTTGCCTGGATCTAGAAAATAGACCAATTAAGGGGATGCCAATCAAGGCGATTGAGCATTCAAGCTCAGGAGATTTCAATAGCTGAGGTCTTAAAGAAATGCAATATAAAACACAAACCCGCCGGCTTTTAGCCCACAACTATAGGTGGATATGAGGATGAATGGGGTTTTGGCGTAAGGACATTCCTTGGCTAATCCATGTCCACGGCACAGGAATCTCAATTCTAACGCGTTTATGCGTAAGGAAATAAAAATCCATTACTTATTGCAAGAAAGCCTCCTAAACCTTGATTCTGCGATTTAAATCCCATGTCAATTCGTAATGGTTCTTTTAAAAAATTCGGTTACTTCCGCTGTTAGGAAATCTTGATGGTATTAATTTTTCCTTATGCCAAAAGCAAATTGGCCGAAAATGAATTAGAACTGGAAAACCTATGAGGAGAAATTAGATGAAAAAATGGCATGTAAACGTATGCATTGCTCTGGCGCTAGCGGGTGGAATTGTAACTTTTGCGGCTTGTAAGAAGAGAGGCCAATCAAAGGCGAGCAACACCATTTCAGCGGAAGACCAAACATTTGCCCAGGACGGGGCCTGGAAATGCGGCCTTGTCAACGCGCTACAAAACTCGTTAGAGAGCTGGGCCAATACCACGCAGTGCAAGCCAGGCACATTGGCATCTATCTTTTCTAATCAGAAGGACTTCACTGTAATAGTATGCTGCTCTAAATAAAGTGACGTGCGGTGCAGCGGCCAAGCTTTGCTTTTACGCTCGGAGTAGACCGATTTTGCATTTGCCCTTCACGCCGCTCATGCTACTCACCGTCGCCGGCGCTTTTAATCCGCCTCCCTGCTGGCTGTAAGCAACGATCTCGTACGGCGGGCCATTTGATTTCATCTGGACATAATCGATCGACGAGCACCTCGTCGTCGAAGAGGAAATGCCGACGCTAGCGGAACGTAGAGTAATTCCTCAATCCGTTCGCAGTTGTCGTTTCGTAGAATGGAACAGCATCCCGCTCTTTACCTTCCAAAGGGAAGAACCGAAGAACTAGATCCTTCGCTTCGCTCAGGATGACGGCGCTAAGAACCCTCGCTAGTGTGTCGTAACCGGGCTTTTAGCTCACAACTATAGGTGGATATGTGGATGAATGGGGTGGCCAGTGGGATTTGAACCCACGCGTGCTAGAGTCACAGTCTAGTGCGTTAACCCCTTCGCCATGGCCACCGTAGGACGCTGTAGTGTGTCTTATCTGTGAAATGATGTCAACACCAGATAACCCCGGGCATTTCGCGATGTTGGATTCCGCCGGAGATCTCCGACAGGCCCTTTGAGTACCCAGATGACGCCCTTCTCGGATCGCCACGCTATGCTCCTTGAATTCCTAAAACATTGCCCTCGCAGTCCCAGAACCAGGTGTGCTTCGGACTGTCCGATACCTGCTGGATGGGGTTTACTTTGACGCCCTTTTGTTCGAGCCATGCGCATGTTTTCTCGATGTCTTCGACCGCGAAGTACGGCAACGGGCCGTTGCCGATTTGCGCCGCGTCCTTTGTCGCGTGGAAATTGATCGCGCCCATCGAGTCCGAGTACATGGCGAGGAATTCGCCGGGGGCGTGATACGTTGGGCGGAAGCCGAGTTTTTCTTTGTACCATGTTCGGGTTCTTTCGAGATCCTTGGACCACATCATGACGTTAACAATTTTGCCAATCATACTTTCTCCTTCTTTTTGGTTTCGAGAGCAAACAGCTGAGTTGCTATATAAAACAGCTGTGAGTTTTCTGATGTACTGTGCAGCTTTTTGAGATCCAAAATCGCCTTCTTGATGATTCGAGTCGCTTCCGGAATATCGCCTTCTTGCAACAATAGCGGTTCGTGAAAGAACTGATTGCTGGGTGAATTCTTCATGGCATGAGCGTTGAGAGCACGCTCTAGAATCGATTCGTAATCGATATTGAGACGTTTGCCTTTGCCGCGATGGCTTAGGTACGCTTCGCCCTCCCTCTCGGGCTCAATAAATCCGAGACGACGCAAGAATTTGAGAGCTCCACGAACCTCTATCTTGGGAACGCCGAGGGCTTCAGCTAGAACTGCTTCGTCGATGTCTTGGTTAGTTCGCGTGGTTAAAGCCAAGACCGCTTCGTCAATCCACGGAAGAATGGTGAACACCTTAGGGGGTTCTGTCGCGAGGGTTTCCAGAAACGTCTTCAGCTGCTTTCGTGCTGACGAACGTTCCGAGGATGATCGAGCGTGCTGGACGGCGACGGAAAGTTCGAAGATTTTGCTCGAGGAAGTATCAAGACCCATCCGTTTAGCGAGACTGGTTGCCGCGGTCGCTGAGAGTCCCTTTTTGCCCGCCAACAGTTCGCTGAGAGTCGAAGGCGCCAAGCCGAGATCACGCGCGTAAGCCCGGAGGGAATAGAAGGAGTTACGGACTTTACGTCGTTCAAACTCGCGCTGGATATAGGTTTTATAGTCTTCTCGTTCCATGTGTCCAAGGTTAGCACTGCCTGAGAATCGCAGTCAAGGACACAGCGAACAAAGTGTTCGCTCACTTTCGCCGAGTGCAAAAAGGGAGCAAGGGTCATTTTGACGCCTTACTCCATTGCTGATTCCTACGCTTTCGGTCTTTTAGAAGCTGCCTATATTGAAGGCGAGAGTTCCCGTCCAACCTTCTATATCTTTTTTGCTTAAGACTCGATCGCCAACACCACTTACGGTTCGGTAGCTTGTTCCTACGCCAACGCGCAAGATGCGAGTTACGTTGGTCTCAAGCAGGACTTCGGGTTCGACGACGCTGAAACGATCTCGCGTTGGGCTCGATTCCGTTGCTACCAGACCTACCTGTGTCTCCTCCTGGGGAACTTTAAGCTCGCCGGCTCCGGCTTGTAGAAGCAAGCTGGCATGAATGACTCGGTTGGTAAAGAAGTTGTACCCAGCCAAAGCTCCACCGTATTGCATATCGAGATTTCCACTCTTGCCGCCCACATTTGCCGTAATGTCCGAAGCAAGACCGTACATAAAACCGCCCAGCATGTAGGTTCTATTCACGAGCCAAGCCCCTCGGGCACCGAAGAAGTTCACGTCGCTCGACCCTATTCTCGAGTACTTATAGACGGGAGCGCCGAAACCACCATGCACCATTTGTCCGGTGCCAATGTTCATAGCTTGAAGCATTGTCCGAGGTCTCTCGGCAGAGGCGGTTTGTGAAATCGCTGGCATGGAAAAAATGCATGTTATTGTGATCATAAGCAAACGAATCATTGTGTTTCTCCTTTTCTCCTTGTTACGCAGACCTTGGTAATTCCAAGCATGGCATAAGAAGGTACAGCAAGAATCATTCCCGCGGAGCTTTAGTACAGAAGAAATTAAGTAGAGACGCAATGCCTACGCACAATGTTACCAAAGAAGATGTTTCGCTTCAGGCGTAATTCTTGCAAAAACAGAAAGCGAAGAAGTCCGCGTGGGGGAATTGCTACCGCGTTTTTATCGCCGTTTGGATAATAGGATAAGTTTCATCCCAGGATTGGTGATGGATAGCTTGCCAGCCGAGTTTTGCGGCGCCCTCGACGTTTTCTTTGAGATCGTCAATGAAGATCATATTCTTAGGACTACGTTGTAGGCTGGTAGCTGCAAGTTCGTAAATGGCAGCTTGCGGTTTGAAAAAACCTACTTCGTTGCTGAAAATCACAACATCAAAATCTTCGATCTCTTGTAAGTTTTTTCGCACCCAGGCATCGTGCCCGTCACAAATGTTCGAGATGACGCCAACCGGTAATTTAGTTTCACTGCGAAGCCGATGCATATAGGAAACCGACTTCTCGTCCCGCTTCAATCCACAACAAAACGCAGTGCGAAAGGCTTGCAGGTCCTTATCGAAGCCGTGGTCACGTACCAGGAGCTTATGGACATCGTTGAGGTCGATCTTGCCGGAGTGAAGGTCGTCTTTGAGTGGGTTGATAACACTGTTGACATAGGCAGCGTCGCATTTTCCCAGTCGACACAGCTCTGCTGTAATCTCGTGCTCGCGGTAGCTTACAAGAACATTGCCGAGGTCAAACACAATGGCTTCTACTGGCAAAGGAGGCCCTCCGAAGGATCTATTTCTCGATTTTCTCACTCAGTTTTTGCACCTTCCAGTCGATCTTTTCCAAGAGCTTGCGATTCACGGAGATAAGATCCGCTAGCAAACCGATGGTGATCAAAAAGAATCCGCAACCGAAGAGCAACAACGCCAGGATAAGCGACTGAATGTGACCGCCGCCGCCTTCTACGAAGAAGAAATAGAGAAATCGCAATCCAATCAGGAATCCAAGGAACGCACTGACCATCCCCGGGATGACGAAAAAATGAAACGGCTGGTAAGCCATGAATATGCGGACGATGGTAATGATGGAACGCTTGATGTAACTAGCAATACTTTTCACAAGACGCGAGGGTCTGAGGTCGCCGTTGACACGAATAGGCACGGAGGTAAGGGCAATGCCCTTTTGACCGGCTTGGATTATGGTCTCGAGAGTATATGTATATTCGTTGAAAACGTTCAGCTTCATCGCGGCGCCGCGACTCATGGCGCGAAATCCGCTCGGCGCGTCGGGGATATCGGTTTTGCTTGCCAACCGCACGACCCAGCTGCCGATGTATTGCAGCAATTTTTTTATCGGAGAGAAGTGTTGTATTTTGCCGATAGGACGAGCGCCGATGACCATCTCCGCTTTGCCGTCGAGGATGGGACGCACGATGGTTTCGATGTCAGTGCCGTTATATTGATTGTCGGCATCGGTATTGACGATGATATCGGCGTTCTCGGCTAGAGCTCTTTCGATACCTGCTTCGAATGCACGAGCTAGACCTCTGTTCTGGGGAAACCGCACGACGTGGTGGACGCCAAGGGACTTTGCGAGTTCGGAGGTTCGATCGGTGCTCCCGTCGTCAATCACCAAGAGTTCGATGACGTCGATGCCTTTTATATGCTTAGGCAAGTCTTTGAGCGTCTCACCAAGCGTTTTCTCCTCGTTAAGACAGGGAATTTGGATGATAAGCTTCATATGCCTTTATCTCAGAGTCATTGAATGCGAAAATGTGATAAAATCACCTGTAACTCAAATTTGCAATATCTTTATGAAATTTACAGTAAAGCATCGTATTCTCACAGTCGGTCTTTTGGCCTTGTCCTTCCTATACTTCCGGATGGCGGCGTTGGCGGATTTGAATCCAGCGACTGCCCAACCATTCTTGGTTAAATGGTTATTCGGGCTAGCGCTTGATTTGAGCGTGTTAACCTTGGCGGCTTTTGTCTTGGACTATTCCAGGGAGACTCGGGGCCGGATGGCCGCGAAGGTACTGTTGACCGTCCTCTTCTTGTACAATCTCCTCAACTATCATGCGGTGTATCTCATCAACTCGCATCTCTCCTTGAAGGTTTTTGATTACTTTAGTGTCGTCGATATTCTGAACCCTATCTCCGTGGGTCTTACCAAAAGTTCGCTCAAATTCTTCCCGACTCTTTTTATTTTCGTTATTCCAGTGTTTGGACTTTATTGCGGAACTCCAACATATCCCAAGCTTTCGCGACGGCACCTTTGGTATGGTCTGCCGATTGTCCTCCTTGGTGCGGGACTGTTCTCTTCTTATGGCCTTTACAGAAAACACATGCCGTCCGGCTTTGACTATTTGCGCAAGGACGCCTACTTTAACGGTGTCGAAGACTCTGTGGAGTTCATAACAAGCGGCAGCAAAAGTCCCGAACGAAAGTACGACAAAATCCGCATCGCAAAGACCATACGAGACCTCTACGGCAAGGATGCAAAGTGGGTTTTCCCCTTCCCCGAATTTCCCATGTTCAAGATGGGACGCTACGAGCACTGTCTCTGGGAAAACGGCAAGACGAGCGCAGATACAGCGTGTAAGAATTTAGAAAAAACCGTTCTTCATCCCAAGAAGAACGTTATCCTCATTACATTAGAGTCCTTTCGAGCTATTAGCGTCGATCATCTGTCGCCGTTTTGGAAAGGAATAACGCCGAAGTTTTCGAAATGGGCGACAAAGGGAGCATCGTTCTCCCATGCTTTCGCCAACGACGCACCAACGGATCGAGCGATAGCCGCGTTACTGTGCTCGACACCCGGAACTAAAAAAGCTCTCACGCAAATAACCGAACCTGTTCCAGAAAATATCTGCTTGCCCGACATCCTTAAAGCTATGGGCTATAGGACGATGCGTTTTGCGGGAACGGACCCGCACTTTGCGAGAATGGGCGGATTCTACTCCGAACATAGTATGAAGGGCCTTTCCGGTGAAGCATTAGCGTCGGTGTTTGGGATTCCGAAATCCACCTGGGGTTTGGATTGGCTCTATCTTAACGATGGGCAGTTATTCGATTTGGGGAGAAAGTGGGTGGAAGGACATCGGGAAGAAAACAGCGAATCGCCCTTCTTCGCTGTCATCGAGACGATGAACAGTCACACGCCGTTCGTCGTACCGCCGCTCAAGAAGTACAGAAATCTCAAGGTCCCAGGAGAAGGATTTGGCAGCGAAAAGGAGCTCACGACCAACCTTCACCGCACAATGCGGTACGTCGACGACGAACTCGACAAGTTCTTGTCATGGGTTTACTCCCCCGCGTCAGGTCTCGCCGACAACACGATCGTTGCGATTATCGCGGATCATCCGCCGTTTCACAACGAGCATGAGTACGCGACGATACCCCAACGCCTGGTCCGTAGCTGGATCCCGTTCGTCATCCTGGGAGTTCCTGAAACCCGCATCGGCACACAGGACATTCCGGCCGGTTCGGTCGATCTCGCTCCAACCCTGTTAGGACTCCTTGGATCTTACGCACCCAATAGCTTCGTCGGGCGCGACCTGTTTGCGCTCGACACCAACTTCGTCGTGCAGAAGCCCGAACGGGTCTTCGTAACCGACGACGTTATCTACATGCGCCGAAGATGGCATAAATCTTCGTATTTCGATCTAAAAGAGATGAACAGCGTAAATCTGACCCGAGAGCAGGAAGCCCGCGCCAAGGCGTACCGCAAAGAGATCCGATACTTTTATCGATATGGCGCCGATCTTCTTTCGAAAGAACGGCGGACCATTCCTCGATCGCTTACCAACGCGGAGCTGCTGCGATTGTATTGACACAGGCCGATTTAGCACGTATTAGTCCTAGACGGTTGATTTTAAAGGAGCTTATGGTGAAGAGAGTCCGCGCGTGGTCAGGCAAGAGCAGAGTGCTTATTACCGGCGGCGCCGGCTTTATCGGAAGCCACCTCTGCGAATCGTATCTCTCCCGCGGATGGGAAGTTCTGTGCCTCGATAATTTTTTTACGGGATCAAAGGATAATATTAGACCGTTCTTGTCGAACTCGGATTTCGAACTGGTGCGTCATGATATTTGCGATCCTTATCTTGCGGAAGTCGATCTTGTACTCAACTTCGCTTGCCCGGCAAGTCCTGTGCACTATCAGAACAATCCTATCAAGACCCTGAAAACAAATATCCTCGGCACCATGAACATGCTCGGCCTCGCCAAGAGAACAGGCGCGAGATTTGTGCAAGCGAGCACCTCAGAGGTTTATGGTGATCCGCTCGAACATCCACAAAAGGAAAATTACTTCGGCCACGTCAATCCTGTCGGCATCCGCAGTTGCTATGACGAAGGCAAACGCGCTGCCGAGACTTTGGCGTCGGATTATAAGCGCACGCACAACATGGACGTTCGCATCATTAGAATATTCAACACCTACGGTCCGCGCATGGCGGCAAACGACGGCCGCGTCATAAGCAATCTCATTGTTCAAGGGATCCAGGGCGACAGTTTGACCATCTACGGCGACGGATCGCAGACAAGATCGTTTTGCTATATCGACGATCTCGTTTCGGGCATCACGAGGATTGGCGACAAGGACGGGGAGTTCGGACCGGTTAACCTTGGCAACGCTACCGAGCACACGATCAACGACATCGCCGAAAGAGTCAGCAAACTAAGCGGCAGCGACCGTAAAATCGTTCGCAAACCGCTCCCTTCGGACGATCCGAGAAGAAGATGCCCCGATCTTACCCTGGCTCGGGATTTGATCAACTACGAGCCCAAAGTCCCCCTCGACGAGGGTCTTAAGAAAACCTACGATTATTTCAGAGAAAAACTCAAAAGTTAGATGATCTTGTGTCCCGTTGATGCGCACTCCGCCGGGTGATATACTTTAACGAGTAAAATTCACAGGAGTCCGTCGTGATGCGCATGGTCAAGTTTTGTCTTGCTTTGCATTTATTTGCAACAATTGCATTTGCCGCAAAAGACGGAGACGATCCGCTAGCAATTCCCAGTCTCAAGAACTTGAGAACGATGAACGGGATCAGCCCCGCTCCCTATGACGAATTCTGGAATAAATGGCGTCTCGTGACCGTGCGTTACCGCAAAGACAACGGCGAGCAGCGTTTTATCTACGCCAACGACTTGGCGTTCAGAGCCATGCAAGAGGGTGTCGAGAATTTTCCGGACGGCGCCGTGTTTGGTAAGGTCGCATTCCGCGCCAAAGGCGACCCTGAATTCCCGAATAGCCTTGAGCCGTCTAACTTCACCCGACTCCAGCTTATGGTTAAGGACAGCAAAAAATTCAAAACCACCGACGGCTGGAGTTACTGGCTGCACGTCGACGGCGCTACGGACAACCCGGAAGAAGACACCACCAACGCTCTGGCCTGCCACGCGTGCCATACGATGGTAAAAAGCCGCGATTTTATTTTCGCCATGCCGACCTTCCAAACCAAATTAGCGGGCTGGTTTAAAGAACCCGGAAATGAATTCAAAGATCACTTCCGAACCAGATCGGTCGCCGAACTTACAGCCTTCGAGAAGAACGTTCTCGGCCTGATATCTCAGAAACCCCAAACCCTCAAATCTTATCGAATGCGTCTCTTCTCCGGTTCTCTCTATGAGAGCATCGGTCCCCTCTCGCGATTCACAGAATCCGGCAACGTTTATTTCCTCGTCGATCCCGTGAAGAAAAAGTTCCTTATCGCCGAACCGATGAAGCCGACGTCCGAATGTGCCAAGCTCGTCCATATTTACATGGACCGAAGGATGACGGCGAAAAAGGGCGACAAGATCGATTCGAACATCACCATCGGCAAAGGCGTCGTCTGCAATGGTGAGAATAAGTGGGTGAAATCTCTGGAAGCCCCACAGTGGCTGAATTAGATCGTTCCCTCGAAGTCGTCATGGCCGCTTCCCGACCGCCCTCATGTTGAGCGAAGCGAAACATCTCGCGGAGCACCCAGCTTGGCGAAGCAGAACGGCATTGATGTTGCATTCATCTCTTTGAGAACGGCTAACCTTTTTTCGAATGGATGAGACGATGCATACGATGGACGACACAATCGCAGATTCTTTTCCAGCAAGTGATCCACCAAGCTGGACCGGCGTTACCGGTGTGACAAGTGCACACGATACAGGAAGGCACGGAAAAAAGGATTCTTACAATTATGAGCATTTTTCGGCTAACGCCATAAATTTAGAAAGCTTTTCATCGCCAAAAGTCGGCGAAAAAATGCCTAATTTGACCTTTATGACGTTGGAGAATAAGCCCGTCAATCTTTACGACTTGCTGAAAACCCGAACGGTTTTAATTACCGCAAGCCTCACTTGCCCCATGTTCAACAGCAATGTTGAGGGACTTGCTCAGTTAGCGGATACGTTTCACGGTGTAAGGTTTATGCTGCTCTATGTTCGCGAGGCGCACCCGGGCGAGAACATACCACCGCCGAAGAACATGATGGAAAAAATCACCAGGGCGATCAAATTAAAGTCGAGTTTGCCGGAGCCTATGGATGTGTATGTGGATTACATCGACGGTTCGGGACATAAGATCCTGGGCGGTTTTCCGAATTGTGTTTTTGTTTTGAATACCGACGCGACCGTGTACTACCGGTCGAACTGGTTTAATCCCGATGAGCTTTCCAAAGCGCTGACAAACTTCCGCAACATACCAATGTACGAATCCGATGACGGAATATCCCTGCCGCAGATACCCCCTATCGGTCAGGCGTTTAAAGTTCTCAAGAACTCTGGATTGCATGCGGTTTGGGATTTTACGAAGAGTGTGCCGCAGCTTATGGTGAAAAGGTTGCAACTCAAACATCGGATAGAGCACAAAACCCCAACCCCTGACGACGTCGATGACGCCGTCTGAGGTTAGCCAGAATACTGTCGATCGATTCTTTGAAGATGCGATCCAGTATTTTGGCGACATTGACGACCGAATGTACCAGGTCCTCAAACTCCCCGACAAAGAGATCAAAGTCGAACTGCCGCTGACGAGAACAAGCGGCAAGATCGACGTATTCCATGGTTTCCGAGTGCAGCATAACGACGCTCGCGGACCTTACAAGGGCGGGATCCGCTACCATCCCAACGTCGATCTCGTTGAATCCTGCGCACTCGCCGCTCTTATGACTTGGAAAACAGCGCTGGCGGACCTTCCGTTCGGCGGAGCGAAAGGTGGAATCAGTTGTTCGCCGAGGGAACTTGACGCGTCCGAACTGGAGACCTTGACCAAACGATTTACGGAAAGGCTAAACGACGCCATTGGTCCAAACCGCGACGTCATGGCGCCCGACATCGGCACAAACAACAAAATAATGTGCTGGATCTTTGATCGCTATTCCCGCGACTACGGCTACGAACCCGCCGTCGTCACGGGAAAACCCGTCGCACTCAGCGGACTGCCCGGAAGAAACGACGCGGCAGGCAAAGGCATCGCTTACGTCACAAGGCACGTCGTCGAGAGTTTGGATTGGCCCGGTGGTCTTGTCGGCAAGAAGGTGGTTTGCCAAGGATTTGGCGCGGTCGGACGGAGCGCCGCTCTGACATTGCGCGACATGGGGGCAAAAATCATTGCTGTGAGTGACCGACTAGGTGGCGTTTTTAACGAGAACGGATTGGACCTGCAAAGCCTTTTGGAATTTGGTAATGCGGAACATGCGTCTCAACTTGCAGAGTGGCCAGGCTCCGGCGTCAAAATCACTAACGAGCAACTTCTCGCCCTCGAAACCGACATTTTGATTCCCGCGGCCGTCGGCAACGTTATCACCAAAGACAATGTGGAATCTGTGAAAACCAAATTGGTCGTCGAAGGCGCGAATCTCCCTGTGACCTATGAAGCGGATAAATATCTTAGCTCCCACGACGTCATCGTGGTCCCCGATATTCTGGCAAACTGCGGCGGCGTTACCGCCAGTTTTCTCGAATGGACTTCCAATATTCAACGCAAGCGCCCCAAAGCCACGCTTCTTGCCGACCGTCTTGAAAAGCTTATGGAAGGGGTGTGGAGAAACGTGCAACGCCGCGCGCAGAACAAGTCTGAGTCCTTCCGCACGGCCGCATACAGGATTGCTATTGCACGCGTGATTGAAGCAGTGAAGCTGCGGGGGTTTTGAAGGATCCGCTACTCCAGATCCTTAGCCTCACCCGACTCCACCACAACACCCTCAATGGTGTCATAGCTGCCGTTGGCTTGGAAAACCCGCACAGTATAGGTACCTTCTTCTAAGAAGCCGAAGGTATATTCACCCTTTTTCTTGAGTTGCATGGAAGCAATGGCGTTCGGGCATTCCGCTGTTTCATCGAGAGTTGAGCCCGCGCTGTAAAGACATACAGTCTTGCCGCCACTGTCCTTGCCGTTGATGCTTCCAGTTTTTTCCGTTTCGACCATACGCATGACCGGCTTCAGCATGTACTTACCGGATTCGCCAGCTTCGACGATAGAATGTCTAAGATCTATATCGATGGTCAAAGCCATATCATCTTCGTCGATCACAGAGAAATCGTGCTCAATCTTAAGCTCATAATCATCGCCGTGCATCGAGAGCTCATGTTCCTCTCCGTCTTCCAGAACCAGTCTTGGCGCTGAAGTCTGTGACAGAACGATAACCGTCTGTATATAGTCGCCGCTCAGAACATCCGCTGATGCCGCCACTTCGATACTCTCACCGTTAGAGTAAGAAAGAAGGTCGATTTCTTTGGCTTCAACAAGACTAATCTCTTTCCATTCACCTACTTTCGACTGTAGCTTCACCTTCTCAATGGTAAGCCACACTTCTTTGGCGGTATCAAAAGGCGCATCGGTCAAAGATATAGTAACGGCTGACTTACCGTCGCCTGGTTTGTTCTCTGGCAAGGTTGTAGTTGTCGTCGTAGGTTTCGTATCCGTTTCGTCATCTTTTGTCGGATTGCCGACAAAGGTGCCGCTGCAGGCAACGAACAACGTAACAAGGGCCAATGCGACTGCCGCTCGAAGGTATCTAAAATTTTGCATGAATATCGTCATAAACCGCCCTTATTTCTTACTAAATGGAAAGAGTTGGATGTTAAGCTGATACACGTTGTCGACATTACCGCATTCGTCCGCAATCTGCATGACTTTGGCATTCGTTTCTTCAACAATGAGTTTTATTTTTTGATACGCGGCTTCATCGACGCTCACGGTAAGAGCCGTAACGTTTCGCTCCTTAGATGCAAATCTATCCAGAGACGTTTTCGCAAGATCGATCATCATCTGATGATATCTCATGAACGCAATGCCTCTAACTTGCGAGCCTGTCGATATGCGTTGTGAGGTCTGAACCCAACGATCTTTTGCTTTATCGAAGGCAATAAGGTTCAACTGCTCTAATAATTCGAGGCTCTTCTTTGCCTGCTGCGGTCGAATCCTTGGCTGAATCGTATCGGCGATCCACATCGGATCATACTGGAAGTCTTTCCAACCCACCAACTCTCGAACCACCGGATGGAACCATTCGCTGAAGTACTCCAGACACGCCTTATCATATTCCGATGCCAGCACGTTAGACTTAAGGTCGATCATCTTTGTAAAGAGTTCTTCCTTATCGCCAACCGTCTTCGCATTAGAGAATTCTACTAAGGCCTCGAAGTACTTCTTATCCGTTCCACTTAGGTCAAGTGCATCCGCGATCTTTTTGGCCGTCTTTAAGGTCAGCGGTCGGTAGCCCTGCACTATCTGGTGCATTATGGTGGATTCAGAGAAACCCATGTCCACAGCAAATGCTTTGAACGAATATTTTTCGTTTTGATTCTTAAGATGCGTGTAGATGCTTTGTAGAAACGCCTTGTAATCAATGAAGCTCGTCGGGCTAAGTTCGAACCCCGATGATTCCAAGATGTTTTTAAGTTTCTGTACTGCCATATCTCGCCCCTTTCCAATCTTATCGGCCGCGGGGGGTCCAAACTTTAGGATTCTGTGTATGTCTGGGGTTTTATCAGACCCGTAATTACTTACTTTTTTTGGTATTTTTTGGGTTCTCCTAAATTTTTTCCCCGAAATACCGATAAGGATTTTGTATACAGCAACAAAACTATTATCTGGGGTTCATATGGCGATCAGACCATCACATCTAGGAAGAATCTTAGTGGCCGTCTCTTTCCTTTTTTGTTTAATCGGTTGCGAGAAGGGCGAATTTTCCGCGAATAGCTTCGGCCTAACAGAAGGAGCAGCGGACGGCGCTAAGAACAAGGACAAAGACAGCATTGAAGACGATCAACAAGATCCTGCTGTTGATGAAGAAAAACAACAGGAAGAAGGCGGCATAGAAATCGTAGCAGACGTTCCTACTCTCTGGCCACCTAACCACAAAATGGTAAAAGTCAGTCTCAGTTCTCCAAGTGAAGCGGCATGTAAAATAGTTGGCGTTGAATCAGACGAAGAAGGCATTGATGAAGACTTCTTGATCCTGGACGACATGAGCGTTGAATTGCGATCCGAAAGAGACGGCAACGGTGACGGCCGCGTTTATAAGATAAGTGTGGAATGTTCCATGAACGACGAAGTGGTTTCACAAGTTGTTGGAGTGACTTGCGTGCACGATCAGGGGAAGTGATTTAACGTCATCCTGAGCGACGTACGTCATCCTGAGCGAAGCGAAGGATCTCAAAGCGGCCCGCCACCAACCTCGTTCTGAGTGATCGTCTTTTGACTCTTCCCGGAAGCACACTATCCCAAGCGTGTCCGATGACTGTGTAATCAGTCGTCGGATGCGACATTTTACCTGGACGCCAAGTCTTCGACTCAATGACTTTACGATCTCTAATTTTCGATTCCCTTTAGTATTTTTAGATAGCCTTCATAACCGAAAATCCTGTTACGTTTGGTATGAGAAGTCTCTTGTAAAACGCCAAGTTTAACGAGAAAATCAACCGCCTTTCCTGCCGTTGGCTTCGTTGTCTTAAGTTGTTTTACTATCATCGGAATTGTCACAACAGGGTGACTGGGCAGCAGTTCAAACAGTCTAATAGCCGGAATCACAACCTTCGCATGGGAAATTATCCTTTGACGGTCCTTTTCGAATAGCCTGAACATCTGTTGCGCGGTTGCCTTTGCTTCTTCTGAAGTTTCGGCGATCCCTTGCAAGAAAAATGCAGTCCAACCCTCCCAATCGCCCTCCGACCTGACGGAATCAAGGCGTTGGTAGTATTCCTGTTGATGCTTTTTGAAATATAAACTTAGGTAAAGAAGCCTAGCGTCCAAACCCTTCCAACTCTCCAACAGAAGCGTAATAAGGAGACGACCCAAGCGTCCATTGCCATCCAAGAAAGGGTGGATCGTTTCAAATTGAACATGTAAGAGACCAATTTTTATCAACGGATCGACATTTGATCTTTCATCGTGAATAAAACGCTCGAGATTACCCAGACACTCCTCTACCATATCAGGCGGGGGCGGGACGAAATGAGCTTTCCCCGGACGCTCCCCACCGATCCAATTTTGAGTTCTTCTAAACTCTCCAGGTGCTTTGACAGAGCCCCTTCCTTTTTTCATCAATCTCTTGTGGGTCTCACGAATTAGTCGCAATGATATCGGCAACCCTTTGGGATCAGCGATTTGCCCTTTTGCATATAACAGAGCATCTAGATAATTACATACCTCGACAATATCTTGGTTTTCCGCCGACATCTCGGGAGACGCTTCGAATTCCAAAAGGTCTGACAAAGTCGCTTGTATTCCCTCGATCTGAGATGAGAATATGGACTCCTTTCTAACGAAGGAGTACGCAAACAAATCAACGTTAGGAACTAATTCCGCAGCGACCCTTAGTTCGGCAAGTTTTTGCTCCGCCGTATTCAATTTTTCCGTCAGCTTTTCACTCAATATTAAAGCAGGCTTAGGAGGGAGGGGATGAGGAACAAAGGCATTGACCTTTTCCTCAGAGACAGTAATTGAAACGTATTTACCAGTTTTTCTTTTCATATTTTTAGTAAAGCACACTTTACTAACTTTTTCGATAGTAAAGCATACTTTACTATAAAAAATCTAAGTAAATTTTACTTTACTTGAAGGTACGTTTGAAAAGTCAGAACTTTACCTGAACCGGAACAAGCGCCGTAGAATACTCCATGAACGAGGAAGTGGTTTCACAGATTGTTGAAGTGACTTGTGTGCACGCCAAGGGGAAGAGATTTAGCGTTATCTAGAGCGCTGACCTACAGCACGTCATCCTGAGCGAAGCGAAGGATCTCAAAGCGGTCCGTCGCCAACCTCGTTCTGAGTGATCGTCTTTTGACTCTTCCACGAAGCATTTTCCCAAGCGTGTCCGATGACTGTGTAAACAGTCGTCGGATGCGGCATTTTACCTGACGCCCAGTCCCTACGACTCAATGGATAAAAATGATATCGCCGCTCGCGAACGGCATCCTCAGGAATGGTGAGGACTGATTGCCCGTTGAAAGGCAGGGAAAGGTCCAGCATATCGGCAACCGTCGCAGGAACGTCAACCAGACTCACAGGTGCATCGGTAGGCTTAAACGGTCCCGATGCATTGAACGGCTTCACCATCATAAAGGCCATGGCGCGGCCCATAGCGGGAAACAAGTCGGAATCAGGTTTGTTATGCGCGTTGTAGCCTATGCCGTGGTCTGACAAGATCATGATCGCGGTTTGGTCGTA
>JBFWNG010000003.1:233296-614441 GCA_050251195.1 Oligoflexales bacterium
GATGGATAAACTTAAAAGTCGGCTCCGGCGAAGTCACCTCTGCGGCTTCCTCCATTTTGTCGGCGAGCGCAATGTTTTCCCATCTTGAATCCGAGCTATCGAGAGGAAAGAATGCAGTAGCGACGGGAGAGGTGCCTGTAGCAAACAGCTTCGCCCGTAACCAATGAGACGAATATTTGAACAGTAAAAGATCCGCCACCTCGGTCGCTTCTCGCAATTGGTTATTGCTGCGGTCATGTGCGAAGTAATCGGCGACGTCAAAGCAAGGGATACCCTTGGAAGCTTTGCAATAACTAGCTTTAGTGATGAGAGAAGTCGCAAAGGATTGCTCTTTGAGTTGCGCGGGAAGAGAAGCCCGAAGCGCCTTTTGCAGATAGTCATTGACGTGACCTTCATTTTCAAACGTTTGACTCGTCAAAATGGTTGGAATACTTAGGAACGTTTCGGGATATGCACTCAGCGTGTTCCTATAGTAAGTAAAATTCGAAAATTTCTCGGCATAACTGGGATCTTTGTCAATGATCCTCTGAAAGAACGTGGAGTTCAATGAGTCCAAAACGATGATGACGACGTTCTTGGTCTTAGAGAATTTCAAAAATCCGCTATCGGGCAATTCGATTTTTTCCTCACCCCACCGGGTATGGTTCGAATAAGCTTCCACGTAGACGGCGGAACTCATCAACAAAGCCACCAACGCCGCGACGCTCGATGCATGTTTGACAATTCTCGACCGGAACCCAATAAACCCGGCCAACACCGCTACCCATACGGCGGTACTGATCAATCCTACCTTTAGATATTCATTCCAATTGATGGCCGCCCCGTCGAATCGTTTGTACTGATTGATCAGGACGTGACCTTCAACATAAAGAAGAACTGAAATCGCAAGAAGGATCACAGTCGGGATTGTTGCCCGCCCCTTGAAGATCTTCGAAATTCCGACATAGAGCAATGGAGCCAGAATAAAAACAATCGGCAGAAAGTAGGTCAATATTTGAAAAATAGAGGACTTAAATTCCTCATGGTTCACCGCATAAACGGTAAGCGGACCGAAAAAACCGAAGATTGACGCGAGAAGTAAACAACTCGCAGCAAGTGGTTTATTCAAACTTTTCATATTGCCCTCCGTTCACGCAATGAAAGCCGCCATCTGACGAAAATGTGCGATAACAGGGGAATCTAACAGAAATAACCCGCAAGGTCCATAATTCTAGAATATATGCTAAGCTATGATTTTACGGGGGATTACCTTGCGCACCAACGCCATCACCATTGTGAACGAAGGCTCTTCAGCAGTCATCGACGTTGATGCCGGGGGGTTGCTCTCCAAACTGGCGTTCACCGTAGCGAAGGGCAAACGCATTGACGTCCTCTACCAACCGGGATCCGGTAAAACGACCCATACCACCTGGGGCCACGGGGGAATGCCCATTCTGTTTCCCTTTGCCGGCCGAGTGCAAGACGGACCGACCCAGGGCCAATACCGCGTGGGAGAGAATACCTTTCCCATGCCGCCACACGGCTTTGCGGCGAGGCTTCCGTGGGAAGTAAAAGCGCTCGAACGCTCCAACGCTTTAGTGAGCCTTTCCAGCAGCAAGCAAACAAAACAGCACTACCCTTTTGATTTTGAGATGGAAGTTTCCTATCAACTTGGCAACTCCGCGCTCCAAATGGAAATTCGCGTTAAGAATACCGACGACCGGCCCTTACCGATCGCCCCTGGCCTTCATCCCTATTTTTGCGCGCGCCCCGAAGCGTCGGTAGTCGTGAAGCATGAAGAAACGATCGAAGTCACCAACAAAGGCCTCGCAGGAGAGCGAACGAAAAACACTAAGGACAGTTTTAAGATTAAAGATGAAAAATATCACAATCTCATCCTAGGTGGGGTAAGTTCGAAAACCTGCACGATTGCGGGCTTTCAGAAGGGCGTGGACCTCGAGATATCTTCGTCAGAAGATTTTCAAAACATCGTTTTGTGGACCAATGACTTGAAAAGCTATTACTGCGTCGAACCTTGGGTTTCATTGCCTGATGCGCCTAACCACGGCGTGATTGAAGTGGCTCGTGACGAGATACGAAGCTTCAAAGTTACAATCGCCATCGCCTAATGAGATCCTTCGCTGCACTCAGGATGAAGGGCCGCGTCGAAGATTTCTACTCAAAAAATCAGAACTTCACCTGAACCGGCACAAGCGCAGTGCCTATCGCATCATGAGCAACCGTAAAGATCTTCACATCGCCAAGCTCAACAGGAGTCGGCATTTCCTTAATAAGAGCAGAAAGCTCTTCCCCAGTGTCCGAACGATAAACGTAGCCCACACTAGAAATTACATTTTTCACCGACACAACAACAGGTGTCACCGGATCATTCCCCACAGAGCCAGAAACCTGGCCAAACACCCTTCTCACCGTTCCAAAATGACTCTTGCCTCTTTTGTCGAGCACGACGGTCATTTCACTCGGTCGGTCGATAATTCGAACGTCGGCAACCGTTTTTCCTTTTAGGCTCTCGAGATCGGAAGATATCTCGCTGTCGTAGAAAGTCGGATTAGGAAACAGCGCATTCTTTCTCTTTACGAGCGGTATAAAGTCAGCCAGTTGTGTTTGCACTTCTTGCTTGGCAAAGTCAGGATAGTCGAACGAAAAACGTTGCGCAGCAACGTGAGATCCCAAAGGTAACAAAGATCTTCCATCGACGGCAAAAGGAAGGTTTACGCCCAGAACCGTTGCGACGGTCGGCAAGATGTCGATGTTCTGCCCCGGTTCGTCCACGACAACGGGCGTCTTTTCTCCAGGTAACTTCACGAAGAGAGGGACGTTCAAGATTTCTGCAAGATGATCGTTATTGCGGATGTAGCGGCGCGACCGAGACGGCCAGAACGAAACCCCGTGATCGGCTGTGAGAACAAGAAGCGAATCATCGAGAATTCCTCTTTTCTCCAAAGCATCGAGCATCTCTCCTATGAGCTTATCAACCGCCTGCAATTGGATGAGATGGCGCTGCCAGCCTTGAAAAACCAAATCCTCGCTATCGCTCCACATTTCTTTTTCCAAATCAATCCCTGGAAGATTGTTCGGATAATAGAACCCAACCTCTTCGTTCAGTTCAAAGGGGACGTGGGGAAGTTTTAAATGGATGAAATGAAGTTCCGGATCTTCTGAAGATTGCCCGTTTCGAATGACATTTACAAATTCGCGAAACTGATCGACGCGGTTGCCTTTGCCCGAGCGTGGACGCAAGGACGCGAAGTCGGCCCAGTCCTGGGTAACGGGCGGCAGCAGATCCTTGGCAAGGCTTTTCGGAAGAACAATATGACCATAGATGATTCCGGTATCCGCTAAGAGAATGACCGAATTCTGCACCCAAGTTTCGGACTCAGGACGTTCCGAGGGATAAAGATCCGCTGTGTTTTCGACGACGTGCATGTGATAAGAACCGCCCAACAAACTGAACAAATTGTTGGGGTGCGACGTATAGGAAGGGGATTTCTTCCGATCCGGATAGTTGCCCGTTAAGATAGCAGGTACAGCAGATGCCGTCGCCACATGCACGGTCGAGGTATTCCGAAACCAATGAGACATCCTCGCCACCCGCGCAAAGTTCGGAAACCGCGCCTCGTCGATGGAGAGATCGTCGCGCAAGAGCGAGACCAACGGCAACTCGTCAAGAATAACAAAAACAACCGGCGTCTTGTTTTGTTGATCTGCCGTAGAAGCAAAGACTTGGCCCTTCGCAAACAAAATCGGCCGAATACTAGGCGAAACAAAAAAGAAAATCCCTACAGCGGGTACTGACACGGATGCAAAACTAAGAAATTCCCGAACGGATTTCTGCGACCAATGCAGATACGCAGCACCCGCCCCGAAGATCAAGCTAATGGCAATCTTGCCGCCAGAAGGAAGATCAAACTTGTTGATAAACGAAAGCACCAGCAGGGCGCTTAAAAGCACAAAACCAAAATAATATACTGGAAAAAATAGCTTCCGGTTCACCACCCTAGCAAAGACTGCAAGTCCGCTAAGGACAAGTGGAATCAAAGCCAAAACAATAAACGCCAGTAGAACGATATCGAAGGCGCCGGTACCGTTCGAGAGAAAGAACTCGCTTTGTTTTCCTAAGACACTAAAGACCGGTTGCGCAATGGCAAATGCGGTCAGGGTAAAAAGGTGAAGCAGATAGCGTCTCAGTTCCTTCCAACTTAACCCGACCTCTTCGGTCATTTTTTCCTCATGAGATAGAGGATGCGACCCGTGTCTTTTTCGGGTTGTTGGCGAACAATGTCGTAATACAAGCTAAACGCTTTTTCGAAGCCTTCCTTGGTGTATTCAGGAAACACGTCCGCGCGCGTCGCCAACAGGCGCCGCACTTGGCTATCGGACTTCGGAACAAACTCGATGATGAGGTTCGGAGCGCTTTTAACGAAAAGACCCGCTACTTTTTCCAGTGGCACGTTGTTCGAAATAGCAAGATGGTGAATCAAAGCTAAAGCGATGATGACGTCCGCCTGTTGTCTTTCGAAGAAACTCGCGCGCTCGTCATTTCCCCAACCGATGCCTGGAGACGGGTTGGTAAGGTCGAGGCAAAGAGGAAGAACGTTTTCTTCTTGCGCCTTCAAGACTTGGCGGTAACTTTTTTCCACAGCAACGGGATCGATGTCGGCGGCAACGACTTGACAGGATTTGTTTTCCGCGACACAGCGGCTAAAGACACCGGTGTTAGCGCCCAGATCCCATACGAGACGAGGCTTGCCGGGAACTGCTTCGAAAAACTCCTTCACAAGACGTTTCTTGTCTTGAAATGAAGTCTCGGAATAATTGGTGTCGCTATAGTAGTCGCCCCACTCTGTCGCGGGCGGCTTCCACTGCAGACCTTCGATAACGCTCTTGAGGTTTTCGACCAGGCCAACAAGCGCGTTCTTGGGGAAAGCGCGTTGAGCAAGAGATTGCGAGGCTTTTTCGTCGCGTGAAGAGTCCGCATATTTCTGTTGCGATTTCGCATGGAGATGGATGTGAATCAGGAGACCAGGCTTGAATTTCGTCTTGGCCGGAAGCAGTTGCGACGCCAGATCAAGCGGGATGCCGTCGATATGAATTCTTAACAGATTGAGAAGTCGGATATCCACATACGCAGCCAAAGCCAGCGGTGCGAGGAAATGCTGACAAAACTGACGATACGCAATCCAAGGAGTTCCTTCTTTGTAAGCCTCAAACGAAAGCGTATCGATAAAAACAGGCTTACCTTTGGAAAACTGGATATTGTACGCCGAAGCGTCTTTTAAAATCATGTTTTGCTTGAGAGCAGTTTCCTGCGTCTTCAGCGTCGCAAGAGCGGCGTCTTTCAGCTGGCTGAAGCTCCACTCATAAGGGAAGGAAAGCACTTCGAGTTGTTTTGGTTTAAGAACCGTGTGAGCTTCCGAGGTAACAGCCTGGTTGGGACCTAGGTCTTCATGGGAGATCAAAAGATCTTCGCTGGTCAACTTGTCGTAAAGCCCACCGTTCATGAGAAGCTCGTAGGCATCCTTGTAAGACCGGTTAACCTGTCGAAAAAATTTACCGTCCCGTTTAAAAACAAACCCGCTCGGATCCCGAAATGACGACGGGGATCGCTCTAATTCTAATGACATCGAAGCAACCTACCTGATCTTGTTATTTATTGTTTATTGGAACCAAAAATTCTTTTGAATTGGTCTTTGAGGCGTGCCCAAAACATCTTGATAGCAAACATACCGCTCAAGAGTCCGGCGATGATCATTTGCAATGCGAGACTGCCCGTTCCTGGATCGATGTACGCATAAGCGTCATCAGAACCGACGGCGGATAATGCAACAAGACAAATTGCCAAAACAGAAAATCCAGCTTTCATGAGTGAGCCCTTTTTTAAAAAATGCAAGAGAGAATATTATTAGCAAAAATTGGCACTTCTGGCTAGTTCTTTGCGGCCGATCTCTACTCTTCCAGACTTATCTCATAAACATTTGTCTTTATGAGATAATACCCAAAATTCTGGCGTTTTGAGACCCCTCGGCCCTGCCTCAGAAACGCGACCGGCGTCGTGTTGGTATCCATGAGCTTCCACGCAACCCCTTGTTCAGCCCCGGTCTCGTTATTCCAGAGATTCTCCGGAACCGGTGTCGGAGACGGCCCCGAGGCCGTGAAGAGGTATGCAGCGGCCTGATTTTTCTTCTTCATGGCCATCTTGATTTGCTCAAAGTTTATAGCGGGATCGCGACCGAAGGGCGTCAGCGAACGGTTCATTTCAAGAGTCTCGATTCTTCTGGAAAATGATCGATCGAGCGGTTCGGCATAAGCACGCCACATGTTCGGATAGAACCACCCGGGCGGTTTTATCTGCCTCTCGGGATCGAGCCCCGCAAAAAAGATCGGCTTGCCACGATCGCTCATCGTCTCGTCCAACCACTGGATCTGCTCGAAACTCCCTTCGTACAACGACCTGCCCGAAAGGCGGTAGCTATCGTTGGCCACAAAGAGAATCGAAGCGATCAGAAACGAATTAACCATCCATCTGCTGGAGTTGGGACGTACTTTTGCGAGATAAATCTGAAGGGTTTCAAAACCTACTGCGGCAAAGATGAGAGCACACCAGTAGACTTCGCTAAAAATGTAACGAAAATAATAGAGATAAAACGCATGCGGCGTCGGTTCGTCCACGGCGTGACAGAAATGCACGGAAAACACGAGGCCGATAAAGGCCACGAGCCCCAGGAGAATGGACTCGTCTTTCTTCCATCGATAGAGGAATAAGGCGAGACCGCAACCCGCAAAAAAGACCAATAAGTGATTAAAGGAATTCAAAGCCCAGCTAAAGCCGGCCAAAGGCCCGCGCAAAACGAGACATATCAAAAGAAGAAAAACTACCAGCAATGTATGTCTAAGGTACTTCCCTACCCGATCCCCAAAACGAGCAAGTCCAAAGAACGCTGCCATGTATAAAATAAGACCACAACCAAATGCCGCAAATAGTGCCGAACCCGCATCAAAGAGACCAAAGCTTTCCAGTTGCTCAAAATTCCCGCCGAGGGCCGTGCGCATCTGCGTTGCGATATAGTAGTTGGGTATGAACGAGATATTGTAGAAATAGGCTAAGAAAACCGCGCACGCCAACGCCGCTGCTGTGGTGCAATAGAGCGACAGATTGTTTTGGCGATTCTTCACAAACGGAACGAACAACCAGATCATCGAAAGAACGGCGAACAAAAGCCCGTTTACCCGGGTAAGACCAAGGCTGAACACGGTCAGAGCCGCAAGTATTCCGTAGACTTTGCTCTTTTGCTCAAGGCAGGTCGATAAGAAATAAAAGAAAGTCACTACCTGCAAAGCATATAGGATTTCGGATGCAGGGAACTTACTAAACCAGACCGGAAGGAGGTCGAGTAACGCCATTACTGCGACGAACAGAATCGTTTTGCGATCAAAGCCTTGCCGAACGATGATGGCACAAAGACAGAGCGCCGCCATCAAACCAAAAAAAGGAACGATATTCACGGTGCCCGCGACTCCGAAAAACATATGCGACAACGCCAAGAACGCCGTGAACATATGCGGGAATCCCTGGCCAAGCCGATGCACTTTCACGAGGCGATTCGCATCGTTGACATACTGCCCCATATCGCCAACGAGGTATAAGAAATTGGACGTCCCCTGTCGGAACAAGCAGGCAACGAAAAACAGAAACGCGAACGCCATGATTGAAGCTAGGTATTTTTGCGGCAAGCCCCAGATGATCTTAAATCGCCTACAAACAAGGACATACGTCCAAAGTCCCGCCGCCAATAATCCCAATGACCAAGAGACATATTCTTTCGCGAACATCTGAAAACAAAGCAATATAGGGATAAGTACCGAAACGAGAAGAATGCCAACAAGCGGCGCATCAACGCCTGCTTCAAGCAGCGACAGGCGATCGCGGCGCAAGGCAATAGCAAGCGCTGGCAACCCCATTAAGAGAACGACAAAATAAAAACTAAAAAATATGCCGACTACATCCACAGAATTTTGCTCAGCAAATACCTAGACGTTCTCCTTGGTACTTTTTGTCCAAGATATTTTTCCACCACGTCTGGTTGGTGAGGTACCAGTTCACCGTTTTGGCAAGCCCCGAGCTAAATGACTCTTGAGGGCCCCAACCGATTTCTTTGTTCAACTTAGAACAGTCTATCGCATACCGACGATCATGTCCCGGACGATCGGTGACAAAAGTGATCTGCTCGGAGTAGCTACCGCCGCCTTTGCGAGGCAGGTGTTCATCGAGGATGCGACATAAAGTCGTGACGACGTCGATGTTCTTCACTTCGTTTAATCCGCCGACGTTGTAGGTTTGACCAGGCCTTCCGCTTTTCATAACTTGCAGCAGAGCTTTGACATGATCCTCCACGTAAAGCCAGTCGCGAACGTTTTGACCGTCGCCGTATACGGGGAGAGGTTTACCCTCCATCGCCTTAATAAGACAAAGCGGAATGAGTTTTTCCGGGAACTGGTAAGGACCGTAGTTGTTCGAACAATTGGTCACCAGCGTGGGCAAGCCATATGTGTGATGGTAAGCCCTGACAAGATGATCGCTGCCCGCCTTGGAAGCCGAATAAGGGCTGTTGGGCGCGTAAGGCGTTGTTTCCGTGAAAGCGGGATCTGTTTCCGACAGACTGCCGTAAACCTCGTCCGTGGAAACATGCAAGAACCTGAAATCTTTCTTTGCGTCGCCAGCGAGCTGAGTCCAATACTTGCGCGTCGCTTCAAGCAACTGAAAGCTGCCCATCAAATTTGTTTCGATAAATCCGGCAGGACCCGTTATCGAGCGATCGACGTGCGATTCTGCGGCAAAGTTAAATATGCCTTGCGGTTTGTACTCTTGGAGAAGACGAGAAACCGTTTCGAAATCGCCGATGTCGCCTTGAACGAAAACATGGTCACTGTCGTTCTTAATCGGCGCAAGCGTTTCCATGTTGCCGGCGTATGTCAACTTATCGAGGTTGATGATCCGCGCAGCTTTCTCCTTGCGCGCCTGCAAGACAAAATTGCCGCCGATAAAGCCGGCACCGCCTGTGACCAACCAGGTTTTCACTTCTTCCCCCGAAACTCAAGAAACTGTTCGTAATTGCGCAGGTAGTCGGCTTCGCTATAGTACTGATCGCAAAGAACCATGACCACGGTATCCGCGGATGTAAAATTGAGGGTCAACCAAATTCCTGGAGTTACTAACAAACCTTCCGAAGGCGATTTAAGCGAAATATTCCGCTTCTCAGATCCGTCATCGCAAATAAGCTCGACAGAGCCGTTAAGACATACGAGAAACTGCGAACATTCTTTGTGCGCATGCTTTCCTCGTACGCCGCCTGCAGGTACTTTCGTTATGCAAAACACTCGGTTGACGGGGTAAGGCACTTCGCGGCCCTTGCCCGCTTCCAAAATTGTTAACGCGCCGCGATCTTCAATGTATTTGATCTTTTGTATCGAGAGGTCCGCTACGGATGACAGGGCCACGGTTACTTCCTAAAAAATGATCGAACAGCTTTTATGACGGCATCCACTTCCGCGACGGAAAGCTCAGGATACATGGGCAGAGACAGCACTTCTTCCGCGGCTTTTTCGGTGACGGCAAGGTTCGATCCCAAACGAATCTTCCCTTTGTAAGCCGGCTGTAAATGGATCGCAGCGGGATAATGGATCATGGTCTGCACGCCCGCTTCCGTCAGGTGTTTTTGCAACTCTGCGCGTCTATCGGTGCGAACAACGTAAAGATGGAACGCATGCCGAGCTCCCTCTCGTATCTTTGGCAACACCAAAGGCAAGCCCGCCAACTCTTGATTGTAAATATTGGCAATGCGGATTCTGTCGTCAGTGTCTTTGTCGAGGTGTTCGAGCTTAGCGCAGAGGATTGCCGCTTGGAGTTCGTCCAATCGGGAGTTGTTGCCTTCGACGACGCTAATGTAGCGCTCTTTCCAGCCGTATTCTCGGCGAAGGAAAAGCTTCTCCGAGATCTCGCTGTTTGCGGTGACGACCATGCCGCCGTCGCCGATCGCTCCTAAATTCTTCGTTGGATAGAAGCTGAAACAGCCGACGTCGCCGACCGATCCAACGGTTTTCTTCTGAAAGGCGGCGCCGTGCGCCTGCGCGCAGTCTTCGATGAGAAAGAGTTTTTTGCGCTTACAAATCTCCGTGATCTTATCGAGTGCTCCAGGTTGTCCGTAGAGATGCACGCAGATAACCGCACGGGTCTTGTCCGTTATAGCTTCTTCAATTTTCGCCGGATCAATCGTGTAGTAAACGGGATCGATATCAACCAACACCGGGGTGGCGCCAGCAGCGCGAACGGCGGCAACCGTTGCCACGGCTGTATGAGAAACGGTGATGACCTCCCCGTCTCCTACATTTAATGCTTCGAGCGCAATCCGCAAAGCGTCCGTACCGTTACCTACGCCCACGCCAAAGCCTGAATTGCCTAAGATATACCGCGAAAAATCCTTTTCGAATTGCTTCACAAACGGACCGTTGATGTAATAACCGCTGTTAAGCACCTCGCGAATCGCCCGTTCGATGGCCGTCTGATGCCGCAGGTACTGAGCTTTTGGGTTAGCGCACAAAATCATAATTTGCTCACCAATATGGGAAAATAGCCGTAAAAGTACCCCATCTATCTACAAGGAAGTTGGGGAAAAAGGAAGACATTATCAAGGTTAAATGATACCTTACGGGCTTCATGAGCACAAATCCGTTGTTACTATATCGAAGGTGTAGTTCCAATGGACGGAGGGTTTGCAGGACATGAAAGGCATTATCCTAGCAGGCGGATCAGGCACGCGCCTTTATCCAACGACTATGGCGGTCAGTAAACAGCTTATACCGGTTTACGACAAACCCATGATCTACTATCCTTTGTCGACTCTCATGCTAGCCGGAATCAGCGAGGTCCTCGTGATCTCAACGCCGACCGACCTTCCCCAGTACGAAATGCTGCTTCGCGACGGCAAACAATTCGGCATTAGGATCGAATACGCCGTCCAGGAAAAACCGAATGGCCTCGCCGAGGCGTTTCTCATCGGAGAAAAATTCGTTGGCAACGACACAGCTTGCCTGATTCTTGGGGACAATATCTTTTTTGGCTACCAGCTCACAGACAGGCTGCGCAAAGCCGCCAGCGTGACGGACGGAGCCGTGGTATTCGCCTATTGGGTCCCCGATCCCGAACGCTTTGGAGTCGTGGAATTCAATCAAGACCACAAAGTCTTGTCTCTTGAAGAAAAACCCGCAAAACCAAAATCCAACTACGTTGTCCCGGGACTTTATTTTTACGACAACCGGGTCGTGAAGTTTGCCAAGCAGGTTAAACCATCCGCTCGCGGCGAGCTCGAAATTACCTCCGTGAACCAAATGTATCTCGAAGCCGGTTTGCTCCAAGTCGAACCGCTCGGCCGAGGTACGGCTTGGCTTGACGCAGGGACTCACGAATCTTTGTTCGAAGCTTCGACGTTCATCAGCAGTATCCAAAAACGCCAAGGTCTACAGGTCTCATGCCCTGAGGAAATCGCCTATTTAACGGGTCGAATCAATAAGAACCAGCTCATCAGCTTGGCCGAACCGCTCAAGAAAAGCGAGTACGGACAATACCTGCTCAGGATCGCGGAAAACTACGCGCCGTTCTGATCCCTTCGCAGAAATCGAGCGCCCTCTACGACCGCGAAAAACACGAGATCGCCCAGAATGGAATTGAGCCGAATAAGAAGAAACAATGCCGACGCCGGGCCAACGCCGAGACGCGCCCCATAAATCGTCACCAAAACAAATTCCCGAACCCCGATACCAGCAGGACCGACGGGGACAATCACTCCGATGATCCAGGCCAGAGCAAAGCCCCAGCAGTAATCCAGAACGTGCAGGCTCTCCGCTACGCCGAAGAATTTTTGCAGAATCACGAGTCCGAGCGCGAAGATAAAATAATCAACGACATTTATGAGAAGCACCCCAATGAGCCTCATCGGTCTCAGGGTTGGACGAACCTTGTGGTAGAAAGCAACGACCTTCTCGAATTTGAACGCGGCGAATCCCACGAAGACGCCGGCAACGATTACTGCTGCATAAATTTTCCAGCTCATTCCTTCGGCAACGAATTTTTCCACCAATTGCGGATGCTGCATGACAAAGGGCAAACTCATAGCGATAGCCGCCAACGCCGCCAACGCATTCTCTAACGCCATCGCGGCGATCACCACCTCTTTGCGCAGACCCGCCTTAGTCGCGAGCAGGAACTTACCCGCCAAATGTACCACGTTGCCAAGAAGGTACTTACCTAGGTTCGCCCTTGCTTGTATCTGCAGACAATCAAAGAATTTAGGACGAAACTCTTCCCACGAAACCAGCATGTAGAAGATGACCGCACCCGAGAACTGCGTTATGCAGAACAAGGCCGTCGTAGCCAGATTGCAGACAAAGAACTCGAAGTCTAATTTAAGATGCGGTAACTGTTCATAATTCTCCTGAACATTCTTACCCAACAGGTAAAGACAGACCGCGCTCAACGCGAACCCAATGTATCGCCGCCATTTGTTTTTATTGATAATAAAACAACCTATTTACCGACGTCTCTTCGGGAGATAACGCCCTGAAAAATAATTTAAAACCGGCTTAACTAAGCGGAAAAATTCTGTTATAGCTAAACCCACACATGTTTTATAGTGTTTTGTCGACATTATTGACATAAAAATCAAATGTTATTGACGTCCAACAAATCTAACTAGCAGAGAGAATCATGAAAGAATGCGTCATCTGTTCCGCTGCCATTAAACCATTTATGTCGTTTGGCAAACAACCAATCGCCAATGGCTTCTTAACGGAAAACCAGTTTAAGAACGAATACTTCTTTGAAATGCAGGTTTGCTTTTGCGACAAGTGCAAAATGTTCCAACTTTTGGACCAACCCGAAAAAGAGAAGATGTTCAACGAGAACTACGCGTTCTTCTCCGGCACATCGAAGCATATGGGCATCCACTTCCAAAACTTCGCCGGAGAGATCCGCGAACGATTCTTAACAGAGAAGGACCCGTTCGTTGTCGAAATCGGCTCCAACGACGGAATCATGCTCAAGAACTTCGCTAACGCCGGCATCCGCCATCTTGGCATAGAACCATCCGCCAACGTCGCTGAAGCCGCTCGCAAACAAGGCGTTCGTACCCTCAACAAATTCTTCGATGTACAAACCGCCAAAGAGATCGTCGCGGAAAACGGCAAAGCCGATGCATTCCTTGCCGCCAACGTGATGTGTCACATTCCGTTCATGCACTCGGTCCTCGAAGGAATGGAAGCGCTGATGAAACCAACCGGCGTCATAGCATTTGAAGACCCTTACTTGGGCGACGTCATTCAGAAGACCTCCTACGATCAAATCTACGACGAGCACATGTTCTTGTTCTCGCTCACTTCGATAAGCTATTTGTTTGAAAAACACGGCTTCGAACTCTTCGACGCAGCCCCGCAACCTACACACGGTGGTTCGATGCGTTATTATCTCGGCTTCAAGGGAGCGCATAAGATCTCCAGCCGCCTGAAAGAGTTGTTCGCGAAAGAACAAGAACTGGGCCTCAACAAATCAGAAGCGTACGAGCGTTTCCGCCAGAACTGTGAAAAGTCTCGCGAAGACCTCACCACACTCTTGAAGAAACTCAAAAGCGAAGGCAAAACCGTAGCCGGTTACGCCGCTACGTCTAAGAGCACAACTATTCTTAACTACTGCAATATCGGGCCAGATCTCATCGAATACATCTGCGACACTACACCGATAAAACAGGGCAAATACAGCCCTGGCAAACACATCCCGATCGCGGACATGGACAGATTCAAGGGCAAAAACCCTGATTACGCAGTCCTCTTCGGCTGGAACCATCGCAACGAAATCTTCGCCAAAGAACAGGATTTTGTAAAAGGCGGCGGCCGCTGGATCGAGTTTGTACCTAAGGTTGCGGTGAACTAGTGTCCGACACGAAACCAAATATCGCAGGGCTGATCGTAAAGCCGCTGCGCAGGTTCATCGACGAGCGCGGAGACTTCCGCGAGATTATCCGTTCGACGGATCCGGACTTCCCTGGTTTTTCCCAACTGAGTTCGTCCGTCGTCTATCAAGGCATCGCCAAAGCCTGGCACATGCATCTTGATCAAACCGAGTTGATGACCAATTACTGCGGCGTCGTAAAGTTCGCCTTTGCCGATCGCAGGGAAGGCTCCGCGACCTACGGCAAAGTCGCCGACTTCCTCATTGATGCCCAGAACAATCCGAGTTTCTTTATCGTACCGCCAGGGGTGGCGCACGGGTATCGCGTGGTCGTGGGACCTGCGGTGGTCGGCTACCTTGCCAACAGAATTTATGATCCGAGCGATCAAATAAAAATTCCTCACAACGATCCAGCAATCAATTACAACTGGGGACCACCGGAAATCGTATGAAAATAGCAGTCACAGGCGCCTTAGGCCATATCGGTTCTGAATTTATCCGTTCCATAGGCAACACCTATCCCAACGCCGAAGTTCTTATGTTCGACAACATGATGGCGCAACGGTACGTATCGCTCTTCAACCTGCCGGAAGGCGTCAAATATCGTTTCTACGAAACGGACGTAGCACAGGAGAGCATCGAACCTCATTTGAACGGTGTTGACGTGGTTGTTCATTTAGCAGCGATCACGAATGCCGCGGCGAGCTTTGGCGTTAAAGAGCAAACCGAAAAAAATAACTACGATGCTACGGAGAAAGTGGCCGCCGCCTGCGTCAAGAAATCATGCCCACTAATCTACATCTCAACCACGAGCGTTTACGGCACCCAAGCGGAGAAAGTCGACGAGAACTGCACCCGCGACGAACTCAAACCCCAAAGCCCTTATGCCGAAACCAAACTGCGCGAAGAGCAACTCCTCAATTCTCTCGGCAAAGAACACAACCTCAATTACATAATCTGCCGGTTCGGAACGATCTTCGGAACTTCTCCAGGCATGCGCTTTCACACGGCGGTCAACAAATTCTGCTGGCAAGCGGTCGTAGGCCAACCCATCACCGTATGGCGAACGGCGCTGCACCAAGTTCGGCCGTATCTGGCGCTATCGGACGCGGTCAGAGCGTTGCATTTCATTATGCGCAAGAAAATCTACGACAGACAGATTTACAACGTGCTGACGACCAACGTAACGGTTAACGATATCCTCGACGCAATCAAGAAGCATGTGGGCGACATCAATATCGGGTTCGTCGATACTAAGATCATGAATCAGCTGTCTTACCACGTACTCAACGACAAGTTCAGGAAGCTCGGCTTCGAACCCGAGGGCGATCTTGCTAAGGATATCAAGGCTACGTTGGTGCTCTTGAAGAATGCGCGAACCGGCGCGGTCACGTGATCCTGAGCAATATCCCCGTCATCCTGAGCGAAGCGAAGGATCTCAAATGAACCTAGCCCCATACATAGGAAAGAACATCCTCATAACAGGCGCCTGCGGCTACGTAGGCCGCATGCTCCTAGACCAACTCCTGAGCATAGACTGCAACATAACGATCCTAGACCGCCCTGAAAGCATCGCCACTTTACCCAAAAACCTCCAAGGCACATTGCGCCTAATCCCAGGCGACATTCGCGAGCAACAAACCTGGATCAAAACAGTCCCAAACCAAGAAATTATCTTCCACCTAGCAGCCCAAACCAGCCACTACGAAGCCAACCGCAACCCCGAAATGGACTGGAGATTCAACACCCTCCCCATCATCCATCTCGCAGAAGCGGCAAAACAATCTCAAACAAAACCACACGTAGTCTTCGCCTCGTCAGCAACCGTCGTCGGTTTACCAACAAACTTCCCAATCGACGAAAGCACACACTGTCAGCCCGTAACGGTCTACGACATCCACAAGTTAGCGAGCGAAAACTTCCTCAACTTCTATTCCATTCAAGGCGTACTAACAGGAGTAGCCCTACGTTTAGCGAACGTCTACGGCTACAGCGTCGGTCAATCCGGCAAAGACAGAGGCGTGGTCAGCATTCTAGCTTCCCGCGCTCTCCAAGGAGAGCCCCTAACCGTTTTTGGCAGCGGCGAATGGCTGCGCGACTACATCCATGTTACCGATGTAGTCTCAGCCTTCCTCGAGTCAGGCAAACTGCATTTAACAGAAGAAAAATTCCGAGTATTCAACGTCTGCTCAGGAACAAGCACCAAATTCAAAGACACAGTCAAAATGATCGCTGATTCAGCGAAGTCCTTGTCAGGAAAGAACGTTCCCATCGAGCACAAACAGGTAGCAAACTTGTCTCCGATCGATGAACGCAGTTATGTCGGCTCTAATACTGCACTAACAACTGCAACTGACTGGAGACCGACCCTTACCCTCCAACAGGGCATTACAAACCTCATAAACGAGATGTACAGTGGGCAATAATTTTGATTTTGTCGTCGTAGGCGGCGGAATATTGGGCCTAAGCTTAGCGACCAAACTGTCGGATCGGTTTCCCGACTGCTCCATCGCCATACTAGAAAAAGAATCCAAGCTCGGTTGCCACGCGAGTGGCCGCAACAGCGGCGTTTTGCATTCCGGGATATACTATCCCGAGACTTCGCTCAA
Source organism: Oligoflexales bacterium (assembly GCA_050251195.1). Classification (GTDB taxonomy): domain Bacteria; phylum Bdellovibrionota_B; class Oligoflexia; order Oligoflexales; family Oligoflexaceae; genus JBFWNG01. The sequence continues at coordinate 249,899 of JBFWNG010000003.1, forward strand.
AGCCCAGCACAGCTCCGCAGGTGCGGCTTGGCTGTCGGACTTCTGCAACCAATACAAGCTGCCGATTCGAAAAGTCGGCAAGGTCATTCTGCCCCTTCGACCGGAAGATGAGAAGATTCTTCAGCTGCTTTACAAACGCGGCCTAGGCAACCGCTCGGGAGCCCAGTGGGCCGACGTCAACCAGCTCCGGGAAATTGAGCCTGAGGCGGTTACAGTGACGGGTACGGCGCTGTACATTCCCAATTCGCAGGTTGTCGATTCAAAAGCGATTCTTCAAAAACTTTCCGAACTCCTCATAGAGAAGGGCGCCAAGATTTTCTATGAAAGCGAGTTGATTGACATCAACGGAAGCGCCAAAGAACTCATCTGCAAGAACGGCCTTCGCCTTTCGTTCGGACATCTCGTGAATGCGGCTGGAGCTTTCGCGGATCGAGTAGCACATAGATTTGGCATAGGGACGGACCTAGCAATCCAACCGTTCAAAGGGCTTTACTTCCGCCTTGCAGAAAACAAAGCTAAAAATATCCGAGGCAACATCTATCCGTGCCCCGATCTCAACCTGCCGTTTCTGGGCGTTCACTTCACGAAATCATACGACGGCAAAGTGTACATCGGCCCCAACGCATTACCCGCTTTGGGCCGCGAAAATTACGAAGGCTTCCTGGGATCGGATCTGCAAGAAGGCCTTGCGATCCTCTGGAGAAACCTCGTTCAGTACGCGAAAAACAAACAAAACTTCCGCCAACTCGTGCACGACGAAGTAAAAAGACTCTCGAAAAGATACTTCCTGGACGCAGCGCGCAAGTTGGTCCCTCGCCTTGAGATGGCCGACTTGGAACCCTGCAACAAGGTAGGCATCCGACCTCAGCTTTACAACACGAAAACCAACGAGCTGATGATGGATTTTCTCGTCGAGCACACGGACAATTCCACCCATATCCTAAACGCCATATCGCCGGGCTTCACCTGTTCGGGACCATTTGCCGGCTATGTGGTTGACGCGATGAAAGTATGACGAAGACACGAAAGAAAATATTCTTCCTCACCCATGAGTTCTATCCGGTATTGTCGGGTGGAACGATCTTCGCGGAAAAAATGGCTATTGAGCTCGATCTGCTCGGTTACGATGTCGAGATCATCACATGCGGCGTTGGAAAGGATTTTCCGAGGATTGAGAAGAAACAGCATTATACCGTGAGGCGGTTTAACACCTTCCGGAAGTCGGTCTCGGACGCGAAGCTCGTCGAACATGCGCTGTTTGGGCTTTTTGTGTTGCCGCAGTTGTTTATGCATTTGCTGAAAGAACGTCTCCGTCAAAGGCCTGAGCCAGCCCTACGTAGCCTTGGCGAAGTAGGAAGCGGCGAAGGATCTCTCCTCTTCTCCATCTTCGCCATCCCAGCCGGCATCCTAGGGGTCCTAGTCTGCAAACTCCTAAGAATCCCGCACGTAATCTTCGTAGACGCAGCAGACACCCCCGGCGTAGATTCAGCCATGCAGTCCCTCATCAAAGTCCTAAAACCACTTTTCACCTGGACAACGAAACACTGCGAAGGCGTCGTAGTCCTCGAGGGCCTCGAAGACATAGCTTGCCCGCTCATCACCAATAAAAACGTAACGATCATTCCCAACGGCACGACAATCCCCACTGAAATAGCAAACCTTAACGCCGATCCAAAGAAACTGCGCATCCTCTCCATAGGCCGTTTAGTCGCCCGTAAGTCCTTTCTCGATATCGTCGAGGCAATGGCCGTAACGAAGCAGCAAACGCCAGATTTCCATCTGACAATCGTGGGCTACGGCGGCAAAGAAGCAGACCTTCGAACTATGATTGCGGAGAAGGGCTTAGCGGAGCACATCACTTTGGCCGGTAGAGTCGAGTACGATCAGCTGAAGGAATACTATAAGAACTCAGACTGTTATATTTTCTACGGCGGCCGCGAAGGCTCCTCACTCGCCATGATCGAAGCCGTCTCCTACGGCCTTCCCGTGATCGCAAGCGACCATCCTGGCAACAGGACTTTCGTCAAGAATAACGAGAGCGGTTATCTTGTGGAGCATGGCAATCCGTCACAATTAGGAATGGCGGTAGCCAAGCTGGCAAGGGATAGGGCTCTGTTGCAGAGCATGGGAAAAGCGAGTCGGGATATGGCGCTGAAATATAGTTGGACGAATATTGCGAAGAAGTATGGGGATTTCTTTGCGGCTTCCAGTAGGGAATAACGCACTTCATCATATCCGACGAAAAACACCCTCGTCATGCCCGGCGTGAAAGCATCGAGCATCTCTCCATCAGTGCTTTTGCGCCACGCCTTCTTCCACAAGACGCCTAATATTCCCGACAGCAGTGTCCCAAGAACAGTGATCGTATACGTAGCGATATCCCTGCTTTCCAAGTTTCTTCGCCAACCTGGGATTTTGTATGAACCACCTCAAAGCACCTTGAAACGTACTGAGGCTATTATACGCCAAACCGCCTTGTGCTCGTTCACACAGACCTTTTGTAACAGGACTTTCTCCGTTTACCAAAACAGGAGTCTTATTGAGCCATGCTTCGTAAATAACAATGGACATACTCTCGAGCGCAGAGGGATTCACGAGCGCCAGAGCATGTTTGATAAGAAACGTCTTTTCTTTTTCGGGCAGCACACCTAAACAGATAACATCATCCCCGCCAATATCGTCAATTTCCTTTGAACCCATAAACAGCAACCTAGCCCTAGCCGTATCGCTGTGCGTATCCTTCATCATGCGAAATGCGTGATTGAAATCATATACGCCTTTAGTGCCACATACTCTTCCTACGTAGAGAAAAAATGGATCCCGAAGAATTTCTTCATATTTTTGCTCAAACACCTTAGTCTCTTCAGAAGAGAGGTTTGCTCCTCTGCTAAAACCGTAACCAGCAATGGTGTTCTTAACTGTCGCTGGTAGCTGATATAACCTCATGACAAGGTCTCTTTCTTCTTTGCTTAAAAAAATTATCCCTTTTAGACCATGGAGAATCGGCATAAAAGTCCGCATGAGGTAAAACGGCCGTTCATCGTGCGCTGTGGTAATAAGAAAGGCCTTATCAAGAACCCTCTTCGCCCCTATAGCTGTCGTGTAGTAGAGATAGGTATAAAAAATGAAAGCATCGTACTTGCCGCAGGAGTCTTCGAGATATTGAACCAACTTTGGGCTGTAAGGCCCGGCTTCTTTAAAGTACCGATTCTCATCCTCAGCCCGTGTCCGGAAAGCAGCAGCCTCGAGAGGAGTCCCGAACTTTGAAAACTCGTCGATATCTCGAGTCTTTTCGACGGGAAACCTAAGCACGGTAATTCCGTCAACCATGCTTTTCCCCTCGGGAAGATCGTTGGCCCAAGTCAGATAATCCTTGGCGCAGGTAGTGACTACTTCGATATCCCAACAGGCGCCAAGTCTTTTAGCATATTCCTTCGCCAACATCTCTGCGCCACCGGCAGTTTCTCCCAGAAACCTATGAATGACCAGAGCAACTTTCATCGCTCGTCACGGACAGGTTTTGATTCAAAGGACGCTTGGGAAGAGCAGATGAGAAAGGCTTGGGTCTCGTTGTGGAAAACAAGCACCTTAGCAAGGATTTTCACAAATAACTTTGCTCCGTAATAGACAAGACATTGACGAACCAAGGACAACAAGCCACTCAAAGACTTTGACCGAAATTGAGGTTTCACCAACAGGTCGGAACGGATCTCGGGACGAAAAACCTGTCCTACCCCGACGCTGAGATTCGCGTCTCGGATGAGAAAGTCGACGGTCTCCTTGTCAATGGCAACCGGTTCTTTAGCAATGAACTCGTAAAACTCTTGCCGGTGCCTCGCACTTGTCGCTGCTCTTTGGATAAGTTCGAAAAGCATATTCTTACGAATTTGATTCATAGCTATTTTTGCGAGAGGCTCAGTCATAACAGTATAACTTATCAACAAATTCAAATCGTTTCATCCAAAATTCTAGGGGCATCGCCATTCTGGCGATGCCCACTAATATTAGCTTTCGTCGATTGGCTGGGATTCAAGTGTTTTTGCTATTCGTTCATCCAAATCTGAGGCCTGTTGCCGATGCTTGCTGTTCCTTCTGAGAGCTTGAGGAAGAAGTGACAAAGCCTCGACCCACCCCTTTCGATGGAAGAAGTATAGGAGAGAAAGGACTGCTATCGACATCAAGCACAAAGCATATGGATAACCGTACGTCCAATCAAGCTCAGGCATATTCCACGGCGATTCGCGATTAAAATTCATACCGTATAATCCAGTGATAAAGGTCAAAGGAAGAAAGATACAGGCGATAATAGTTAGGACGCGCATAACTTCGTTAGTCCGATTGCTTTCAAGCAATAGATGGAGATTCATCAGGTTTTCAGCTGAATGCCTCACATGATCTACATAATCCAGAATCTGCATGATGTGATCATAACAATCGCGCAGATAGAAGCTAATGTCGGTCTTGATTTGCAGATCCTGAGCTTTAATCAAAGAATTGAGCATCTCTCTGTGGTTGATTTGAATCTGGTACAGGGAGGTGGTCTTGACCTTGAAACGGTGTAAATCACGGATGATATTTGGACCGCCCTCTCCTGCAAGAATCTTATTTTCCAATTCGTTGGCCAATGCATTGGCATTTTCGGCTACCGGAAATTGAGCGTCGATCGCCGCATCGATAATGGCGTACATGAGGTAGTGCGATCCCTCTGATCTGATCTTACCGATCTTGTTCCGTAGGCGTTCTTTTATAGCGTCAAACGCGGCGACCGGCTTTTCGAGAAAACTCAGGATGAAATTATGGCCCACAACCACACCGATCTGGCTCTTGCTAAAGAAAGGCTTATCGTCTAGGTGATTGAAAAAAACTAGAAAGTGATCGCTATATACTTCTACTTTTGGTCTCTGGTAAAGGTTCATGAGGTCTTCCTGAGCCAATGCATGAATATTAAACTGCTTCTCCAAAACCTGAACCAATCTTCTCGGTCCATGCCCAACCACATTGAGCCAAGTTACTGGAAAGGTAGAAGCGATACCCCCCATTTCTTCAAGTTCCTTGATGTTAAGAACTTCCGTTTCAACAAATGTTTCCTCGTTGTAGGCAATAAGGTCGATATGAACCTTATGTTTCTTAGTTTCAATCAACGTGCCAGGTGCACTGCCCGGCGGCGGACGGAGAAAGTATGACTTTGAGATTTCTTGCATATCGCACTCTTCCGATCAAGAATCTTCTATTTAAAACAGTCTCCAAACACTATTTGGAGCCGGGGATACCTGTCGTGTCTATTTCGCGCTTCCCATAACAAATGCAGGTATGGGAACATCACCGGTATATATTCTGCGGGCACCTAAAATATTCAACCTTGCTTAAGGGAAGAACGAAATTCATCTCTGTACCTCCATAACAAAACTAACGAAAAAAAGATTACGAACAGGAAAATCAAAAATGTAACCGTACCAAAAATTCTTAGCTTATCATGAATGTTCCATAAATTTGGATTTTCTTCAGCCACCCCGATCTCAGGCATAACATATCCCAACCCTCTTCCCATTTGGGACATGAAGAAGTTAATCGAATCCCGGTTCCTTCTATATTGAATTATCTCCCCATTTATCTTTTGAATAAACTCAGGATCAACGCCTTTCATATTCTTCAGGTATGCAACAATATAATACATATTTCCTTCCGGACTGATCTCACTAAGTAACCCTATAGCGTTTATTTTACTTAGCATCTGAACATCTGAAGGTTTCAGCACAGAGAATAATCTGTCCTTGACGGCGTTGATGAAATACTGATTCTCGTGCTCTGCGGAACTCACGCTGTCAATATTGAGGGGTATGGTTTTGTCCTCAAAAGACGCTACCAAGTAGCGATCCTCATTGAATCTCTCCCGTTGGACATTTAAAAATCTAAAGACTTCTCCAACGTCTTCCTTAGACAATTTTGCAGACGTATTGACCTCTATGTAGATTATATCTTCCCTTTTCTTCCCCCATTCAAAATTGAAACGTCTTAGATTTCGTAACCCTTTGCTTCCGGGCACCGAAGTGGGCAGACGATTATTAAGAAAAGTAGCAAAATCCGAAAGAGTCTTTGGGAATTGCTTTAGAAGAATTCTATCGCTTAGATCAGTCCTTAAGTACAAAGATGTATTCAAGGACGGCGCGTAATACACTAAGAACCAAACAGAAAAAATCCCTAAAATGACAGCCCCAAGAAGCAACATGGGCAGTTTTTGGCGGTATGCTTTAAGGAAGCCGGCTAAGGGTATACCTCTCTCGTAATGCTGGTTTTCGTCGGAACCGTCTGACGTCATGTTTGTACTCCTTAATTAAGAACACTACCATAGGCAGAATAACCTGCATCACCCGAAAAGAATTTAATGTCGTTTCTACCGTCACACCATTCAAAAGGATAAATACAAGGAGGGCCTTAAACTCTGGACTTCCTCTGAGTAAGAATAAGACTAAAGCACAAATATAAAAAAGAGCGCCTAATACTCCCGTACCAAAAAGAAGAGCTGGGTACAACCCGTCGTTGTATCGGATCGTTCCTAAACCAAGTCCGAATAGCATTTGGAAATAGCCAGACCTAAAACCACTAAGACCCCTGAACCAAGTCTCATTGACCCTCATCATGAAAGATGAATCCTCTAGCAACACCTTAGGACTAGTAAGATACCTAAGCGGGAATTCCCCGTATGACACACCGAATCTATCGTAAAAAACCCATCCTAATAAAGAAATTGCACAAAATGCTACGACGGCCGAAATGAGGCGTTTCGGATGTCCAATATTTTTAGAAGTCAAATACAGTATCGTGGTAATGACAAGGGCGAGAGAGTTTGTGCGAGAACGGGAGTAAGCTAAAGCTATTAAACCCGCAGCTATTGTTCCAAAAATCAACATCTTTGTGGTCGGATTGATCGAAATGCTTCGATTATATAGAGAAAAGACAACAAATAAAAGGCTACACGACAAAATAAATCCCGCTGGATTTGGAGACTCGCCAGATTTAAATGGCAAACTTAAGCGAATCCATTCATGAGTAAATTGTACCTTAACCAGTGCGAGGGCGAATAAAAGGAAAATGTTCGCAACCGAGAGGTGAAATAGCAAGCGCCCAGCCCGGCTTTCAGGGACCAATACCCACGCGGCTAGAAGTAACATTAAATACTGTAGCTGCTTCAGGAAGAGCGCGTATTGAAATATCTGTATTTCCTTGCCTGCGAACAAGCACTCAAGAAAAGAAATAATACAAACAGTTATGAAGCCAGTAAAGAAGAGCACAGAAATAAAATCTCTAGGGGCGATTGTGAGGTTATGTCTTTGTTTTTGAAGATCGTATAGCGCAAATAAAAAAACAGGGATAGATACCACATCGAATATACCTATACCATCCCCATCCATTTCTAGAATAGGAACGTGAAAAAAGGCGAGGATGCCAAATAAAAAAAGTAAATAGTACCGCAATCTCCTGCTCTACGAAAATATGGAATAGAGGTAGTTATCTCTTCTTTTATACAAAATGTAAAGGTCAGGAATTATAAAAGAAAGTGGTGTGACCGGGTCCTGAGGGCACAAGTGTATGCTACCTTTCTTTGATTTATCTCAATATTTTGGAAATCTCAACTTCCCCATTTCATTTCCAAAGCAAGACGCCTCCTATCGAAACCCTTGCCGAAATTTAAGGGGGTGTAGCATCTAGAAGATCTAATCCAGTATCCTATTCGATCAGAAGCAAGTAGATTGGAAATATTCAAAATCAAGGGATCTGCCTGTCTGAGCTTATACGTGTTGTGCTTCAATATTTGATGCCTATCGAAAATCATCAGTTCGATATAAAGGGGATCCTTTTGTAAGTCGGGGTGTAAAGGTCTAATTTTAAGAATTGCATCCTTTCGAGCAACATCGACCCCTCCAAAAGAAAGTGCCGAAACATAATTTTCTTCGAAATTATAAAGACGGTGGCAAACCAAGCTCGTCTTGAAGGGGAGCAACTCCCGGTTTGAGAAATAGGCGAAAACGCTTGACCCACCCACTCCCAAGGTTAAAAGACTTAACAGAAGGATCGCCATTTTAGGCCTGAAGATTATTTTTTCCGAATGCCGAAATCTTTCGTGGTAGATCCCACCCAATAGCACTGATGCGAGCAGGAGAAACTCTGGCAACAGAAGCGAATGAGCAAATATGTTACCTAATACAAGACCCAGCAGCAAAAAAGCAGCACAATTCTTCATTGTTGCGCGATTAGCAAGAAAAACAAGTGGAAGAAGGACAAGGACAAGGAATCCGACAACTCCAGTCTCAACCATTATTTGAAGGAAAAAATTGTGGGCATTCTCACCCCCGACACTTTCAAAGTACCTGGAACGAGCAAACTCAGGGAAACCACTACTCCGAAAAAGAAGCCCCTTCCCGAGACCGAGGATTGGGTAGTCCATAATCATCCGAAGAACGGAATAATACACATCCAGACGATGACTCATGATCGTGTCAACATCCTCCCAAGTGCTCACATGCTTTAAACTTAAGATCCGATCAACAACATTTGGTTTCCAGGCAAATATCAGAAAACAAGCAATTACCAGGAATAATAGAAACAACGGCAGCCTTCGGATTGAAAGAAAACCGAGTCTGATCGCAATTATCCCATAAACCAGAAGTGACACCCCCGCTATGACAATTGAAGCCCTCGAATCGCTTAACACAATCAAGCATAAACTGGCTATTGATACAACCAAACCAATTACTTGTTTGCGCCAAAGCTTTTTATGCCAACTGAACATTCCTCCAATAAAAAGCATTAAGCCAAAGCCAGCGCAAGAATGGATATCCGGAAACAAGCTCTTGAACCCTCTTATGGCATTTCCTTCGCTTTTGAAGACCTGCCACAACATAAAAGCAAACGCAAACCCTCCTGCGGCATATAGGACATTTTCCAATGAGGCGAAACTTACTCTTCCGATCCGAAATGCCCAGAAAGAGCTCAACAGCAAGAAGTTTGCAGCACAGTATATTATAAGTTCGTTTAAAGGATAAAAATCATCCCTGTAACCAATCCCACGCATATTGATAAAATTGAATTTCAATCCTACCAAAGAAAAAGAAGAGCCGGCCTGATATAAGTTACGGGCGATCGCAAGAGATACCGACGCAACTAGTACTAATTGAACCGCTATGCTTAAAAAATAGATCACAGGCGGAGTTTGATCTAGAACGAATTTTAGTTTGCCTTTTCGATAGAACCATAAAAACTGCCCAACCATAAAGCCCAGCGAAGCGTCAAAAACTGAGAGCCGATAAAAAAAATTCCCGATATTGAGCGTCTTTTGCACGTACTCGCAGAACCCCTCACCGAAAGGAAGGTAAAAGACAACAAAAGCGAAACCAAATCTCGGCTCTTTCCACGCCAAAGTAAGAGACAGCAAAAAAACTGCTATATTCGACATTGGCTCATGTGAAACGATAGAGTAGAAATTATTTAATACAAATGCTGCCGAAAGGAGGATCGCACCAGCCACTATGTGCATGACAAAAAGAGCGCGCAGAAAATGCACGGATAAGAAAGGGCTCCTATATTTTGAGATCCTGTTTATCACAAAAAACTCTGGTAAGTCGTCTTTGACAAACGGATTTTCAATCACAAACTAGCGGCAACAATTTCTTGCTCGCTACAAGGCCCCTCAGATCCGGTTTACCTAGTGACTCAGCCAAGTCACCATGCAAATGACAAAAACGCTAGAAAATTGATCAAAGATTTATATCGACGACACTCAGAAGCCAATCCCTGACGAAATTACGCCGTCACTCTCCGTCTAATATGCTTCCAAAGGTTGTACGACACATAATAGCAGAAGTAGTAACCAGACTGAAAGAGATTTAAGCCTTCGTCATTTCTATAGATATTCCATACCCACTTCGCAGCTCTCGCCTTGTTAGAAGACCGGGACCGAGCGCGTAGTCGATAAAATGCCAGATTGTCGCTGAGACCGAAAGCATTGATACCATTTTTTTTCAATATCTGAAGCCAAAAAAGGTAATCCTCGTGACCTATGTCACTAAACTTAAGGTCGCCTATTGTGCTACGTCTAATGAAAGCAGTAAGACATGGGATCGTATTTCTTTTAAGCAATTGAGAATACGAAACGCTACTTTTCACTGGCACAGCAGCGCCTATCACATTTCCTTGCTCGTCTATAAAACGATAAGATGAGTAACAAAAGTCCGCATTCCGACTCAGGCAGAATTCAACTTGGCGCTTCAATTTCTCGGGATTCCAAACATCATCGCTATCAAGGAAGGCAATAAATTCGCCGCGGCTCTCTTGGAGAGCAACGTTTCTAGCATTTGCCACTCCCAGGTTTTTCTCCAAAAGGATGGGGCGGATTCGGCTGTCCTTCTCCGCATATCGATCAATAACCTCTCGACTATCGTCCTCGGAAGCGTCGTCACAAACAATCATCTCCCAGTTGCAATAGGTCTGGGCAAGAACACTTTCGATGGTAACCGCAATGAACGATGCTGAATTGTATGAAGGCGTGATAATAGACACAAGAGGCATATCCGTCATTTTCGTTTCCCTCAACGGGATCTTTTAGCAAGTAAAAAAACGGTTCTTAACATGATCCTCAGGTCCATAAAGAAATTATTGAAACAAATATAGAATAGATCGTAGGATAGTTTTTTGTACGTGTCCTCTACAGTGTCCATAGCATACCCTTGAAGGAGCTGTGCATGCCCCGTCAATCCTGGCTTCAAAAGATAGCGTAGACGGTACAAAGGGATTTCTTGCATCATCTTGCGAGCAAAGGACAATGCCTCAGGTCTCGCTCCTACGATTGACATATGGCCCATGAAAATATTGAACAACTGGGGTAGCTCATCAAAATGAAGCGGCCTAATAATCCTGCCTATAAGAGTGACACGGTCGTCGTTTGCAGCTGTGAAACCACCGGTAGCCTCCCTATTGCTTTGCTCAATCTTCATCGTGCGGAACTTATACATGATAAAAGGTCGGCAGTACTGGCCCATCCTTGGCTGATTGAAGAACATTCCGCCTTTGCTTGTAAGCTTTATCGCGAAGGCGATTACTATCATCAGAGGGAGACTAAGTATAATCGCGAAAGAACTAAGGACAATATCAGTGAATCTCTTAACAAAAACATTAAAGAACCTTCTAGTATTTACGCCTTTGAAGAGAATCCAATCCCCTTGAATGTCCTTGATGGGGATTCGCTCAAAGATATTGCAGTAGAAGTCCACGTCGCTCACGACTCGGAAGCCTCGCTCTGCCGCTTCCAAGGCCAAGTCTATAGTCGAAGTGTCGCTGAGACCTTGCTGGGTGACGACTACGTCGGATATCTGAGCTTTGATCAGGTCCACAACGGCCGTCTCGCTATTCGGGACGCAAACTTCCCAGTTGATATAGCAATAAAACGAACTCTGGTGCCCTTCGAAATTCTTCACAATCCGCTCAGCGCAATCGGAGGAGCCTAATATTGTGAACCGATAGGGGTTTCGAAATAAAAAGAAGCGAATCGCTAAATGAACTAGGCAGGTCGCTAAGTACGCTCCCGAAACACCTGAAATAAGTGTAATGCGACCCAGAAATCGATAAAAAAGGAAATAGCTAACCGCCAAACTGACGACGAGCGAAAGAAAACTAATTAGCGTCCCTACTCCTAAAATATTAACCAGCGAAAATCTGTGTCGCCACTCATAGAAACCTATTCCAAGACCAAGACTACAAAAACTAAAACTGTAGATTCCTGCGAATATGAGAAGGCTTAGGTCAAACGAACCGACAGTTTTCCAAGGACTTAACCAAGTTGCGGCAGTGAAAAACGAAAAACTGAGGAAAAAGTCTAGCAAGACAATAAAGACCCGTCGCGGCGTAAACGCGAGGTCAACAAAACTTTGAGATGCCGGACTAGTTCTAAATCCTGCCTGAATCGATGTCTTGGCTTGAGCGATGTTCACAATTGGTATCCTGGTGGCAGTTATTGTCAGCTCTTAGCACTAATTCCGTTTCAAGACCACACGAATAGGATTCAAGATGCCAAAGGTATCTAATGTTTTTATGAGGATCTTTTTAGCCCTAAAAAGTACATAACTAGTGTTAAACCATCTATATTTACGCCGACTTTCCATTCTCTTAAGAAAATTCAATACGTCGCTATAGTCGCTTTCGAAGCTATTAGCCGAAGAACCTTTGACAAAGATTGATCTGACATATTCCGTACTCTTGACGTCGAGGAAACCGTTTTTTGACAGGAGGTTCTTCAACGTTCGCCGAGTAAAGTGATACGTATGAGCCCCTTGCAAATACTTCAAGAAATCCGAGTCATAATTTAGGCAAATATTTTTGACGCTAGGCACTTCTATATATACCATAGAAGAGTGGTGCATAAGAGCTCTAATACGTTCAAGTTCTTTATTGGGGTCAAGAACGTGCTCAAAGACATGCGAATATATCACAAGGTCCGGTGTGAAAGGCAACTTCACGGTATGAATCGACCCATGAAGGAGGTCAAGATCATAGTTTTTTCGGCCAAATGCCAAATATTCTTCTCCTAGATCGCAGCCCACAACCGCCGATCCCTGATCTCTGAAATATTTTAGGATCCCCCCAGCTCCACATCCGACCTCCAAGATCTTTTTTCCTACGTACTCAATTCCATTCTCACGAAAAAATCGAGCGATCCTAATTCCTTTTAAGTATTGACCTTTAAAAAAGGCGTTCGCGGGTCTCTCTGTGCCAACATAGAGTTTTCGGTATTCTGAATTGTAAAATTCTATATATGCCGACTCGGTAAGTCTCGGACTGGCAAAGATAAGCCCACAGTCTTTGCAAATGCTTGTTGGCGAATAAATACCGTAGCGGTCTTTCTCAGCAAGCAGTTCTAAGTTGCCGCTACCGCATATTGAGCAATAAACAGATTCTAATGCGTACTTCCTGCTATTGATTTTGTCGCTTACCTGTATTTGAATTTTCTTCTGAATACCGTTTAGCTTAAGTATTGGCTCGCGGTCATATTTGTAACGTAGATTTAACATGATTCTCTAATTTTTTTCCGTAAGTTGAATCCATTTCCCTTTAGAGCTGTCCTTACCGAAATGTAGCGCTCTTTCATAAGATTTTATAGAATAGCGATCGAGTTTTGCACTGTCGGCAAAAAAACTTGTAATCGTGGACGCCCAGATATTGACGACCTCCTCAGTCCGTTCATGGTTATATTCCAGATCTGTAAATGAGGGAAGGAGAACACCATAATCGCCCTCAATTTTCTGCTCAGTCTCAAGGAGTGGACTGGAGCCTGGCATGAGAATCTCTCGTGGCCCGCATTTGCAGTCAGCTGCAACCACAACACTTCGACATGCCATCGCTTCTAAGAGGGCGTTGCCAAAACCTTCCCAAAGTGAAGGAAACACAAATATTTTAGCTCGGTTTATGTACATATAAGGATTTTTCTGAAATCCCAAGAAGTAGATGCTTCGAGTATAATCTCCCTTGACTAAGTCTTCCATATTTCCGTAGGAGAGACCGAAAGTCTCGCATAAACCCATAAGTTCTGCTTGAAGGGGGCCTTTTCCTAGTATCACCAACTGCACTTTCGGGTCGCGCTGCACCACGCGTTGCATAACCCTTATCAAATAAGCATGGCCTTTTTGCTTATTTAATCGACCCGCCGTAACCAAAATTTTCCCTTCGAATAAAGGCTCTATCACCCCCGGCAGCCGTTCTTGCGCCGTTTTGCATATTTCTTCTATGTCATATTCGTTATAAATTGTTGTAATTCTTGCAGATGGCACACCAAAGGTCTGGATTAGGTCGAGACGAGTGGCCTCGCTTAGCGCGACGATCTCCGTTCCTGGTCCATATGATTTTCGGATTACAAAACGGTAAAAGGAATTTCGAATAAGCTTAAAGAACGGATTCATGTCTTCCTTCTCAAGATGATGAGATTGGAAGTTTCGATAGGACAAGAGAAACCTTGTTCGGGGGCAAAAAACCCTAGCAAAAATTGCAACCGCACACGAACGCTCGGTAAAAGCTATCAATACTTTTGTTTTCATTCTTCTCGCAAAGAAGAGGACCCGCAGCGTTTGAACCGGAAAAAAGAGGGCTTTCCAAAAGGGATGTGCCTTGCCGTCAAGCTTTGTAACTACCACCCTGCGGATATTTGGAGGTACTTCATAATCCACTCCGTCCTCTAGATTGCAAATAGTCACATTGTATGATGTACTCAGTTGCATTGCGAGCCTGAGAGCAGCGCGTTCGGCCCCGCCTCCGAGAAGACAGGGGACCAAAATTACGACGTTCGGCGGCAACGGCATATTAGAAGATACCCGACAGACGATTCAGCGCCGTCCAGAACCCCTCGCCCAGATTCTTATGCCCTTGCCAAATTTCGGGTATGAACCAGGCCTTCGGGCAATAAGCATCAAAAACCCCGGCTAACATTTGGAAGTCCATTTCTCCATCACCGATCTGCAAACCCTCCCCGTCAACACCAGAGCTATCTCCGAGATGTAGGTGGGCCGTGTAGGGCGCAACCGTGGAATAAAAGTACTTGGGATCAATCTTCAAATGGTTACAGGCAAGAAAAGAGTGAGAAACATCCAAGGTAATACGGTAGTGATTTGCCTTACAAAATTCGGCTATCTCTTCGGGGTATAAGAATAGGTTTTGATACTGCTGTCCACCCATGTGCCACGGAAAAGGCGCGGTGGATTGAGGTAGAATCTCGACGCCGGAATCTTCCACCGTTCTCAGATTTTGTAGGATTTTTTCGTACTTTGGCTGACGCTCCGCTGGCGTTAACGGTCTGTCTGTCGTAAATCCTCCGATAGTTGCCACAACAAAGGGTCGAGCAGTTCTTGGGAAGAGTTCCTTCAAACGAAGCGTCGCATCGATGGTGCGCTTCATATTATCAAGTGATTTTTGCAAGTATTTTGGATCGTCGGAGCAGAGGTCTAAAATGTGATCATTCTCAAACAACTCGGGGGCATGCACTGTAAATCCCATATTATCTTGTTTGTCCAAATATTGATACGGGTCGAGGTCTAAATCCCCGTAACTCATATGAAACTCGATAAAATCAGGTCGTACAATACCGAGAAATTTGCGCGTATCATGGTATCTTATGGGTATTCCCCATGGACGTCGAAATCTATAGGCTTCCGGTTTAGCGCCTTGCGCATCCGGTAAATCACTTGGGAAAAGCACTTCACCTTTTTTCAGACTCCTCTTAGCTTTTATTCCGATAATTTTACTCAAAAAATAGGGCGGGAGTCCTTGGCCTGGACTTACGATCGTGACATCTGACTCAGTAATTACCTCGCCTACATTGACTTCTCTCGTTAAAGCCAGACTTTTTCCAAGGTTCTCACGGTTCATCATTTCGCCTTGACTCAGCCGACGAGTCGGGGCCTCACATGACATCGCCTCCTCTACTTCCCGAATGCATTTGACCATATTAGTTAGCTCACTTGGTAGTAAACTAACTTTGTGGTCTACACCTTCAAGGCTTTTATCCAAGGTAAAATGTTTCTCGATAATCTTTGCGCCCAGGGCAACCGCTGCTATTGGAACATGGTACCCGCGTTCATGTCCCGAATATCCGACGATCGGAGTCATTTCGATCAAACGACTAAGATATCGAAGATTGACATCTTTAAATGGAGCAGGATAAGTCGAATTGCAGTGCAACAGAGCGTAAGGAATATCAAGGGAATTAAGAAGTTTAATACCTGCACGCACTTCCGCTTCTGTCGACATTCCCGTTGAGCAGATGAGGGGTTTTCGAGTTCTGGCAAGTCGTTCAATGAGTTGATGGTTGGTGAAGTCTGCCGAGGCGATTTTGTATAATTGAACACCTATGTCCTCAAGGACCTCGACACTCTTTAAGTCCCAGGGTGTACAAAAAGCTAATATGTGCCTCTCTCTACAATACTGAAAAATTTCGTACATTTCGGCGTTGGACAGCTGGTATTTTTCTAGGAGATCCAGAGTATATTGTGTTCCCAGATCAGCGGCATCTTTAGAGGTTTTATGTAGACCACCGTAGAGGGCATCCATGTTGCGTAACTGGAATTTTACCGCATCCACGCCAGCTTTCGCACACTCGTCGACCATCAACTTAGCGCGCGCCAAGCTGCCATTATGATTGTTTCCAATTTCTGCGATGATGAAGCAAGGCGCTCTTTCACCGATTTTCTTGTCTTTAATTTCAAAAAATTTCTGCATGTTTCTTGTCCCTAATCCCTAACAAGCCAGGAGCGCAGCCCTTCGTTGTCAAATTTCAAGGTTCTCGTTTCTAATCCTTTTGAGGCAAAAGCCTGCATCAGCGATCTTCGTTCTCCACTAGCAGCTTGAAACAAAAAATAACCTCCCCCGCCCGCACCCAAAATCTTCCCACCCACAGCTCCATTTTCGACACCAAAATCGTACAGCGAGTCAAGCTCGGGGTCAGAAATTCCAGACGAAAAGTTCTTTTTCAAGGTCCAGTTCTCATGCATAAGATACCCGAACTGTTGCAAGTTTCCTCGAATCAGATGGAATTTCATTTCGTACGCAATATCCCTCGCACGTTCTGCAAATTTTGTTATCTCTTTTTGATCGACCATTTTTCTTTTCTGTTCGGCGTGGATGGAGTTAAAAGGGTGTGACTTGCCGCTATAGCAAAGGAGAAGTCGATCTTCGAGCTCGTTGATAACATCGCTTGATATCTTCAGGGTATTGATTTCGTTTCGGTTGGTTCGAAATTCCATAAAATTAAAGCCACCGAATGCCGATGCATATTGATCCTGCCAACCCCCGCTATGATTTAATTCTATTCGTTCCGCTTGGAATGCCAGCTCGGCAATCGCATGCGTATCAAGTTTATCGCTGCGCAACTGGTTGAAACAGCCAATTACAGCCACTGCAACTACGGACGATCCGCCCAAGCCAGAACTGGGCGGAAAATTTGCTCCTACTTCGAGTTCGAAGCCAAAGCTCGGGTTAAGCAGTTTGATTGCAGCTTTAATCAAATCGAGGTTTCCATCGTATCTGAGGGATTGAGCACTCTCGACTTCTAGTACCCGATTATAGTCGTGAGAGAAAATCCTAATCGACGGATCATTTCGACGTTTCAATGTGCAATGTGCATACATGTCGATCGTTGCATTTAAAACCGCACCACCATACGTCAAAAAGAACGACGTGAGATCAGTGCCACCCCCACCAAAGCTAATGCGAGCAGGAGACTTTGATCTTGCGATCACATGTTCTTGTTCCGTATAGTGCAAGTCTGCCGTTGTCTTGATATCCACAATCCGACCGTCATCTATGATAGGAACAAATTTTATGTTGTAGTCGAGAAGCCTTAGTAATTGCTCACGTGTCGCACCTTTCGGCAAAGAACGGAAATTCCTATTTACATAGAGATCGGCTAGCGATTCAGTTGTAGCACCGCTTAAGAAGGCGTTTCGGACGTCACCGTCAGTCAATAAACCTATAGCCTTGAAGCTTTGGTCCACTAAAAACACAAAACCGTTCTTGTTCTCCCTGATGCGCTCAATGCACTGACGGAGGGTAAGAGTAGGGGAAATTGCTATTTGAAATTTTTCGTTAATCAATGATAACTCTACCAGACAGAACGCCCGCCATCCATGACTAAGTTCGCTCCGTTCATATAGGACGATGCTTCAGAAGCCAAAAACAGAATGGCACCTTTATACTCGTCCGGCCTCGCTAATCGACCAAGAGGAATTAGGCTCTGGACCTTTTCTAAAAACTCTGGGTGCTGATTCGCAAAAACTCCTCCAGGGGAAATAGAATTGCAACGCACGCCGCGATCAGCCCAATATGTCGCCAAGTATTTCGTGAGTCCGATCAACCCATGCTTTACAACCGAATAACTGACTGGCTTCACGTCTTGTTCATCCGACGCTCTCCCATCAATTTTGTACAAATTTTGATTAGGCGCAATCACACCAAGGTCTGAAGCCACATTGATAATAACGCCGTAGCCTCGGGATGCCATCTCTGTGCCAAACACCTTAGAACACAGCAAAGCTCCTGTAAGCCCAACATCAAGGTCCTTCTGCCACGACAAAAGGTCTAGCTTCTCCAATCTATTAGAAGCCGCCAACCCGCGGGAAGAGTCGACTTTAGGGTTGCGTGCTGCATTGTTGATTAGGACACTGACCTGTCGTCCGTTTTTCTTAAGGTCTTCGTTAACCCCGCGAACGCTACGCTCATCTGCAACGTCCATTACTTTGGTAATAACTTCTTGGCCGTATCTTTCCGACAGTTCTGTCCCAAGGCTTGTCAGAGTGTCTCCCACTACATCAGTCATGATGGGAATACCGCCACCCTCAAGGATTGCACTGGTATGATTCACACCCAGTAAACCGGCTGCGCCTGTAATAAGAACGCATTTTCCAGATAGATCGAACGCTTTATTTTGCATAGAAAATGAGACCTTTTTGAAGGCTCCAATATAGCAAATTACCGGAAACTATCAACGAATACCGCCGATCTTTTCCCACCTCAAATCCTGGGGCATGAGATGTGCCGTTAGAATTGCAAAGAAGGCGCCCGTATGCTATAACCTTTCAACTTGAAAGGATATTTATATGTCAAAAATATGTGCGTTAGGAATTATGCAGGGTCGCCTTCTTCCGAAATATAGCGGCCGATACCAAGCACATCCAGTGGGTTACTGGCAAGACGAGTTTCCTCTGGCTAAAGAAATAGGCTTGCAATCTATTGAATTTATAGCGGATGCCAATGACTGGGAGCAGAATCCTCTCACCTCATCTCCTGGGATAAAACAGCTTAGGGAAATTTCCGCTAAACATAATGTTGCTATTTACTCGATTTGCGCCGATTCCTTCATGGAAACGCCTCTTCACAAGGACGATGCGTCCTCTCAAATAGCGCGTGAAAGGCTTACTACACTCATTAAGGCGAGCCCACAAATAGGATGTCAATGCATAGTAATTCCGTGTGTGGATCAGTCGTCGATAAAAACCAATGAAGAAAAACAGAAGCTTGCTAACGTTCTGAACGATTTTGTCCCTCTTTGCCAGCAAAACGACATCATGCTAGCACTCGAGTCAGATTGGAATCCGAAGGAATTCGGCAATTTTATGGAACGCGTCGATACGAGCGTTATAAAGGTTAACTATGATATCGGAAACAGCGCTTCCCTTGGTTATGATCCAAAGGAAGAATTTGTCGCGTATGGTTCGCTCATTTGGGACGTTCACATAAAAGATCGTATCTTAGGAGGCGGTTCTGTATTCCTGGGCTCAGGCAATGCAAATTTCAGAGAGGTTTTTGGGCTACTCGAAAAGATGAACTACGACGGGCTTTTCGTTATGCAAGCTTTCCGCGATGACCAAGGCATTAATATCTTCAAGCAGCAGAAAGAATTTATAACACAATATCTTAAACCGTGGACCACACTTGGACTTAAAGCTTAAAGACAAAAGAGTACTCGTCTCGGGTTCTACATCAGGCATAGGGTATGCGATCGGCTCTTTCTTTCTGAGCGAAGGGGCAAAAGTTGTATTTACCGGCAGAGATTCCCAAAAGTTACGGGAAGTCGCCACCTCACATGAATCTGAGAGCGCACTCTTTATTGAATGCGACTTCGAAGACTCACAGAAGATTGTTGCAGTCCGAAATGAGATTCAAAGACAATGGAAGGGTCTCGATATCTTGATCTGCAACGTGGGATCCGGCCGTAGTACCCTCGAACCCGCACCAGCGTTAGAGCAAGTCGAGAAAATTTTTAGAACCAACTTTTATTCCGCCACTGAAACAACACACCACTTCGTTGATATGATTTCTCGCTCGCAAGGAAATATTATTTATATTACATCGATAGCTGGCCATGAGCCCATCGGCGCTCCGGTTGACTATTCGGCTGCTAAGTGCGCTCTCGGAATGTACGCGAAGTCCCTTGCGAAGAGACTAGGTCCTGCGGGGGTCCGAGTCAACTGTGTTGCCCCGGGAAATATCTATTTTCCTGGAGGGACATGGGCTCGGAAGCTAGAGGATGACAGGGATAAAGTGACAGAGATGCTGGCAACAAAAGTTCCCCTGGGCCGTATGGGCGATCCTTTGGAAGTAGCTGCAGCTGTAGCATTTCTCGCGTCTTCGTTCAGTGCATTTACGACTGGAGCGACTTTCGTTGTGGATGGCGGTCAATCGAGCACCTTTCTCTAAATGCCTTTACAAATCCAACCACCATCTACAAGAATATCTGTTCCGGTCACGTAACTCGCCATTGGACTTAACAGCATCGCGACGACTGTGGCAATCTCCCTCGGGTCCCCCCATCGATTAAGAAGGCTTCGATTCGCTCGTTCCTTATTAAGCAAAGGATCGTTGTAGCTCTTCTGGGTCATGTTGGTCACGAAGTAACCAGGAGAAACTGAAACTACACGAATCCCCCAACGCGCGTAATCATATGCTAAGGCCTGAGTAAGGGACTTTAATCCTCCCTTAGATGCGACATAAGCCGGATTGTTGGGGAATCCAGCATGCGCTGCAATTGAGGTGATATTCACTATTGCGCTAACATCACTCTGTTTCAAATACTGTACCGCAGCCTCAGAACACAGATAGGCCGACATAAGATTCGCATCTACAGTATCTGAGAAAATCTTCCTTTTATCCTCAATTGTCATAGACTCGTTTATTGGGTGGGTAACGCCGGCGCAATTCACTAGACCGTCCAAGGCGCGATGTTTGGTGAAGATACTACTGCAGAGGTTTGCGAATGCCTGATGATCAGTGACGTCCACTGAATGGTAATAAAAATCGCTCTTGATTTCTGGTCGGCGCCCAACTCCGTAGACAATAGCACCTGCTTCGTAACAAATTTGAGCGATAGCTCTCCCTATTCCACTGGAAGCTCCCGACACTATAATAACTCTTTTTTTCAGATCCATAGCTCTTGCCATCATTATCTTTAGATCCTATCTCAAACCTCATTCGAAAGCATTTTATTTTTCGTGAGGCAGATGATACTAAATCAGGAAGGAGACAGGATGAATTCTGCACAGACATGCATCATATTGGCAGGCGGCTTCGGTACTCGTTTAAGGTCAATCGTTTCAAATGTGCCGAAACCTTTAGCTCCTGTCGGCGGGACTCCTTTTCTAGGATTATTGCTGAGCCACTGTTATGACAAAGGTATTAAGAATATCGTTCTATCTCTTCACTATCAATCCGACCAAATTATCGCCTTTAGCCGTAAGTTCGCTGATAGATTTCAATTCAGATATATCGTGGAAGACACCCCGCTCGGTACAGGAGGAGGAATCAAGCGTTGTCTCATGGATATTCAAGACGAACACGTTTTTGTGGTAAACGGGGATACTTTTTTTGATGTCGATTACCTCCATTTGTTCATGGTTCACCTGAAGGCGGGGTCAGTCGCATCACTCGCGCTGGCTAAAATCGAGGGCACCGATCGATACGGCACAGTCGACCTTGATCCTAGAACGGGCATGGTTACGAGTTTTTTTGAGAAGTCGTCCTCTCACCTTGGCGAAGGACTTATTAACGGCGGCGTCTATCTACTGAACCGTCAAAAAACTTTAGATCTTATGCCTCCCGAAAACGTCTTTTCCTTTGAGAAAGAATTTTTGCAACGACATTTTAAAACGCAGAGGTTCTTAGGCGTCCCCTATCCTAACGCTAATTTTATCGATATAGGGATTCCATCGGATTACGAACGAGCCCAAACTCTCCTATCAGGAAAGTTTACCTTGCTCTAGTTCTTCACGGCGCCTTAACAAGCCTTCAGCGATAATCCAGTCCGATTGCTCGTCTATTTCGAAATATGTGTCCTCCGACATTTCGAATGCGCCAATCTTGCCTGAAAGCCTATTTTTAGATTTGAGAAACGCTAACTTATTCGAAATATAAAACGCGCCGTTTTCGATTAGAAATCCATCAAACTCTTGTCTCCTTGGTCGATTGTTGTAATCATAGTTGACCGGTTGAACGATGTCTTTGTCTACTTTCCAAATAAAACGCTTCTGTCGAACGACGGTAAGAAGTGACGTGAGTTTTTTGCTCTCAAAGGTTTTGATCGCATTAGTGAAATCGTCCGAGGTAATTAGAGGAGACGTTGCCTGAATTAGGATGATGTTCTCAAACTCTTCAGTTTCAGCAAATTCAAGCATGGCGACCTCGGTTGGCGCCGTGTCGGTGGCGGTTACTTCAGACCTGGATATTATTTGAAGTTTTGAACTGACAATTTTTTGAACCTCTGAGCGGATCGCATCGGAATCCGTACTCACTACGACTTTGCTGATAAGCGGCGAGCCCAGTGCAGCTTTGATGGCCCAAAATGCAAGGGGTTGACCTGCAAGCGGCTTTATATTTTTCAAGGGGATCGACTTGCTGCCACCCCGAAGCGGAACAAAGGCGACGTATTGGGGCACCATTTTATTTAGGTCAGATCTTGAACTCATTTAGATACTTCACGTTTGAAAATTGGTTATAAATTTCGGATATAGAGTCTCTGCGTGTCTTTAACATACCGCTGGGTATTTTGACGTACAGATATTCGACATCAGGAAAAAAGAGTGGCACTGTAAACAGAGCCGTGGAGTAAAATGCCAAACACTTTTCCGGCAGATATCGTGAAATCATCATAAATATTTCTATGGGAACGCCCAGGGTTCGAGAGTGTATGGCGAATTCACGCGTTATCTCGGCAACGTTGCTGGGATCTTCATCCCTGTGTGAGATATATTCCACATAGCAGTTGGACGGCAAGGATTTTAGGACGTTCCGAATCAGGTGAAAATAGTTTTCCTTTTCCATTACTCCTCTTTCTACCATGCATTGGCCAATCAACATGACCTTTCCCTTTTCAATCTCACATTTTGCATCATCCTTAAGTTTTTTTGCAATTGTTTGAAAACTATGTCGCCGAATATCGGAAAACTTATGAATAGAATCCCCAAAGATCGTAAAGATCGATTTATCCCAGATAGAAACGGAAGCGTTTAAGCCCAGAAACGTTAAAAAAATCTTTCGGAGCAAGGTCTTTACCCCAAGCTTCCTTGGCGGAAAAGCATGCTGGGCTAGCGACGCTGCGCCATCATCCAAAAAGAAAAATTCGCGGGCCTTAAAACTTGCCCCAAACGAAACCAATGTACCGGCAAGGAAATTACCAACGAACACTTTGTCTAAATCGAACTTACGTAACTCGATATTTTTCAAAAAAGACAATTTGAAGTATAGACTCCATGGGGATTTGTAGCGGACAAAAACCACTTTCTCCCATTTCGCTAAATCGAGGCTTAGAACAGCCTGTATCTGTGCTTCGTTTCTTGTGCGCCGCCTATCACAATAGACAATGAGCACGCCCCTTTTACCACCAAGTTGCAAGTTCGCTTCTGTAGCACACAAAAGTTGGAATGGTGATTCAATTATATATAGGTCATGCATGATTTTAGTTTGGGGCCCGTTCCACGTTTTCAGGACGAAGAACCGGAGCAAAATGTCGGATTAGATTTTCGGTGACCTCTGTCGTTGGGTAATAGTAATTCGTAAGCGCCCAGCGTTCGCCTTGAAGAATAGGTTTCCCTCGATGTATACCGCTAGTATTGGCAAGGATGAGTGTACCAGCTCTCGCCGTGAACGTTTTCAAGCGCTCGGGAAATTTCCTTATCATTTTTTCGATTTTGCCCTCTGAGACCCGATTCTCACTGCCACCTATGCCGCTAAAAAAGTGATCTCTGATCATCCATTTCCACTGGTGTGATTTTTCGATATATTGGAATGGCCCGCTCTTTTCCCCCACGTCCGACAAGTAAACGATTGCTTTCAGTTGACGGTTAAAGGAGTCGCGATGCCAACCTTCACCAGAGCCAATGTTTTCCTGAGTATAAGACAAATGACCAAGCAAAGTGAATATACATGTTGTGGGCTCGCCAAACGCCAAGGTGGCAATCTTGCGACCGAGGGCGTTATCGGAAAAGTCCGAAAATAAGCCACCCAAACTATCTATTCCAAAAACGCGTTTGTCTGCGCCGTTGGAGTATCTCTGGACGAAATCTGTATATCTTTCCTCGGCTGCTCGCGCATCAGCGATCAGGCGCTTACAGACCTCTTCAGAAAAAAAGTTCTCCACTACCGCATAGCCGTGCTCCTGCACCCTAGCATAGAGGTCACTTTCATCTTTATTAAGCTTTTCGTCTTTTGCCGATTTCATGTGATCATTGATGTGCCGCCAAGAGATCACTGCTTCTCTGAAAATCGGGTAACGGGTGAGTTTGGAAACCTTCCGTTGAAGCAAAGATTTGTACATAACCTTACCTTTAGGGCATCGGATCCAGTATGTTTTTCAAGTGTCAAAATATACTAGACATTCGAGGGAGGCAATATCTACTGAACCTTCTGGGGATTCTGAGTGACCAAATAGTCGTTTCTTTTTAATTTCTGTGATGTTACGGTCGTCCTTTCTGTCTCCGATGGTCCTTAAGGACGGACTCGCAATGAATCTCTCGAAAAAATCGCGTGATTTGGTAAGAGGATTTCGAATACTTACTGGTCCGAAAGGCCTCTCCTCGTTCTTCGTGGGTATTCTTGCTTCCATAGGTATGGTGGGTGTCGAAGCTATGGTCACTCTCGCCATTCAATTGCTCTTTGTCCGCTGGCGATTCATTGAAATGGACAAAGTTCCGGGTAACTGGATCGCGCACTACCCCTTTTGGTCAACCGATGCAGGTGTATTTTATCTTTTAATTTTATTGGGGTTGGCACGAGGGACATGCTATTTTTTTATACATACTAGTGGCGCTCATGTCCGAGAGATTATCCTTGGAAGGCTCAAAGTTTTCATGCTACGGGAACTTTTGAGCCGCCGAGTTCGTCCCACCGCTATCGCTGCCTCTGAAGCGAACTACTGGCTAAGCGATGTCTTCCCCAAAGGAGCCGAAGTAGCGCATCATCTAAACCAGCTTGTAACTACCGGCATCCAGGTCATCATTTTCACCGCGATTATGCTTTGGCTCTCCTGGAAAGAAGCTTTGGTTGGTATCGCGGGACTTGGTATTGCGGGCATTATAATCTTGCGAATTAACTACTTCGTTCGCAAAACCTCCCAGTTCATCACGCGCGCTCACAAACACCTTAACTATGGAGTAGAACGAGTCGCGCGTAATTATCTCTACATTATGGTATCTCGCACAGAGAATCAGGAATACGATACACTTTCTAAGCATATTGATGAATGTAAGGTACGCGCGACCAAAGCGGAGAACTTGCATAATCTTGCCTCCGCGTTGCCTAATGTCTTGGGCATTGCCCTGATCGCCTTGATAGTTTACCTCAGCAACCGATATTTCGGCACGCAGCCAACCGCTCTTATCAGCTTTGTATACTTCTTTTCCCGTTTTGCGCAGCACATAGCTACCGGATCTTTGCATTACGGGCTCCTCAATACGAAGGTTCCCCAGTTCCTGAAAGCGGTAGAATTGATTACTAACGTCAGGAGCGAGGACCTTCGTATAGGATCCCGCCTCGCCCTCGCCGATCAAGTGAACGTCGCTACTTCGGCGACCTCGCCACCATCCATTAAGCTTAAAAACCTCGGTTATACTTGGCCAGGAGAAAAGAACCACATTTTCTCGGACATCACAATACAGGTGGAAAAGGGCCAAACTCTCGCAATCCTTGGACCAAGCGGCGCAGGCAAAAGTACCCTTCTTATGCTCATTCTCGGTATGATCGAAAGCTCTGAGGGAGAAATTTTCATCGACTCAGTAAGGGCATCTGAACAATTCCTCAACTCCGGTCTTAAGATCGGTTATGTAGGCCCCGAGCCTTTCCTCATCGAGGGCACCATTCGCGAAAATCTAATGTACGGCATCGAAAGAGAAGTGAGAGATGATCAAGTTTGGGCGACTTTAGAGAAAGTAGCTTTGAAAGAGGAAATTCAGCGAATGCGGTTCGGCCTCAATCACAAGATCGACGAGGATGGGCGAGGGTTATCAGCGGGCCAAAAACAAAGGCTCTGTATAGCCAGAAGCCTTCTCACTAATTGTACACTTCTCATCTTGGACGAAGCTACGGCAAATTTGGATTCCTTGACCGAAAGAATAGTTATCAACAGCTTATCCCACCTCAAAGGTAAAGTGACAATCATCTTGGTGTCGCATAAACCTCAGTTGTTGGAACTTGTCGATACAAGCATTCACTTGACGAAGAAGGATTCGAACATCTAATGGCTCACATTTTCCGACATCCTAAAAATGCCCGAGACAAAGGAATAATAATTTTTACCCACAAGGAATATCACTTCATTGAACGTGTGATTTTCAAAAAAATATATTCTCCTTATCACGGGATCCGGCGGATGATTCTACGTCGAATAGTAAGAACACTTAAAAACAGGTACTTCATCGGTTTGCACTGGGGCCGTTATCATAAGAACGTCAAAGTTGCGGACTGGGTCGATTTCAACATGGCCGGCCCGGGTACCGTGACATTTGTGACCGACACTTTTTTTATCCCGCTCTGTTCTCGCAACTTTCTACCTAATATTTTTACGCCGGAACGTAAAGTTAAGCGCTATTGGGACATACTTTCCGTGGGACGAAATATCCGGGAAAAGAAATTTGAGACGCTGCTGCGCGAAATTCGCAAAATCTACGACACCGGAAGAAGGTACAATGTTCTCCTCGTTATACCTTCGAGCAAACTCGAAGATACGGATGATGCCAAATTCGCAACTGGCCTGATCGACCTGTATTATGATCTCTTTTCCGACGAAGAGCGACAACATGTCTGTCTGATGAAGATCGACTGGAAGGTCGGAATGTATGGCTTGCCCAGACTTACTTTAGCATGGATCTATAAGAACTCTAAAGTTTTCACATTGCTCACGCAAGAAGAAGGGGAATCCAGGGTCATTGCTGAAGCCCTCCTCGCACGAAATACCGTCGTGGTAAAATCTGATCTACGAGGGGGCGGCCTTGACTATTTGTCATCGAGTAACTCTGTGACTTTTGACGACTACAACGATTGCTACAAGACGCTAATTAAGGCCGTCGAAGAATACGAGTCCCGACCTGAAGCAGAAATCAGCGACGAACTCCTGGAAGAGCACTCGATTAAAAAGCTAAAAGGCTACTTCGCGACATTTTATAAAGAACACGGACTACCCTTCGATGAAAATCTAATCAACACCAATAATCTTGATATGAGACTGGCCTCACATTACTGGGACAAAAACATCGCGTGGGGCAAGCCACTCTCGAAAAAGTTTCTTCCCAATGACCTAACGACCATCTCAAGCTTTTTTGAATTTCGCAATTACCTTCTAAAAAACCAAGTAAGCTAGAAAATCCCTAACGTCCGAAGAATTGGTCCAATGCATTTTCTCTTGAAAGGGCGCAAATAAAACGAAGACTTTGTCCGCTGGCGGTACCTAGCTTCGCATTCCTTTAGATAATCAATAATCCGTTGCTTTTGCGATAGCTTATGAACCTTCATCTGAGGATCTGGAACAAAAATGCTGCGAATGGTTTCATCACAATAAAGGGCTCCAAACCCGTACTTACTCATAAGGGCTTTTAGAGAGTCGCCCGTAAAATAATAAATATGCGGCAAAATGAAGTACTGGAAAATGTTGTCATCGTACGACCTAGAGATATTCAGTAACCCAGGGAGACCAATATAAAGACGATCAGATGCCACCATAAGGCCTTTCAACTTAAGCATTTCCTTGTCAATATCGAGAACGTGCTCCAGCACTTGCTCGTATATAAATAAGCGCTTTTTCCCCATAGGGAACTTCGAACTTGAAAGGTCTCCTTGAGAAAGGTTTAAACCTTTAGACCGACCATACTCGATATATTTGAGGTTGCCGATATCGATACCCATAACTTCGATGCCTCTGTCTTTAAAAGCACTGAGAATACCGCCGGCTCCACATCCAATCTCTATTACAACGTAATCCTTCAAATCGGGAATCTTAGCATCCAAAGTGAGAAATATTAGCTGACCTTTCTTATACTGATGTACAAAAAAATCCTCGATGGCGGTCGGTGCGTCTGATCCACGGTCAATAATTCTATATTCGTTTCTATAAAAGTCATTCAGCGAAAGATCATCAAGGTATCTATAATTGTAAACAAAGCCACATTTATCACAGACGCCTATGCAAACACTAATGCCGTATGAATCGCGATCGAGAAGAGGAGTGCAGTCACGAGAGTCACAAACAGCACATCCGAGACCTATGATTTTATAGGTGCTATGCACCTTGGCATTGAATCTCCTGATAGCAGAATAACGCTCGCGATTGATAGCCATTGTAGGGGTATCGTACCACTTTCTCTTGATCAGAATTTCGCTGCCGTATAACGGATCGCTCATCAGCTTCTAGCACCCTTGTAAGTAAAAGCCTCGAAAGTATGTTGATTCGGGTTCTTTGTTTTCACGATCGGGTCATTGAAACCAAAAACCTGGGACCGGACAAACCCTGCGTCCATAAATAACTTTGTTTCGATATCGGGAGGAGTTCGGTCCCGATATCCAAGTAAAACAATTCCACCTGGTTCAAGCAGTTCTTTGCACATATCGATGCTCTTCTTTTTTTGCTCAGGGCTATTGAGCCCGTATTCATAGACGCCGTTGATTACGACCACGTCAAAACGATTCTTGACATCTAAAGTGATGGAGAACTCTTCGAATTTCCCCACGATATGTTTTTGCGAAGATCCATATTGTGCCTTTTCTTGCATCGGCTCGATAGTGGCATAGAAGAAGCGCCAGAACTTGCAAAACAAGTCACTATAGAAGGAGGTATAGTAGTCACAACCCACAAAAAGGATGCTCTTCAAGTTACTGCGCAAAAAAATATGCTTAAAAATTACGAACTCGAGCACACGTCGATCATCAGTAGGCATGCGCCTTTTCAGGATTTTATACAGGACACGGACTTTCAAGAAAAAGTAGGGCCAATATATTTTTCTAAGACATGTGTAAAGCGCGTTCAATAATTTGCTCATCCTTCGATTGAAAATGAAGATACTCTTCTTTCGTGTTGTAAGCACGGTAAGGTTTTAAGTCTTGCGACTTATAATAGGAATAAAGGTTTTTCTTCGACTCGTCCGCAGGAATTTTCACACACCGATCAAAGATTCTGTAATATGGAAGAGTTCGGTACCATTTCATCAGCAGCCGAAACCATCGCAACGGAGATCTGGACTTCTGCTTGTACTCCGCAATAGTGATCCATATGTGATCGCTCCTCAGTTTTGTCGCAAAAAACTCTCGATGCAGGCCTGGCTTAAGTTCGAGCTCTGGGATAGGCTCGCTTTCCACAAATGCCATAGGGACGCCCCGCTTCTTGGCCCAAGAAAAACATCTTCGAAAGCACGAAACATGCTGCGGGTGAGAAGACTCGTTACCGTTGGGGGAGTGAGTGACAAGAAGAACCGGCCTCGAACCTAGAGATCCCACAAAATCATTTATTTCTTTGTCGAAGTTCGGTAAGTGGAGATGCCCTGCGTCCTGATTGTTTAGCATGCGATACGGAGAGCTAAAGCTCTCCATCACAAGCCCAAATTCGTGGGACCGAATAGGATTATCGGCGTTCGTTGCAACCATAAAGGCAAGCTTACAGGATTGCCGCAATTTTAGAAGAGTACATCCCATCCAAATCGCTTCATCGTCAGGGTGAGCGACCACGACTAGGACCGTTGGTTTTTCTAGGACCATTATTTCAACTATCCATTCGACAGGTTCAAAATCTTAGTATTAATATCTTTTCCAAGGTTATGCAAGAACCCGACCTTTTAATTAGGCTCAAAATCCCCCGACTTTGCATTGATTCAGAAATGTGCTTAGCCCAGTTCACTATCCCTGTAGGATGTGCGATTTCTTTCGAGTTGCGTGTCTTCTGATTACTTGATCTCATCTTATAAGAAGCCGCCATTGAATCTCAAAGTCTAACTGGAGCATCTGGCTCGGGAATCAGGATCCTCCGATTACCTCTAATTTGCTCTATCGTCGACTCCTTAAGAAGCAAATCGTCTCCTCTCTTGCCGCCCAGGAAGTTTTTTATCCATTTTCCTAGTAAAATCGACTGGATAAAGGCTCCTTCATTAGCGGTATGCATAGACTCTTCCATCGGGACTTGTACATCGGCAGGAAGATTTAGGCCAGGTTCAAAAATGTTTAAAAAGGAGGTGGAAGCGCCTAAGTTCGCTCTCAACGAGAGCACATAGTCTGCAGATGTAGAGAAGGGAACCAAAAATCCAACCTTGGGAGTTACACTTTTCAAAGCATTAACGTTAATTCTAAATTTGTCAGAAAGACTCGTTTTGGATTTCCCCTCCCAATGTTGCGAAAAGTAATTTGGTTTTGCGAGGAATATTAGTCCATGAGTTGGATCGTTCTCCCATCGGTATCTAGTTTGATCCTCCAGAACCTTCTGCCTGAAAAGGTCTGGCGAACTTATTGGCAAAATTGCCCTATAATAGAAGTCTAGATCTGGCAGACGTAGGTCGAAGAACCAGGGTAAAGTTGATTTCACATTCCGATCAAGCATCCTTGCAAAACCGTCGACGTGCTTTTTCCTAAAAAAAAACCTAAAATTCAAGATATTATCTGAGCCATTTTTATCAAGATACTTTTCGCCTTCCTGCTCGGTACCATAAATCAATGGGTAGATTAGCTTGTTTCGCCCCGGATCGTTGGGGTCTTGTTCATAGTAATTCGGAATGAAACAGAAGATAGCGAGCCCGCCTTCTTTAAGGAACTTTGAAGCAATAACCTTCATTAATCGCGCGGTTCGTCTGTTGGCGTAGGTACCTGGAGAAGCAAACAATGCAACCTTTTTTCCAGATACTTCTCTTATGATCTCTGGCACCAGTGAATAATAAGCAGAACTATCACCGAAAACAATCACATCAACCTTATGTCGCTCCGAAAACAGAGGATGCTCCTCCAATTTGATGTGCTCCCGGTAATGTTGGAAGGTCAGAGGAGATTCTGTCGGGATACCTTCAGCTCTTATGAGCGCACTGATAGCCCGGGAGATTGAAATATTCTGTTGATTATCTCGTTGCTCTTGTTTGAAGATATGTTCGACCTTCTTCGAGGAAAAGAGGACACTCCCAACCAAAGAACCGATCATAGAAAGAAGAAAAGTAAAGGAAATTTTAGTCATAGTTAAAAATTAAAATAAATGTAAGGAAGGGGTTTACCACTAAACAGGAGAGTAACACCGAACATACCTAACAGGTAAAACGTCTTCCACCGAGATGATCGTAACATCAGCATATTATCCCGATCTACTTCGACAACGCGGACAATATGATCAAGTGCAATCAGGATGAGGAAAAAGACAATAGGCAACAGCGCGTAGGGCGATGAAGCCGAGGCATTCCATCTAAGTTGAAAAATGATTCGAAGCAATTCGCTAGCATCTACAATATCCAGTCTAAAGAATGTCCAGGCCACAGTAACGATTGCCATAGTAACGAGCCAGCGGATTGAAGAAGAAACTACGATATAATGCTTATAACCAATTTTTTCCAATGCCACGAATAATCCGTGAATAGCACCCCACATAACAAAGTTATAGCCTGCTCCATGCCAGAATCCAGAGAGAAGAAAGACTATCATAAGATTTCGAAAGGTCCTTAAGGCAGATCCACGGCTTCCTCCTAGTGGAATAAAGACATAATCGCGGAACCAGGTTGATAAACTTATATGCCACCTCCGCCAAAATTCCGTAAGTGTTGTTGATAAATATGGGTAGTTGAAATTAGCAGGAAGTTTGAAGCCCACAAAGAGTGCCAGACCTATCGCCATATCAGTATAGCCGCTAAAGTCAGCATAAATCTGCCCGCCAAATCCAAGTATGGTTACTAAAGCATCTAGAGTATGCATTTTCGAAATTCCCTCTGATAGATTTTGATTTACATACGCTCCCAAATTATCCGCAATAAGAACCTTTTTAATAGCTCCATTGACGACTAAAATAGTTGCGAAGTAATAATCTCGCCAGGAAAATCGAATCCGAGTGATAATTTGCGTCGCGAAACTAGGAGAGCGTAAAATCGGCCCTGCAGCCAGGTGGGGCCAAAAGACTACTAGCAATAAATTATCGCTGAATGTTTTTAACGATGGACCTTCTCGACGGTGATGATCGACTAAATAACCAATCACCGTAAAAGTATAAAAGGATAGCCCTACAGGAAGGACAAAGTCTAAGTGATGTTCCAAACCTATAAGGTTCGTAAAGAAGTCAAAATATTTAAAAACAAAGAGTGTAGCCAAACATAGAGAAATGCAAAGGGTGAGGATTGTTTTTTGCCATTTTGGAGAGAACCTAACCCTGGTGAAAGCGAAACCGATACCTGCCATAAACAAAACTAGAAGAACACCAGGAGGATACCACAAACCATATATTGCTACTGAAGAATAAGCTAATAAAAGATTTTTCCCACCGGTTTTGGCAAAATAGGCTAAGGGCACATGAACCAAAAAGAACAAAAAAATAGCAAAAACACCGATGTGGTTTGTGAAATCCATAGTTTTCAAATCTACTTGGTCAGACCCTTTATTCATTTTATTTCAAACAAAATTCAATCAGCTATCCTATAACGCCCGCGCTTCCCTTTAGCCTTCGGAGCAACTTTTTCTTCGATATCGTACAGTGCCGAAGCCAAGCAATATTGCCATAATAGCTCCTATCCCGACATGAGAATCGTTAGCGATACCCGCGATACAATAACTAAGCAACCCCGCAGACGCGGCTAAAGTAAACGCATCTCCGAAACGAGAGAAATCATCGCACAGTTTTATGGATTTTACAGATGAAACAAACCCTACAAGCCAAGCAGCAGAAACAAGTCCCAATGCAAATACTCCACTTGAGAAAGCGATATTAAGGTACATACTATGCGGCCGTCCAATGATCTGGTCATATATACTTAATGTTCCCAATTTTGCGTCGAAATCCGTTTGCGGAAACCTATATCGAAAAACACCGCTCCCATAACCTAGCCATGGCCTCTCAATAATCAACGGAACCGTTCGCGACCAGATATAAAAGCGCTTGGATATCATCCTGTCCCAGTCTCTTGGAAAGAGTCGCTTCGGCTCGACTGTATTGTGCATTGCTCCCCAAGCGATAATGCCGACACGATTCGCAACAACGCCCAAATCAAAGCTTCTTCGATCTACTGTTATACGCATCGCCCGCTGAGCGTAGTTGTTCGGGATGGGGACAATGCTGCCTTCGACCCCGTCGAGAGATCTTATCGTGGTTCTGTATTTATTTTTTTGAAAAACCGTCCCAGGATTAACACTGATGGAAATCCCGTCGGTCGTTGGAAACAGTTGAAACTGCATGTCTCGAGATTTTACCTGGGCAGAATGTCCATCGACGTCTATGTCAAGATCTACTAACTTCGATGGAAGAATCTCTAAATCTTTTTCCTCATCACGAAAACTCAGAACAGATGATACCAAAACAAATAATAAAGTCCCGGTCACGAAAGCTTGCAAATTCAGGATCCTCTTTATACCCCCGATAATAAGGACGTAACAGACCGCAATACCGAAGGCTAACCAACCCGTCCTACTGTAACTTCCAATCAGCATAACGGAAACGAGAACAAAGACGAACCACCAAGGATCTTTTAAATTAACACGCTTTGTGATCTGTCGACTGAATACCATGCTTAGAATCATGGCCGAGAAGGTGCCTAAATAATTCGGGTTAGCGAAGGTACCAGAAGCTTGGCCCACACCTGTCCAAACATATTTCATGGGAAGTTCGAGTGTCGAACCGGTCATTAGATAACGCACCCAAGCCCATTCGAAAATGTTGAAATCGATTATTTGGCAAATACTTAAGATCCCCTGAACAACTGCCGTGAAAGCGAGACTACCCCACACTAACCTTGCTGGAATATAGGCCGAGTAGGCCCAAAGTGCCAAGACCAGGTAGCATAGCCATGTAGCTGCACCTTCGAGGTACTCCGGGTATCCCCAGAGGGCAAGTGATAAGTCTTCTTGAGTGAAGGCAGAAACTACAATACCAAAGACTCCCGCCGATAATAACTTTAGGGCGACTGGCAGATGCGCAAACCGTTTAAAGCGGGAAAAAGAAACCCCTAGGGCCACGATGGCCAATATGGCAAATGCTATTGTTTTGTAGTGAGCAAACCAGTCGCCTTCCTGATTCATCATTAAAAACGGAAGACGAGGTTTCAGGTCGTATATCCGCAGGTGTACGATGTTAGGAACGACCGCGAGGCAACCGAGGGCGATTAGAGAATCAACGCTTTTTTGGATATTATTATTGGAAGGCCCGCTCATATGTACTCAATCTTTTTTGAAATGATAACAAATAAGCAGGGCGCGCGTTAAGAAAGAAAAATAGAACTATTTTTGGCAGTGTGAGAGTATCAGAAAGCAGTCTTTACCTGCAATGGTCCTTCGGGTGCGACAAATTCGTAGTTTGGTCCTGGGACGTAATACAGAACATTGCCTTTGACTGGCTCCCAGTAAGCGCCAGACGCATCGCACTCGCGACTTGCTAACGTCGATACGTCGATCGCTTCTTCCTCTCCCGTAGCTTGATAGAACTGGCTACTTTCTTCTCCCAGCTTAATGATTGTACCCGCAATTGGCCGATCAGTAAGAAGACAATCGTGAGCATCCTTGAAACAATGATTATTTACTGGATCCGTACATTCGCTGCAGTATCCATTTTCGCACAGCCCGGAGTAGTACTCGCCCGAACGATTTAAGGCAACTACCGCGCCATCGTCCGACTTTATCCCGTAGTCGGGCCAACTACTATACAACAATGTCCCAATTGTGTTTCCTTTGCTATCAAAAACCTGCACATCAGCATCATTCTCTTTAAGAACCCATTCGTTCGCAGTGCAAGTATAGAAAACAGCCTCATCTTTGACATAAACTAATGTTCCCGACATCTCTTCAGCGCATTCAGGGAGATTTGAAGAGGCTTTAACCTGCAAGAAGGACTCTTGATCCTGAATTGCTGATTCTTCCACTTTGCTATCTGTCTTACCTTCTTCATTCCGATCACAGGAAAGACCAATTAACATTATACAAATTGAAAGCATTCGCAGCTGGTTGATCATTGCAGACTCCACCTAAAATATGACTTTACTTGCCCCTTACCCTCGAAGTACGTCTTTCTAATCTTTTCGCCAAACTTCTTCCGACCACAGGAAAACTGGAAGGACGACAGAAAGGGTCATATTCAGATGATATCGGGAAAAACGTACCGGGTTTAAGGAAGAAAAATACGACATCTAAAAGTCAGTATTTACTGTAGGTTGAATGTTCGTAGGACGACTAATTAAAATGCGAATCACTTATCGGGGCAGCATTTCCCTGAACCCTGTCAAGACGAAAAATATCCTCCTCAGGCCAAATTGAAATAATCTTCAACCTCTGTATTTACCAAGACTTAATATCTCATTGACACCCAGAATCTAACTCCCTATTTTAACACTACTTACTATCTAGTCGCCAACAAAGGGGCATTATGCGAGTGGGATCCAAAATAGTAACGGCAATTTTGTCCACCCTCCTCGCTAGTGCAAGTTACGGTGAGTCGGATGTCCCGCCCGCACCCGGACCATCAGTCACAGCGAACACCCCCACAACCCGTTCTGCCGCTCTCGTGCTTAAAGCAACGAAACTAGCTGACCAGAATGCCTCATTCGTTGGGATGAGAGGCGGAGTGCACTTTTACTCTAACTTAATCTTCGGAGTTGAGGGTTACGCCTTACCTAAAAAGATTGATTACAAGGACGACGATTTCTCGGGTCAACTTGATCTTTCATACGGTGGTTTGTCTTTGGGATATCAAGTGTGGGAGCAAGATAATTTCTTTATAACTTTTTCCACGTTAGTGGGATGGGGAACGGTGTTTTCGCGAAGTAACGCTACTGTTCCTGACACGGGACTTAGATCGCAGAGCGTTTCGCATTTTCTTGTTCGGGATCAGATGACGGTTATTGAGCCTGAGATTACTTTTGAGAATGCTATTACCGAGAATTTTAGCGTTGCTGTTGGGGCGGGTTATCGCTCGACAACGGGGGTTGATAAGAACGTTGCTGGGAATTTGGATGCGCCTACGGCGGTGGCTTCGTTTATCTATACGGCTTATTGAGTTGTGGGATTGAGATTCCTTCGCTTCGCTCAGGATGATGAACTCGCGAACTAGATGACGAACTCGCGCACAAGATGGCGACCACCAGTGGAGGATGCCCGAAGCGTGAGGCGCCGGGCATAACAGACGTCACGACGATGTCGCTTCCTTCTTAATCGGCGAAGCCAACCCCAAAGTATCATGCAAAATCCTCTGCTGCTCCTTCGCATGCGACTTCACAGAACCCTCTGCCGTTGTACCAGCCTCTTTACGCCCTGAGTATACAAACTCCTGACCCGCGCTCAAATGCTTGCGAATCCGCGTTTGCACGTACGTCCAGGCGCCCATATTGGCGGGTTCTTCCTGTGACCATACCACCGTCTTTGCATTCGAGTAGTTCGTGAGAATCTCCTCGAACCGTTTATGCGCGAATGGATACAGCTGTTCGATCCGAATGATAGCCGTGCTACCTGCTACTTGCTCGAACTCTTTGCGGGTTTCCATGAGGTCGTAGTAGATCTTGCCGCTGCAGAAGACAACGCGTTGGACGTCTTCCGGCTTGGTGATGTCCGTATCGTCAATGATCTCCTGGAACTCTCCGTTGGTAAGATCCTTAAGCGTACATACAACCTTGGGATGTCGGAGCAAGCTCTTCGGGCTCATAATAATCAAAGGTTTGCGGAAATCCCTCGCAAGCTGTCTGCGCAACGCGTGGAACAGCTGGCCAGGCGTTGTTAGATTAGCAAGCTGCATGTTCGAGTTACCACAGAGCTGCAGGAATCTCTCCGGGCGCGCACTGGAGTGTTCCGGTCCCATGCCTTCATGGCCATGAGGCAGAAGCAGCACGAGCCCTGAGGCTTGTTTCCACTTTGCTTCCGATGCAGACAAGAATTGGTCGATGATGATCTGCGCGCCGTTATTGAAGTCGCCGAACTGCGCTTCCCATAGAACGAGCGCGTCGCGATCGGCGACCGAGTAACCAAACTCAAATCCCAACACCCCTTGTTCGGAGAGCGGGCTATTGATCACGTCCACGAGTTCTCGCGGCTTCGCGATCTGATGAAGGATAAAAAGCGATTTACCCGTTTCGTAGTCTTTCGTCACCGCGTGGCGGTGGCTGAAAGTGCCGCGGCGGCAGTCTTGGCCGGATAGGCGTACGTGTCTGCCTTGTTTCGCGAGCGATCCATAGGCGAGGAGTTCTGCCATGCCCCAATCGATCTTGTCTTCTTTCATCATCGCTTGGCGTGAATCGAATAACTTTTTGATTTTTGGATGCGGCACGAAGTCTTTTGGGAACGTGGTGATGTCGTGCGCTATCTGTGTGAGAATCTCTTTACTCACTTTGGTCACGGCCGGTTTGAGCATTTGATTTTCGTCGGCTTTGATGATCTTGAGGCTGTTCTCGAGTTCTTTTGGAATTGTTGTGAGGATCTCGAGATTGCCTTTGCGGACTCGGTCGAGGCAGTCTTGCAGATGGTCTCTGAATTCTGCTGATTTGTGTTCGACGTAGTTGGCTTCGATGACGCCTTCGGCTACGAGGCGCTCTTCGTATTGTTTGAGGACCGAAGGATGGCTCTTGATAATTTTGTACATGAGCGGCTGGGTGAAGCTTGGCTCGTCGGTTTCGTTGTGACCGTGGCGGCGATAGCCGACGAGGTCGATAACGACGTCTTTGTGGAATTTTTGTCGGTAGGCCGTTGCTAGGATTGCTGTCCAGGCAACCGCTTCGGGATCGTCCGCGTTGACGTGGAGAACGGGTGCTCGCACCATTTTCGCGATGTCGGAGCTGTAATCGCACGATCGGCCTTCTTCCGGATCGGTAGTGAATCCGACCTGGTTGTTGGTGATGATATGGATCGTGCCGCCGGTTGAGTAGGCATGAAGTTCGGACAGGTTGAGTGTTTCCGCTACGATGCCTTGTCCGACAAACGAGGCGTCGCCGTGGATCAAGATTGGCATGAGCCTTGTTCTTTCGTCGTCGTGGATCAGTCTTTGTCTTGCGCGGGCAAAGCCTTCGACGACCGGGTTGACCGCTTCGAGATGGCTTGGGTTTGGCGACAGATACACGCGAACTTTTTCTTCACCGAATGTTTTCACGTAGCTTGCAAAACCCATGT
This sequence comes from Oligoflexales bacterium, assembly GCA_050251195.1. Classification (GTDB taxonomy): domain Bacteria; phylum Bdellovibrionota_B; class Oligoflexia; order Oligoflexales; family Oligoflexaceae; genus JBFWNG01. Next base: position 288,200 of record JBFWNG010000003.1, read on the forward strand.
GGTATTTTACGTCGCCATCGATGTCGTGGGTGATGGTGTCGCTGCCTTCAAATTCTTTCAGCATGAGTTCGTAGGGTTTGCCCATGTAGTTGGCGAGGACGTTGAGACGGCCGCGGTGGGCCATGCCCATGCAGATCTCTTCGACTTTTTCTCTGGAGGCTTCCGTCGTGACGATGTCGAGAAGAGGTATGAGGGATTCGAGACCTTCGGCGGAAAATCTTTTTTGTCCGAGGAAACGATCCTGCAAGAACTTCTCGAAGTTCTCGGCTCTAATGAGTTTGGAGAGGATTGAGATTTTCGTGTCTTTGGGTAGCGTTGGACGATTGCGGCAGCTTTCCATTTGTTCTTGGAACCAGGTGACGATCTCCACGGAGTTGATTTCCCGGAAGTCCGCGCCGATTTTGCCGCAGTAGGTTTCTTGCAAGAGAGATTTGATTTCGGAGAATGGTACCGCGCCTGTGATTGGCAAGTTTGCCGGATGGAACAATTGGTTGGGATCCACGTCGCCAAGGCCGTGCGCTTCGGGAAGCATGAAGTCTTTGAGTTCCGTGGTTGGCGCGAGTGGGTTGAGATCCGCCGATAGATGGCCTAGTCGACGATAGAGGTTGATAAAGGCTTCGACGCGGGCTTCGTGTTTGTTGACTCCCTCGCCTCCGGTCGTCGCGACGGCTCCTCCGATTCGGGAGGAAAAGTCGTAGCCTTTGAAGAAATATCGCCAACTCGGATCGACGCTCGCAGGATCTTCTTGATACTTGCGATACAGTGAATCTATGAACGTCGCGTTCGCGCCGCTCGCAAACGAAAAATCATCCGGATTTTTGTCTTTAGCCATGGACGCTGTCCTCTATTTTTAAAAATGTATAGCTCGTTTTTCGACGGCTAAGCAAGCTTCTTTGATCGCTTCAGTTAGGGTTGGATGCGCGTGGACCGACCGGGCAATATCCTCGCTGCTGGCCCGGTATTCAAAGGCCACGGCGATTTCCCCGATCATTTCCGAGGCATGAAGTCCGACGATGTGAACTCCCAAAAGCTCATCCGTTGTCTCATCGGCTATAACCTTCACGAACCCGTCGGTTTCGCCGGCACATTTAGCACGGCCGTTGGCGGAAAACGGGAACTTCCCTATTTTGACTTTCAGGTTCTCCGCCTTGCATTGCGCCTCGGTCAAACCGACAGAGGCAACCTCGGGGGAGGTGTAAATGACGTTGGGGATCGCCTTGTAATTCACGTGTCCGGGCTTGCCGGCGATGATCTCGGCGCATGCGGCACCCTCTTCCTCGGCCTTGTGCGCGAGCATGGGGCCTCGGACGACGTCGCCGATGGCGTAGATGCCGGGTACTTTGGTTTCGAAATGATCGTTGATCTCTACCCTACCGCGGTCGTCGGCCGATAGTCCCGCCTTGGCGAGATCAAGACCGTCCGTGTAAGGTCTGCGGCCTACGGAGACCATGAGTTTGTCGCACTCGATCTCGGATTGTTTGCCTTGGGTTTCGAGAGTGACAACGAGCTTCTGGCCCTTTTTCTTGGCGCCCAGGAACTTCGATTTCTCGTGGAGTTCCATTTTGAGGGCTTTCATTGCTTTTGTCATGGTTCGGACAACGTCTTGGTCCCAGCCGAAGAGGATGTTCTCCATCGCCTCGATCACGGTAACCTTCGAACCGAGTCTTGCCCACACGCTGCCCATCTCGAGACCGATGACGCCGCCGCCCACGACCACGAGGTGCTCGGGGACTTTGGGGAACGAGAGTGCGCCGGTGGAGCTGACGATGGTTTTTTCGTCGAACGGGGCTGTTTTGAGTTCGATGGGGGCGCTGCCTGTGGCGATGATGATGTTTTTCGCGGTGATCTCTTGAGCCTTGCCGCCGTCGGCGGTGATTTTTACCTGATTTTTGGCAACGAAACTTCCCACGCCTTTGAAGTAAGTGACTTTATTTTTTTTGAACAAGCCTTCGATGCCGCCGCAGAGATTGCCGACGATGTCTTCTTTGCGCTTAAGGATTTTATCGAGATCAAAAGACACCTTGTCGTAAACGACGCCGAGGTCTTTCGCGACGCCGTGCGCGTGGTGATAGGCTTCGGAAGATTGCAACAGGGCCTTGCTCGGGATGCAGCCCACGTTGAGGCAGGTGCCGCCTAAGCTGCCGCGGAATTCTATGCAGGCGGTTTTCAAACCGAGTTGTGCCGCGCGGATCGCTGCGACATAACCGCCGGGACCGCCGCCGATAACGACAACATCAAACTCTTCTGACATCTTTTAAACTCCCAAAAGCAAGCGACCTGGATCTTCGATGCCTTCTTTTATCTTGACGAGAAAGCCTACGGCTTCTTTGCCGTCTACGATGCGATGATCATAGGAGAGCGCCACGTACATCATCGGGCGTACGACAACCTGGCCGCCCACGACGACAGGTCGTTCTTCGATTTTGTGCATGCCAAGAATAGCGCTCTGCGGCGGATTGAGGATCGGCGTGGACAAGAGTGAGCCGAAGACTCCGCCGTTGGAGATCGTGAACGTTCCGCCTTGAAGTTCGTCGAGCGTGATTTTGCCTTCGCGGCCTTTCGCGGCGTAATCGGCGATAGCCTTCTCGATGCCTTGGAAGCTTAGGTCCTCGCAGTTGCGGATAACGGGGACGATCAAGCCGCGTTCTGTCGATACCGCGACGCCGATGTCGCAGTAGTCGTGGTAAACGACCTCGTCGCCTTCGATGTAAGCGTTGATCTGCGGAATCGCTTTGAGCGCTTCGATTGCCGCTTTGAGGAAGAAGCTCATGAAGCCGAGGTTGATTCCGTATTTTTCTTTGAAAGCGTCTTTGTATTTTTTGCGAACTTCCATCACCGTGCTCATGTCGATCTCGTTGAACGTTGTGAGCATGGCGGCTGTTTGTTGGGCCATGACGAGGCGTTCGGCGATCTTTTGGCGCAGACGGCTCATCTTCTCGCGTCGTTCGCCGCGAGCGCCGGGGACAACGACCGCACGAAGCTGCGTTGGCGCAGACGGCGGAGCCGTTGGGAACGCCGGTTTAACTACGGCGGCTTCGGGTTTTTCGGATACGTGTTTAAGCACGTCGCCTTTGATCAAGCGTCCGTCTTTGCCGGAGGCTTCGATGGTTTCAGGGCTGAGGTTATGTTCTTCCACGAGCCTGCCGACAGCAGGGCTGAGCGGAGCGTCTTTGGATTTTTTTCCGGGCTTTTGTTCTTTCTTGGACGTACCCGTAACCTTGGGTTCTTCGGCTTTGGCTTTTGCCGCGGGTTGGGGTTTCTTTGCCGAGCCTTCTTTGCTCTCGGATATCTTTGCGATGATGTCTTTGACTTTGACGGTTTCGCCTTCTTTCTTAAGAAGTTCGATCACGCCTTCATGTTCTGAAACAATCTCTACTGTCGCCTTGTCCGTCTCCAGCTCTGCGAGAACATCGTCTCTCTTGACGAAATCGCCAGTTGCCTTATGCCATTTAAAGATCTCGCCTTCTTGGACAGACTCGCCTACTTCGGGTACCCGAACCTCGAACACCATCTAAGAACTCCTCATAGCAGACAGTTTCTCTCATTAAATAGTAACCAAAATTTCTCAACGCCACGTCGGCAATAAGTACCGACTATTTCTTTGGCTCTTGCAGCACTCTCGTTAGAATTTGGAAGTGATCTGAAGGAGTTAGGTTGTGCTTTTTGTTTTTTACCAACACTAAATCCACAGAGTACTCCTGGGTTGCAAGACCGTCTCGAAAAGCGCTCGCCTGGGATGCGGGAAAAGTTGTGTCGCTGTTGCCGTGGTATAGAAAAATAGTCTTGGGCAGATCCGAAAAGTCCCACGCCAATGAACGCACTTCGTAACCTTCCTCAGCCTCGACTGCTTTCATATCTTCCAAACGTTTCTTGATGCCCGCATCGGTCGTATCAAGTGCCGTTCGTTCGACGTCATACACACCGCTTGCCAAGATCAACTTCTTTAGTGTCTTCCCTTTGGAAAAAAATCCCGCCGCTATAGTCCCGCTGCCTTGCGCCCAAACAAACGCCAGCTTCTCGTCTGGGGCAACTTTTTCCACGAATTTTGGGAAAGTCTCGGTCAAAGCATACTGCGTGAGCGGCCCCGAGAAGTCGTCTTTGCCTACGGATTTGCCGTAGCCGGGACGGTTAAAGGCGACGACGTTGATTTTGTTTTGCAAGAAAGCTTGGGCGACCGGAGTCGTGCACAGGTTCTCCCCAAAGGCCCTGGCGTCCATGTTGATCAGAAGGGCGTATTCTTTCGCGCCCGCTGAACAGGAGAACCACTGCGCGTTTATTTTCTGATTGGTGAACTCGTAGGGAACAAGCTCGGTGACCATCTTCGCTTTGGCGGTTTCGCCGAGGTCGACCTTGTCTTCGGTGTCAACAATTCCGGAGAACTCCTCCAGGTTGGAGGTGCATCCTGAAAGGTTCAGAGCAAGAAGAGCAGCAGCAAAATTACCGGTAAGGATTCTCGTAAAAGACATATTCAGCCCCATAGTCGCTTATTTCAAAATAGGTTTTCTTTTCGTTCTCGTCTTTCTTGTAATCCTGGTTCAAGTCCATCACGCCATAGCCAAAACGATAAGGACGCGCTCCTTTGCCGCCGGTTTCGGAAGCCGTACTGAGCTTGTCGATGGAGATAAATCGATACATCAACTTGCCGGCGCTGATGATGTCAAGGACACCGTCCGTTCCGGTCCAGTTTTGGATACTGCGAGAAATTTCGTTCTGGGATTCTTGGGTGCACGACACCGTGCCAAAAAGCAGGCCTAAAGTTATAAGAAATCGCATAAAAACTCCTCGAACAACGTAAGTCTTCTTATAACTTAAGTTGCCCGAGGTAACAACAACATGAATTATTAGGCGTTTGCGATAACTTCTGGGAGTTTCATCGCGGCAGCGACTTCAGGAGAATTGTCAAGAGCGCTGATTTTTGGCTCGGATTGCTTGTTGTGCTTTTCGCGGCGAATTTGCTGGGTTGTCCCGGTTTGTTGGACTTCCGCTGGAATCATCTGGGATCTGCCGTCAAAATGAGCACCCTCTTTCACTACTAAGATTGGCGTCATGACGTCGCCTTCGAAAGTAGCCGACGGGCAAAGCTCAACACGGGTTCGCGCTTCGACTTTGCCGTTGACCCGTCCCTGCACAACGATCTCGTCCGCCTTAATGTTGGCCCGGATCGACGCATGTTCTTCAATAATCAGAAGCCCCTCGGAGACGATCTCGCCTTCGACCTTGCCGCCAATTCGCGTCGAGCCTCGGCAAAACAACTTACCGTTGAACTCGCAACCCTTAGTGAGGATGGTAACACCCACATTGTCCATTTCGTTTGAAGCTTTTGACACAGGTTTCTTTTGGTTGTTGTTAAACACGAGGTGCTCCCTGGTACTAAATTACAAAAAAGTACTTCTGGTTTATAATAACGATAAACCCAAAAAACGACTATGGATAAAATATGCCTAGCACCGGAAACATCTCGGAACAATTGCAATCCGTGTCATTTGTAGCCAATGATTTTAAATGGTTAGCAAGAGGCAATTGGAGCGAGCAAGAACACGACTTCGCTTTTGGTATATGTTCAAAAAGAAATTTGCAGATTTTTAATTCGCCTTCCTTCTTCAAGCTGGAAGACAAACCCCATCTCGAACACGTGGGGATGTGGGTTTTGCAGACACAAGGAGACGACAAAAAAAATCTGGCCGTTGCGGAGGCCCAATGTGTTGCCTCGAGTTATTCGAGAACGTTTGTGTTCCTCGCCCCCGCACCTGGCGCAGAGTCGAGCGAGGAGCAGGTTGCAAACTTTATCTCGGGGATTATTTTGGCGACCGGAGCGGACCTGGTGCATGTCGTGCCGGTTTCAGCTGAGTCGGGCATTGCTCGGACATTGGGCAACTGGGGACTCAAATCTAAGGATGCGCTGACTTTTCGAAATAACCTGCAAGACGAAATGATTAAAATTTGGGATATCGATCCGCATCAATGGTGGGAGCTACCCGTCGCTGGTAAGCTCAAGAAGGATCTTCAGTACATTGCCAAGACGCTATCGTTGGCTGGCAAAAAGGACTGCGGCTGCGAGGAAAAAAAGAAGCGTCGGCGGTTTCGGTGGGGGTGGACGGAATGAAGGTGGATTGCCATTACCTGAGATCTGTCCCGATTTTTTGGCATAATTTCAGCGATATATCTCGATCGTGTCGCTGGAGCGACTGAAACAAACGTGGTAAAAATATTCTTCTAGATAAAGAGGAATACATATGGCCGGTGCGAGTACTGAAGATGTTCTTCGACGAGTTTTAAGAGAAGAACAGGTTCCGATCTTCGAGGAACTCCGAGATCAAGCAGGTAGGATAGAGCGGCTAGAACAAAACCACGCCGAAAAGCTCCATAATCTGGGGTCCCAGCAAGAAGAGCTTCGCCGAGTTTTAAGAAACGAACATGCTCCAAGTATAGCAAATCTAGAAGAAAGCTTTCATAGATTTGGAATTCAACAAGAGGAAATGAAAGCCGATATATCGCGCATTCTGGAGGTTATAATGCCACTTGCAAAGCAATCTAAGAGTTAGCTGCTCGTCATTCTTTGCGGAGCGAAGGATCTCATTTGTCCGTTGGATATTAGGCTTCCTTCGGAGCGTCCGGAAACCAGTTCTGAAGCGCCTTGATAATCTCGCGGCCTTGTTTTTCACTGGAAATATTGAACTTGCTTTGCTGGCGGTAAACGCCGTTGCGCTTTTGGTAGCGGCGGATGGAAGCTTTGAGTGGACCGTACTGTTCGGTTTTCTTGTCCATCTCGCGGTAGAGGTACATTATGGTTGCCCAGTTGCCTTTGGTGAGGACATTCTTGTCTTCTTGTTTAATGATGATCTTGTCTTCTTCAACGTACTCGATCGTCAACTCGTCAACTGTTTCAGCCACCTTTTAGATCTCCACCAAAAATAAAAGACCGGACAAAAGTCCGGTCCATAACGTGTTATCGTTTAGAGAATTGGAATCTTGCTCGTGCGCCTTTTTGGCCGTAGAGCTTACGTTCTTTCTTACGAGAATCGCGAGTGAGAAGGCCTTTTGATTTAAGGACACCTCTGTACTCAGGATTGATCATTGAAAGAGCGACGGAAATAGCGTGGCGAATCGCGCCTGCTTGTCCGTTAAGGCCACCGCCCATTACGTTGACGTGAATATCGTAAGTTTCGGTATTTTTGGTCAACTCGAGAGGCTGGCGAACCATCATTTTGGATGTTTCGCGGATATAATATTCGTCCATTGTACGATTGTTGATCGTGATTTTGCCTTTACCTGGCTTGCACCATACTCGTGCAATAGCAGTCTTTCTTTTGCCGACCGCGTGGACCGCCTTCGTCGCCATTATTTATTCCTTCCTATGGTTCGTTCTTGCATTGCTTCTGGTTTTTGAGCTTCGTGGGGATGTTGGCCGCCAGCGTAGACCCAAAGATTCTTAAGGATTCTGCGTCCAAGTTTGTTTCTTGGCAACATACCTTTAACAGCAGTCGTGATCAGACGGTCTGGATAGGTTTCCAAAATTTCTTTCGCGCTCGCAGTCTTGATACCGCCGATATATCCCGTGTGGTGGTGATATTCTTTGGATTGAAATTTGTCTTTTGACAGACGAATTTTTTCTGCGTTCACAACGATAATGTTATCGCCACAATCGAGGTGTGGTGTGAAAGTCGCCTTGTGTTTGCCTCGGAGAACGTGTGCAATTTGTGATGCGATTCTACCTAAGCATTTGTCGGTGGCGTCGACTACAAGCCATTTCTTCTTAATATCCGCTGGCTTAACGTTATGCGTTTTCATGGAAAGCTCCCTAGTACCATAAGAGCATGGAATATACTGACTTTGGGGACGCTGGTCAACGATTTGTTAACAGGCGCTTTGGTTTAGAACGCTATGGTCTGCGGCGCTCTCGGAAACGGGATGACGTCGCGGATGTTCGACATCCCGGTAACGTACTGAATCAGCCGCTCGAACCCCAGTCCAAAACCGGCGTGAGGCGCCCCGCCGAACTTCCTAAGGTCCAGATACCATTGAAGTTCTTCAGGCTTAATGCCGACCTGCTTCACCCGAGCCAACAGCTTCTCATAATCGTCTTCCCGTTGGGAACCCCCAATGATTTCGCCAATTTTAGGGGCAAGCACGTCCATGGCTGCCACGGTTTTGCCGTCTGGGTTTTGCTTCATATAGTAAGCTTTAATGTCCTTCGGATAATCGAAAACGATGACCGGAGAGTTGAAAATCTTCTCGGTCAGATAGCGTTCGTGTTCCGTCTGGAGGTCGATGCCCCACTTCACCGGGAACTGGAAATCGGCTTTGGATTTTTCAAGTTCCTTAACCGCATCGGTGTAACTGATTTTTGCAAACGGCTTTGTCGCCAATCCCGTTAATGCCTCTGCCGTAAATCCTTCGTAGTGCTCCGCAAAGAAAGCGATCTCGTTGGGACAACGACGGACAACTTCCGAGAATACTTCTTTGAGAAATTCTTCCGCGAGAATCATGTTGTCTTTAAGTTCGTAGAACGCCATCTCGGGTTCAATCATCCAGAACTCGGAAAGGTGGCGCGTCGTGTTGGAGTTTTCCGCGCGAAACGTCGGACCAAATGTATAGATGTTGCCCATGGCCATCGCCATGGCTTCGCCGTTAAGCTGTCCGCTCACCGTTAGATGCGCCGGTTTGCCAAAGAAGTCTTTGGTAAAATCGATGTCGCCCTTTGGCGACTTGGGCGGGTTCTTGAGATCAAGGGTTGTGACCTGGAACATTTCGCCAGCACCTTCGCAGTCGTTGGCGGTGAGAATCGGCGTATGCGCCCAGTAGAAACCGCGACTCTGGAAAAAGTTGTGGATCGCCATCGCGAGTTCGTTTCGCACTCTGAAAACGGCGCCAAACGTGTTGGTTCTTGGCCGAAGATGCCCGATCTCGCGCAAGAACTCGAGCGAGTGGCCTTTTTTCTGCAGAGGATAGGTTTCGACCGGAGCCTCGCCGAAGACTTTGAGCTGGTCGACTTTCATCTCCCACGCTTGTTCTTTTCCTTGGGATTTTTTGATGACGCCTTGTGCGCCGATGGCCGCACCGGTCTGACATTTTTCGAGCATCGCGAATGCGGGAACGCCTTCGTCGACGATCAACTGGAAATCTTTTTGGGAGCTGCCGTCATTGATGACGAGAAACGCAAAGTTCTTCGACTGGCGTTTGGACTTTACCCAACCGCAGATGTAAGCGGACTGGTCTTGTTTTGCTTCTTGGAGTAGTGATTTTATAAGAGTGCGTTTCAAGTCACGTTCCTTTTGAGTGAGATCCTTCGCCTACGGCTCAGGATGACGTTAGCTTCGGCTCAGGATGACGGTATCACACGCCGCATCTCAAGTTTCCTGAGCTCATCCCAAATCTCGAACGGCATATTTCGGTGCGGAACACCCTCGTGATAAACTTCATGATAAATGGCAATAATCCTTCTGGCAACCTTGTACCAGTTAAAATTTTTCACCTGCTGTAATCCGGCGTCGGAAAGGTTATTGCGCAATTCTTTATTCTTTATGACTTGTGCCAGTACAGACGCGAGCTGTTCTTTGTCGTTGGGATTCACGAGCAGGGCGGCTTCGCCCACGACCTCGGGTATGGAAGACGTGTTCGAGGTAACGACGGGAACGCCGCTTGCCATTGCTTCGAGCGGCGGCAAGCCGAAGCCCTCGTATAAGCTTGGATATGCGACAAGAAGGGCGTTTCGGTAATACTTTTTCAGCATGACGTCGTTCACGAATCCTTTGAATATGACGTCTTCGCGGTATTTTTTGATCTTAAGCCTGACGTCTGCAAACAGCGGGCTCTCGCCGCCGATTAGAACCAGCTTGGTTCGGATGTCAGGGTTGGAGTTGCGCATGAGTTCGTAGGCTTCGACGAGAGTGTTGATATTCTTTCGAGGTTCCAACGATCCCACGTAAAGGATGTACTGGTCTTTTCCGTCCTCTTTGCGTTCTTTGTACTCGCTCTCTTTGCCTGGCGCAAAGCTTTGATCCACGGCCCAATAGACGAGGCTCACCTTGTCGGCGTCGGCGCCGCAAAACAAGAACAAGTCGTTTCTCGAATTGTTGCTGTTGGTGATGATCCGCGTCGCGCGTTTCACGAGACGTGGAATTATGAAGTTGTACACGGTGCGGAATAGATAAGTGTACCACTGTGGATTCACGACGAAACAAAGGTCGTGAATGTGTACGATCGATTTTCCCGTATAGAACAACGGCGCAATGTTCGCGGGGGAATGCAGGATATCGATGCAGTGCTTCCGTGCGAGGCTTGGCAGCACAAACTGTTCCCACAGGTGGTTCTTGAAGTTCTCGCCGATCTTTAGATCCGACGCGACGACTTTGACGTTGGGGAAGTTCCAGTCGGGGTTGTCGATTTGCCCCTTACCGGTAAACAGGATGTACTCGTTGTCGCGATCAACTTCGAACAGCGTTTTAACAAGGTTGTACGCCGCCCGTTGAACACCAGTCTGAATGGCCACCAAAAAACGGCCGTTTATCCCTATTCTCATATCAACTGAGCCTCTGCGCTTGTTTCTGCGGCCATGGGTTGTTCGTCCATGAGGCAACGCTCGTACAAAGCCAATGTTTCCTTGGTCATTTTGCTCCAGGAGTATTTCTGCGCATGTTGAAGACCCGCATCAATCAGGCGCGCCCGGTATTCTTTATCGTTCAAGCCTCTTTCCAGTGCGGAGGCGATGTCCTTGTAATCGTATGGATTCACAAAAATCGCGCTGTCGCCTACGACCTCGGGAAGACTGGAGGAGGCCGAAACAACAACCGGCACGCCGCAGGAAATCGCTTCAAGCGGCGGCAATCCGAATCCCTCGTAAGTGGACGGATAAACGAAGAGTTCCGCGTTGGAGTAAATGATGGGCAGATGCTCTTCCTCGATAAACTTGGAAAAGAACAACAGATGCTTCTTCCCAAACGCCTCAGCCATGTTGATCAGCTTGCGGTCCACCGGACTTGCCAACACGAGCGGCACCTTGACGTTCGAATAGCAGTAGGCGCGGACCAACTGATGCACGTTTTTGTGCGGCTTATTGTTGGAGACGCAAAAGATAAACGGTTTCTTAATCCCGTACAGCTCAAGGATGTATTCACTGTGCGGGTCTTGCTGGCGCGGATAATATTCGGAGCTTACGCCGTTGTAGGTCACAAAGATTTTTTCTTTGGGCACCTTAAGCGTGCGGACGATCTCCGATTTACTAAACTGGCTCACCGTGAGGATGTACTCGGAGCGCTTGATACTGTTTCGGACGATGACCTGATAGTAAAACTGGTGGATCGGCGTGTAGAACTGCGGCAATACCATGTGGTTGAGGTCGTGTATGGTCATCACCATCCGGCACGGCACCACAAACGGCGCAACGAATGACGGCGCATGGAACAGATCGGCCTTGATTTCCTTTAGGATTGCCGGAAGTTCGGCTTGTTCCCGGAACGAAATCCAGCTCGACTTGCATTTGACAAGAAGGATATGGGACGGCCACTGAATCTTGTCGAGCGGCGAGTTCTTGTTCACGATAACGTAGATTTGATGCTCAAGCATTTGTTGGGCAAGCTCAAGCAGAAGGTGATACACGTAGCGCGCAATGCCGTGCATCGCACCCCGTCTAATCATCCGCGCGTCGATCGCGATCGTTAATGGCTTAGTCATAAAAAAAGTCCCAACTCTAGGGACTTTAGATCATATTTTTGGCTTATACAAGGGATTCTAAAACGACATACCCAATTCCAAACCGGGTTCAAACTGCGACATATAGCGCTTTTTCAGGAACACGAAGTCGTTCTCACCGGCATCGACGAGGGTTTTCTCCTCAACGTTTTCGTAGGTCCCGTCAAAATGCCTAACCCCGGCGTAAAACCCCAACACCACGGGAACTTCCGTTCCCACGTAGCGGTATCCGAACCGAAGGTGCCCGGTGACTCCTCGACCGCGGACGCGGTACTCCACCTGGTTGTCGTCATCGACGTAGTCTTCCTCTTGTAACGCCAAACCGTCTGCGGATTGGTACCATGACGTTTGCAACTCGCGGTAACCGATGCCTATGCCCCAGAAGAGGCCGGACATCATCATCGAATTACTATATTTGGTGAGGAAGGCCGCGACTTCTCCGCCTTGGACTTTGCGCGACACGCTGTCGCCGGATTGCTTCTCCGTATCGGAGACGTCTTCATAGGGAAGAACGGCGATTCCTTCGATGCCTAGCGCAGCAGACCTGGTGTTGAACTCGGCCTTTACCGCAGCTTGGCTCCCCAGCGCCACGAGTGGCGGCAGCGTGAACGCGAACGCTCGCGGTTCGTCGGCGAAAACTTCGGTGGCCGCAAGTTGCATGATGAAGGCAACAATACAAAAGTGACTCAAACGCATGTTTTTCTCTCCCCTGCACCGAAGCGAAGGACCTTTGCCCTTTGCAATCCAATACCATCATAGCATTTGCGCGAAAACGGCAATAGGCCGAGTTAGTTTACAAACAAAAACAATTATTAGGAGTTTATTCAGTCGTTTCTTCAAGATAAGATAGAAATGCAAGGAGAATTTATGCTCATAATAGCACATCGCGGCGCCGTCAACGAGGCCATCGAGAACACTATGGACGCCTTCAAGAAGGCCGTGGCATTGGGAGCCGATCGCATCGAACTCGACATCCAACCCACGAAGGACCATGCACTTGTGGTGTTCCATGACGAGAATCTTAAGCGCATGTTTGGGAATCGCGAGAAGGTCATCAACCTCACGCGGGAAGAACTCGCTGCGTTTCGATATCCAAACGGCGAACCCATCGTGTTTCTCGATGAGTTGCTCGAAAAGATTCTTCCCGACATCGAGCTTAATATTGAGATCAAGGACCCGACGGAAGCGTCAAGCCAGTATCTATGGAAACAGCTCGAGAACTGCTCGCATCTCGATAAAATAATTGTATCGTCGTTTCATCCCAAACCGCTTGTTTACCTGGCAAAGCATGCGCCCAACGTCAAACTTGCGTGTCTTCTCGACGGCAAGCCGACATGGCCGTTTGTCAGCGAATCGCTTCCGCTTGTTTTTATGCAGCGCTGCGGCGCTCACATCATTCATCCGGACGTGGACTTGGTTGACGAAAATTTTGTCGATCAGTGCAGGGCGCGTGGCTGGGTGATATTCCCTTATGTCGGTTACAAGAAGGAAGAACGCCGGAAGGAAGATCTATGGACGTATTTAGCAACGCTTGGAATCGAGGGACTCTGCACCAACTTCCCTCGCGAGTTTAAGGCTTGGAATGAGAACCTCGGAAAACCTTATGGCTGAGTGGAGTTGGGAAACCAAGTATCTCGAAAGACCTGACGCGAAAATCAGGTATTCGATATGCCGACCATCGCAACAAGCCGCAAAGCAGGTGATCTACCTCGCTAACGGCCGAACCGAATGGATCGAAAAGTACAACCGTATTCCGGAACGTCTCAACCTCGGTCCCGACTATGAGTTCGTGCTCTGGGATCATCGCGGTCAAGGCGCCTCTTCGGGAAAGAGAGGCGACATTCGTTCTTACGATCAATTCAACGACGACATGGCAGCACTCGTCGCCGAAACAGCAAAGGGACGCCCCTACTCTGTCGTCGCGCACTCCATGGGTGCGCTCATTTCCTTGACGACCACGCTGCGCGGACTGATCAAACCTAGGATGCTTGTCCTCAGTTCTCCTTTATTTTTGATCCCGGAAACGACGATGAAACGGCACTATGCGCGGAAGATTTCGTTTCTATGCAGCAGGACGTTCTTGGGTGCCAAATGCGTTTCTCCAAAGGAAAGTGAAATTGCTTTCGAAAACAATCAACTGACACACAGCCAGGCCAATTACAAAATTATTCTCAACTCGCCATACAAGGTGCCGTCACCGACGTTCAACTGGGTTTACGCTACGTTTCAGGCAACGGATTTGATCATGGACCCTAAACTGCTTGAGCAACTTTCGTGCCCTGTGCATTTATTGTCGGGGACGGAAGAAACGGTTGTCGATCGAAACGGGTTTGAGTTGTGGCGCGAGAAAGCCCGACAACACGCAAAAGTCGAGATTGACCATCAAATTATTGCAGGTGGTAGGCACGAGTTATTGTTCGAGTCAGATCCGTACCTGGCTAAAGCGGTGGACAAGATCCGCAACTGGTTGGTGCAGCGACAGGACAACACCCTTTAAGATGCAATCTTGTCTAAACTGATCTCAGGTAAAACTTCTTTAACCTTCAAAATTGTTTTCAAGGTCGGATTATTTCCGCCCGATTCGATCCTTTGGTAGGGAAGCAGGCCAATTCCCATCCGTTTTGCCATTTTCTCCTGAGTTAGTCCTCGCTTCAGACGCGCCACTTTCACTTGGATAGAAAACTTCACAAGAGGATCAATGAAGGTCAATTCACCCAGACGCTCACTTACTTCCATAACTGCATAACCAAGAAGTTTCCCGCGGCGCGTTTTGAGTTTAAATATGCCGTTTCCAGCGTCATGAGCAACGATTTCACCTTTCTGACTTACCACTTCGAGGTAATCAGTTTCAGCGTCGTAATAAATATAGACTCTATTTCTTTCGGACATACACAATCTCTCCGGTTTTTGGTTTTGCGGTCGTCATGGCAGATGATATAAATTTGCCGTCAGCACAATACTTCACGACCACACATACAAATCGTCGTCTTCCCTTCGATCGATAATATAAAACAGAATTTGCTTTGTATGAACTCTTCCGAACTTCATCTGGATCTGAAAGGGTCTTCCGAATATTCTCAAATTCAATTTCAGCGTGGGCGCCAGCTATGTGTCTTTGGGCTTTTGCGGCTAAAAAGATTTCATTGTCTTCATAGTCTACAAATCGCTTCCTAAGATAATACATATATGTCTCTTCTGACAAGAGGTATACGCAACAGAAATGGTGAATTTCTTACACTACCTGTCATTGTTTCTTGGTATGTAGTTGAGATCTTAAGGAGTCGCGAACGACATCTTTATTTAGGAGAATTCTTGGAAGAAACCGGGCATGGCTTACCACCAAATGTCCCGAAAAAGTGGCAATTTCTCGTGCAATCGCATTAAAGTGCTCTGGAAGGATTGATGAGGAACGTTCTAACCTCTAGCAGCAAGCGTCCGAAAAAGGCTCTTCACGCCTAGCCATCGCCTTCTTTCACACAGTCAACCGACTCACAATCGACAAGGTTCGATTCAAACTCAATCGTCGTATGGACCTTGCCCAAGGCTACCGCACTTTGCCGGATGCTTTGTTTGATCCGTTCCGTGTCGGCAAGCGAATGTTCGGTGTTGAGCACGACGTGCATCGTGAGCACGTGGTTCTCCCCGTCGAGAGACCAAAAATGGAAATCGTGGATGTTCTGAATTCCGTTCATGCTGAGAACGTTCTTTTTGAACTGAGCTATGTTGACGTCCGAAGGCGAGGCTTGCAAGAACAACCAGGCCGTTTGTTTCACGTTCTTGAGAACTCCCCACATGATAAACATGGTGAACAGGATGCTAAGCGCCGGATCGAGAATGGGAACGTCGAAAAACCGCATGACGAGGCTCACGATTAGCACCAATACCCATCCGAGCACGTCTTCCAAGAGATGCCAGGAGATCATGCGCTCGTTCATGGTTTTGCCGCTGTGCGTTTTCCAAGCCATAAAGCCGTTGGCGAGAACGCCGAGTACGGCAAGTCCCAACATTTCGTCGACGCGGGGCGTTACGGGATTCATCAGTCGTGGAATCGCTTCGCTCAACACGAAGAACGAGCCAAGCACGAGGATAAGACCTGTTGCTGCAGCTGACATCAGCGACAGTCGTTTATAACCGTAGGAGAAAACCGAGTTAGAGCCTCTCTCTGATTTTTGTTGCAGAACGTAGGCCAATGCTAATGAAATACTATCGCCAAAATCGTGCAGGGCGTCAGCGAGGATTGCCGTACTTCCCGTGTAGAGACCCCCGGCGAACTCGATGATGGAGAATACGAAGTTGGCGAAAAAGGCTATTTTTATGTTCTTCAGAGACGAATGGTCGTGATGATGATGGCCGTGGTGACAATGTTCGTGCGCCATATCTAACACTCAATAACGTTGACGGCCAACCCACCGCGAGACGTTTCTTTGTATTTGGTCATCATGTCTTTCCCTGTTTCCTTCATTGTCTTTATCACAGAATCCAGGGAAACGTAATGTGTACCGTCGCCGCTCAGAGCAATGCGCGCCGCGTTAATAGCCTTGACCGCACCCATGGCGTTACGCTCAATGCAAGGAATTTGCACGAGGCCGCCGATGGGGTCGCAAGTAAGGCCGAGGTTGTGCTCCATGCCGATTTCGGCGGCTTGTTCAACCTGTCGCATGGATCCGCCCTTTGCGGCGACAAGACCGCCTGCGGCCATGGAGCAGGCAACGCCTACTTCGCCCTGGCATCCCACCTCTGCTCCGGAGATCGACGCGTTCAGCGTGTACAAGATCCCTATCGCTGCGGATGTGAGCAGAAAGTCGTATATCTTTGCCTCGTCGGACGGCAAACAGAACTCCTTGTAGTACTTCACGACGGCGGGAATAATGCCAGCCGCACCGTTGGTCGGAGCGGTTACGACGCGAGAACCGCTCGCGTTCTCTTCGTTCACTGCGATCGCGTACATGTTGACCCAATCGAGAGCTTTCAGGTTGTCCTCGGTAAGCACGCTACCGGCCGGTCGATTGGAGAGTTTGGAGAATAGATCCGGAGCTCTTCTTTTTACTTTGAGTTTGCCGGGGAGGATTCCCTCGGTTTTGCAGCCGCGCTCGATGCAGCCTTCCATGACGCCCCAAATCTTCTTAAGACGATCATAGATCTCGTCTTCGGTTCGCCATTGCTTTTCGTTGGCCAATATCACTTGGGCGATCGTGAGTTTCTCTTTGTCGCAAATAGCGAGCAATTCTGCAGCGGTTTTAAACGGATAGACCATATCCTTTTCGGCTTTGAGCTGATCCTTTTTGGCTCTTTGCTCGTCAACCACGAAACCGCCGCCCACAGAGTAATACACCTTCTCCACAAACGATTTGCCGTCCTTGGAGTAAGCAAAAAATTTCATGCCGTTCGAATGGAACGGAAGAGTTTTTTTTCTGACAAAGTTGATTTGCGCGATTGGGTCGAACGCTAGGGGCTTCTCGCCGAGGAGTTTGATGCTTTTGCTGGTTTGCAGCGCGGCCCATCGAGCTTCGATGGTATCGGGGTTAACGTGCTCCGGGTCTTCGCCTTCCAATCCTAGAAACACCGCACGGTCGGTGCCGTGGCCTTTGCCGGTGTAGGCGAGAGATCCGTATAGCTCAACCGAGACGGATTGGAGAGCATCCCATTTGCCTTCTTTGCGAATGAGCTCCATGAACATTCTTGCGGCGCGCATCGGTCCGACAGTGTGCGAACTCGAAGGGCCAATTCCGATCTTGAACATATCGAAAACACTTATGGTCATAACGATACCTCTCTCAATATTCTCGGGCGTGCCGTGAGCGATTGTCCACTTTTTTTGTTGTGAGGATGTTAAATTTTGGCCTGAACGAGCCACTCTGCCCGTTCTCGCGCCACAGCGCGAGTGTTCATATCGTGATCGTCTTCATACCAGCGGATTGTGTGAGAACCTTGAAACCGGTTTTTAATAAACTCGACTTCGCTTTTTGGAATCCAATCATCTTGTTTTCCAAACTGGAAAAGCCAGTTTTTCGTGAATTGACAAGACGAGCTGGCAACAAAGTCGAGATCGCGAGTTCCTTCAACAAACGTTCGCAGATCGCCGGCGTTCATGGTGTCGCGAAACGACCTCGCCACGGGATGAGAAGATCCTTCCCAAAAGTAGCTCAGCCGCGGAATGCCCGCGACAAACACCGCTGCATGAAGCCGTTCTTCAACTGCAGATAGCTGACCCAAAAGCGTCGCACCGAGGTTCTTGCCCACGTATAAGAATCGTTCGACTCCGACGATTTCCTGAAGAAAATCAAACCCTAATCTCACATCCGAAAGAACGTGGCGCGTGTATTGATGCTCGCTTGCGGGAGTCTTTTTGCCTTTTCTTATATTCTCCAAGCCCGGCCGCGCGTAAGGCGCGTCTATGAGAAGCGAAGCAAATCCGAGCGACGCTAGGTCCTTGGCTTCGTCGAGAAAGAGGGTCTTATTTGTTACGGCCGAGTGGAGAAAGACAATGCCGTTCTTAGTTTCAGGCTGATCGGGCAGCACCAAAAACGCCGGCACTTCACCATGTTCGTATCCTTGGTAAGAAATCAAGGATACCTTCGCGGTCATAACTAAAACTCGAGGGAGCGGAGAATTCTTGAGGCAACTTTTTCGTCGATCTCAACAAATTTCCCGAGCGCGGGATCAAAGCAATGCACCGCCGCTCCGGAGAGTTCAAACCACCAGGCGTGAATTCTAAGCTGTTTGGAGGCGATTTTGTCTTGGATGATGGGATAAGACATGAGGTGTTCGACTTGCTGAAGCACGTTGCGTTGCGAGAGCCGGTTGTGGGTTTGCAGGTGTTCTGCGAAGGCCTCTTCTTTAAGCAGCGACTGAAGCGCTTTGTCGCCGTGACGGAGCCAGCCTCTCAAGTTGGGCATGGGGACTTTTTCGCGGCCTTTCAGCAGAGCTTGCATGGCGCCACATTCGGAATGGCCGCAAACGATCACGTCTTGGACGCTCAAGTTGGTAACGGCAAATTCTATCGCGGCCGCTTCTGATTCGTCAGCCGTCGAGCGTCCGTGTTCGCCACCGCAAGGCGGCACGAGGTTGCCCACGTTTCTTATAACAAAGAGATCGCCGGGATCAGTCGATGCGAAGAGGTTGGGAACCACCCTACTGTCGGAGCAACCGATGAACAGAACATCGGGGGCTTGCCCGAGAGCAAGACGCGCAAATGTTTCTTTATAACTCGGGCGTATGTTTTTCCTGAAATCGATGATTCCGTTGACGAGTTTTTTCATTTGGTTCCGTATCGAGGCTGAGATGCCTTATGGTTGGCCTTTTCTACACCAGAAGGGAGGTCAGGGCAAGCATTGGGATTTTTCGGCTGTGGTTATAAGGGGATACAGCGATGATTGCAGATAAAAAAATCTCCAATTTTCCAAGACCCGAAAATCAAGTATTGAAAAATTGGAGATCGTCGTCTTCCGCCATCTTCGCGTTGAAGATGGCGTCCCCAGCGGGATTTGAACCCGCGTCGCCGCCGTGAAAGGGCGGTGTCCTGGGCCGGGCTAGACGATGGGGACCTAAAACAAAGTGAGCCCAGCTGGATTCGAACCAGCGACCCGCACATTAAAAGTGTGCTGCTCTACCATCTGAGCTATGAGCCCACAATAGGCTATAGGAAGTCCGTTTCTACATGCAAGGTCACGACATGTCAACAACAATGTAGGCATGCGTTCATTAATGCCCAGGTGCCTTCAAAGCCATGCAATATGCGACATAAAAGCCGCGTGAGGAAGGTGTCAATTGCTTTTTGCTGCGTGTTCTCATAAAATCCGTACTCTTAGGGAACCTCGAAGGACGCATGAATGAGTGTTATCAAAAAGAACCCATCGACAACCAGAGATGACTTGCTGAAGGCAATTGCAAAACTCGTTGACCTCCTTAAGCATCAAGACGAAGACGACGCCATTGAATATTTGGAAGCAGCTGCAACTCAACTCAAGACTGCACCTGTTAATTCTGCCGGGTCGAGAGAAGCCGTCAAGAAAGTCATTGACGCTTTCGAAGGCGACCACGAACTTATGGCTTATACGATGCAACGCGAGACAGACCAATGGACGGAAGCCGAGGAACTGTCGCAAGCAAGCTCGCGAGTTATTAGCTTAGCCCGCAGAATGCGCGTTTAAGGAGCAACGGAAGCGTGATCAAAGAAATCGAACGAGAGGAAATGGAAGAACTCCTCGACAACGGGGCATTATTGGTTGATGTCCGGGAAACTGATGAGCTTATAGAAGGCGTTATTCAGGGAAGCGTCCACATGCCTTTGTCCACGTTTGATACCCTCGTGCATACACTACCTAAAAACAAACCCATTGTATTCTATTGTCGTTCGGGTCGCCGCAGCTTGAAAAGCGCGGAGATCGCCAAAAACCTGGGATACGTCCAGGAACTATACTCTCTCGTAGGTGGATACTTAGCGTACGCCGAAGAGGAGGACTTCACATTTTAGCCTTGGAACAATCAAAGGCTTCAGGAGTGCCATGACAGATTTCTTACAACAAATCAAAGAAAACCCCGAAACGCCCGTCTCCATGGATTACTTTTTGTACTCCTGTTACGAACTCGAAAAAATGGCGAAGTCCACCCAAGAAATTCTGAACGGGGAAAAAAGATGGCCTCTCGCAGTCGGAAGAGCGCAACCTCCTCAAAAGGGATCGGAAAATATCTTCTCCCTGCTTTCTGAAACGCTTGAATGGTACAAAACGCAATTCCCGGAACTCGTACAACAAAAGACCTTAACGTTTGCGATATTGGCCGACGCTGTTTCGGCATCGGTGATGATTGAAAAAGATCTGGAGTTCTTGCAGGAACGATATGCGCGATCTGCCATTCCCTCGATCCGCTTGAACGACGAGAAGACACACAACGAACCGTTCTGGATGAGCATTAAAGACTGTCTGCAAGAGGCGCTTCCTAATTTGGAACCGTTCTTCCTTCGTTACTTGCACTGGTGTTACAGTGAAGAAGCGAACGGCCTTGAGATCGGCGACCGACCTCCTGTTGGGCAATTTGATCCGTACTCGCGAAGAGGCGGAGGCATGCGCGGCAGAACTGGCGGCGGTCGAGACGGAGGCCGTGGTGGACCAAGTCGTGACGGCGGTCGTGGCGGTCAAGCTCGAGACGGGGGCCGTGGACGCGGGGACAGAGGCGATCGCGGAGGACGCGGTGGCCGTGACGGCGAAAGAGGCGATCGCGGGGGCCGAGGACGAGGCGACAGAGATCGAGATAGAGGACCTCGCCGACCACCGGGTGACGAAAAAACCGACGCTCAGTATCAGGCGGAAGCGCTTGCCGATGTTGACAATGCTATTCAACAACTCAATGGCGACTCCAATCTCAATGAAGTAAAACTCAAACCACGCAACAGCTTTTATCGCAGGATACAACACCAGAAGGTGAATGACGCAGGGTTCGAATCGACGTCCGTAGGCGAAGGCGCAAAACGCACGCTCGTAGTTACCCGAGCAAAAGGCTGAGAATTATGAATAAGAACGCACAGGTTGTTGTCGTTACCGGCGGCTCCTCAGGGATCGGCTTGGCTACTGCTGAATGGTTTGCCCAAAAAGGTGATCATATCATCCTCGGCGCGAGACGGAAGGAACGCTTCGCTCAAATCAAAGATCAGCTTATCGAAAAAGGCGCTGCCTCTGTCACTGCACTTGAGCTTGATGTTCGGAACCAAAAGAGTGTGGAAGGTTTTGCTGAAGGTGTCATTAAGCAACATGGCGGGAGAATCGACGTTCTCATCAACAACGCCGGACTCGTCATCGGAACGGACAAGCTCGCCGAAGGTCGCATTGCCGACTGGGAAACAATTATCGATACCAACGTGTTGGGAGTACTGCGTATCACGCGAGCGCTTTTACCACAGATGATAAAAAATAACGCAGGGCATATCGTGATGCTCGGATCCATTGCCGGCCATCAGGTCTACGAAGGCGGCGGTCCATACTGCGCTTCGAAGTTTAGCATTAAAGCATTAACTAAAACGCTGAAGCTCGAACTTAACGGCACTTCGATTCGTGTCACAACGGTCGATCCCGGAATGGTGGAAACAGAGTTCAGCCTTGTCCGTTTCGCACAGGACGAGAAGAAGGCTTCTGCTGTTTACAAAGGCGTCACGCCTCTTACCGCCCAGGACATTGCCGAATGCGTAGGGTTTGCCGCATCGCGGCCCGCGCACGTAAACATTGACGAGATCATCGTCATGCCGACGGATCAAGCTACTGTTTACAAGGTTAATCGTCGATAGAGACTTAATTCCGTTGAGATCCTTCGCCGACGACACCCTCATCAAAAGTTAACTACCTGTTAACCAAAACCAACCTCAAACCCACCATCTTGATTGAAAATCCCCTGAAATTAGTCGACTATTGAGACATGAAAAGTAAACAAGTTTCCATTCTCGACTTCTCGGACTACCGCGAGTTCCTAGCGAACTACAAAGCGCGAAGAACGGTTGCGGGCAAGAAGATCAGTTTCGAATCCATAGGGAAAAAAGTTGGAATGACCAAGGTAGGGATCAAGTACATCATCGATAAAAAACGGCACATTGCTGACGAAAAGATTCCCGATTTTTCTAAGTTCTTCAGGTTCTCGACTTCGGAGAAGAAATACTTTGGACACCTTGTTCGATACAACAAAGCAACGAAACCGGCGGTTAAAGACCAGCATTTTCAGAAGATGCTGGCGATTAGAAACTCATCTCTAAACGAATGTTCCCTCGACGGCAGTGATTTGAGTTTGTTTGCGGAATGGTATTATCCGGTTGTCGCTGAAATGTCTTATCTCGAAAAGTTCTCGGAAGATCCCACATGGATTCAAGAAAGGCTCTCGTACAAACTCTCTAAGGAGCAAATCGAAAAGGCCCTCTTGGTCGTAAAGAAACTTGGCTTGTTAAAGGGTCAAAATTACGCTGATCTCAAGATAAAGCTACCGGACGAGCTAATATCGCAGATCTATAACAGATTCGAACGCGAGATTATTTTGAAGGGCGTTGACCACATTGCGTCCAAGCCTCGCGCGGATCGCGAATCGTTTAACCTATGCATCTCCGTTGACGAGAACAAATTCGGCGCGGCAAAAGAACTGATTAAAGAGTTTCGCCACAAGCTTCATGATCTTCTTGCAAGCACGGATTCTTGTGACCGTGTTGTTCAAATCAATATGCAACTTTTCACGACAGCAAAGGAACAAAAGAATCATGCGTAAGTTTTTTGGAATGATTATTTGGTTCTGGATGGGGCAAGTTGCGTTAGGCGGCCCCGGATCGTCGGGCGGCACTTCGTCGAATTTCATTTCGAATGTTAAGGCCAATTATAGCTTTCAGTTTAGTTATCCCAGCGACATCAAATTCGGTGACACTCATGTTTATGACTTTAAATTGATGGGATATAGCATCGAAGTTCAGAAAATCTTGCGCACAGAGACTGATTGTACACCTATCTCTAAGTATAAAACCGTTTGTATAAAGCCGTTTGATGATCGCGTCGAGGCGGATTTCTTGATGTCGGGCAAGGAAACGTTCCGAGTAGTTTTTTCCTCAAAGGTCTATCAGAAGGAAAGGATTTTAGAGGATTTTGACGTCTTTGCGCTTAGCTTCACGCTAAGTAAAGAATAGAACTTTTATTGCTTAATAAGGAGGTTTTGCATGAAGAATTGGATGTTTACAGTAATCACCTGTTTGGGTTTTGCGGGGATGGGAAAGGCGTTCGGGCACCATATCGATCCGTACAAGGCTTTTACCAATTATTTGCCCAAGACTTTGAAGTCGGAAATCTTGGTCGCGGTGATCAACCCCGTGACTGGCGAACGATTTGAGCACGTTATCCCCGTTTCTGTCGATGTTGCAAAGTGGCATCAAATGAAGGACTTGGTCTGTGAACTTGACACTGTCAACCCTAGTCATGATAATTACTGGTGCAAATTCATAGTTGACGGAAAAGATGAAGCTGGAGGCCCTATTCTTGTTGAGACTCCAAACTATAGCTTTAATACTCTCGGCAGACGTACGTTCAGCGGTGGTACTTACATTGATGAGGAAAGCAAAGGAGAACTTTTTGCCGAGAAAATTGAGTTGGATATCGATACCAATTGGGGTTTTCGTTTGAACAGAATTTTATCAGCTCACTTGGAAGAATTCCCTGTAAAGCTTTCAACTATAATTCTGCCTGGCATGATTGACAGATTCTCCATGGCGGGCGGCATAAATTTGGACAAGATCCCGCAAGATTTTATAGGACAAACGGCGCAGAAATTCGGCTCCGACTTTCTTATCCATGCGATTGCATATGACGACAACGGAACCGAATATGAAGTGACCATAGATTACAGGAATCGCAAGCCGATCTTCCAATAACACTTCCCAAAGGTGCGCCCGACAAGGGCGCATCGCTTCCCAATCTCTACCGAGCCGGTACAACCTTCTGCTTAATCATCCCGCACGGCGCAGTATCCCCTTTGCCAAGGAGCGTGATTTCCACAACGTCGCCGCCTTTAAGATAGGGCGTAGAAGGCTTTCCTTGATCAATGGTCTCAATCATGCGCTGCTCAACCAGACAGGATGAACCGCGGGTGCGATCTTCGTTGGAGACAGTACCGCTGCCGAGGATGGTGCCGGAGGTGAAGCCGCGGGTTTTAGCGATATGCTCGAGGAGATCGAAGAAAGAGAAGTGCATTTCTTTGCCGGCATTGGGATCGCCGAATTTCTTACCGTTAAGTTTGGTGACGAGAGGAAGGTGCACTCTGCCCTCTTTCCAAGCATCGCCGAGTTCGTCAGGTGTGATGAAGAACGGAGAAAATGCGGTCGCCGGTTTTGAGTTGAAGAAGCCGAAACCTTTCGCCAGTTCGTTCGGAATAAGGTTGCGGTAGGTTACGTCGTTGGCGACGCCGATCAGTTTTATGTATTTATGTGCGTCTGCCTTTTTGACTCCTTGCGGGGTGTCGCCTAGAACGACGATGATCTCGGATTCAAAGTCGCAGCCCCATTCAAAGTCGGGTACGACGAGGTCATCTTCATGGCTAAGCAGGATGCCCGATCCGCCTTGGTAAACGAGGGGTTCCGTGCGAAGGGTTTCTGGGGGCTCTGCCTTTCTGGCTTTGCGAACGAGAACGATGTGGTTGATGTATGCAGAACCGTCAACCCACTCGTAGGCGCGGGGCAGCGGCGCAAGAAACTTCGCTTTGCCGCAGGTTTCGCCTTTGATCGTGCCGTTGCAGAGATCGGTGTAGGTTTTCTGGAGTTTGGGTGCGATAGCATCCCAATTATCGAGAGCTTGTTGCAAAGTGTTGGCAATGCCTGTGGCGGGTACGTAGGTTAGGTTGTCGTTTTTTACGACGACCAGTGCGCCGTCTCTTGTGCCGTTGTTTATTGTACCGAGTTTCATGAGCGCTCCTTTACAATTGGACTGATTTCTTCAGCGACCGGAGTTCTTTCGAGTCAAGTTGTCTGTACTTTCCGACCTGCAAATCGTCGGGGAGGATGATTTGTCCAAATCCGACGCGCACAAGGCGTATAACTTTAAAATCAAAATGATTGAGAATTCGCCGGACGAGACGGTTTCGGCCTTCGTGCACCGTGATCAAATACCATTTGCCTCTCGGATCATCCTTGTAGGGCGGACAGGCTTTTATTTCTGCTCCAGAGACTCTGCCGTCGACGAGTTCAACGCCGTCTTGGATTTGTCGGATTTGCTCTTTGCTGAGCTCGCCGTTGATCGACACTTTGTAGATGCGCGGTAGTTTGTAACTCGGATGGGATAGTCGATAGACAAGCTCTCCGTCGTTAGAAAGAAGAAGCAAACCTTCTGACATGTAGTCCAACCTGCCGACCGTGGAAACGATAAACGGCAGCTTCTTGAGCGCAGGCAGATCAAAGATGCAGCTTTTGTCGTCTTGCCCGACGCGGGACGTTAGGACCTTGAGAGGTTTGTTGAATATCCAATAAACTTTGGACGGCGGATTGGGGCGAATGAGTTTGTTGTCGATTTTGAGCTTGTCTACAAACGGATTAATGACGTCGCCGAGTTGGGAAACGGTGTCGTTAACCTTGACTCGACCTTCTTTAATCCAGGTCTCGACTTCTCTCCTCGACGCTATCCCCATCTGCGATATCCACTTCTGAATTCGCATCGTCTCCTGAAGGTCCGGAGCTTGCTCCGACTGGTTCTGGGGTTGCGTCGGTCTCCGGGGCGGAGAACTCTTCTTCTTGATTGGTGCTTTCTGTTGGGGTTTCGGAAACGTCGGCTTCGAAGTCCTTGAGGGCGTCTTCGTCGTCGAACGCGACGTCGTCGAAGGCGACGCCTTCGATCGTGGCCCCTTCGATTCGGCTCGGAATGTCTTCTTCGGTTTGGGTTTGGTCATCGGAGTTTTTAATGCTTTCTTCTAGTTGCTGGAGCGCCTCGACACTCTCATTGTCCTCGGAATCGTCAAAATACTGTTCCAAGTCTGGAGAGTCAACGGCAGAGCTGTCCTCGGGATCCATAGCATTTTTCAGCATCTCCTGCGAGGGCTGAAATGATGAAAGCGGCGGTAGATCCGCTTTCGTTCCGAGGCCGAATACCCTGCAGAATTCCGCGGTTGTGCCGAAAACCATTGGTTTGCCGACGACGTCTTCCTTGCGACCGACGCATTCGACCAGGTTCTTTTCTATGAGGCCCTTGAGAATGTTGCCCGATTCCACGCCTCGGATGAACTCTATGCCGGCGCGGGTTATAGGCTGTTTGTATGCGACGATCGAGAGGGTCTCGAGCGAGGCGCGCGAGAGCGGTCTCGGTCGGGACGCAAACAGCTTTTCCATGAGCGATGCTGCGGCTTCAACTGTGCGAAATTGATAACCTTCGCCCTTGAGGTGAACCAAGATGAGACCGCCTTGGCGAAAGGCGTAGTGGCTCTCGAGATCCTCGAGCACCGAGTTTACGTGAACAAGCGTGTAGTAGCCGTCGTTGGTCTGAATAATCTCAAGAATATCGGCTGCCGAAATCG
The DNA here is from genome assembly GCA_050251195.1 of Oligoflexales bacterium. GTDB lineage: Bacteria > Bdellovibrionota_B > Oligoflexia > Oligoflexales > Oligoflexaceae > JBFWNG01. The sequence continues at coordinate 314,894 of JBFWNG010000003.1, forward strand.
GTTTTGGAGAGCCGAAGATGACGGCCTCGACTTTTGCCGATAATGAAAGTCCCGGATCCTTTTCGAGGGTATCAAGTTCGCGTTCGAACTCGGTTCCTTCGTATTCATAAAGGTCTGTGTTGGCTTTGGCGAAGTTGACGAATTCTTCATCAAGAGTTTCTTCGGCTGCATCTTCGGCCTCTTCGGCAGAAGCCTCTTCTTCTGAAGAATCAAGAGATTCAGTCTCTTCTGCAACGAAAAGTTCTTGTTCGGCTTCTGCCTCGATCTCGTTTGTTTCGACGGAGTCGGCTGCTACTTCATCAGTTTCCGTTTGGACCGTTTCTGTTCCGTCAGTTTCGGGTTCAGCGGCCAGCTCCTGTTCCGTCGATTCTGGTGCGGGATCGAGGTTGACAACTTCTTCCTCGCGCGCCGCCTTGGACTTCTTCGATCTCTTCTTCATTGATTAAAGCTCGCCTTCTTGTTGCTGTTGTGGTTCTGCGATCTGCTCCATCGGCAGGAGCCTGCTGTCATAATCACTTCTGTGAATCCAAATCGGTCCGTTAAGATCCTGCTGAAATACTCGAACGTCGCCCCATTTTGAAAGTTCGAGGACAGCCATTATGTTGACGACGAGTTCGTAACGAGACTGAAAGTTCTTGTAGAAGCCCTGGAACAGCGCAAAGTCCACGGTTGCCAAGAGTTTCTTAAGTTTTATGATCGTCTGCTCCACTGTCACTTTGTGGGTGATCGCTTCGACGCGAGCAGGGGGTTTTCGTTCGGCAAAATCTCTCAGCATTTGCTCAAAGAGAAGCAACAAGGACAACGGGTCGCCCGTCAGTGGGTACTCGATGTCTTGATAGAGGGGCTCAAGCCTCTCCCATTCGCGACTTGTGAGAACCTGCACACCGACCTGCGGTCTCGTGCCGAGAAAGTTGGCGGCCAATCTTATACGTTCGTACTCGATCAAGCGATCTTGGAGCGGTCTGCGCGGATCGTCGTCATCAAGGTCGTTCGACTCGGCTCCGCGTTCTTCGCTAGGAATCAGCATGCGGGATTTGATTTCGATGAGCGTCGCCGCCATCTCCAAGAACTCGCCTGCACCGGTGAGATCGTCGAAATGTATAAGACGCAAATATTCGAGGTACTGTTCTGTTAATAGAAAAATATCGATATTAAAGATGTCGATCTCGTGAACCTTAATAAGGTGCAACAGAAGGTCGAGCGGCCCTTCGAATTTTTCCAATTTTAAGAAATAATTTAACGCCATGCTAAAATGTCGTAACTATTAAACTTTTATAGATTAATTCCTTATACTATCGATAATTCATAGCTTACGCAATGACTTCCGTTGTATATCGAACCTTTAATGGATAGGCACTTCGCTTAGCACTGTTATTACCGTCAATTACGGCTTCTCACTAACCATGCAGAATTTTTTGTCAAAATTTCGAGATCATGCCTGGTCAACAGCCAAGGCCCGCGACCTCTTTCGTGCAATGGTTGAGGTTTCGGACCCGTTCGATTCCGCCCCGGCATCGCATTTTCGCGGCTTTCGGTCAGCGGACTCAGCGCCGCTCAAGGAAAACAGCCGATTCCTGGAGATCGAACCCGGGGGCGATCACCGGTACTTTCTTCCGATCGAGGCTCTGAAATACTTGGCGAAGTCCGTTATTCAATATCCTTTAGAAACCATTTCCTGGTTTCAATCAAGCGGCACGACCAGGGAGGACAAGTCTGTTTCTCGTTTTTCGCTCGACGGACTTAAATTATACGAAATCGCGTCCTGTCAGACTTTCCTGGGCATGCTTGCAAAGTTCTATGAAAAACCTGCGGACGTACCTGGCTATAGCCTTATTGCTCCGGCTACGGAACTACCCCATTCGTCGTTGTCGCAAATGCTTTCTTGGTTGGCAGAACATTTTAACGTGACGTTCATATCGATCGACGATCTGCGAAGACTTCCGAGCGACAAGCCCCTGTGGGTTTTTGCGACCGGACTTCAGTTCGGATCCGTTATTAAATCAAACTATTCTCATAGGTTACATCCAGACAGTCTTCTTATCGAAACAGGCGGGCTGAAGGGACAAAAAATTGAATTTGATCGGAATATTTTCTACGACGACATGGCCCGGACTTTTTCCCTGACACAAAGCCGGATAGTGAGCGAGTACGGAATGTGCGAATTGAGTTCGCAAGCCTACGATTTCGTCGAGCCGTCCCGCGCAGTTTCCATGTCGCAGCGGTCCTTTCGCTTCCCTTGCTGGACAAACGTTTGGGCAGGGATTTGCGCCAATGTCCCGCAAAAGCCTGGAGCAGGGGCTTTGACCATTTGGGATCCTTTGAGGATCGATCTTCCCTGGCCCATCCGCACTCAGGATCTGGCCGTTATCTCCAACGAGCGCGAGATGCAGTTTGTCTCGCGGGTGCCCTACGCTGTGCTCAAGGGCTGCAGTTTGACTTACGAGGAGATTACGGGAATTAAGGGGACAGTCGGAATTAAGGGGACAGTCGAACGCCCAACAATTGGAATTAAGGGGACAGTCGGACGCCCAATAATTGGAATTAAGGGGACAGTCGGACGCCCAATAATTGTGGATAAGTTGGGGGCGGGGTTGGGATTGGCGGAGGAGTTGGGGAGGGATGCTGGGTTTTTGCGGCGGCTTGGGGATATTTTTTATTCGGAGAGGATTGCGCGGGGGGCGCTTGAGGATCTTCGGGCGAGTTTGCCTGAGGGTGTTGATGCGTGGGTTGCTGCGGTGGAAAATGCGGTGGATGAGAGTACGCCGGAGTCGTGGTTATTGATTGGTCCGAATACTCATCCGTTTGCGGTGATGCAGCCTGCGTTCTTGGGATATGTTGCTGGTCTTAAGATGAGGGTCAGAGTGACGGGGGAGGCCGATCGGTACGTTCTAGAACGTCTGCAGCGGTTGCCGGGGGCGAGGATTGAGCTCCTTGATAAATCGTTTCGAATTCGGAGTGATGAGGATCTTCCCGATAGTCAGGCTATTTTGTGTTTTGGTTCGACGCCAACGATTGAACAATTACAAGCGAGTACGAGTCGTCCCGTTGTGGGTTTTGGCGACTCGCTTTGTGTTGCGGTGGTTGATTCCACCTTTGATGAGGAAACGGTACGCCTTCTTGTCAAAGACGCATTCAGCCTCGCACAAAAGGGTTGCATGTCGGCGCGAGCTGTTGTCGCACTTGGGATGGGCAGGAATGCGGCGGACCAACTTGTGCGGATGATGCATCAGGAGACATGCGGTTATTTTCAAGTCGGCCTACCTGACTCGCTCGTTACGGCGCTCGATCATGGGTATATAAGATTGAAACTGTTCGATGATCGAGCAAGTCTTGCGGATCGCTCGCGCGTTGGCGACCCATTGTTTCCGGTTTATGACCAAAATTGGTCGCACAAGGATTTGGGCGCGTTGCCTTTTGTTGTACCCATTCTCTTGACGGACGAGCCCGATCAGCGGGCGTTGGTGAAGTCGATAACACAGCGAATTCCTGCCATTAAGCGCCTATCCTTGTCCAAAAGCGTATTTAGGGGCATCGCGGAAGCGTGCGCCGCACTAGGATTTGATCTCACAGCGGTCGAGCTAGGACGCGCAAACATCGCAACTTGGGATGGAACACAAGAGAAAACTAAGCTATTTTCTAAACGTCAAAAAACAACGGATGGCGATTTGCTATAATAGCACTATGAATAAACGTATTTTGAAAACGGCCTTTTTATTATCATTTGCGGGTGCCTTGAGCACGTCGCAGGTGCGCGCCGATTTTTATCCTGTACCGGAAATGATGGACAAAGGATTCGCCAAGTCCCAGTCCGTTTCTATTAAAAACTATTCACGATTTGTCGTTACCGCGAAAGAGAAGGAGAAATTGCTGGTCGATTTCTGCGAGCGGTTATCCATTTATTTCGCCAAGTTTAAATGGGACAAAGACCCTTGTGGCAAAGTTGATTGGCAAACAAGTCTTAAGACCTACAACGGTCATCCGTTGATTTATGCGGTCTTTGGCAAGGGTTCGCAAACCACGTTGCTTCTTGGCGGAGTGCACCCCGACGAAAACACTCCTGTTCCCGTTGGATTTAAGTTTGCCGAGCATTTGTTCAACAACCCTGACGCTTATCAGAAAAAAGACGTTAAGGTCATCATCGCTCCGCTCGTTAATCCGGACGGTTTTTTGCGCAACGTTCCTGCGAGGACTAACTCCAACGGCATCGACGTCAATCGCAACTTTTTTACTTTGGATTGGTATGATTCTGCCGTTGACTGGTGGGAAATGAGCAAGAAGAAGGACATCAGACACTTCCCGGGATATTTCCCCAACTCCGAGATTGAGACGCTGTTTCAAATCAAACTTATCGACGACCTCGTGCCCGACAAGATTGTATCGATGCATGCGCCGCTTGGATTCTTGGACTATGACGGCCCCGGCGATCGCAAGCCCGGCAATTTGTCAGACGCGGAGAAAAAAGCGAAGATGCTCGCCCAAGCGATCTCCGAAAAGTCGCAAAACTACAGAATCGTGGACTACTCCTTTTATCCGGGATCGTTAGGCAATTATGCCGGCAACGAACGCGGCATTCCCACCGTGACTTTGGAACTCAAAACGACAGATGCCAGCAAGTTTGGCGAATACTGGAATCAGTTTCTTCCTGGACTCATGGAGTCTGTCGAGTATCCGTTTAAAAAATCCGCCACTCTCAATCGAAGCAACGCCTCAAATTTTTATGAGAGCTATAGAAGAATTGAAAACCTCTAAATGCGCGAGCTTACTCTCAACGACTTTCAATACGATCTTCCTTCAAATCTGATAGCACAGCAGCCGCTCAAGCAACGCGATCAGTCTCGTCTGTGTTTTCGCGACAGACAAGGAAAGGTTGAGCATAGAAAATTCTCGCAGCTACCAGATTGCCTTCCCCCCCAATCTCTCATCGTCGTTAACGATACGCGGGTGATTCCGTGCCGGCTCCTCACCAAGTTGAGCACCGGCGGGAAGGTGGAGTTTTTCCTATTATCGCAAAAGTCGAAGAACCCGAACGTCTGGACCGCCATGGGCAAGCCGATGAAAAAAATTCGGCACTTGAAAGAAATTCGTTTTGATCAAACATGTAGCGCCACGTTGGATTTCCGTGACGACAACGAGATAGAGCTCACTTTTAATCTTGGTGATTCAGAGTTTTTCGATTGGATCAATAGCGCGGGCTATGTGCCTCTGCCTCCTTACATCAAGCGGCCGGACCCTCAAAACCAACTTTCTTCGGAAGACCGGCAAACCTACCAAACCGTCTACGCAAAGCAACCAGGTTCGGTTGCGGCGCCGACAGCTGGGTTGCATTTTACGCCCGAGCTCAGAAACCGCCTCGAAGAACGGGGGATGACGTTTTGTTCGATCACCCTCCATGTTGGTTTGGGAACATTTAAACCCGTTACGTCGGACGATCCGCATCAGCATCACATGCACTCCGAGAACTACGTCGTATCAGGGGAAACGCATCGGCTCATCGAAGAGGCGCGCACCGCTGGACGGCCTATAATCGCCGTTGGCACGACCTCGTTGCGGTGTTTGGAGTCGTTTTACGCGAAGCCAGATCCAGGCGGGAGCGTCGACAAGTGGCAATCGACAAACCTCTTTATCTGGCCCAAAACCGACGCGACGGTTTACAAACCCAAGACGGCAAACGGTATCATCACCAATTTTCACCAACCGGGATCGACGCTTTTCATGCTGATTTGTGCGTTGCTGGGATACAAAAACGCGACGTCGCTCTATAGAGATTGCGTAGAACGAGAGTATCGCTTCTTTAGTTACGGGGATTCTTGTCTGTTTTTGTTATGACCGGGTGGTCGTTTGCTTGTTCTCAAAGATCTTTATCAAGAGCTGAAGATCTTCGATCTGCTGCTCCAGGCCTTTGATTTGGATATCCTTCGCGCGAAGTGACGACTCCAGCGCATGCACTTTGTTTTTGTACGCTTCTTCGATAAATCTCTCTGCGTCTTTGAACTGTTTGCAAACGTTGTCGCAGAACTTCAACAACGCGCCTGTGTCGACAACGCCTTGCTTGCCGCTCAGCAACGCAGCTTTAATATCTTCCGGTATGTGGCGATAATCGCCCAGTTGGCTCTTTAGTTCTTCTTTCGGAACGGCCTGTGACACCGCTTGCGGCTCCTTCTGGGCCGAAGATCCGAAGTTGCCGTAGCTTGGAACAGCGAACGAACGTCCCGATTGCGGCTGTGCGGCTTTGCTCTCGCGCGCCAAACGGGAAGCGTTGAGATCGATAAGATCGCTGCCTTCGTCGTGGTCTTCGCGCATGATGGGACGATCCGCCACTGCGCCTTTGACCGGAATGTAATATTTTCCGTCCTTCAAGACAGCCTTGAGACGACCATTTTTAATTCTTCTTCGTACCGTCATATCGGACACAGAAAAAGCTCTTGCATACTCGACGATAGAGTACCACTGCTCTGACATGCGTTCCTCGCTGTTATTCTATACTTAGCTTACCAATACGGGCCACCAAAATGAAGCGTGTCAAGGGATTGACATTCTTCGGCAGCCCGAAGGAGAAAGAAGAATCACTTAAGCGTAACCGAAACCTCCGGACCCTCTCCTGAAACGAGCACATGGTGCTTCTCATGTTTCAGATCCTCGATAATCAACGAAGCGATCTTGTTTTCAACCCACTGTTCGAGTCTTCGCTTCAGCGGCCGGGCGCCGTAATTCATTGTATCTATATCGGAAACAAGCTTCTTTTTCGCATCTTCTCTAAAATCGAGATCTAGCTGCATGGGAACAAGGCGTTTCTTCAAATCTGCGATGTTTAGGTCGAGTATCCTGCGGAGTTCTTCCTCGCCCAATTTGTTGAAAACGATAATTTCGTCGAGCCGGTTAATGAACTCTGGTCGAAAATGTTTTTTTATGACCTTGAACAGTTCCTTGTTCTGATCGTCCTTGGACCATTCGGCAAGCTGAGAACCGATTCCTATCGGTCTTTTGCTCTCGCTTAAAATGTCCGCACCGATATTGGATGTCCCGACGATGACGCAGTTCCTAAAACTTACTCTGTTGCCCTCGCCGTCCGTAAGCCAGCCTTCGTCGAAGACCTGAAGGAGGATGTTAAAGACGTCGGGATGCGCTTTTTCGAATTCGTCGAACAGCACCACAGAATAAGGTTGGCGTCGGACTTGTTCCGTCAGCTGGCCGCCTTCGCCGTAGCCGACATATCCGGGAGGCGAACCAATGAGTTTGGCGACGTCATGTCGTTCCATAAATTCCGACATGTCGACGCGAATGATACGATTCTCGTCGTCCATGATCTCCGAAGCGATAGCTTTGGCGAGTTCAGTTTTACCGACGCCTGTGGGGCCGACAAACAAGAAGGTCGCAATAGGAGCGCCTGGCTTTCTTAAACCTGAGCGATTGCGGCGGATGGCGTTGGCTACGGAAGTCACGGCATGGCGTTGGCCGATGACCCGAGAACTCAAACGGCCCTCGAGATTCTTTAGCTTCTCGGCTTCCTCAGCCATGACCTTGGTAACCGGAATTCCCGTCTGTTTGCTAACAAGTTCGGCAATGTCGTCTCGGCTAATTGATGTGTCGGCCTTGCCCTTGATAGCCGCCAATTTTTGCCGTTCCTTGTTGAGCTCGATATCGAGTTGCGACAGCTCCATCTGATAACGAGCCATGCTTTCAAAATCTTGCTCGTTAAAAGCCTGCGACTTCTTGTGCAGAAGGTCTTGTTTGTTCTTTTCCAGAACTCGCAACGACGGAGGGGTATAAATCGCTTTCAAATGCTTTACGGCACCGGCCTCGTCGATGAGGTCGATCGCCTTGTCGGGCAAGAATCGGTCAGTGATATATTTGGCCGACAGTTCCACGGCCGCCTCGACGGCTTCATCGTTGTAGGAGATATGGTGGTGGTCTTCGTAGGTGCTTTTTAAACCTTTGAGAATCTGGATCGACTGCTCGATCGTGGGTTCCTCGACCTTTATTGGTTGGAACCTTCTCGCAAGCGCTTTGTCGGATTCGATGTACTGTTTGTACTCCTTAAGCGTTGTCGCGCCAATGCATTGAAGCTGGCCTCTCGCAAGTGCGGGTTTGAGCATGTTGGAAGCGTCTAGCGCTCCCGACGATCGCCCCGCTCCGACAACGGTGTGTATCTCGTCGATGAATACGATGATGTCGCCGGCGGAAGCGACAACCTCGTCCATTATTGTCTTCAGTCGCTCTTCGAACTCGCCTTGCATCTTCGCACCGGCGAGCAAGTTGCCAATTTGCAACGAGACCACTCGCTTATTGAGCAGGTATTCAGGGACGTCCGCACTCGCTATTCGATTGGCGAGGCCCTCAACGATAACGGTTTTTCCAACCCCTGGTTCTCCGATGAGAAGCGGGTTGTTTTTCTTTCTTCTCGATAGAATTTCAATAACGCGGTTGATTTCTTCGTCCCGCGAAACCACGGGATCGAGTTCGCCTCGGCGGGCGAGCGCGCTGAGATCCGTTGTGTATTCATCCATGAGGCTTTGGCGGGTTTCGCCGTCGCGCTCCATGATTTTGTTGTTGCCCCGAATAGCATCAAGCGCCTCGATGCATGATTCGTACTTTAGTCCAAGCTCGGTAAGAATTTTTTGGGTCTGCGGCACATCGCTGCTGAACCCCGCCAGAAAGAGCGCCCCGGTGGAGATAAACGCGTCACCAAGTCTTTTTCTTTCCTCTTCCGCCGCTTCGAATAAGTTTTTCACGTCTTTGGAGATTTGAAGATGACCCACGGCGCCGTCGGCGAAGTCTGGAAGGTCGTTAATAATGTTGTAAATTCGGGCGACTATGGTGTTTTTGAGTTCGGAAGCGTCAAGCTTGAGTTCGGTGAGTACTTTAAGAACAATCGAGTCCTTCTGCTCGAGCAAAGCGAGCAACAGCCCTTCGGCACAGACTATAGCTTTGCGCAGGTTGGCGTGTTCCATGAGCGCCTTCTGCAATGCTTCTGCGACTTTCACCGTGGAATTTTTAAGAAGCCTTTGTGGCATAAGAAATCCTTTGAAATCGGTCTTCTTTCATTAAGAAATCAGTTGTATTATCGGTCGACAGACAAATGTAAGATCAGTTTTCTCATTGGCAAGTCCCCCGGGTTCTTTATGCATTTTCCAGACATTCCAAGGCCAAGCGCTCTCTTGTTTGATTTTGACGGAGTCCTCGCCCAAAGCGAAGACACTCATCTCAACGCCTGGGTCCTTGCCGCCGAGTCGGTATGCAACATCAAACTCTCCCAAGACCAGCTCAACCTTTTGCGCGGCCAAAATACAGCGACTATCCTTAGGTCCATCAGCGAGTTCGCAAGAAAATCGCTCGATCGTGCGGCCTTGTTTCAGGCCAAGGAGCTTCATCTTTGCGAAACGGCCGATCAGGTGAAGGTCTTTCCAGGAGTCGCCGACCTTCTCTCGACCTTAGTCAAACAAGCACTCCCCCATGCAGTCGTCAGCAACTCGCGACGAAAATTCATCGAAGGCGTTTTCGCCCATAACAAAATTGCGCCTCCGCCACTCATCGCGGCTGAAGACGTCAGATCGCCAAAACCCGCGCCCGAACCCTACCTTCGTGCCGCACAGTTATTGAAACTTGATCTAAGGGAATATTCGAAGGCTTGGGTATTCGAGGATTCATTCACGGGCATTCGTTCTGCAAAGGCCGCCTCCATGCATCCGTTTGGCATTCGCACTCACTTCGACGACCGATATTTGAAGAACGCGGGTGCGCTTGTAACCTTTGCCGACATCGCGGAAGCATTCGAAGCCCTTCGGCGCGCGGCGGTCATTCGATCGTCATCCTGAGCGGTCATCGTCATCCCGAGCGAAGCGAAGGATCTCACGTCACCAAGCGCAAATGGGGTGGAAATATCTTCCGACGAGGCTCCACAAAGTGGGCTTCATTTTGATCCGCAAGAGAATGTGAAATACCGTTCCAAAGCCTTACTTTCTCTCCAAGGAGTGCTTCGCAAGCTTTTTCCGCTTCCTCTTTGAGGTCCTTGTCCGATAAACATAAGCTTTCGGCTAACGCGTGCATCAGGGAAAGGTTGTTGTCGCGACATCCGTCGCCGAGTCGCTCGAAATACTCGCTGCAAAATGGAAATCCATTTTTCCGCGTCATTTCGGCTAAGTCTTCGTAAAAATTTTCCGGCACGAATGGCTCAGCTTCAAAATAGAGCAGCGCCGCCTTGACGTGTGCGGGTTGACTGAGATTGTGAATTGTCTGGCCCAAGTAGCAGTTTACTTCGGAAGAAAAGTTCGCCAGCTTCGCAGCTTTTGCAAGCGGCATTCCTTTCTCTATCAGATCAAAGAACGCGAATACGGATGACGTATCGCACTCCAAGTCCTGCATGGCGTCTAAGTACAACTCAAGATGACTCGCCAAATAACCGTCGCCCAGGTCTTCGACTTCTTCGCCGAGCATGATTTGACTGATAAGGCGCAAAGCGTTCTTGTACACACTTGAATTAAGAGGCAAAGCAACTCTTGCAATGTCTTGGTAGAGGCTCTTGATCAAGGAATTGTAGCTCCACATACATATCACGTGCCGCTCCATGAAATACTTCAACCCACGAACGTCGGCGATGGCGTGGTAGAGCTGATGTTTGCTCAGAATTTGATAGTACCTTTCTGTCAAAAATGACATAGGGCTCCTCCAAAAGGGATAAAAAAGTGTGGGATTATGAATTGAAGTGCTACTTTTATTATAGAAGAAATTTGCTCAAACTTCTATTAGGCCGAGAACTGACTAAAATGGTTCCGTTTTTTTTGGGGTATTTATCTGTCGATTAAACGAGCTTTCGAAGGATCGCGCGCACCGGACTTGCATCAAAGCCTTTAAGTTTGAGCGGCAAAGCAATAAGTTCGTAACTGCCCTCTGGAACGCGGGATAACACAAGACCCTCGAGATTACGAATCTTGTATTTATAGAGCGCTTGGTGCGCCGGTAACTCCTTTGAGTCGAACGGATCAACGGAAGGAGTGTCAATGCCGATCAAAACAACGCCGTTTTTTCCCATGTACTCAACAGCAGATTCTGAAAACGCTACAAAATCCGTGTTAAAAACTTCCGGATCGGGTTGCGACAAAGTTTGGAAGAGAATCCGTTTAAAACCAAGTTCAACCGCCTTCTTGCACGATTCCGCCGTTACGACGGGCTTGTCTTTGGTGGAGACAACGTAACAAGGTCCGAGATAGGGATCCAGGCTTACCTCGTCAATGCTTGAACCATCCGCATGATAATGACTCGGTGCATCGGCGTGAGCTCCGAGATGTACTGTTGTGCGCATCGTGGATAAATCGATGTTGCTTCCGGTAGAAATTCTTGTGATCCATTCGCGAGAGAAAGGAGTGTCACCCGGCCAAACCGCGATATCTTCGGAGATTGTCGGCGAAATGTCGTAGAGATTACTTTTTGAAGTATCCGGTTTCGTTTTCAGTGTAGGTCGATCCCGCCAAAGTCGTTCGGATTACGGTTAAATCATTGTCGCTAGTCAGTGTCAAATCAAATCGAGCAACGTTGGTCCCCGCAGAACGCACCACATAGAGCGTGTTGCAAATGATTTTTGCTTCGAGTCTATAATTGGCTTCGTAGTGACCAGCTTGGCCGACCTTATCTGCTGTCTCAATAAAATTGCCCTTGCCGTTAAAAATATGAATTCCGGTCGGATTGATTTTACGAAGTTCGAGACCGCTGCCAAAATAGTAGTTCAAGAGTTGGCCTAGAGGCTTAGCTGCCGTGTATGTTCCGGCAAAGTCGTCAACAGTCCACGTCCGTTGTTTGCAATCAATGTTGCCGGTATTCTCGCCGTCGGTGCCTTCACCGGTATTGGTTTGATTTGTTCCGTCGCCGGTGTTTTGGTTATTAGTCTGCCCGTTCGTGTTGGTGTTAGTGTTGTTGGTATTGTTGTTGATCCCACCGTTTTTTTGCTCCTCGGTGTCGGTATTGCTTGGTTTGTTATACTGTCCTGGCGAGCGATTGGACTTGCCAATATCCACGGGGCCTTTTTCAGCCTTGCAAGCGATCAAGGTCATAACTAACAGTAATCGCACATATAAGAGCATTAATTTACCCCTAAGCAAAAACGTTGGGCCTGGTGTTTCTGGGTGCGCTGTTGTAAGATTTCCCCATCTACAGCTGGATACCGTTATGTTCAAGCCTCGAATTTCTCTGATCTTTTTTCTTAGTCTTAAGAGCTCAGTTCTCTTATCGGCTCCATCCCTGGAGTTCATAAATGAAATTTCGATCCCTTCGGGCACGTTATTCGAAAAAACCGAGGTCGGGGGCCTTTCTGGCCTCTTTTTTGATCCGGCGTCAAGCAGCTTCGTCGCCGTCAGCGATGACAGGAGCATGAAAGCTCCAGCCCGGTTCTACACGTTTAAAGTGACGCAACAGGGCAATAAATTTAACGTTGCGCCGAGCAAGGTGACAGTTTTTCGCGATGCCTCCGGCAAAACATTTCCCGAACGCACCACCGATTTTGAGAGCATCACCGTTCTACAAAACAAACAAATGATCGTCGTCTCCGAAGGCGACGTGCGCTTACGACTAGATCCTGAAATACTTCTTTTTAGTCCCGACGGCAAACTCTTGCAGAAACTCGACATACCCTCGGAGATGAAACCAACATTTCGAGGCGTTCTCCAAACTTCCGGAGCACAAAACAACATCGCGCTTGAAAGCGTCTCGGCACTCCCACTCCCTAACTCCAACACCTTTATAACTGCGACAGAAAACAACCTGGCCCAAGATCCGAGCGATCTTGTTCGTCTGTGGCGATTCAAGTTGCCGACTAGTGGCACCACGCCTGTCATAGAGAGTGAAAACATCTACGAGCTTGATACCCAGTACACTACCTTTAGCGGTTTGGTCGAACTCGTGGCTGAAACGGACAAGACCTTTTATTCTCTAGAAAGAGCGTACATCCCTGTTGCCAACAAAAATGTCATAAAAGTTTTCTATAACGAAATTCCCAGTGACGCCTCGGATGTGAAAGGGACGCCGACCATCGAGAAATCGCAAAAACTCAAGGCTATTCGCAAATCGCAAATCCTTGATTTCGAAGAACTTCTTACGAAGAAACTGGTAAAGCGTCTCGACAACTTCGAAGGCATGGCATTCGGCCCCATGATCGACAAGGACCAAACGCTTGTGGTAATAAGCGACAACAACTTCAGCGGCACTCAACAGACTCTCTTCTTCTTCTTCAGAATTAAGAAATGATGAACCTAGACCAATCAGCAAAACTGAAGCACGATCTTCGCAGTGCGATACGCACTATGGAGCAAGCTGTAAAAATCCTAGGTGAGGACACCGTCGATCCCGAGTTGAAAGCAGCCTTGGTGGGTTCGCTGGAATTGGCGATCAAGAATTTGGAAGCGAATTATAAAAGGCTCGCTGAGCCGTAATCAGAGAGCCCATAATCTGAGCTCTCCTTTTAAGATTAGCTATAAAATTTGGGCAAGATAGGCATTCTCTAATTTTAGTGTCGCATCGGGAACCTCGTTCATCCAATACACCAGTTTTTCCTTCATATGCGCCGCTAAGCTTGCTCCATAGGGATTGTCTTTCCATGTTGCCAAGCCTTTTACGATCGATTCACGCACCGCATACCCGTCTTTGCCTCCTGAATTCCTAGCGACCCAGTCCATGAATCTTGAAGATACGGCGAAGTTCTCAACCAAATACCGTTCGTTGTGAATGCCAAGAAATCTCTGCGTGAAGACGCTGTTGGTGAGAAATTCCACCACTCCCCAGAGTTCCGTACGCTTGCCCTCCGGCAACGAGGCCACGTCAGTCGAGGCAACGAGGTCAAAAAACTTGAGCACGCGAAAGGAGTGCTCGGCGTTGTAAAACGGAGCGTCATCCGCTCTGAGATAAGGCATAATCATGATCAGATCGATAAAGCTCGCATCCTGATCGCTGCCGACGTCTTCACCCAGAGTTCTCTTTAGGGCGACTTCTGCTCGCGGAAAGTGATAATCAAAATGATCCTCCGCCACTCGATCGAATCTCTGACACTCCGGATCGAGTGCGGGTAGAAACATGAAAAATCCAGCCGATTCATCGGAGCAAAAGGGAAGCTGCCTTGACGGCTCGACGTCAAAATATCCCCACTGGATCGCTTCGAGATCATATGGGCCGATTTCCTGCTTCGCGAGGTCGCCGTATTCCATGATCGAGGAACCTCCCGGGAACTCTGGGTTGGCGTAGAGGCTTCCTTTAAAGTTGTGGCGAAGTCCCAACGTGTGACCGACTTCATGAGAAACCACGTGTTCGACGGTTTCTCCGTCAACGCCGCCTTCGAAGCGATTGTTGTGAAAATCACACGATGTGCCAGTCAGAAGACTCCCGTATTTATAAACGACCTTAGACTTTGGCGGCGTTATGTTCTCGCCGTCTTTACGGGCCGTATGACTCCCCGCGGCAGGTCCCGTAATGTGAATCGTCGCCTTAAATATCTCCCCAGTCTCAAGATTGTAGGCATCGTCCGCAACTCCGGAAAGGTCGTCTGGATTCTGGGAAACCGTGTAAATAAGAACGTTTTTAAGCGGCGAATCCAGTTCTTCCCCCTCCTCGGCCAACCGCACAGACAGACGAAGATCCTGCGGTAAATGTTGCTGCCAAGCCAAAATACCAGTTTTCACTTGTTCGAATCGTTCGGTAGGAACGGAGCGGTTAACAATCCATTCGATAGAGGCATTGCGTCCCCAACGATTCGCTTTAAGATCTTTTGGATTGAACTCCTCACTGCGCGGATCATAGAGCATTTGATCTTCAATGGTTTCTCCATTGACGAAGTAGCCTACCTCTTTGATCGCTGACTTAGGAACAAATCCCGGGTGAGAAGGATCCTTAATTAAATATATTGCAAACGTATCGGTAGCCTCCTTGTAAGTACTTCCAACCTCCGTTGACTGACGATAGGCGTAATTGATCGTCTCGTGAAACCATATGCCTTTGCCTTCTTCATCCCTGAAATCATGAAAGAATCGATCGAGCACGTGACTCTCTGCAACTTGCTGTTGGATGCCGGTATCAAACATGATTTGAAAATCGTTGCCGTGCGGCAAAACATAGATAGCTTCACTGTCTTCCTGCGCAATCTCCCATCTCGCCAAAGGACGAAGTGAAGGATTTCCCTCTGAACTGAATCCTGCCGGCAGAACTAACAGGTTGTTGCCTCGCACAGCCAGCTGCACCTTACGACTTGGGGTTTGCGCCTGCCCCAGCTGACAGTTGTCGCCAGCGCTGCACAATATCCCGAACTGATATACTTCGCCGAGAGCCTGCTTGCTTATTTTAAAAACAAATTCACGGCGATCCCACCTCGCCCAGCCTGGTGCTTTACTCTGATACAAAGCATTTCGACTCAGCATATCCGAACGTTTCGCCACGTAAACTGGCGAGAAATCCGCATCCGCCAGACAGATCTCACTGAAACCTAAAATAACCAAGAGTGCCAAAATGTATTTCATAGGGAATTCCCTTCAAGTTGATGGTTACACAATCCCAGTTCTACTTCTTGATACAGGTTGCGATGAGGCCGGACTGAGGGACAACGTTCCATTGCAAGGTCGAGATGTCGCAAAGAACTTGGTATAACTGTACGGTCGAGTAGGATTCAGAAAGATCTTCTCTTTCGGACCGAGCTCCCCCTGTGTACCAACTTACGCTCTGATCACGTCCTGCAAAGATCTCGATCATGAGGCCTTCTGGAATTTGATTTTTGAGTTCGTCCAGGGTTACTGCCTGAGCAAAGGTTGAAAAGCCAAGGAAAGCCAGTGTCAAAAAAGTTCTTCGAATAAATGTCATAGTTGTCTCCGTTGTTATGTGTGAAAAAATCTACAAGCTTCATAACGGAGTTTATGAGGAGTGTGGGGACACGTAAATTTAAAGGTTGGCAACAAATGAAGAGAAGTTAACAAGTTTTTAACAATGGATCACTTTGTCCAATTGAACAGATCAAAATGTATCTGAAATGTCTTTTCCTTCTCGGCGTTTAGGACAAGGTCTCTTGTGGTGTTGAGGAACGCCAAAAAATTGCTTTTAATCTGCATCCGAGCTTCCTCAGTCGCCGTGAAGGTGGCCGAAAAACTATAGAGATCGTCCTTCGAGAGCTTGTGGAAATGACCGAGGGCAAGCAGTCTGAGCCGATCACGCCACGAGGTATAGGCCGGGGATTCCGCGGGAAGGTGCATATCAAATTTCTTGACGATAATGCGTTCTCCGTCCCATTCGATAAGACCAAAACGCACGAGGCGGGATATGTAGTGCATAAAGATTTCATAGGGTATACCGAGCTCGGTCGACAAAAGCTTGGGCGTCCATTGATATTTTGGAATGGAAAGGCACATATGCAGGACTTGGTTCAACGGATCCACGAAATACTCCTGCAGCAAACTTTGCTCGGGAGTTACGACGTCGATCGGGATGTTCTTGTCTGTTTGCAGGTTCTGATTTTGGATCTGCCGGATTTTTTGCTTAAGGACCTTCTTTCGCCGATCCAGCGCACATCGTTCGAGTTCTAGGAGCAGCTGTATGTAATCAGCCTGGCTCGTCGAAAGGTCCAGATAGTCGCATACAAGAAAAAGCTGATCTGAGCTGAGGTTGGCTTTTTCCTTAAAGACGCGGGAAAGGTAGGACTTGGCGATCTTGGTTTGATCGGCCATTTGCTGGAGACTAGCCTTCTTATCGACTTTTTTCCGATCCGCGAGCAATACCTCGAGAATCTTCCGGTAGTCGGTTTTTGCATAGATACTCATAGGTTATGTCCAGTAGTTAAGGGCCTCTTATGTACCATGAAAAGAAGTAAAAGTATTCCCATTTTGAGATAATTAATATATAATGCGCCTGTTTTCATTAAAAACGCGTCTTTTTAAGAAATTTCATAATATTATTAAGGAAACGACATGCTGCACCACTTTTCACGAATATTGGTTCTGTGCATGGCTCTTTGCGCCCAAGCGGTTAGCGCCAACTGGGTGAGCGGCGGGGGCGTTCTTGAACGCACCCAAAACAATCCTTGGTTCATGGGCAACGTCTCTGATGTCACGTATTGCATCTACGTCAACGAGAGCAAGACGTCGCTTTCGAAGGAGCATATTCGAAAAGTTATGACCCGGGCATTTGGCTACTGGAAAAATGAGTTTAAATACGCGATGGCCTTTGACTGGCGGAACGTCTTTGACGCTGAAGCTCTTCGCTTTTTACAAGTGGGCCGTCAGAACTTTGTCGAACAATCCTGCGCATCAAGTCTGGAAGAATCACTCGCTCAAAACGACATTGTTTTTCAATTCGGGGCTTTGACTGTGAAACAGGCGGAATATTTACAAGATCAAAACCGCTTCGTCGGAATTGCCGTTCGCACCGATTATGACCGTAAAACAATGAGGGGTAAGGGTTTTGTTTACTTCGCCGGCGACAAAGGCAACGAGCGACTGAAAGAAGGATCGTGGTCAATGAACGACGGCGCACCGTTGTACCATGTGATGGCCCATGAACTGGGTCACGTATACGGGATCCCCCACACTGGCGGCGTGGAATTTCAAATTATGGGCGAGCAGTATCCGGCTCTGGTTATGGACAAGGGAATGATCGAAAGCGTGACTTATGAATTTACGCCGCGTCTGTTTTCATACCCGAATCGTTGGAATGATACCGACGAAGGCTTCTTCTGCGTCAAGCCGGACGACCAAGCTCAAAGACAGACGTTTGATCGCTTCAAGAGCTACTTCAGTGTTCCGGACATCGCCGATTGTATCGATGTGTCGATCGACCTTACGAAAATGCAGGTTCGATATAAGAACGAAGCTGAATCTACCGATGTGCGCTTGGCGGGTACCATGATCGTCGACCCGCTACCACAGTGGATTCAAAACAATCCTGAAGCGCTCGTAACTCTCAACCTTCCCGAGGAACAAACCTTAGTCTCCGAGGAGGCGATGCCAGTCTTTATTAAAGCGACGAGAGTCATACCTCTCTTGATGAAAACAAAACATCGACTGTCAGGGACCTATCACCCCGAGAGCGGCGGCCTCGATAGACATATCACCGTCACAGCGGAAGGAAACGGCGGCTATCTCGAGATTGGCGGGGTATTCGAAGATAAATATCTTATTAACCTCTATGGGCAGTTGAGCGGACTTTTGTAAATGATCAAGGTTGTCTCTATCCGACACGCATAATAGCCATTATGAACAGCAAAAAGAAAAAGCCCGATGAACCTCGGGCTTTTCTTTATTTAGGTTCAAGTTCTATTTGTATAAGTACAGCAAGTAATCGTTCCATCCATTCTCATCCACGCCCATAGTATTGGGCCATGCGTCTCGTCGAAATTGAAGCGCGAGAGGTTTTTTTATCTTGCCGTCTTTGGAAATGTAATGACCCTTCATATCCGCTTTGGAGAAACCTACCTCCCCAGCAAGGTCACCGCTGTCCTTCTCGTTTGGGATTTTGGTGAAAACCCGTTGCTGCGGAGGTAATTCAACAAACACGATTGCATCAACTTCTTCGTTTATCCCCGCCTTCATTTCACCGACAGCTACGAAATCGTCTCCCTTACTTCGAGCCGCCGACACCTCCATTCCTTCACGTGTTAACGTCACTCTGGTGCAATCATAGCCCGTTGGAATGCCGAACCATTGAGCCTGATAAATATTAACCGGACTGTCGTCGTTCCCGCATCCTTCGTAAGTTTTTTCATGAAAGGCGTTGATGACACCATCGACCGAGTACAGTTTTCGCATCTCGGTAGGGTTAAGGGTCCCGGCCTTTTCCTCTTTAACGAAATACCAGACCATCCATTGCAACAAAGCCGACTCCATCAAATCGGGCTTGTCTCCCCCTACCTTGCTATCGTCCAAACCAAATATATGACCTACTTCATGGAGGATCGCCTGACGCAACAAGCAGCCATCGCAGGTTTCTTGAGACCAGGCGTCCTTATCTATAAGGCTCGTATCAGGTTTCAGATCGCCGTCTAACGGTGCTATATAAATGTAGCCCTTAGATCTGAGGTTATTGAGGTCATAGCTTGTACGAACGGCAGCCCCCAGATAGTCTTTAAAGTCAGGGAATCCTTCCTTCTGTTTTTTGCTAAGCACTCCCAATTGAAATCGGAGATCCGTCGTGGGTTGACACTCCTCTTCGAACTTGAATTCTTGGGTTGCGATACGTACTTGCGAGTATGGCGCTAACTCTCCCTCGGCGTAGTATTCGTCTGGCGCCTTTAAGAAAGCGTCTTTCCACTCGTTTAAGGCTCCGTCGACCATCTGCTTTGCTTGTGCATAATTTATGTCGAAATACTTGGTGTCCATTTCGATACAATAGGTGACGACTTCAGTGTTCTCCAACCACCAGGGGTTGTTCTGATAGGGGCGAAACGACTTTCCGCCGCCACTGGAGATCGTGCCGCCTAGGGATCCGGTCGCAACTGACAGTGCAGCTACTAAACTTGCTATTCTCGTTGTTTTCATTGTCTTTTCCTTGCTGTTAATCGGTTAAATGTGCGCTGCAGCAACAATCCCATGGTGTCATGCCTATAGATTCTCATCCAGATGTTTGTTATAAAAACTATCCTAATATTGTGAGTAATACTAAAATGTTTGATCATAACGACTACAAAGCCATTATTGCGGAACGCCTTATAGCACATAAGGATCAGCGCGGATACCGGCGAAAACTTACAGATGCGATGGGCGTGCACACGTCGTTTCTATCTCAAGCAATGAACTCGCATGTACATATTACGCCCGATCACGCCGCTTGCTTGGCGGAGATTTGGGGCCTGGGAGAAGACGAGAGGGACTACTTTATTACCTTGGTTCATCTTGCACGATCTTCCTCCAAGCATTATCAGAACTTCCTTCGATCGAAGCTGGACGGGCTACGCGCAAAGAACAAACAAATCAGCAGCAGAATTGCGAGTAAAACGTTTGCCAAGGAAGATGCGGAAAAGATGCTTTCCTATTACGCTTCTTGGCATCTTGCCGCGACGCATGTGCTTATGGGTGTACCTGGTTTTGATAATGCTGAAGCTATAGCGGATCGTCTGCGGCTGCCGCTTGGTATTGTGCATCAGGCACTGAATCAACTCGAAGGCATTGGTTTTATCAAGAAAGAGAGCGGTAAATATAAAGTGGCGGTAGACATGGTGCACATTCCGCCAAAATCGCCACTCGTGTTTCAGCATCATGTCAACTGGAGGACCTACGCGATCTCACGTATTGCCATGCGCGCGGAAGACACCCACTATACGGGCGTCATGGCAATGAGCCGCAAGGATTTTGAGAAGATTCGCGAGACCTTTCTTGCCGCTATTGAGAAGGCTCATCAAATTGCAGGACCTTCGAAAGAAGAGGAATTGTTTTGTTTGTGTTTTGATGCGTTTGAAGCGTAGGAGAGCGAAGAGAAGTTTAGAAGGAGCCATATGGGGATGTCCCCATATGACTCTGGAATAGAACTTAGAGTGTGTTGCCGATGATAGAGATTGGTTTGGTCGATACGACTTCACCTTTTGTGGTCACAAGGTACTTGCCGATGACGCGGCCCAAGATGGCGCTTCGAAGGCCCATGAATTCTTCTACGACAGATACGATGTGCAGACATTTGCCGGCATTAGTACAATCGGTTTCGATGATGGTTGCAGTAACTTTGCGGTCGTTGCTGGGTAGCTCGCCGATTTTTTCTGCAACAACGTTTTCCCAATCGAGTACTTCTGGGCTATCAACGAAGTCGGCCATTGCAACTGCTTTAATTTTCGCCTCGGAATAGACCGGTTTTTCTTGGCGTCCAGCGAGAATACCGAGTGCTGCGATTTCTGTTGCGGTGATTGCTTCTGGTTCAACTTTAACACTGTACTTGCCGATCAAAGTCGCAAGACTTTGTCCTGTTTGTCCCAAAAGGCTCTTTACAACAGATACGATGTAAACGCAGTCACCGGCATCGCTGCAATCTTTTTCAACGATTTGTTGGGTGGTTGTGGATCCATTCCCCATCTGGGTTTTGAGTTCGAGGCTAATAGCGTCTTCCCACTTCATGACTTCTGGGCTGACGTTAAATGCTCGCTCAGCTGCCAATTTGATGGGAACTTCGTTTGGCTTCGGGGCGGCGTAAACGTAGCTGCTCATAGCCATGGCGATCGAAAACAGTGCGGTCTTTTTCATCCTTTTGCTCCTTGAGTTGTGAAAAAAAATGGGATAATTAGGCCCATCTTGTTGCAGCAAAATTTTTTTGGCAAACGAAAAGTTAAAAAAAATTTAATGTGATTTTTGCTGCAGGAGTCTCGTGATTCCTGCACTGCGTCAAGATGACGGCACGACGAGAGAACAAAACCTAACCGACAGGTTAGCGGATAATCAGCTTTTGGCTCGCTTCCTTAATCTCCACTAAAGAAACTTCATTGAAACATTTGGGCTCGTTCGTGCAGGACTTCTTCCAGCAGGGGGAACACGATACCTTCGCTTGCAATTTGAAACCCTTTTCGTAGAGATCAATTTCTTGCGAGCAACTTACCCCAAACCATGCAATGACAGGTTTTGACAACGCCACGCCGATGTGAAGACCGAGCGAACAACCAGTGAACACCCAATCGCAAGCGTCCATCCATAGTATTCCCGAACGCAAGCCTTGGTTGGTGGGTGTGTTGACGACGAGCGGGTCATCAGCAAAGGCTTTCTTCATGGCTGTCTGTCGCTCTTCGTCCTCTCGGCCGCCGAGCAATGCGACAACCCAATTAGGAAATGTCTGCCGCCAGAGATTGATGAGTTCGATGCTTTTTTCAACGGTGAATTTTTTGTATGGATACAGGAGGGAACAGCCGGTGTTGTAGCCGATGACTCCTTGCTTTTCTTGTAGCAGCGACGTCCTGCGACCAGACACTTCCTTTTTTTCGTCGTCTGACAGCGCGAGAACGTAAGGATCACGTTTCCAGGACAAGCCCATGCTTTCCGTGATTTGCTGCGTTTCAGGTTTCTGGTTCTCAAAGAATTTGAGCTGATCGTTGAGACCGACTTCAAACTGGTAGTCGGCAAAACTATTGAATGGTCGAATAGCGCCGTGTTCCGTGACGCCAAAACCAAACTTCTCGCGGGCGTTAATTTTTTCCGCCAGCGCGCCCGCCGAAAGCGACTTGTCCACGGCGAAAAGGTAATCGAACTTAAGATGTTCGAACACGGCGTAACCAGCCGTATCATATTCGACAACCGAATCAATCATGGGATTACCGGCGAGAAGCGGTTTCGCATTCTTTAGCGTAATCCAAGTAATGTGGCATCCGGGTAGCTTGCGTTTGATGGGGTGAAGCAAGGCCGTGGAGCGCAAAACAGCGCCCAGCGCTTCAAGACTCACAATAGCGACTCTAGTGGTTATCTTGTCGTAATGTGCGCAGCCGTCACAAGCCCTCTTAAACTGGCACGGCTTGTATCCTGTAAAGAATCGGCAGTCGTAATTATATGTCATGAATCTATCCCAAAGGTGCTATACTTTGAAAAACTGAAAAGACGAAAACTCTAATCATAATATGAAGCAGCAACAAACTATCCGCATAATTTTTCCTTCTAGCATAAGCCTGGAAAATATCCTAGACGCTCGCAGGGAAGAACTGGAAAAAAACGGATTCAGGGTATTAACGAATCGTCCGCGCCTCGATCCGGCGTGGCCGTATAGTTCCGCAAGTATCGAGGATCGGTCCGCGGAGCTCATAAACGCCGTTCTCGATCCAGAGGCCGGAATCCTGCTCTGCGCGCGGGGCGGTTGGGGGGCAAGCGATCTTCTCTCTCGCGTTCCTTGGGCGCAGATGAAAAACGCCCGGCCTAAAATCATTATCGGATTTTCGGATATCTCAGCTATTCACAGCGCATTTTATAAACATCTTGGCTGGAAGTCGATACACGGACCTATGCCTCTCACCAACCAGTGGGACGAACATCCGGACGGCGTCGGGTCGCTCCTTCAAATTCTAAGAAAGGAACGAATTTCGCAAGCCATCGCACTCCAACCTCATAGCTATAACAATAAAGTAGAAGGTCCTCTTTTTGGAGGCTGCCTTAGTGTTCTCACGAATCTTATAGGAACGGGATTTCTGCCGGATTTAAAAGATCATATTGTGTTCTTTGAAGATATTGGAGAACATCCCGCTAGAATTACGAGATTCCTCAATCAATGGGTTCTCTCGAAATCTCTTAAGGGCGTCAAAGGCATTGTCCTAGGGGATTTTGGGGATTTGCAGATGAACAACGGCGCTGCCGATCTCGCAAAGGAATTAAGAAAACGACTCGAAATGCCCGTCTTTACTTCGATGGATTTTGGTCATCAGAAAAGAAATGTTCCTTTGGGCATCGGAGCGCATGCAGTGATTCAAAACCAAGAACTGACCTGGAAATGGGGGCACGGTTATGCATAACAACAAATCTAAAATATACTTCGTCGGAATATGCGGGACAGGAATGGCGTCCTGCGCAGGTCTTTTTAAAGAAGCAGGATACGATGTTGTCGGCAGCGATCAGAACATCTATCCCCCGATGTCAACCATGCTGGAAGATCTTAAAATCCAGTGTTTCAGCCCCTACAGCAAAGACAATATCAAAAACAATCCAGGCGACACTTACGTCATCGCAAACGCTCTATCTCGCGGAAACGACGAGATCGAATACATTCTTGAACAAAAACTGTCTTATACAAGTTTTCCGGCGTTGCTCGGCAAACATTTTTTAAAGGATAAGTTCTCCATAGTGGTTGCCGGCACACACGGCAAAACGACGACCACAAGTCTTCTTGCGAGCATTCTTACGACGTTGGGACTGGATCCGAACTATATCATCGGCGGCATTCCCAAGGACTTACCCCAAAGTTTTAAAGCGACCAAATCCCCTTTGTTCGTGATCGAGGGCGACGAGTACGACACAGCCTTCTTCGACAAAGGATCTAAGTTCCTGCATTACTGCCCCGACATCGTCATCTTCAACAACTTGGAATTTGATCATGCGGATATTTTCTCGGACCTGGCGGCGATCGAGAAGCAATTTACAGCACTTCTGAAGCTTCTGCCTGATCCGAAAAACATTATAGCCAACGTGGACGACCCCGGCGTCGTCAAACTTCTCCAACAAATGGGTATTGCAGACCACGTCACCCGTGTCAGCACTCTCGGGACAACCCCTCGGGCGGACGTCGTTCTTGTAAAAAGACATGAGAACTTTGAGAACTCAAATCTTTGGGCGGGAACAATTAAGACGAACCTGTGGGGAGAAACGACGTTTAAGACGAAGCTTGTCGGCGCTCATAATATTGCCAACATCGCCCAAGCGGTCGCATGCCTCGAACGCCTTGTCGGGCTCAAGATGATGCCGTCCTTTGACAAAACAAAAGTTCAAAGCGCCATAGGGGGTTTCCAAGGCGTCAAACGGCGGCTCGAGCATTTGGGAGTCGTCAACGGTATCGACGTGTTTGAGGACTTTGCCCATCATCCGACCGCGGTCAAAACGGTCATCGAGGGATTCAAAAAATCGTATCCCGGTCGCAGACTTTTGGTTGCGTTTGAGCCTAAGAATGCGACAAGCCGACGCAACCTGTTTGTTAATGAATATGTGAAAGCCTTCGAGCTGGCGGACCGGGTTTATCTCGGAGAGTGCCCTGTGGATAAACGCATCGAAGAGTCATCGAGAATGGACACCGCTGTGCTGAGTTCTAAAATAGGGAACAAGGCGCAGGCACTCGCGTCAAATCAATCTCTCCTCGAACAGATGGTCCAAGATTCGCAGCAAGGAGACGCTTTGGTGTTTATGTCGTCGGGAAGCTTCTCGGGCGTGCAGCACTCGATTTTGGAAAAATTAAGAAAAAAATACCAACATTTTTGACAATTTGTTGATAATTCCGTTGAAATTTATTTCCCAAACCAGCATATTGGGTCAATTGGAAATACAATAAGCTCCAGGTAGTAGGGGCATATTATTAACATTTTTTGACATGTTCTCAGGAGTTGTAGAATGGTTTTGAAGTATCGTGTTCCCTTTTTCGGAATGGTTTTAGTTGCAATGTCTTTGTTCCTTGGCAATTGTACCGACGACGAACAACCCGAAGAAACAGTTGAAGCATCTCAACCTGAAGTTCCTGCAACGCCACCAGAAGACTCTTTGGGCGATGCTGCCGGCGATGCAACGAAGCCTGTTTATTTCGCATTCGACGATTACACCCTCAACTCTGACGCTCAAGGCCAACTTAACCGCCTTGCGGATTTCTTGAAATCAAGCACTTCGGCAATCGTTCAGATTGAAGGTCACTGCGACGAAAGAGGTTCTATCGAATACAACCTCGCTCTCGGTGAGCGCCGCGCACAATCAGTTAAGAACTACCTCGTTCAACTCGGTGTTGACACAGGTCGCCTTACGACGATCTCTTACGGCGAAGAAAAGCCCGTAACTGACGGCCATGAAGAAGGCGCTTGGAGCCAAAACCGACGCGCTGAGTTCGCCGTATCCAATCGATAAGATTCTTTGATTACTTCAAAAACCCTTCTTCGGAAGGGTTTTTTATTACAAAATCATCCGAGAAATCGATAGTATGCTCTTGGCAAAACGCCGGGTCCATCAAGACGTTGCAAACTTTAGCCAAGCGATATACGATCACAATCTCGTTATCATGGTAAACTGGGACGCGGTCAGTCTGTGACTTTAATATTAAAACAAATTAAGACAAAATCTGGAGGATTCGCCAGTGGATATAGTCATTTCGGCCATTGGGGCCTTATTAGCGATTGGGGCAGGACTCCTGCTCGGGATATTCTTTCATAAGGCCAAACTAAAAGCTGAGTTCGACAAAGCTCAGCAGAAATCAGAACGAGTACTGTCTGACGCTCAAGCGGAACGCGACCGCATTCTAAAATCTGCTCATGCGGAAGCGAAAGAAGAAGTTCAGCAACGCAAAAATCATTTTGATAATGAATTCAAGAAACGCCGCAACGAAATTCAAAAGCTTGAACAAAAGATTAAGCAGCGTGAACAGTCTCTGGAAAAAAAGCTGGAGATTCTAGACAAGAAAGAGTCCGAGCTGGAACAAGCCACAGAGCAAGTTCACACTCAGGAATCTCGCTATAAAGCTCTTGTCGCCGAAAGCGAGAAATCTCTCGAACAAAATCGTAAAACGCTTGAATCCATCGCTAACCTTTCTCAGGAAGAAGCGAAAAGACAGCTCATCAAATCTCTTGAAGCTGATGCCCGCGTTGCTGCGCGAGAAGTTATTCGAAAAATTGAAGAGAGCGCCCGGCTTGAAGGAGCGCAAAAAGCGCAAAGCATGGTCAGTTTGGCGGTGCAACGCGTTTCGAGTGAGTACGTCAACGACTCCACTGTTACGGTTGTCGGCTTGCCAAGCGACGAGATGAAGGGACGTATCATCGGCCGTGAAGGTCGCAACATCCGAGCGATCGAGCAAGCCACTGGCGTTGATCTCATCATTGACGATACGCCGGAAGCGGTTATTCTTTCGTGCTTCAACCCCATTCGTCGGGAAATCGCTCATATCACTCTTAAGCGCCTCATCGCGGACGGCAGGATTCACCCTGCGAGAATTGAAGAAACCGTTAAGAAGGTCGAAGAAGAGTTTAATCAGATTATCCTAGAAAACGGTGAACAAGCGGCATTCGATACAGGAATTACCGACTTGCCGACTGAACTGGTCTATCATCTGGGCAAACTCAAGTACAGAACCGCTGGCCAGCAAACTATCCTTCAGCACGCGGTCGAAGTTGCGCACATCTGTGCCATCATGGCCTCTGAAATGGGAATCGACGTCAAGAAGGCAAAACGCGCAGGTCTTCTGCACGATATTGGCAAATCCGTCGACCAGGAAGCGGAAGGACACCATACGCAAATCGGCGCCGAGTTGCTTCGCAAGCATCATGAAGGCGACGACATAATCTCCGCCGTTAGAGATCACCACAACGACGACCTCGATATGGCCAGTCCGCTGACTGTGGTATTGCACGCGGCTAATATTCTCTCCGCCAACAGACCAGGCGCACGAAGAGAGATTCTCGAGACCTACATCAAGAGGCTTGAGGACATGGAAAAAATGGTCAACAGTTTCGAAGGAATTCAGAACTCCTACGTCATCCAAGCTGGACGGGAGATTAGAGCACTTGTTACGCCAACACTTGCGAGCGATGCCTCCGTTGCCGATCTCGCAAATGACATTGCGCACAAGCTTAGGAAAGAGATGACGTTCCCAGGACAAGTTAAAGTTACTGTCCTCAGAGAAAGCAAGCACGTTGAATTTGCACAGTAAGGAGGTCACATCGCGTGATCACCGTCGTCGCCCTCGGTGACGTTGTAGGCAAACCTGGCCGCCAATGTCTCGACGAACATATTCCGGAAATTCGCAAGAAATTCGCCCCTGATCTCGTTGTCCTCAACGGCGAGAATCTTGCGGGCGGTTTTGGTCTAACCAAAAAGATCTTCCTCGAGATCTTGGAGAAGCACGGGATCGATTGCATCGCGACCGGTAACCATTGGGCTGACAAAAGAGAAATCTACGACTTCATGGACCATGAGCGACTGCTTCTCCCCGCAAATGCCAAAGGCGTCCCGGCTTACGACCACGGCTTGAGAATCTTAAAGACCTCTTCAGGGACGCAAGTTGCCTTTGTAAACTTGATCGGCAAAGTCTTCATGCATCCGGACAACACCTGTCCGTTCAAAGCCGCCGATGCCGTCTTCGAACGCATTCCCGATTACATCAAAACGCGTATTGTTGACGTGCACGCGGAAGCGACAAGCGAAAAACAAGCTTTGGGCCACTACCTTACCCAACGCGCTTCGCTGCTCTATGGTACGCATTCTCACGTGCAAACGGCCGACGAACGAATCCTCGGCGGACGTCTGGGGTACTTGACGGACGTCGGAATGACGGGACCCTATGATTCCATCATAGGCATGAAAACAAACCTCGCCATGAAGCGGTTTCTAACGGGTCAAAAAGAACCCCTAGAGCCGGCGAAGAACGATCCTTGGATTTGCTTTCTTGTTGCCAAAATCGACGAAGAAACCGGCATCTGCGCTGAAGTCACCCGACACCGCTGGTCGCCTGAAAAAACAGTCGAATAACGGTTTTAGCTTTGTTAAGGGCTCCTTCCATGTTAAGTTTGAACCCCTTAACGAGAATGGGTATAGGCCTTGCTTAAACGTTGTTTCGCGCTGCTCACGTTGTTGATTCTTTCGAATCCCGCTTTTGGCTTGTTCGTTGACGGCAAAGGACACTATAGCCTTCGCGGCGAAACCCGCACCAATCCCGATTACACATCCGACAGAGGCTACCACCAAGGTATTCGTCAAAGCTTTCGCCTCAATCTCGAGCTGCGGGGCAATGATCGAACAAGTTTCTTCGTCGAAACACGGTTGTGGGAAGATCAACGACTCGCATTCCTTGGCGACACGCCGGAACCCGAGCGCTGTAGCGACGCCTCAACTGGGGAAAACCTTAGTTGCTCCAAGCGACTCCAAGACACAACGAAACCTTGGTACAAACCGATAAAACCGCGCTTCACCGAAGCCTATGCTCAATACGCAATGGACACCTGTTTGCTCAAGGCCGGAAGAAAAGGACGCAACTGGGGAATGGGCGCTTTATTGAGCACGGACTATCAGCCGTTTAGCTACAGCAGCTCCGTCTACGATGGCATCTCCTGTGACATCAATATTCAAAAGGCACAAACACTAGGTTTTTCAGTCGGTTACGACAAGCTTTCGGAAACCGGGTCCGCTCTCGTTCCCAATATTGAAGAAAGTCGCCAATACGGTTCTACTAAACCAAGCGACGATATCGACCAATTTTTCTTCACCATAGAAATCGACGATCGCAAGGCGAACGAAGGCACATCCTTTGCGCGCCATGTCGGCATTTACTTCTCGAACGCTCTTAGCGGCGGAGATACAAAGACAGATCTCAAACTTGCTGACCTTTATACGGGTTTTTATTTGACCAATTGGACCTTGAGAAATGAATTGATGTTCCGTTTGGGGAAAACGGCTGATCCCAATGTTACGCGATTTGGTGGGCTCGGTCCGTACGTAGACACCCAAAGCAACACAGCGGAGGCTACAAGAAACAATCTCGACGCGATCGGACTTGCCGGAAGCATTGAATACCTCGTCGATAAGTCGGGCTCTTACACCGGCCCTGAAGAATTTAAAGAAGGCACCCTTACGACCCATAGTGCTTTCTTTGAGTATGCCTACGCGCCTGGTGATAAAGACGGATATTACGAACTTGCTCCTGACGCCGACGAGCTTAACGCTGGAGCAAAGAGCCGGGAATCCGAAGGGGACAACAAGGCAACGGGTTTCGCGTTGCATCGCAACTACAAACCTGCGCTCATACTCTTCAACGGACTTGCACAGAGCGGCGATTTCCGTGTCGACGGAATTTACGACCCAGAAGCCGTCATGAACACCACTTTATTTGCTCTCGGCTATCGCTATAAGAGCTTGGAAAACGGCAACTTCGAGTTAAAGCTCATTACCGCGAAACTTAACGAAACAATGCCTGCTGCAGTCAAAGCCTACGTCGGCGCCAACAAGGACAGAGGCATGGTCGGCTACGGCGGTTCCAGCTTGGGCTATGAGCTTGATCTAAAATACAGCAAGTTCCTCAGTCGGACGTTCGAATGGGGAGTCGAAAGCGGCGTCGGCCTTCCAGGCCCAGCATTCAAACGTTACAGCGGCGACAAAGCCGAAACTACCCTCTTGTTGCAGGCGTTTTCTAGCTTCTTTTTTTAGTGCCATTCTCGACAAGCCCTTGTTAAACTATGCGCATCCGTCATGTTGAACGGGCGATACATCTCGACTGAGATCCTTCGCTGCGCTCAGGATGACGGCCTAAGCTCAGGATGACGGCCTAATGACGGAACTCCGTCATGTTGAGCGAAGCGAAACATCTCAACCACTGAGGGGAAACTTGTGGGCAAGCGCACCGAAGACCAATTACGCAAACACGATAATCACGGCGTCATCGAAATTCTCACCACGATGGCCTCTTGCCTTGCCGAGGCGCGCGTGTTTTCGGAGAAGGAAACCAACGACTTTCGCGCCAGCGTTATCAACATACAAAGATCGGCCAACTGGACCAACTCCTCCGCGTTGGTCATGTTGAAACAACAAAACTGCAATCTTCTCGATCAACTTTCGGAGCGATATGGGGAACTTGGACTCCATAAAATCGTTTTCAGAAAATCGATTCAAGCTCCCATTCGTCAAATGATCGCGACCGTGGCGACTATGGGATTGGACCTTTTGGGCAAATCGAGGATTTTCTTCAACAAGCCGTTCTATATCTTCCTGAATAATGAGTGCGATCAACGCGTTTTGTTTTCTCAGGTTCTCGTCGATGTCGCCGAAGCCCTTGGACAGATCAACTCGCAATTGTCGGAGATTTTGAAAAAGTTGCAAGTGATGGAACTCAGCACCTGTTACGTTGCCACAGACGACGGGATCGATCTCGACGAAAAGATGGCCGTCCGCCTAGAGTATCTGAAGGTTGAGAAGGACGTGTTGCCGCATCGGCGGGAAATGAACATTCACCGGGAACTTATAAGCTCCATGTCGGCGTTTTGTGAGTCACTCGTGGAGTTTGCCTACCAGATGGACTGCAACTATAAGACAGACCTCACGCCTCTCAGCGTTCACTGTCAGCTCTTGGCTGCCGAGACCGCCAAACTCGCCGCGCTTGATCTTTCGCTGAGCAAAAGCATATTTACCCGGGAAACAACTCGTTTTCAGATCGTTGCGGCTCTCGCCGAAATCAACGACATCCTAGAAAATATTTTGAACAGTTACCCGCAATACCTCTCGTTGACCATGACACAGCAACACGCGTCTCATGTTCCGCATTCCGTGCGGCGATCTATTAGCAGTGACCTCATTAACGGGGGAGTCGAACCGCGAGCGGCGATCGCAGCAGCCGACAGTCTGATCACCTATTGCCGATCTCACGATATTAATCCGTCGCAACTGCTCGAGGCCGAACTCGCAAAAATTTCTCCGATGTTGCGCAGCAGTTCTTTGACCTTGCTCAAGCAGGGCACGGCGCAAGACCAACCATCCTTGTCGCAAACAAAGGACGTTCTGCTCAATAAGTCGGCGATTTTGAGTTCCTTGTTCAACAAAATGGTCACAAGCCTTGGATCGGCGGTGCTAGTTGGTCTGTTTTTCCTGCAAGGCTGCGGTTTAAAAACGGCCCCTCGCTCGAACGTTGACGACTTTCGACCTGAGATCCCTTTCCGAACTGGACAAAACACAACACCTACTGAAAAGGATAAAACCCCATGAGTTCCATAACTGGCGTCTACACCGCCATAGCTACGCCCTTTCTTCCAAATTCCGAAATCGATTGGGAAGGCTTTGAAAAGCTTGTTGGACTGCAGAAGGAAGCAAAAATCGACGGCCTTGTCGTCTGCGGGACGACCGGAGAATCGCCTGCGTTGAGCGTCCAAGAAAAACTCTCCCTTATTCGCAAAGCCAAGGTCCTTGCTAACGGCCAGATGAAGATCATGGGAGGAACCGGCGGAAACAATACGCAACAGTCCGTCGAACTTTCCAGATTGGCTGTTGACGCGGGCGCCGACAGTCTGCTCATCGTGACGCCTCCCTACAACAAACCTTCTCTTGCAGGGATGATCGGGCACTTTAGCGCGATAGCCAAAGAAGTGCGTGTTCCACTTTGCCTCTACCATGTGCCTGGAAGAACAGGACAACATCTCACGGTTGAAGAACTTCGAGAGGTATGCGCGCTTCCGAGTGTCACCAGCGTTAAGGAGGCAAGCGGGAATCTCGCGTTTTATTCGCGGGGAATTGAAGCGACGAAAGCGTCGTTCCTATCGGGCGACGACATAACCTTCTTGCCGAGCCTATCCGTTGGTGGCTCAGGCGTTGTTAGCGTGATCTCCAATCTCTTTCCTAAGGCTTGGAAGAGGCTTTATACGAGCTATCAGCAAAAGGATCTGAAAGACGCGCTGGCCATTCACAATGCAACACTGGAACTCAATCAGCACCTTTATTGCGAATCGAATCCTGGTCCGCTCAAGGCCGCATTGTCAGTCGCAGGAATCTGTAAGAACGAGGTG
This sequence comes from Oligoflexales bacterium, assembly GCA_050251195.1. Taxonomy (GTDB): domain Bacteria; phylum Bdellovibrionota_B; class Oligoflexia; order Oligoflexales; family Oligoflexaceae; genus JBFWNG01. The sequence continues at coordinate 347,010 of JBFWNG010000003.1, forward strand.
CGTTTGCCTCTTGCTCCGGTTCGTTCCGAAAACTTCGAGAAGGTTCGAGCAACATATCAAGCGACAGTTAAGAATCTGAAAGCGTTAGGTATCAATGAGTAAAACCAAGGCCGTCTGGCTCATCGGGTTTTCGGGTAAAATGGGCGCGCAAGTCATAGACGCGATCGAAAAAACCACCGAGTTCAAGCTTATCGGCGGTACCGACGCCCAGGGTAATTTCGTCGGCACACGTACGGAGATGAAACCCGCAAAGCTTGGTCTGAGGGACTCTCAACTCAACGTGGACGTCGTCATCGACTTCTCTGTTCCAGGAGCAAATCGAAGCCTTCTGCAAGATTTAAAAAGCCGTCAAGGAAGCAAACCCTCGGTTCTTATCGCCACGACAGGACTCGAATCGTCTTTGATAAAAGAGTGGGAACAATATGCGCGCGAGAGCAATTCTCTTGTACTCGTTGCCCCCAACACCAGCGTGGGCGTTCTGGCAACCTTGCAAGCTGCAAACTTCCTCGGCAAGCACCTACGAAAGCTCGGATTTGATATCGAGATATCCGAGACGCACCACAAACGCAAGCAAGACGCACCAAGCGGCACCGCAAAAATGATCGCCGATTCTTTGGCGAAGAACCTCGATCTCAAGCCTGTGTATGATCGCAAAGGCGCCCGTAAACCCGACGAAATTGGGGTGTTCGGGTTGAGAGGCGGCGGCGTTTACGGAGAGCACACGATAAGTTTTCTTGGTGAGGAAGAAACCATCGAACTGACCCATAGAGCGTTATCCCGTTCGCTATTTGCCGAAGGCAGTATCGTGCTGGCAAAGTGGTTGAGCGACAATGCTGGCCGGGAATCGGGATTGCAGTATGTTTGGGATATTGCTTTCTAGCGCGGAGGATTGGAAACGCTGAAAGATTGAACGTATTAGTCTGCCAGGTAATTCGCACCTAGATGGGAAGTCGAGACCGTCCAATTGTCTACCGCTGCCGTATCGCTGTCGAGCCACACGCCGTACTCGGATTCCGCGATGACAGAGTAAACTCCTGGATCCAGATTAAAGAATACGGCTTTGACGATGCCGTCGTTGTTGTCACCAAAATACCATCCGCCTTCCACTTCCTCGCCGTTGTCGCGTACAAGTTTCAGCTGGATCTTTTGTAAATCTTCGCCTTGGAGTTTGCCGAAATAGACGACAAGTACGCCAGCCGCCGGGTCGTAGACTTCGTCGATCGATTGCGATACATAGAGTTCGTGATAGAGATCCTCAATGAAGCCTCGGTGCAGAAGCGGCGTGAGATTATCGCGCGTTCCCTTGGAATAACTGACTAGCATCGATTCGAACTCTGCTGCGTGCACGAGACCGTGAACACGCCCTTTATAGGTGCTCAACCCTTCCACCTTCAGATGCCCTGGACCTTCGTACGCAAGCCGCGCTCCGGTTCCGACCGCGTCGACGTCAACATAGTCTACCGGCTGAGGACCGCCAGGCGCTGGGCCCGTTTGGCCATAGAGTTGTTCCCACACGGACGGTAATCCAATGAGATGAGTATCCAGATCGAAATCAGATCCTAATCTCAAATCTTCTTCGACGTGGCGTCCTCCGAAAACTGGAATCGCAATAGCGTCGTAGAACTTTCCTTCCACGGAAACCGACATCTCTGCAAGACCGGGCTTCACGTTATAAAAACAAAATTTGCCTGAAGCGTCCGTCTCTAACGATGTTCTGGAGGGCCCATATTGATTGAAGTAATAAGCGCCTTCGCTGCGGACGTTGAGAGAAACACTGTAGCCAACAAGCGGGGAATATTTTTCATCAACAAGTTTTCCACAGTAAGAGCCTAAATTTGGGTCTTGAATGACATCGTGAATTTGCGTGATGGCTTCGAACACCTTTTGGCTGGTCAATTTCACGGTGATAACGTCTTGCTTTTCCGTGGCCGTCGTCTGAACTTCTGTCGTCACGGCTAACCACCTATAGTCGGGATCCGAAACAGAAACCAAAAAGCGACTGCCTATCGGAATGTTCTCTATAACGACATATCCTGACGAGTCCGAATATCCTTCGAACGTCGTGCCGGGTACAGTAACCTTCGCACCACGAACGGGGTAAATAACCTTCTCGTGGGGATCCGATCGATTGTCAATGACTTGAATGGCAACGCGTTTGTGTTTCAGGTCCATCTTTGCGAGAGAGAATGAATTTTTAATTTCGTCTGAGGGAATAACTTCGTCAGGAAGTTGGAGATCCTGCGGTTTTTTTTCTGCCTGTTTTGTTGGAGTGGACGTACCTGCGTATGCCTGAGTATTGATGGGATTATCAAACAAGTTTTCCAGACTCAAGAGCGAACTTGGAATCGTAAAATCTGGGAGAGCGTCTTTGCTTGCAACCGCTGTCTCATCCTGAATTGAAATAGGAAGGATGTACATTTTGCCGGCAAAAACGACATAGGCCTCTGTCTGCCCTGCTTTCTTCGCACTAAGAGTCAGTGTACCTTCGTTCCATTCAACAAAAGATGCGTCGCGCACGAACAGCGAAAGCGGAACGGGAGCGTCGTTTGACACTTCCGCCATTTTCACTTTCAACGTCTCGCCGATTTTTTTGAACGTAACTTTTTGAGGACTAAAAGAAAGGCTTTCCTCATCTTTCGTGATCACCAATTGTTTTGCAGCGGCAGCGCCGACCGAAACGACAACTTCAGGAATAGTTGAATCTTCGAGAAGGTCCGCTTTTTCCTCTTCCGACTCCGCAACGATGACGCGAGTTTTCGCATTCACTTTTTTAATAAGCTCGTCGAGTCGAACGGGAGGTAAATCGAGAAGATCCGTCACCTTCATTGAAGAATGAATCGTAACTTTTTGTGTCTCTGGCGAAGGAACGTCTGTAGTTTCGGCGTTGAGACTCGTCTCAAGATTTGTGTCGAAAGGGCTTGGCGGAAATGCTTCTATCGTCACGTCGCTCGCAAAACCATGCGTCGAAACCGCAATCGTTGTTGCTAAGATATTTCGAATATGTCGAATTACGGTGCTCAATTCTTCTCCACGAAAACTGCCCATTTGCTTATCGTTCAATTTGCAGAATAGTTAACGGGGCAAAATAATAATGCACTATTATTATTAGTATTTTATTAAATTACGAAGCAGCTTTCAAGACCTGGGGGGTCAAGGATTTTTCATCTGACTTTTGATTATCTCGCTGACCATCTTGCCGTCGGCTTGGCCGCCGAGTTTGCCCATAACTGCTTTCATTATCAGGCCAAAATTGGTTTCCGTGTTGTTTTTTAGAACATCTTTGACAACGTTCTGAACTTCTTGTTCTGACAACCTTTTCGGCAAGTATTTTTCAATTATCAAAATCTCGTTTTTTATCTCGTTCGCTTTATCGCCCTCAGGAAATTGTTCGAGCGATTTCAACATCTTCTTGTGATAGCCGGAGACCGCCTTAATTTCTTCCTCGGGGGTAAGGCTACGAGCAACGCCAACTTCGGCCTGCAAATACTTAATCTCGCTTAGCATCATCCTCAGGACGCTAACCGTTATTTTATCTTGGGCTTTCATTGCGGTTTTAAGATCGTCTTGAATTTTTTCTCGAACTGACATGCGAATCTCCAACCAGAATATCAAACAGACTTTTGGTAACGGCGGCGGATTTGGCAAGCCCCAAGATATCACAGTATTTAGCAATGATTTTGGTGGCTTCGCGTAGGTTCTTGTATTTTGTCGCCTCTATTTCGAGGCAGCAAACCGCTTTCCTCCCGTACTTTGCAATATAGTAGACGATTTCACAATCACGAAATAGGAAAACAGCCACCTTCTTCCTTATTTTGCCTTCCCACATGATTTCTAAGGGTTTCAGGAACGCGGCGACCGCTTTGACAACGGGTGCATTCTTCGAAGATACGTCGAGGTTGACTTCATAGCGCGCGGCATTGACGAACTTCGTTGATTTTACCGTCAACTGGCAGAGGCGTTCGTCTTCGCGCAATCGATAAATGTATCCTGGAGAGTGTTTCGTTTTAAAGTACGTATCTTGCGTTTGAACGCTGTAGTACTCCAACGGGGCCATATCTTCAATCTGCCGGATCAATTGACGCTTTAGGGCAGCGCTGTTGTTCAGCACGAACTTAAGTTCCACTTCATTGAATTCTTGGTTTTTCACAGGTAATAAACGAGCCTAGCGATGTTTCGAAATCGTCTTTCTTCGGGATTAGCAGCCTGGCGTGAAAAAAGACCGTCATAATAGTGATAAAAATCGTTGATCAAGAGCACACTCTCGGACATCCGATACTGCGCCCGAATTCTATAGAACGAGGTTCGTTCAGCACCGTAACGATAATCAACATTGCCCTCTGCGTCACGAAAGTATTTGGGCTGAAAAAACGACTGATAGTACGCCAGAGGTTCGAGCGTGAAAGAACGCAAGAAGGACGGACTGTAAGAAACACCGGCCATCGCTTGCAAATACATCGGATGATGTGAGTCCTCTACCGGCTCGCCGTCCTCTGATCTTTGCAAGAAAAATTCTCTATCCCGATCACCTTCTCTGTCTTCCTTGTCGATAAAGCGCCGTCGGCTATAAAGCTTTGTCCACGTATCGACACTGAAAAGGGGACTCGTTGTACCGTCGAGAAAACTATGGGTAAGGGTTCCGGAGAGTCCTACCGTATACACACTCCCCTGCTGTTCAGGATCTTGCGCGTCTTTGTCGTAACCGCTGTCGCTAAAGGGTAACTCCGCTATCGAATACTGTACGATGTTGCCATAGGCGCCGCGAAGGGGGTAAAAATCGACCTCGACTTCGGGCCGTCTTGAGAAGACCTTTTGCGTGTCGGGGATCTTCACCAGACCGAATAGACCCGAGACGTCTATCTTGCCGTCGTAGAAAGTCTTGCCGATGCGGGTGGTGACATGGAACGACGGTTCCGTACGCGCGTATTTGCTGTCTTTCGAATAGAAAACGTTGTTGTAATGACGAAAATCCAGAATGCCGTACAGGCCTTCCCATGGCGCGGGGGATATGGTTGTCATTTCGATCTTTTTGCCTTCCTCGCCGTATGCAAATGATGCTGTTGCAAACAGAATCGGGAAAATCAAAAAGCGTCGCATTTGTTACCTCAGTGTTTGCACGGTAAAAAGATTGCTCGCGGTCTCTCCAATTGAGGAAATTGTAACCGATACAAAAACGATCTTATCGCCGCTTTTTAGCCAGCTGCCTTTTATCAGCCTTTCGTTTATCAGAGGTAACACTTCGTCGATACCGGGCGCTTCCTGAAGAAAGAGGCCTTCGACACCGCGCACGAGACCAAGCCTCCGCACGACGTCTTCGGACAACGTTACGGCGATAATCGGTATGGGTGTTCTGAACGAAGATAGAAGAAGCGCCGTATTGCCTTCTTTTGAAATACAAACCAAAGCCTTGGCGTTGTTGCGATGCGCGGCTCGATACGCGGCATAGGTAATCGTCGCCAAGACGTCGTTGATCTTGGGTTTTCGGCCCTCGATCCCCTTTCCGAGACTTGTTTCGCTGTTTTCCGTATCGAGGATGGTTTTGCGCGCCAGGACCAAACCGCGTTGAGCATATCGTCCGTAAGGCAGATCTTCTGACAATACAACGGCATCCGCACCGTCAAGCACCGCGTTGGCGATGTCCGATATTTCCGCGCGAGTCGGCGTTGCGTTATGGCGCATCGATCCTAGAATCTCGCTCGCCACCAACACGACCTTCCCGTGCTCGTTACAAATTTGAATAATCTCCTTAGTCGCCATAGGAACCTGAGCTGGATCTAAGCTCATAGCGAGCTCGACTCGAGACACAAGGACGCCGCGGACAAGAGGAAGAGTGTTCTGAATATTTCTGTAACCAGCTTCCGACGCGATTTTTAGAATCAACCACGGAGGCGATTTTGATTTGTCGAGTTTTTGCTTAAGACCCTTGAGGTCTTCTGCGTCGCTAAATCCAGGAACAACAATCGCGTCTATATCGTTTTTCAAGATCAGGTCGATTTCTTCCGCCGGGATATCGAGCAATTTAGGCGACAGATTGGATTCCGGAATGCTAATGGACATCTCGGGGTAGATGAGGCCACCCTGAACAACTTCGAATTGTATCCCGCTCTTTGTCGGGACAACTCTGAGAATCACCGCACCGTTGCCCAAATAAGCGAGAACGTCGCCAGGGAACAATGTCGAAAGATTTTCCGTTTTGATTTCGATATCGCCGCCTTTTCCAGGGGCGCTGCCAGAAAGAGTTTGGCCGAACAAGACTTCCTTCGGCGCGTCCAGATTGACGACCGTCGCGCTATTTTTGGCCAAAACATCGAGGATAATCGGGCATTTTTTCTGAGCTGAGGTCAGTTTTGCCCGCAACTTCTTCATAAAATCAATGGTCTCGGCGAGTTGTCCGCTTTCGGGAACCAGCCGTATGGCGTCGACTTCTTCGCTTGCGATAATTTCGAGGAGTTCCTCGGAAAAGCAGCTACTTTCGAATGACCAAACAACCCTAGTCTGTCTCTGATTTTTTTGTAACATTTCACGACTCTATTAGAGATTGCCCTAACATTATAGGCTTAAAATCTGAATTGCGCACTGATTTTACTCGAGAGCTGAATTCTTTGGACAGAACCACTACTACAGTGGAGCCAAGACAGAAAGTCCCTAACTCGCTCCCGCACGAAACTTTGTACGCTGGTTGAGGGGGATTGAACTCGGCCGTTGCCATACCAAACTGTCGCCTGAAGCCGTTGGTCACCATGCTGGGGATCATAGCGGCCGTCATTCTGCCTACGTTGAGGGCTCCAACCATTACAACAAAAACGGGTCCGTATTGCGTGTCTATATCGAACACAAGGCGTTCGTTTTTGACGAAAATCCCCGAAACGGCATGCACAAATGGTCTGTTTACCGGCCATAGAGTTCCCGCGATGTAGCGAACCTTTTTGAGCGTCCCTTCAACTGGGCTATGGACGCGGTGATAGTTGAACGGCGCTAAATATACCGTAACATAATCCGTTAGAACTCCAGAAAAGCTTACCTTCGCGTCGCCCCAAACTAGCTCATGGACACTATAGTCGAGGCCTTTTGCCTGAATGGCTTTGTTGTTTGCCAAGGGTCCCGAGGCGGCGAGAAATCCGTCCGCAGGCGAACAAAAGGGACCGGTGACTTTTCGCGCATCGGCTCTCAAACGCCTCGTGAAGACGTCTTCCACGGTCTTGTATTGACTCAACGGAAACTCCGCTTCCCCCATGTCAATTTTGAAGGCCATAACAAACAGCTTGCATGCCAAGCGGTTCAACGGCCATGGCAAGCGAACCCGCGCCAAAGTACCCGTCAAAAAACTGATCAAATTTTTTGGAATAAATCTTAAAACACTAAAGAAAGCGCTCACACCCTTCCCACTTTTTAGTCAAAGTTCGGGGTATTTAACCACTTATTCCCGAACTATTCAATAACAGTGGAGGCCATTTCGAAGATTGGGAGATACATCGCAATCGCGATAAAGCCGACAATAGAGCCGATGACGATGATCATGAGGGGCTCGATCATGGAGGTCAATGCCTTCACGGAGTTTTCGACTTCTTCGTCGTAGATCAGACTGATCTTGTGCAAGGTAGCATCGAGCGTTCCTGTGCTTTCACCGACCGCAACCATGGAGCACACCATCTTTGGAAACAAACCTGTCTTCATCAGCGGTTCGTAAAAAGACTCGCCTCGCGAAATCTGGGTCTTCACCTTCAACACGGCTGTTTCGATTTTCTTGTTCCCCGAAGACGAGGCACAGATTGAAAGAGCCTCGAGAATGGAAACGCCTGAATTCAACATCGTCGAAAGGGTCGAACAGAAGCGGCTAATGGCCACCTTGATCAGGAGCTCCCCGAACAAAGGCAGCTTCAGAACATATCCGTCCATAGCGTCTCTGACCTCTGGCCTCTTGCGTCCGTACGAAAAAAGAACATATGCAGCGGCGACTATACCCACCAATGTCCAGCCTTGATTTTGAAGGAAATCCGACCAGCTGATTATGACTTGCGTTAGAACAGGCAGAGTCTGCCCGCTCTCTGCAAACTGGGTTGCAAACGTCGGCACAACCACGAGTAACAGCAACGCGACCACGAGCACGGCAACCGTCAGGATAAGGGCAGGATATACCATCGCCGATCTGACCTGCGCCTTGATACGAACAGATTTCTCTATGTATACAACGATTTGTTTCAACACGAGATCAAGTTTACCGGACGCCTCGCCTGTTTTGATCATGGCGACATATAAGGAGTCGAAAACGCCCGGGTGTCGGCTGAGAGCATCGCTCAAACTCGAACCTTTCTCGATCGCGGTGGTAACCGAATTCAAGATGTCGCAAAACGTCTTTCGCTTTTGTTGTTCTTTAAGAAGATGAAGCGACTGCAGCAAGGGAACGCCGTTTTCTATCATCAGCGAAAATTGCTTGGTGAACAGCGCGAGCTCCTTGGACGAGGGCAGATCCGGAATAATCTGGATTTGAAGGTTCCCCTTCGCATCTCGATAGAACATTCGGTGCGATACGGTGGTTTTTTGACCTGTATTCCTTAGCTCGACAATCTGAAGAGGTCGAATTCCCCTGTTTCGCAAGCTATTGCGCGCAGTGTTGCGAGAGGATGAGTTCATGGTTCCTTCCACGAACTTGCCAGCTCTCGTTCTTCCTTTGTACAAAAACTGCGGCATCTACGTCCCTTATCGGCTCGGACGACTCGGAGCGCTCGAGCCTTTTCCGATCATTTCTAAAAACTCGTCAGGTTTATGCGCTTTTGCCAGTGCCTGCTCCCTTGAAATGAAGTTTTTCTGAAAGAGCCTAAACAAGGACTGATTCATGGTTTGCATCCCAGAATCGACCTGACCTGCTTGCATAGCGGAATAGATCTGGTTGAATTTTCCCTCGCTGATCAAAGATCTAATAGGAGCGTTGACGCGCATCAGTTCGCAGGCAAGAACGCGACCCCGAGAGGGCGAGGGCACGAGCGTTTGCGACAAAACAGCTTCCAACGTCATCGAAAGTTGTGCTCTGACTTGGTTTTGTTGATGCGGAGGAAAAGCGTCGATGATCCGATTGAGCGAGGACACGCAGTTGTTGGTGTGCAAAGTGGCAAACACAAGGTGTCCTGTTTCCGCAGCCGTAAGCGCTGCCGAAATCGTCTCCAAATCCCGCAACTCCCCTACCATGATAATGTCCGGATCTTGTCGCAGAACAGCCTTAAGGGCGGCAGCGAAACTATTCGCGTCGTCCCCTACCTCGCGTTGGTTAACCACGGAGTTTTTATGCACGTGAATATACTCAATCGGGTCTTCGATTGTGACGATATGATCCGATCGAGTTTCGTTGATATGGTCGACCATGGCCGCAAGAGTCGTCGACTTTCCCGAGCCGGTTTGTCCCGTCACGAGCACCAATCCGCGAGGGAGGTGACATAGTTTCTCTATCAGAGGAGGCAAGTCGAGATTCATCAGCTTAGGTACGTCGTTAGCAATGATACGGAACGCTCCCGCAATTTTGCCGGAATCGTAGAAGATGTTGGCTCGGAATCTCGACAATCCCTTTACAGTGAATGCCAAGTCGACTTGTCTATCCTTCTCAAGAGTGGTCTTTTGCTGATCCGAAAGCACATGCAAGCAAAGAACTCGAGACTGATCCGGCGTGAGAGGCGCCAGCTTGAGAGGCATGAGGTTGCCGTGGATCCTAAGTCTAGGTGGCGTTCCAGCGGCGATATGTAAATCGCTACCGCCTTCGTCTTTAAGCGCCTTCAAAAGTTGTGCGATGTTATAATCCATTCACCACCTCGATCCTCACGCAACATTGTCCGACAGAAAACCTTCGCCTTCCTGATCCGGAGCAGTATTCTGCGTAACTTCTAGCAAATCTATCTCGCCCTGCATGAATTTGAGGAGTGCGTTTTGTCGCATAGTTCGCATTCCTCCTTCGATGGCGATCCTTTTGAGGTCCGAAGAAGACGCGTGCCGCATGATGCCTTCTCTGATCGCGTCGTTGATCACCATAACTTCATGCATGGCCGTCCTTCCCTTATAGCCAGTGTCGCTACAGCGATCGCATCCTTTGCCGCGCTGAGGAACAAAAGACGAAACCTTCTGCGCAGGAATTCCCAATGCGACCAAATGCTCCGTATTTACCGAATCGTCGGGCATCTTGCAGTTTGAACATATTTTTCGGGCCAGTCGTTGTGCAACAATGCAGTTGAGGGCGCTAATGAGATTGAATGATTCCAATCCCATGTTTTGCAAGCGCACGACAGTGTCAGCCGCACTATTCGTGTGAAGCGTCGAAAGAACCAAGTGGCCGGTAAGGGCTGCCTTGATGGCGATTTCGCCTGTTTCGCGGTCCCTAACCTCACCGACCATGATGATGTCCGGATCTTGACGTAAGAACGCGCGCAAAACGGTTGAGAATTCGAGACCAATTTGGGGGTTGATTTGAACCTGGTTTATTCCTTCCAAGTTATATTCCACAGGATCTTCCGCAGTCACGATGTTGTCCGACGTTCTATTCAGATCCGCCAAAGCGGAGTAAAGGGTTGTCGTCTTTCCGGATCCCGTGGGGCCCGTAACAAGCACAATACCGTGCGGCCTATAGATGCTTTCGCGAAACTTTTTGAGGTCGTCTTGTTCAAAACCTAATTCCGTCATATCGACGCGCAAAGACGACTTGTCGAGAATCCGCAATACGAGCTTCTCACCGTAAATCGTCGGTAACGAGCTCACCCTAAAATCGATGGGTTTGTCGGCGATAGTAACTCTAATGCCGCCGTCTTGTGGCAAACGCTTCTCCGCGATGTCCAACCCCGCCATGATTTTTATGCGGGATGTGAGAGCGCTGGCGAATTCCATGGGCGGTTTGGCTATCTCCTGCAATACACCGTCAACGCGCAGTCGAACGCGAACGAACGATTCATATATCTCGATATGGATATCTGAAGCTTCTCGCGCTACGCACTGAAGCATGATCTGATCGACGAGTCTTACAATCGGCGCAAGTTCGTTGCTCGCGGCCGGGGCATTGTCATGGATGACGGCACGCTTTTCTCCTCTGGGCTTCGCTCCACCGCTCGATCCCGTGTTGTACTTGGAGAGGTCCATCGTCTGCAATTTGTAGTATTTGTCGATTGCGGGTGCTAGCATGCTTTCGAGCGCAAGTACCGGCTTCACCGAATATCCCGTTTTGAACCGCACGAGATCCACGAGTTTGAGATCAGTCGGGTTGGCCATCGCTATGATGATATTGTTGCCGACCCGGTCAATGGGCAATACTTTGAATTTTTGCGCAACTTCCCTCGGAATCAGGTTGATGATTTCTTCCTGGATATCCATGGAACTAAGATCGGCGGCTTGGATCTTGTAGTAGTTGGCGTATATTTTGAGAAGTTCGACCGGCTCTCCGAGCTTTAGGCTTACAAGCGCATGAATCAGGAGAATATTTTTCTCCTTGGCAAGTTTTTCGGCCTCCATAAACGAAGCTTCCGAAACACCAAGCTTTTGCTTCAAGACGTCTTTGAACGAACCGGACATTATTCTCTCTTTTTGATGGAGTTTTCCACCCATCCATATCGGGAATAATGAGCGTAAGCATTAGGAATAAGATAGGAAAGAAGTGACTTTAGATTCGTCCGTCACCATAGATCGTCTTAGGTTGAATCCGCGGATGCCGCAGAAACCGCAAGTGAAGAATAGCTAATCTTGATAAAATTGTTATTTCATCAACAAACGCTTTTTGCGCGGCTTTGAGGTAATTCTGGATCACTTTGTCGCAATCGCCCGGATGTGCCACCAAACCGTAGCTGAGAAAGCTGCTTTCTTCGTTAATATACAAAAAACCCTGAAAAAGAGTTTTCTTTGCCATACCTTCGAATGTTTCATTTTCCCTTTTTAGAACCGTATATTTTTGCCCGGTCAACATGTCCTTGATAGTTAGGTCGGATCCTAGTCTATGCACTCTAAACAAAGAGTGGCGGAAGTTGCTTATGCCGCATTTCGACCCCGAGCAATCGTCTTGATGACGCGAAAACGCCTGAAAGGGAGTCAGTCCGCGATATTCGGGATCCGTCGATTCAAGCATGCGTTGAAAGACGTAGTAATCAAGAAAGTAACTCATTCTTGCGTGATAGTACGCGTCCTCGGGAAACACCTTGCCGGTGAGCAAAAAGAAGTCTTCTTTCGCTTTCACGATTTGCTCTTCGCCAAACGTTTCCAAAGCCCAATTGAGGATAGCTTCAACGCAATGATCCACTTCGGCTAACCGCCGGCCGCCTACGCTCTGGTCTACTGCAAGAACTTCGTTAGCACTCATGGTCATCATCATCGAACCGTTTGACAAACCTCTGTTAGCGTTTCCCCTAAAACCGGTAACCTAAAGCGATAGGGCACCCACACGTATAAAGTCGCTTTTCCGCAATAGCGCCGAACACCTGAAAGAATTTCGTCGCCGACGAGCTCGTTCTCCAAAGCGATATCCTCGAGTGGAATGTAAGTTCCATAGTACAGAAAATGCTTCTGAATAGCACGTTTTAAATCGAGACTATCGAGGTGCTCTTCAAAGCCGCTTCGGCCTTTTAGCTTGAGGGTTCCCATAGCGGCAAGCGACCTCAATGCGGGAAAAGTTGTCCACAAGACACCAACAAGTATCGGTACTGAAATAAGAAACGAGCGGATTTTGTGAAGGAAAACAAACTCAAACTTGTACCGCTTTAGCGTTCTTTTGACGAGTCTTTTGCTTTGACCTAACACGTTGCCTTGTTTTAGCGTGGAGCCTTCCATTTGATCTCCTCTCCGTTAAACGAGGTAACGAGATAACGGCCCAAGACGAAGAAAAAATCGCTTAGGCGGTTTATGTAGCGCAAGATTTCCGAACCTGTTTGGGCATCTCCCAATGCAACAATACGTCGTTCGGCGCGGCGACAAACCGTTCGGGCGAGATGCGCCAGAGCGCCGAGTTCGTTGCCGCCGGGAAGGACAAAGTTGGTCAACCTCGGCAGTTCCTTTTCCCACTGATCGATTTGGTTTTCGAGACCTAGGGTGTGTTCGTCAAGGTGCGACAGTTGAGCGCGCAGCGCTTCATAGCCTGCAACGACAGACCCCAGTGTAAACAGATTGCTTTGAATGGTTTCTAGCGAAGCCTTCAGCTTTCCTTGGTCCCAGGTCGGAGAAGTTGCTCGGGGTGCGGTTAGGATACGCTCCTTGAGCAAACCTATGGTCGCGTTTAGTTCGTCAACCGTGCCGTAGGCCTCGATTCGCGGATCGGATTTTTCGACGTCTTTGCCGCTGGCGAGCTGGGTGGCGCCCTTATCGCCGCGTTTTGTATAAACTTTCATCATCCCTCTAACAAGAAATGCCAATCGCCATAGGCGACCGGCATTCTTTTACCATAATCGAGACATGTGTCTTTATTCTTTTGGATCTTCGCCCTTGTTCACGGAATCCCGCATCTTATCGGACGGATGAAAAGTGACAACCCTCCTTGCAGAGATTTCGATCTTTTGACCCGTGTGAGGATTTCTCCCCGGACGTGATCTTTTCTCTTTCACAGTCCACTTACCAAAGCCGGAAATCTTAACTTCTTTGCCTTGCTCCAGGCGAAGCTTGATCTCTTCCAAGATGATTTCTAAAATTTCCTTCGCTTCCTTAACAGGATATCCGATCTTGTCTCTCATCATCTCGACAAGAACGTCCTTCGTTAAAGTCATCATAACCCCCTCACGACGTGAGATTTGCCATCCTTGCTCGACATACTAGAAATTCGCATCAGTAATTATATTATCAGCTTCTTAGGTTTTCCCCAATACCTAAAGAAGAATTTTTTCTTTAAAATCCAGCGGCTTGTACGGCAATCAAGTTAACCGTCCGATATTTAAGCTCTTAAGATCGCTAATGGCATTTTCCCCACATACTCATCTTAACTATCTCTTAAAGAAGACCAGATAAAACAGTGGCTTAAATATACTTGACTAACAGGAAGGGTTTTGATGAATTACCTTTCTCATCGCATCCACAATTTGGGGGAACCATGATTGAAGTTGAGAAGATCAGCAAGCGGTTTGGTGAAATTGAGGCCTTAAGAAATGTAAGTTTTACAGTGCAAAAAGGCCACGTCGTGGGCTTTCTTGGCGCGAACGGCGCGGGGAAAACCACCACTATGGACATTCTTTGCGGTTGTATCGGCCCTGACAGCGGCCGCGTCAGTATCGCGGGATTTGACATAACGGAGCAACCAAAACAGGCAAAGAAAAGACTTGGTTATTTACCCGACGAACCGCCGCTTCACAACGACATGCGAGTCGACCAATTCATCACTTACAGCGCAAGAATTAGAGGCGTTCCTGGCTCGGAAGTAAAAACCCGCGTCAACGAAGTCATCGACCAGCTCTCTTTAGGCGACGTAAAAGCGCGTCTTGTTGGCAACCTATCCAAAGGTTTCCGACAAAGGGTTGGACTCGCGCAATGCCTTGTTCACAAACCGGACGTGCTCGTACTCGATGAGCCAACAGAAGGCTTGGATCCTAGCCAAATTATTCACATTCGGGATCTCATTAAGTCTTGGCGCTCGGACCATACGATTATCCTAAGCTCTCACATCCTTTCCGAAGTCGAATCTATCTGCGACGAAATCGTTATCATCGACAAAGGTCAAATTGTCGAAAAAGGTTCCTACAACGACTTGGTCTCGAGAGCGGAAGCGGGAAGATACCAGCTGCGGGTCCGACAGGGCGCGGAAGCGCTCTTGCCGAAGCTCCAAGGCTTGACCGGTCTGTCCGGTACGAACCTCTTCAGCAAAGAGAAAAACATCATTGAGTTTCATGCACAGCCGAGCTCATCCGTTTTGGACGAGATCGCGCTTCTGGCGGTTAACGGTGGCTACGGTCTCTGCGAAATTAGTCAAAAATCGAAGAGTCTCGAAGATATATTCTTGCAGTTGACGCACAAAAATGAGGAGGTTCGCGTATGAGCGCTGTCTGGACAATTACAAAAAGAGATTTCACCGCTTACTTTAATTCGATGAGGGGCGGCGTCATATTCTGGTTCTTTCTGATATTCATGGGATTTTTCTTTCAGTCATTCATCTACACATTCGTAGAAATGCAACAGCGCGCGGGAATGATGGGCAATGCGCCCACGCTTGACCAACTTCTGACGGCGATGTTTCACAACCTCCATTTTATACTCTTGCTCGTAGTTCCGGCGATCACGATGGCGTCCTTCTCTGAGGAAAAACGCACGCAATCGATTCGCTTGCTGCAAACAGCTCCGATTTCGGCGACGCAAATTGTTCTCGGGAAATTTTTCGCATGTGCCGCCATCCTCGGCCTCGTGTTGTTGGCCTCGGCCGTCTATCCGTTGTTTACAGTAAAGTACGGCAATCCCGACGTTGGCCCCATCGTGACCTCCTACTTGGGGATATTCCTCCTCATGTGTTCGCAAGTCGCGTTTGGCCTGTGGATTTCGTCTATGACCTCCAACCAGTTTTTGGCTTTTCTTTTCACGATGTTCGGTTTGTTCTTGCTTCTGATCCTCAACTGGATTGCACCTAACATTGCAAGCGGCGGCGGCGCGGAACAAGTCGTCAAGTACTTGGCTTCGACAACGCACTTGGATGTGTTCTTCAAAGGCATGCTTACCGTTTCGGACATTGCCTATTTCATCGCATTCATTAGCTTGTTTCTGTTTTTCACAAACACGGTTCTAGACTCGCAAAGGTGGAGGTAAGAAATATGGGTTCCAGCAAAATTGTATTGCCTTTCTTAGGTTTGTTTTTCGCGGCGATGGCCGTTGCTTCAAAATCCTTGGCTGCAACCATCCCTTGGCTTCCCACTCTCCTTTGGGGTATCGGGGGCGCCCTTTTTGTAGCTTGGATTGTTTTCGACATTGAACACATCAAACGCTTTTTCTTGCGTAAGGGATCTAAGTACGGTCTCAGCTCTGGCGTAAGTCTTGCTCTTGGTATTCTTGTTCTCGTGGGCGCATGTTTTCTTGCCAACAAGCCAAGATTCAACAAGACGTACGACGTCACGCGCTCCGGCGCCAACACGCTCTCTGAGCAATCTTTGAAAATCATTGATAACGCCAAAGAGGCAAAAACTTCGATCGAAGTCGTCGGATTTTTCCTTGAGGACGGACAAAAAGACTCGTTTCAGGATCTTCTCCGGCTTTATACGACCAAGGGTCTTGACGCAAAAACAACTTTCGTCAATCCGCAAGAAGATCCCACGCGCGCCCGAGCTGAGAACATCACACAGGGTAATACCGTTATCGTGAAATTGGGCAAGCAAGAGGCCCGCATCACAACTTTTAACGAAGAAAAATTTACCAACGCTATCGTTAACGTGATGAAAAACAAGGAAAAGAAAGTTTACTTTACTGCGGGACACGGTGAGCCTGAGCTTGAAAATGCGGAAGGCGAAGGGCTGAAGACACTAACAGAAGCGTTGAAAGGTCAGAAGTACGTTGTCGAATCGTTGCCGATCTTAGAAAAAGGGGCAATTCCAGACGATGCCGACTTGCTCGTCATCGCCGGCCCTCAGTACGACTTTAAGGACCAGGAACTCAACCTTCTGAAGGACTATCTGAAGAAGGCAAAACCCCTTCTGGTTATGATTGATGCTGTGGTCAACGTTCCCGCGCTGAACGGCCTTTTGAAAGATTACGGGATATCTTTTAACGACGACCTTTTGATTCTGCGACCGGACGATCCGAGAGTTCAGCTTCTTGGTCAAGACAACGCCATTATCTCTGATTTTGACAGCTTCAATCCGGTGACCAAAGACTTCGCAGGAAAATCGGCGGTAGCGTTGCTCATGCCTCAAACGCGTTCGATTGCGGAGCACACGGATAATCCTAATTCGATGAAAGTGAGCCTCGTGGCGAAAACATCGGAGGTGATCATTGGTATCAACAACGTTAAGTCAAACACCGATCTTCAAAATATTGGTACGGATCGCATCAAGACAGGAACGTTTGGCGCTATCGCCGTTGCAACCGGGCAGGTCGGCGGAACAGAACTCGCTGAGAACAAGGAAGTGAAGCCAGACCAGGCCTCCGACGTCAAAGGAAAACCGACGGCGTCCAAGGAACTTCGCATTGTTGCCGTGGGTTCTTCCAAGATTGCGACCAACTTTGGTGCGTCGCGCGCAGAGAACCTCAACGTGGTCCTCAATTCGACCAATTATCTGCTTCAGGACGAAGACTTCATCTCCATTCGACCTAAAGACGCCGCCCAGTCGTCCATTGATATGACGTCTCCCGGCAGTCAGCTTTCTCTCGCTTTCTATACGTGGATTTATCCTTTTGTCTTCTTAGGATTCGGACTCGTGCATTGGCTTAGAAGGAGAAGAGCATGAAGTCTTATCGAACGCCATTAATCTTAGGACTCGTCCTCCTCGCATTAGGCGGCGTTGCGTTTTGGGATGAGAAGAAAACAAAGGAAGAAGAAAAGCTTAACGCGACCAAGAACAAGCTCTTTGAAGTAACGAAGGAGGATGTTTTGGAATTGACTTATCTTAATTCCGGCAAAACCCCTCCTGAAAATGTTACGTTGAAGAAGCAAGACAACACCTGGTTCATCACGAGCCCCGTTGACGCAAAAGCCGATCAGACTGCCGTCAATAACCTGATTGACAACATAGCGACTTTCCAATTTGAAAAAGAAATCACTGCCGACAAAGCGAAACACGGTGAGTTCGGGCTTGCAAACCCTACCACTACAGTGACGTTCGTTGCAGCCGGAAAGAAGCACAGCGTCTACGTCGGCGACAAGCCCAGCGTGGGCTACTCGGTTTATCTACGAGTGGACGAAGATCCGAAGGTATATCTGGGAAGCCAAGTGCTCGCGACCGCGACTGAAAAAACGCTTCGCGATCTTCGAGAGAAATCGCTCGCCCAAATCGATCAGGACAGCGTTACCAAAGTTACCTTGGACAATGCCGTTGCCAAAGAGGTAATCGCGCTGGAGAAAAAAGACGGTACGTGGAACATGACGCAACCATCTAGTCTCGAGGCTGACGCCAGTCAGGTGACGGGTCTATTGAGCGGCCTAACAGGCGAGAACGTAGAGACTTTTCACGACAAACCCGACGCGAGTCTCGTCAAGACGGCGGCTGAACCGAAGAATAGGATTGCCGACGTTTCGTGGGTTACCTCCGCGGGCGCTGCAACAACGCTTAAAATTTGGCAGGCCAATTCCAAGTTTTATGCGGCGTACGATCCTGAGAAAGTCATCTTCGAAGTTGCCGCCGACATAAAAGACAAAGTGAACAAAAAGGCAGAGGACTTCCGAAATCGTAAGGTTTTCAAATTCAGTTCGCCAACCGTTCAGAAAATCATGATCGACGGGCAAAGCTTCGTCCAGGAAGCCGGGAAATGGGTAAAGGAGCGAGCCGCAAAGGAAGGCGCTAAGCAGCCAGCCGAAAACATTCCTATGTTCATTGTCGATTTGGAGTATGCCAACGCCGAAGGCTTCGTAGAAAAAGAGCAGCTTAAGAGCTATGGTCCGCCGCTTCACACGGTGGAGTTGGCGTTCGGAGAGAAGGTTCGAAAAGACAACCTGAAAATCGATTTCTGGGTTGATCCTGCGGACAAGGAAAAGGTTATCCTTTCGCATTCCGACACGGACCTCGTGTATCTTCTGCCCAAATCAGTTCTTGCGAACATAAGCATGGAGAAGGCGAGCACTTCGAAAATCGATTTGCCTGCCAAAGAAGAAACAAAAGAAACTCTTTAATTGGTAAAGGCCGCGGTTGACGCGGCCTACTTGCCTAGCCTTGAAGCGGCCTTCAAATTTCTCAGCAATTCCGTTCTTCCGCGTTTCCGCGACTGCATATTCTCTTCGAACGCTCGCGTTCCTAGAGCTCCGACTTAGCTTCCCGTGTCAGCAGCGCGGACACAGCTTCTGCAATGGGTTTTCCCTGATAAAGGACTTCGTAGACCTGATCAATAATAGGCGTATCCACGCCCAGCCTTCGGCCGAGCTCGTACGCTGACCGCGCCGTGGTGTACCCTTCGGCGACCGAACCCAATTTTTGCTTCACGTCCTCGAGACTGAGGCCCTTGCTCAGATAAAAACCGAGACGGTAGTTCCGGCTTTTTTCAGACGAGCAGGTCAAAATCAGATCGCCGACGCCCGAGAGACCGACAAAAGTCAAGGGTTGCGCTCCCATGGCGACTCCGAGTCGGGTAATTTCTGCCAATCCTCTCGTCATCAAAGCGGCAAGGGAATTTCTCTGGAATTCCAATCCCACGCAAGCCCCGGCGGCTACGGCCACGACATTCTTGAGGGCGCCTGCGACTTCTACCCCGACAGGATCATCGGAGGAATACGCTCGGAAGTACGGGGTATGGAATAAATCTTGGGCTTCTAAAACGCGGGCCTTGTTTTTTCCCGCGACAACAACCGCGGTAGGTTGTTTCGCGACCACTTCAACGGCGAAACTGGGACCGGACAAGGCAACCATGCCTTCCATGATTTCTTTTCCGAGCACGTCGCCAACAATACCGTGCGGCAAAAGTTGCGTCGAATTCTCAATTCCTTTGACCGCACTTATAAACAACTTATCCACAGTAACGTGCCGGGCGTATTGAACGAGGACGTCTCTGAGGAACTGGCTCGGCACAGCAAGAACGATCGCTCGGACCGCCACAAAATCGGCGGCGGCTAGCGAAGTTTTAGCCGTTATCCGGTGACTGAGTTTTACGTCAGGGAGGAAGACTTCGTTTATGTGACGCTTTTGAATCGACTCAACTATAGCGGGATTTCTATCGAGGATGGTGACCGTATTGCCCTTCTCAGCCAAATGATGAGCCAAACCCGTACCAAAATTGCCGCCGCCAAAAACGATTATCTTCTCTCCGCCCGTCGTTTTTGAAGCGCTTGCCATCATATTCCCCTAGATCGTACCCTATTTTAAGTATATAAATGTCCCATCGTTAAATAGGCAATATTGCAAAAAAATGAAACTTTAATTTTTTCTACGACGCATGACAGAACAACTCGCTTTTTATCTGATATCAACGATTCTGATCGCGACGGGCATTGCTGTAGTCTTATGCAGAAATGCGGTCATTAGTGCGATTTTCCTGATTGTTAACCTTCTTACCATCGCCGGCATTTACGCGCTCGTAGGCGCTCACTTCGTCGCCGCCATTCAGGTTCTGGTCTACGCCGGTGCGATCATGGTGTTGTTTCTGTTTGTCATTATGCTCCTCAATCTTGACCCCAAAGAGCTGGAAGGCCCAAAACTACCTGCTTCTGAGTTGTTCGTGCTGATATTGATGCTGTTTGCGTTTGGAGTAACGAGCGGCCTGATCCTGAAAGGGGGAGGCAAATACCTGCCGATCCAAGCCACTGTCGAAACCGCTACTGACAGCAATACCTATGTCGTGGGTATGGAGCTGTTCTCGAAGTATCTCTGGCCATTTGAGTTGGCTTCGCTTCTCATTCTCCTAGCCATTATTGCCAGCATAGTTATCGCTAAAAAAGACACCCCTAAGAAGGGCAAAACATGAGCGTGCCTTTAGAACACTACTTCTTCTTGTCGACGATTCTCTTTTCCATTGGCGTTGTGGGCGTCCTTTTCCGGCGCGATCTTATCATGGTCCTTATGTCGATCGAACTGATGCTCAACGCCGTCAATCTTTTGTTTGTAACCGTGTCGAGACATCTCAACTCCGTAGACGGTCAGATAATGGTGTTTTTTATTATGACTGTCGCGGCTTGCGAAGCGGCGGTTGGTCTTGCCATGGTTATTGCCCTCTATAGACGTTACGGGACAATAAAAACAGACTTCCTCCGAGCATTACGAGGTTAAAAAATGATTTGGTACGTGATTCTTGCTCCCCTCCTCGGTGCAATCCTCAATGGTCTTGTCTTAAGAAAAGCAAACAAACTTACCTCGCATATCGTTGCTTGCGCTTCGATGGGCATCGCTTTCTTGTGCGCAATTTCCGTTTACGCAAATTTCCTAGCCGCGGGCGGCGAACCCATTTACGAGATGGGTTTCTCCTGGTTGAGCGTGGGGAATTTTGAAGCTCCGTTCAAGGTCATTATCGATAGATTATCAATGCTTATGACCCTCATCATCACGGGGATCGGCTTCCTGATTCACGTATATGCCGGCGGTTATATGCACGAAGAAGCGAAGACCAATCGGTTCTTTTGCTATCTCAATCTCTTCGTTTTCATGATGCTCCTCCTCGTTCTCGGCGAAAACCTCATCCTTATGTTCGTAGGCTGGGAAGGCGTGGGCCTGTGTAGTTATCTGTTGATCGGCTATTGGTTCGAAGACGACGCGAATGCGGCAGCGGGAATGAAGGCGTTTATCGTCAACAGAATCGGTGATATCGGGTTTCTGTTGGGTATTTTCTTGACGTTCAAGTACTTCTCAACGGTCTCTTTCAGCGAACTGCGCAACATTGTAACGTCCAGCGAGGGGCTCGATCCCGCTCTTGTTTCAGTCATCGGAGTCATCACACTTTGCTTCTTCGTAGGCGCCTGCGGAAAGTCAGCGCAATTGCCGCTCTACGTATGGTTGCCCGACGCGATGGCAGGCCCAACCCCGGTATCGGCACTCATTCACGCCGCGACGATGGTAACCGCCGGCGTGTACATGATGACTCGTTTGAACTTCTTTTATTATCTCGCGCCGAACACGATGATGGTCGTAGCAACTGTCGGGGCTTTGACGGCATTCTTTGCCGCGACTATTGCCTTGGTTCAGAAGGACATCAAAAAGGTCTTGGCCTATTCAACGGTCAGCCAGCTAGGCTATATGGTGCTTGCTTGCGGCGTTGGAGCCTTCGGCGCCGGCGTATTTCACCTGTTGACGCATGCGTGCTTCAAAGCCTTACTCTTCCTTGGTGCCGGCAGCGTTATTGTAGCGATGCACCACAAGCAAGACATGGACGAAATGGGCGGTCTCAAAAAATACATGCCTGTCACCCATAAGGTTATGCTCGTTGGCGTTCTAGCGATCATAGGTTTTCCTGGTCTTTCGGGATTCTTTTCAAAAGACGAAATCCTTTGGTACGCATTCTTAAAAGCGCCTTGGCTCTGGGGAATCGCGGCGGTTACAGCGGGGTTGACCGCGTTTTACATGGTGCGTCTGCTCATGTTGACCTTTTACGGAGAAAATCGAAGCGACCATCACACAAAAGAGCACCTCCACGAAACTCCAGCTCACATGTACGCTCCGCTTATCGTTCTCGCGATTCTAAGCGCCGGTATTGGCTACCTGGGCGTGCCCGAGGCTTTTGGTGTGACCAACCTATTCCATCATTATCTTGAGCCGGTTATCGCCATTCCATCCGCCGCTGCGGAACATTGGGCTTTTCTCACCGAAGAACACAGCCATACTATGGAATTTGGTCTCATGGGAGTTTCGGTTGCAATCATGTTTGTTTCGAGCGGATTCGCCGTCATAAATTACCGCAACGGTCCCAGCAGCTTAATTAAGGGCGTTAAGTCCACCTTCTCTGGATTGCACAACCTTCTGACCAACAAGTACTGGGTGGACGAAGGTTACTTTGCACTGATTGTTGCTCCGCTCAAGGATCTCGCGATGTTTTGCTATAAAGTGGTCGATGTCGTCATCATCGACGGCTTGGTCAACGGTGTTGCCAGCTTGTGCGAGATGATTGGCGGTCTTCTCAGCTTTAAGATGTCGGGAAGCCTGCATCGACACGGAATGGTGATCGTTTTAGGTATGATTTGTTTGCTTTCAGCGATGGTATTTTAATGCTCAATAACTACGTACTCAGCTTTATTGTTTTCTTTCCTCTTATTGTTGCGTTGGTTTTGCCATTCGTAAAAAGCAAACCGATCGCGAAATATGTTGCCCTCTCAGGATCGTTGATTACGTTCCTCGGCGGCCTGCACGTCTGGTATCACTTCGACGGTACGCGGACCGGCCTGCAGTTTGTGGAAAGCTATCCGTGGATTAAGGAATTCGGCATCAACTACATAGTTGGCGTGGACGGAATCAATCTTCTGTTGGTAGTCCTCACAACGTTTTTAACCCCTCTTGTCGTAGTAAGTCTTTGGAATTACGACAAACCCAACCTCAACATGTACTTGTCGCTGATCATGGCCTTGACTTCAGGTATGCTCGGCGCCCTGGTTGCTGTTGATGTCGTATTTTTCTATGTTTTCTGGGAAGTTATGCTTATTCCCATGTACTTTATTATCGGCATTTGGGGTGGCAAACGCCGCATATACGCGACCACAAAGTTTGTGATTTATACGGTCGTAGGATCGCTGCTTATGTTGGTTGCTGCAATTGACCTTTACATGCTGCACTTTCAGCAGTTTGGTTTCTATTCAACAAGCCTTCTTGACCTCTACCGCGTCGATATCCCGGCTTCGAGAGAAGCGCTGTTATTTGGCGCATTCGCATTGGCTTTTGCTATTAAGGTTCCTGTATGGCCACTTCATACGTGGCTGCCGGATGCCCACGTCGAAGCGCCCACGACTGGTTCTGTCATACTTGCTGGCGTCCTTCTTAAAATGGGTACTTATGCGTTGCTTCGCTTTGCGTTGCCGCTTTTCCCAACCGCTTACATGCATTTTGCGCCGCTTTTCCTCGCTTTAGGGGTCATAGGAATTATTGTGGGAGCGTTGATGGCATGGGCACAGGAAGACGCCAAGAAACTCGTGGCTTATTCTTCGGTTTCCCACTTGGGTTTTGTTGTTGTCGGTTCGTTTGCTTTCCTCGGCGCGACCCTGTCGGTACAGGCCCTCACAGGCGCCGTCTACCAGATGATAAATCACGGAATCAGTACTGGAGCGTTGTTCTTTCTCGTTGGCGCTATTTACGAACGTCGGCATACGCGACGACTCGAAGACTTTGGCGGTTTGGCGAAAACCATGCCTTGGTTTGCCGTGCTTCTTATCGTGGCAACTCTCAGCTCCGTCGGCCTCCCGGGCACGGGCGGATTTGTCGGCGAGTTTTTCATTCTTCTCGGCACTTTCAGCGCGAACCCGTTCATCGGTATTCTAGCAAGCTCCGGCGTACTTCTCGGGGCGATTTACATGCTCACATTGTGTCGACGGGTTCTTTTTGGACCAATCACCAACGAAGAGAATCGCAAGGTGTCGGATTTGAGCATAAGGGAATTCATCTATCTGACACCACTCTGCGTATTAGCGGTGGTCATGGGCATCTATCCTAATCTCTTTCTCGACAAGATAAAACCGTCTGTCGATTACTTGGCGAAGAACTTCAGCTCCTATCAGCTGGTGATCGAAGAATCTTCATCGCCACTTGCGCAAGCAGGCAACGGAAATAAAGACCGCGGAGATGCAAAGTGATACCAAAAATACCATTCGAATTTTTTCCGGCCGCAACGCCGATCTTCATTTTGTCCGTGGGCGGCCTCGTTGCGATGATGCAAAGCGTCTATCCTAAGATTGGGGGACACGGTCTGGTCAAGACGGTGTTCTTCGCATCGCTTCTCGGCGCTCTCGTAACGAGCTTTCTTACACCTGTTGACATGAGTCTCGCCTTTTTCGAAGGATCGTTTCTTTCGGAAGCACTTGCTAAATTCGGCTCCGTGGTTCTCATCGCCATTTCCATAATTATTGGAATGTTCTACGCGTGCACTTATCAGAAGGAACATTTCTTCCGCGGTGAAATCTCGAGTCTTTTCCTCTTAACACTCATTGGCGCGCTCGTTTTGGTCGCCTCTGACGAAATCGTCTCCCTTTTCGTGGGTTTGGAGATGGCTTCCATTGGACTTTATGCGCTCGCGGGTTATGTGAAGGTTAACCGGCTCAGCATGGAAGGCGCTATCAAGTATTTCGTCCTCGGTTCTTTTGCGACGGGATTCCTTTTGTTTGGCTTAGGGCTGCTGGTGGCGGGAACGGGATCGATGCGAGTCAGCGAGATGATTCAACTGGCGACGAACCTTGCTGACCATCCGTGGATTAAGTTGGGATCGCTCTTTGTCCTTGTCGGAATTGGCTTTAAGCTCGCCCTTGCTCCTTTCCACCTTTGGGGGCCGGATACATACGAAGGCGCCTCAACAGGTTTGACGGGCTTTATGGCAACGGCCGTGAAAACCATGATGATAATTTTGACGCTTCGCTTTTTCGCCTATGGTCAGTTTACAGTTAAAGAACTTTGGATGAACGGTCTGGTGTTTTTGGCCGCAACATCGTTGCTGCTCGGCAACATCATGGCGCTTGTTCAGTCGAGCGTCAAACGAATGCTCGCATACTCCTCCATTTCCCATAGCGGCTACATGGCCATCGCTGTTGTCGCGATAAATGCGACTTCAAGCCAGATGCCGGTCGCGGCGATTTTGTTCTATCTTGTTGGTTATACGCTGGTCTCATTGGGGGCTTTCGGATGTCTCATGTGGCTCGAAAATCAAAATGCGGAGAACCTGCAACTGGAGGATTTTTCGGGTCTTGCGAAAAAGCATCCGTACGTATGCGCTACCTTATCCGTTTTCCTTTTGGCTTTTGCCGGTTTTCCGCCAACGGTCGGTTTTATTAGCAAGTTCTTCGTCTTTAGTGCCGCTCTGAGGAGCAATCTTCACGGATTGGTTATTACAGGGGTTGTCGGCAGCATGATTGCAATGTTCTATTATCTGCGACTTATTGTTAAAATGTACATGACGGAGCCAACAAACCTAACCGGGGCGCTGGTTGCGCCTAAGAGCTATTTCATGAGCGCGCTCCTTGCCGGCCTGGTTGTTCTTGTTATACTTCTTGGCACCGTTTTGCCGAGCCCATTCTTCAGCGTCGTGCAGCAAGCGGCCGAGTCGATATCGGTGACCCACTAACATTCATCCTCGCTCCAAAATCGCGTCGATGACTTCGGTTGGGTCTCAAAGGAAATAGACATGTTCCCCATTCTATTTGAAAGTGGGCCCATCATCGTTCCGGCGTGGCATGCGTTTTTTGTTCTGGGAGCGCTGGGCTCTTACTTTTTGCTGCATCGCCTCAACACCACTTCCGAAACAAACCAAGCCAGAGCGCGCGATTTAGACGGTCTGTACCTGGCAACCTATCTGGGCGGATTACTTGGTGCTCGTATCCTCAACATCTTCGTTTTGGAAGATTATGCTTCGACCTCGGAGTTTCTGAGTCTCTCGTTTTCTCTCGGCGGCATGACTTTCTTCGGCGGAATGATCCTAGGCGGATTGTCGGGCCTTCTTTATAGCCGAATCAAGAAGCTCGATTCTTCTCAGCTGTTTGACATCGGCAGCGTCGCTCTTTTCTTAGGCGTCGGCGTTGGCCGCATCGGTTGCTTTCTTAACGGTGACGATTACGGCGTTCCGTTAGCCAATCAAAACGCAAGTTCGTGGTGGGGAGTCGTCTTTCCTAATCTCGAGGACAATCTCAAACGGTATCCCACGCAGCTCTTTGAGGCAGGAGCTTGCCTTCTCATGGTTTTCATACTGTCGGTATTCTTCAACCGGATTCGAAGTCGGTTCTTCGTTGGAGCCGTGGGGGTATTGGCGATGAGCGGGTATGCGATAAGCCGCTTCTGCCTAGAATATTTTCGCGGTGACGACCGTGGTTATTTGATAACGGACGTCCTATCCACATCGCAGTTCCTGAGCGTTTGCACCTTAGTGCTGATGGCGCTCATCGCTAAACAACGCTTGCAAACCCAACCATCATGAATATTGGTCTTAGCATAAATGCGGTAGCCGAGGCCCTAGAGGAAAATCTGGGAAATAAACGCATTCAGTTCGTCAGTCAGACGAACGGTTACGAGCAAGTGGTTCTCATGGGGCTTCTCACCTGGGCGCTTAAGAGCAGATTTCAACGGAAGATCGTTCTTCTCAGCGAGTCCACGAAGACAGCGAAACACTTTGCGCAGTTGCTCGAAGCATCCGCATCTTGGGTTCACACAAGCACACTGGCGTACATTTCGAGTTGGGGAAAGGAGCGTTACGTTGAATTTTCCCATCCCCAACGTCAGCGGATCCAAGCACTCACTCAATTGCAACAATCCGAAGGACCAAGTATCGTCGCCACGACCTTGAAAGGTGTCAGCCAATTAACCCTCCCTAAGGGTAACTTTGAAAGCCAGCTTACCAGGATCGAACAAGGTCAAACCCTCGATATGGACGAGTTTGTCGCCAGGCTCACCCTGCTTGGATACCGAAACTCCCGCATCGTCAACGAACCCGGACTTTTCACCATTCGAGGCGGAATTGTTGATATTTTTTCTGTTCATGAATCTACCCCTGTCCGCGTCGAATTCATGGGAGATGAGATAGCGTCCATAAGAGGTTTCGCCACGGACACGCAGCGATCCACAACCGAACTTAAAGCGGCTCTCGTCGCTCCTGTCCAAGAGGTGGATCTCGCGGACGGTCCCGGCAGAAAACAATATGTTCAAAGACTTTACGAACATTTTTTAGCTTCGGGGATGTCCGTGCACGATCGCGAAGGCATTGTCGCTGCTTTGCAGACAGGATCGCACTTTGCGGGATTGGAGAACTATTCTCCTATGTTCCGCCTCGAACATGCTGCATCGATCGAATACGCCGATCCCGAAAGCGATTTGATTGTTTGTCTTCAGCCTCTGTCGACTCTGCAAAAAAGCTACGAGGGTTTTGTCGAGGCCTGCGAAGAAAAATGTGCACAGGACGAGAAGAGCAATAAGGCGCCGCTGCCTGTTTCGTCGCATTTTTTGTCGGTCGATCATCTCATGGATAAGATTGCCGCGTTCAAGCGTGTTATCGAATTTGGCAACAGTTTTCATTCGAAGGACAGCGTCATTCTGCAGGTTTCCGCACCGATTCGAAAACTGCCGTCTTCCACCGAAAAAACGGACAGGCTCGAGCTATTCAACGAATGGACAAGTCTTTTCGCGCAACTGAAGAAATCGGAATTCAAAATTGTGATCTTTTACCACAACGACGAGCAAATGCTGCGTCTGCGCAACCTTTTGAACAGCAGGGAATTTGAGACAACCTATTGCAAGGATGTCTTTCAGTTGTTTTTAAATCCTAGCGATGTTCAACCGCAGACATTGTTTGTCTATGGAATGTTGGACGATCCGTTTTTACTGCAGGACGAGAAGCTCCTTCTTTTGTCCGAACAACACATCCTCGGCACGTCGAGGGAAAGCACCGCAGAGAAAACCAAACAAATTCAGGGGTACTTCAAATCCTATAACGACCTGCAAGTGGATTGCATAGTTATCCATGTGCAGCACGGCATGGCACAGTATAAAGGCTTGCAAACCCTGGAAGTCGGGGGAAACCTAAAGGATTTTATCCATCTTGAGTTTGCCGACAACGACAAGCTTTATCTTCCCATCGACAAACTCAATCTATTGCAAAAATATCAGGCATCAACCGACAACACGCAAGTCAAACTCGATCGACTTAAAGGTCAAAATTGGACCAAGCGCAAATCGAAGACAGCAAAGGCCGTGAAGGACCTTGCCGAGTCTCTTCTGAAGGTTCATGCCGAAAGAGCTCTCGTCAAAGCTCCGCAAATGAGCAAGCCGTCCGACTTGTACTTCCAGTTTGAAGCGGACTTCCCTTACGACGAAACCGACGATCAGCTCAAAGCGATCAAAGAGGTCAACCACGACCTCAGTCGCGCTTTGCCTATGGACCGGCTTATCTGCGGCGACGTCGGATTCGGCAAAACCGAGGTAGCCCTCCGTGCGGCGATGAGGGCTGCGTCCGAGGGTTTTCAGACCATGGTGCTCGTGCCGACGACCGTGCTTTGTCATCAGCATTATTTGACGTTCAAGGAGCGCTTTAGCCGCCACGGCGTCATCGTAGATCGGATCAACCGCTTTACGCCAAGCAATAAAGCAAAGGAAATTTTGGCAGACCTCAAGTCAGGCAAAATCGATATCCTTGTTGGTACCCACAGGCTCCTTTCAAAGGATATCGAACCGAGTCGACTGGGCCTTCTTATTGTCGACGAAGAACAACGTTTCGGCGTTACACACAAAGAGACGCTCAAGTACATTGCTCGTGGAGTTCATGTTCTGACGATGACGGCCACCCCTATACCAAGAACGTTGCATCTTGCAATGTTGGGCCTCAAGGACGTATCGCTCATCACCACTGCGCCCCGCAACCGGCTTGCCATCAAAACCTATGTATCAGAGTTTGACGACGACTTGATCAAGGAAGCCATCAAAGAGGAAGTCTCTCGCGGTGGCCAGGTATTTTTTGTTCACAATCGTGTTGAAAACATCGTGGAACTTGCCAATCACATCAAGAAACTGGTGCCGGGGTATCCCATTCGAATCGCGCACGGTCAGATGAGCGCCAGCGAACTCGAGACAGCGATCATTGATTTTGTTGACGGCAAGTTTCCGATTCTCCTTTGCACGACGATCATCGAATCTGGCGTCGACATGCCGAACGTCAATACGCTGATTGTCAACCAAGCCGAAAGGTTTGGGCTGGCGCAGCTATACCAGCTGCGGGGACGCGTGGGGAGATCGCATCGGCAATCGTTTGCTTACTTGATGACAGGCAAGGTTAATGCGCTCTCTGACGAAGCCAAGAAGAGGCTCGAGGTTCTCACGAGTTATCAAGAACTCGGTAGCGGTTTTCATATCGCGCAATACGATCTCGAGATTCGCGGCGCTGGCAACTTGTTGGGTGCCGAACAGTCCGGTCATATCGATGAAGTCGGTTTCGAGTTGTACACACAAATGCTCGAGCGCGAGATCTCTCGGTTCCGTGGTCAAAAGGTCACAGACATCATCGATACGGAACTCAAACTTCCTATGTCCGCCATTATTCCAGCCGATTACATCAACGACGAGCGGGACAGAATTGGTTTCTATAAGCGGATCTTTGGATGCGAAGACGAGCAAAGAATGTTGGATCTCAAAACGGAGATGCAGGATCGATATGGACCTATTCCAAACGAGGTCATCCGTCTGTTCTATATTGCCATAGTTAAGAGCATGGTCTCAAAAATCAAAGTAGAGCAATTGAGTCTTTTATCAGACAAGAAATTCGAGTTAAAGTTCGCTTCGCTAAATGAAAAAGAAATAGCTAAAATCATTGATTTTTCTAATAAAAATCGTAAGTTTTACCAATTGACTCCCGACTATCGGGTATTGTTAATACCCCGAATTTCTGCAACAACTAAGGATGAAGCCACCGACATGTTAGCGACGCTTCGAGACTTGGTTCAACCCTTGTATTTTGAGCTATCAAATTCGTGATTAAGAAAATATTTGTCATCACTTCTCTCATCCTTTCGTTTGCGATCGGCGGATACGTCTGGAAACTCCGTAATACGGGGCGTTTCGAAATTGACGAATCAATGGAGGACGAGCCTGCAGACGTCGGAAATGCGGATATTGGCCTTGCCGCTGCGCTCTATGTCGGCGATACCCCGATAACTCCTACTGATATCGAATGGGAGTACCAACTTCTCACGCGCGGCATCGTTAATAATCCGGAAATGACGGCGATCCCCGAGCTTGGCGATAAAGTTGAAGAGGTATTATCACCGCTTAAAGAGCGCCTCGTCGCAAACCTCATTGAGCGCAAGTTGTTGTTTCAATTCATAAAAGAGGATCGAAATTTCACTATCGACGATCCCACTCGCTACACGAAATGTCTCGAAGATTGGCAAAAAGTTATTAAGGATAATGCCGATTTTTTCAAGGACGGCGATTCGCGGGAAAAGCTGAAGAACCGCCTCTGCGAACAGGCCATTCTGGCTCAATACCTCGACGAAATCATTTACAAAGCGATAACCATATCGCCCGACGAGCTACGAGAATATTACAATAAGCACATTAAAGAGTATTCGAAAGGCGACAGAGTTGTTATTCGCCAAATCGTTTTGGCTTCTGAAAAAGAAGCAAAGAAAGTTATAAGCCAGGTCAGAGACAACAACTTCGCGGAGATGGCCAAGAAATACTCGATCTCAGAAGAAAGCCAGAACGGTGGGCTACTTGGACCCTTCGCCAAGGGCGATATGCCCCATGTTTTTAATGTTGCATTTTCTATGCGAACGGGGGACATTCAAGGGGTCATAAAATCCAATTACGGCTTTCACATCATTAGATTAGAGAAAAAGATCAAGAAGACCATCTATAAGATGGATGAAGTGGAAGACGAGATGAAGAAAAAGATAATGGCGACCAAAAAAGAAGCTGCCTACCAAACATGGGTCGAATCAGCGCTTAACGCCATTGCCGTTAAAACTGCCAAATCGGCCTGGTGAATATTATGTTAAAGCGCGTGCTCTTTGTTTTTACTCTTATTATTTCCAATTTTGCATTTGGCAGAACTCTCCTTGATCGACTTGCGGCTGAAGTAAACGGCACGCCGATTACTTATCAGGAAGTGGCTAGCAAGGCAAAACGCGGTGCCAACATTAATATTTCGACCTATCCTGCCGTCGAAGGCAAAAATACACCTTACGAACTCTCCCTCAACGATATGATTAACACTGAGCTTGTCACTCAGAAGGCCGAAGAACTTGAGATCGACATCTCCGACGAAGAAGTCACCGAAAAGATTAAAGAGATGATGACCGAGCAGAACCTTACCATGGATGGCTTGCAAGAGTATCTCAGGGGCGAAGGTATTCCTTTTGAAGAATATAAGAGTGACTTTAAAGTTCAGCTCATGTTCCGTAGGTTCATTGGCCGCTACATTTATCCGCAAATCAGCTCGACGCAAAAAGAAATTGAGTTTTATTACATGAAAAACTCTGGAGCAAGTAACGAGAATATCGTTATAACCTTGCGACATATCTTCATCGGCCTCACGCCCGATTCACCTGACACGGTCAAGGACGGCAAGCAAAAGCTCATTGACACGATTATGGAGAAGCTCAAAGGGGGCATGAACTTCGAGCAAGCTGTTCAAATGTATTCCGAAGCTCCCGATGCGAAGGAATCAAAGGGCCTCATGGGTACCGTCTCGTTGAAGGACCTTGTCCCAGAATTCCGCGAAGCTATTGCGGCCGTCAACAAGGACCAGTTTACTCAGCCCGTCTCCACTAGCGCCGGCATCCACATTTTCTATGTCGTCGACAAAGCCTTGGCCGAGAGTGACGATTTCAACAAGGTCAAAGGCGAGATTGAACAAAAACTCCGCCAGGAGAAGTCGATCAGACAGGTGAACAAGTGGCTTGCCGACCAACGGATGAAGGCCAAGATCAAAGTCTTTAATGACGAAAAATAGAATTACTAGAAAGAAAATGGAACCCTAGTCTGGTGGTAATTAGGGGGACAGTCGAACGCCCAATAATTCAGAATTAGGGGGACAGTCGAACGCCCAATAATTCAGAATTAGGGGGACAGTCGGACGCCCAATAATTCAATTAAGGGGACAGTCGGACGCCCAATAATTCAATTAAGGGGACAGTCGAACGCCCAATAATTCATTTGCTTGCTTGAAGGACCATGTTGACGGAGACTATGAATAGGACCACGTTTGCTAACCAGGCCGCGATGACGGGGGGGATGGTGCCATTCGAACCTAGGGCTTGGCCGGCGTTGAGGATGAACCAGTAACTGACGCCGATGGAGATGGCCATCAATATGCTGCGGGCGGTTTCCACGCTGCGCTCGGAGCGGTAGCCGAATTTAAGGCCGATGAGGCAGACGATGAAGGAAGCGAAATGGAAGGCGAACTTGACGTGCATGTCGACTTCGAGCTTTAAGATGTCGCCGCCTGACTTTTTACCTATGGAAATAGCTTCCATAAGTTCGAGCAAACTTTTTTCGTTGGGATTGCGTCGATCGAGTTTGAGCTTTTCAGGCTCGACGGGGATCTTAAAAACAAGATCCTCTTTTCGTGTTGTTTGATGCACGGTGCCAATGGGCCAGTAGGTTACGACTTTCACGTTCTTGAGTTGCCAATCGTCCGTTTCGGGGCGGTATATGACTTCGTCGGCAAAGACCGTTTGCCCAGGGCGAAAAGTCTTGTATTTGCCGAGTTCGAGGTATCCGCGAAAGCCCTTCATCGTTTTGTTGACGGGATCGTAATCTCTAAACATGTAGAGGTTGTTGCCGTCCTTTATCCAGCGAATGCCTTCCGTCCACTCCGCTTCATAATCGGCCTTTTTCTCCATCAGCACAGTCTCAACGTAGTGCATCTTTTTGGACGTTTCCGGTAACACGAATTCGCCTATGGAGAATGAAAGACCGCTCAAGATTAAGCCGCCCGCGGCAATGGGCAACCCTATACGTAGCGGACTCATCCCCGCAGCTCTCATAGCGGTGATTTCATTAGTGCGGCTCAACAAAACCATACAGATAACGGATGACAGTAGGGCGGCTATGGGCAGGCCTTGCACGATCAGGTCGGGCACGCGATAAATGTAATATTGAATTAGATCGCCTGTATCGGGATTATATTTGGCTAGATAGTTCGTTGACTTGTGGATCAAGTCGAATAGAAGAAACAAGAAGGTACAGACCAGCAGCGTTCCAAAGACGTACTTGAAGAAATCCCGGATAACGTAAAGAAATAGGGTCATGATTCAGGCAAGACAAAATTTATCGAGCGTGCGGATATAAAAGGAAAACCTTTTTTCCCCCGTTCAACCCCACCCAATACCTTAATCTTTCTGAATTTCGCTTTTTTGAAAAGTTCTTCGGCGTTGTCGAGGCGTGTCATGACGACGAGGATTTTGCCCATTTCGTCCTCAAGAACTAGGTGGGTAAAGTACTTGCCCATTTCCACCAATTTGCCCTCGATAATGACGTCGTGACCTAAGAGCAAACCACTGTCAAAATGGAGCTGCTTCGTCGTAGCCTTTTGCGGATCGCTAAAGAGCGTACCCCCAGTCATGGTAAAGCTTTTGTAATCAATCCATTTGTCCAAGGATTCGTTGACCTGGCAGCTTGCCAGGAACAATGTCAAAAATAGTATTTTCCACATCTCTAACTACCTTTATCGATTACCTATTTATAGTACCACAATGCCCTATCAACGCCAAAGTGCGAAGTCCACTAAATTTGGGTCGATGGGAGACAAAAAAAAACACCCCGCAAGGAAGTGTTTTCAAAAATTGGCAAGGAAGGATCAAAGATCCTTCTTCCCATTACGTTTCTTTTGTCTTTGTAGCCTTGTCCAGGAGTTCGATGATCGCCATGTCCGCGCCATCTCCGGGCCTAGGGCCTTTCTTAACGATTCGAGTGTAACCGCCCGCTCTTTCTTTGTATCGGCCAGCCAAGTCTGTGAAAAGCTTGGAGAGGATTTCCGATCCAAAAACATATCGAGCCGCCATTCGACGATTATGTAAGCTGCCTTTTTTACCCAACGTGATCATCTTCTCAACGACACGGCGAAGCTCTTTTGCTTTGGCCAAGGTCGTCGTGATTCTCTCTTCTTTGATGAGAGAAGACGTTAGATTCCTTAACATAGCTCGTCTGTGCGAAGATTCTCTTCTGAGCCTTTTATATCCACTTTTATGTCGCATGTTATTTCTACCTTTCCCAGAGTCCTATTACGCTGAGAGCTTAGTTTTGCTCTGTCTCACGTTGTCTTAGCATCGTTGGGTCGAAACCTTCTATCTTCATACCCAGAGATAGACCCATCTCAGCCAAGATATCCTTTATCTCATTAAGAGACTTTCTGCCAAAGTTTTTTGTTTTCAGCATTTCGGCTTCCGTCTTCGTTACGAGCTCGCCAATGTACTTGATGTTGGCGTTTTCTAAGCAGTTAGCTGCGCGCACGCTCAACTCCAAGGAATCAACAGTCTTGAAGAGGTTTTCGTTAAGCTGAGGACGTTGATCTTCTTCAACTTTTCTTGCTTTGGTCTCAACTTCTTCTGTCTCGTCAAAGTTGATGAATATCGTCAGTTGCTCTTTCAGGATCTTCGCGGCATAGGCCAGTGCATCGTCTGGTCTTACTGCGGCGTTTGTCCATACTTCCACCGTCAAGCGGTCGTAGTCAGTCATTTGACCAACCCGCGCGTTGGAAACGTTGTAAGCAACTCGGCGAACAGGCGCAAAAATTGCGTCAGTTACGATAAAGCCAGCCGGAATGTCTTCCGTACGGTTTTGATCTGCTGATACGTATCCGCGGCCGTGACGAACGATCATCTCCATATCGAGTTTGCCTTCGGCGCCCACTGTGCAGATAAACTGCTCAGGGTTGAGAATTTCAACTTCGCTGCCGGCTTCGATATCACTTGCGCGGAGAACACCTTCACCTTTTGAACGAAGGCGGATTCGCGTATCCTGGTCGCCCAAGCAACGGATGTTTACTTGTTTGAGGTTCAGGATAATATCAGTAACGTCTTCTTTAATGCCTTGGATATTGCTTAGCTCGTGATCGACACCTTCAATTCTAACCGCAACGATCGCTGATCCATTGATGCTCGATAACAATACACGTCTTAGCGAGTTGCCCAGAGTCAGTCCGTATCCTCGCTCGAGGGGCTTCGCCACAAACTTGCCGTATGTGTCAGAAAGCGATTCGATCTCAACCTTTTCCGGACTGATAAGATCTTGCCAATTACGATGCATACTTTAGTTCTCCGATATCTAAAAAGTTTCAGGTGTTGTTATTTACTGTAAAGCTCGACGATGAGGCGCTCTTTCACCAACAAGCCGACGTCGTCCATAGTTGGCTCCGCAACTATTTTACCGACTCGCTTCGTGTGATCAACTTCGAACCATGGTACAGAAGGACGACGTTCAAATATCGCCTTTGCTAGTTCGAAAGTGCCGTTCGTTGTGCTTGCTGGCGCTACGCTCACTTCGTCGCCGACGCTGATATTAGCGCTTGGGATATTGAGGCGTTTGCCGTTCACCAAAATATGGTTATGGCGCACGACTTGCTTTGCTTCTTGTCTGGATCGAGCAAAACCCATGCGGTAAACGACGTTGTCGAGACGCATTTCTAAATTCCTGAAGAATATAGATGCTGTAACGCCGCGCTCTTGTGCCGCTCTTCTGAAAAGATTGCGGAATGGACGCTCTGTCATACCGTAAACGCGTTTTACTTTTTGTTTTTCCCTTAACTGGCCACCGAACTCGGAAAGTTTCGCGCGTTTTTGTCCGTGCATGCCGGGACCGTAGTCTCGTCTTTCGATCGAACATTTATCGGTGTAGCAACGTTCGCCTTTTAGGTAGAGTTTCTGCCCTTCGCGTCTGCAAAGTTTACAAACAGGCCCGTTATATTTGGCCATAGTTCTTCTTCCTCCTGGAAATTGTTATTAGACTCGGCGTCTTTTTGGTGGTCGACAGCCGTTATGTGGTACTGGCGTAATGTCGCGCAATAGGTTGATTTTCAATCCCGCGCTTGCCAAAGCACGAACAGCGCTCTCGCGTCCTGATCCCGGTCCTTTCACGAGGACAGAAATCGTACGCATACCCGCGTCCATAGCTTTTCTTGCCGCTTCTTCCGCTGCTACCTGAGCCGCGAACGGAGTACTTTTTCGCGAACCCTTGAAGCCCTTCGCTCCCGCAGTTGACCAAGAAACGACTTCGCCGTTAAGATCGGTGATCGTGACAATGGTATTGTTGAAAGTAGCCTGAACGTGCGCTACTCCCATCGGTGCATTCTTCTTTGCTTTTTTCTTTTTAACTGTCATCGGGTTCTTCCCAAAAAAGATTATTTATTATTTCTTCTTGTTCGCGATTGTCTTACGAGGACCTTTGCGCGTTCTTGCATTCGTCTTAGTGCGTTGCCCTCTTGTTGGCAAGCCTTTACGATGCCGAATACCGCGATAGTTTCCAAGGTCGATAAGTCGTTTGATGTTCATCGCGATGTCGCGTCGCAAGTCACCTTCTA
Source organism: Oligoflexales bacterium (assembly GCA_050251195.1). Taxonomy (GTDB): domain Bacteria; phylum Bdellovibrionota_B; class Oligoflexia; order Oligoflexales; family Oligoflexaceae; genus JBFWNG01. The sequence continues at coordinate 383,733 of JBFWNG010000003.1, forward strand.
CGAGAACACCGTCAGTGTCGATGATCTTACGAATATTGTTGATTTCGTCAGCGGAAAGTTCGCCTGCCTTCTTTTGAAGACTGAGGCCAGCTTTTGCAACTATCTTCTTTGCCGTTGCAACGCCGATTCCGTAGATGCTTGTCAATGCGATATCGATCCGCTTTTGGTTGGGTAAGTCTACCCCTGCAAGACGCGCCATCGTCAGCTCCTAACCTTGTTTTTGCTTATGTTTTTTAACTTCACAGATAACTCGAACAATTCCCCGTCTCCGGATGACTTTGCATTTTTCGCACATGGGCTTCACACTTGCTCGAACTTTCATAACAATCCTCTACTTAGATCTGAACGTTATTCTTCCGCGGGTTAAATCGTAGGGCGATATTTCAATTTTTACCCTATCGCCGGGAAGAATTTTGATAAAATGCATTCTCATTTTGCCGCTGATATGGGCCAACACAGTGTGCCCATTATCTAATTCTACAGTGAACATGGCGTTCGGCAGCGGTTCCTTAACAACACCTTCAACTTCAATTACATCTTCTTTAGCCATATTCCCCAGTAAAGATAAAAAATTGTGCGCCAATCTACCTTGAAAAGCCGCCTGTCGCAAGGCTTAATTCAACTTTTCAATGCAGCTCACGATCCTGCCGTAAACCTCGTCGGTAGTCCCGACGCCGTTTATTTTCACGTACTTCCCCTGCTTCTGGTAGAAGTCGAGGACAGGTCTCGTTTCTCTCTCGTAAACATCCAGTCTTACCCGGATTTTTTCTTCCTTGTCGTCCGGCCTCTGTGTCAATGCGCTACTGCATCGGTCACAGACCCCTGCTTTTGCTGGGGGATTGTCATCAACATGAAAGACCGTTCCACATTCTCCGCAGATTCGCCGACCAGTCAACCTTCGCACGAGAATTTCTACCGGAACATCGATATGGAGCGCGATCTTGATGTCGTGCTTTCCCTTGATAGCCTCCAAGTCCTGAGACTGGTGCACGTTCCGGGGATATCCGTCCAGAAGCAAGCTCTCCGTGGGCTTCTGCATCTCTAAGTTAACGATATCCTTTAGAATATCGTCTCCGACCAGCTTTCCGCTTGCTACGATCGCTTCCGCTTTCTTACCAATCGGCGTGCCGTTCTTTATATTCTTCCGGAGCACGTCGCCGGTCGAAATCTTTCGAAAACCTAACCGCGTTTCCATGAGCTCGGCTTGGGTGCCCTTGCCTGCGCCTGGAGCGCCCGTCATTACAACAATCACACTCGTTGCCCTCGCGGCCGAACTGAACCTTGCTTCATAAACGCTTCATAACGAAGCGATTGACGATGCGCGTCGATCTGGCGGAATGTTTCCAGCGCCGTACCGACAACGATCAACAAACTCGTGCCGCCAAAGTAAAACTGAACGTTAAATTTGTCCGTTATGATCGAAGGTATCAAACAAATCGCCGCCAAATAAAATGAACCCGCAAGCGTTAAACGCGTGATGACTTTATCGAGATACTCCGACGTACGGGCTCCAGGTCGAATGCCCGGGATAAAGCCGCCGTGCTTCTTCAAATTCTCAGCAATGTCATCTGGCTTGAACTGGATCGACGTATAAAAGAACGCGAAAAATATTATGAGCGCTGAGTAAACAAGGTTATAGAGCCAGCCGCCCGGAATGAAGACGGTATTGATAATGCTGGCTAGAACGCTTCCTTTAGAAAGCGATGCGATAGTCACGGGCAACTGCAAAAGTGAGCTCGCGAAGATCGGGGGAATAACGCCAGCTGAGTTAATTCGAATCGGCAAATGAGAAGTTTGTCCGCCGTAAACGCGTCGACCAACTTGCCGTTTTGCGTATTGCACGGGAACTTGTCTTGCGCCCTGCTCCATGAAAACCACACCCGCGGTTACGGCAATCACGACGCCGACGAGCAAGAAGATCTGAGCCATTTCCATCTCAGCCGAGTTGTATTTGCCATATGTATTAGTGATGATTCCGGGTAATCCGGCAACGATACCGCAGAAAATGATCAAGGACATGCCGTTGCCGACACCCTTGTCGGTGATTTGTTCGCCAAGCCACATAACAAAGGCCGTACCTGCCGTCAGCGACAATGCTGTAAGAGCGAGCCAGCCCGTGGAAGGATCCACAACAAGACGACCGCCGCCGAAATCGGCCGAAGCCAACGTCTTAGCAATCATTGTTCCTTGAACGAGAGACAGAAGAACCGTGCCGTAACGCGTGTACTGCGTAATCTTTTTTCGTCCCGCGTCACCCTCTTTTGAGAGAGCCTCGAGATGGGGTACAACCACGGTCAAAAGTTGCGCGATAATAGACGCGGTGATGTAGGGCATAACCCCTAAGGCAAAAATACTGAACCTTTGGAGCGCACCACCGGAAAACATATTAAACATTCCGAATAAGTTAGCCCCTTGACTCCGGAAAAATTCCCCCAAAGCCGTCGCATCGACGCCTGGCACCGGAACGTGAACACCTACCCTGTAGAGTGCCAAGAATCCCAGTGTGTAAAGAATCTTTCGCTGGAGGTGGTTAAGCGTCACCTCCGGTAAGGACGAAACCCTCTTGCCCATTAGATCTCCTCTAAAGTACCGCCGCTCTTCGCTACCGCATCTTTCGCTGATTTACTTGCCTTATGAACCTGGATATTCAATTTCTTCTCTAGGGCGCCACGACCAAGGAGTTTTATCGGGGCGTCTGCAATTCGGAGCAATCCTGCTTGTTTCAAAAGTTCAGGTGTAACTTTTGTTCCGTTCTCGAAACGGTTGAGCGTATCGAGATTGATCGGATTAAATTTTTGTCCGAAGATATTTGTAAAACCTCGTTTTGGCAAACGACGATAAAGTGGCATCTGTCCGCCTTCGAAGCCTGGCGCAACTTTTCCGCCTTTACGGGCAAGCTGACCTTTATGACCTTTACCGGCAGTTTTGCCAAGTCCTGAGCCTGGACCTCTACCAAGTCGCTTCTTGTCTTTAACGCGACCTTTGCCCGGCTTTAAGTTATGTAACCGTTTTAACTCTTCCATATGCTCACCCTCAATCCGCTAACAATTTGTATTCAATAAAGTGACTTACTTTATTGATCATTCCGCGAATGCAGTTGTTGTCATTAAAGACTTTAACTTTATTCATTTTTCGGAGACCAAGCGCTCTTAGAACCCTTCTGTGTGCTTCGGGCTGTCCAATTTCGCTTCTGATCTTTTTTACCTGAATCTTAGCCATACACTATGCCTCATCATTTCTTCGGGTGGCGATGCTGAATAACTTCGTCTTTCGTCTTATTGCGGCCTTCGGCGTAATCGTCCGCAGACATCAATTGTGAAAGACCGTCAAAAACTGCCCGCACGATATTACCGTGATTTTTCGTTCCGTGCACCTTGCAAACGATATCCTGGATACCTGCCATCTCAACGATGGTACGAACTGGACCGCCGGCGATGATACCTTTACCCTTCTGGGCGGGATACATCAAAACCTTCGCGGAGCCGTATTTTCCAATAACTTCAAAGGGGATTGTCCCGTCTACTTTAAATATATCTTGGAGGTTTTTCTTAGCCTGCTCGGAACCTTTGCGAATCGCATCTGGAACTTCGTTGGCTTTTCCCAAGCCGAAACCTACTTTTTCTTTACCGTCCCCGACTACAATAAGCGCACTGAAGCTAAAGCGTCGACCACCTTTTACAACCTTCGCCACTCGGCTAATGTGTATAATTCGGTCCTGAAACGCATCTTCTTTTTCTTTTTTCTTCTCTATAGACACCAAAACCTCCCAAAAGGACTAAAATTTAATTCCGCCTTCTCGAACGCCATCAGCAAATGCCTTGACTCGGCCGTGGAAAGCATAGCCGTTCTTATCGAATACCAACTGCGTTATTTTTTGTTCTTTGCACTTTGCTGCAAGCTCTTTTCCTAGTGACGAACATTGCTCTTTGCCAGCACGCTTGTCGCTTTTGAACGAATGAATGCTTGCCAGAGTTTTACCCGTCACGTCGTCGATAACTTGGGCGTAAATATTGGTAGCCGAACGATACACTGTAAGCCTTGGTCTTTCGACGCTACCCGCTACTTTTTTTCTAATTCTAAGCTTTCTCTTTTTGCGGAGTGCTTGTTTTTTATCAATGCGATTCATATGTCATCCTACCTTATTTCTTACCTGCGGCCTTACCGACTTTTGTTACGATTTTCTCTTCGGTGTAGCGGATACCTTTTCCGTGATACGGCTCTGGCGGTCTGATTGCTCGAATGCGAGCAGCTGTTTCGCCAACGTCTTCTTTCGAAGGACCTGTCACGCTGATAACGGTTTGTTTTTCAACATCGACGGTCACGCCTTTAATTGGCTGGAAGATCACGGGATGGCTATAGCCAACAGTTAGGTTTAAACCCGTCCCTTGCTTCGCAGCACGGTAACCAACGCCAACAAGAGTCAGACTCTTTGTCCAGCCTTTTTCGACTCCATGGACCATGTTGTCGACAAGAGTTCTTGTCAAACCCCAGATCGCGGATATCGAGCGCTCACCTTCAACGTTGGGCACAATTTTTACTTCGCCCGACGCGATTTCGATTTTCATGAAAGGATGAACCTTGCGTTCAAGAGCGCCTTTAGGACCCTTAACCTTGACCACGTCTTTTTCGAACTTTACCTCAACTCCTTTTGGGAGTGTGATGGTTTTTTTACCTATACGAGACATCGAAATTCTCCGATTAAAATACTGAGCAAATATATTCGCCGCCGACATTTTGCTTTCTTGCTTCTTTATCGGTCATAAGACCTTTAGAAGTCGACAAGATTGCAACGCCAAAACCATTTTTTACATATGGGATCTTCTTTGATTCCACATAAATCCTACGAGAGGATCGGCTTTGTCGGGTTAGATCCTTGATCACGCCTTCGCCGCTAAGTTCGCTATATTTCAACGCAATTTTCAGCACGCCTTGTTGACGATCACGGATACACTTGTAATTGCGAATGAAGCCTTCTTCACGCAAAATGTGTGCAATCGCTATCTTCATCTTAGACGCCGGAACGTTGATAACGTCGAGCTTTGCTTTCTGCGCGTTTCGAATACGCGTTAACAAATCTGCAATTGAATCTGTAGTGTTCATAAGAAAAAATCCCTTATATTCGCTCTTACCAAGAAGACTTTGTTACGCCAGCGATAAGACCCTTTGACGCTAGACCGCGGAAACAAATGCGGCAAATTCCAAACTTTCTATAGACAGCTCTTGGTCTTCCACAACGCTCGCAGCGGCTGTACGCTCTTGTTGAAAACTTAGGCTTTCTTTTTGACTTCTCAATTAGTGACGTCTTAGCCATTAAAACTCCTCGTTATTTCCGGAACGGAAAATTAAATTGGTCTAGCAGCGCTCTTCCTTCAATGTCGGTTTGAGCCGTCGTTACGATAGAAATTCCCAACCCTCGGATCTTGTCCATTTTGTCGTAATTGATCTCAGGGAAGATGATCTGTTCTTTGATACCAAGGCTGTAGTTACCGCGACCGTCGAAAGCCTTAGGCGAAAAACCCCTAAAGTCACGAATCCGCGGAACAGAAACGTTGATGAGTCGATCAAGGAATTCATACATATTCTTGCGACGAAGCGTCACACTGCAACCGATAGGCATACCTTGACGCAATTTGAAGGTCGCAATACTCTTGCGGGCTTTCGTCAAAATTGGCTTTTGGCCCGTGATGGCTGCTAAGTCAGCGGCGGCGCCTTCAAGAATTTTGCTATTCTGAACTGCTTCGCCAGCACCGATGTTGACAATGATCTTCTCGATCTTTGGCACTTGACTGACGTTCGCCAATCCCAACTGCTTTTGCAGTTCGAGTCGCTTTTCTGTGTACAGCTGTTGTAATCTTGGGGTGTCACCCATACTCTGTATTCCTTTTCTATCTGTTAAAGAACTTCCGGAGCCAAAGACGCGATCCGAACAAATCCTTTATTTCTTACTTCTCTTGCGATTGGGCCAAAGATCCTGGTTCCTACAGGCTCGTTGTCCTTACCTTTGATCAAGACCGCAGCATTTTCGTCGAACCGAATGGTGGATCCGTCTGGACGCTGAAGTTCTTTCTTCATACGGACGATCACAGCTTTGTGAACGCTTCCTTTTTTTATCTTGCTGCTTGGCAGAGCGTCTCTGACCGAAACAACGATCACGTCGCCAACGGACGCATATCGCTTCTTGCTTCCGCCAATGACTTTGAAGCATTTAAGTAGCTTCGCACCAGAATTATCACCGCTTATTAGTAAAGACTCCATCTGTATCATGGGGAAGCTCCTATATTTCCTGTGTCGCCTTTTCAACGATCTTAAAGAGGTTGAAACGCTTTCTTTTGCTCATTGGTCGGCATGCAGAGATCAACACTTTGTCGCCAACGTTAGTTTCATTTTTTTCGTCGTGAAACATGATCTTTGTCTTGCGCTTAATGTATCTCTTGTACTCGGGATGCTGAACTGATCTGTTCACCGTACCGACGCGAGATTTTCCCATCGCGGCGCTTGTCACTTCACAAAAAATCGGTTTCGCTTTTTTTTCTTTTACTTCACTCATTCAAACCTCAAATGCCTACTTAGCGGTGGTTTTGGTTTTTGTGTTCGTCTTCGCTTTGGTGCTCGCTTTTGCTGGCGCCTTGACCGGTGCTTTTGCTTTGGCCTTTGCTGGCGCTTTGGCCTTCGCAGCAGCCTTCGGTTTTTGCTTCAAAAGCTCCGTTTTCACTGTCATGATACGCGCCAGAGTCTTACGCATGGTTCGCGTCTTCGCAGTTTGTGAACCGGACGCAGCATAAAGATCTAGTCTGATCTTCGCCATTTCTTTACGGATATCGCCTTCCGCCTCAGTCAAAGCTGGCAAGTCTAAGCCCCGAACATCTTCCATCGATGCTTTGATTGGATCAATTACTCCCACGGATCGGACTCCTTACGCACAAGTTTTGTTCTAATCGGGAGTTTTGACGCCGCCAACCCGAGCGCTTCTTTCGCGACCGCGTCTGTAACTCCAGCCATTTCATATAAAATACGTCCCGGCTTTATGGGAACGACGTAATGATCTACAGAACCTTTACCGCTACCCATCCGAACTTCAGCTGGCTTTCTCGTGATTGGCTTGTCTGGGAAAATCTTAATCCAAACTTGACCGCCCCTCTTAATGTGGCGTGTCATTGCAATACGAGCCGCTTCGATTTGCCGAGAGGTTATTCTCCCAGGTGAAAGCGCTTGGAGACCATAGGTACCGAAGGCCAGCGTCGCTCCGCGTTCAGCTTCGCCTTTGATGCGCCCTACAAACTGCTTCCTGAATTTCATCTTCTTAGGGGATAACATATACCAAGCCCTTCCTTAACAAATCAAAACCATTAGTTATCTAAAATATCGCCCTTAAAAATCCAAACTTTGATACCAATTTGGCCGTACGTCGTGAGCGCCTCCGCCGTACCATAATCAATCTCTGCGCGAAGCGTATGGAGAGGAACACGTCCTTCTCTATAGCTTTCTGTTCTCGACATATCCGCTCCACCGAGGCGGCCAGCGCAAGTAACTTTAATTCCTTTAGCACCAGCTTTCATTGTGGCGGAGATCGCTTTCTTCATCGCGCGTCTAAAAGAAACGCGGCGTATCAGCTGAGACTTAATGCCTTGTGCCACGAGATTTGAATCAAGATCCGGACGCTGAACTTCGTATACGTTAACACTTGGTTCGCCCGAGGTGATCTTGCAAATCTTGACTAATTCTTCCTTTAGACTCTCAGCGCCAGCACCCTTTTTTCCGATGATGATACCAGGGCGGCTTGAGTAAATGTTAACGCGCATGTTTGTTGCGGCTCTTTCGATATCAATGGACGCAACACCCGCAGATTCGAATTTTTGATTGATGTAATCGCGAATTCTTAAATCTTCAGCAAGAAATTTTGCAAAATTATTTTTTGCATACCATCTTGCCGACCATGGGCGAGTAACTCCTGTCCTGAATCCAATTGGGTTAACTTTTTGTCCCACTGACTAAATCTCCCTGAGCTTAATAGTAATGTGTGATGACCGCTTGCGAATCGGCGTTGCTCGTCCCTGGGCACGCGGCATAAAGCGTTTTAGCGTTACGCCGGCGTCAACGAAAACTTCAGAAACGATGAGCCTATCAATATTAACCGTTGCTTTCTCAACAGCGCCTGCCATTGCTGAATGAATCAGTTTCTTTAGCAAAGGAGCTGTTTTCTTGTTGGTAACCCTTAGCATGTCGAGCGCGGTGGAAACAGGTTTTCCACGAACAAGATCTACAACCAATCTTGCTTTGCGGGGCGACACCCTCACATTTCTTAATACTGCTTTAAAGCTATCTGCCATAACTCTCTCTCACGTTAAGTAGAAGGTGAACTAGGTGCTGCCGACTTGGTAGCTTTTTTCTCGCTGCCGTGACCATAATAAGTCCGCGTAGGAGCAAATTCTCCCAACTTGTGACCCACCATGTTCTCAGAAATATATACGGGAATAAATTTCTTGCCGTTGTGAACCAGAAAATTGACGCCAACAAACTCGGGAACGATGGTCGATCTTCGACTCCAAGTCTTGATCGGTTTCTTATCCTGAGCTGCCTTTTCAACTTTCTTGTACAAGTATGAATCGACAAAAGGGCCTTTTTTAACTGAACGAGCCACTTATATTCCCCCTTACTTCTTAGTTCTTCGTTTGATGATGTCTTTATTCGTACGCTTGTTGTGCCGAGTTTTGTAACCCTTTGTCGGCAACGCCCAAGGCGATACGGGATGACGACCACCTGATGTTTTTCCCTCACCACCACCATGCGGATGGTCCACCGGGTTCATCGCGACACCGCGCACAGTAGGTCTGACACCGCGCCATCTTGTGCGACCAGCTTTACCGTAGTTGATGTTGAAATGATCCTGATTACTAACTGCGCCAATCGTCGCATAGCACTCTTCTCTCACCCGACGCATTTCACCGCTTGGCATTTTCAGCTGAGCGTAACCGTCAACACGACCTACGAGCTGCGCAAAAGAACCAGCGCTTCGTGCGAGTTGGCCGCCCTTTCCAGCTTTCATTTCGATGTTGTGAATAAAAACACCGAACGGGATCTTAGAAAGCGGCAAAGCGTTGCCTGGTTTTATATCGGAAGCTTCGCCAGCTTCGATCTTGTCGCCTTTCTTCAGACCTGTTGGCGCGATAATGTATCTGCGGTCACCGTCTTGATAAAGAATACGAGCGATGAAGGCTGTTCTGTTAGGATCATACTCAAGGTATTCAACTTTGCCTTCGACGCCGCGCTTGTCGCGTTTAAAGTCGATGATTCTGTATCGACGCGCCGCTCCGCCGCCCTTGTGGCGTACTGTCAATTTTCCGGAGTTGTTTCGCCCAGAACCGCGTTTCATCGACTCTGTAAGCGAGGCTATCGGCTCAACTTTATCGAGCTCGGAATAGTCGACAACCGACATTCCTCTTCGGCCTGGTGACGTTGGTTTATATTGCTTAACTGCCATATGTCCCTCTACTACTGATCTTCAAATATTGGTAGTTTTTGGCCAGCTTCTAAAGTCACATAAGCATGTTTTGTAAGCTTTGGTTGACTTAAAAAGTTGCCTCGTCTTTTTGCCTTGCCGCGTCGGACAAGCGTTCTCACTTCTTTTACCTTCACGTCCCACATAGCGACGATCGCTTTCTTCACGTCGTCTTTCGTAGCCTTTGGCTTCACTTCGAAAGCGTATTGGCCGTTCCATTCGCGAAGGTCCGTACTTTTCTCTGACAAAATTGGTCTTATCAATACGTCAAATGATTGCATTTATTTCTCCAATCTTTTGCAAAGACTATCTAGTCCAGCTTCGCTAATTACGAGCGACTCATATCTTAGAAGACCTTCAACATTGATGCCCGTGCTTGCGACCACATCTGCAGTCTTCAAGTTGCGACCTGACTTATAGAGGAAATCGTCATTTCGCTCGTCGGCGATCAGACAGCTAGTCACTCCCAACGCCTTAAGCGCGGCAATCATATGCTTGGTGCTGTATGAGGAGATCGCAAAATCGTTAACAACGACCAGCTTTCCGTGTTTTACCTTATCCGAAAGCGCGACTTTCATTGCCAAACGCTTCGTTTTAGTATTGGTTTTCTCTGAATAATCGCGCGGCTGTGGACCATGGGTGACAGCGCCGCCCGGCATTAAAGGTGATCTGCTAGATCCTTGACGAGCGCCACCGGTTCCTTTTTGTTTGAAGGGCTTCTTGCCGCCGCCGCTTACGAACGATCTGGTTTTAACCGCATGCGTTCCTTGTCTTTGGTTAGCTTGAAAGGCTTTCGCTACGCTGTAAAGAACATAGTCGTTGAGCGGAACATTGAAGATCGACTCTGGCAGCGTCAACTTCTTAACTGATTTACCTTTTATGTCTCTAACGTCGATTTGCATAACTTACCCTTCTTTGCTCACGCTTTTCGTCGATGGACTGATGATCACAAAGCCGTCTCGAAATCCTGGAACAGAGCCCTTAAGAGCGACGACGTTGTTGCTTGTGTCAATGTCGACGACGCTTAGATTTCGAACCGTTGTTTGTTCGTTACCCCATTGGCCTGGCTGATGCTTGTTCTTAAAAACGCGACCTGGCGTAGAACGCATACCCAACGAACCAGGTCTTCTGTGAAAACGAGAACCGTGCGTCATACGACCGCACGCGGAGTTCCATCGTCTCAGAGCGCCTGTGAAACCGCGGCCTTTAGTAAAACCGGTAACGTCGACAGAAGTGATACCTGTCAAAAGTTCGGCAGTAAGGATTTGGTTAAGTGTAAATTCGGTTTTGGGAGCTTCTTGAAAGCGGAATTCTTTAAATTTGCTGAAGTTCGAATCAACCTGAACTTTTCTAAGGCGGGTAACGTCGGCTTTGGTAAGTTTCTTCTCAGCTTTAACGTTGTAACCGATCTGGATACCGTGTCCGCCATCTCTTTCCGGCGTAATAATTTTCGTTACACCTTGCTTCTCTATTTGCAAAAGAGTGACGGGAACCATATTACCGTTGTCGTCAACGACTCTCGTCATTCCAATTTTTTTTGCTAAAAGACCGTGTGTCATCATAATTCGCTCAACCCATAATGAAGTTTGAGATCTGGTTCAAAAGTTAATAAAGTTTAATCTCGACGTCGACGCCCGCTGCGAGGTCAAGTTTCATAAGCGCATCAATTGTTTGCGCCTTGGCGTCCATAATATCGAGGACTCTCTTATGCGTCCGAATTTCGAACTGTTCTCTTGATTTTTTGTCAATGAAAGGGCTTCTCAAAACGGTGTACTTGTTGATCGCCGTCGGGAGAGGAATTGGACCCGCGATGCGCGCGCCAGTTCTCTTTGCTCGCTCAACGATTTCAGCGGCAGACTGATCAAGTAACCGATGATCAAATCCCTTAAGTCGGATTCGGATGTTTTGACTGCTCATACTAACCCTAAGTTTTGAAAATTTTACGGAAATCTTACAGACAAGCTAATTCGGAGCTAATGAAGCCTCAAAAAAGGCATTGGCGTGCGCGAGCAGGCTTACCTGTAGAATGTGGATGTTTATGTGGTTTTGGAAGAGTTGTCAAGGAGAATGAAATGCTTTTTTAAGTTAAATGAAATCCGCTCCAGAAACTGCTTCAGAAAATCTTTCTGTGCCGGGCGACTGTCGTTCGCGGGGCGCGAAAGGACGGTGCCTTTTTCGAAACTTTTACATGTAATACACGTATCACAAGTAATTTCCCCAAGGATTATAATCCAGGCTGGGTCTCAGGTTTTTCACCGAGGCCAGAGAAGTAAACGTCGTATTGCGCTCGGGCGACCTCGCAACTTAGTTTTTTTCTTTCCTGTTTCGGGGCGTCGGCATGGATCCGAGGCAACAAGCCCAGGTTGACGTTCATGGGCTGAAAGTCCCAAGGAGAACCTTGAGTTACGTAATTGTGCAGGGCGCCGATCATCGTCGTCTTTGGGGGCATCTTAAAAATTGCATTGTTTAAATAGGCACTTGCGCTCAAACCGGCAAGCAATCCCATAGCGCTCGATTCCGTGTAACCCTCGACGCCGGTAATTTGTCCCGCGAGGAAAACCCCGGGAGCCTCCTTGAAGGAGAGATTGGTATTCAGAATGTTAGGGCTATGAAAATACGTGTTGCGATGGATGGAACCAAAGCGATGAAATTGAGCTTCTCGAAGGCAAGGCAAAGTCGCAAATATGCGTTTTTGCTCGGTCCAAGTCATCTTCGTCTGGAACCCGACCATGCCCAGCATTGTGGCGTCCGTGTTTTCCTTCCGAAGTTGGATGGCAGCGTAAGGACGCCGACCGGTTCTAGGGTCGTTGAGCCCCACAGGTTTCATGGGCCCAAAGCGCAAGGTATCTCTTCCACGCTCGATCATCACTTCAATCGGAAGACACGCTTCAAAAAACTTCGCTTCTTCAAAATCGTGAAGCGGCGCCTTTTCCGCTGCCGCGACGTCGTCTACAAATCTGTAATATTCTTCTTTGTTTAAAGGAATATTGAAGTAATCGCCCTCAGCTCCGTCGTCGTACCGGCTTGCCCAAAAACCTTCGTCGAAGTTGATTGTGTCAGCATCAATAATGGGCGCAATAGCGTCGTAAAAATATAGATTTTTTTCGTCTCTGCAATAGCGCTTGAGATGGTCGAGCAATCCGGACGCGGTGAGCGGGCCTGTGGCAACAATCCAAACTTCGTTTCGAGCAGCTAATTGTTCGACGCTGGGCAACTCGGTTACTTCTTCAGACAATCTTTTGAATTTTGTAAAACTCTTAAGTACCTCTTCGACGCGTCCTGAAAGTTTTTCCCGGTCAACAGCCAACGCTTGACCCGCAGGGACCCTAGCGTACTCAGCCGCCTCTAAAATAAGAGATCCAAATTTCGACATTTCATACTTTAACAAACCTGGTGCGGAGTCGGGCAGCATGGACTTCAAGGAGTTTGAGCAAACGAGTTCTGCAAGATTTCCGGTTTGATGGGCGGCCGTAAGTTTTACGGGGCGCATCTCATGCAAAACAACTTCATGACCTGCGCGAAGGCATTGATATGCCGCTTCTGATCCGGCGAGGCCGCCGCCGACGATGTGAACGGTTTTTTCGAGTGACATAAAATCTTTCTATTTATTGAGAGAGTTGTCCGGCAATCCGAATCATTTGAGCGAATGTAGTCGGATCGAGCGAAGCGCCGCCGACGAGACCGCCGTCGATATTGGGCTTGCGCAGCAGTTGTTCTAAATTGGAAGCGTTGGCGCTTCCGCCGTAAAGGATCTGAATTTTTTGCGCCGCTTTGTCGCCAAAGAATTTCGCGACAACGGTTCTTATCATCGCGTGCACCGCCTCGGCTTCCTTGGCCGTGGCGTTGAGCCCCGTGCCTATGGCCCAAACGGGCTCGTACGCAATAATCCCCTTATCGAAGGATTCCAGTTTCGCAAATACGGTTTCCAATTGCTTGGAAACTATCGAATTTGTGACGCCGCTCTTTCTTTGCTCAAGAGTCTCACCAACGCACAAAACAGGTAGCAGTCCTTGCGCAAAAGCGCTCTTTACTTTTTCCGCAACTACTTCGTCCGTCTCGGCAAAATACTGCCTTCTTTCACTATGACCAATAATCACGTGTGAGGCGCCAGCATCCTTCACCATCTCCGCCGAAACCTCACCGGTATATGCGCCACTCTTTGCGAAGTGCATGTTCTGAGCGGCAATCGCGACACCGCTCCCTTTGACGGCCGCGGCGCTTCGTTCGATCAAAGGAAAGGGGACCGCAAACAAAACGTCCACAGACGATCCCTTCGAGTTCGACTCATTTAAAAACGAATGAAAGTACCCCTGCACGTCGCCGGCGCGTTTGTTCATTTTCCAATTTGCTGCAATTAACTTGTTTCGCATGGATTCCTCGAAGTCTATCGGGTCAAAACTTTTACGCCAGGGAGGATCTTGCCCTCAAGGAACTCGATCGATGCACCGCCTCCCGTGGAAAGATGGCCAATTTTCTCTCCTAATCCCGACTGATTGACGGCTGCGACGCTGTCTCCTCCACCTACAACAGTAAAGGCTTTGGAGTCGGCCAGGGCCTTGGCAATTTCTAAAGAACCTTTTGCAAAATTTGGCCATTCGAAGACACCCATAGGACCATTCCAAAAAACGGTTTTGGAAGCGAGGATGATATTTCTAAACGCCTTAGCGGAAGCGGGACCAATATCCAGTCCCATCAGATTTCCAGGAATCGAATCTCTTTCGACGTGGACCGGTTTCGCGTCCTCTTTGAATTCCGACGCGCATACGTGATCGATCGGCAAATGGATCTTTACCTTTCGACTCTCTGCATTCCGGAAAATGCTCTCGACGAGATCCATCTTGTCGTCTTCAACCCTAGAAGCTCCAACACCTTTCCCCTGGTATTTGAGGAAAGTGTAAGCCATGGCGCCGCCGATGATGAGATTATTGCACTTGTTTATCAAGTTGAGAATCATCTCGATCTTGTCAGACACTTTCGAACCTCCGATAACCACCGTGAACGGGGCTTCGGGATTGGCTTTGATTTTTTCCAACACTTCGATTTCTTTTTGCATCAGAAACCCGGCTGCCCTTCTGTCCTCAGGGAAACACTTCGCCATCGCTACAACCGAGGCATGAGCCCGGTGTGCACTTCCGAACGCGTCGTTGACGTAAAAATCAAACCCTTTCGTGACCTGCTTTGCGAAGTCAACGTCGTCCTTTGTTTCTCCCGGCCAAAACCGTATATTTTCTAGGAGAACAACCTGTTTTTCGGTCAATTGCGAAAAGAGCGCAGAGGGGCTTTGCTCGAATTCACCCAGGAGAACGACCTCCTTATTGATGAGATGCGACAAGGCGGCTCCGACCGGCTCAAGAGAATATTTCATGTCCCGGACGCCGTCCTTAGGCCGACCAAGATGGCTCATGATTGCTAGCTTGTTGGTTCGTTCGAGAATGTATGTAATGGTTGGCAGCGCTTTTACAATTCTCGTATCGTCGGTGATCTTTCCGTCCTTTATGGGAACATTGAGGTCCAACCTCATGAGAACGCTCTTGCCCTTCAGATCCAACTCTTCAATTGTCCGGAAGTCCATCTATAAATCCTTGTGCGACGACGCAAAAAATGTAAATCTTCTCCAAAATCGAGGTTTCTTTATCACTTCGGCGGATGAGGAGCAAGATCAGAGCGATATGAAACACCTTTTTGTCATTGATCCGCTCACCGCGCTCAACCTTGCGCTCGACACGAGCCTGCATATCTCCCAAGCGCTTATGGCTCTAGGCGAGGACGTCTATCTCTGTCAGCCGTCCCAACTCTTTCTGCAAAAGACCCAAAATGTTCTTTATGGACAAGTACGAAAACTCTTAAAGTTCGACAGTGGTGACCGATCTGAGAAAATCACTCTATCGGATGACCTGATTTTGCCCGTCAGAGAGTTTTCATCCGTACACATGCGCAAAGATCCGCCATTTGACACATCTTATATTATGGTGACCTGGATGCTGGATTTTGTTCCTTCGGTCACCGTTCTCAACAGCCCGACCGCTTTGAGATCGCTCAACGAAAAACTTCTCATTTTGCGATTCCCGCATTTCTGCGCTGACGCGTTGTTTTCCGCAAACCCGGACCAACTGCTGGAATTTGCGGAACGCACCCCTGCTGCAGACGCCATTCTTAAGCCCATTGATTTGTTTGGCGGCCGGGGGGTTCTGCGCCTCGACCTAAACAAAACACCGCGGAAGAAAATCTATGAAACTCTTGTTGAAGAAACCCGGTCCGGGACACTTCACAGGCTCATTCAGCCCTTTAACCCGAGTATCTTTGACGGAGAAGTGCGCGCCTTCTACGCCGGGTCGGAAGCTATAGCGTGGTGTCTCAAGAAACCCAGGTCCGGCAATTTTCTGGCAAACACGAGAGAAGGTGCCACGCTCCACTCTTTTGAACCATCAAAAGATCTGCTAACCAAAACCAACCACGTCGCAAAGGCCCTGCTTAAAGAGGGCGTCTACTTCGTAGGCTTTGACGTCATAGGCGAAGAAATCTCCGAAATAAACATCACAAGCCCCAGACTTCTTGCCTCTCCCGGAGGCGATAAATCCGAGTATTACAAAACAATAGCCGTCAAATTCATGGAAACGCTCAAAGGGTAGTGATACCCGGGGTGGACGATTCGGCTCCAGACTGTGCTACAATAGAGGAATCAAATCCCCAAACATCAGGGCGCCCATGGGACGCAATCTGTACAAAATTGTTCTTGCGCTGAGTATTGCTTATGCGGAAGCAGTCGCTGCGGAAAATCCGACCGCTTTGCCGCCACATACAATGATCTATGACGCTGCAGACGTTAAGGCCGCGCCACGTTTGAAAGCTAATATTCCTCAAGATAAGCAAATCAAGGCTCCAGTAGTCGAGCCGGCAAAAGAACCGGCAAAAGAACCCGCAAAAGAACCCGCAAAAGAACCGGAGAAGGAAACAACCCCTGAGGATGCGGACGAAGCTCCACAAGACGATGAAGAAACCACGGATGAGAAAGAAGATGAATAAACCCAGGTCTTGCTTTGCGGACTTTTATGCAATAAGCTGAGAAAATTCACTTTTTATTTTCCAAAGGATCATTCCATGAAAAAAGCTCTGCTCTATGCTCTACCATTTGTTTGTCTTTCGGCCTGCACCTGCGAGAAGAACCAAGAAGCGGCGCAAGACTCCGCTAGCCAGCCCGCCGCAACGTCAGAGGCAACATCCTCAGGCGAAGCCGCACCTGCTGCAACAACAGACGCATCCGGTCTTGAAATCACCGATATCACGGTCGGCCAGGGCGCCGAGGCGGTAGACGGATCTCAAGTGACCGTTCACTACACCGGAACATTAACTAACGGAACGACATTTGACAGCTCCGTCAGTCGCAACGAGCCTTTTGTATTTGAACTCGGTAAGGGCCATGTGATTAAGGGTTGGGAGATGGGAGTAAAAGGTATGAAGGTCGGCGGTAAGCGCAAACTCGTTATCCCTCCCGATCTTGCTTACGGAGAGCGTGGTGCAGGAAGCGTCATTCCACCCAACGCAACACTCGTTTTTGAAATTGAGCTCCTTGACGTTAAGTAGCGTCTCATTCTTTCCAGATTGATGCCTGCGTAACGTTGATCCTGAGTGGAGTGAGATCCTTCGCTTCGCTCGGGATGACGGGCAAAATGGGGTCCTTCCCATTTTCGGCTCAAATTTTCTCTTTTCTTGCCGAAGACATGTCAGAATTCCTAACTGGAGGGTTATTTCTGTGAAGTCGCTCATTTCGTTAAAAAAATCTTTATTTTTTTCGTTTACGCTAACCCTCACGGCGGTTGGTTGCACAACCACAGAGGAACCAGCGACTCCAGAAAACGGTATCGGGATTGAAGGCGAAACGGCAGACGCCAGCGCGGCCGACGAAGGTTCAGACGCTGAAATGCAAGCTGCTGACGAGACGCTCTTAGGAATTCCTTCTGAAGAACTTCAAGCCACGGGTGAAACACCGGCGGAATCTGAAGAAGTAGCTGAAGAAATAACGACACTACCGGAAGTTGCCCCAGCGCCGGAAACCGCCGAAGAAACTGGAATCGACGCAGAAGCCCTCGAACCAGCAGAAGAACCCGCGATGGACGCAGAAGCTGTAGAATCAGAACCTGAGTCGGAAGTCATAACAGACGAAGTGGAAGAAGCTCCAGCACCCGTTGTTACTGAAGAAGAGGAAGTAAAAGAAGCGCCAAACTACCAGCTATCGGCAAGCCCAGTTAAAAGCGAACCAATCGAAACAGTATCCACCGAAAATTCCGCCATGGACACAACAGCGGCGGGTCCGGCGGATTATATCGTTTTGCCAGGCGACACACTGAGCGCTATCTCGAAAAAAGTTACTGGCTCGCCAAGCAACTGGAAACAATTAGCGGAAACAAACGGTATAGCGGATCCTACGAAAATCCGCCCAGGCGACGTCATCCGCTTTTCAAATAACGACTCAGCCAAGTCTTCGGATTACATGGCCAAAATTCCCAAGAAGAACGTCGCGGCTTCAAAAGGCGACACGCTTGCTAAAATTGCTGAAAAAGTCATGGGTAACGCGAGCTTCTGGCCCGTCATTTGGCGCCTCAATATCGCCTCTATACCCAACCCGCATCGCATTAGAGAAGGCCAAGACCTTGTTTATTTTGCCATGGCAACGGGCGGGTCTGAAACTTCAACTAACGTCGCCCATTAAGCGATCACAACACACTGACATCATTAGAATTTTATAGACGTTTCCGGCTCCGATAAAATTGGGTAAAGCCGGGCCTCTTTCATGTCGATAAGACCTAGGTAAGGGAAAACCTCGGGAGTTTCATATGATGTCAGCGATTCGCTACGTGTTCACTTGCCTAACAGCAGGCGTCGTGTTTGCTCAATTTGTTGCATGCGGTAGTTCTCTCTATCAAGTGTCGCTCGACGAAGACTCCCATATGGAAGCCTCAAACACTAACGCTGCTGATCCCAGTTCTAACGAATACGGAATCCATGCCCGAGACGGTTGGACGAACCTGCCGGTCTCCTCCCTTCTCAGTGTCGAGATGATGATGGAACAAAAAGTTCATCTTTATGCTGCCATGTTAAAATGGGAATGGGCCGTCGGAAGAAAGCTTTTCCGTTTGGACGGAAACACCGCCAAACACGGTGACGACTTTGTCGACCTATACAGTTCGCTAAACGACCAACTTAACGGCCATTATCTCGATCTGGATTGGGAGAAAACGGCGAAGAAGCGTGAAGTCCTCGCGACCACTATCTGGTCTTACGACACCAGCAACACCAAGATAGCAACTGCCGATATCCGCTTTAATGAGGAGTATTATCTCATCGGCGATAGTTTAAAAACGAAAGCTTCAGAGACCAAAGAGGTCGTTGATATGCAATCTCTCGCACTCCATGAGCTTGGCCACCTTCTAGGATTAGCTCATGTCGGAGCGGAAGAGGACGAGTATTCCATCATGCGACCATCGATGTTCATCGGCGAAGGCCTCAGCAATCGGACGCTTTCGGCTGGCGACATTGAACGCATCCAAAAAATCTACGGATGTGAAGGAGATGCCTGCAATATCGAGCTTCTCTTGAGCCAACAAGTGAGCGGCGAAGCGGATTTTACGGTGGAAAGCGTTAATTATTTCAAAAAGACCAACCTTACCCTCCTCCCATAGGCCCGTGTCCCATCACAACTGGACCTTTGGCGTTTAAAACCCTATATTGTGGGTCTTAAACACCTTGCCGAAGGAACCGGAGATGAGCACCACCGACTCCATCTATAACCCCCAGGATTTCGAGCCGCGAATATCCGAATTTTGGGAAAAAAATAAATTTTTTCATGCGGAAGCTGAGAGCAAGAATTCCGCCTACACCATTATACTACCTCCCCCTAATGTAACGTCGCAGCTGCATATGGGTCACGGCCTGGGATATTCCATTCAAGACACGTTTATTCGTTGGAAACGGATGCAAGGATACAACGCCTGCTGGTTGCCCGGTACCGATCACGCCGGTATCGCTACCCAGATGATGGTCGAACAAAATCTCAAATCGCAAGGCAAAAGCCGTACGGAGATAGGACGAGAGAAATTCTTTCAAATCTGCCTCGACTGGCAAGCCAAATATAGCCAGATCATTTTGGGCCAATGCAAGAAAATGGGTTTCTCCTTTGACATGGACCGCTGCGCTAACACGATGGACCCAAATCTTTCGGCGGCTGTGCGTTACGTATTTGTGTCGCTCTTCGAGGAAGGGCTCATATACCGCGGCGAACGCCTCGTAAACTGGGATTGCCATTTGCAGACCGCAGTCTCGGACGACGAAGTCGTCAACCAAGAGGTAAACGGCAATCTTTGGTATATCCGCTACCCCATCGTGGGAACGGACGAGTTTATTCCCATTGCGACAACGAGGCCTGAAACAATGCTCGGCGATACCGCTGTTGCCGTACACCCTGAGGGAAAGTTCAAACATTTTATCGGCAAATCCGTCAAACTACCTTTCACGGAGAGAGTTGTTGCCATAATCGGCGACGACTACGTCAAGGAAGAGTTTGGTACGGGGGCCGTCAAGATCACTCCTGCACACGATCCAAACGACTTTGAGATAGGCAAAAGACATAATCTCCAGTTCATCAGCGTCATGGACGATACGGGCAAGATGAAAGACGTTCCCCAACGTTTTCTCGGTTTGGACCGCTTTGACGCGCGAAAAGAAGTTCTCAAGGCGCTTAAAGAGCTCAACCTCTTTGATGAAGTGAAACCACACAAAAATACTCTTCCCTATTCCGATCGTTCGAAAACCATTATTGAACCAAAGCTCTCCAAACAATGGTTTGTGAAGATGGCCGATATGGCCAAGGCCGCAGCAGACGCTGCCCGAGACGACCGGCTCAAGTTCTATCCCGACACGTGGAAGAAGACCTATCTTCACTGGCTCGACAACATTCAGGATTGGTGTATCTCAAGGCAGCTCTGGTGGGGCCATCAAATTCCGATATGGTATTGCAAGGCTTGTCAAAACGTTTCCACGGGGATGACGGATCCGACACAATGTAAGAGTTGCGGTTCCAAAGATCTCAAACAAGATGAAGACGTGCTCGACACCTGGTTTAGTTCCTGGCTATGGCCACTCAGCCCGTTCGGTTGGCCGAACGAAGACGCTCAGACCAAACAAAATCTTGAAACCTTCTATCCGTCGCAAGTTCTTGTTACGGCGCCCGAGATCATCTTCTTGTGGGTCGCGCGCATGGTCATGGTCGGCCTGAAGTTTAAAGGCGAAGTGCCGTATCACGATGTTTACCTCACCGCGACGGTCTGCGACAAAAAGGGCAGAAAATTTTCGAAGACTTTGGGCAACGGCATCGATCCTCTCGAGCTGATCGACAAACATGGGGCCGACGCCGCTAGATTCACGTCGCTCAACTTAGCCCCCCTCGGCTCTCGAGTTATGATGGAGGTAGAGGATTTTGAGGCGGGCGCTCGATTCATCAACAAGATTTGGAACGCTTACCGTTTCCTTTCCCAGTACATCGGCAAGGGCGAAAAGATTCAGCCCATCGCGAAACTTGACCTCGCAACGCACGAGAAGTGGCTTATCTCCCAAAGCCACATCACGACCAAAAAAATCAACCAACTCCTCACAGAGTATCGGCTCAACGAAGCCGTTGAAGTTCTCTACCATCACATTTGGGGAACGCTATGCGACTGGGGTATTGAATGCGCCAAGGAAGATTTGAACGACGATACCACGCGGCTCCGCGCGGTTTCCGTTCTGGTCTACAATTTTGATATAGCCCTACGGCTTGCGCATCCCGTCATTCCATTTATCACCGAGGAAATTTGGCAAAAGGTTCCGGCATCGCCTGATCTCGATCGCCCTCTGAGCATCTGCATTGCCAAATATCCCAATGAGACCAATATTCCAATGTTCGACGAAGACCATGACAACTGGAACAAGGTCAAAGAGGTGGTTACGGGCATTCGATCCATTCGAACGCAATCCAACATTGCTCCCAAAGAAAAATTAAACGTCTTTGTGAAGACCAATGAAAAGTTTAAAGCCGTGTTCTTGAATTCCACTTCCGCAATAAGCAAGTTGGCAAAACTCGAAGACCTCGCGATTGACGTCAATCTCAGACGACCGCCTAAATCCCTCACCTACGTTGGTTCAGACTTCGAAATCTTTATCCCCGTTCAAGGGATCATGGACGTTGAGAAAGAGGAAAAGCGTTTGACGTCGTCTCTTGAAAAACTGACTCAGGCTTTGGACGGCATCAATAAGAAGCTTCAAAGCGAAGCCTTTGTTTCCAAAGCGCCGGAAGACATCCTCAACGAAACGAAAGCCAAAAAGGCAGCCTATGAAGATCAAAAGAAAAGCCTCGAAATGAACCTTATCGCCCTTCGAAGCTAATCGCCTAATTTTACAGCATAAAATCGGCCGATTTAACTATCGGCCCAAAAATTCCGATAAAGGCTTTGTACCCAATGAATTTGCGACCTTAGCCGCGTTGGCGGGTCCAAATTAAGTCGGACCGCCTGGAGATTATTATGCGTCTTCGTTTCGCTGTCTTAGCTTTGTTTGTCGTTAACGGTTGCAGCAAATCCGAATTTAGCAGCGGCAAGTCTCCTCCGCCAAGCGAGAAGACCGATAAAGCAACATCAGGCGATGCAACGGGAGAGAACCCCAAATCTGCGGACCGGGAAGGTGCTTCCGACAGAGAGTTGCAGGATCTCGTTCTGACCAACTCCCGAGTGGCGACTCCAGGAAAACTCGGTGAGGTCAAAGCCGAAATCACCGTGAAATACATGCGATCTGGTGATGCTGATTTGTCTGGAAGTCTAACCGAACATACTGTGGACTTTCTCAACGTCACTTCTCTCGAAGTCAAAAAGGAACCCAACTCCGAATTTCCCGATCTGGTTGATCAAACTTTGACGATCGTATTCGAATATAAGTACGTCCCCGAAGTTACAAGGTATGAAGAGCAGATTTTTGAGATTGGATTTAAGCAAGAAGACGGCGAGGAATGGGACGAGACTATACACTATGCGATTACAATCCTGACTCCCGAGAGTAAGCCTGGGGCGGAAGCTACCGCTACTTTTTCTGGGGTTGAGGGGCATCCTAAGGCGCAGCCGGCTGGTTGATTTTTCTTTTCTTCTTCTTTAATTCTAAACTTGTGACATCTTGTCTGTCTGGGGAGGTCTCCGCCTATCTCTCCGAGAATTTCTTTTCTTTTTCTTTTTAATCTAAACAAGGGGCATCATCTCCGTCTGGGATAAGGCTCCCCTCCCGCATGTGAACTCCTTTCTTTTTCTTTTTTAAATCTAAACATAGGGCACCATCCCCGCCTGGGATAAGCCTCCCCTCTCCCGCGCGTGACCGTTCGCTGCGCTTCCTGCTCCGCTCACTCGCACTCCGCTCCCGCTCCGTAGCGTCCCGCGCGGGAGAGGGGAGACTTACCCCAGACGGAAGCGGCAACTGTGTTGTTTAAATTCGCAAATTCGAGGATTAAATGAGGATTTTTAATGTGAAAATGTTAAAAAAATTTTTCACCCAAAACAATTGCCAAATTCAATTGATAAGGAGCAGCCTATCGATTAGCTAGGGTCGACTCCTTAACATAGGATTCACGTTCGCAGTCTATAGTTGCTTGGTCGCAAATTCATTACAGGCTTCGAAGAGGTTGGGGAGGTCCCCGTTTATTTTTGTCGGTCTAAAATGCTTGCCGGATATAACGACACATCTGATTTCCTTAATGTCGTCAGGATCCTTTTCTAAGGCAAAATCCCGGCACCACGCTTTAACCGATTTATGACCACCAGGATATCGCCCTTCAGCGACGAAATGCTCAGGGTCAACATTACAGAAGCGGCCCGCCAAAGTTTCGTTCACACTGCCAGTTATTTCATCGCCATATGTCACCTTCGGACCCGGGTCAAACCCATCGGGGCCGCCACTCCCACCGCTTCCTCCTCCACCCATCGCAATTATAGCATCGGCCAAGACGATACCAACACATTGAGCGCTGTTGCCGCAGTCTCTTACCTGTTGCCTGAGGTCAACGCCGCTGTCCTCGGCATTAGCTACACTGCTCAACCGAGACTTACATGCGAGCAAAATAGTGATCGCGATTGTACCTACTGATAATACTGTTCTCAGTTTCATAGTGCCTCCGATGCGCTACGCCGATACGCGGCCTCTTGATAGGGTGCTTTGGTCCCTTTTCTTTTCGGCTTTGTTTTTTAAAGATTTAGATCAATCGTCCGGGTGGGGAAGCGAAGCTACTTCTCTGTAAGCCGTAATATCTCCTCAGGAAAGAATATAGACTTACCAAGAACACCAAATTTCCCTACCCAACCAATTGCTTTCGGGGTTCTTACCTAAAACAATTGCCACATCCGTCAGAGGTGAGGCAGTCGTCCTCTCGCGCCGGACGCTACGGAGCGGGAGCGGAGTGCGAGTGAGCGGAGCAGGAAGCGCAGCGAACGGTCAGGCGCGAGAGGACGACTGCCTCATCTCTGACGGGACTGTTGTTTCGGACACAAACACGAAAAAGGAAAAGGAACTAGATACTATTAATCACCAAAGCCAATTCCCTCACGGCAGAAAATAAAACCCCCTCATCAATATTCAAAGCAGGAGTCAAAGAAAGCACCCGGGCCCCATCACCGCACGGCAACGTAATTATCTTTTTCTTTAGCCCCTCAATCATCACCTTCTCCCCCAACCCGGCTTTCGTAAACTCAATACCGACAAAAAGCCCAGTGGCTCGAACTTCCCTCACAAGAGGCGACTTCAATTCCTGCGCTAACAACTTTTGAATCTTGTCACCAAGAACGAGCGAACGACCTGACAAATTGTTTCTGACGATCTCGTCAACGACAACCGATGCAATGCGGCAGGAAAAAGGATGACCAAAATAAGTCCCGGTGTGAATCGCTTCAGGCTTATCCTTAGGCCAATGATCCATAGCCGCCTCTGTACCGGCGCAAACCGCGATAGGAACGCCGCCTCCCAGCGCTTTACCAAGACAAATAAGATCGCAGTCGAACTCGGAAGCCCAGGTGAATCTGCCGGTTCTTCCCGCACCGACGAAAACTTCGTCAAAAATCAAAAGCGCGTCTTCTCGTTGAGTTACGTCATACAACATGGACAGCCATGACTTTGGCGCAGGCCTCATGCCACCGCGACCTTGAATCGGTTCGACGATGACGGCGGCAAGCGGTGTGCCGTTCTTTTGCAATTCATAGACGGCATTCTCAATATCCTGATCGGAACATGCCCACGGCAGCCGAACGACGGAGCTGTTGTTGAACCAAGAAACGAACGGCTCTCGGAAATCCTCTCGAGCCGCTATCGGAAGTACCCCCAGTTCCAACCCGTGATATCCGCCTTCAAAACAAATCATGCCTGTCGAAGCCTTGCGTTGAAAAGCAGTCTTGAGAGCTATATCGACAGCACCGCTCCCTGACAGTGCGAGCGAAACCCTCTTAAATCGTGCGGGCAAGACAGACGAAAGTTTTTCTATGAATTGGATTTTGTCCGCAGAAGGAAATACGTCGCCCATTCCTTGGAGCAATAGGTC
Source organism: Oligoflexales bacterium (assembly GCA_050251195.1). Classification (GTDB taxonomy): domain Bacteria; phylum Bdellovibrionota_B; class Oligoflexia; order Oligoflexales; family Oligoflexaceae; genus JBFWNG01. The sequence continues at coordinate 408,821 of JBFWNG010000003.1, forward strand.
CTTTCGAGACGCATATTCGGAGAATACGTTGAGGATCGAATCAGGGTTTTGGCCCAACGACAAGCTACCGAACCCGCCACAAAGATCGACGTATTCATTGCCTTCAACATCCCAAAGGCTGCTTCCCTGTCCTCGCGCTAAAACAATTCCCCACTCTTCTGTCGCTCCCGTGCTGTCGCTACATTCGCTGTTCAGAAGTCGCCGGTAACCGTCCTTGTTTGACGTTAAATTAAACACCCTTGGCCCTCGGTCCCCAAATGTATTTGTGGAGTTGGAGGTTGAGTCGGCACGGCAATCCTGTTTCCAGAATCCATTCCGTCAGATCCTTTGGTTGGACCAAGCCCCATGCGCACGACATGAGAAGTGGGAATCTGGTCAATGATTTCTCTTCAATTACGGCCTTGGCCCAATCGAAATCCGCCCTGCTTGCGATCACGAATTTGATTTCATCTGTCGTTTTCAGAGCGTCGATGTTGCTCCAAAGGTTGCGGTCGGACATTTTGCTGTCGGGACATTTGATGTCCATGATTACGTGACATGCTGGATCGACACCCGTGATGGGTTCAGAACCGCTTGTTTCCAAGAGGACTTTGAAGCCCTCAGAAACAAGCGTGGCAATCAAAGGTTTACAGTTTTCTTGTGCCAAAGGCTCGCCGCCTGTCACCTCAACAAGCCTTGTCGGAAATCTTTTGACCTGGTCCACGATCGCTTCGATCGTTAACTCTTGGCCCCCTTTGAAAGAATATACGGTATCGCACCAACGGCAGCGCAAGGGACACCCTGTCAGCCGAATAAAAGAACAGGGAAGCCCCGCGTAGGACGATTCTCCTTGGACAGAACAGTAGATTTCGGTAATTTGCAGGGGACGTATACCCGTCATACTCGGCTAACTCATTATGCTCAAAAACTTAAAACCGATATTTATACTCCATGCCGTCTATATCAGCCTCCTGGGAATAGCAATCCCTTTTACCCTGGCGGAACTTGTCTTGGGCGGGCAGAGCTTGAGCGCCACTGACGCGATGAACACATTGGCTCGCGGCAGCTCTTTGAATTCGGTAAAACTCCTTGAAATCATAACCCCTTTTCTCACTCACTATCTGTGGTCGTTTGTGGGTTCTGTATTGGTCCTCAGTCTTTTCTTATTTTATGTCGTCGCATTCACGTTGGACACATTGCACCACAAGCAGTCTTCGATTAGGGACCGAGTAAAGCGCACCCTGAAAGTCTTCTTCTTCCGAGGATTCATGGCGAGCATGATAGTGCTTCTTATTACCTTTCTCTTAGGTTTTCCGAGCAACGTATCCGTGATGTTCTTGTCGTTAGCCGTCGTCGCTCCCATTATTATTATGGAAACCAACCTTCGGCCTTTCCAAGCTGTGTGGTCAGCCCTTACCCTCTCCCAACTCAAAACCACCAACCAGCCACGATTTCGCGTGTACCTTTTCCTCTTCAGCCTTGGGATAATCGCTTTCTTCGGTGTCTTGTTGGGAGCGTCCATTAAGGATTTTTTTATTGTCGGCGACGAAGCTTTCAATATTCCGAAAGCAGATTGGTTCCCGCTGACCTATAGAGGACTTTCGAGCGGGTATATGGTGGGCGTATCCAGCATGCACCTCTGGCATGGCTTGCTCATTACTTTTTGGACAATTGTTGCCACTATTTATTACACGATCATCCTACAGGGACGCACGCGTCAGCCCTCTTCAGCAGATGGGGAATGAACGCTTCGTTGGGCGGAATAAGCTCGTCCTTCAGCGCCTTTTTCACGGCTACCTCGAATGCGCCCGGGAAAATGCTTTGCAGCGTTTTCTTGTCGATCTGCGAATTATGCTGCGCCAAACCCAGCAAGAAGTCTCGATGTGACCTCATCTTTCGATAATCGGGTTCTTTCGAAGGATGTCGAAGGTACCTTTCAATTTCGTCTATGTTCGAACGAAACAGCACCGAAGCCTGATAGAGCAAGTAATTTCGGCTGCGAAACAAACTCGTACCCGCGATCTTCTTGTGGCCGATCACCACGTCGCTCAAGCCCAACTGGGCAAAACCGGTCGTGTCGTACCCCACTTTGTGCAGAGCGTCGATCAGGGCGCCATTGATCAAGGAGAAGTATTTCTTGTTTTGAAATTCCTCTCTGACCCAAGCGCCAAAGCTTACGATCAGACAATCGTTATGGAGGAGTACCGTGCCGCCGCCACCATATCGTTTTAAAATATTGATACCGTCCCTAGCACAGGCTTCTTCGTCAACTTCAACGTCGGCCTTGTTGGAACTGCCCAAAACAACGAACGAAGTTTCCGGGAACCACACCTTTGAATGGTATGGCTGATCGCACCGACGAATGATTTCGTCATCGATCCACATTACTTAGATCCGATAATGGAACCGAGGACCCGGGTCGCTATGTTGAAAAAAATAAATATCCCTACGATATCCACAACGGAGGCGATCGCGGGAGAGGAACTCACGGCTGGATCCAACTTGACGGATTTGAGGAGCAACGGGAGCATAGATCCCACTATGGATCCGAAGGTCACAACGCCGATGAGACTTGAAGAAACGATAATTGCGGTCACGGTGCTCTGGCTTCCAATGTAAGCTCGCAAAAAGCCTAGCAACCCCAATATAGCTCCAAGGCTTAATCCGATAATCATCTCTCGGCCCAACACCTTGTACCAATCTCCGAGACTAATTTCTTTGATAGCCAAACTTCGGATCATCAGAGAAGCCGCCTGCGATCCGGAATTGCCGCCGGAAGAGACGATAAGGGGCAAGAAAAACACCAAGACGCTCATCGCCTGGATCGTTCGGTCGAAGTGTTCTAATGCGTTAGCCGTGAACATACTGCCCGTGAACAATAAAGCCAGCCAACCCGCGCGTTTCCGAATAAGGGTAAACGTGGACGTCTGGAAATAAGAATCTTCCAAACTAGCATGACCGCCGAATTGTTGGAGATCTTCCGTCGCTTCGTCTTCCGCCACGTCAAACGCGGCCTCGGCCTCCACGATACCTACAAGGTGTTCGCTTTCGTTGACAATGGGAATATACGGAGTGTCGTATTTTCGAAAGAAGTCGGCGGCCGCATCTTCATTCTCGTTGGCATTAAGAAACGGCTGGGGGGTGTCCATCAAGTCTTTGACGAGAGTCGACGCCGGATCTGCTATGACCAACGATGCAAGGCTGACGTAGCCCAAGAGCTTCTTTTCCGCGTCAACGACGAACAAGTGGTGAAGCGCTGACTCCGGAAACCCACCCGATGTCCATCTGAGATAACCCAGTGCCTCATCCGCCTTCATATCTTGTTTCAGCGAAATAAACTCAGGGCTCATCAGGCGGCCGACCGAGCCTTCCGGATAGCTCAAAAGCTTTTTCGCCATCGCCTTTTCTTTTTTGGAAAGTTTGGCGATAAGCTTGATCCGGATAGCCTCATCGAGTTCTTCGAGTAGGCGGGTCCTGTCAGCTGGCTCCATCTGGTTTAGAAGATTTTCGACCACGATGTCCGGCAGCCGGTCCAGCATCTCTTCCTGCCGGTCGAAATTCAGATACGAGAAAACGTCTACCCTTTTGGGCTTCGGAACAAGCCGGAATAGGACAATCGAAAACTTGATGTCCAGGTCTTTGAAACACTCGGCGATATCGGGCGCGTCGAGCTTTTTGATATAGCCACGCAGCCTCTTGAAGTTGCGAGCTTCAAGCCACTCCAAGACTTCATGAACATCGACTTCTGGTCGATCCGTCGTGCTCATTTTTCTCCCTGCGCTTTTTCACACTGTTGTCTTAGCATTTTCTCCGGATTCTCTTCATCGTCCAAGAGATTTTCAACTTTTCTTAAGAACTCGCCGACGTTCCGCATTTTTAAGCAAGCATAGGCTTCCTCAAAAACACTCACATCAAGATCATACAACGCTATACCCAACAACACCGCGTTATTCCACTCTTTCTTAAAATAAGGTTCGAACTCATCCGTTTTAAACGAGGGCTTTTTATTTGTCAAAAATGATCGGTAGAGTTGTTCTTTGCTCGCGAGAATCTGCTCTTTCGTGAGGGTCTTGTTGGCAAAGAGTCGGTCCAGCTCCGCTCTTAGCTCGGAGAGCCAGAGGTGAAAGGTCTTCTGATCTTCTTGCCTGTTGAGATAGTCCTCAAGCTCGTCTCGAAGGTGCTTTTGCTCAAGGTATTGCATGGCCAATTTATGACCGACGAACTCGGCGATTTGTTCGTTGAACTCTGCGTTGCCCGAGACCCAAAATGTCCGGTGCGTCAGTTCGTGGAACAGAAGGTGAGCAAGCTCCGCGTGACTTCGCTCGAGCATGGATCGAAAAATCGGATCAGAGAACCACCCTAGTGTGGAGAACGCCCCCACCGCGCCCTTGCCTACGTCATACCCCTCGCTTTTTAGTTCTTCGGCCTCTTCGTCTCTTTCCGCTCGATCGAAGAACCCGAGATAGGGAACGGTGCCAACAATGGGAAACCACCATGTTTTAGATTCGAGCTTGTCGGGAGCAGCGGCGTAAACGATGTGCGACACGGGCTTGTTGCTGGTCTCAATATATTGATCGTAGGCGCCGTCGACGTTAAGGCCCTGCTCCTCCGCAAATTTGACAATATCTTGAGACCACCTAAGGCGTTGCTGCACAGGCGCTGGCGTGTCTGAGCTTGTGATGACTTCGGAAATGGGCTGTTTCTGACTATAGAGCTTACCTTGGTGGTACGCCTGCGTCAAAACGTAGCACCCGCTTTGGCAAGCTGCCAACGCTAGCAACAAAAACATGCGAAAATTAATCTTGAGGCTCCGAAACGTCAGGTTTTATTGATGCCTATAGTAACATCATTGCCGTCAACATTAAAAGACTCTCTGAATGCGCCAGGAGTTGCTTTTATAGCCTCTAAGGTAGCCTTGGAAGCCAGAACTTCGTTCTGTATGTATGTCTGGTGCGTTTTGAACGCCTTTTCAATATCAGCGCTACCCGCCAAAACAAGATTGATGCGGTCGGTGACATTGAGACCACTGTCCTTGCGCAGCTTTTGAACTCGATTGACTATTTCGCGGGCGAGTCCCTCGAGAATAAGGTCCTCTGTTAACTTCGTGTCAAGAAGAACGGTCACTCCCATAGCCGTAGCTATCAGTTGCTCGCCCTTCGGTAGCCTTTCGATCAGGAGGTCGTCTTTCTCAATTTGAAACTCTCCCAGTTGCGCTGACCCTTTGGCCTCCACCTGGTTGATGATTTTGGCAACCTTTTCCGGCACGGCATTAACGGCCTCCAAGGCGGTCCGGAAATTACCTAATTCCTTTCCGAGCTTCTTACCCAGGGTTTTAAGATTGGGCTTCGCGGAAAAGTTCACGTACTTTGTTTCTTCGGACGTGAATCCCACTTTTTTCACATTGAGCTCTTGTTTCAAGAGGTCCATCGACTCTTCGATGGATCGCCTATCTTCGGGATTGCTCGTGATGATCAAGATTTCGGAGAGCACTTGCCGGGTTCTGATTTGATGCTTCGCACGCAAGCTCCTGCCCAACTCCGTAACGTTTCGAATCAAGCTCATCTCCCGCTCCAGGTCGGAGTCGATAAGAGTGGCGCTCACCGCAGGAAAATCGCTTACGTGGACCGAATCCTTGTCGATGCCTATCTCGGCCGTAAGACCTTGAAATATTGCCTCGGACATATAAGGTGCAAATGGCGCCAGAGCTTTGCAGAAGCCCACGAGCACGGAATAAAGGGTTTCATACGCCTGGCGGGTGTCCTCCGTCATTGTTCCTTCACCGCCCCAAAATCGGCGACGATTCAGCCGAATGTACCAGTTGGTGAGGTCTTCAATAAACCCAACAAGGATCGGGGGGACGTTATAGAGTTGATACTCTTGCATTTGCGCGTCGATGTCCCGCACGGTCGAATAAAATCGGGAAACGATCCATCGGTCCAACTTTGATTTAAGATTCGACGGCGGTCCAGAGATGAGCTGCTCATGCGGATCCCATTTATCCGCTTCCGCATAGGTTGTGAGAAAACTGTATGCATTCCAAAGCGGCAATAAAACCGCGCGCGTTGTGTCCTTCACGCCGTTGTTGGCAAACCGAAGATCTTCTCCACGGAGAATCGCCGAACCAATCATATACAGACGTACACTATCGGCGCCAAGTTCATCCATGAGTTCGTCGGGAGGTGTGTAATTCTTCCATCTCTTAGACATTTTCCTGCCGTCTTCGGCAAGGACGAGGCCGTTAACAATAACGTTCTTGAACGCCGGCTTATCAAACAAAGCGGTGCTCAAAACGCTCAAGGTGTAAAACCATCCCCGCGTTTGATCGAGCCCTTCGGCGATGAAGTCAGCAGGAAATGCCGCTTGAAATCGCTCCTTGTTTTCAAATGGGTAATGCAATTGTGCGTAAGGCATCGACCCCGACTCAAACCAGCAGTCAAAAACTTCGGGTATACGTTTCATCTTTGCTTGGCATTTTTCGCAAGCGAAAGTTATTTCGTCTATAAAATCTTTGTGAAGATCGTCTACCTTCTTGCCTGAGAGCTTTTCCAGTTCGGCGGCCGACCCTAAGCAAACGCGATGCGTAGAATCTTTTTCGCACGTCCAGATAGGCAACGGCGTTCCCCAGAACCTATTACGTCCTATTGCCCAATCTCGTGCGTTCTCGAGCCACTTGCCCATTCGTCCGTCACGGAGATGCTCTGGCACCCACCGGATCTTTTGATTGTTTTCGACAAGTTCGCCTTTGATTTTTTCTACCGAGACATACCAAGCCGGGATGGCGCGATAGATTAGCGGCGTATCCGTCCGATCACAGAATGGATAGCTGTGAACAATCGTGTCGTGTTTGAAGATCAGCCCTCTATCCTTCAAAGCCTTAATAATGTCCTTGTCCGCATCTTTAACGAACTGTCCAGCATATTCCTTGATAGAACTCAGGAAGCAGCCTTCTTCGTCGAGGGAATCGACAAAGGCAATGCCTGCCTTTTGACAGATATTAAAGTCTTCTTCGCCGTAGCAAGGGGCTGTGTGCACAATCCCTGTTCCGTCATCCATACTGACGTGTTCGCCGGGGAGCACAACAAACGAATCCGTTCTGTTTGCGTAATAGGGAAACAGCGGTTCGTATCGGCGACCGATTAAAGTCGATGGCTCAATCGTTGTGACCGAATCGAAATGCTCTTCTTTGCCTTTCTTGGGATAAAGATCCTTTAGTCTTTCCTTAGCCACGATGTAATATTCGTTTGACTTGATATCGCGGAATTTGACGTAGGGTTCCTTAGGGTGTATCGCCAGCGCTTGGTTGGAGATAAGCGTCCACGGCGTGGTCGTCCAAGCAAGCATGAAGAGGTCCTCGTCTTTTAACTTGAACTTCACCGTCAGCGCGGGATCTTGCACATCCTTATAATTTTGGTTCGCCTCAAAGTTGGAGAGAACAGCGGTTATCCGGGGCGAATAAGGAACGACTTTGTGGCCTTGGTAAACAAAATCTTTCTTGTAAAGTTCACTGAAGACCCACCAAACCGATTCCATGAACGACTTATCCATCGTTCGATACTGGTTGTCCCAATCCACCCAGCGACCTAAGCGGGTGATGGTCTCTTGCCATTTTTCCGCATAGAACAAAACCGACTCGCGGCAGTGTTGGTTGAACGTCTTCACTCCGAGCTTAAGAATATCTTTGCGCCCCTTTAGTCCGAGGCTCTTTTCGACTTCATATTCCACCGGCAGACCATGGCAATCCCAGCCAAAACGCCGATCGACGAAGTATCCCTTCATGGTCCAAAACCTGGGGACGATGTCTTTTACGGTGTTGGCCAAGAGGTGGCCGTAATGCGGCAAACCGTTGGCAAAAGGAGGTCCGTCATAAAAAGAGTATTCTTTTCGCGACCTTCGGTTCTCAAGAGACTTACGAAAGCTGTCTGCCTTCTTCCAGTACTTGAGTACATTCCGTTCCATTTCCGGTAAATTCACCGCAGAGTTTGCAGATTTCAACGATTTTTCCCTATCTGGTGCTAATAAAGGCCTACCTAAAATACGAGAATCGCGGATACTGGTCAAACCCAATACCTCAATTATTGACCAGTTTTTAGGCGATTTTCCGGTCTTCTGTAAAATATCTTTACCCCCTGTTGCCAAACACACCCTCGAGTTATTAATAATTTCAGACAGTTACATCCATGTTTTGGGCCCGTTTCGTGGCCTGGATATTGCTCATGGTCGTTCGAGTGGTTGGGATTTTTTTGTGGTGAGAACGTTGTGTTTAAAATAGTGCAATACATAGTCGTGTGGCTTCTGTTGGCTGCAACAGGAACCGTTCGTGCCCAGTCTCGGCTTGGGCAGAAAGCGCAAAGGCTTGAAGCAGTGTCGCGAAGCGCGACCGTGCACGATTCCGCCTTGCGTTTCGAATACAATAACACCGCGGTGCACGAACCCGTGGCAACTCAACATTTCCTCAGAGATAATGCTTTAAGTTTTCTCAAAAGGACCGGCGGCAATAATACGGCGCGATCCGGGCTCAACAAGACTTTTACCACGTATTATAGACAACCTACTTTTGAAGACCGCATCTTCCGCGCTCGCGGGTTAGAATCCCGCCTGGATTCTACCAATGCGCGAGTCGCCGTCACGAGCTCTTTGAGCACCGGGGCAAAAAAGGAATTTGAAAAAAGTATTTCGGTGCTTAATGAATTTAAGGCTGGCGTCAACTTCAACCTAGATCTCTCAAATCCCTTCGGATCGGGGAACACGGGGCCAAAGGACACCATACGCTACGGGACTGTTATCAACGATATTGATATCGTCGATAACTTTGAGCCCTCCATGGACTCTCAATATTTCCTAGCTGCAGCGTCTGCGCCGGGAGCTATTTCAGACGAAGAGTTGGCTTTTATGCAACCTGCGCAAGTCCAATGGTCGGTGGGACAAATATCAAAAGGGTCGCAAGAGAGAATTCGAACCTATATCGATCCCTATTCGTACGAACCGCCGCCATTCCACGTTTATTACACGGATCAAGTGTTGGATCCGAAAATCGATTTTGGAATCAAACCTGTGGAGGCCGACTTAGGCAATCTAGACGAGGACAAAGGACCTCAAGCCGACGTCATCCTGCGGCAAAAATCGGAATTTTATCTGTTGAAATACCGAACGCCGACCGGTTTGTTTAAAGATCCGAGCGCAACAAAGGAAGCGGAAAAGAAAAAAACCGCAGCGGACCGGAACGGAATTTTTGAGCACAATTTCCATCTTTATCTCTATGAAAATAAAGATCATCAATTCCGCCTTGGCTTAGAAACTCGTATGAATCAAGACTTTGCCCCCTTGGTCACGAGCTCGCGAGCGTCTTACAGACGAACCGCCTTAATGACGTCTTACGATCATCAGCAGCGTATGTTTGCAAGAGGCGTGGGTCATGCTTGGGATCGGTTCTTGGTTATCTTAGCTTATGGCGGTTGGGTTGGGGATACGTCCACGTTTAACGAATTCAAATCCCAACGCTATTTTACGGGCGTGGTTGGGTCGTTTTAGCTCGCCGCCGACGACCTCATTATCGCCGCAAATCTTTCCACAACGTCAGTCTTGCGACTTTTACCCGCATCGGGCTTTTTCCAAAAATTAGGATCGTCCGTTTTACTCTCCCTCTTCTCGCCAAAGTCCGACATAACTATGTCTCCGACTTTCTTTGCCAAACTTCGGTAGGTCGTCAACTTGCCGCCATATATGGTAAGGAGAAAACCTCGCTCCGATTTATGGATACCAAGTTCTGCAGAACGCGACAGGCCAGAAAGCGATTTCTTTGCCTGTACGGGCAGCCATCTCAAACCACTGAACGTGGTCAAGATTTCGTTTGGGTGTAAGCGCACATTGAAAAACTGATTTACGGAATCGAGAAGGTGCTTCACCGTTTCCTCGCGCACTCTCAGGGCATCGGGAGAACCGGCGAAGAGATCCTCAGTCGTTCCAATAAGCGTTAGGCCCTGCCAAGGTAGGACAAAGAAGATACGTTTCGATCCGGGCAGTTGAAATAAAACGCCGCTTTTAAATCCAAGATCTTTGACGAGGAGATGGACCCCCTCATTATTTAAGCCGAGAATCTTCGGCTCGATGCCGCTCGTATTTAAGAAAATATTTGACCAAGGCCCCAATGCATTGATGACGTAGAGCGCGCTTATCTTTTTGACCTCGCCCCTTGCCGTGCGAACCAAAACTTCCCACCCGTCGTCCGTCGGCTTTACCGACTCGGCATGACAATTTTCCGAGATTTGACCGCCCAAAATCGCCGCCGATTCTGCAACCCGGGTTACCAAGGCCAAATCATCCGTTTGCCCGTCCCAAAAAGAAAACACCTTTTTTATATTGTCCGTTCGCACCATAGGCGCAAGGTGGGAGAATTCTTTTGCGGAAATCACTTCGTGCTTCCTGAAGGCCGCCTTCCCAGCAAGAAAATCGTAGAGTGTGAGCCCGATCTTCAAGAACTGCGGAGGCATGCCGTGATTTCGGAACGCCGGGAGCATCATCCTTATGGGGTGCACCAAATCCGGCGCAAGCTGCATAAGCAGTCCACGCTCGCTTAACGCCTCTTTCACAAGATCGAAATCGAAGGGATTCTTGAGATAGCGGAGTCCGCCGTGAATGAGTTTCGTCGATCTAGAACTTGTCCCGGAGCCCAGTTGGTTTTTTTCGACAAGATGGATGTCCTTCCAACCTCGGCTCGCCAGATCGTGAAGAATCCCTACACCGTGGATGCCTCCCCCCAGCACCAAAGCTCTTACTCTTGACGGCAGCTTTTCATTAGAGCGCATCTTGACGACCGAATTATAAAACGTGGACGCTATTACTTTCTTTAGCTTATAATAACACTATTATTGCCAAAAATATGCGGGAAGAAACATGAATTCAAATGATTCGAAGAAGATCAGTCCACGGCAGGAACGCATTATTTCCCATGCTCTCGTTGAAGTCCGAAAATACCGCTTTCTCCCGTTCTCTTGCTACAGCGCCGTGCTCTTGGACATCAGTCTGAACGGATTCAAGTTAGAATTTACTTCCGAAGTCACTCTGTCGCCGAGTCGGCAGTACTGGCTCAGTATTCCGCTGTCCCCGCTTGGCATCTATGCGCCCAAAAAACTTCTCTGTAAATGTGAGTGCCGATGGTTCGACGGAAAACGTTATCGAATCGGAGGTGTTTTCTTGAATTTGACAAAAACCCAAAAAATGATCGTAGAACAAGCAATAGAAAGTCTTAAAAGCAGAAAATCGATTTAGATTGTAATCACTGGCTTAAACCATATCGTGTCGTCGCAAAACTTCGCTTTGCCTTTATCCAGAATAAATGTCTCCAGTTTGAAAGTCACATTCTCGGGATCGGTCAGGTCGTGCGGAACCTTGGTGAGCTGTTCTGGGGTCACCAAGAATTCGCCGGCGCCGTGACTATATTTCCAGGGTGTTCGGGTTCGCGATATTGTCTTGCCGTTATATTGTATCGAGTAGCCTTGTCCGTCCGGATCGGTCAGAAGTAGGTAAGACCTCTTCTCTTTTCTGAAGTCGATGGCGACTCGCCAGCCGAGGAAATCCGATTTGTTTTTCTTCGTGCGAGCGCCAATGGCGAGTTTTTCTGCCTTGCTTAACCCTGCAAACGATTCAATATCGCCCTCGGCTCCACATTGAGTCCCTGTAGGATCCTCATCCTTTGAAATCCTGTTGGGAATGAGGTCAAGCCATTCGTTTATGATTCCGTCGATGGAAATAAAACGTGGCTTCGTGATGGGCTGTAGATGGTATTCACTGTAGACGACTTCCGTCAAATCCGACCACCCGTCAAAATTGGAATCGACGTCGTTGGCTTTGGTCCCAACTTTTCGTTCGACCAACAGGGGTAAGCCGTCGTGATCCGTATCCTGAAAAACTTCCGGCCTGAATTCCTGATCATAGGGCCCGGCTTCGACCCATCCTCGCCAAAGGCGGTCCACTACAGCCGGGTCCGGAACAACCTGCTCAAGAGCAGCTCGAAAGGATTGCGCCGAAAAACCTCTCGACTCAGACCAAGCATTGAAAATGTCAGTATGAGGAAAAGTGAAACTCATCATGTAACCAAAGGCTGCCGACTTCTCCGGTCCGACGTCATTGCCGGCGGGATCCGCTATAGCAAGAAAGTCCTGAGAGGCAGAATGCATCTTGGTCAGGAAAAAGTTAATTCCCAACTGTTGTTCAACTATCTTTCTCGTCAGGACCACAGCCAGCGCATCGGCAAAAACAGGATCGTGCCTAAAGCCGTTTGCCATGATAAATAGGCTGGCCTGAAGGTCTATGAGACGAGAAAAGATTGCTCTTTCGGCGTAGCCGCCCTGATTGAGATTCTGCATATCACCTTCTGACACATTCGCGGCAGTGTCGCGGTCGTATACCGACAAAGAACCATAATCTAAGGGCGGGTGAAGAACAGGTTTCTTCGTCAACAAGAGGCTTGCCTGATGGAGATCCGAAGAGCTCTCTCTGAAGCCTTTCAACATAAGAGACGCTGACTTTCTGAAAATATTGACAACAGAGCCCACCGCTCCGGGGTTCAAACCGCTTTCAACGATGTGCGTCAGGACGTACGGCGACCCTTTAGCAAGAATACATTGGCGCAGGCTGAACCTTTGCGAAGTATGGAACGGGCTAAGGAAATATTGAATACCAACAGTGTCCAGGTCTTCTCCGGCAGGATCCTGAAATATCGGTTTCATCCACCAAACATCGTGAGCTAGAACTTCTCCGATCAGCAAACTGGAAAGTCTAAGTTCAATAAAACCCTGGTTAGACCTGACGGTCGCCATGTCGCCATCGAGAACCTTCCACTCCGGACCTGTCTTCAGATAAATTTGGTTTTGAGTAATTTTCAACTGCCTCAACTGCATTTGTTGCAGCGAGTCTCCCGTTTCGGAAAAAACTCCAAATTGAAGGAAAATGTTAGCGGTTTCTGGCGAAAAGTCTCCGGTTATAGCACCGACAAGATCCCTGCCTTGCGTCGCGAAATAAAGGTTGGCGACATCCCAGGCCCGGTCGCCGCCGGCATCTTCTATCACCGGCGCAATGTTGGCCCAATCGCTGTTGTTGCCGTCAACGACCACGATGTCCCCGACCGGCAAGCTGAGATTTCTTTCTTTATAACACTGGCTCTCCGGCGTCGTACCGCCGTCCAGAGCGAGAAAGTCTAACGCCGTTACGTCGTCCGTCTTCTCTTTTTCTTCTCGTTGAACGTCTTCTGAACGCGGCGAAGTGTCGGAACGCTCTCCCGGCAACGAACACGATGCGGCGAAAACACAAAATAGCGCTGCGAGACGAAACTCTCTATTCATGACATGGATCTCTTCGCTTTAAATTCTTTTAAAGAACGATACTGAGTCGTGGCCGGATATGTTAATATTTCACTAACCATTATTTCACCGGATCAGCATTAAGACAACTTGCCGAGGGGCGCCAAAGTACTTCAGGTTGGTGTCATTTTTGAGAATTCCTGAATATCTTGGCGTTTTGCAAACGAGGGCATATGCAAAAAGTATCGTTTAACTCTTCTGCGAACAGCACCGCCGTGGTGATTGACGGAGTTAGAACACCGTTCGTAAAGTCTTTCGGCGCCTTTGCGCAGTGCGACGCTCTCGAGCTTTTTTCTCGCGTCATCGACGGCTTGCTTCGAAAATCCGAAGTAGACGCTTCGCAGATCGAAGAAGTCAGCTGCGGCGTAGTCATCCCGCAGACCAAGAACCCCAATGTGGCGCGCGACGCCGTTCTCAATTTGGGAATGCCTCATAGCGTCACGGGATATACCCTTAATCGCGCTTGCACAAGTAGCCTTCAAACGATATCCAACGCCGCGTGTACCATCCGAAGCAATGTCGCCAATCTCACGATTGCCGGGGGCGTCGAATGCTTGAGCAACGTTCCCATTACCTATTCCGACAAAGCACAAGCATTCTTGATTAAACTAAGTCGCGCTCGCACCCTCGGTCAGAAACTTGCGCTGTTGAAGACTGTTTCCTTCAGAGACTGGCTTCCGACCCCGCCTGCCCTTGCCGAACCGATGACGGGCCTGACGATGGGTCAGCATGCCGAAATAATGGCTAAGAACAACGATATTTCCCGGGAGCAGCAGGATCACTTTGCATTTGGCTCCCATAAGAAGGCCTACAAAGCTCAACAGGATGGATTGTTCAAAGATGAAATTATACCAGTTTGGTCCGAACGTAAAATCGCGGTTGCGGTCGAGCAAGACGACGTCATCAGGCCAGACGCAAGCGAAGAAGCTATGGCTAAGCTTAAGCCCGCATTTGACAAGAAGTATGGCACGATCACGCCGGCCAATTCATCTCCCCTTACGGACGGCGCGGCGGCGTGCCTTATCGGCGAGGAAAAGTATTGCGTTCAATTGGGATTGAAGCCCAAGTCAAGGATCGTGGACTTTTGTTATGTCGCCGTTGATCCTCAAGAAGGCCTCCTCATCGGACCTGCAATCGCTATTCCGCTGATCCTGGACAGAAACTCTCTGAAGATTGAAGACATAGGTCTATTCGAACTTCATGAAGCCTTCGCGGCGCAGGTGCTAAGCTGCATCAAGTGCATGGAATCCTCTGACTTTAACGAAAAGCATTTTGGAAGAAAAAAGCCCTACGGCACTATCCCCCGGGAAAAATTGAACGTCAATGGAGGGGCCATCGCAATCGGCCATCCCTTTGGAGCCACGGGAGCCCGCCTTGTGACAACCCTTGGCAACGAACTGCAAAGGCGCAAGCAAAGGTACGGGCTGATTGGAGTATGCGCGGCTGGGGGAATGGCTGCGGCAATGATTATTGAAAACTGTCAATTTTGAATCGCGGTCTAGAGCTCCAACTCTGGATCATGGAGAAAATATGGACGTAACTCTTAAAGGCGCCGAACAAGGCGTGGGCATCATTACCATCGATTGCGCGGGCAAAGAAGCCAACGTTCTTTCAGAAAGCGTTCTGATGCAGTTGTCGGGGATCCTCGATGAAATAGCGAAAGACAGAAAGTACAACGTCATCGTGATCCAAAGCGGCAAGAAGGATTTCGCGCTTGGTGCCGACATAAACGATATCAAATCCCTGTCCAATGCCGAACTCGCCCAACAGGGCGCCGCAAAAATGCAGAGCGTTTTTCAAAAGATTGAGGACCTCAAAATCACGTCCGTGTGCGCCGTACGAGGGCAGTGTCTTGGCGGCGGGCTTGAATTGGCCTTGTGTTGCACGTATCGGGTCGCAAGCGAGGAAGACTCGACAAAATTCGGCTTTCCGGAAATTCAAATTGGGTTGATCCCGGGAGCCGGCGGAACTCAACGAGCGCCAAGGCTCATAGGCATTCAGCAAGCCCTCGATCTCATTCTAACCGGCAAGCGAGTCGGCGCTGCACAAGCCCTGCGCATGGGACTTGTTGACAAAGTCGTGCACCCCGCCCTACTCCTGCGCGAGTCCGTCAATTGCCACAAAAGTGCGCCAAAAAAACCGCCGACGTCGCCTGTTAAAAAGGCTATGGGGTGGTTTTTGTCGCGAACCCGACCAGGACAAAACGTGGTCAAGAACCAAACGCTGAAGATGATACAAAAGAACACGAAAGGGTTTTATCCCGCGCCAGAAAAAGCTCTCACCTCCGTCCTATACGGACTCAATAAGAAATTGGAGAAAGGGCTACGAAAGGAATCCGAACTTTTTGGTAAATTGACCGAAACGCCGCAAAGCAAAAGCCTTATTCACATTTTCGAAGCAACAACCAAAATAAAAAAGCATCCGAAGATCTCCTCCGATCTCAAGGTGTCCTTTGAGGATGCTTATGTGGGAGTTATTGGAGCGGGCTTTATGGGAGCCGGTATCGCAACCGTGTGCGCGGAGAAAGATATCAAGGTTCGTCTCAGCGATCCAAGCACCAAATCTTTAGGAACGGCACTCACAACCGCAAAAAAATTCTTGGACGACAAAGTGAAGAAGAAGCGTCTCAAGAAATTTGAGGCGCGGAAAAAACTCTATGCGATATCGCCTTATACCTCCATGCGCGGTTTTAAGACCTGCGATATCGCCATCGAGGCGGTTTTCGAAAATCTCGACCTCAAACACAAGATTCTGAAGGATTTCGAACAAATATCCAAACCCGACTCCATCTTCGCGACCAATACGTCCGCCATTCCCATTTCGGAAATTGCGAAAGCCGCCAAGCATCCTGAACGGGTTATTGGCATGCATTTTTTTTCACCCGTGGAAAAGATGCCGTTGCTCGAAATCATCGCCACAGAGAAGAATACTACGGAAGTGGTCACGCGCTGCGCCAAACTTGGTCAAAAAATGGGCAAACAAGTAATCATCGTCCAGGACGGGCCAGGGTTTTATACTACTCGTGCGTTAGCTTTTTACCTCGCCGAGGCCATGCTCCTCATCGGAGAAGGCGCCAAGATATCGGCGCTCGACGATGCCATGACAGAGCTGGGATTTCCGGTTGGTCCCGCGGCTTTGCTTGACGAAGTTGGTATTGACGTTGGAATTCATGTCCTCGAGACAATCGTTAAAGCGTTTCCGCAAAGAATCTCCATGCCGCCGGCGATCCATAAGCTCCAAGAACAAGGAGTCCTTGGTCGCAAAACGAAGAAGGGCCTTTATGTCTACGGCGAAGGAAAGAGCAAGGAAGAAAACAGGGAGATATACCAGCTTCTTCAAAAAGAAAAACGCGACGTTCCTAAGTCTGAAATCCAAGACCGGTGTCTCAACATATTTCTCAGTGAATCGGTTCGTTGTCTCGAAGAAAAGATTCTCAACTCTCCCTACGACGGGGACGTTGGAGCGGTGTTTGGTCTCGGGTTTCCGCCCTTCCTTGGCGGACCCTTTCACTTCATGCAAGCCCAGGGCATCGAGAAGACATGCGCGGATTTGGAAAAACTCGTCGCAAGTTTCGGCTCGCGCTTCGCTCTACCCGACCTACTGGCGAACATGCGAAAGGCGAACGGGGCATTTTTTGAGAAATAGCTTTGTGCCGAGGCCGCTCGCTAGCGCTCCAAGCAGAAAACCTCCGAGAACGTCGGACGGATAGTGAACGCCAACATACACCCTCGAAAATCCTACTAAGAAGGCCAACGGAATAAGCAACTGGCCCAACCTTTTTGCACCCAAGAAATAAAATGAAGCGGCGAAAGCCATGGCGTTTGCGGCATGATTGGACGGAAAGCTCTGCCATCCGGCGCAACCCGTAAGCATTCGAACACCGTCCAGAACCTTGCAGGGTCGGATCCTGTTTACATAAGGTTTGATCGCATAGTAACTGAACGAATCCACAAACGCGACGATCAAGAGAATGACAACGATACTAACAAGGGTTCGCTTGGACCAATTGGTTTTAGCAAACCAAAAAAATACCAAAAAGGCCCCAATTGCTAGGCAGGTATCGCTTGATGCGGCCACCATGACGCGGTCGAGCCAAGACGTCATCTGCCGGTCGTTAATCAGCCCAAACAAAAATAGGTCGAATTCCAAAAATGCTTCCATTGAGGATCCTTAGTGGAAGCATTCTAACAGCGTTTCCCTGGAATAAAAGATTTTTTGATTGACCGTCCAGCCAAATATTGTTAAACAATAGTTATTCAACGAAAAATTAAATAATTTGCGGCGGCTGGAACGGGGGGGACTCTTTAAAGTTCTTCGCGAGAGCGAGAACTCGGGGGTCTTTTTACCTGATGGTACCCGAGGTCAGGTTCGAGGGGCAGCGACTTCCTGATAAAGTCGATTCGGGGCTTAATTGTCTTCGCGGTAACGCTATGCTCTCTAAACTGCAGCTTATGGACAGGCACGGGTACTTTAGCCATGGCAGGCTCCACGACCACGGGCGCTCCTTCTTCTATTTCTTCGGGGGCTGGGCGGATCGATGGGTCGGTTATGGGATCACGCATGAGAATGACATTTTCTTGGTGCGTCGCTTTCCCTTCCCCAACGACTTTTACGGCTTTGAAGCTGTTGTTTGGGTCGATGAGGTAGGCGTTTCTACTGACTGCTGGCGTGGACGCGAACAGGACATAAATGAAAAGTGTAATTTGGGTATACATTCCTGGAACTCTGCTTTCTCATAACACTATTCTCCCATCGGCTAGATCAAGACAAAATTTAATTGTCCGATAGGTTCATGAACCGTCAATTTTTCATTTTACGGATTGTCGATGTCGTTTCTCTTGATTGAACGCGGGAATAATGTTGGACAAAGAATTGCTTTGGACAACTTTCCGGCCACTATGGGCCGCGACGCCCAGAACAGCGTCGTCGTAGACGACGAAGAGGTGAGCCGCTTTCATATTCGGATAAAAAAGCGAGGCAACCTGTATATAATCGAAGACCTGGAATCTCGTAACGGCACTTTCGTTAATGGTGATCGCGTCGTCAATTCGACGCTCCACAGCGGCGACAAGATCTTGATTGGATCGACTGAATACCAGTTCTTTGCGTCCGAGCCGCATATTCAGATCAAAACGGAAGTCATGGCGCTCAAGGCTGAGATTTCCGAAAGTCTCGGCATCAAAGGCCCCATTGGCGTCGACTCAAACGGTAACGAAAAAGGCAAACCGCCCTTTATACGCATTGACCCTGAGCTTCTGGCGAAGACATGTAACCGAAATTCTGACAACGTTAAAAAAATTTACGACGTCTATAGCAATTTGATCGTTATCAACGACCTACAGGAGGCGTCAAACGTCTTACTGAAGAGCTTAGGCAAACTTTTACCGAGCGCATCCCGGAGCGTGTTCTTCATTTGGTCAAGCCAGAGCAAACAGTTGATGCCGCTTGCACATCGAACCTATACCGAGGAGAAGCCCTTCGTCCTCAACAAAAAGTGTCTCGACGACGCTGTTCGACGCCACCAGGCGATTTGGCTGGCCAACTCAGTTGGCAAGAAGAACTCGCCTAAGGCGACGGCAATTCTCCCGATGATGCACAACCAAGAGCTGATCGGCATTGTCCACGTCGAAGGCGACAAAGCAGACACGGAGAACCTAAAGGCGCAACTCGACATAGGTCAGACCTTGGTCACAAGATCGTCGCCTATCTTCGAGACTATGATCCTTCGAAAAGAACTCGACGTCTCGATCATTGGCATGATTGAGACGATTATCGCCACCATTGAAGCCAAAGATACCTATACCAGGGGACACTCTGAACGGGTAAGCCAGTATTCGATGTCTATAGCCGACGAACTCAAACTCAATCAGGAAGTGAAACGACTGCTCATGATGAGTTCCCTATGCCACGACATTGGCAAAATTGGGGTTCCGGACGCGATTCTCAAAAAGGCGTCCTTCTTGAGCGCGGAAGAATATGAAGAAATGAAGCTTCATCCCGTCCTTGGCGCTGACATCATTAACAACATGCCCAACGCGCATCGATTTCTCTCGGGCATCAAGTACCACCATGAAAAGTGGGACGGCACGGGATATCCTGACGGCCTTGCCGGTGAAGACATTCCTTTTTTCGCCAGAATCGTTGCCATAGCGGACGCATACGACGCTCTTGTTTCAGGCAGGGCTTACTCGGGGTTTATGACCGAAGAAGACGCCATAACGAAAATGGTGAGCGAAAAGGAGCTTTTTGATCCAGAGATTCTAAAAGCGTTCGTCAAGGCGTTCGAATCCGGTCGATTGTCGACCAAGACGAGCACGCAAAGCAGAGCCGCATCCGTGCCGACTGATGAGAAAGAAAATCGCCGCAAAAGTTTGAGCAATACCAAGTCTCAGTCTAACAAACTTCCTAAAATTCCAAGCTGACAACAATTTCCCGTCATTTGTTTATTTTTCTCAATAAATAAGATTGAAAACGCCGCTATGATACCAGGCGGTTTATCGCTCTTTTGCTGCAAATTGAATATAATAGAAACATAAACAACCCAAAATTCAGCGCAAAAAAGGTACTCTATATGTGGAACCAATTGGCAATCAGTCTTCAGAACGGTAATCCCTATCTTTTGTTTCTGCTCGGGCTTACATTTCTAGGAATGGTCTTCATATTTGAGCGGCTTATCATGCTGCAATTCGTTTACAGCATCAACTTCACCAAGTTCCTAACCAACCTCAAGAAAATAGTTCTCGCCGAAGATTTGGACCGAGCAATTACGCTTTGTAAGAGTGTTTCCCACACTTCGCTGCCCAAGATTTCACTGCGCGCACTCGAAGCCGCGGAACGAGATCCCTCAACAGTCCGAGGAACGATTGAAGAAGAAACCGTCGACTTCATGCCCCAACTCGAGGCGCGGCTAACCGCTATTCCTACTCTCGCAACACTTGTCATCCTGACTGGCGTACTTGGCAGCATCGACAGTCTGTGGTCCGCTTTTACGGCGATCAACGTACTGGATACCCCAGATAAACAAAGCCAGCTCACAGGAAGTATTGCTAATGCATTGAATCCAACATCCCTGAGCTTGATGATCTGCATGGTTTTTATAGCGGGACATCAATTTCTGCGGACCCTTGCCATAAAATTGTCCGAACGAGTGCATCATGGCACTCTCGTAATAAGCAACTTACTCGTTCCGCAGGAAATGGCGACGTTCGTAGCCAGTGCTGACCAAGGATCGCACCATTCAGCAGGGTCCGGTGCCGAAAGTTTCGCAGTTCAAGAGCCGACCGCCGCAGCCGCCAGCGAGGGAGAGCACAATGATAGTTTCGACGATGCCGCAGTTGAAGACATCAAAGATGAAGAAGAAATTATTTGACAACGATTGGCGTTGGCGAATCATTTCTTTAGCGCTTGGCGCTTTCTTCGTATTGGTTGCAGCTAGCTTCAAGGCAGCTATTGCACCGAAGAGGTACGGCTTTGTTTCCGTCCAAATGCCGATTAATAGACGGCTTGAAGGCGAGGCGACGCCCGTTGACTCAAAGACGCGCATCTTGGAGGTAAACGGAAAAACTCCGCTCGTCGTGTTGTCGGAAAGTCAGTTCATCTTGGGTGACGTAACTGCATTTACAAAAACTTTCAGCGAAGTCTCCAACAAGATTTCGATAAATCATCAGAAAGGCGCTCCGCATTTGGGACAACTTGTAAAACTCATTAACGAGAAATTCCCATCGAACGGACAAAAGGTACTGGTGCTATTGCCAACGCATAATATCCCTATGTCGATAGTCATTCAGTCAATTGAGGTACTAAAAACTCAAACTCCCTTTAGTTCAGTTGTTTTGGCGAACGGATTATGGTGAAACACTCGAAATCCCCAGTATTTGCATCCGCGACTCGAATGCAGTCGAGGCTCTCGGTTAGCCCGTCCTGTTTTCCGTTAGTGAGCGCTATTTCATTTGGATTGTTCGTGTTGTGCTGCACCTACGTCCTTCCTTCTGTCACCTATAAGATGTACAGCATGGCCGACCGCCCAGTCGTGGCGGCAAAACCGACCCCCGAAGGTCCTATCTATATCTCCCTGGCTCCCTATAAGGACAAAGTGGTCGTGACCGTCAACCAAAAAAACTTCCATATGAACTCGGAAAAGGCTACCAGCAAGGACATGGAACAACTCGTTTCGTTCCTCAAAGAAAAGACCAGAGAACAGATGATAAAGGTGGGCCTGGAGCTTCAGATTGATCCACAACGAACAGAGGCGGTCCTGGCAGTTGACCGTAGGCTTAAGTACATTCACGTTCAACCAATAATTGCGGCATTAGCCCAGGCGAAAATTTATAGATACGGCTTCGAGACCATTATTCTTGAGTAAAAAACGGTGAGCGCAAGCACAAAACTCTTTGTCCAGGTCTTACAGAACGGCTTCCCCGTTTGTTCGCATTCCTTTCCCTTATCCAAGAGAAAAACAGTAAAGTTAACGACCTCAATTCGGAAAGCGCTTTCCATTCCTTTTTATCCACTCGCGCGCACCCTTAGTGTTGGTTTAATTTCAAAAAAGCAATTTATCTTGAGGCCCAGCGTCGGTTGGCGAGGGTTTGTCGTTTCAGGGGGAGCGATCCACGAAGTGGACGAGAACGCGGCGGCAAAAAAACGCTATTCTTTAAAGCTCAATGACTATGCGAGTATTTCCAAAAACGACCTCACAGTCCTGGTCAAAGTGGCAAAGGAGCATGTTCAAAAGAGAGTTCCGATTACCGGTAAATATAAAGCCGGCATATTAAGTCTCCTGTTTAACGAGACGCACATAGGCAAGGTGTTGCCGGCAGCTTTCACTTTAACGACATTGATTCTTGGTGGATTTACTTTGGGACTTCTCAACAGAAAGGTCGTCAATCCAACGAATATGGAGGACTTGGGCCCTCGATATACTTTGCCCATGATCAGCTCAAAGCATCTCGAGACCTTACCGGAAGCGTTGCAAATGAATCTGAACCGCCGGACTCCGGTGTCTTCAGCAATCAAGTTTTATCGTAACATCAGCCTGTTGGTGTCCGGATTTCCAGTAGAAGATGATCGCCTGCTTTTTTCCTCTTCTCTCGCCAGATGGCACGAAGACTATACTCAAATGCTCGAGTCGAGCGCCAAACTCGACAATGAACAACGCGGGGTGGATCAGCGCTTCGTCCATTCCGACAATGTAGCTTTGCTCAATATTCCCGCCATTCCCCAAGAGGCCAACATCGAAGCAATGGCTCGCATCAAAGATAAAATAGCCACAATGCATCAGAGTTTTGAATACACGCTCGAAAAGAGGCGGGAAACGACGAAGGATTTTTTAAGCGACACCAATTATGATTTCGAGGACTATAAGGCACCGGTAAAAAAGGCAAATTCGGCTTTATCGCAGATCGATGTTTTTTCAATGCTAACCGACGAACAGGCCATGTATGAAGAAGCGAAAAGCCTGGCGCGCAAGTCAGACAGAGCCAAGGACTATCTAAAGCGAACCATGAGGGCGGACTCCGTTGAGGACTCAGGAGTAATGGTCTTAATAAAGCCCAACGACAACCTCATTTCGCCAACGATTGCGGCTGATTTTATTAGCCTAAACAAGAAAATATACTCAATGCGATCGTCGCTTTACGAACATGCCACAGGACGAATCGCCGAACCCATGTTGGGAGAATTGGACAGAAATCTCATCGAGGGCGTGGTCGATACAAATCAGTACCAATTACAACTTTGCTTTGAGTTAGCCTTGAAAAGGAATAAAACTACCTCCGGAAGAATGGAATGGCAGTGGATTCTCAACTCCAAAGGAGAAATATCTGCCATTGAACTGGTGTCTTCTTCAATAAAGGATCCACAAATGACTCAATGCGTTAAACAAAAAATTCTCAGCTGGAAATTTCCAAAGCCTCGGCGCGGCAGTATCGAAATAGTCCATCCTTTTGTATTCAAGCAGACAAAGGGATAACCAATGCTTTCATTTGATCATATACAAGACCAAATTCAGCAAGGAAAGCTCGTGGCTTTCTTCGCGGGAGGCTGCGGCGAATTCGGGGCGAATCTAACGGTTTATTGTTATGGTTCGAAAAAAATCGCAGTTGATTGCGGCCTCATGTTTTCCGAGCCCCATAAATTAGGGGTGGAATACGTCATCCCAAATATCGACGCGCTTCTCGAACGCCTTGGCGGACTCGACGCTTACGTTTTGACGCACGGCCATGAAGATCACATTGGCGCGTTGCCGCATTTTGTTAGAAAGTGGCCAGCTCCGATATTCGGCAGCGCTTGGACACTGAAGCTTGTGAAAGAAAAACTCGCTAGGTTCCCAAGAGCCACAAGCGCCGATTTGAACGAGGTCGAAGAGGGCAAGATCGTTGATCTATCGCCCGTAACGATAAAGTACTTTCCGGTCAATCACTCCATACCTATGACGTGCTGCCTCCTGATTGAAACACCGGCGGCGAACGTTTTTCATACCGGAGATTTCAAATTTGACCAGAATTCGCTTTACGAAGGCGGCGTAACAGGGGAAAGCTTTTCAACTTTGTCAAAAAAACAGATCGACCTTCTGGTTTGTGACAGCACAAACGCAACGCAAAAGGGAAGCGGTCCTGGCGAGGCAAGCATTGTCCCGGAGATCGAAAAGGTGATCCTGTCCGCAAAAGGTAGAATCTATTTTTCGACGTTCTCCAGCAATTACTGGCGACTCAAAACAGTGCTCGATATCTGTTCAAAACATTCTGTCAAGGTACTTGCCCTCGGCGCGGGAGTTCGAAAAACTCTTGAAATCGCATCGAGCGTCTCGTTCCAGCTGCCCAATTCTGATATTTTCATCGACGAAGATGACGCCAAGCGTTATCAAGGCAGGATGGTGATAATCGTGAGCGGCTGCCAAGGAGAACCCCGATCCACTCTCCGGAGACTTGTCATGGAGGAGTCGTCGGACTTCTCTGTCCGGTCAGGGGACACATTGGTATTGTCGGCTCGGACCATTCCAGGCAACGAGCGACCGATTTTGGCCCTAATCGACCGGTGCACAAAAATTGGCGTTCACGTTATTCAGGCAAGCCGCGATGTGCCGATACATGTGAGCGGCCACGCTTATCAGGAAGAAATACTGAGCCTGGCAAAAGCCCTGAAAGCCAAGCATTTTATTCCCGTACACGGAACGTTTACCCACATGCTTGCCAATAAGAAACTGATCGAGACCCAGCTTCCGCAAACGAAATGCGTCGATGTTGAAAATGGTTCCATTGTTGCTATTGACAAGCAAAGCGTCACAAAGCTCGGCCAGTTTGAACTCTCCAAAGATTATGTTGATTCATGGTCCCTTGTACCTATGTCGCATGAAGTGCTGCGGCAGAGGCTCAAGATCGGAGATTCCGGGATGGCCCTCGTGTCAGGCATATATGACTTATCGCGAAAGACGTGGGTTGAGCCCCTCGCCATACAGACTTTTGGCCTGACGTTCACGGATGAAAAAACTGTCGCCAAACTCAGCGACATCGCCAATTCGGAATTAGCTGAACTCGTAGCAAAAAATAAGCAAGCCATAGAAAACGGTTTCTGCGAAGCGTCGAACGAACAAATCGGTAAGGCCTTGAGGCGCGAGCTCACCCGTATTTTCGTGAAGAAACCCGTAGTCATTCCAAAGATAGGTTTTGTGGGTAGAGTATGACCTGGAATTTAACAAGTAAAAAAACGGTCCTCGAAACCAAGGTCTTCACGATAGAAGAACTTGGGATATTCGATTCGAGCACTAAGAAGCCTCTCGCCCATTCTTATTATCGGATGGTTTGTCCGCATTGGGTAAACATCTTGCCGGTTACACCTCAGCGTGAAGCGATCCTTATCAAGCAAATGCGAGCCGGGAACCTCAGCTATACCCTGGAAGTGCCGGGCGGCGAAATGGACCCTGACGAAAAGGATCCGACGATGGCCGCGCAAAGAGAACTCGAAGAGGAAACGGGTTACAATTCCATGCGTTTCTTGCCCCTGGGGAGTATTTCGCCAAATGCCGCGCTTATGACCAATAAGGTGCACATGTTTTTGGCACTCGATGCTAATTTAGTGCCGAAGCGAAAGCACTTCCCCGACGATTCAGAATCCATCGAAGTTGTTAAAGTACCCATATCAGAATTAGAATCTCTCGTACGTCTTGGACGCATTGATCATGCACTTGCCGCCCTTACGATCATGCTGGGATTGAAATACCTACAAAAACCGGAATGAGGAAATTATGACTAAGGTTACATTAGCCCCAGGAGACGGAATCGGACCCGAAATTTGTGAGAGCGTTGTCACTCTATTTGCGGCAGCAAAGGTCGACGTTTCTTGGGAACGCGTCGACATTGGCATGGATCAATATATGAAATCGGGGGAGCTCCTCCCGCAAAGATATCTCGACAGCGTGCAGGAAACGAGAATCTCTCTCAAGGGTCCGACGACGACCCCAGTCGGCAAAGGTCATAAATCCATTAATGTGACCATTCGACAAGCGTTGGACTTGTATGCTTGCGACCGTCCGGTCAAAAGCATTCCTGGCATTGTAACTCCCTACGAGAACGTCGATATGCTCATTGTGAGAGAAAATTCTGAGGACCTCTACAGGGGCATTGAATACAAAGTCTCCGACAACGTCGCCCACGGCATCAAGCTCATAACAAAAGACGCTTCCGCAAAGATCGGCAAACACGCTTTCGAGTTGGCCAGAAAACTAAAGAGAACAAAAGTCACTTGCGTGCACAAAGCCAACATCATGAAGATTACGGACGGGATGTTTCTCGAATCCATTCGCGAAGTATCAAGCTCGTATCCTGAAATAAAATTCGAAGAAATGATTGTGGATAACTGCTGTATGCAAATGGTGACTCGCCCTCAACAGTTCGATGTCATCGTAACGGAAAACCTCTACGGGGACATTCTCTCAGATCTAGGCGCTGGCTTGATCGGCGGCCTGGGTGTCGCCGCGGGGGCAAACATCGGCGACCGATGCGCTGTTTTCGAAGCAACGCACGGTTCCGCTCCGGACATCAGCGGCAAAGACCTTGCAAATCCAACAGCCATCATCCTCAGCTCGCTCATGTTGCTTGAACACTTAGGAGACTTTGAAAAAGTTAAGATCATCGAAACAGCCCTCTTCAAAACTCTTAGCAACAAGGATACGCGCACCAAGGATCTGGGTGGACCTCTCGGCACGAGAGACTTTACAAAACAAATAATTTCTAACTTGAAGTAAGACGTCATGATTAAAGTTGCGTGCAATGGCGGGACAGACGTTGGTAAGGTAAGACCTACCAATCAGGATTCATTCCATGTTGATCCCAAATCGTCGTTGTTTATTGTAGCCGACGGCATGGGCGGACATGCAGGCGGTGAGATTGCCAGCCAGCTCTGCATTGAAACGATCGCCGCATTCTTAGCCGAAAACGCCCCAAAACAAAAACCGACGACACATCCGTTCACTCAGATATCTTTCAATCTGATGCGGGCCGTCAACTTCGCCTCGGGTAAAATCTATGAGCGCGCGCTTGAAGAACCCCGGTTTAAAGGAATGGGGACGACAGCTACCGTCGTCAAAGTCGTTGACGACTACGCCTATTTCGCGCACGTCGGCGATAGCAGGTTGTATCTTCTCCGAAGCGGCTTTTTATATCAGCTCACCTTCGATCACTCTCTCGTCAACGAACAGCTTCGGGCGGGTATTTTATCGGAAGAAGAAGCCCACTCGCACCATCTTAAGAACGTTATCACGAGAAGCGTCGGGTACCAGGAGGAAGAGGACGTCGACACGAACGTCTTAAAACTGGCTACCGAGGATATTTTGGTTTTGTGCAGCGACGGCTTACACGGTAAAGTGACAGACCAAGAAATTGCTAAAATTTGCGGTTTCTCCAAGGAAAACGCGGTGAAAGAGCTCATTAATTTGGCAAATAAGCGCGGGGGCGACGACAATATCACCGTGATAATTTTGAGGATTCAAGGATAGGCAGCTGCAGCCGATAGAAGTATTAAAGACGGAAATTCTATCTTGGCAGCCGTGGAACGTTAGAGGACCAGATATGAAAAAAGTAACCTTAGTCGTAATTCCCGGAGATTCATCCGCCGCGAAGCATTTAACCATTCCTAAGGCCTTGATGGATTTGGTTTTTTTCTCGGGAATATTGATTTTTTGCCTTGCCGGCTATTTTGTTTTTGACTACGTCCAACTCCGCCATTTCAAACACTCTTACTATAAATTAACCACAGAAAACGAGGGGTTAAAGGGGGAGGCCCAACTTCTGGCCACCAACCTCGAAGAAGTAAAAAAATCGCTGACCCAGGTTCAGGAATATAGCGCTAAACTCACTGAAATTACTCAGATAAGAGCCAAAAAGTTCACCAAGAAAACCGGAATCGGGCCGCTGAGCGAAGCCGAGGAAAAGTCGTTTAAAGTGAACGAGGGTGAGGCCCCAGAACCGCAAAACTATATGCCCCTAGGCATAAACATGGACAAACTTGTGTTCCAGCCTGTCTTTGATCGGCTATCGTTCGTGGGACAGCGGGCAAACCAGAGCGCGCTGAAGCTCCAACACCTTTTATCGACATTAAGCCAACAGAAATCGCTCCTTTCGTCGATTCCATCGATAAACCCCGTGGACGGTTGGATTACGTCCGGGTTCGGATCAAGAATATCGCCTTTTACCGGTGAAAGAGCCATTCACAAGGGAATAGACGTAGCGTCGCCTATCGGAACGCCAGTCTATGCGCCTGCTGACGGTGTCGTGATCTTTATGGGCGCCAAAGAGGGCTTCGGAAACTTCGTTATGGTTGCGCATGGTTACGGAGTAGTTACCGGGTACGGACACAATGCTGAAAACCTGGTCCAGCCCGGCCAGCGCATTAAGCGGGGCGATCAAATTGCCACAGTTGGAATGTCGGGCCGTACCACCGGACCGCATTTGCATTACGAAGTCCTTCTCAACGGCGTCAACGTCGATCCAAGAAAATTCATTCTCGACTCATTCTAAAAAATGTGCGAACACGGGCACAATGCAGACATGGGCAAAGGCACGGGCACAGGCACGTGTTACTGCTGAATATTCCCAAAAAGTCTGCTAAGGTAGACTGAATTTAATTTGGGTGAAGTGAAGAATGTTTGATATTGCAAGAAAAATTTTCGGAACCAAAAACGAACGAGAGATAAAACGATACAGAGATATCGTCGGTCGAATAAACGGCTTTGAATCAAATCTCAAATCTTTATCTGATGACGACCTTAAAGCCAAAACCGTCAAGTTTAAAGAACAGCTTGCGCAAGGCAAGACACTTGATGACCTCGCTCCCGAGGCATTTGCCGTTGTAAGAGAGGCATCACGCCGGGTTTTGTCGATGCGGCACTTCGACGTTCAGATGATTGGCGGACTCGTCTTGCACGAAGGCAAGATCGCCGAGATGAAAACGGGCGAAGGAAAGACTCTGACCGCAACCCTTCCCGTTTATCTCAATGCGCTTAAAGGCGAAGGCGCCCATGTCGTTACAGTCAACGACTACCTGGCAACTCGGGACTCCGAGTGGATGGGCAGGTTGTACGGCTTCCTCGGATTGACTACCGGCATTATCGTTCACGGTATGACGGACACCCAGAGACGGGCGTCGTACAATTCCGACATAACCTACGGAACCAACAACGAGTTTGGATTCGATTACCTGCGCGATAATATGAAAACGGAACTCAGTCGTTTCGTACAAAGAAAACACAGCTTTTGTATCGTGGACGAAGTTGACTCAATCTTGATCGACGAAGCCCGAACGCCGCTCATTATTTCTGGTCCCGCGGAAACCTCGACAGAGCTTTATACCAAGGTTAACACCGCTATTCCCGGTCTCCATAAGGACAGCGATTACATCGTTGACGAAAAATCCCGAACCGTGACCTTAACCGAAGACGGTATCAGCAAGCTCGAGAAACGGTTGCGAACCGACAACATCTACGACCCCGCGAACATCGACATTCTGCACCATGTTCAAATGGCGCTTAAAGCTCATATGATCTTTAAAAAAGATGTCGATTACGTCGTCAAAGAAGGCAAAGTCGTTATCGTCGACGAATTCACAGGTCGCCTTATGCCGGGTCGTCGCTACAGCGACGGACTCCACGGCGCCTTGGAAGCCAAAGAGCACGTCGCCGTGCAAAACGAAACGCAAGTACTCGCTTCCATCACATTCCAAAACTTTTTCCGTCTGTATGCAAAACTTGCAGGGATGACAGGCACTGCCGACACCGAGGCGGTTGAGTTCAAAAAGATTTACAACCTCGACGTAGCCGTTATCCCGACCAACAGATCCAACGTTCGGAAGGACGAGCAAGACGAGGTCTACAGGACATCCGTCGAGAAGTTCACAGTTATCGCGAACGAGATTGCGGCTGTACAGAAAACCGGTCAACCAATATTGGTCGGCACGGTGTCCGTCGAAAGGTCCGAATTGCTGGCGAACCTCTTGCGCAAGAGAGGCATTCCGCACGAAATTCTCAACGCGAAGAATCACGGCCGAGAAGCCGCCATTATTGCCAATGCGGGACAGCGCGGCAACGTCACGATCTCGACAAACATGGCGGGTCGAGGTACCGACATCGTGTTGGGGGAAGGCGTCGCGCAATTAGGCGGCCTTTATGTGATCGGTACGGAGCGGCACGAGTCCCGTCGTATCGACAATCAGCTGCGGGGCCGATCCGGTCGCCAAGGTGACGCCGGCAGAAGTAAGTTCTTCTTGTCCCTGGAAGACGATCTGATGAGAATTTTTGCGTCCGACAGATTGTCGGCGATCATGGGACGTCTCGGAATGAAAGAAGGCGAGGCGATCATCTCCCCGATGGTGACTCGAGCCATCGAACGCGCTCAGCGAAGAGTAGAAGAGCAGAACTTCTCGAGCCGAAAACACGTCCTCGAGTATGACGACGTCATGAACCAGCAACGACAGGTTGTTTATAGCCGCCGACGAAAAGTCTTAGACGGAACAACCGATATCGACTTTTTGGAAGATGCTGTTCGAGGAATTGCAACGAGCGTTGTCAGCGCCTTTGCCCCTGAAAAATCGGAAGCTAAAAGTTGGG
The DNA here is from genome assembly GCA_050251195.1 of Oligoflexales bacterium. GTDB lineage: Bacteria > Bdellovibrionota_B > Oligoflexia > Oligoflexales > Oligoflexaceae > JBFWNG01. The sequence continues at coordinate 439,247 of JBFWNG010000003.1, forward strand.
ACAAAGAAAAACTAACGCAGAAAGTATCGGCTGAGTTCCATACAAAATTTGATTTTGGAGATTTGAATTTCACGGATATCTCGGTGGAAGCGGTGGTCGATACCGTCGTGTCGCACGTGACGCAAGCCTACCAGCAGAAAAAAGCCGGTGTCGGCGATGAAATCATGCGCAAAATCGAAATGTTCATCTATCTTCAGATCATCGACCAAGCCTGGAAAGAGCATTTGCGCGCCATGGAAACGCTGCAAGACAATGTGCGGTTGAGAGGATACGGCCAGCGCGATCCGCTTCAAGAGTATAAGAAAGAAGCTTTTACGCTCTTTCAAAGTCTCATGATTCGGATAGAAGACGAAACGGTTCTCACTTTGGTTCGCATGCCGCCGCCAACAATTACATACAACAAAGAAATGGAACCAGCAAAAGCGCCGGACGATTCGAAGTTGAATTATAATCATCCTGAGCCTACGAGCGCTATCAGTCCAGCAGCAAAACCGGCTGTTGCCAACAAGTCTCAAGAGAACGATGCGCTTATTTACCACGGATCACGCTCCGCTCCTGCACCAGACGCCGCGAAGGTGGAAACATTCATTCGCGATGGCGACAAAGTCGGTAGAAACGATGATTGCCCTTGTGGTTCGGGCAAAAAATACAAGAAGTGCCATGGGAAAATCGGCGCCCAAGCTACCTTGTAACGATGGGGATAAGGTCAAACGATGCGCGAGCTTTTAGAATTTCATCCCGAGAGCGAGGATACGGTTGTATCCAGAATCCTCATCGCCGTTCATGAGGCGATCGACAGGGAGTTTCCAAAGGCAAATCCGCCTCCGTCACGGTTTGCCAAAACCGTTTTTTCGGGTAATGACGAGCCTACGGCTCTCAACCAGCCGGGTCTCGGTGAATTCGCAAGCGTTCCTGACACAAGTCGAGAACAGGCGCCCGGCACTATGGAACGAACCAAGATTTCGGGCGTCCAGAGCGTACTCTTCATGTATTGCCTCATTTCTCTCGTAACGATTATTTTTACGGTTCTTTGCTTTTATTTGCTTGCCGAATTGGTCAAAAACATGTGATGGGCTTTCTTGCGGAAGCTTATCAGTAAAGGATACCTCATATGCTAAGAAAAGACGGTCGTTCCCCGGAGCAAACCCGGCCTATCAGACTCATACCCCGATTCACTCAAAACGGCGACGGCAACGTCCTCGTGGAGTACGGGAATACAAAGGTATTGTGCATTGTCTGGGTTGAATCGGGCGTACCGCCATTTCTCAGGAACTCCCACCCGCCCAAGGGCTGGCTGACAGCTGAGTATGCCATGCTTCCGGGCGCGGCAAGCACGCGCTCCAAACGAGAACGTCCTTACCCCTCTGGCCGATCCCAAGAAATTCAGCGACTTATTGGTCGATCCCTTCGCGGAATAATAAATCTATCAAAATGTCCGGAAGTAACATTTATGATCGACTGCGACGTGCTGCAGGCGGACGGCGGAACAAGAACCGCTTCTATTACGGGAGCTTACGCTGCGTTGAAAATGGCCGTCGACAGCCTTATTCGCCAAAGAAAACTCTCAACCAATCCGATTTTTGACGCCGTAGCGGCGATTTCGGTTGGGTACCGCCAAGGTCAGATGCTGGTCGACCTCAACTACGAAGAGGACAGCTCCGCCGATCTCGACATGAACGTCGTTCTCACCCAAAGTGGAAAAATCCTGGAAATTCAGGGAACTGCCGAAGGCGAAGCCTTCACCAAAGAACAAGTAACTGAAATCATTGAGGCCGCTGAGGTCGCTTTGGCTCCTTGTTTTGAGCTGCAACAGGCAGCGGCCGAAGGTCGGCTTGCCGAACTCTAAAATAGTCTTCCGCTATTCCCATCCTTCCGCGTCCCCGCGTAAAAAAATGTTCGCGGAAACGCGGAAGTCTGGAATCGCGGAAGCCCCCGCACTTGTCAATGATTCAAGGCATTTACAAAATTCACCTTAAGCTGGCGTGTTTGTTTCCGAAAATACATGAAGTACATGAAAATACATGTATGACATGTCAGAAAAACGGAGATATGGCTTGGTGCGGCAGAAAAAAATTCGGCGAAAGTCACGGATGGTATCGCTTCGGATAACGGAGGAGCAATATCAGGCGCTCGAGGTGATTGGCGCTCAGCTGCGAAAGTCTACGGGGTTTCACATTACCCGTGCGTCTATTATTCTCAAACTCATGGAATTCGGACTTCCTGCGCTGGAGCAGGTTTTTCCGGAAATTCGCAACGACATAAACAATATTGACGTGAGCAAGGCGGGCTAATTGCCGCAACCTGATCGCAAACCTGGGCCTTCGCCCTTGTCGGTACGCTGTGGCTTGATGTCCGAATATACGTCCTCGGGGTACTTACCCGTAAAGCAGGCATAGCAATGATCGTTTGCTTTCGGACCAAGCGCTTCCTTCAAACCGCTCAGACTCAAAAACGCAATAGAGTCCACGCCGACCAAATCTCTTATCTCGTGCACGTTTTTTTGTGCGGCAAGAAGTTGCTCGCGGTCCGGAGTGTCGACGCCGTAGTAGCAAGAGTAACGTATCGGGGGACAGCCCAAGCGAAGATGGATTTCTTTTGCACCGGCTTTCCGCAGCATCCGCATGATTTTAACAGATGTAGTTCCTCTCACCAATGAATCGTCAACGACGACAATTCTCTTACCTTCAACGACCGACGGAATAGCGTTGTGTTTCAAACGCACACCAAAATCTCGGATGGATTGAGACGGTTCGATGAACGTACGACCGACGTAGTGATTGCGCATCAAGCCAACTTCAAATGGGATACCAGCCTCGGCTGCGTAGCCCACGGCCATCGGGACTCCCGAATCAGGGAGAGGAATAACGATATCCGAAGGAACATGCGATTCTTTCGCGAGCACTCGACCAATGTTTTTCCTTACGTCGTAAACAGACGTCTCGTCGATTCGACTGTCGGGACGCGAGAAATAGATGGGCTCGAAAGAGCAGTATGACTTTGGCTTGCTCGCTATAGGGAAGTAGGAAATCGTCTCACCGCTCTCGTGAATCTCCACAACTTCGCCTGGCTTTATTTCGCGCACAAAAGTTGCGTCAATCAAATCCAACGCGCAGGATTCGCTGGCTACCACCGTGGCTTTGCCTTTTCTACCAAGCACAAGCGGTCTAAATCCGTAGGGATCTCGAATCGCGAAGAGTTTGTTCTGACCCATTAGCGTCAGCGCATATGCGCCTTTCACAATTTTCATCACCTCGAAGATTCGCTCGAGAAGATTGTCCGCCTTACTGCGAGCCAACAAATGGGTGAAGACTTCTGTGTCAGAAGTGGATTGAAAAATACTGCCCGCTTGTTCGAGTTCTTTTTTGATGATGTCGGCGTTGGTCAGCTGCCCGTTCTGCGCAATCGCTAACGGCCCAATGATCGTATTAAAATTAAATGGCTGGATATTCTGCAGCATCGGACCGCCTTGGGTGGAGTAGCGGTTGTGTCCGATTCCAATGGATCCTTCGAGTTGATTGAGAATTTCCCTTGTATAGGTTTCCTTAACCAGGCCGAAATTCTTGTATCCGCGCGGCTTCCCGTCGGAACCCATGGTCACGATTCCCGTGGCCTCTTGCCCGCGATGTTGCAGTGCGTAGAGTCCCAAATATATAAGGTTCGCAGCTTCGCTGTCGCCTATGACGCCAACGACAGCACACTCCTCTTGCAATTTATCCATAACCCCTCAGGAAATTAACGATTGGTGCGCGCCTTCTCGGCAGACCGAAAGCGGCAATTTAAATTCACCAAAGTCGAGGATTGGTTCAACGGTTGTCTGTCCGATCCTTTCTAGCAAAAGATCGGGATGTTTTTCAACTACTTGCTTTGCCTTTTCCAATCTTTCTAAGTCGCCGAAATGCAAGATATATTGGCAGGCGCCTTCACCAAAAAGACGGAGTTCCTTGGGCATCGCGTCCAGCTTGGCGATTCTCATGTCAGCCTTCAAGCCGAGTCCGTTGCGCAAGCACATTTTGCTCAGCGTGAGAGCCAAACCGCCCAAACCCACGGGTCTACAGGCGTTTATCAGGCCTTCATTCACAAGAGTTTGTAGAACTGTGCCGGAGTTCTTTTCCGCTTTCCAATCCACCTTGGGGAATTCGCTCAACTGCACAGGAACCTCGAGGACCTTGGCGGCTAAGGAACCAATAAGAAACGGTTCCACCGTCGAGGCGCTCAGTAACGCAAAATAACCGGTTTGAGAAACGACCCCAGGTGCCGCGTTGCGAGCCTTGCGGTGCCGACCCACCATCCCGATCATCGGTGTTGGGAAGATATTAGTGTCGTCTGACTTATTGTAGAGACTTACGTTACCGCTAACGACGGGCGATCCCAATGCGTTACACGCTTCCGAAATCCCGTCCACAGCTTCAGAAAACTGATGCATGATTTCCGGATCTTCTGGATTGCCGAAGTTCAAGCAATCCGTAACCGCAAGAGGTTGGGCTCCCGTCGCGTATATTTCACGCGCGCATTTAAGAACGGCAAGACTAGATCCCACCCGCGGTGAAACCTCGCAGTAAGCTTCATTGCAAGCGGTGGAAATCGCTACGCCCAAATTCTCGTCCACAGCGCAAATGTCGGACGACGCCCAAACCACTGCTGCCGATTCGTCGATCGACGACAAAATTGTCTTGGTGCCAACCTGATAGTCGTATTGAGTAAAAATAGGATCTTTAAAACCGGACTCGCGGCACATTCTTAATAGAATATCTTCGGAAGAAATACCCTTCATTGCCGCCAGAACTTGATCTTCGTAGGTATTCCGAGGAGTGGCTTTCTCGGGCGCTTTCACGGGGCGTTTATACACCGGCGCTCTGTCCGAAAGCTCGCCGACGGGAAGATCGATTTCCAAAGTGTTCTTGTAGGTAGCGTGAACTCTACCCGTGTCGGTAACCTTTCCTATGATGGCAAAGGCGAGATCCCACTTCGAAAGAATGTTTTCAAGCGCCGCCCACTTGGCGGGTTCAACAACCATGAGCATTCGTTCTTGAGATTCCGATAGCATGAGTTCGTAGGCCGTCATCCCGTCCGCTCTCACGGGGACCTTATCAAGATCGATTTGAATCCCGTTGCCCGCGCGTGCCGCCATTTCAAATGACGAGGAGGTAAGGCCGGCTGCGCCCATGTCCTGGAGGCCCACCACCAAATCGTTCTGAAGAAGCTCAAGCGTTACTTCTAATAACAGTTTTTCGGTGAAAGGGTCACCTACTTGGACCGCGGATCGTTGACCGCGATTTTCTTCCCCGAAACTATCGGACGCCATCGTTGCACCGTGAACGCCGTCTCTACCTGTCGCCGAACCAACGTAGACGACGAGATTGCCGACGCCGGTCGCATAACCCTTAAATATCTTGTCTTCATGAATGAACCCAACGGTCATGGCATTGACAAGGCAGTTGCCGTTGTATCGCGCATCGAAAGAAACGTTGCCACCTACTGTTGGCACGCCCACGCAGTTGCCGTAGTGACCAATTCCAGCTACAGCTCTATCGAGAAGATATCTTGTTCTGGGATGCGACCTATGGCCGAATCTGAGGCAGTTGAGGTTCGCCACGGGACGTGCGCCCATGCAAAAGACGTCTCTCAAGATGCCGCCAACGCCCGTCGCCGCACCTTGAAACGGTTCGAGGTAGCTTGGGTGGTTGTGACTTTCCATCTTAAATGCGACGCAGAGCTTGCCGTCCAATCGCACCACTCCGGCATTTTCGCCAGGACCGACGACGACGTTTTCGCCGGTCGTCGGAAATCTTTTGAGGTGGACACGCGAAGATTTGTAACTGCAGTGTTCACTCCACATCGCGGAGAAAACCCCAAGTTCGGTCAAGGTTGGATTGCGACCGATGATGATCTTAATCTGATCGTACTCAGCCACGGACAACTTATGTTCTTTAAGCAGCCGAGGTAAATTAACTTTTGCTTCGTCTATTTGTGCAGCTAATTTCATGCCATTCTCTTATTGAGACAAGTTCAGGAAAATTTCTAGAATGCCGAGGCCGTCGGAACTTCCTCCGAGGAAAACATCTGTTGCGCGTTCAGGGTGCGGCATCATCCCCAAGACCTTACCATTTTCACTAATGACTCCGGCGACGTCGTCAACAGCTCCGTTGGGATTTGATTCTCCGCCTATGACGCCCTTTGAATCGCTGTAACGAAAGAGAATTTGTCCCTGACCCTTAAGCTTCTTCAGGCCCTCACCGTCAATGTGATATCGTCCGTCGCCGTGTGCAATTGGGACACGAAGAACCTTCTTACTTAAGCCGTTATGGTAAGCGCTATCGCCTCCCGCGTCTGTTTTTAAGTAAATATGATTGTCACAGACAAACTGGCCGTTGCTGTTCTTCAACAACGCACCCGGCAACATGCGCGATTCGGTTAGGACTTGAAAGCCGTTACAGATACCAAGAACTGGGCCGCCCTTCTTCGCATATTCTTTGACCGCATTGACGATGGGAGACCACGACGCTAAAGCGCCGCTTCGAAGATAATCACCGTAACTAAATCCTCCCGGCAAAATGACGCCGTCGAGCGGGGGCAAGGTGTGTTCCTTGTGCCAAACATAAACCGGTGCGGCGTTAAAGTGACGGTCTAAACTCCGATAACAGTCCGTGTCGCAGTTAGAACCCGGAAACTGGATAATACCTATTTTCTTTTTCTTTACTGAGCCTATGGTCGGCATTGCGCAACTACAACTTTCTCAAAGTGAATTGTTCAGAAACGGGATTTGCCAAATGCTCGGACACAATCTTTTCAGCAACCTTGTCGTTTGCCTCGGACATGGTGAGAACGTAGCGCTTTGAAACTTTCACTTCCTGAATCTGAGGAAACCCTAAACGCTTCAGCGTCTCGCCGATTGCCCTCGCCTCAGGATCGAGGACGTCAGGTTTTGGTTCAACAAAAATCTCGTACTTCACGTTTTCTTCCTTACTTTTGTGAGACTAGATTAGCTTTAAGATAGTCCCTATTCATTCGCGCAATAAAGTCGACGCCGATCTCTTTGGGACAAACCGCTTCACACTCAAACTGATTCGTGCAGTTGCCGAAGCCTTCTTTATCCATTTGCTTCACCATATTAAGGACTCGCGCTTCTTTTTCCGGCTGACCTTGAGGCAACATATTGAGATGGGACACTTTCGCGGCAACAAATAGCATTGCGGAAGCGTTTTTGCAAGCCGCAACGCAAGCTCCGCAGGCTATGCACTGTGCGGCGTCCATGGCTTTGTCAGAGACTGCTTTTGGGACCAAAATGTTATTGGCGTCCTTTGGACCGCCGCTGTTAACGGTGATAAATCCGCCGGCCTGAATGATGCGGTCGAAGGAGCCTCTGTCCACGACGAGATCGCGGATCACCGGGAACGCCTTTGCCCGCCATGGTTCAATGGTAATCTCGTCCCCGTCCTTAAATCGACGCATGTGAAGCTGGCAAGTCGTTGTTCCAGAATCCGGACCATGCGGCACGCCGTTAATTACAAGTGAACACATACCGCAGATTCCCTCGCGGCAGTCCGAATCAAACGCGACGGGTTCTTCGTTGTTTGAAGTAAGCTTTTCGTTAAGAACGTCTAACATCTCCAAAAATGACGCGTGATCCGAAACATTCTCAAGCGGATAACGAACAAGTTTTCCTTGTTCGCTTCGACTTTTTTGGCGCCAGACATGTAGAACTATATTCATTATTTATAACTCCTCGTCGCGAGTTTGATGTTTTCGTACTTCAGCTCTTCCTTGTGACGTTTAGGCTGAGCCTTGGGCCCTTGGTATTCCCAAACCGCGACATGGCAGAAATCGTCGTCGTTGCGTTTTGCCTCACCGTCCGGCATCTGGTATTCCTCTCGGAAATGGCCGCCGCACGACTCTTCTCTTGTCAACGCGTCAAGTACCATGAGCTCCGCGAATTCCATGTAATCAGCGACGCGTCCGGCCCTTTCCAAAGCATGGTTCAGGTTCTTGTCTTCGCCTAGGACCTTCAGATTTGACCAGAATTCTTCGCGTATCTCGGGGATCCTTTTCAGGGCTTGTTCCAGGCCAGCTTTATTTCTAGCCATCCCGCATTTGTCCCACATGAGCGTGCCAAGCTCTCGATGAAAGGAATCAACGCTTCTTTTGCCTTTGATGTTCATTAATTTAGAAATACGTTCTTTCACCTCTCCCATTGTCTTCGCAAATTCAGGGTGATCCGTTCCGACGTTTGCCGGCGCTTCCGATGCTAAATAGTGGCCGAGGGTATAAGGAAGAACAAAATATCCGTCCGCCAATCCTTGCATCAGTGCGCTCGCGCCAAGCCTGTTAGCCCCGTGGTCGGAGAAATTTGCTTCGCCAACGACATGCAACCCAGGCAGGTTGTTCATGAGGTTGTAATCAACCCATAAGCCTCCCATAGTGTAGTGCACCGCCGGGTAAATTCTCATAGGTACCTTGTAAGGGTCTTCGTCCGTAATCTTTTTGTACATTTGGAACAAGTTGCCGTAGCGCTGTTCGATGATATCTTTTCCAAGGCGTTTTATCGCATCCGCAAAATCCAGATAAACGCCCAAACCTGAAGAGCCAACTCCTCTCCCGCCGTCGCAGGCTTCTTTTGCACTTCGAGACGCAATGTCTCGTGGAGAAAGGTTGCCAAAACTCGGGTACTTACGCTCTAAGTAATAGTCTCTTTCGCCTTCAGGAATTTCACTGGCCGGTCGCTTGTCACCTTGTTTCTTAGGCACCCAAACGCGGCCATCGTTGCGGAGAGACTCCGACATCAAGGTAAGTTTGGATTGGTAGTCACCGCTCACGGGAATACATGTGGGGTGAATCTGTGTGTAGCATGGGTTGGCGAAACCAGCGCCTTTTTTGTAAGCCCTAAAGGTTGCGGTGACATTGGAATTAACCGCGTTCGTGGACAGATAAAAGACATTGCCGTAACCGCCTGTCGCCAGCACAACCGCATGTCCTGCATGCGCTTCGATTTTTCCGGTGGTAAGATCTCGAGTGATAATGCCTCTGGCCTTGCCGTCGATGACGACAAGCTCGAGCATTTCCGTTCGCGTGTACATTTTGACGTTGCCGCGACCGATTTCTTTGCTAAGGGCGCTGTAGGCTCCCAGCAGAAGTTGCTGCCCCGTCTGGCCACGAGCATAGAACGTTCGCGATACTTGAGCGCCGCCAAAGGATCTATTGGAAAGCAGGCCGCCGTATTCACGCGCAAAAGGGACCCCCTGCGCAACGCACTGGTCAATAATGTTGCCGCTCACTTCGGCGAGTCTATATACGTTTGCTTCACGCGATCTAAAGTCTCCACCCTTTACCGTGTCGTAAAAGAGACGGTAGACGCTGTCTCCGTCGCCCTGGTAGTTCTTAGATGCGTTGATCCCGCCTTGCGCCGCAATCGAGTGCGCTCGACGAGGGCTGTCCTGAAAGCAAAAGCAGGAAACATTGTAACCAAGCTCGGAAAGCGATGCCGCCGCTGAAGACCCAGCTAGCCCTGAGCCGACCACGATGATGTGAAATTTCCTCTTGTTCGCGGGGTTGACCAATTTCATGTCAAACTTGTGTTTTTCCCACTTTTTCTCGAGAGGACCGGACGGAATTTTGGAATCTAGTTGCATATACTACCCCTGATCAACTGTAAGTGAGAAAGCCTGTCAAAACCGAAGCCGCTATAAAAATATTGGCAATCGCTACAGCCCAGCCGATTTTTGGAAATACTTTCCGGAAAACGTAATTGTATCTGATGTGGTTCAAGCCGAGCGACTGAAACATGCTGGAAAGGCCATGCGTCAAGTGAAAACCCAGAACAAGCATGGAAAGAATATATATTATGGAAACAACGGGATTGCTAAAACCTTCAATGACCATTTGATAAACATCGGGCCGTCCCAAATCGTCAAATTTTTCACCCGTAAAGAAAATCACGCGCCAAGTGTAGTGCGCCAAGTGAAAAATGAGAAACACAAGAACGACCATTCCCGTGTGAAGCATGGTCCGTGATGCGAGCGATGCCGCTACATAGTTCTTCTTGGCATATGCCTGCGGTCTTGCAGCGCTGTTTTGCCGCGAAAGATTAATTGCGGTAAAAATATGGATCAGAAACGTGAGAGCCAAGCCTATACGTAAAACCCACAGTAGACCATAGGGCATCTCTCGCAAACCCGCGGCATATCCGTTAAGCGCATCGCGCCCCGAAAATACAAAGAGGTTGCCCGCAAGATGCGCAATAAGAAATAAAAACAAAAACAATCCTGTGATCGCCATTAAATATTTTGATCCCAAAGAGGATGCTGTGAACTCTTTTACCCAACCCATGCGACTCTCCGAACTGTCAAATTTTGCGCCATAGTTCTACTCCTTTGGTCCCACAACTACCTTTACCAAACGTGCGTCGTTGATAATTTCGTTCATAACTGTCTTTATATTTTCGGAACTAACCTTTCTAATTTTGTCGGAATACGTAAGGAAGTCTCCGCAACCGATACCGAAGCTCTGCATGAGTCCCATGGTCATCGCTTGCGCTTCTCCTCTTTGATACTCTTCCTCGTGGTTACCGACGAGGTAATTGACGGCACGCTCGAGTTCCTGTTTAGAAACAGATTTTTGCGCGAGATTTTGCCACTCGGCAAGAAGCAGTTTCTCCGCTTCCTCAACTTTTTCGGGAGAGCAGGCAATGTAAGACCCAAAGAGCCCGCCGGCGCAACCATAACTTAAAATGGGACTTACGGTGTAAGCCAAGCTCCGCTTATCTCGCAGCTCGACAAACAACCGACCGCCTGATCCGCCAAGGATCGCCGATACTACGTCGAGGACAGAACGTCTCTGATCAAACCAAGTAAGTCCCTGCATACCCACAAGAACATGTGCTTGTTCTTTATCCTTGGCTAAGTGAAGCTTCTCTTGGGCCGGAAGCTTAGGCAGTGTATTCTTTAACCCCTCTCGCTTGGCGAGAAATTTGGTGTTGAGGACCTGTCTTGTAACGAGATCCCGAACAACGTCGATCTCTAAATCGCTCACACACGCGATCGTCCAAGGACCGGCTTTTGAAAATTTTCGATACTGAGTCTCTAAATCGGCAGCCGTTAACGCCTGCACAATTTCCGGGGTGCCGTTGAGCGACAATCCGTAACAATGATCTGGAAAAATCGCCTTTTTAAATTCCCGCATGGCTATGGCAGAGGGCGCATCCAGTTCCGAATTTATCTCTTCGAGAATTTCCCTCTTAGAAGCCTGCCACTTTTTCTCGCTAAACTTCGGACGAAGGAAGCAATCAAACAGCACTTCCATAAGTTCAGGACCATGGCTGCTTAAGCATTGAAGCTTGAAGCCAACGCTGTCTTTACCCGAAAAGCCGTAGAGCGCCCCGCCGCGTTTTTCGACGATCTCGGTCACATATTCATCAGAAAGATTTTCAGAACTCGTCCCGAAGAGGGACGACAAGGCGTTGAAAAATCCTTGCGTTTCATTCGTTTCAAGTCTTTGTCCGCCTTCGGCCACAGCCAACATGTTGAACATTTTGCTGTCGGCATTGCGCCGATATACCAACTGAATGCCGTCAACAATAGGAACAATCTCAATCGGCGCTTTCGAATCCTTGCTAATCACGGCCGGCGGAACGAGCTTACGTTCGGCCTGTTCAATCCTTGCCCTGCCCTTTTCAAAAGCCGCTTTGACGTCATTTTCGGAGATAGTCGACTCACTGGGCAACAGGCAAACAATGACCGCGCGATCGGGCGTTAGATATTTTCGAGCCGCCTCGGCCACCTCGTGTACATTCGCGTTTCGAATGTAGGTTTCATAGACCTTGTCGTAAAGAGTTTTGTACTTTGTCGTCAAACTAAACCCAAAGTACCTCGCCTGACCGGAAACGACTTCGTCGCGAAGAACCTTCTCCACTTCCAAGGTGGCTCGCGCGCGGTCGAGTTCTTGTTCGGTTACAGGACTGACGTTACGTATGAGGAATGTTTGGGCAACAAGCTCTTCTATGGTTTCAAGAAAATTTTCCTCGTCAGTCAAAGCGGAAACCTCGAAGAGGCCTTCGAACTTCGGACTATAGAGTGAAGCGGAAACGGACCCGGCTAGATTTTTCGTCTCACAAATGACCGTATTAAACCTGCTGCCGTCGCCAACACCCAAAGTAAATGCCGCTAAATCAAGCATGAGCGAGTGATAGTCTTCCAATTGCGGTCCGTGAAATCCAATCTCGATGCGAGGCTGGGAAAAGTCTCCTTTTATGATGTGAGCTTCAAGACCTTTGACGTGGGAAATCTCTACCCTTGGCTCTTCGAGCAAACACTTTTCAATGTTTGCGCCGAAAATATCCGCCACGGTTTTCTGGACTTCCAACCCGTTGATGTCACCAACAACGACGAGCTTCATATTATTGGGTTGGTACCACTTCTTGTAGAAATTAAGAACGTCGTCCCGTGTAAAGGAACGAACGGACTCAACGCTGCCGATGATGGGCCTTCCAACCTCAGACCGCTGATACATCCGCTCGAACATCCTACGTCCCATGAGAGACGAAGGGTTGTCCAAACTTCTTTTTATTTCTTCGACAACAACTTCCTTCTCTTTTTCTAGCTCTTCAGCATCAAAAACGCTGTTAAAGACAACATCGGCGAGAAGCTCGATGCCCGAAACAGCGTATTGCGAAGAAACCGTAAGATAGTAAACGGTCCTGTCAAAAGTCGTGTAGGCATTCATGTCACCGCCCCACGCCTCCACCTCTTGCGAGATCTGACCCACCTTCCTCTTTTTGGTCCCTTTGAACAGCATATGTTCGATAAGATGAGCCATCCCTCTTTCTTCAGGAAGTTCATTTATCGAACCTGTTGCAACCCATACTTGGACCGCAACCATTTTCGAGAAGTGGTTTTCTTTGATGACGGTTTCGAGACCGTTGGTAAGGGTATTGTGGTGCAAACTCATTTTTATTTCGACGGCTACATTGCTAATACAACATTTACATTCACAGCATTATGCGTTTTCGATGACTTTAGATACGGTTGAAAAATATTGTAAGAAATCGAAAACACTTCATGGACAAGTCCGATGCCGTATCCGGCACTCGTTCGATCTGAGCCCGAGACCGACCAACCGTACGATCCTAAGATTCTGATGAGATCGTACACTTTGAGGGAAGTCGACGCGAACATCATACGTTCAGGACCGGTAATCGGCTCCGACGTTACGGTAGGCTCGTCGTTACTTCTTTCATCAACAAGCGGCTCACCAGTAAGGTTTTCTCGTTGGCGATAATCCAAATGGAGAGTCAAGTTCCCACCAAAGGTCATAAAGGCAACGCCCGCCCGGACAATCTGCGGCGCAAATTCTTTCACCTTCCTGTTGCCCAAATTTTCGACGGACGCACCAACTCGAAGCGTTTGTGTTAACAAACCGGCCACTCCGATACCTGCCGTTGCTCCCGATTTCTTCTCAAGTTTTTCGCGTTCGTCCGAGTGATATTCGTAACCGGAAATAAAGTGTGCGCTCAAACCAAAGGAAAGTTTATTGAGAATTTTTGCGAGGGCAACGGAGGCTCTTCGGTCCACCCTGGAATCGCCGATTTGATCTTCACGTTCTAAATTAACGAAATCGTCCTCGTATCCTACGTAGCTGACCCCCGCCGCGATATCCGAGGTAACCGAATCCACAATTCCAGCTTGATAGAATTCTCGACCAGCCGAGGGCCAGTGATATCCGGCAGACAGAGTGTAATTTTTTTCAAGAGCGATCATCGCAGGATTTGCTCTCACCGCGGAGGGGCCTCCTAGAGCGGCCATACCTGCGTTGCCGAGACCTAGAGCGTGACCGCCAATAGATTCGTACTCGTCGGGAACCTTGGTTAAGTCGGTCTCACCGTAACCCAAAGAAGGAACCAAAAACAGGACAGCGACAATCCACCTGAGATTTTCCATAAAGCCCCTTAGTTTTGTCATTCCGCGTCTATACTACTCTAAACGAAGCAATATTTATAGCGCCATTAAGGTCTCGACAAATCTACTTGGCCGGTTTCGCGGCCTCTTTTGCGAGAGAATTAATGTGTCCTTTTAGAACTTTTATCGCCATATTGTTAGCGACTTCAACAGTGACAAAAGCGTCGGCCACGGATTTGATTCTTCCGATAATTCCACCACTGGTTACAATTTCATCCCCAATTTTCAGTTGGGTGAGAAGGGACTGGTGTTCCTTATGCTTTTTTTGCTGGGGCCGGATGATCAGAAAGTACATGATCAAGATAAAACCCAAAGGCATAAGTAACATCTCGAAAATGGACGGCTGTGCAGCTTTCGCGGCGTCTTGGGCCAACGCAACATCAAAAGCCAATAATTTGCTCCACATAATTGGGACTCCTATTCTTGCTCGGCGAACCGCTCGTCGGTAAAGTCGCTCTCTTGTCTGACAATCCGCATACTTACCCAATATGTGAGACAAATAAAAGGAAAATTTATGATCCAGGCATCAATAAACGCCACCAAACCAAGGTTTTCGACAAATCTCCCAATATGCTCCAATATCCTTAACACTCGAATGCGCTCCGGACTCAAGGGAGTGACTCTCGCCTCAACCCGCATTTCTTTCATGCACCATGCTGCCCCTAAACTTTTAATAGCGTACCATTTACACCCCAGTCCTAACGGCAACGCGAGCAGTCCTAATGACTTGGCCGCCGCTATGTCAAAGGTCTTACCGAGAAGCAAAGTTTCAAAAAAGCAAAGCGGCAGGACAACCGCAGCTAAAGCATAATAGAGTTTAGTGTAGCTCGGCTGTACTTCCCGAGCGCCTATACCGTCGAGAATCCAAAAGTTTCTCCGATGATGTCGCCACTCGGCAAAAAGACATAACGCGTAAGAAGCGGTGACAATGTAAGTAGCGAGGCTGGCATTTGAGATGTCCGTTGGAATCATAGTGATTAATAATCCGCATTTAGTTATAAATCGTGTCTCAATATCTTCCAACCATGTTAGCAGAGACCATGCTCGACCTAAAGACTCTAAATAATGAGCAAAAGCAAGCCGTTACTTCTTCAGACGGACCGCTTATCGTCCTAGCGGGCGCGGGAACCGGCAAGACGCGCGTCATCACTTTTCGCATCGGTTACCTATTGGAAAAAGGTATTTCACCCGAATCCATTGTCGCGCTTACGTTTACGAATAAAGCCGCCAAAGAAATGAAAGAACGCGTTGGCCACTTATGTGGAAGCGCCACAGCTAAGCGACTGCAAATCTCAACTTTTCACAGCTTCTGCCTCAAAAAGCTCAGGCTGTATCACGAGCGCCTCGGCCTGCCCGCAAATTTTTCCGTTATGACACCCAGCGACGGTATCGACTTTGTTCGCAAATCGATCGAAGACTTGTCTTCCTACAACGTCATCAACGCGTACGATGTCTTGGGCTGGATTAGCCAGGTAAAAAACAAGCTCGTCACTCCGGAGGATTTGCTGCAAAACCCTGCCGCCGCTGCGGTTGCAAAGTTGCCGCCCAATATTTTCCAAGACCTTTATCAGCAGTACGAAACACGGCTAAAAATCAACCAGGCTATTGACTTCGACGATTGCATACTGAAGTTCTACGTCCTCCTAAAATCTCAACCTGATGTCAGACAAAAAATACACGAACAGATTCGATATCTTTTGATTGACGAATTTCAAGACACTAACCTTGCGCAGCTGGAAACAATAAAGCAGACAGTGAACGCTCAGAACAACATTTGCGTCGTGGGAGACGATGACCAGTCCATCTATAGCTTTCGAGGTGTCGTGGGAAACATTTTCGATGATTTCGAAAAATCATTCCCCGAATTTAAAATCATTAAGCTCGAGCAAAACTATAGATCTTCCGACATCATTCTGAAAGCCGCGGGCAAAATTATTAAGAACAACACAACAAGAAAGTCGAAAACTCTTTGGAGCTCGTTCAGTTCCGAAACATCGATTACTTTGTCGTCGCACCATTCGGACGTTGACGAGGCGAGACACGTGGCAAAAAAATGCTTGGCCTTGTTTGGCAAAGGCCAATCGCCGCGCGACATTGCCATACTCTATCGCACCAATCCGCAAGCCAAGGCCCTTGAATTGGCTCTGCGGGAAGCTCAAATCCAGTACAAGGTCTTCGGCGGTTCCAGTCTCTTTGAAAGAAAGGAAGTTCGCGATTTCTTGGCGTATTTAAAGGTGTGTCTCGATCCCGAGAATCGACTGGCTTTGTTGCGCACCATTAACTTTCCGAATAGAGGCGTCGGCATCAAGACCTTGGAAAAAGCGGTGGCCGCGGCAACGTCCAAGAAGCTCAGTCTTTTCGAAATTTTCGAGCACAACCTCTGCGATCTGTCCTCCCATACAAAACGCGAAGTGGACTCCTTCTGCGAAGCCATCCGCGAAATGGAAAAACGCCACATTGTGGCAGCCGAAGATCTCGTCGCTCTGGGCGAGGACATCATTTCCCGATTCAAGCTCGTTATGGCCTATAAGGACATGAAAATAAGTCACGAAGCCAAGCAGCGAAAGATCGAGATTCTTCGCGGTCTGCCCAAATGGATCGGGGACTGTTACAACGAAATCAAGTCCTCGAAACAAAAGGTGAACGTTTACGATCTACTCGACAAGCTGACGACCGACTTTGACGGAGGCGGCGACAAGGAAAAGGACGCCGGATCATTCGTGTCTCTCATGACCATTCATTCGGCCAAAGGATTGGAATTCAAAAACGTCTTCTTGTGCGGTCTGGAGGAAGAGGTCTTGCCTCACAAGAACTCCCTGAGCACAGATCGCGAGATTGAGGAAGAACGAAGGCTGTTCTATGTTGCGATTACTCGAGCAAAAGAATTCCTCCACATTAGCCATGCAAACACGCGAAGCTCTTATTTGCGCAACATCATGAAAAAACCAAGTCGTTTCTTGGAAGAGCTGCCCAAAGAAACCATCAAATGGCATATAGAACACGAACAAGCGCCCGCTGACCCTCAACTCGTCAAGCAAACTAATCTACAAAGACTGGGTGACTTGAAGAGCAGACTAAAGGCAGGATTTGGTTCCTCGTCTGGGACATGACAACGCCGTCGTGAGCGATAGTTCGTCATCCTGAGCCGTCATCCTGAGCCACCGCCCGTCATCCTGAGCGAAGCGAAGGATCTCCGCGATTTGAGATGTTTCGCTTCGCTCAACATGACGGGCACATTGCTTCGCTCAATGCGTCAATTTATAACGGACATATTGCTTCGCTCAATGTGTCAATTCGATAAGTTGGCCGCGTTTTTCAACAAAATCCTTCAATTTTTTGAAAATCCTAGCCTCGATTTGACGGGCTCTTTCGCGTGTGATTCCGAATTTTTCGCCTATTTCCTGCAGCGTCATCGGCTGTTCGTTCAGCATACGTTCCCTGAATACGAATAGATCCCGGCCTTGTAGCGACTTTTCAAAATCCGCCAAATGCGCGCCGAAAATCTCCCGAATCTGTGAACGTGCCAACTCCTCCTCTACGGAAACCTGAGGTGCCGCGATGATCGACTGCTGCGTCGGAGAGTTCGGATCCCCGTCCGGGTTGATGGGCGCGTCCAAGGACAGGTCGTTGGCGGCAAGGCGCATCTGCATTTCGACGACGTCTTTCTCTTTGACGTCGAGAGTGTCGGCTAACATCTTCACATCGATTTGTTCATATTCTTCTAGGAGTTTTTCCGTCGCCTTCTTGAGGTTATAAAAAAGTTTTCTTTGTGCCGCCGTCGTACCGATCTTTACCTGGCTGCGGTTGTCCATTATGTACTTGAGGATATACGCCTTAATCCACCAAGCCGCGTAACTTGACAGCTTCACTCCTTTGTACGGATTAAATTTCTTAACAGCTTGCATGAGACCATAGTTGCCTTCTTGGATAAGATCCAACAAGGTGGCCTGAGCCTGTCGAAAGTCGTTGGCTATTTTTACAACGAGTCTCAAGTTCGACGTGACAAGTCTGTGCGCTGCGGCCACATCACCTTTGTCGAAATGATCTTTTGCCGCCGCATATTCTTCTTCTGGAGAAAGAAGCGGGTACTTAGCAATTTCTTGCAAATAGCGTTGCAAAGGCGTTAAAGTGGCTAACGCTTTCGAGGCACTTCTCGTTGAAGGCAGGTTCTTACTCATAACTATCTGAAACCAATGGACCAATTCGAAAAATGGTAAAGATTGCCATCATAGCAAATCCCCATGCGAAATCAAACAGACTAAACCCTGTCCGCTTGCAAAAAATGGCAGATGACGCCCAGGGCAAAGCGCTTTTTTGCGCCACGCAAAGCCTCGAACAACTCAATGAAACCACTAGAGAAATCGGGGGAAATAGGTTCGATTACCTGCTTATCAGCGGCGGCGACGGGACCATATCTCGAACGCTCTCATCTCTGGCAAAAGTAACGTCTCCAGCGAAGTTCCCTCATATTGTCCCGCTTGCGGACGGCACCATCAACGTCTTGTGTTGCAACCTAAGGATCAAGGCGAGGCCAATTTCCTCGATACTTTCATCGCTTCTCGCCGACAGTTTTCGGAGAAAAACCGCGGTATCCACGATTGAAATCGACGGTAATTTGGGTTTCGTTTATGGCGACGGATTCATAACGTCCGTCCTCGAAATGTTCTACAGGAATAAAGATGAAAGATACAAACAACTCACTAAGCTTGGAGCGCGACTTTTCTCGGCTGCCTTACTCAAACAAGATTTGCTGTTCGAGGTGTTCAAACGCTCGTCCCTTTCGTATGAAGTCGACGGTGTTGCATTTCCTCCGATCGAATCAATGGGCGCGCTCGTTACGACGCTTCCAAAGCTCCCTTTCAATTTGCCGTTTTGGGGGCCCAGCATTCCAGGAGCAGGGGGCTTTAGCGGAAGCATAATTAAGTGCCCGCCAGAAAAACTTCTATGGTATCTGGCACCTATTATGTTACAAAAGAAGATAGGTACCTTCGAAAGTAAAGTGAATTTTCATGCAAAGCGATTAGAGCTGCTTTGCGACACGCCACCCTATTACACCATTGACGGCGAGTTATTTAGTTCGCAGCAAAAGGGCGTGTGCATCAATTCAGGCCCAAGTTTCACTTTTACTAGGGTATAGAAAGGTTGACATGGAGGCCCAAGCAGTATTGAAGACCCCTGAAATCAAACAAGGTAGCTCCAAAGCTCTACCTCCTCCTCCGCCCGCCGCAGTTCAGGCGGCGCTCGGATTTGAAAATATCACTATTGACTGGCTTGCCGGCGACGGTTCAGATCGATGCTATTACCGCATCTTCTCAAAAGGTCAACCAAGCTACGTTTTGATGCAGCTTTCTGAAACCGATGCCACGCAACTCCGTAACAATCAGTACGATTGGGTGACTATCGCGACGTTACTCAATGACTGCGGCGTCAGAGTCCCTAAGACGGTAAAGGTTCTTCCCGAATATTCTGCATTAATAATCGAGGACTACGGCAACGTGATGTTGGAGTCCCTTGTTATGGAAAAATACCAACATGCGGATTGGGCAAGCATCACCAAATTCTATGAGCAATGTTTTTCAGTAATTTCTAATTTTCTCGCCATTTCAAAATCGGGAAATTCTCCTTGGGAAAAGAGAGCTTTTGACCAAGAAAAATACTTCTGGGAAATGAAATTTTTCAAACAAAACTTCTTGGAATTGGAGCTCAGTGGAACAATTTCAAAGAAGGAATATGACGTCTTTTTAGAAGAATCCTTAGCCTTATCCCAATATTTGGCAAAATTCTCCAAGTGGTTCATTCATCGGGATTTCCATTCGCGCAATATCATGATCAAAGACGAGCAAGTCGCTATCTTGGATTTTCAAGACGCGCGGATTGGCTCAGCGAGCTATGACCTACTCTCTTTGTGTTTTGATTCCTATGTTCCTTTTCCGAAAAACTTCAGACTCGAGTTGTTCGAACTGGGGCGCGCCTCTATTGCCAAGAACGCTGGACCGGATGTAGCAGAGGAAATCGATGCTCACTGGAAGGCGTGTCTGCTGCAACGCCAACTAAAGGCCATTGGCAGCTTTGGGTATTTATCCAATGTCAAACTAAAAGGCGATTATCTCAAGTACGTGCGACCTGCCCTGGAAACCGTCAGCGCGGAATTGGTTGCCGACAAGAGATGGGAATTTATTTCGACGAAACTGATTTCTAAAATTCAAAAAGCATTTATTAAGAAATGACAGACGTAAAAGGCTTCATTCTCGCTGCAGGTTTCGGCACTCGACTCAAACCGATTACCAACACGATACCAAAACCTCTCGTTCCTTTCCTCGGAGTAAAGCTCGTCGATTTCGCGATCCGGCAAATGAGTCGTTCCAAACGAATAAGCGGACTGGGAGCAAACAGTCACTATCTCGGCGACCAAATTAGACATCATTTTAGTAAGCAGAGACTGTTTCCTTCGGAAATCATGCTATCTCATGAAAATGAGATCCTTGGCACGGGAGGTTTCGTTAATCCCATACGAGGATGGACGAAAACGTCCCACCTTCTTGTTTTCAATAGTGACGTCGTCTGCGACGTGAGTATCGACGACGTCATCCGATCGCACGAATCGGCGCAAAACGCGGTCGCAACGATGGTCCTCATTCCCCACCAGCCTGGAACGACTCCTGTCACCTGCAAAGACGATCGAGTGGTGGCCTTTGGCGACCCAAATCCAAAACTCAGCAAATGGACTTTTTCGGGAATCCATCTTCTTTCGCCCGAATTCCTCAAAAACATCCCGGGAAGCGGATCACCCCACATCATCGACACCTACAAAGAGTTGCTGCAAAAAGGGGCTCGGATAAATTACTTCCACCATCAAGGAACATGGCTGGATTTGGGGGATTTGCGAAACTACTTCCAAAGTACTATGGAGTATCTAAAGGATTTTTCCAAAATCGATAGCGCGTTCGGCATCTCGGAAATTTGGCGGATTCAAGGATCAAAGCTTAAGTGGATTGCTCGCGAAGAGAGCGGAGTAGTTGGACCTTCCATTGTTCCTCTTGAATTGGAACTCGACTCCTCTTTGACTATCGGCCCCGAGGTTGCCCTATATTCGGAAATTGAAGGTAAGGGTCCGGCAAGCCCATCTCGGTGCATCAGTTTTTCAAGCGCCGAGGGTCGAAAATCTCGCGTTGCGTCAAACAGCATATGCCTCGACGACGTCGTAATAAAAATTTCCTGATTAAGTGACGGAGTTTGTGGGGTGAACACCCTGTATAGCCAGCGCTTATACATGTGACTAGTCTCAAAAGACAGGTAGAATCATCGGATCAAATGGCATTTTTTTCATTTTAGGCAAACGGTCCTGAGACGAGGCGACCACCTATTTGTATAGTCGTTTTTGTCTTGGGAAGGCTTAAAGAAAGCAAAAAACAGTTTCAAATTAGAATGAAACAACAACCATCGTCGTTGGCCTTTGACGTCGTCTTTGTGTCTTTCTATTTTGAAAATTTCTTTTCATTTTCTTTCCGGCTTTCTTCCTCAAACAAAATATCTCAATATCGAAAGTTCAAATTCATTAAACGTGGCAACCAAAGTAGCTTGACGCATTCAGAGACAATAGTCCGAAGGATTTTGTCCCGAGGTCTTTGCTAGATTGGGCATCTGCCGTTTTCGGTGCCGCTTTTGCACCCTTTACGGTCATCTCTTTTGCCACCTTGATCACTTTAGCACCTTGTACGGAAGCAGATGATCCTGAGGCAATATAGTACACTGTTGATCCAACTACGAGTTGGTCTGGGTTGTCGATGTTGTCGTTTTCTCTCCAAATTATCTTCCAGCTTGCTGAGTCACCAAGAACTCGGCCGGCGATTGTAGAGAGCGTGTCACCTTGTTGTACTGTTACTTCAGCTCTTGCCGCGCCTTCATATGAAGATGCAAAAGCCATCGATGAATCTGTTAGGCGATAATAAACGACGTCACCTGGGTAAATAAGTTTTGGGTTTTCGAGGCCTGTCATTTCCGCAATCTCTTTCCACTTCGACATGTCGCCGTAGACCTTGCGAGCGATACCAGCCAAGCTGTCTCCTCTTTGGACTACATAAGACATCTTCGAGTTCATTTCAGGAAGACCTTGTCCGGACGCCATTGCTGGAGCGCTAGCCATTGGGGCTGGAGCTGCAGCGTCGCCGGGAACCGCAATGTTTTCTGTGCCGCTTGGAGCTGGAGCCGCTGCTTCGTTGCTAGCAAGGACTGCATCCGCGTCCGTGCCTTCTTCCGAAACCGCTGTGTCAGCTGCTGCACCGTTTGAATTCATCTCCTCAATAATTTCTTGGAGATCACCTTGTTGTTCGACAGCGTCGTCCGATGCAACTTCTTCGCCTTCGGCCACTTCTTCGCCTTCAGCCGCTTGTTCGCCTTCGCCGTTCTCAGCTGCTGTGGCTTCTTCTTCGCTGCCTTCGTTACCGTAGTTGTTTTCATAACCTTCTTCAGCTGCATAGTTCCCTTGGCCGTTTTCGGCCGCAGCCTCTTGTCCTTCGGCTGCATCAGCGTTTTCAGCGTTTTCCGCCGGAACTTCCTCGCCTTCTGCTTGGATAAGTTCCTCTTGTTGTTCCTGCGAACTGGAACAAGCGGAAAGAACGGCAAAAAAACCGGTGAGAGCTATGCCAAAAAACAATGCTTTTAGCTTCAATCTCATGTCGTTCCTCCATAGGTTAAATGATTGATAGAACCGTTTTGCTTCATGCAAACACCTCCAAAAATAGAAATTAAAAAGATAAACCTCAAAATCAGCTTCGGACAAAAACACGAAGCCTTGAGTTTATTACAGTCTTATTTTTCGCGGGTCTCAAGAGGCATAGTTTGCCTGTAAGGCGCCTGCCAAGACCTTCAAAGGCGCCTATACAAACGTGAGCGAAAACAGGCGTGGTAACGGCCAGTTAAAAAGTGACTAGACACCTGTATATGTTCAGTGCTTATACACACGTTGAACTTTATAGGAAAAACATTCCCTTTAAATATAGCTATTTACGGTAAAATCCCCTTCGGCATGGAATCTGCAACACGTCTCCGTAACGCGGAGGAGAATCATGCACTCGTTGCTCTGGACTATGGGGTCTATATCAATACTGGCAGCGGCCTTAGTTATTGTTGCTAAGCGAATTCCGTTCATTGGCCAGAGCCTTTTCTTGGGTTTCAAGTTCTGGACCGCATGGTTGCCAGCCGTTGCAACGCTCTTCTTTGCAGTGGTGGTTCTTGGTAATGTTACCGCCAACTCTTTCATTCTAGAATTATTGCCACTACCGACCGGTTTTTCGAAGCCAGAACTCTTACTCCTTTGTATTTTAACCGCTTCCTTTTTGACAAAAATAGGGAGTCTGTCGGCGTTACTCGCGCTTCTCTATTTGACAGGAAAATCGGTTGGGATGACCGCTCAGTCCAGTCAAGAGTTGCAGACGGTTGCGGCGCTATTTTTTGCATCCGCTTCGGTGGTTGCCCTAAACGATTTTTCTCCATGGAAAAAACGCGCCTCGCGCGCTGCGGGAATATCAAGCCAGCTGGGTAGAATTCTCGAACTCGTGGTTTGCCTGCTCGCTGTCGGCGCCATCACTGTAACTATGTTCAGACTACCGGCTTTTGGACGCTGGCTCGAAGGAAACTTCGACTTCGCCCTTTCGACAAAAGGTGCCTTCACCATACTTTCTCTAACGTTATTTGTATGGCTTGGCGTTTCCATTAAGATTATCAACAACAACCTAGGGATTGCATTAATACTTCCTACTATTGTTGTTCTAACCTTCCTTTGCCATACGTCGTTTTCTCTCGGCCTTGCCTTTATTGGCATGGCCTCGGCTATTTCACTCTTGGCCAACGATCGAACCTCCGCTCAACCCAGCAATCTTACCTCCAAGTTTTACTAAAATTAGCGCTTACCGCAGAGAATCGGCAAAAAATTCTCCCTTGCCATATTTGATTTACGCGAAAAATCAGTTTACGCTTATATCAGGTGGGGCAAAGTGGAATAAAGTGTCATGAATTTTCTCATCTCGTAGCCCCCAAAAAACCTTAAGAGCAATATCAATGTTTCGTGGTCGATTTGAACACAGTCTCGACGAGAAGGGTCGCATTGCGATTCCTGCGCGGTTTCGCAATGAGGTGAAGGAATCAGACAACGACACAATCGTGGTTACTAATTTTGGACAATGTCTTTTAGCTTACCCGCTTCTGGAATGGCAGACGCTCGAAGACAAGATTTCCTCCTTACCTCAATTCAACCCCAAGGTCGTGGCGTTCCAAAGGTATTTCGTCTCTGGCGCTAATGAGTGCCAGATAGACAAAGCTGGTCGAATCCTGCTTCCCCCTAATCTTAGGGAATACGCAAAGATCAAACGAGATTGCATTCTGGCGGGGCAATTGAAGAAGTTTGAAATTTGGTCGGCAGAGGTTTGGCACCAAGAATTTGCTTGCCTAGCGGATAGTTTCAATACGATAACGCAAGCGATGGCGGATCTTGGAATTAATATCTAAAACGGTTTTGTGAATATATGAGCGTAGAGCATGTTCCGGTTCTTAAAGATGAGTTAATTGCGAGTCTTAATCTTCGACCTGATTCTGTTGTAATTGATTGCACTACTGGCTTGGGCGGACATATTGGGGAAGTCCTCAAGGTTGTCTCGAACGGCAAAGTTATTGGGCTCGATAGGGATAGTATGGCCATAGCCACTGTTAAACAAAAGTTGTCGGGTGAAATCGCGTCGGGTCGATTGCAGATCGTTAACACCGCGTTTTCACATTTGGCAGAGGTTTGCAAAACACGAAACCTGACCGGCGAAGTGGACGCTATTTACGCGGACCTCGGTGTTTCAACCCTTCAACTAGCCACCGACTTTCGCGGATTTTCATTCCAACATGAAGGTCCGCTCGACATGCGTATGGACACTTCAGGCGGGACCACGGCAGCTGACCTGGTAAATAACTCTACCGATAGAGAGTTGAGCGATATTTTTTGGAGATACGGGGAAGAACGTTTTTCCCGACAGATCGCACGAGCGATTGTCGATGAGCGATCCAAGCAAAAGATAGAAACTACGACGCAATTGGCTAAGATCGTGGAAAAAGTGTCTTTTAAAAAATCAAAGATTCATCCCGCAACAAAAGTATTCCAAGCTCTTCGCATTGCCGTCAACGACGAGCTTGGCGAATTGGAAACGGTTCTTCGCGACAGCTTTGAAGCTCTCGCTCCCAAGGGAAGGTTAGCACTGATAACTTTTCATTCGCTCGAAGACAGAATAGTGAAGCAATTTTTTAAAGGCTTAGCCGAACCTCCAACTCCGCATAGGAGCATACCGTTACGAGGGTCGGATCTAACAGCCGCAATCAAAGCAAAAATCATCAAACCATTTCCGATCAAACCTTCGGATAAAGAGATTAAATTCAACCCAAAGTCTCGCAGCGCAAAACTCAGAGTGCTCGAGAAAATTTGAAGGAGTCATAGCGATGGGCGTTTTTAGAACTATTTTGGGCAACTCGAAAATCCTAGCATTCTCCTTACTTCTAACGGTAGTTACAACTTCCTTCGCTCGTTCGTATCTGCGCATCGAAACGACCCTCATCGGGTACGAATTGGGATCGCTCAAAGATAAAGAATCGCTACTACTGGAAAAACGTGGTCGTTTACAGATGGAACTTGCTAAAATATCTGACAAGGACCATTTGCAAATGCTCGCGGGTACGAATCAGAGGGATCCAGGATTAGGAGCCTTTCTTGCTGCTAAAGATTCTCTTTAAAAAACTTAGAACGATCCCCCAGCGGGCTTCGTTATTCGCCAAGTCCCCCATAACGGAATCAATCATTCCTCGGACTAGAAAGTTCCTAGTACTTTCTGGTCTCGCTGTTATTTATGGTGTTCTTGCAGCACGCGCGGCCCAACTTCATATATATCCCTACTCCAAGAACCTGCTCCAAAATTTGGCGGACAGGCAATACCACCGTCAAATCAAACTTTCACCTTATCGAGGTAATATCTTCGATCGGCGTTCTCAGCCACTAGCCTTGAGCGTCAAGAAAATCTCTTTCTTTGTAAATCCAAAGACTTTCGACCCGACTCCGGAAGAGACTCGACTCCTTTCCAAAGCGATCGGGATATCCACACCCAAAATCCGAGCCATTGCGCGCAAGGACCGCTATTTTGCTTGGCTCATAAGAAAGACGCCTAAGGAGGTTTCTGATAAAGTTTTGGCACTCAAGATACAGGGCATTGAACACATCTCCGAAGCAAGCAGATACTATCCGTCTGGAATTGGTGCGAATGTCATAGGCAAAGCGGGCATCGACAACAACGGTCTGTTTGGTTTGGAGCACGACCTCGATTCTTATCTCAAAGGTGACGAGATCGAAATCACGAGTTCGAAGGATGCAAAGGGACATTCGCTCTATCTTCAGTCGACTTTGGCAAAACCTGAAAAATCAGGGAACAACGTTTATCTGACTATCGACCGGGCCGTGCAGGAAATAGCCGAGGCGGCGCTTCAAAAAGGCGTCAAGAACGCGCAAGCAAAGTCTGGCTTCGCTATTGTTTCCGATCCTTACACAGGAAAGCTGTTAGCCGTTTCAAGCTATCCGTCCTTTGATCCCAACGCCGACAGCATCAGCATTGAGAGGACTTGGAACAAGGCTTTTCAGGACTTGTACGAACCTGGATCGATCGTAAAACCACTCGTCCTAGCCAAAGCCCTGGCGAATAATCCAAACTTCCTCAATCGAACTATCGATTGCGAAAACGGCGTGCTTGTCGAACCTGGGTTCCGCCTCAGAGACACTCATAAGAGCGGAATGTTGACCCCGGCGGAAATTATCGTGGAATCAAGCAACATCGGCGCATACAAAATAGCAAAAACAATCGGACCGAAGGGAGTCTACAGCTCATATCTCGCTTTTGGCCTCACCTCAGAAGAGAACTTAGTCGATTTCACCAGGCAAACTTCAGGCCGCATATCGTCTCCCGACGATTGGAAAAAAGAAAAATCGAGATTCGGCAATATTGCGATCGGGCAAGGATTCGTCACCACAGGCATCGAAATGGTACAAGCCTACGGCGCAATCGCCAACGGCGGGAACTTGTTAAAGCCCATTCTTGTAGACCGAATCCAGTCTCCAGACAACACAGTCCTTTACTCTCAGTCTCCCAAAATTGTTAGGAACGTTATGACTCCTGACATTTCCAAGAAATTGCGCCATATCCTGGCTGAGGTTGTTGCATCGGGAACAGCATCTCTTGCAAGAATGCCAAACTACAGTTCGGCAGGCAAAACCGGTACGTCGGAAAAAGTGGATCCGAAAACTAAGAGATACTCGGATCACCTGCGTATCGCTAGCTTCATCGGCTTCGCACCGGCGAAGGACCCGCACCTCGTCATTTACGTTTTTATTGATGAACCCAATCAAAAACCCTATTATGGCGGTAAATGGGCAGCTCCGGTATTTGCGGAAATAGCTGAAAAATCTCTTCACTACCTAAACGTCAAGGAAGATATCGTCGAAGCAGACAAGAACGTCGCGACCGAATCTAGCCGATCGAATGAAAAAAAGGCCTTTTAACTCATGATTACGTGGTCAGACTACCAACTCTGGGCGAAGGACAACCTCGTTTCTGCGCCCAAAACACCGACTTGCCCGCATCCGAATCAGATTTCAACGGACAGCCGAGCCATAGAAAAAGGACAGTGGTTCCTGCCTCTGTCAGGTCAGACGTTTAACGGCAATACATTCGTCGATGCCGCCATGGCCAGGGGCGCTGCCGGTTTTTTCTATGAATCAAAACACAAAAATCTCATAAGCGCGTCATCGTTGCAATACGGAGTCGAAGTAAACGATTCTTATCTTCTTCTTTGCCAGATTGCGGCGGGCTGGCGCGCCCGGTTCGGCCACTTGCAGATAGTCGGGATCACGGGCTCCTCGGGTAAGACCACCGCCAAGGAATTGACGCGTCTTGTCTGCGAAGACGCAGGACCAACTTTGTTTACGCCAGCAAGTTATAACAATGAAATAGGCGTGCCGCTTACACTCCTCAAGATTAATGCATCTCATAAGTACGCCATCATTGAAATGGGAGCTCGGCACAAAGGTGACCTGACGCACCTTGGAAAAATCGTGCAACCAACGGTAGCCTGTTTGCTCAACGTTGGCGATGCTCATCTTGGTGAGTTTGGTTCGCTTGAGAATCTCATCGCGGCGAAGCTGGAAATCTTCATTCATGTGTTCGAAGGAGCGACCTTGGTCGTTAATGGCGACGACGACAGATTACGGGTCTCCCCATCGAGAGACAACAAGGTAATAAAGTTCGGCTACGGCACCAATGTCGACGTCAAAGTCGCTGATAATGCGGCAACTCTCATAAAGATTTCTTATAAAGGGAAGACCTATCAGGTTCATACCGAGTACCATCATGAATTTCTCGCAAAGAACATCGCGGCGGTATTCGCAATCTGTATCGCTATGGGAATAAACCCGGAACGCGTGGTGGCTAGCGTTGCCAAGTTTAACGGTCTCAAGGGGCGATACAAGATCCACCGGTTGAATGATAAAATCGTTATCGACGATGCTTACAATGCAAACCCGCAGAGTATGGCAGCTGGACTCAAGAGCGTGAGCCAACAGTTTGAGTCCGAGAAAAAAGTCCTCATACTCGGAGATATGCTCGAACTTGGTCGCGACTCAGAGCGGTCCCACCATAAAATCGGCGAAGTCGCCGGGCAGATTCGACATTGCCACTTAATCACAGTAGGCAACGACAGCAAAAGCATCGGCGCCGGCGCTCGGCAATCTGGCCTATCACCCTCACGTCACTTTCATTTTGATAACATAGAGCAATTCCTTAAGGATTTTGGTAATATCAAAGAACTAGGAAATGTCTTTTACGTGAAAGCTTCACATTCTGTTGGCTTAGAAAAAATCGTGGAGCATTTGCTAAGCGCTTTTTCAAACTAGGAATTCTCATTGCTTTATCATTTGCTCCAACAAGTCTCTGACGTAGCCAGCGTCTTTAACGTTGTAAAATATATTACCTTCCGCGCCATGGCCGCGCTCCTGACGGCTTTATTTATCAGTCTGCTGTGGTCGCCGTGGTTTATTCGAAAACTTAAAGCGATGCAAATCGGTCAAGTCGTTCGCGACGACGGTCCCAACTCGCATTTCTCTAAAAAAGGTACTCCTACAATGGGAGGAGGTCTCATCCTTTTGGGAACCCTTCTGCCGGCGCTGCTGTGGATGGACCTTACCAATCCCCTGCTTTGGTATGTTTTTATTGTTACCCTTGGGTTTGGCCTTATTGGGTTCACAGACGACTATCTCAAAGTAAGCAAGAAAAACACGAAGGGTTTGGCCGGCAGAAAAAAGCTTATGGGGCAATTTGCTATTGCTGGCGTGGTTGCGGCCCTTCACTACTGCTACATGGATAGAACCGGCACCCTACTCTTTCCGTTTTTCAAAGGATTGAGCGTTGATTTAGGATGGGCGTACATTCCCTTCTCCATGCTCGTCATTGTAGGATCCAGCAATGCCGTTAACCTTACGGACGGGCTCGACGGACTTGCCATTGGTCCTGTCATGATAACAGCCGCTTGCTTCGCGATTCTCAGCTATGTCGTCGGTCATGCTCAGATCGCCGAATATCTCAACTATCCCCACATCGCAGGAGCCGGCGAACTTGCCATCTTTTCTGCATGCCTCATCGGGTCTGGTCTTGGTTTTCTTTGGTACAACACTTATCCGGCCCAAGTTTTCATGGGCGATGTTGGGTCCCTACCGCTTGGCGCCGCCCTCGGGGCGATTGCCGTGTTCATAAAGCACGAGATCGTACTGGCCATTGTGGGCGGTATTTTTGTGGTCGAAGCGCTTTCGGTTATCACCCAAGTTGCGTCCTTTAAGCTAACAGGGAAGCGAGTTTTTCGCATGGCCCCTATTCATCATCATTTCGAATTAAAAGGCTGGCCCGAGCCGCGCGTTATCGTTCGCTTCTGGATCATATCTGTGGTATTGGCGATCATTGGTCTCATGAGTCTTAAGATTCGCTAAATGACTTTAAAAAGTAATCAATCCTGGCTGATCATAGGCGGCGGAATATCCGGCCTTGGGGCTGCTGAATTTCTAAAAAGCCAAAAGCAGCGGGTTACCATCCACGATGACAATAAACCGGCTCAAGTCGTTCCTTCGCTCGATATACCTCTCAGAAAAATCGGAAAGAACGAGATTCGAGAGTTTCAATTTGTCGTGCCCAGCCCTGGCGTCCCGCATTCCCATGATTTACTTCAAGAAGCGATGCGGCTGGGCGTTCCGATCGTCTCCGACATTGATCTTGCCGTAAGCGACTACGCAAACAAAATCGTAGCTGTCACCGGCACCAACGGGAAGACGACGACCTGTCTCCTCTTGGCTGACATCCTCAACAAGAACGGAATTCCTTCGACAAGTTGCGGCAATGTTGGGGCGGCTCCGACCGCTCTCCGGGCAACCGGCAAACTCAAGGGTTATCTGTCCCTCGAATTAAGTTCTTATCAGTTGGAAACTATGGCGAGCACTCAACTTGATTGCGCCATCGCAACAAGCTTTTCATTTGATCACATGAGTCGCCACGGTTCTATGGAAGGCTATTTCGACACGAAGTGGAAAGCCTTTCGACTCCTGAAGCCCGGGGGTTTAGGAATTATGTCGGAAAGCTTCTATCGCTTCGGACTGCAACGCGGTGCCGATTTCGAAGCGATTCCGCGCCTTGCTGTCGTCGGTTTTCAGAACGATACGTACAGAGGAACCCACCTCGACGAGTTTTGTGATTATTTCACCATAACAAAAGGCGTCGCAACCGGGAGCTCCAGTAAACAGTCCTTTCGCGTTCCCACGGATAAATTTCCTTTTTCGTTTGATCAGATGAATTACGCCATGGCCGCTTTGGCGGTGAGGTCGCTCACCGGCTTACCCTATGACCAAATCCTGAAAACAGTTTCGGATTTTGTGAAACCGCCCCATAGAATGGCACCCGTAGGATTCTTGTCGAACAAGCAAGTTATCGACGATAGCAAATCTACAAATCTCGAATCCGTCATGGGCGCTGTGGAGAACTTCGATCGGTGCATTCTTCTTTTAGGAGGAATCGACAAGGGCGAATCTTTTGAACCTTTGCTCAAACACAAATCAAAAATAGAGGCTGTCTTCAGCTTTGGCCGATCCAACGAAAAAATCAGGAACGAACTTGCAAATAGTCTGCCTGTCTATAACCATGCCCGTCTCGAACATGCTATCATGGACCTAGAAGGCAACTTGGACAAATTCACCTCGTCCGTTATTTTGTTTTCTCCAGGGTGCGCAAGCTTTGACGAATTCAAAAATTTTGAGGATCGAGGGCAATTTTTCCAAGAAAAAGTAAAAGCCTCCAAACGATTTAAAGTTTAGTTCTCTTATGTCTAAAACTGAAAAAAATCAGAGTTCGCTCAGTGGATCTGTATTGTTGATTGTAACGGTACTGACGTGCATTGGGCTCATCATGATTTACAGTTCCTCGGCGATACCCGCTTATCAGAAGTTTTCCGATTCCTTTTATTTCTTTAAAAAGCAGGCCATTGTGGCGGCTTTCGGGTTTGCATGCATCGGTTTGATTTTCTTTATTCCGTTTAGGCTGGTCGAACTGGCGACAATTCCGCTGCTCGCTTTCTCTGCGATACTGCTCGCGTTAACCCTGCACCCGCAAATGGGTGCCGACGCTAACGGCGCCGCTCGATGGGTCAAACTGGGTTTCCTCAAGTTCCAGCCTACGGAACTGGCCAAATTGGCGCTTGTCTTGTTCTTGAGCAAGAATCTCACACGTCCAAGCGCCGACATCAACAGGTTCTGGACGGGAATCTTCCCCAACCTACTCGTTCTTGGGATCCTGACGGCGTTGCTTATTTGCCAGCCCGACTTTGGCTCGTCATTTCTGCTTTTCGTCGTAACATTCTTGATGCTGTTCTCAGCCGGCCTCGACAAGAAATACATATTTGGAGGACTCCTGCTTGGTCTCTCGGGCTTTATAGTAGCCGTCATGAACGCCCCTTATAGGCTGAAACGGTTGACAAGTTTTATGGACCCTTGGGGTACCGTCCAGGAAGGCGGATTTCAAATAATTCAGAGCTATCTTGGATTTCAAAACGGCGGAGTCTTCGGGTTAGGACTCGGCGAATCGCGACAAAAACTCTATTTTCTACCTGAAGCCCACACCGATTTTATTTTGTCCGTTGTCGGAGAAGAGCTGGGCTTGATCGGCGTTATGCTTGTGATTTTTTGTTTTGGGTATCTCACATTTTTAGGTTTCAAAATTGCCAAAATTCAAATAGCAAAACACAAAGCATATTTGGCACTCGGCCTTACCCTCACCATATCAATGCAAGCCGCAATAAACATTGGCGTTACAATGGGCCTTTTACCAACGAAAGGTATTCCCTTGCCATTTGTCAGCAGCGGCGCTAGTTCTCTCCTTGTATTTTTAGTAATATCGGGCCTGTTAATCAGATTGGGTAAACAAACTTCAGCGTGATGCCTTATGAAAATAGCTAATAACCACCTGCACTTCGTGGGCATCGGTGGTTCGGGGATGTCTTCCTTAGCCGAGATGTCCCTTCATAAGAAATATAGAGTCAGCGGCAGCGACCTCGTGCTGTCCCCGAAGTTGTCCCTGCTCACGTCTCTTGGGGCCAAAATAAATCATCAAAACGAATCTCGTTTGGACGATCATTGCACCGTTGTCGTTTCAACGGCTATACCACCCGATCATCCTGACCTCATTGCGGCTAAGCAACGCGGTCTTCAGGTCGTTCATAGATCGGACTTGCTCAACTATTTCATGGACAACAGCGAGTTCAGTATCGCTATTGGCGGGACACACGGGAAAACGACAACATCCGCTCTCATTGCGCACATGTTGAACAAGACGGGCAATCAACCGAGCGCTGTCATTGGCGGCGCGTTTTGGGACACAAAATCGTCTATTTTGGGCGGAGCCAACAATCTGTTCGTCGCGGAAGTCGACGAATCAGACGGAACCATCGAGAAGTACCATCCTAATCTAGCAATATTGACCAATATCGACAAAGACCATCTTGATCGATTCCGAAGTCTCGATGAACTGGCGAACGTTTTCAAACGCTACCTGAACAATATCAAACCCGAAGGCGTTTCGGTCCTTTATTGGGACCAAAAAATATCTCAGGAACTCGCC
Organism: Oligoflexales bacterium; assembly: GCA_050251195.1. Classification (GTDB taxonomy): domain Bacteria; phylum Bdellovibrionota_B; class Oligoflexia; order Oligoflexales; family Oligoflexaceae; genus JBFWNG01. The sequence continues at coordinate 472,407 of JBFWNG010000003.1, forward strand.
GAGACTCTGACCCATGAAAAAATAACCTACGGATTCCGAATTGGGGCGGAAGTTCGATGTCTCGGCTATGAACCACATGGCCGATCCACCAAGTTTAGTGCAATGGTGGACAAAACTAAGGTTCAATGTACGATTCCACTCATTGGTCGGCACAACATCCTGAACGGATTGTGTGCTCTTTCCGTCGCAAAAGCTCTGGAAATCGACCTGGAATCCGCCGCAAATGCTCTCAGTTCATTTCCGGGAGTTGAAAGGCGAATGTCTCTCCTTTTGGATACGAAGAACGTTAAAGTCTTTGACGATTATGCCCATAATCCCGGAAAGATTTCCGCATGTTTGTCGTCGCTGAGAGAGTGGTTTCCCTCCTCACATATTATCGCTATTTTTGAGCCACACCGATATTCGCGTCTTCAAACCATGTTCGAAGAGCTAGTCAGTTCTTTTTCAACTGCCGATTGCGTGCTGGTAGCTCCCATCTATAGCGCCGGCGAAAAACCGGTTGCCATGTTCACGAGCGAATTCATCGCGAAGGAAATCGAAAAAAAGTCGCAAATCGCAGCAAAAGGGGTCACAGAACACAATATTCTTGATATCCTAAATCAAGTGAGTGCTCAAAAACCAACTATTTGCTTAACACTTGGAGCGGGAAATCTCGAACCGATCCAAAAGCGATTGTGCGAATTTTTTGATGAAAAAAACTAAAAAAAGCAAAAACTCGGTTCTTAGCAAACAGAAACCGAAACGAAAGGCCTTTAAAGGCATAGCGCGAAGAGTGGCTAAACCACTTGGTTTGGCGATCGTTGCGACGGGATTTGCTTATTTCCTCTATTCAAACGCCATTTCCGTGGTCGCTCAACAACCCGTAAACTGGCAGGTCGCAGTGCGCAATGCCAACACAGAGGCGTCTTCCGATACGGATTTAATAGCGAAAAGAGCCTCGAAGTATCTGAACGAAAATGGGCGAAGAGATAGGGTCTTCGAGCGACTCGCATCAGACCTCCAGAGCTTCTTTCTATTGAGATCGGTCAACATCATTAGGTCCGACTACAACAAAGTTGTCATCACGGTCGAAAAGCGATCACCAGTAGCCGCGATCGAAGGGAAACACCTCTACCTCGTTGATCGCGACTCGGAAATTTTCGGGGAAGCCAGAGGAGACGGTTTAAAGTTACCCATGCTCATCGGTTTTTTGCCGGACGACAAACCGACGTGGCAAGAAGACCATACCATGGCGGTAAACGCCGAAACAAAAGTCGCAATAAAGGAAGCGATTCAATTGCTTGCAGACTCGGCACGCCATTCTTTCGAAGTCAGCAAAATAAAAAATATTTCGCAACGGGGTTTTGAAATTTACGTTAACGGCGATCTCGTCAGTGCCATAGTGGGCAGAGCTCCTTTTGAGAAAAAGCTCACACGCCTGACTCAGCTTTTGAAAACAGAAAACGCGAGCCCCAATGTTGCAACCAGAATAGAACTTGATTACGACGACAAAGCTTTTATTGGCCAAACAAATTTATAACAGTAGTGAAAAAAATGAACAGAAACGTTTTCGCATTAGACCTTGGGACATCAAAGTTTAGCTTGTCGTGTCTCGTTTACAACAAGAAGAACCAATATTACGACCTATTTGTAGAAACGGTACCTGCCCAGGGCATGAAAAGAGGAATGATTAGCGACCTAAATATAGCCAAAAAATCCCTCTATGACCTCATGATGAAAACGGAGAAGTCTCACAACGTTGACGTTGACAAAGTGGTCGTCAGTGTCGCCGGGGGACATCTCGCGTCCCGAACGGTTTCCTGTCAAATCGAATTGCCGAAAGGCCAAGTTACACAAGAGTCGACACATCTCCTTGGGTCAACGTGCAAGCTTCAAGTCCAGGAAAAAGGTCGTGAAGTTTTGCATTTTTTGCCATTGCTCTACTCCGTCGGGGACAAAGGAGACGTAGAAAATCCGGTGGGTTTTCATGGAAAAGTTTTGAAGGGAAAGTTTTTCGTTATCGATGCGGATAAGAGTTCCCTGCGCGACATAGTTGCCTTATGCAACCAAGGGGGCCTCGAAGTTTCCCGGATTTATTCCCAGAGCTATGTCTCCGCAGCCGCAACCTTGGTCGAAGAACAAAAAGAAAACGGCGTTGTCGCTCTTAATATTGGAGCGGGGACGACGGAAGGGATCATTTATCAAGACGGAAGTCCTTCCGAACTCTTCTCGATAAATCTTGGCGGCGGCATCATGAACAACGATCTCGCCATTGCCTTCAATTTGACGGAGGCGAACGCCTGTCAACTCAAGCATCATTTTGGTCTTTTGACAAAATCGAGCCCCGTCAAGGTTTGCGATATTTACGGAAAAGAGAAGGTCATTACGAGCGACCAAGTTTTTAACGTGCTCGCGAGAAGGGTTTACGAACTTGCCGAACTGATCAGTAAGCACCTGCGAACCTACAAAGGAAAGCTAGGCTCAGGAATTGTGCTTACCGGCGGCGCCAGCCACATCAAGGGCCTTTCCGCTTTCTTGAACCAAATATATAACGTCCCGGTTCTTGTTAAGAGAGTTCAGGAGGAATGGTTCAAAGAACAAAAAATTCCCGTCGATCATATTTTCGGAGATCTTAGTCACTCAGCCTCGCTTGGTCTCATAAAGTTCTTCATCGAAGAAAATATACAAACCTCGACCGGTCATTCTAGTCTCACTCCGCTCCAGAGATTTTTTACTTGGCTGCGCGAACTTTCCTGATATAAAAAATAAATTTCCTGATTTTCCTTTTATTGACACTTTCTACTACAACCTCCTATAATTTTATCTTAAGCACTCAATAAAATTTTAAACTAGCGCTTTGCTATCTCAGGAGGATGTATGAGTTTCAATCCCGAAGATATTATTCCCCCCGGTGCGAACATTAAGGTAATCGGTATCGGCGGCGGTGGCGGCAACGCTATAAATACGATGATACGAACGGGTATTGAAGGCGTAGAATTCATTGCGGCTAATACCGACGTTCAAGCCCTTCAATTCTCTTTGGCTCCGACAAAAATTCAGGTCGGCAAGGAGCTTACCCGCGGCTTAGGCGCTGGTGCTGATCCTGACATTGGAAGAGATGCTGCGCTCGAAGATCGACATGCTATTCAAGCGGCTCTTGAAGGCTCCAATATGGTGTTTATCACCGCAGGAATGGGCGGCGGAACGGGAACCGGCGGTGCGGCAATTATTGCCCAGATTGCCCGCGATCTAGGAGCGTTGGCTGTTGGTGTCGTCACAATTCCGTTTTCGTTCGAAGGCAAGCGAAGAAGGCGTCATGCCGAAATCGGCATCACGCGGTTACAAGAGCAAGTAGATACTCTGATCACAATTCCCAACCAGCGACTGATGCAAGTTGCCGATCCGTCGCTCAGTATGATTAATGCGTTCAAAATGGCGGACAATGTCCTCGTCAATGCGGTCAGGGGCATTTCTGACATCATCAATATCCCGGGTACCATAAACGTCGATTTTGCCGACGTTAAGACAGTCATGGCTAGCATGGGCCGAGCATTGATGGGAATTGGCATTGCCGAGGGTCCCAACCGCGCAGTCGAAGCGGCTCGACAAGCAATTTCTTCGCCGTTACTCGAAGACATCGACATCGAAGGTGCTACCGGCATCCTTATCAATATCACTGCCGGTGAAGATATCAGCCTTATGGAGGTCAACGAAGCTTGCTCCATAGTGCAAGAGGCCGCCCACGAAGACGCGAATATCATCTTTGGCGCCGTTATTGACGAGAGCATGGGCGCTCAAATTCGAGTAACCGTAATCGCCACGGGATTCCCGTTCGAAGAAAGCCCGGACATAAAACCTTCTGTTCTCAACGAACCCTTTGGCTTTCGTCGAAGCTCCAACAACATCTATATTCCAAAAAGATCGGTGTCCCCTACTACCGCAAAGGAAGAAGCGCGACCGGATCCCATCGCTTCCAAAGCAGAAGAACTGAAAATGGCCGAGGCACAAAGAAAAGTGAATCCGCCAAAGCCGGTTACGATGTCAACGCTCACCACCGACGGTCTTACTAGACCGATTGAAAAAGAGCCTTTTCGACCAGTCGTTCCGGTACCCGAAAAGCCGGTAGTAGAACAGGAGAAATTCGAACCTCTTCTCAATATCCAAAAACCCACGGCCCCAGAACCAAAGCCTATCGTGGCTGCACAACCCGTTGTGCAACAAAGCCCGATCCCAACGCTTGAGCCGGAACAGAACGAGGTTGGAGCCTTTGTCGACGATCTGATGTCTCAGACTGAGATTGACGCCAGCGCCGTCAAAATCGAGGGCGCTTCGCTCGCTCGCGAAGCTCAGGAAACCTCCGCACAATTCGGGTTCGACGACGATGACTTTTTTAATATTGAACCGACGGGTGAAACGCTTCCTTTGGAATCCCTCATTGAGGCTTCAAATTCAAAGGAGGAACCTCTGGCATTTGAAGACGAGCCGCTTCTCGCTGGTGCCTCCGCAACAGATCAAAATCAGGTCATGGACGAAGCCCTTGAACTCGCTGAGCGCGTGAAGTCTCAAAAAACTGAGCAGGCAAGCGACGAAGACCTCGAAATTCCAACTTTCCTACGGAATGGTTTGAAAGATCTATCGCTGAAGTAAGTTACTGAACACGATTTGCAATGACGTGAGGGCCTCGAAAGGGGCCCTTTGTCATATTCTCGGCCTCGGTGAGATCCTTCGTACGCTCCAACCGGTCGGACAATTCCTTCTGCGTTTCCTTTATTCCACGCTTCCGCGTTCAATTAAAAGATCGGGGAAAGCTGAGTTTGGGAAACGCTCAAAGGGTCAGTGCACCTAAAGCGTTATTTCCTCATTTAAAACAGGCTTTACGCCCGTCACAGTATCTTTAAAACTGAAGGTTCTCTCCGGTATGTGCTTCATAACCGGATTGTTCTTAACGACGTCGGTATTTAAGAAACTTCCTACGGAAAGAAAATCCTTCAAACGTGGCTCTGCGGGCTGGTGCTTATTCGGCCTTTCAAACAACGGCAGCAACGTGTTGCCCATTCTGCCCCTGATTTGAAACTTGTTCCCCTTGCTATACTTGTCGCAAACGATTTTAAAAAGCTCTTCTACCCGGAATGTCTCTTTTCCGACAACCTCGAGAATCACATTCGGTTGCTCCAGGTCTAGGCGGGCTAGCCTCGCAATGGTTTCGACCAAATCCGCCACGTGAATAGGCGCCAGCGCCTGCTCCACCATGGGAACCGGGTATAGGCCCGGGAACTTCATGACGTTCGTTATGGCCTTGAGGAACTTGTTCTGTTCGTCAGAATATACGACGGACGATCTGATGATGATTTTTTGAGGAATGGATGAATTTAAGATGAGATGTTCTACGTGATATTTTTCGCGAAGAAAGAGATTAGGAGAGGTTCGACTCGCCCCTATAGCGCTAAGAAATACGATGCGGGTTGTTCCGGCAGCTTCCATGGCGGCGATCAGGTTCTTGAAGTTGAGAATGTTCTTGGTTTGTCTGTCCTGCGCGGCATTTATTTGATCCGTCGTGCTTAGGATGTTCTTTTCCCACGCTAGGGCAACGACGCACTCTACTCCGCGCAAAGGCGTTGCTAACAGCTGACTGTTGCTCATGTCCGAGCAAAACGGGTACACGTTTGCCATCGGCTCCGGCAACTTGTGGTGGTACATAGAAACGATAGTTTCGTTAGCAGAAACAAGCTTTCGAACGAGATTTCGACCAACAAATCCAGACCCGCCGGTGACAAGAACCGCGTTTTTCGCGTCCTGATCGGCGGCTTTCCGAGAAGGAAAAACCGGCTGCTTGCTCATATTTGCCTCTTTGTTTTCTTTTATTTTATCAAATTCTGATAGAGGGTGAGCAATTTTTTAGCACTTTTTTCCCATGTAGGAACTGTTTCGAAAAAGGCTTGAAGTTGTTGAGCTATCTGAGGTTTCTTGTTTTTTGACCAGGCGTTTTCAGTTGCTTCCAACCACTTGGTCACGCTCTGATGCGCTTCAACGCCGACCGAAAATGCATCGTTCATAAATTCATCGAGCGCGTTACCTTTCGTGTAAACGACAGGCAGGCCAAACGCCAGCGCCTCACTTGCAGGAAGACAAAATCCTTCATAGAGACTCGGATGGACGTAGATGGAAGCGGACCTGTATTCCGCGTCGAGTTGTTCGCGTGCGAGTTGTTTCTTCACAACGAGTCTTCTATTGGCCAGCAGATCACCGGCTTCTGAAAAAAAGAACGCTTCCCCTCTTTGGTCAGTTACGACCGTCAAACACCAATCCGACGGCGCAGCTCTCAGCATCGAGACGAGTAAGTCAAACCTCTTGTACTTCTCGAATCGCGATACAGACAGCAGTTGCTTGGTCTCAAGCCTTGCGGCCCTCTCCGACTCTGAAATCGCTTGCAAAGCTGGAAAGCCGTTTGGAATAACCACAACTTTTTCTTTAATAAATGGAAAAATATGAAGCAAAGTTCTCTTTGTCCACTCACTTACGCAAACAATCTTTTCAACAGCCTGCAACGCACGAGGAAAGAGCAGCCTAGTTTGAAGCCTAAACGGAAGCGAAACGCTCTCCGGCGCTAACAAAGGAATGACGTCGTGCACCGTCAGCACAGACGCAAACCTCTTGTGGAAAGCCCGATCTAAAGGAACGTTCATGTTGCTCAGCCCGTGGAATACTCCCTGCGGCAAATGGCGCAGCTTTCTGCTCACAATGCAGGGCCAAATCGCCTTTTGACCTAAAAATGGGCTCGCAGGCCCAAATGAGCGTATCCAAATAGGATTTAGAGGTGAAATCGGCTCATATCGGTCGAAAAGAGGTATTTTAGGGTGAATTCCGAGGTTTTCGAGAGAAATAGCGAGGTTTTTTGCACATTGGACCACGCCCGAAGGATAATTCTTGCCGTAGAGGTCCCAATATACGTGGATTTGAGTCATTTTTTGGTCGTTAGATCCTTCGCACAGCGAGAACTGCGTCATCCTGAGCGCAGCGAAGGATCTCGCTAAATCACATCTTGATCATCTTGAACAAAGCAATGCGCAGTTCCGCTCTCTTGAGCGATCTGAGAGCACGAAAATGGTCGACAGGTTCCTTGTGAGCTTTTTCGAGCCTTGCAAGAGCACGTTCTTTCGCTTTTTTTGCCCGTTCAACATCTATATCTTTAATAGGCTCAATAACGTCCGCCAAGACCTTGATGTCATCGTTGGCGACGACGACGTAACCGCCCGACACAAAAAAATCTAGCTCTTTACCGTTATCGGTTGTCAGCCGCATAGAACCCACGTCGAGCTCGGAAATGAGCTCGGCGTGTTTGGGCAAAATCGTCATATAACCAAGTTTCCCTGGCACTTCTAGACTGATCGCCTTCGTTTGAACAACTTTTTTTGCTGGATTGAGTATGTCTACTTGCATAGTTATACCAACGTCTTCGCTTTGGCGACGACCTCATCAATAGTTCCGACATAAAGGAACGCCTGCTCAGGAAGGCTGTCGTGAACACCGTCACAGATTTCCTTAAAGCCGCGGATCGTTTCTTCGCGTTTTACGTATTTTCCAGGCATACCCGTAAATTCTTGTGCAACAAAGAACGGCTGGCTCATGAAACGCTGCAATTTACGTGCTCGTCCCACGATCAACTTGTCGTCTTCCGAAAGTTCGTCCATGCCAAGAATCGCAATAATGTCCAAAAGCTCTTTGTATCTTTGTAGGATAGCTTGAACTCTACGCGCAACTTGGTAGTGCTCCTCTCCTACAACTTGAGGATCGAGAATTCTTGAGTTGCTTCCGAGCGGATCCACTGCCGGGAAAATGCCAAGTTCGGCGATCTGTCGCGACAATACCGTCGACGCGTCCAAGTGAGCAAAGGTCGTGGCAGGTGCGGGGTCGGTATAGTCGTCCGCAGGAACGTAGACCGCCTGGACGGATGTAATCGAACCGTTCTTAGTGGTCGTAATTCGCTCTTGAAGCTCGCCCATCTCCGTTGCCAGAGTCGGTTGATAACCTACCGCAGAAGGGATACGGCCTAGTAGCGCGGACACCTCTGAACCTGCTTGAGTAAATCGGAAAATGTTGTCGATAAACAAAAGAACGTCCTGGTTTTCTTCGTCACGGAAATACTCCGCTACGGAAAGAGCGCTCAAGGCAACGCGCGCTCGCGCACCGGGCGGCTCGTTCATTTGGCCGTAGACCAACGCCGTTTTGTTAAGAACGCCGGAACCTTTCATTTCGTAATAAAGGTCATTACCTTCGCGGGTACGCTCCCCTACACCGCCGAATACAGAGTATCCGCCGTGTTGGGTCGCGATGTTATTGATTAACTCCATGATACAAACGGTTTTGCCTACGCCGGCGCCGCCGAACAAGCCGATCTTTCCGCCTTTGAGGTATGGAGCAATAAGATCAACAACCTTGATTCCTGTTTCAAGAATCTCAGCTTGCGTTGTGAGGCTGGTGAATTCAGGCGCAGATCTGTGAATAGGATAGCGCTTCTTCGCCGTGATCGGTCCCGCTTCATCAACAGGATCGCCCGTCACGTTAATGATCCTTCCCAGCACGTCTTTTCCGACGGGAACGGTGATCTGCTCACCCATATCTTTTACAGACGCTCCTCGAACAAGACCTTCCGTCGAATCCATCGCGATAGCGCGAACGACGTTTTCACCAAGGTGCTTCGCAACTTCGAGCACGAGGTTGTCTTGTTGATCGTTTATCAGTGGATTGGTGAGCTTGAGAGCATTGTATATAGGCGGTAACATGCCTTCACCGAATTCGACGTCCACGACAGGTCCCATTACCTGAATAACTTTACCAGTATTTAACATTATTCCTCCTTAAAATTAGAGTGCCTCAGCACCGCTAATAATTTCGATCAATTCTTTAGTAATTGCTGCTTGTCTCGCACGGTTGTACTGGATGGTCAACTTCCTGATAACATCGCCAGCGTTGCTTGTCGCAGAGTCCATAGCCGTCATCCTCGCGCCATGTTCGGAAGCTGCCCCTTCCAAGAGGATTTGATACATCATGGTTTCAATCTGCTTCGACAGCGCGTTATCCAGCATGTCCTTCAAAGCCGGCTCGACAATTGGAAAAGCCGATGACGCATTCTTTGTGTCATCCATAATTGGCAACAACATGATTGCTTCCGGACTCTGAACAAGAGCAGATCTGAAACGTGGAAACACAACATAGACGCTGTCGCATTCACCCTTCAAAAAAGCATCTATTAAATTCTTCGCAATCGACCGGGCGGTTTCGTAGGTCGGCTTATCAAGAGCCTTCTCTCGATTACCAATGGCCTTAAATTTCAGCTTTTTCGAAAAGCTCAAAGCTCTTCTTCCAAGAAGATAAAGCTGTGGCTCAACGCCTTCTGAAGCTTTTTGCTGCACAAAAGACGTAGCTTTCTTGAAAGTGTTGGTGTTAAGGCCTCCGCACAAGCCACGATCTGTCGCAACAATAACAATCAGCGTTTTCTTTTCCGATCTCACCTCAATAAGCGGCGAAGTGATGTTCTTGCTTGCGGCCATTGCCTGCAACCGACCGACCATCTGGCGCAAAGATTCTGAAAAAGGCCGCGCAGATTGCACAGCGTGGCTCGCTTTCGCGAATTTAGCGGCAGACACAAGCTTCATAGCTTTGGTGATCTTCTGCGTGCTCTTTACGCTATTGATTCGCTGCTTAATATCCTTTTGACTTGCCATACGTTATTTGAAACCTTTTTCGAAACTTTCAATTGCTTGCTTGATTTCATTTTCAACTTCGTCGAGTTTCGCGCGTTTTTCAATCTTGTCCAACAACGAGCGGTAACTCTTCTGGATGTGGGAAGCGAAGTTCTTTTTCCAGTCTTTGATTTTCCCGGTTTCGTATTTGTCGAGATAGCCTCTTGTACCTGCGTAGATGAGGGCTACTTGGAGACCGACAGGCATTGGAACATATTGGTCTTGCTTGAGAAGCTCGATGAGTCGTGCACCGCGGTTAAGCGCTTTTTGCGTTGCTTGATCAAGATCGGACCCGAACTGGGCAAACGCTGCGAGCTCTCGGTACTGTGCAAGTTCAAGTCTAAGTTTACCCGCAACCGCTTTCATGGCCGGTACCTGCGCAGAACCACCTACCCTCGATACGGACAAGCCCGCGTTGATCGCCGGACGAACACCGCTGTGGAACAAGTCGAATTCAAGGAAGATCTGACCGTCGGTAATAGAAATGACGTTGGTTGGAATGTAAGCAGAAATGTCGCCCGCTTGAGTTTCGATAATTGGGAACGCAGTGATAGAACCGTTACCCAGTTTATCGCTCAACTTACAAGCTCTCTCCAGCAATCGACTGTGAAGATAGAATACGTCACCAGGATAAGCTTCTCGACCTGGCGGTCTTCTGAGAAGAAGTGATAATTCTCGGTACGCAGCGGCTTGTTTCGAAAGGTCGTCGTAAAAAATAACGACGTGCTTGCCTTTGTTCATAAAGTACTCTGCCATTCGGCAGCCGGAGTATGGAGCCAAGAACAACAACGGCGCCGGGTCTGTCGCCGTAGCCGTGACGACGATGGTGTACTCCATCGCGCCTTCTCTGCGGAGTTTGTCAACGACTTGCGCGATTGTAGACGCCTTCTGACCGATCCCTACATAGACGCAAATAACGTCTTTACCCTTTTGGTTGATTATGGTGTCGATCGCTACAGCTGTTTTTCCTGTTTGGCGGTCGCCGATAATCAACTCTCGTTGTCCCCTTCCAATAGGAACCATCGAATCCAACGCTATAAGGCCCGTTTGGAGCGGTTCGTGAACCGACTTACGCGCGATGATACCCGGAGCCTTAACTTCGACTATAGCGTTCTCTGCGGCCTTTATAGGGCCCATTCCGTCTACAGGCTCACCCAGAGGGTTTACAACCCGACCAACAAGGCCTTCGCCTACCGGAACAGAGTTGATCGCTTTGGTTCGCTTAACCGTTTGCCCATCTTTTACGCCAGACGTCTCACCGAGAATAGCGACGCCGACGTTGTCTTCTTCAAGGTTAAGAACAACGCCTTTGGTGCCGTCCTGAAATTCGACCAGCTCACTTGCCATGACGCCTTCGAGACCGTAGATACGAGCAATACCGTCACCAACGGAAAGCACTGTTCCTGTTTCCTCGAGATTCACTTGCTGGTTAAAATTCTTTAGTTTGTCACCAATGATCTTGCTGACTTCTTCCGCACGAATCTTTTCCATATCTGTCCTTCCTTAATATGCAGCACTCTTCGTCCAAGCGTCTAACTTAGATCGAAGGCTTAAGTCAATGATACGATTACCTATTTTCAAGACAAAACCCCCTAATAGAGTCTTATCAATCACGGTCACGATTTTAGCTTTGTTGCCAGTCTTTTGTTCGAGAACCTTAGCCACGTTTGCCAGGGTTTCCTCACTCAGCGCAATCGATGATCTCACTTCAACGTCCATGACTTTTGCAGCCCTGTTGCAAAGCTCTTTGAACGAAGAAACAACGAAGGGAAAGATTTCGATTCGCCCGGATTCACACAACAAATGAACAAGCTGTTTTACTCCCGGGTTGAGGGAATGCGCATCGATGATCTGATCAAACACCTGGATCTTGAATTCGGGTGAAGTTATAGGAGAGACGAGAAGCTTCCTAGCCTTTCGGTCTTTAAAAACCTCGGCAAGGGCCTCAAGACTTTCGAGAATCTTATTCGCTTCACTGAGATTATTACTGTATTGCGCAAACAGCGCCTTTGAGTAACGGCGCGCTACGAGTTGTTCTGCCATTTAGACCTCCAGGGAAAACGCTGAGAGTTGTTTAACCTTATTCTGGACAAGGTTTTCTTGCTTTTCAGCATTCAGTTCTGACGTCATCTTCTCTTCGATGGTCGCCTTGAGAGCTTCCACGAAGTCTTTTTTCAGATGATTTTTTGCGCGCAAGAACTCTGCTTCGGCACGACGCTTCGCCTCCTCTTCCATGTTCTTGGCGAGCTGAGCTGCGCGAGCGATAATTTCTTCCGATTGGGCCTTGGCGCTTGCTATCGCCTGCGTTCGCATTTCTTGGATTTCCTTATCAAGGTTCTCCAAGCGAACTTTAAGGGCGCTGTTTCTTTCTTCCGCAAGTCGTTTTGCTTCGCCGGCGTCCCTGACGATTTTTTCGTATTCGTGCTTCTTGTTTTTAAAGATCTCGGCAGCCGGCTTTCTGAAAAACTTTACGGCCAAGAACGCAAAAATCAGGAAGTTGACGTAGGGGAAAACGAATCCCGTTAACCAATTAAACTCTTCCAAACCTATCCCTCATGAAAAAAAGACGTTAGCTGAGTAAGTGCTGATATAAACCTGGAACCATGCTTTTGACGAGCTCGGGAATCTTCGCTTTTTCCGCGTTAAAGTCTGCCGTTAGGTTCTTTACGGTTTCGTCGATATAACTTTTCGCAACCTGCTCCGCGTTCTTGATAAGGATGTCACGCTGATTTTTGGCTTGATCTAAGATCTTTTGAGTCTCGTCGCGTATAACGGTACGAGTAGAGTCAAGCTTACCCTCAAGGTTGGCCGCCATTGTTTCGTTCTCTGAAACGTAACGGAGCGCGCTTTCTTGCGTACCCTGGGTCGCCGCGAATTTCCTGTCCCGAATTTTAAGGTATGGAGTCAAAAAGAGCTTCTTTACGACCACAACACTGGACAAGAAGACAGCGGACTGGAAGGCCAGCACCGCCGGATTAGGAAGAAGATTAAGATTTGACATAGAGTTACCTAGCGTCAAGATAATTTTTTTAGGCTTTTGTAAATAGCGTAAGTGCGAAACTTAGACAACAGCAATTTCGCTAAAGAAAGTCTTTTTTTATCCAGAAAAACTAGGTCGAAAGGATACCTACGATACGTTCGAGTTCCGTGGGAGAAAAGTAGGATATTTCGATCCGCCCGCGACTCGAATTACCGTGGAATTTGATCTTCGTTTTGAGCTTCGACCTAAGGCTGTCAGCAAGATATTCGATATCGGGATCGAAATCGGTCTTTTCCTTCTTTGTAGCGGCAAATCCAACCTGCTTGATTCTCTTCACAAGCTGCTCGGTTTGACGGACGCTGAGGTCCTTTTTTACGATAATGTCGCGAGCCCTAAGGATGATTTTCTTTTCCTCAAGCCCCAAAAGAGCTCGCGCGTGACCCATACTCAGCCGCCCCTCCACGAGATCATCATGGACCTCCTTGGGCAGGGAAAGAATGCGGAGGGTATTGGTTACTGTCGATCGCTCCTTACCTACCCGTTTGGCACATTCTTCCTGAGTCAAACCATAATCATTGATAAGCGAACCGTAGGCCTCGGCTTCCTCAACTATATTTAGGTCCGCTCTTTGGATATTTTCAATCAGCGCCAACCTAAGAAGATCGTTGGAAGTGGAGTCTTTGACAATAACAGGCACCTGTTCGAGACCTGCAAGCTTCGCCGCGCGCCATCGGCGTTCGCCAGCGATCAGAGTGTATTTTCCGTTTGCTGCTTGCTTCGAAACAAGTAGCGGCTGAAGAATGCCGTCGATCTTTATGCTTTCCGCAAGCTCGGTGAGTTTGTCGTTATCAAAGAATCGTCTCGGCTGCTGCGGATTGGGTTCTATTTCCCAGGGATTGACAAAAACGCTCACCGAGAGCGGTTTGGCATCAGCAGAGGCTTCAGCTCCGCCTATATCAGACAGTCCTAGCAATGAATTCAAGCCCTTACCTAGTCCCGACTTCTTTCCCTTAACATCGCGTTCTTTTATATTCGCCACAAAAATCCCTTCTCAACTATTCTCAACGTTAATCTACGACTATTTCCCGACCCGAATTCTTCTTCTTTGGCGCTGCTACAGTCTCTGTTCCCGCCTGACGACGAATAATATCTTGCGCCACCGCCATGTAGGCTTGAGCACCGACGCTATTGATATCGTACAAAATGATAGGCTTTCCGTGCGACGGCGATTCCGACAACTTAACATTCCGCGGAATAACCATTGGAAAGACCTCGTCCTTAAAGTGCTCGCGAATCTCCGATTCGACCTGGTGACTCAGATTATTTCTTCTGTCGAACATAGTAAGGAGTATTCCCTCCCTCTCAAGATCCGGATTCAGGCGTTTTTTGATCAGGGACGTCGTTTTTAGAAGTTGAGACAGTCCTTCCATCGCATAATATTCGCATTGAAGAGGGATAAGAACGGAGTGACTTGCCGTAAAGGCGTTGACGGTAAGAATACCCAAGGTCGGCGGAGTATCGATAATCACATACTGATAGTGATCAGCCACAGTCGCCAAAGCCTCTTTGAGACGATTTTCGCGACCAAAAGCAGAAACCAACTCGATTTCCGCCCCAATTAGGTCCTGGCTAGCCGGCGCCAAATCCAAATACTTCAATTCGGTACGCACAACAACATCGCTCAACGGCATTTCGTTGACCAAAACGTCGTACATACTCTGCTCAAAATGATGTGTGTAAATCCCTAGACCGCTCGTCGCATTACCTTGAGGATCCATGTCAACAAGCAACACCCGCTTCTCGCCTGCAGCCAGACAAGCAGCGAGATTAATGGCCGTCGTCGTTTTTCCAACTCCGCCTTTTTGATTCGAAACAGCAATTATCCGCGCCATTATTCTCTCTGTGAAAAATTATTTTGTACTATAGTGATAAACTAAAAATGTTCCACGTGGAACATTTATCTGCAATGTTCCACGTGGAACATTCTTCAAAACGCAAAAAAGACGCCTAGTATCAACAACTTAGGCGTCTCTTCAGATTTTAAATTATTTATTTTCCGTACCACAAGAACGCGATGATGAATCCCATAATCGCTTGGAACTCAATCAAAGCGAGCGCGATAATCATCGGCATAAATACTTTGTCGGAAGCTGTTGGGTTGCGAGCGATACCGCTGAGCGCTGCTCCAGCTGCTTTCGCTTGTCCCAAAGTACCACCTAACGCGGCCAATCCCATTGCCAAACCAGAGCCGATCGCCACCAATCCTGCTCCACTGCCACCTTCTCCATCAGCTGCAAACGCCAGAGAGCTCATCAGCAATCCGCCGGCAACAGCCAAAACACGTTGAATCGTCTTTCGCATACATCTCCTCACTTGTATCTATGCTGCTTTAAACACATTATTAATGGTCATGAGACATGGCCATCGATATATAAATTCCGGAAAGCAGAGTAAAAACAAAACTCTGCAAACTCGCCACCAACAAACCAAAAAACAGTAAAAACGATGGCAAAATAAGATAAGTTAACCCTGTAAATACCGACAAAACAAGGTGATCACCAAAAATGTTGCCGTAGAGACGCAAGCTAAGTGAAATGGGGCGCGCAAAGTGCGCCACGAGCTCGATGATAAGCATCAAAGGCATCAAAAACACGACCGGTCCGAGAAACTGCTGAATATAGTGGCTACCGTGTTCTTTGAACCCCGCAAAGTTGTACACCAGGAACACACTGATTCCCATGGCTAGGTTTGTATTTATACTCTCCGTGGAAGGCACAAACCCAGGAACAAGGCCGGTAAGGTTGCTTACAAATATAAATAGAAACAAGGTACACAGCAGAGGTAGGAAGGAGCGGTAGTGCTTCTCGCCGATAAGAGATTTACCGAGGTCGCTCACAAAGTCTAAAAGCGTTTCCACAATTGTCCTTATTGAGAACCTTCCGTCCGGACAAACGTTCTCTCCCAGCCTCTCAACTCGGCTTTTATAGAGAAAACCCACCAAAGTGAGCAAAAATAAGGTGACTAATCCTCCGATCGCAGGAACCCAATCATGCATTTCGTGTTCGTGAACACCTAGGTAGCCCAAAAGGATTTCATAGTAGCTAATGATCTTCACACCACCGGCAGAAGCCCATGCGTTCGAATGAATGCCGAAAGACAATAAAAGAACGAATAGAAAATGCAATTTTTTCATAGCAGCACTTACACCTATTTAGGATGACCTTTGTAGCTCAATACAAAAATGATTTCCAACAAAAATTTTGTGGTTAAATCAAATTTTTTTTAGTCGCTTTTGGGCGACACATCCCACTAACACAACAAGACAAACACTTGTGAATGTCCCCACGACCAAACCGAGCGGGTTCATATCCCACTCTACGAGAGCAAAGTAAAGAGCTAAAACTATGGCGACGAACTTCAACGGAAGAAAAAGAGCAAAAAAAGACCCTTTTTTAACGGACCCAACCCTACCCGACGCCCCAGCCAATAGGAACCTGGCAACATAGATAGACACCGCAGCACTAAAACCAAAGAGAGCAAATCCCACGATGAAGGAAAACCCTTGATCCATACTCAAATTCTCTATTTTTTATGATTTATAAAAATCTTTTTTAATACTAACAAAAAGACGGTACCATGAATGAACAACAACCACAATAGCCACAGAGAACGTAACTATAAACCAGTCAATAACTTCAGGGTACTTCACCGTTAACCATTCCCCGATGTACCAAGCTGACACAAAAACAGCGACCGCTTCAAAATTTGCGGCCATCAGATATGCTAACGCTTTGTAATTCCTATTCACGGGTCCACCGATTTAACGCACTGTTTTTACTTGCAATTATAAGATCAAAAACCCGCATTTGACCTTGCCTCAATCGTCAGCAATGTGTTACTTATCTTCCTTACACTTTGTACTCAATTGACCTCTCTCTAGGATGCACGATGCAAACTCTCTTTCCGCACGAAGGCGGCCCGCAGAAAACAAGCCACATTCCTGGTTTAGAGCATTCCTGGCTTTCGATCAAAGAAAAAATGTCAGAACTCATTTCACCCGACGAATTCGCGCAATGGATAGAGCCGCTTTCAGCGTCTTCTGTATCTGGCCATGAAATCGTTATTCTCCTGCCGAACATGATGTTTTATCAAACGTTGCTCGACCAGTTTTTGGATAAATTTGAACTGTGCAAAACTATTCTCGGCATGAATGTTCTGATTCGGTTCGAAATTGACAAGAAGGCCTTGCCTAAGGCCCATGCTGCCGAATTATCCAGTCTGGAAAAGGATGACTCCGAGTCTTTAGAAGCTCCCGAACAACCGGAGCCGAACGAGCTCATGGGGCCTACGTCCCCAACGGTGTCAAGAGCTTTAAGCCCTCACTCGCACCTTAACAAGGAATACTCATTTCGAACCTTTGTTAACGGTCCGAGTACCCAATTTGCGCATGCCTCTTGCTTGGCGGTTGCCGACAATCCCGGCAGAACCTACAACCCTCTTTTCCTCTACGGAAGCACCGGTCTTGGAAAGACCCACCTACTCCATGCTGTTGGCAATCATATCCTGACGTCTAATCCTAGTGCCGTCATCACGTACATCTCCAGTGAACGTTTTATGAACGAGATGATCTACTGTCTTCGCTTCAATAAGATGTGGGACTTTAGAAAGAAGTATAGGAATTCCGACGTCATTCTCGTTGACGACATTCAATTCATTGCAGGTAAGGAAAGAACCCAAGAGGAGTTCTTTCATACCTTTAATTCACTCTATGAAGTGAAAAAACAAATCGTCGTTACGTCCGACGTTTTCCCGCAAGACATTCCCGATATTGAAGACAGGCTTAGAAACCGTTTCCAATGGGGTCTTATTGCCGACATCCAGCCACCGGACGTCGAGCATCGCGTTGCCATCCTTATGAACAAAGCAGAAAAACAAGGCGTACCTTTGCTTCCCGAAGTTGCGGAATACATAGCACACCAAGCTAAAGGCAGCGTCCGCGTGCTCGAAGGGGCGCTGCGCCGCGTCGCTGCGTTTGCGACCTTGCAAGGCCGCCCCATAGACACAGGCCTTGCTTCTGAAGTGCTTCAAAACATTCTTGGTGAATCCCCCAAAAGACTAACTATCGAAGTTATTCAGAAAGCGGTCGCCGATCATTTTAAAGTGAAGATAGCAGACCTAAAATCCAAGAAGCGCCAAAGAGCTTATGCGCTGCCTCGACAAATCGCCATGTTCATTTCCCGAACAAAGACCAATGCATCGTTTCCTGAGATCGGCATAAAATTCGGCGGCAAAGACCATACGACCGTGATGCATGCCGTTAGAAAAATAGAAAAGGATAAGATAAAGGACTTGGAATTGAAGTCCAATTTGGAAAGTCTCGAACGAAAAATCGACCAGATCTGTTAAAACGTTGTGGATAACTGGGGGATTACCGTCTTGATAAGTAGGGGACATAGAGTGGGACAAATTTCGGGACATTTTTTTTCAAACAGACATCCCAAAAATAATAACCGAGTTATCCCCATGCGCTACACATCACAAAAACCTTATTTTTATTTTAATATCAACGACTTAACAAAGTTATTCAGAGATGGCGTAGAACAACTACTAATACTACTATGTTTATCTAAAACAACTTTTTAATTTATTTAAGTAGGGCCTATGAAAATCAAATTGGAGAAATCAGAACTGACTTTGTCCTCAATGCGATCTCACGGAGTGATTCTCGAGAAGACCCTAGGCTATTTCAGTTTAAAGGCTGATGGTAATGAGCTTCACTTAATCATCGCAGATAGAGTTCTCATTATTCACAACGTTGTGCGGTGCGAGATTATTACGCCTGGCGAAGCATTTGTGCCGGCGCGATTCTTCTTGGATGTCATTAAGGAACTTCCCGACGGTCTCGTGAAATTGGAAAAAGCAGGTCCTAACTTGGTGGTCACCGCAGGCGCCAAGGATGAATTCGTGATAAAAATTCCTCTGATTGAAGGGAAACAATGGCGACCCGTTCCCAGGGTTGCCTCGGAAAACGGAACGGTTGTACCTGCAAGCGTCATGTCCTACATGATCTCCCAGACCCACTTTTGCATTGCGCACGAAGCTGCGAGGAACTACGGGTCCGTCGGTTACTTGCATAAATTGTCAGATAATAAACTAAGACTAGTAGGAACCGATGGTTATAGGTTATCCTATGCGGAAGCTCAAATAGAAACGCCAAACACCTTTTTGTCGCAAGGCATATGTTTGTCGAAACGGGCTCTATTGGAATTGCAGAAGATGTGTAACGAGGGATTTGAAACTCTTAATATCTCTAT
The DNA here is from genome assembly GCA_050251195.1 of Oligoflexales bacterium. GTDB lineage: Bacteria > Bdellovibrionota_B > Oligoflexia > Oligoflexales > Oligoflexaceae > JBFWNG01. The sequence goes on from JBFWNG010000003.1 coordinate 491,420, forward strand.
TTCGCCTGACAATACAGTTTTGCAGGCGTCGGTTCCCGATTATTCGATTTTTGTTCGGTTGTCTTCGATCAAGTACCCCAATTATCAAGGGGTGCTTCCTAAAAACAATTCGGCGACTGTTGAGCTTTCGCGTCCTAACTTTCAAAACGCGACAAAAAGGGTTCTTCTTGCCTCAGATAAGACAAACGCGGTACAGCTTTGTTTCTCCGAACATTTGTTGACCTTGGCTTCCAAGGCGTCTGGAGGTTCGGAGGGGAAAGAAGATATTTTTCTCCAGGATTTTTCCGGGGAGAAGAAAACGATTTCTGTTAACGGGAAGTTTTTGGTCGATGTCTTTTCCACAGTTCAGAGCGATGTTGTAAATGTCGGAATGAACGGCGAAATAGACCCGATCGTGATTATTCCGAAAAGCGAGCCCAAGAACTGCCATTCCTTGCATGTGTTGGTGCCAATTCGAGAAGCGTAAATCTGTATGAGGCTGCTTTATGGACAACTTAACTTTGGAACGAGGGAACGCCCAAGTGTCAGAATCACAAGTAGGAATGAGTAATTATACTGCGAGTAACATTCAAGTTTTGGAAGGGCTTGAAGCCGTCCGAAAAAGACCGGGTATGTATATTGGTTCTACTTCGACCGAAGGATTGCATCACCTGGTTTATGAGATTGTTGACAACTCCATAGACGAAGCCATGGGAGGCCACTGCGATAAGATTGACGTAACCATTCATATGGATGGATCGGTTACCGTTCGCGATAACGGTCGCGGAATTCCCGTGAGCATTCATCCCAAAGAAGGTGTTTCTGCGGTTCAAGTTGTTATGACAATCCTCCATGCAGGTGGAAAATTCGACGACAAGGCCTTTGCTTTTTCCGGCGGTCTCCACGGTGTCGGCGCCTCAGTTGTTAACGCGCTTTCCGAGTGGTGTATTGTCGAAGTCAGGAGCGGCGGAGAGGTTCATAAGCAAAGCTATCGGCGCGGTACGCCCGATGCGCCCCTTAAAATAGTCGGTAAAACAGACACCCGCGGGACCATGACAACTTTCAAGCCTGACGGGGAAATTTTCTCGGATCTGAACTTTAGCCACGAAGTTCTATCCAAGCGATTCAAAGAGCTCGCCTTCCTCAACAAAGGATTAAAGATCGTCCTGACGGATGAGCGGACGGATAAATCCGCGGAGTTTTTCTTCGAGGGGGGATTAAAATCGTTCTGCGAATTCCTCGTTAAAGGGAAAACTCCCTTACACGACGAACCTATTTATATTACCGCCCAGAAAATGCGTGAGGACGGAGTATTGGAAGCGTCGCTCGAAGTCGTATTGCAGTGGACCGACGCGTACAACGAAAGTATGTACTCGTTTGTTAACAACATCAACACGGTCGAGGGAGGATCCCATCTCACCGGATTAAAATCGGGGTTGACGAGGGTTGTTAACGGGTTTGCCGAATCATCCGGACTGCTGAAAGGGTTCAAGGAAGGGATTACCGGGGACGACATCCGCGAGGGTATCGTAGGTATTACCTCAGTTCGCATCAAGAACCCTGAATTCCAGGGACAAACCAAGACAAAGTTGGGTAATGCCGACGTCCGTCCTTGGGTTGAAAACGCCGTGTCCGAGAAACTCACCGATTTTTTCAACGAGAACCCCGATATCGTGAAAAGAGTTGTGTCGAAAATAATAGATGCCGCGAGAGCGCGCGTTGCTGCCAGAAAAGCCAAGGAGCTCACTCGAAGAAAAGGGGCGCTCGACTTCGCGGGCTTACCGGGGAAAATGGCCGATTGTCAGCAGAAGAACCCCGAGGAATGCGAATTGTTTCTTGTCGAGGGTGACTCGGCGGGCGGGTCTGCAAAGCAGGCGCGTGATCGAAAAACACAGGCTGTTCTGCCTCTGCGCGGAAAAATTCTAAACGTAGAAAAAGCGCGATTCGACAAGATGCTCTCTTCGCAAGAAATCAAGCTTTTGATTAAAGCGATTGGAACCGGCATTGGTAAGGACGATTTTGATATCACCAAGATTCGTTATCACAAAATCGTTTTAATGACGGACGCGGACGTTGACGGTGCACACATTCGGACCTTGTTGCTAACATTCTTCTTCCGCCATATGCCTCAGATTATTGAACGCGGTTACCTGTATATTGCTCAGCCGCCTCTCTTTAAATATAAAAAGGGCCGAACCGAACGGTATCTGAAAGACGACAAAGAACTTATTCAATATCTGAGCGAAGCGGGGATGAGCCGCTTGAAAGTCGTGGACGTGAATCAGCGAACTCTCGACAACGTTACGGTTCAAGGTCTTTTGACAAAGCTGACGCGTTATAACGAACTGCTCGGTATGGCGTCTAAGCGGCGTGTCCGGGAAGTTTTTGAATTCCTCGTTGAAAATAACAACATCGATGCGGCTGCATTGTCGGATGACGCTAAAGCGAAGACAGTCCTAGATAACCTGATTGCCTTTATACAGAAAAAGCACGAGGGAACGCGTGTTTTTGCGAAGGGCTCCGTCACATTTGATCAGGAATACAGTCGGTTCAAATTAGTTCTCGAAACACGCATAAAGGACGTCCCTAAAACATCCGTATTCGATGCATCATTGGTGGCAAGCGGCGAAGTTATTGAACTTCGGCGAATCAAATCTCAGATGGATGAAATAGCAAAAGGTCCTTTCACGTTCGAAAAAGTGGCGAAAAAGGATGACGGCGACGGCGAATCCGACAGCACGGCAAAAGGCCTGCTGACTTCGCTCGAATCTCTCAAAGACTTGATCATCGAGGAAGGAAGAAAAGGCGCTTACATTCAGCGATATAAAGGTCTAGGCGAGATGAACCCGGAGCAACTTGCCGAAACCACGATGGACATGACCAAGAGAACATTGCTTCAGGTCGAAATTGACGACGTTATAGAAGCTGATCAGGTGTTTAGCACGCTCATGGGTGACTTTGTGGAACCTCGCAGGGATTTCATTCAGATGAACGCGCTTAACGTCAAGAACCTCGATATTTAAGGTTGGTTGCAAATGGATTTTATCGAACAGTCTCAAAAAGTTTATATCGAAGACGAAATCAAAGAATCGTTCTTAAGTTATTCGATGAGCGTCATTGTCTCTCGTGCGCTTCCCGACGTTCGGGACGGCTTCAAGCCAGTGCACCGCAGAATTCTTTACGCAATGCATTTACTGAAGAACTACCATAATCGACCCTACCTCAAGTCGGCGAGAATTGTCGGAGAGGTCATCGGTCGTTTCCACCCCCACGGTGATTCCGCGGTGTATGACGCATTGGTTCGAATGGCCCAACCGTTTTCGCTTCGTTACCCGGTTGTTCAGGGCCAAGGCAACTTCGGCTCGATCGACGGCGATTCAGCGGCGGCTATGCGTTATACAGAGGTTCGACTCCAACAAGTCGCCGACCTCATTCTTGCCGATATTGACAAAGAGACGGTAAACTTTGGTCCCAACTACGACAACAAAGAAGTGGAGCCCCTACTTCTGCCGACGAAGTTGCCAGCGTTGCTTGTCAACGGATCAAGCGGTATTGCCGTCGGTATGGCGACCAATATTCCCCCGCACAATATTACGGAAGTTGTCGACGCACTTTACGCGCTCATTGAAAATCCCAATATCACCTGCGCCGAACTCATGCGCTATATCAAGGGTCCGGACTTCCCGACCAGAGGAATAATCTACGGAACAGCCGGAATCCATCAGGCTTACATGACCGGCCGCGGGGCAGTCATCTGTCGGGCGCGCGCGCACGTTGAGTCCAACGGCGGCAAAGAAAAGATCATCATCACCGAGTTGCCGTATCAGGTGAACAAGGCAAGGCTTATCGAAAAGATCGCCGAGCTTGTTACCGAAAAGAAAATCGAGGGAATCTCCGATTTAAGAGACGAATCGGCGCAAGAGGATATTCGAGTTGTCATTGACGTTCGCAAGGGTGAGGTTGCAGAGGTTCTTCTCAACAACCTGTACAAACAAACTCAAATGCAAACCTCTTTCGGCGTCAATACCGTTGCGCTTGTTAACGGTATTCCAAAACTCCTCACCTTAAAAGAGGTGCTGGAACACTTCTATACCCATCGGCAAGAAGTGATCTTGCGCAGAACGGCTTATGATCTTCGAAAAGCTGAAGAAAAGGCGCATCTTTTGCTCGGATTAAAAATCGCTGTCGAGAATGCCGACGAGGTTGTCAGTCTTATTCGAAAAGCTCCGGATACGCCCACAGCTCATGTCCAATTGAAGGAGCGCTTTGAGCTTTCCGACGAACAGGCAAAAGCGATCTTGGAAATGCGTTTGGCACGCTTGACAAGTTTGGAGCGCGAAAAGATCGTTGCGGACTACAAAGCGACTATGGAAATTATCGTCGACTTGAAAGATATCTTGGATCGACCTGAGCGCGTTGTGAAGATTATCAAAGACGAATTGGCGGAATTGAGAGAAAAGCACGGCGACGACCGAATTACGGAGATCGTGCCTTCCGAAGCAGACGAATTTTCGATGGAAAGCCTTGTGGCTGACGAAGAGGTAGTCGTTACAGTCTCTCACGCCGGCTACGTCAAGAGAACCCCTCTAGTCCAAATTGCGGCGCAACGGCGCGGCGGCAAGGGCCGTCAGGGCATGAAGACCAAGTCGGAAGACTTTGTGAAAGACTTGTTCATAGCGACCAACCACCAATCGCTCATGTGCTTTACGGATCTCGGCAAAGTCTACGAAATGAAAGTTTACAACACGCCGGAGTCGCCTCTAACCGGTAAAGGCAAGCATTTCGCTAACCTATTGAAAATCGCGCCTACCGAAAAAGTCGTGTCAGTTCTGCCGGTGAAGGAGTTTAAGGAAGGCAGTTATATTGTTTCCGTAACCAAGAACGGATTCATAAAGAAAACCGATCTTATGGCCTTTAGTAACTTGAGATCGTCCGGAATCATAGGACTCAAGCTCGACGATAACGATAGCTTGATCTCCTGCTCCATTACCGGAGGAGAGGACGATATCCTTATTGCTACCAAGATGGGTAAAGCTATCCGGTTCAAGGAGGCTGACATTCGACCTATGGGTCGTTCGGCCCGCGGTGTGACGGCCATCAAATTCTCTGACGAAGGGGACGAAGTCATTGGACTCGAGGTCATTAAAGGCGAAAATGCCATTCTTTCCGTGTGCGAGAACGGTTACGGTAAGCGCACCCCGCTCGAAGAATATAGAATCCAGACCCGGGCGGGCAAAGGGATCTATACGATTAAGGTCACCGAAAGAAATGGACCGGTCGTAAGCATAATGCAGGTATCGGAAGACGACCATGTTATGGTAATGACAGCATCTGGTAAGGTGATGCGGTTCACCGTAAACGAAATCGGCCTGATAGGACGGCTGACGCAAGGCGTAAGATTGATGAACCTGGATCCAGGCGAAAAGATCATAAGCTTGGCGAAGATTGCGGTGATTGACGGAGAAGAAGTCGAAGCCCCATGAAAGTTGAGATAAACGAAGAATTGATCGAGAAGATCGCCAGCTTGGCGAAATTATCCCTGAACGTGGAAGAGAAGACTTACTACAAGAGCCAGTTTGGGAAAATTCTTTCGTATTTTGATGAACTTGATGCGGTTGTTGCGAAACAAGGCAATGAGAAATCTCTTGCTGGTACCTCGACTCCAGAGCGTCCCGATGAAGTTGTTCAAAGTTGTCCCGTCGCTGACGTTATAGCATTGGCGCCGGACAAAGTTGGTACAGCGATCCAGGTTCCCAAAATCATCGAATAGCAGAGCTTCCGGATGTTAAAACCATTTGGGCAATACGCACATTCCATTTCCGAACTTGTTAACACCGGCTCGGTGAAAGCTGAAGACGTTCTTTCTTTCTATCTGGATAGACTGACGAAACTTGCGCCGAAGTTGAACTCGCACATTTTCTACGATGCGAAAAAAGTTGCGGCTGCAGCCGAAAAACAAATCGACTACGTCAATGATAGCCGTAAGCGTGGCAAACGCCTAAAGCTAGCGGGTGTTCCGATCGCCGTGAAAGATAATATCTTGACGGTCGATTTTCCCACTACAGCGGCATCACGGATTCTCGCGAATTTCACCTCTATTTACGATGCAACGGTTGTGCGAAGGCTTAAGGAAGAAGGCGCATTCGTGTTGGGTAAAACCAATCTCGACGAATTTGCCATGGGCAGTTCGAACGAGAACTCCGCGTTTGGCGGCTGTAAGAACCCCTGGGATTTAAACCGCGTGCCGGGCGGCTCATCAGGGGGATCGGTGGCGGCCGTGGCAGCCGACATAAGTCCGGTTTCCCTAGGTTCCGACACGGGCGGTTCGATACGGCAACCCGCAAGTTTCTGCGGAACCGTTGGCCTCAAACCAACTTATGGACGCATCAGTCGATACGGTCTTATCGCTTTTGGTTCTTCTCTCGACCAGATTGGACCGTTCTCGCGAACCGTAAAGGATTCCGCGTTATTGTTTGACGTGATGTCTGGCTACGACAAGCTCGATTCGACCAGCGTCAACCGACCGCAGGAAAATGTTTCCGACGCCCTAGCTAAAGCCCCCAAAAATCTTGCCGGGATGAAAATCGGCGTCATCAAAGAGTTTGATCAAGACGGCATCGAGCCTGACGTTAAAAAGGCGTTTGCCGCTGCGGTGAACCAGTTGGAGTCTCTCGGCGCGAAGATTGTCGAAGTAAGCATCCCGAACATTGGCTACAGTATAGCAACCTACTACATCCTTGCGACAGCGGAAGCGTCGTCCAACCTTGCGCGCTTCGACGGCGTAAGATACGGGTTGCGGGTGTCTGACAAAGATACTCGCCTTGAAGATCTATATCTTCAAACGAGGAGTCAGGGTTTCGGAAGGGAAGTAAAGCAACGCATTATGTTGGGTACCTTCGTTCTTTCGTCAGGGTACTACGACGCATATTATAGCAAAGCCAATGCGATACGCGACCTACTGACGTCTGATTTCGCAAAAGCCTTTTCTCAAGTGGATCTCATAGTCTCTCCGACGTCCCCAACGACGGCGTTTGCTTTCAACGCGAAGCAAGACAGCTTGTCGATGTATCTTTGCGACGTGTTTACCATTGCTGCGAATTTAACGGGGGTTCCGGCCATGTCGATCCCGTGTGGTTACGATCAAAAAGGTTTGCCGGTTGGGATGCAAATCATTGCTCCACACTTCAAAGAAGACCAATTATTTAAGGCAGCGCATATTTACGAAGAAAGCACTAAGTGGCACCATGAACACCCTAAGCTATGAAAAAGTACTAGAGACGTTCGAGCCGGTCATTGGTTTGGAGATACATTGCCAACTCAAGACTAACACGAAACTTTTTTGCGGCTGTTCGACCAAGTTTGGAGCTCTTCCCAACCACAACACTTGCCCCATCTGTCTTGGACATCCTGGTGTTTTGCCAGTCCTCAACAAAACCGCCGTCGATTTCGCCGTGAGAATGGCTGTCGCCATCGGTGGCAAGATTCATTCGACAAGCCAGTTTGCGCGCAAACAATATTTCTATCCCGACTTGCCCAAGGGATATCAGATAAGCCAGCATGACAAACCCTATTGCACGGGCGGGAAGATAGTTCTCGATAACGGTAAAGAAATTGGCGTAACCCGGATTCATATGGAAGAAGACGCGGGCAAGAACGTCCATGGTGACAACGCCAGTTACGTCGACCTCAACCGTGCCGGTACGCCTTTGATCGAAATGGTGAGCGAACCGCAAATAGAAAACCCAGCACAAGCTTCTGAGTATCTTAAGAAAGTCAGATCTATAGTTCGGTATCTCGAAATATGCGACGGCAACCTGGAGGAAGGTTCGTTTCGGTGCGACGCTAACGTTTCGATTCGACCCAAGAACGAGAAGAAGTTCGGCACGCGTTGCGAGATCAAGAACCTCAACTCGTTCAAGAACATTGAAAAAGCTCTTATGCACGAGATCGAGCGGCAAGCCGGTATTATTCTTTCCGGCGGGCAGATTAAGCAAGAAACAAGGCAATTCGACGCCGCAACCGGCAAGACTTTCCCTTTGCGGAGCAAAGAAGAAAGCCACGACTATCGATATTTCCCCGAACCGGATCTGCTATTACTCAACATCACCGAAGCGCGAATCGAGAAAATAAAAGAAACCCTTCCCGAACTTCCCGATAAGATGTCCGCAAGGTTCCAGAGCAGTTACAGTCTCAACGAATACGACGCCAAAGTGTTGACCGCCGACAAAGCTCTAGCCCAGTACTTCGAAAAAACGCTGGCAAAAGTGGAAGGCAAGGTTACCAGTAAAATCGTAGCCAACTGGATTTTGAGTGAATTTCTACGCGAAGCCAATAATCGCGATTGGGATATCGACAATCCGCCGCTCACCGCCGACAGCCTCGCGCAACTTCTAAGAATGATCGGCGACGAGGTTATTTCAGGAAAAATCGGTAAGACGGTTTTTGAAAAGATGGTCGAGACAGGCAAGCCCGCCGATCAGATCGTCAAAGAAGAAAATCTCGTCCAAATAACCAGCAAGGACGACATCGAGAAAACCATTACGGAGGTTATCTCGGAAAATAACGATCAAGTGACCGCTTATCTGTCGGGCAAAGACAAATTGTTCGGGTTCTTCGTTGGTCAGGTTCTTAAGCGCTCACAGGGAAAATTTAACCCCAATCTTGTTAATCAAATTTTAAAAGAAAAATTGGATGAACTCAGACGCTGATCTTGTTGGTGCGAAGATCCGGGCCATCGTCCATGACTTTCGGTCCAAAGGTCTTTTTTCTGAAGCGTTTGTTGAATGCGGTTTTTTGGATCGAAACGATCCGTCGCTCCGGATAGAGGATTTTTCCGCCAAGAATTCGCTTATATTGGATTTGGCGAGTCTGACCAAAGCGCTTGTCACCTACCCTCTTGCCGCCTTCGCAATGAAAAAACTTAGCCTTACGGCATCCCAGCCGTTGAAGGACTGGAATCTTCAAGGTGCGAACCTCAGCTCCGAACTCCTCGCCCTAACAGCGGATCAACTCCTCGGACACGACTCGGGATTGCCGGCCTGGCGCAACTTTTGGATCAACCATCTCGGCGTCCTAGATGCTAAAGAGCTCATAGAGACGAGAACCCGTCACATTGAAGATGTCTTTGGACGTTATAGTCGCTGGCTCAACGAACCGGGAAAAGACGTGTACAGCGACGTTGGCTACATCCTGCTTGGTTACAGTATTGAAAAAACGCTGGGAGCGCCGTTTCATGAACTTTGGGATTCTTTTTTGAAAAATGAACTCAGTGTGAAAAAAATCGAGTTGGGATTTCTTCCACGCAACATTTATCCAAAAGAACGCTTTGCCGACTTCGGATACTGCGCCTTGCGTCAGCGGCAATTGACGGGCGAAGTGCATGATGAAAACTGCGCCGCTTTGGGCGGAGTGGCGGGACACGCCGGCCTTTTTGGTTCCGGGGCCTCAGTCGGCCTGTGTTTGAAAGCCTTGTTTGCCAAGGGATATTTGGATTCTGCCATAGAGTCTGCAAAATCAGGCGGGCGACTCGTTGGGCTACGTCGCGGAGACGACGAGGTAGCACGAAGTTTCGGCGGCGGTTCCTCCATGGGACACTGGGGATTTACCGGTTCTGGCTTTTGGATCAAACCGACGTCTCTTCAATTTTGCGTTGTTATCGTCAATAGAACCCTCAAATCTCGATTGAACCCGCTCATCAAGGACTTCCGCAAGCAAATCATGACAGAGCTGAACGCTCTCGGGAGATAACTCTTATTATTTCCATATTGGGAAAAGGTATTGGCGGATTAGCCGTCGCGTTTCGTCTTGTGCGCCGCAGAATTCCGTGCCGAATTATCCATAGTCCGTTAAGCGTCGCAGCCACGCGCTGCAGCGGCGGCATCATGGCGAGCAAGGGGATCGTGGATCCAAGAACTGACCTGTTTCGGGCGAAACTCGACGGCGCGAAAAACTTTCCAAATTGGCTTCGCGAGATCGAGGCCGAATCGGGGCAAAAAATTATTCACGGCACGACGGGGGTTTTTGAACCGTTTTTTTCTGAGGAGGATAGAGACAGCATTGCTAGTCGCGTGTATCGCGATAGGTCGTTCAGGGAGTTTGGTACCGAGCTTTTGGGGCCTGAATTGAGAGGTTTCCCCTTCGCTTCGCTCAGGGTCAACATGACAAACCACCGTCATCCAGACGCAGGCCGTCATCCTGAGCGCAGCGAAGGATCTCATTCGATCTTTGACAAAAACCCCACAGGCTTCTTCTTCTACCCAGCCGACAGCTGGTACGACCCCGCAAGCGTCGTAGAAGCGCTAGAAAAAACCCTCATCCGTAACGGCGTGCCCATCATCGAACAGAAAATTGAAAAAATTACCTCGCGCGACGGCGGTTTTGTTTTACAAGGAAACGGAGAAGAACTGCATGTTAAGGATCTTGTACTAGCTGCCGGCGACGGCATCAAAGACATCCGCTTCGATTTCGAAACCTCACTGCCAAAAATGGTTTCTGTCTATGGAGAAACTCTCGTCCTCGAAAAAAAAATGATGCAGGAACTACCGCTCGTCAAGGGAAAGTTCTCCCTTCTCGCTCTTCGGGAAAGAACCATCTTTTCCGGTTCTTCGTTCAACGACACGAGATGGATTGCTTCCAACCACGAAAACAAACAACATCTACTTGATAAACTGAGGCAGAGTTTTGGAATGGATCCTGCGCTGGCCGCAGCACGAATTGTTCAGGGCACGCGGATCCGAACTAGAGATCGGCAACCGGTCGTTGGACGCGTTAAGACAAATGTGGCTGAAGCAAGACTGTTCGTGCTGACGGGCTTATACAAGAGTGGTTTTCAACTTGCTGATGATTGCGCGCGGCAATTGTGCTCTATGATTATCGAGGAGAGTAGGCTTCCCTACCCTTTTGATGTCGGACGATATTATTCTTAGAACGCGTAGTACCCCGACAAGAGGAGTTCGAGACCGAATCCCGACTTGTTATGATTGATTCCGGTGGCTATGTCTTCCTCGCGATTCACAGTCCAAGTCTGTTCGCTCTCCATGCCGGAAACGTCGCCGCTGCCGGAGACGCTGGCCGTCAACGGAAGGAGTAGATTCATGCCTGCAGTGGCTCCAAATCCACCCAAATAGAGGTCAAAAACTGCGAGGTTACGAAGGGAGATCACAGTCGCTTTCGTTGTGTAGCTCGCAAGTTCTTTGGTCGATCCGTCTGCTTCATCGAAGTAACCCGCATTAAACTCCTGAGTCGACATGTCGATATCAAGACCGTTGCCAAACTTTATGGCCATGCTTGTTCCCATCGGGATGGAGAAATAATATCCGTCCGCGTACAAACCAATTGCAGATGCCGTTTGATTGGTTTCAACATATTGCGTTTGAACCGTCCCGTAGTCAGCTTGCGCGGTGAATTCATTGTAGATTCGATATCTGAGTCCGCCAGCAATCGACAATGAGGGAGACAAACCGAACTCAAATTCACCGGCCATGCCGAAGACCGAAATAGTTGAAACGCCAGCTTGCTCCCACGACGAGCGTGCGGTAGCTCTGTCAGCCGCCTCAAGGTAGGCGAGTTTTGTATAGGCAGCAGGAGTGAGAGGGGTGAAAACATAATAACCTTTGATATTGGTGTTGTGCACTTTGCCGCCGCCCGCAACCTTCGCAGCCTTACCAGGTCCTCCGCCTGCCGCACCCGGAGCGCGGGCCTCCATACCTACTTGAACGGCCCTGATTTTTCCGACTCTGACAATGGCCCTTTTAGGCAAAACTTTTACGACTTTACCGCAACTTACTCTTTTGCCTGAGGAATTGAAAAAGCAGATTCGATCGCCCTTGGCAATGCCGTCTCCCTTGCCTTCGCTAATCGTAGCTGTTTTGGCCTTCTGATTTATCTTTTCAACAGATGCCGACATACCGATCGATGCAACCCAGAACGTGAGCGCGGAAACGATGCAGCGGAACCCTAGCAATTTTGTCTTTGTACCCATCATAAAACTCTAACTTTCGTCTGACGCCAGTCATAATAGCCGAACAACCAAACCGGAATGGACTTTGGATCGTGAATATAGAATTCATATGAGTCAAGTTTTGCAAGGAGATGGGTGACGTTATCGAGAGAAACGTCAGCCACTTGTCCCTGATTTGCAGAACCTGCAAAGGTGCACGAAGAAAGTACCTGTCTTTTGTCGTTAAGAAATTCGACGGTCAGGAAAGAATTGACTCGAGGATTTTCGACTTCCCATTTCACAGAAGAAATTTGGGCGCCTTGCGGTATCGTTATCTCCGATTCGGCGTTGTTGAGGTCTTTGTCTTTGAGGCGAACCTCATTGTTGTTGGAAAGAATCAGAGCGATCTTGTTGAGATGCGCAGGGCCGAGCGTATTAAAATCAAATTGCGTGTTGTCCCATTGGGCGCTCCACTCCCATCCTTGGGTTCTTTGCACGTCGTCGTATTGTTGGATCAATCTGTCGGGATAGTTCGGATGCGCTTTTGCCGAACTGGTGCCGTATCCGGAAGTCGCCAGCGCTTTAAGAGACGTCAACTTAGAGGACGTTGAAAAACTTTCCGTCGTTTGCGGCGGCGTGCTGGTACATCCGAGCTCGGAGGCAAGAGACTTTCGGATGTCTCCTAGATTCGTCGTGCTTTTAAGCGCGTGGAGATGGGTTTCGCTGATCTGCTGAGGTACGATGGTCCTGTTGACCAGAAGGCGATCCACTGAGATGTTGGTTTGATCGCCATCTTCTTCAACAACAAAAGATTTTTTTATTCCGTCTAGCGCCCCAGGCAACCAAAGATAAACGCGAATTTTATACTTTTGGTCGGCCTGTAAAGGAGTAAGCGATTCCACGATGTGTTTCGTTGGAGCTTGGTTTTGGCAGTTTTTTTTGACGGGAGAATTTTCGTTGCCCACGGCCCAAAATTCGAGTTCGCAAAAAAGATCGACTTTGGTTTTGAAGGAGAGATTGCCGCTTAGGCCGTCAGGACTGCGTTCGAAGATAACCGTGTCGAGGTAGACGATGCTTTGGGCGTCCTTCGAAAAGACCGAATTCTTGAAAAAATTGGCCTTTATACGGCATCCCATCATCATAAACGGGGCCGTAACCAGGAGAAACCATGTCCGGGAAGGAAGTCGACGCAGCACCAGATCGATCCTTTTCTTCTTTTTAGATATTTTATCAATTAGTTACGCTTAAGAGTAGGCCTCGTCTTTGGTAAACCGTTAATAAAACAGAAAAAACTAAAGTATCTTGACCTCTTTGAGAGCACTAGATAATATGACCTCCCATCGGCCTTGATCCATTATCCCTATTCCTATGACCAAAAGGTAAGCAAAATGACTGGGAAGTGCAGGACAAAATATATTTTTGTAACCGGTGGCGTTGTGTCGTCTTTGGGCAAAGGCATTGTATCCGCAAGCGTTGGCGCCCTACTCGAAACTCGAGGGTTAAGAGTTTCGCTCACCAAAGTTGATCCTTATATCAACGTTGATCCGGGAACCATGAGTCCATGTCAACATGGCGAAGTCTACGTTACAGACGATGGAGCTGAAACGGACCTCGATATAGGGCATTACGAAAGATTCACTCGAGCCAAACTGACGAAGTTCAACAGTTTTTCCACAGGACAGATTTACGACCGAGTTTTGCATAAAGAACGAAAAGGCGATTATCTTGGCGGTACAGTTCAGGTTATCCCCCACGTTACAGACGAGATCAAAGAAAATATTTTTGTCGCATCGAAGGGCGCGGATGTCTCCATAGTTGAGATTGGCGGAACGGTTGGCGATATCGAGGGACTACCCTTCCTCGAAGCCATCCGCCAGATTCGCTACGATCTCGGCGACGAAAACGTGTTGTTTATTCATCTTACGTTGGTCCCGTACATTAATGCTGCACGTGAACTTAAGACGAAACCAACCCAGCACTCGGTCAAGGAATTGCGGCAACTCGGTATACAGCCGCATATCATTGTGTGTCGCTCCGATAGAGAAATTTCTCTCGATTTACGACATAAAATTGCCAAGACCTGCGACGTACGAAAAGACAGCGTCATTGAGTGCGCGGACGCCGATAGTATTTATAAAATCCCGATGGTTTTGCATAACCAGAACCTCGATCAAATCATCGTGGACCGACTCAACATTTGGACGCGATCACCGGAACTCCACGGTTGGCAAAAAATCGTCCAGGCGTTGGAAAAACCGAAAAATACAGTCAAGATCGGTGTGGTCGGCAAGTATGTCGATGTTGTCGATTCTTACAAATCAATCGGCGAAGCGCTGATTCATGCCGGCATCTCTCAACTTAGTAAGGTTGCGGTGACTTATATCGACGCTGCGACGCTTAATGAAGGAAATGTGGCGTCGGCGCTCGAACCGTTCGCCGGAGTTATTGTTCCGGGCGGATTTGGTGAACGCGGTATCGACGGCAAAGTCGCCGCTATCAAGTATTTGCGCGAAGCTAATAAGCCATTTTTGGGTATTTGTCTTGGCATGCAACTGGCCGCTATCGAATTCGCGCGCAATGTTGTCGGAATCAAGGACGCTGCGAGTGAAGAATTTGTGCCGAGCAGTTTAAACCCTGTCATCCATATCATGGAAGACCAAAAGCTCGTTTCACAAAAAGGCGGGACCATGCGTCTCGGAGGTTATCCTTGCAAGATCGCGCGGGAGTCAAAAGCGTTTAGGGCTTACGGCAGCGAAAATGTAAATGAGCGTCATCGCCATAGATACGAGTTCAACAACGACTACAGAGACGTCTTTACGGAGAACGGGATTTTATTCTCAGGCGTTTCTCCGGACAACAAGCTCGTCGAAATGATTGAGCTGGTGGGGCATCGTTGGTTCGTTGCTTGTCAATTTCATCCCGAGCTGAAAAGTAAACCCATGGAAGCTCATCCTTTGTTCAAAGATTTTGTTAAAGCGTGTCTTGGCAATGAAACAAACTCTTAAGAACGAAGACCTCATTAACTGGGGAAAAGAAGCAATTCGTGAAGAGGCCGTTAGCCTGGATCGAACCAGAGCCGGCCTCAATGGCGTCTTTGCGGACTCCGTTCATAAAATCCTCGATTGTAGCGGCAAAGTCGTAGTAACCGGCTTAGGGAAGTCTGGTCACGTAGCGCGTAAAATCGCGGCAACTTTGGCAAGTACGGGAACCTCAGCGTTTTTTTTGCATCCTGCTGAAGCCTTGCACGGGGATTTCGGCAAAATTTCTTCCAACGACATCTTGCTCGCGATTGCCTACGGTGGTGAAACCAGAGAAGTTATCGAAGTATGCAAATTCTGTAGACGGAACGACGTTCCCGTCATCTCAATAACCGGAAAACTTAACTCCGAGTTGGCAAAGATATCTCTGTTTTCGCTTGATGGATCCGTGGAAAAGGAAGCTTGTCCCCTCAACCTTGCGCCAACTTCTTCGGCAATCGTTGCTATGGCTTTGGGCGACGCTCTTGCTGTTGCGCTTATGAAGGCCAGAGGCTTTGACAACGAGAGTTTTGCCAGGTTGCATCCCGAAGGGTCTCTGGGCAAAAAGCTGGCTTTGGTTTCGCAATATACCAAGAACCACGACGATCTTTTCGAATTGAAAGAAAATTCCAACTTCCACGATATTCTCGCGAAAGTAACCCAGTTCAACTACGGCATAGCAGCTGTCGTAAACGGCAAAGGCGAACTAGTAGGAGCTATCTCCGACGGAGACCTGCGCAGGGTTCTTGTTTCTTACGAAGAAAAAACCTTTCAGCTTACCGCCAAAGACTTTATGACCAAAGCGCCGCGCACCATAGAAGAAAGCAGA
This sequence comes from Oligoflexales bacterium, assembly GCA_050251195.1. Taxonomy (GTDB): domain Bacteria; phylum Bdellovibrionota_B; class Oligoflexia; order Oligoflexales; family Oligoflexaceae; genus JBFWNG01. The sequence goes on from JBFWNG010000003.1 coordinate 507,183, forward strand.
TTGGTTATCGATGCTATTAATCTGATGGAAAAAGCAAAGATAACATCTGTGTTCGTGGTCGCAGCGGATTCACCTAAGAAGCCCGTTGGTATACTGCGGCTTCACGATATTCTCACTGCAAAAGTGCTTTAAATTCTTGATGTGTCATGTTGAGTCTCGAATTTGAGATCCTTCGCTTCGCTTAGGATGACGGGCTTCACTCAGGGTGGCGGAATCGAAGGCGACGAACGGCCACTAATGGTGTATAATGACATAGGTCGTTAATATCACTGGTATAATCGCGTTGAAGTACATCCTTACATTGATTTTTTCCCTTCTGTCAATTGCGGCAGTATTGGTGTTTCTTGTCAGGGAAGAAAGGCGACCGAGCCAAAGGGAGGGCAGTGCCGATGTGACGCCCATGCTCTCGCTCAAGGAATTTGTTGTTTATAGATATCTCGACGATCAGGTTAGGTGGACGGTTTCGGCGAAACTTGGAAATTTTTTGGATCCGAATGTGGTCGAAGTGTTTGGAAGCGTGGAAGGATCTCGAGTTGTCGACGACGAAACGGAAATCGTTACGGCGGAGTCGGCCGTTGCCTATCTTGATGCCAACAGTCTTTCGGATTCGGTGAAAGACGCGCAAATTTCTCGGGTTGAAATCGACTCGAGCGTCAACATCGCGATGAAGAACTACGCCATTAAGACTGACTATGCCGAATACACCGTTAAAAGCCAAACCATTGAGTCGGATTTGCCAGTTACCGTGGAGCAAAAGGCAAACTTCTTCGAGGGGCAAAATGGCTTCAACTACAACCTCAATAAAGACCTGCTCACGATTAAGGGCCCCTTAAAGGGCGTTGTTAAGAGTTCCACGCGAGGAGTGCCATGAGGCTTGTTGTTCTTCTTCTAGCCCTATTTTTCTCGTCAGTAAGCCTTGCTGACCTGATCGACAATGTGGAAGGTTTGAAAAAACAAGAACCGGAAAAGAAGCCGGAAGAGCCTGCCCAGCTGCCGCAAGAAGAAAAAAAGGAAGAAATGGAAGTGTCGCCGCCGGCCGAATCGACGACAGAGAAACCGAAGAAAGCGGAACCCTCCCATAAAGCTAAGACGGGTGTCCCTGTCAACGAGTCCAGCGAGCCGGTGCACTTTAGCAGTGACGATAAAGCCATCTATTCCCGAGGCGGCGGGACCATAAATTTAGTCAAGAACGTTATTATTTCTCAGGGTGCGGTGACCTTTCGTTCTGACGCTGCGGAAGTGTTTCTCAATCAAAGCAATGCGAATGGACAGGAAGACGAAGTCACGAAGGTCATTGTCAACGGCAACGTGCGGATGAACAAGAAAAGCACTGACCCTAACGAAAATATTTCGGCAAGGGGCAATAAGGCGTTTTTCGACAACGGCAAGCAAACCGTAACCATTATCGGCGACGCCAGGATTATCAAGGGCGGCAATGTCGTTAAAGGCAAACAGATAACGTATCATCTTAAGGACGGCAAGATTGTCGTAGACCGGGCCGAAGGTGTTGTTCAGCCCGACGAAATGAAGGAAACAAAATGACCGGTGACGGTAAGGCCAAGGACATGCTTGTCGCACGCGGTTTGAAGAAATCCTTCAAGACCCGAGATGTCGTCAAGGGTGTTTCGTTCGAGGTCGGAAACGGTGAAGTTGTTGGTCTCCTAGGTCCAAACGGCGCAGGGAAAACCACCAGTTTTTACATGATGGTAGGTCTGCTTTACCCTAATCAGGGCGCGGTCATGTTGGGAGAAAGAGACATAACTCGGTTGCCCATGCACGTCAGGGCGAAGCTCGGGATTAGCTATCTACCCCAAAATATGTCTATTTTCAGAAAGATGACCGTTGAGGAAAATCTTGTTTCCATAATGGAAGTCGCTGACATTGAAGATTATCGTCGGAAAGAGCTTCTCGACACCTTGCTCAACAAATTTCATATTACCCATATTGCGAAATCGTTGGGTTCGTCTTTATCCGGAGGCGAGAGACGGCGTGTGGAAATCGCAAGGGCTTTGATCACAAATCCTAAATTTTTGCTTTTAGACGAGCCGTTTGCGGGTATTGACCCGGTTACAGTGCAGGAAATTCAGGGCATTATATCCAATCTGCGTGCCGAAGGCCTAGGGGTTCTTATCACCGACCATAACGTAAGAGAAACGATGACAAGTTGTAATCGGGCGTATATCTTAACGAACGGTGAAATTGTGGCGGAGGGGACTCCGGATGAGGTGGCAAATAGCCAATTGGTTCGCGAGGTTTACTTGGGAGAAAACTTCAAGTGGTAATACCTCGTTTGGAATGTTCTAATAGGAATATCGAATCTCGTCATACCCTGAGCAAAAGCGCATCGGGAATCTCGAGATGCCCCAAACGATTCCACTGGGCAGTGACTGAAAGTTTAGGTTTAAGTTATGGCATTTGATCTAAAACAGTCGTTAAAATTGAGCCAGCAGCTCCTCATGACGCCCCAGCTGCAACAGGCTATCAAGCTTTTGCAGCTATCGCGAATTGAACTCGAAGAGTTCGTGACGCAGCAACTTTCCGAAAATCCGGTTCTTGAAGAAGGTATGACCGAGTCCGCTGAAGAGCGACTGCAGACAGAACGCAACCGAGAGTCCACCGAAAGTCAAATAATCGACGAACACATGAGATCGGCCGAAAAAATAGTCGATCAAACGGGTGGTGAAAGTACGTCGGACAGCGAATGGGAAAACTATAGCCGCAGCAATGACTACAGCAGCTATACATCTTCGACGGTAAAACGCGGCGACGACGAATTTCCCAATTATGAAAACCTTGTAACAAAATCAGGAACGCTCAACGATCACTTGATGACGCAGATAGGCGAACTCGATCTTCAGGAGAGAGAAAAGGAAATCGCGCAGCTTATCATCGGAAATATCGACGAGAAGGGATATCTCCGTTCCCCCGTCGAAGAACTTGCCAGTGATAAGTACGAGCTTGAAGAAATTGAAGATATCCTTGATGTCGTGCAACGCCTAGATCCGTCGGGAGTTGGCGCGAGGGACCTTCGAGAATGTTTGCTTATCCAAATCAGAAACAATCGCTTGAAAAACGGGGTGGTCGAAAAAATCGTCGAATCCCATATGCCGCATTTGGAAAACAGAAACTTCCAGGCAATCGCGAAAGCGATGAAGATACCTTTCGAGACGGTTGTCGAGAACGTCCATACTATATCCGATCTGGAACCTATACCCGGTCGGCAGTTTGGCAACAACTCAACGCAATACATTGTCCCCGACGTTTATGTGTTCAAAATTGCCGAAGAGTGGGTGGTGACTTTGAACGACGAGGGCTTGCCCAAGCTTCGCGTCAGCAACGTTTATCAAGATATGCTCAAGGAAATGGACAAGGAGAAGAAAGAAAACTCCGACAAAGACTATATCCAGGATAAACTCAAATCCGCCATGTGGTTGATAAAGAGTATTCAGCAACGGCAAAGAACGATATTCAAAGTTACCGAAACCATCGTGCAGAAACAAAAAGAGTTTTTCGAGAGCGGCGTCGAGCACCTCAAGCCGATGATCCTTCGCGATATCGCCGACGAAATTGGCATGCACGAATCAACGATTAGTCGCGTTACTAATAATAAGTATGTTCACACTCCGCTCGGAATTTTCGAGCTCAAATACTTTTTCAACAGTTCTGTCGCCCGCATCGGCGGCGAAAGCATGGCGAGCGTATCCGTCAAGAAAATGATTTCCGACCTTATTACCGCCGAAGACGCGAAGCGGCCCCTGGCTGACCAGAAGATAGTCGAGATTCTCGAAGAGAAAGGCATCCAAGTTGCCCGAAGAACTGTTGCGAAATACAGGGAACAGCTGGGGATTTTGCCTTCAAGCAAACGGAAAAAGTTTTACTGACAGTGGCCGAAAACAACGCTAAATCAAGGTCCTTACTTGTCATCGTGACATCGGTCTCGGGCGCAGGTAAAACCACTGTTATCAACGCCTTGGAAGATACCGGCTTTCGTTGCATGGACAGTATGCCGGTCGAGCTACTCGATGCTGGATCGCGCTATATCCTGGGCGAGGCGCGCCACATCCGGCGGTTTGCCATTGGACTCGATCTACGCACCGCCTCTCAGGTCGAACAGTTCCTCAACATAAAAAACAAACTTTCCGAAAAGCTCCGCGTCGACGTTGTTTTCCTCACCTGCGAAGAAGAAAACATTATCCACAGGTACAGCACAACCCGTCGCAAACACCCTTTCATCGACGAATGCGGACAACTCTTGTCGGCGATCCGGAAGGAAAAGGACATTTTGCGGCCGATAAAGGAAGTTGCCGACGTGGTGTACAATACAACGGCATGGTCACCACATTTTCTTGCAAGAACGATAGAAAGCAGGTTCGAAAAAGAGGTCGTAGGCAGGAATCTTCATGTCACCGTCACAAGCTTTGGGTTCAAATACGGGATACTAAAACCCGCCGACGAAATCTTTGACGTTCGGTTCCTGAAGAACCCCTACTTTGACTTAAAATTAAAAAACTTCACGGGCCTTGATCCGGCAGTTCAGGATTTTATTCATTCCGACGAAAGGACCGAACTGTTCATTCAGAGGCTCGTAAAACTGCATGAGTTTCTTTTGCCGAACTACTACGGCGAAGGAAAACATTATTTTCGAATTGGTATCGGTTGCACCGGCGGCAAACACCGAAGCGTGCTCGTGGCGGAGGCGCTCGCCGAAAGACTGGCGAAGCTGAATCTCGAGCACATCCTTGTGAGCGTGTCGCATAGGGATGTTAACGTGGAGAATTATACGGTGCTTCAGCCTTGAAATCCTTCGCTTCGCTCAGGATGACGGGCGTTTCGCTTCGCTCAGGACGACGGTATTTCGCTACGCTCAAAATATGGCGGACTCGTCATACGTCATCCTGAGCGAAGCGAAGGATCTATTGATAAGTAGCAATATCCCGACAAGAACAGACCAGGTTCCGATCCCCGTAAGCTGCGTCGATGCGCCCAACATACGGCCAGAACTTGCCTTCGTGAATCCAAGGAGCCGGAAACGCTGCTTGCATTCTTGTATAGGGCCGGTCCCAGTTATCTGAGAGAAGGTCCTGTTGCGTATGAGGCGCGTTTTTTAGAACGTTGTTTTCTTGCGGAACTTCCCCGGTTTCAATCTGGGCTATTTCTTTGCGAATGGAGATCATTGCCTCGCAGAAGCGATCAAGTTCTTCTTTGCTTTCGCTTTCAGTAGGTTCGATCATCATGGAATTCGGTACGGGCCATGAAACGGTTGGTGCGTGAAAGCCATAGTCCATGAGGCGTTTAGCGACGTCGTCGACGTCAACGTTCGCGAGCTTCTTGATTGGCTTGAGATCGATGATGCATTCATGCGCGACGGTATCGTTTCGGCCTTTGTAGACGATCGGATAGTATGGTTTCAGCCTATGGGCAACATAGTTGGCGCTAAGAATGGAAACCCTCGTCGCATCTTTTAGGCCTTCTTCGCCCATCATTCGAATGTACATCCACGTAATAGGAAGAATGCTTGAGCTACCCCAGGGTGCGGCTGAAACGGGACCAACTCCCTTTTCTCCACCGACCTTAACGACAGGGTGATTGGGTAAAAACGGTTTCAAATGGTTCTTCACGCCGATCGGTCCCATGCCCGGTCCGCCTCCGCCGTGCGGAATGCAAAACGTTTTGTGAAGGTTAAGATGGCAAACGTCCGGTCCGAACTTCCCTGCTTTGCAGACGCCGATCTGGGCTTGGAGGTTTGCGCCGTCCATATAAACCTGTCCGCCGCTTTTGTGAACGATGTCGCAAATTTCGGTAATGCTTTCTTCAAACACGCCATGCGTGGACGGATAAGTTACCATGAGGCAGGAAAGGTTATCTTTGTGTTTGTTCGCCTTTTCCTTGAGATCGTTAACGTCGATGTTGCCTTCGTCGTCACAGTTTACGACTATGACCTTCAGGCCGGCCAAAACGGCGCTCGCAGGGTTGGTTCCGTGCGCGGAACTGGGTATTAAACAAACATTGCGATGCCCTTGTCCGTTGTGCTCGTGATATTTCTGCACAACCAGCAAGCCCGCATACTCGCCTTGTGCGCCTGAGTTCGGCTGTAACGATATACCGCTGAAACCCGTTATATTCGCAAGCCATGTTTCCAAGTCGTGGAAAAGCTGTTGATAACCTGCGGCTTGATCCAAAGGAACAAAGGGATGAATACCATTAATGGTGTTCCAGGTGATTGGCATCAGTTCCGACGCGGCATTGAGTTTCATCGTACAAGACCCGAGCGGGATCATCGATCGAGTCAAAGATAAATCGCGGTTCTCAAGGCGTTTTATGTAGCGCTGCAATTCTGTCTCGGAACGGTAAGTTTGAAACGTTTCGTCCTTTAAAAACTCCGATGTCCGAGAAAGTTGCTGGGGAATGCCGACGATAGCCGCCGTACCCGCTTTGGAACCCTTCGCCTTTGAGAAGATATTTAAGAGATTCGATACCTCTTGATCTGTTGTTTTCTCGTCCAAGGAAACCGATACTTGGTTGGCGCTGAGGCGCCGCAAGTTGACTTTCTCGCTGACGGCTGTCTCGAGAACTTTTGTTGCGGCGTCGTCTTTATCAAATCGAATTGTGATTGTATCAAAGAAATGAGCCGTTTCGACATTGAGACCTAGGTTCTGAATGCCTTTGGCAAGATCTTTCGCGTGTCCGTGTGTTTTCAAAGCTATCTTCGTGAGACCTTCAGGACCGTGATAAACAGCGTACATACTGCTCATGATAGCGAGTAGTACCTGGGCTGTACAAATGTTGCTGGTCGCCTTATCGCGGCGTATGTGTTGTTCGCGCGTTGCCAGGGCGAGCCTATATCCCGGTTTGCCGTTTCGATCTTTGGAAAGACCGACAAGCCTGCCTGGAATTTTTCTCTTAAACTCTTCTTTAGTGGCAAAAAAACCCGCATGCGGACCGCCGTATCCGAGCGGAACTCCAAAGCGCTGCGACGTTCCAACGGCGACATCGGCTCCAAGCTCGCCCGGCGACTTGAGAAGACAAAGGCTTAGAAGATCGGTCGCCATGATAACGAGCGTGCCTTGCTCATGAGCTTTCTCAATAAACTTTGAGTAGTCTTCGACGCGGCCGTCCGTGCCTGGGTACTGCACCAGGACAGCAAACGGTTTATGCTTCTCGAGCGTCGCGAGCTCGTCCGCCACTTCAACTGTAATGCCCAGTGGCTTTGCGCGAGTTTCAACAACGGCGATCGTCTGTGGATGGCAATTCTGAGATACGAGGAAAACATTCGACTTGTTCTTGGCGCTGTTCAGACACATGTTCATGCCTTCGGCGGCAGCGGTGCCTTCGTCGAGCAACGAAGCGTTGGCAATTTCAAGGCCCGTAAGATCTGTGATCAGAGTCTGAAAATTAAACAAGGCTTCGAGGCGCCCTTGCGCGATTTCCGCCTGGTAGGGCGTGTATTGGGTGTACCAACTGGGGTTTTCGAGTACGTTGCGCTGAATGACAGTGGGCGTAATGTTGTCGTAGTATCCCATTCCAATGAGCGAACGGTAGACTTTGTTTCGCTGCATCATGTGAGATAGTTCTTGCATCGCTTCGTATTCACTCAGCGGCGCTTTAAGGTTTAGACCCGAGAAATCTTGAATGTTTTGGGGAACAGTCTTTTTGATGAGGTCTTCTAACGATGAAAAACCGAGTTCCTTTACCATGGCTGTCACGTCTTTGGGACGAGGTCCGATGTGACGCGAAGAAAAATTATCCATATTCTTATCAACGTTAGAAACGCTCATTCAGTGTTACCTTTTTAGCTTTTGTATTAGTCTTCTTTTATAAATTTTTCGTAGTCTTTTTTGGACATGAGCTCATCGTTGCCGCCCTCGGATTCAACCTTCACGAGCCAGCCGGCGTTAAAAGGATCGTCGGTGAGTTCTTCAAGATTGTCGCCTGTGAGCGACTCGTTGATCTCAACAATTTTACCCGTTAGGGGCGCATAGAGATCTGACACCGTTTTCGTGGATTCAATCGTGCCGAAAGGAGCTCCCGCCTCGAAAGTATCCCCTACTTTGGGAAGCTCGAGAAAGACGATATCGCCAAGTTGCTCAATCGCGTAGCTGGTGATTCCGACCGTCGCAATACCGTCGTCATCGGTTGAAACCCATTCGTGGTCCTTCGTGTATTTGTAATCGTTTGGAAGCGTCTTTGTAGCCATGTTCTCCTCCGGTAACTTATTTTACTTTAGCTGAATATAGTGGTCTTTTTGCGACCTTCGCAAGTTTTCTTTTTCCCCTCACGTCCACCTCGAAAGTATCTCCGACCGCGACATTTTTACTAAATAGGGCCATGCCGCCCGGTATATCGAGTGTGGGCAAGAACGAACCGCTCATGACCGTTCCGATCTTTTCGCCGTCTTTGTAAATATCCATGCCATGTCGTGCGATACCTTTTTCATCCATTAAAAACGCCGCCATCTTCCTTTTGACCCCGTTGGCTTTTTGTTCGGCGAGAACGCTTTTGCCGATGAAGTCATTCTTTTCCATGCGGACGGCCCAACCAATGCCGGCTTCAAGTGGCGACACTGTGTCATCCATATCGTTGCCGTAAAGAAGATAGCAAGCTTCCAATCTGAGCGTGTCGCGCGCGCCTAAGCCGATCGGTTTAAGGACGTCGGGGTTTTCCTTGAAGATTTTTTGCCAGAATTTCTCCGCCACTGCATTGGGGAGATAAACCTCAAAGCCCATTTCGCCCGTGTATCCGGTTCGCGCCACGAGAACTTCTTTGTTCTCGAATTTAACAGGCGCTATATCCATATAGTTGAGATCAGAGACTGTTTTCTTGCCTGTGGCGTCGAAACATTTTTGAATGCATTCAACGCTCTTAGGTCCTTGGACCGCAAGCTGCGACCAGTTCTCCGACTCGTTGACAACGGTAACGTTAAATTTGGCAGAGACCTTTTGAATCCAGGCGAAGTCCTTGTCGGTATTGCTGGCATTGACACAAAGCAGATAGTTCTGGGGTGCAAGCTGGTACATGATAAGGTCGTCAATCATGCCGCCCTTTTCGTTGAGCATGGCGGAGTATTGACCTTGGCCCGGCGTAAGTTTGGAAACGTCATTGATGGTCAGATACTGAAGAAAAGCAAGCGCATCGGCTCCCTTGACAGTGACCTCACCCATGTGACTGACGTCAAATATTCCGCACTGGGTTCGAACATGCGCATGCTCCTGCAAAACGCCCTCGTAACTCACCGGCATGTTCCATCCGCCGAACTCTACAAACCTGGCTTTATGATTCTTGTGACACTGAAATAGAGAAGTGGTTCTAAGATCTTCCATGAGTATTCTCTTGTAATTTGGCAGGTCAAAGGTAGTTAAAAGCTAGTTTTTTTGCAATCAGATTCAGGGGATTCTTGGCTGGGTTGTAAGCGCCTGAAAATATGGGATTAGTGCGCAGCCTCGAGTGTAAGCGCGCCCTCATTCTGAGCGAAACGAAGGGCCTAGGACCGCAGCTCAATGTCAACATTTCTGACACTTGTCGGGGATTTTGCACGGAATGGTGCCGTTTTCTAACTTAACTAGCTGATTTCTCATACGGCGAAACGGAACAGGAATTGCTTAACGATGTTTGAGCGCAATCCAGGCGCTCTTGCTGTAGCGGAAGTTGTAATTGTTGTATTCCATAGGGGAACTGAGATGAAGCTGGTAAACGTGTTGTTCGGTCTATGTCTTTTTGCCTTTGCTCCAAGTGTTATCGCAGGTACGGTGCATTCTTGCAAAACCTCGTATAGTCAAATCAAACATCAACAAACTATCAAGAAGGTTACTCGTTGTCTGCTCAAAGACACGGACGGCGACGTAGGAAACATTGTTGAGATTAAAAATCAGTATAATTATACCGTTGCTACGGGTAAGATAATTAAGCGACAACGAAATTACACCGTCATCGTCCTAAGGGAAGTGTTTAGAAAAGTTCGTTCCGGCTTTCCCGTCATCGTGAAGAACAATGACAGTATTGACCACTGGACGGCGACCACGGCACCTTTTTAATGGTTAATGGAAAAACAACCGGTCGATATATCGTTTGCTATAATTACCCTCAATTGCGAAAAAACTCTTGAGCGCTGCCTATCGAGTATTCCGCCCGGCGCGGAGATTATCCTACTCGATAGCGGCAGCACCGATCGCACCGCCGAGATAGCGCGCGCTCACGGCGCCAACGTCTTTCAAGAATCCTTCACCGATTTCTCCAGTCAAAAGAACAAGGCTCTGCACCACTCAAATCGTAGCTGGGTTTTTTCGCTCGACGGCGACGAAGTCCTCAGCGACGAGCTCAAAACAATAATTCTTTCCATATCGCGGTCAGACGAAAAAAAGGGTTTTATGATCCAGCGACGCCTCTTCTTTATGGGGAAAACTCTCTGTTTTGGCGGCACGCGGGACTACCCGTTGCGCTTCTTTCCCAAAGAAAGCGGCTGGTTCCAAGGAGAAATCCACGAGAAGTATATTTGTAAATATCCTGTGGAAAAAATTAATAGCGGTTATCTGCTGCACCTAAGCTATCCGAATCTCGAGATATATTTTAACAAGTTCAACCGATACACCTCGAAAATAGCCGAACAAAAACATGAAAAACTTAGCCCGCCTAAGTTTGTTGCCCATACCCTCAGATTTTGGTTTGAGTTTATCCGACGCTATTTTTTGCAATTCGGGTTCTTAGATGGTTACCCTGGTTACGTCTACGCTTTGGTAAGTTCTCTTTATGCCTTCGTGAAATACGCCAAGGCATTCGAAATGGCGCATGATAAAAACCCGAAATAACATTGCCTGGCACGTTGTGTCGAACCGTTGGAACAGCGCCATTACCGAGTATGCGCTAAGCACGGCGCGGTCCATGCAAATGCAGGGGTGGGATTGTCGGTTTCTTGCTTTACAGGGAAGCCCATGCGAGAGCCGCGCGAAGGACTACGGCTTTTCCGTTAAATCTTTCGCGAAATTTTCACTCACAAGTTATCCACAAATAAGTACCCCTTATTCGTCGGAACTACCCTCTGCTCTTATAACTTACGGGGGCCCAGAGACGACTTTGGCCAACTTAGTCATAGATAAAACCAAGACACGATTTTTAAGATTTCGAGGTGACGATAGAAAAAAGTCAGGCACTTTTGCGCGGTTGCTTTACAAACTTTCGACCTCTAAGGTTGACGTCGTCCTCGTACCCAACAACGGCCTCAAGCTTTTTTATCAGGAACAAGGAAATGTACCCGTCGAAAAAGTAACTTTGGGATGCGATGCGGCCCGCTACGCGTTTCGCCCCGCTTCGGAATTCAAACTTCGAAACGAGATGATGATTGTCGGAAGACTGGACCCCGTCAAAGGTCATCGTAAATTTTTCGAATACGCCGCTCGCTTGCGAGGTAGTTGGAAACACCACGAAAGATTCCCCTTGATCCATATCGTCGGCCAGCCTGCGAATGTTTCTTCGGATCATATTCATGGTTGGGCGAATGACAACGGGTTCACGCTCGGCAAAGATTATCTCCTTTCGGATCGCTACGTCGAGGATCTCCCTATTCTGATGCAGCGTGCAGGCCTCGGTGTCGTTTGCAGCGTCGGCTCAGAACAAATATGTCGTGTTGCCGAAGAATTTTTTCTTTGCGGGTGTCCCGTCCTGGTTTCAGGCGTTGGAGGACTCGCGGAAATAGCGTCGGCGCCATTTGGCTTTGATTATTCATCTTCTTTGAATCTTGACCAGGTTAACGCTTTTATTGTGAAGTGTCTCAGTGAGGACCAGAACCAACGTGTCCAGCGGGCAGCCCGGGCACAAGAAGAATATAGCTACCAAACTATGGGCAAATGCCTTAATAAAGTGCTCAACGAGATTTAACTGCGAGGTTTGGCGTCATGCTTCGATTGATTACCTGTGTTTTCCTTGGTTTCCTTTTTTCAACCAGCTCAGCCTTTGCAGATGGCAGCGTCCGACTTGCGGCGATGCCCGTTGGGTTTGATCCTTACCCCGGCGGCGGTATATCCGCCAGTTATGCTCTTAGTGAACAACTTACAGCTGAAGTTAATTACATGGGGCATCAGTCGAACTGGACTGGGCCTTCCGCCTTCGTCCATCAATATACGAAAGTCATCGCTCGTTACTCTCCTAGTTCGGGGTCCTTCAATGTTGCCTTCGGACCGACGGTGGTCAACGAACATCTCAATTTTTACAGTGCTGATGGCTTCTGGAGTGGATACGACGGTATAGATAACGTCAAAGCCAAGGGTAGCCTGATTACGACATCGCAATCTTTAGCCGTGTTCGCCGGCATCGGGCATCGATGGGTCATTAAGCATTTTATGGTTGGTGCAGATTGGGTTGGTTATGTCCAAAATGTGGCGGCGATTTCCTCTCCAACGATAACCGACTCCGACGATACCGATGAAACGCGCGATGGCGCCGTCAAAGCAGCAAAAAAACGACAGAAGTCTGCCGGATATCCGATCTTGGGCGTTCTTTACTTGGGCGCCGCATTTTGAAAATCCAGTCGCCCAAGGATCGAGGCAGCTGGGATATCGAGGTTGTTGGTCCTGACAGAATTTTTTTGAAACGCCAAAAATCCCATAAAGAATATTATGAAAATTTCGAAATCCAAGGAAATTTTCATGCCTTGTTTGTCGTAAAAAAATTCTCGGGAGACGTCTGCTACCTCGTTGACGACAAAGAGGTTCGTCCCCAGTCAACATCCTTCGGCTTATTTCTCCCAGCGTTTTCGATCGCTAAATTTGCTTCGATCAACATGGCCCTCGAAGGATATGTTGTCCTCCATTTAAATCCAGGAAATCTCTCTCTTGATCGCCCTACTCTTTTCCAGGCACCTGCGGAATTATTGGACACGCCTGACCTCCCATTCGACAAATTTCTTAGCGGATGTGCGAATTTTCAGGATATTTCTGTATCGACCAAACCCAGCAATGTCTCCCGCAGGGCCAAGGACCTCATTAGCGAACACTTTCATACCAGCCGATCTTTGGCTGAGATCGCCGCCGATCTAAAAACTTCGGGTGCCTTGATGGCCCGCGAATTCAAGTCGGATTTCAAACTAAGTCCCAGCGACTATCGCAAGCGTATACGCATTGCCACGGCCGCTATCTTGTTGGCGCTAGGTTCTGAGCCTGGGGTGGTTTCGGACGAGGTCGGATACGAGGACCTTTCTCGTTTCTACAAGCAGTTCAAGGAGCTAAGTACTCTTACTCCTGGGGCTTTCAAAAAATCAAAAAACGCCAAAAGGGTTTAGCTGCTGGTGTAGTATGATTGTGGGCATTCACAGCCATGAAGGCGCTGGGTGTCTATCACAATCGGAGCATTTTATGAAAATGAGTGTTTTTATTTTAGTGCCATTTCTTTTTTCATTTGGCGCATGTGCCGCCGTCCGCTCCGAGCAAAAGAGCGGGATTCAACCCGCCACTGAGTTTGACTCCTTCGTCGCCAATATTGAAAGCGACCTCAAAGCGTCTGTCAACGGCGGAACCTTTTGCAATCGATTTTGGGAGCATCAAGGCAATACGCTTCCACTATGCTTAAAGATGCCATGGGAAAGTTTCTCGGGTCCCACGGCCCACGCTACGGGTTCTTTATTTAATGCCGATTTTGGTTATGTTTCTTTGACTTACCACTATGGCAACTCAACGGGAGTACAGCCTCTTAAAGCTCAAAAAACTAGTACCGGCTGGCGCCTTGATCTTGACGACCCGGAATTTTGGGAAGCGGTCGCGAAAAGGGACGGTTGGCATAGTGAGCAAGTCGACGGCTTTATCATGCGCTTCGCAGTGAAGCCGAGTGAGAGTGTTACAACCAAAGCAATAAAAGCTGCCGTAGAGGCTCGAGTCCATGTCCCGCGCCAACTCGGTGTGGATTACGACGAAGAATTTCATCTGATATTTCTCAACGACGCAGAGCAAGCGGCAAAAGTTGGTTACAAGCTTGGGAACGGCAATTTTGCCCGAGATCGAATGGTCCTCATCGACGGTGTACTAACAGACGATCGGGACATTACGGGGGACCTGACACACGAGCTGGGTCATGTTTATACCATCTTCAATCGCAACTGGACGGAGTCGGATCAATTGCAAACCAACTTTTTTCAAATAGAAGGTTTCGCAACGCTTTTGACGATTCTTCGCGGCGCCCCTTTTTCCGACTCACAAAAACATAATCTATCCATCGCCTTGCGGTTCATGAGTGAAGGGTTGTCGATTGCGGATATTGTCGGCAACGAAGGTTTTCAAAAATATAACCATAAGTACGACGCCAACGCTTCCTACCTGATCGCAGCCGCAGCACTCGAGGTCATCCGACAAAAAAACGGTATGCCGGGCTTAAAGGAATTGTGGAATGATACCCTCGGTGCCAGCGACCAGGAGATATTAGAACTAGTCCTTCAGAAAGCCGCTTCCGACAACAAAGGGCTAACAGAAGAAGCGACGGAAGTCCTGAAGCATTGGAGTAAAATTTAGCGGCACCCAAACTGTCTTCTGTACGCTCTAATTGCAGGTTTGAATTCCGGACCGACATCTTCAGTGCCAGCGCAATTATTTCTTGACGAGATTTTCGGTCCTCAAGTTTCATGTTGGTCAAACCTTTTTACACTTTTGCAAAAAATTCCGCTCGAGCGCGCTCTAGAAGAGCCACGAGCAAACTTGCGCCTTACAATATGCTTTAGCTCTGAACCTACCGAACCCGAAAAAATTGTAGAAAAAAACCCGTGGTATGTTGTGACGAACTCGTGAAGGGAGAAAGCAGCATGGATGTCCGCAAAGAACTTTTTTCGATAGTCGAAAACGCTATTCAAATACATGCACAGGAACAAAGAATTACACTGGAATCAGTCGAGGTTGTCGGCAAGCTCGAAGTGCGCAACGCAGCGGTAAATATGGGCATGAGTTCCGAACGCTTTGCACGCTATGTCGGACTTACCCCGAACCAATATTGGAAGCGCGCTCAAGCGGCTCGGGTTATGCGATTCTTCCCTAAGGCAAAAGAAATGGTGTTGGTCGGAGAGACCCAAATTTCGCATCTTTCGATGATCGCTGCGAGAATCACCCAAGCTAATAGTGAAGTCTTGCTCGACGGAATCAAGAATAAATCCCGCCGCCAGGTCGAAGGACTGCTTTCTCGCATCACGTTTGACGGAAATATGCTGGCAAATCGGGATCCTGAAATTGAATTGAGGATAAAACTTCGAGAATCTGATTTTGCATTGCTCGATAGAGCTAGAGAAATTCTTTCGCACGGTGGACAGGCTCCCTCGGCTCCTGAGATCCTCGTTAAAGCATTGAACGACTTGCTTGAAAAAAGAGATCCGCTACGAAAGGCCGAGCGAGCGGCTGCTAGAGCGGAGAAGAAAAATTCTCCTTCCGCGGGGAAGGAAGCTTCTCCGCACAAACCAGTGGTAGAACAACATATGCTCAAGCAACTTCCTAGGCATGACACTCCCCCTCTCCCTTCCGCGGGGAAGGAACCACGAAGACGCGCCATCCCTCAAGCTATAAAGCATCAAGTTTGGTTGCGGGACCAGGGACAGTGCACTTGGACTTTTCCCGACGGTGGTCGGTGTCCCGAGCGTGGAATGCTGGGACTCGATCATCGAGAGATGTGGTGCCGAGGTGGGGAACACTCTGTGGAGAATCTAACGTTAAAGTGTAGGCGTCACAATCAATTTGCTGCGGAACAGATTTTGGGAAGTTATTTCATGGAGGCTAAGCGAGGTGTCGGATAGAATGGACTCATGAAATCGCGGAGCAAAGATATAATCATTAGAACCTCGAAAGATTTCGTCCAGAAACCATGGAAGAATGGCGGTGGGATGACGGAAGAACTCGTCGCGTTTCCGAACGCAGAAAATTATTTATGGAGAATAAGCGTAGCGAGTATTCGTGAGTCGGGACCTTTTTCGTTGTTTGAAGGTTTCGAACGGGTTCTGATCCCGTTAGAGGGCGATATTGTCTTGAAGCATGACGGGACAAAGCCAGTCAAACTGGAGGTTTTAAAACCTTACTACTTTAAAGGTGATTGGAAGACGCAATGCACGCTCGAATCCGCGCAAGCGAAGGATTTTAATGTAATTTACAGGCCTGGTGCGGTTGATGTTGGCATTGAGGTGACGACTTTGGAAGAGGAGATTTCGGTTCAAAAAATAGGACATAGGCATTTCATTTACTGCGTTAAGGGAAGTTGTCAATTCTCCGAGCAGGAAGTTGGATCGCATACTTTGGTGGAAGTCGTTGGAGATCCCCGATGCACCTTCGGAACCCGTCATCGTGAGCATCCCCGTCATCCTGAGCGCAGAGAAGGATCTCACCCAAACGCAACAATAATCCAAGTAACCATCACCAGCAAAACCTAAAGACTTGGCCCCAACCAGCGTCTCGGTTTCGAACCATTCGCCTTCTCCACAAACCCTTTCGCCTCCATCCCTTCGACGATGCGCGCTGCGCGGTTATACCCGATCTTGAGATGGCGTTGGAGAAATGACGCGCTGACAATTTGGTGGGTTTGAGCAATTTCCATAGCGTCGTTCCACTTGGGATCGTCGCTGGAGTCGTCACCGTACATCGGTTCGCTATCACCGCTTGCTTGCAAGCCTTCTTCGATCCAGCTGATGGATTTTTCGTCGTAGCGAGGCGGGTGATCTTTTTTGATTTGGTCCACGAGGTTGATGACTTCGTGGTCGTCCAGGAAAGCGCTTTGAATACGCTCTGGTTTGGAACCAGGTTTGAGATAGAGCATATCCCCTTTGCCGAGCAACTTATCTGCGCCCATGCAGTCCAATATAGTTCTACTATCCGCGCGGGAGAACACTTTGAAGGCGAGCCTACTGGGTAGGTTGGCTTTGATGACGCCTGTGATAACGTCAACGCTTGGACGTTGTGTCGCCAAAACCAGATGGATGCCGCTTGCCCTGGCCTTTTGAGCGAGGCGCTGAATCAGTCCTTCCACTTCCTTGGGAGCCGTGAGCATGAGGTCGGCAAGTTCGTCGATAACGATAATAAGGTACGGAAGTTTTTCGATCGAATCGTCGCCAACATATTCTTGGATTTCCTTTTTCTGTTGTGCGGTTGCCGTTTGCCAAAACTTATTAAAACCGGTTATGTGCCGAACCTTCGCGAGTTCCATCAGTTTGTAGCGGCGATCCATTTCCATCGTTGCCCATTTTAGAGCTTGAGCGGCTTTCAACGGTTCTGTGATTACCGGCATATAAAGGTGCGGTATATCCTCATAGACCTTAAGTTCAAGAATCTTCGGATCTACGAGAATCATGCGAACGTCTTCTGGCGAAGACTTGATGATTATGCTGCAGAGAAGGGCGTTAATGGCAACCGACTTACCAGATCCTGTTTGGCCGGCAACGAGAAGATGCGGCATTGCAGTAAGATCAGCGCAAACCGGTTCTCCTTTGAGAGATTTCCCCATTGCGAACGTTAGCGGTGATTCTGCGGTTTCAAACTGTTCTGATTTTAGAATATCTCCTAGATAAACAATCTCGCGTTGTTTGTTGGGAATTTCGACGCCGACAGCGCGCTTGCCGCTGACGGGATGGATGAAAATAGAATCCACCTTCATCGCTAGAGCAATATCGTCGATCAGAGAAGTAATCTTGGAAAGCTTGACGCCTTTCTCGGGTTCATACTCATAAACAGTAACGACGGGACCAGGCTGTATCGCAACGATTTTGCCTTCGATCGAAAAGTCTTGAAATGCCTTGACCAGGTTGCCGGCGGTCTTCTCATATTCTGCCCTGCGCTCCGCGCTCAACTTTCCGGATTCTTCGCTAATGCGAAACAGCGATGCCGACGGAGGAATATAGGGTGGGTCGCTGCGCTTCGTTGTTCCCGGCTCTGATAGTTCGGGGGCTGCTGCGAATTTCTGGTCGTGGCGTGCGGGAGTGATGTCAGCGGCTATGGGCTCTCTTATGAGGATTGATGGTTCGGATAGGGGGCGAGATCCTTCGCTTCGCTCAGGATGACGGCCAACAACCTCGGGATGACCAAATACAAGATCTGGACGAGTTGCTACAAGGTCTGGACGAGATGCTACAAGGTCCGGATGAGATGTCACAAGGTCGGAATCCTCGTCATGAGGCGACGTCCCTCCCCGAAGCCATGCGAGCCCGCTCGTCATCCTGAGCGAAGCGAAGGATCTCATCACCTTTCGAAGCGCGTCCGTCACCCGCACCTGCGTCAAGAAAATAAACGACAATACGGCGACCGTTCCTATAAAAACATTAACGCCGACGGTCCCCAAATTAGCGCGTAGTGCGCGAGCAAGGTATCCACCCACCATTCCCATGGTAGGTAACGTAATGCCTTGCACTGTAATCTCGGGAGCGTTAATTCCAAAAAACGTCGCGACGGCCAAGAGCAGAAGTAGCCATCCGCCCCATCGCGATAAGGACGTTGTCGAAGAGTCTTTCCGCAACAGATTGCACGCGGCCGTTACGAACGGCATCACGAAGAGATAGGATCCTAGACCGAGAAAATAATAGGAGGCGCCGGCGAGATAGCTTCCGAATACTCCACCCCAATTGGACGGGGGTGTTGGAAGGGTACTATAAGTATAGGCTGATGCGTCGTAGGGGTTGAAGCTGAAAAGTGAAATAAGGTAAAAGCAGCTCAGGCCCAAACAGGTGAACAAGAGCGCCTCTCTTTGATAATCATATTTTAGAAATATGTTCTTAAAGGATTTTTCCTGCAGATCGCGTAAAAAAGATTCAGCCCGTTCCATGCTTTTCCTCAAAGTTACGGTGCCCTCACGCACGTTGGTGCCGAGGAAACAGTTTTGAACAGTACTCAATAATTATAACATTACGGGATTAGAAAAGGGTTGGTTGACCGTTTTCATAGAGAGGACGGATATTCGGATGTGAGTGTTTGAACTCTTCGACATACCGCTTAGCATAAGGACCAAAGAAGAACACCTCCTTAGGGGACACGGCTTGAATGATGTCTTTGAAATCCTTGCCGCTGCATGTTCTGCTTATGACGAAGCGGTCGTCTACCTCGTTGAGCGCGTTGACGCCTGCTGTCGGAGAGTAGCTCTCTTCGACGTAAAGGATGGGTTGATCAAAAATGGCCTTGCGAAGATAGTTCCATCTTCCGTTTTGTGAAATTGGTAAAAACGCCACTTTATCTTGAGTCGTATTCGGATCGTAGCAATGCACCGATCCCAACGTATTGCCATATCGTTCGTAAACCTTCACTATCTTGTGAATGGAATGATGGGCCGCCGTCGGAATTTTGTTCTCCGAAAAAAGCTTGATCAATTCTGGCGCCACGAGCGTTGGTTCGCAAAAAATCATGGGATAGGCGCCAGTCTCTAGATAGTTCTTCACGATTTTCAGGAGGCGCATCTTCTCGCGTTTTCTCGGCGGCAGGGCCAGGTTTGGCTCCGAATGTTTAGTGCCCAGAATAAGAATATCTGCCTTCTTCAATTGCAACTTTCGCACGATTGGAATTTTCTCTATTTGTAGTTCCGGCGCATAAAGAATGCGTTTGCCTAACCACTGGATGAACAAGGACGCTCCGCCTAATGCGCTCCCCGTAGGCAACAATTCCAACTTGAGGCGTCCTATCGAAACTGGACGATTGTACTGACACACAAGGGTTTTTGGGGCCTTATGCGAGGTCTCGATAATTTTCAATGATTCTTCTGTGGTGATGATCTGCGGTCCGTCAGATGTTACCTTAGTCGCAGCCGAGGAAACAAACGAGAGATCTCCGGATTTTCGCGAATCCAACCACAGGATGGAACCAAGCAAAGCGAGACCATCGCCTGTTGACTTGCATAAGAAAGGCAACGATTGCGGTTGTGGCAGATTTTCCATTGTGGGGACAATATCCATTATTATCGGATATTTATATGATAGGAAGCCCGGAACGTCAACAAGGTGTTACGAAAAACAAGAGTTACATCCCAAAGGGATTTTTTGTGGTGTCCTCATATTTGAGAAGGTAAGTAAATCGCCAGTAAAAGACCTCAAAGGGCGTGCAACCTTTGACAGAACCCTCGTTGAGCTGTTTATAGAGCTCGAGGTAAGCGTGGTACTTCTTGATGAGCTTGTCAAAATGCTCCCGTGTGCACTCGTAACTACTCATAACTACCCCCTTAATGGAGGTATCGGTAAAAAAACAAATTAATTTATATAAAACGTCAAATATCCGTCGTAACACTGCACAACGATTGAGGTATGGTCGTTAATTCTTCTCCCATTTAGCACTAAAATATTGCTCAAGAACCGCATCAGGATTCGCCGCACTATTGTGTCCGATGACACAAATTTCGACTGTACCGTCGCCAAAGTCGGAAATGTCGTCCGTAATGGGCATGGATACCGGGCGAAGCGGTGAATAATCGTCTTTAACTTCGCATTTGAAGTCCTTCGCTTCGTTCACCTTGTATTTATAGTGGGTGATAGGCTTAGTCGGATCTTTTGCGATCACGGTGATATTCAGTTTATCAACTTTCGATATGCCTATCGGCAGGTTTTGGAGCATAACGGGCGGTGACGGTTGTTTTGCCGTCTTGCTCCCGGTTATGATGCCTCCTGCCGATTTTATCTCAACGCTGCGTACTATGAAGTTGTCGTATTCTAGATCGGTGAGCGCATTTTTGCCGCTGATCACCAATTTGAAAGTTCCGACTCCCCAGCCTTCGTTGGTTATCAAGTAGTCGTTTTGACCATCGACGAAGAACATTGATTTTACAACCGCCCCCGACTCGTCAACGAGTTCGAGAAGATTGCTTTTGGGCCGCAGGGCATCGCACGATTTTAAGCTTATGCCAAATTCCTCGGACGCGACCGTGAAAGGAATTTCGACTCTTCCGGACGATTCAGAGATCGGTCCGCTAATGAGTCCCGCACATGTAGTCGTTTCAATCTCTGTAGGAATGGCGTCGATGTTCCAGTCGCCGATGTGGATATTTTCTTGGAATAATCTCTCCACCGTGATCCCCAGGTTGCCCGTGTTTTCGACGGTAGCCATTAGTCTCTTGGAAATTCCTGTCGGCAGATGGAGCAAAGTAATCTGTACCGTCGCTTCGGTGATTTTATCTGTCGCGATATTGACTGTCCACGTATAGGGATAATCAGGATCTGTGTTTTGCTCGACGGTGACGCCATCGACTTGCTTATTAAAGACATCGAACGCTACCACGGTTGCCCTGACGTTCGCAGATGGGTTGGTCTTCTTCCCGTTTTTGTCATCGATCCAACACCCAACTTCCGACTGATCCGATCCTGACGCGGCCGACTCCTCGACCATAGAACAGGTTAAGTATGATCCTCCTACCATGGACGGTTCGTCAACTTGATCGCTCGCAGTTTCATCGGATTTTTCTGTGGAATCGGCGTCTCTTCCTTCGTCGGTGTCAGTGAAATTGCTGAGTGGGTTGCAGCCCATCAGGCACACTAAGGGCAGGATAGTGTATATTCGCATCGCCGACCTCTAAATTTGGTAAATCGTTAAAGCAGTTATCGGTGCAGATGAGAAAAATATTTAGAAAAACTAAAAAGTACAGATTAGTCCAATGAACATGGATTATTATAGGCTTCAATAAGAGCGAATTAGAAGAAACTCAGATACAGCGCGCGACTCACGGCGTTGTCTGGTATAACTAGCCATAATCCTAACAAAAAGGTACAATTTTCAAATCGCAGAAGAGACAAACTCATGGGTTGGGAAAATCTCGTCACCGGGGTTTTTATTTTAGCCTCCATCTACGGGCTGAGTAAGATCCACACCGTTCGGACCAAACAAAAGATCGTCGATTACCGCCGACGCTATCTCGACGTTGTCGCGAGATTTGACGCGATCGTAAAAAACCTTCACGACATCGAACTGCTTTGTCACCCGCAGACGCCCGCTGACCTGCTCAATCGGTACCAGAAAAACCTAGACCTTTTGCAATTTACGCTCGGCCAAGTCGCCGAAGCGCCCAAGTTGGGTAAGGAGCCGTTTTCACTCAATATGTTATCTATACTCATCATTGATTTTGAATCGATGGTGCGCAAAACCCTTTTGGATTTTAAAATCCAGCACAAGTCCATTTTGGAAAAAAAGCCGTCCAATGACGGCTGTTTTTTTTGTTCTCGTCCGTATCTCAGTTCCATCTTCCACGACTGTCTCTTTCGCATCAAAGGCCAGGTCATTAGTTCTTTCGTTTGCCAAATGTGCGTTATTAAAATTGAGAACGAACGCAATGTTCCCATGCTCTGCTTTCACAACCCTAACGGAACGCGCGTTCATTGGTCTAAAAACAGAGATTATCAGCCCATCCGAGATTTTTGGGCATTGAAATCGCACAATAATGTTGCTTATTATAATGTTGCTGTCACATTATTGAGTCGCTAATTTTCTAAATTTCGCTATGGGAAGGATATTGCATGAAACCAGAGATTAAAGTCGCTGTCACAGGCGCCGCTGGCCAGATCGGCTATAGTTTGCTTTTTCGCCTTGCGTCTGGTGAGACGTTTGGACCGGACCAACCTGTTGCACTAAACCTCGTCGAGGTTCCCGCTGGCTTGAAAGCCGCCGAAGGAACGGCGATGGAACTAGACGACTGCGCGTTTCCTCTACTCAAAAAAATCACAATTACAGACAGCCCCGAACAGGGATTTGACGGTGTCAACTGGGCGTTGTTGGTTGGTTCGAAACCGCGCGGCCCGGGAATGGAGCGCAACGACCTGATAAAAGAAAACGGCCCTATCTTTGTGAGCCAAGGCAGAGCGCTCGCCCGCGGCGCGTCGGATTTGCGCGTTGTTGTTGTGGGTAACCCATGCAACACCAACTGTCTCATCGCTCAACACAACTGCAAGGATGTTCCTCCAACTCGGTTTTCCGCCATGACCATGCTCGACGAGAACCGCGCAAAGGCTCAACTTGCCCGCAAAGCAAAAGTCGACGTCGTCGACGTAGCCAACCTCGGGATTTGGGGTAACCACAGTTCTACAATGTTCCCCGACTTTGAGAACGCAAAGATCAAAGGCAAGAAAGTCACCGACGTGATCAGTGATCGCAATTGGTTGGAAAAAGAATTTATTGGGATCGTGCAAAAACGCGGCGCAGCAATTATCGACGCCCGCGGTAAATCGTCAGCAGCCTCCGCAGCGTCAGCTTGTATCGACCACATGAAGCAATTCATAACCAAGACTAAAGAGAACGATTGGTTCTCCGCAGCGATTCCGAGTGACGGAAGCGCCTACGACATCCCAAAGGGTCTCATCTACTCTTTCCCGCTTCGCTCCGACGGCAAAGGCAACTACGAAATCGTAAAAGGCCTCCAGCTTTCCGCGTTCGCGAAAGATAAAATCGTGGCCACGACGAAAGAACTCTTGCAAGAACGCGATGTCGTAAAAGATCTCCTCAGCAAATAAGGAAGAAAAAATGAAGGTAGCAAAGAATTTGTTTCTAAGCGTCGCCGTGGTTATGTGTGCCACGGCTTGTATTCCGCAGCACCTTCAGAAGTATATGAACAAGGAGCCGGCTGCTGCCCCAGCATCAACTGTGGCAGCGCCCGCGACGACTGCGGTTGCGCCAAACAAAGGCAAGGCCGAGCAGCGACCCTCAGTTTACGCAATCGGAGAAAACATTTTTCGATTTAACCTCAATAGCAACGAGGTATGGGACAGTGCGATCAACGTTCTTTTGACCAACTACAACATTACTACTTTAGACCGGGAGTCCGGTCTTTTGACGACGGAATGGGATACCTTTTATCTCGAAGGCCGCGTCTATCGCAACAAGATCAGCATGCACCTGCGGAAGTCAGCTTGGAACCTTGTCGATGTTATCGTTTACAACAACGTGGAGACCTTAAGCGGTCCCAATCCTTCACAAACGAATTCAGGAGTTTGGTTGCCAACGAACGAAGGTAAACAAGAGATAGGTCGTATCGTGCAAAACATGGCTCTTTATCTGAAACAACCAAAACCTAACCTACCCGAAGAGATGATCGCTCGTTCGCCTCAGTAATCAAATAGGGCATTCCCACAATCGCGCCGAGCTCCAACGACATCGACCGTTGTCGTTTATGAAATCCACATCGAACTTGTCATTCTTACGTTGTGGTATGAATTCAACAACGTGGTTATTTACCTCGAGGCCGACCAGCTGCAGCAAATTGCGTTTCTGATTGAGGATGACTCGCACCATCATTCCCTCCGGTTGCGACGACACGGGATAGGTTCCGAACGCCGAATTACCTTGGGAATAAATTATGAAACCTTGCTTATAGAATTCCACTTCTTGCAGAACATGAGGATGATGCCCGATTACGCCGGTAGCACCGGCATCGATCACCAAGCGCGCAAGTTCGGCCTGATAGTCCTTCTTTCGCTTGCTTTCTTCCTCGCCCCAATGAAACGAAACGAAGGTCGCATCGTGCGTCGATGCGCACTCCCCTACCGCCGATTGCAGTTCTTCGTAAGAGAGGTTGGCCGTTCCCGGCCTTTCGTCCTCCGCCCAAAAGCCTTCCGGCAGGGTTCGGCTATACGATAAAAAGCAGACTTTTTTACCCTTAATCTTTATAGATAACGGATGCTTAGCCTCGTCAATATTGACGCCGGCACCAACGTGATGAATGTTATAACGGTTAAGTTCTGCAACGGTGTCGAACAGACCAAAGTACCCGTAATCCATGATGTGGTTATTGGCGAGACTTGCGGCGGTGATCCCTGCGTTGCCGAGTACCCGCGCGGTTTGAAAGGGCATTTTGAGGTTGTAGCTTTTGAAGGGGTAGAAGTAGTGCGACTCCGTTATGGCCCCCTCGAGATTCACCATATTGAAGTCACCCTTTCGAAGCTCGGACTCGAGCCCCTGCAGAACATGTGATTTTTGGTCCTTCTCCGAGACGGTGTTGAGAACGTGGTCCGACAAATAGAAATCCCCCAGGAACTGGATCGAGGCAGCCTGCGCCGAGGGGAAGCTCACTGATCCGAGCAGGGCTGAAATTACTACGTGTTTACATGAAATACGTGTCATACATGTACTTTAAGGTTCTGATTCTAGGAAATAAAAAGATATTTTCATTAATTCTACCAGATGCTATAAATCAAAACCTCGTTTTTCTAGGAAAGCAAGGAGGGATGGCCGAGTGGTTTAAGGCGGCGGTCTTGAAAACCGTTGTAGGGCAACTTACCGGGGGTTCGAATCCCTCTCCCTCCGCTCTTGTAAAACGAATCACAATTTGGAGAGATGGCTGAGTGGCCGAAAGCACCTCCTTGCTAAGGAGGCGTCTGGGTAACTGGACCGAGGGTTCGAATCCCTCTCTCTCCGCTCTCGCGCAGCGAGAGCCCTCTACCAACTATCGACTACCGACAAGCACTTTCCTAACTCACAAAACTGACGAATCCAAAATCGCAACAGAACGCATCTGTGATTTCGTCTGTGATTTTGAAAACGACTCATTCCGCAGGTCGAAGCTTTCGGGCTTTCCGATCTCGCGGAGGGCACCGGTGCGCCTTTTTTCTGACGGCTGGCGAATGATCGCCGCTGTCTTGTCGGCATCTCAATGTCAGAAAGCCACCGGGGCCGTTGTGAATCCGGAGCACATTGAGGAGCTTCGCCAAAAAATACCAGAATGGCAAAATCTTTGGAATGTGGATGGTGTAAAACTGCTGAAAGAAATAATGGCTGCTACCGGGAAGCAATTCCGCCAACAGGAAATGATCGCAACACTTTTTATATGCCCAAAATGGCGGAGTATGAGCTCGCCTTATCAGCAAAGGCCGACTGGTTTTTAGAGAACACAACGGGTCAGCCAAAATCACCTGACTTACTAACGCATTGTTGATAACTGCTTACAAAAGGTTGGGCTGGCTCGACAAACTTGCCGATTATAAGAAATTTGAGCTAAGTCTTGAGGAAGATATCAATGGCCCCCATCACATGGCCTGGAAGATCGTTGAAGATGAAACCCCGGAAGCATTTTTAGCGGAAATCAAAAACTGTCTATCCCTCAAAATTTGTGTTGCCCCATCGTCTCCCGTGTACTAAAGAAGGTCCGTTATTAACCCTGCGAAAAAGGACCTTTTTTTATGAAGTTTTTAGTGACCGCGTTGTTTTGGAGCGCTGCTTCAGGCGCATTTGGATTAGACCTAGCAACTGACCTGCCAGGCAAAGCCTACTTTATCGAGGAAGATGGATGCCACTTCCAGCTTAATTTTGCGAACGATGGCGAGGGGACTCGGATCAATTATTGTGGGGAGCCAACAAGCCAGACGGCTCGCATCACATGGGAAGTCGACTCAACCTATGTCGTGAAAATATTGGATGGCGATACAAAATCCATTCTTGTTTTCCGTGAAGATCTAGCAGCTGCCACCATGATTCAAGACGCCCCAGTTCAGGAGAGGAATACATACGAGCTTACGCTCGTTACGGAACCGCTTGAGTAAAGTCGATTCGAGATGGCGGCTTGCCTCATCACCTCACATATTTCGTCTCGATCTCCGTCAAAACAACTTTATAATTTGGGGCAGCACTCGTGCCCCCGGTCTGATCATTTTTCGTGTGTTTAATGATGACCCGGGATTCGGCAGTGGCCCTCGAGGCTGAGCCAGCCACCCTTATTAACTAAAGAGAGCTTAGACCTTAGGACGCTAGCCAGGTGTCCGCAGGAAAATCAAAGATCGACTATCCTTCGGCTCGCCATCTCAAGAGGCTGCCAGTCATCGTCTTTTCCACCTATTGCGCAAATTTTAAATCTGCCCGTACCTTCGGGCACCGAAATTCCATGTTGAGAGCCGTTGCTCTCATCCAAAAGTTTAGGCTCGCTGTAGCCATTTTCATCGGAACAGTTTATCTCGTCAGTTGGACCCATCTTATACCGGTAATGTGTCGCTTTATTTCCGTAGAAGTGGAAAAAGCCGTTGGCATGCAAGCCAATTTTGACCATGGGAGAAAAATAAAAAACTTTTAGCGCCTTAATATCAACGTCACTCAGGCGAGGATATTCATCTTCAATGGTAAGCAAAAGTATTTTGGATATGTTAGCATCGGCTGATGAAATATTCGGCAAGTAAAAATACTTTGCGCATAAATTACCTTTGCGTAAGTGATTTGTAAGTGATCTTTGAACCTCAAAACGAGGACGAATAATAGCAACAATAAGAGGAATATAATGGAAAATTTCGTGTTTTATATCACTGTCGCAATAGGCTTGAGCACTTTCGGTTGCAAATCGAGACAAAAAAAATCAGACGTCAAGGTTGCGGGCGGAGAATCTATGGAGCAGTACGCTGGTACAACTGCTGTGCGCTGCGTTCAAATAAGCGAACTGGGAGCCTGTGCGTCGGGTACTTTCGTCAATCCGACCACCTTAATCACTGGAGCTCATTGCGTACGGAGTGATAAAAACGAACCCTATCATGTTTCAGTTGAGGGAAGAACTCCCGCAGCAATCTATGCTGACGAAAGCTTTTTTGACAACTGGACCGAGGGACGACACGAGGTCGCCAAAGATCTAGCTGTGGTCGTATTTAACGAACCGGTGGGGAATGAGATAGGGATAAATAGTTACCCGCCTGTAACCTCCAATACTGCTGAGCAGGGCGAACTGGTTTGGATATTTGGATATGGCCTAACCGATTCACGGGATAACAATTCGGGCGGGAAGCTTTATAGGGGCTCCAATACGATAAAACAGGTCACCGGCGGAGAAATTACATTGAATCCAGGCGTACACTGGGCGGATACCGAGACGCCAGGGAGGTCCGCTCCCCTTCCTGGTGATTCGGGCGGGGCGCTGATCAGAGCAGCACCCCTAGAGCTCATTGGAGTAACATCTACCAGCTGGTATTATGGCGAAGAAGGTGAGTCGAGTTTTGTCGACTTGACAAGTAAAGCGAGTAGACGACTCTTTCGTGAAGCGATTCGATGTGACTCTGACGTTTGTGCAGCAAATTTTCCTGGTTCAGGCGTCCACGAATAGTGCCAGAGAAGATGTCGCGTTGAATGTTCGGAGCGGCAAAAGCCGCTCGCGTTTTGACTATTCGTAGCCCTAGCCCTTAGCGGGATCGTGATCTTCGCCCAAGCCCCGATCTAGAATAGAGCAAGTAGTTGCTACATAATCAGCCTGGAATCCATCCAAAGTGGAGTCCTACCGAAGTCCTACACCATCGGTGACCGTCTTCCATACCTGTGGAAGTCACCCCGTACTGGCGAGCATCGTAGAGCGTGTCTAAATCATTCATGTCCCAAGTATCAAGTTGGGTCTCGACGCCGTTCAAGGTTTGGAATACTTCAAAATGTAGATTGAATTTGTTCGTGGATTTATCTTTGGTAATCGTACCTATCATCCAACCATCAGGTATATTCGGCCCCAGTCACCTCGAAAAGCATGGGTCTCAAAGCTGCCGACCAAGGAATCGCCTACATCTTCCACATAAATATGAGCATTCCCGCAATGTTTTAAAGCTATGCCCGTCGCGGGATGCCTTTATACTCTGATTTATTGGGCAATGCTACGGCGAATGCCGTTGTTTTTGAAAAGAGAGTTCGGCCAATTTGTCGCGCCAGAAGTGCTGCCACACTTGGAAGGACAACAAATTTATGAACACTGTGCGCCGTCACAATCCGAGCGTCAATCGCCCCTAATGATCAAACCCGATTTGCTCCCATTGGTCGGCGTATTTCTTCCAACAATGCACCCCCTTATCGTCCAAGGCGCATATGCCAGATCCGGCAATGGTTATGGACGACGGGTTTTCTAATCCATCTAACTTTATTCGATTTTGATCTTTAGTTGAACATTGAGCAACATTTCCATACCGGCTCACAACACAAGCCATGTTTGTGTCAAGAGCAACGTCGTATATCCCTCCCATGTCACTGAGTTCTTCGAAAACTTCCGGGTAAGGCCAATTGCAGCGAGCTCTATACTCGGGACCGAATGGCCCGTTAATCTGCAGTACGGAACAAATATTGCCGTCATTGTTTACGACTAGTTTCAGGACAAGAGCGGGATTCATGCCGAATACCAATCTTCCCTGAAGATGCAAACCCCAACACATAATCCCCAGGGAATCGACGACACAGGTATCGGTGTCCGAAGCTGTTATAAGTCGAGCGCCTTGGATGCCGGAAGGAGGTGTCAACAATCCCTTTTCTCGAGCAGACGTAGATCCCCAACAGGACACCCCTTCATCGTGAATTGCGCAGGCGTGCGTCTCCCCCAAAGCTATCCCCGTTGGATTAGTAACTTCAGTAATTGTGTCTGGGATTTGACTCTGCTCCCTATCGCCCCAACAGCGAATTGCGGGTCCCGTCGGATCCTCATCGTAGGCGCAATTGTAGTTCTCCCCTGTCGCTAATATGCGCGGATTAACCATTTTTGGGGGCTCAAATACGGACGGGTCTATGGCCTCGCTAGATCCCGAATATTTCCAGCAGCGAACTTTGCTTTTAGCCAATGTACATCCGTATCCATATTTTCTCGAAGAGCGGACTAAGATGTTTCCTTCAGGGCAGTTTCGGATTCCGGCGTTGCAATCAATTAAGGGCAAACCAAGACCGCCGAGCGCGGCTCGGAGATCCTGGGGGCTAAGTGCTTCCAGATCGCTAGAGTGAAGAATTTTATTCGCCTCCCTAATGACTTTGATGTCACCGCTGAAGTCTTTAAGCCACGTGTGAACCATTAAGAAGGAAAACTGCAGCGGTTTTGCATTGGCTAGGGCGGAAAGAATGTCCTTGTCATATGTGTACTTTATTGTGCCGTTGTCATACGATCGGATCACCGATTGGATAACGTTTTCTGATTCCGCTTTTCGAACAACGCAATTACCCGGCAAGGTGATTTCTAGATCCGCATTTGAGACTCCGACCAAGCCCCCGTCCATGTCCGTAATTTTGGAGACGGCTCGCCAAAGGTTGGTATGTTCTGAACTGGCTGTCTGAGCATAGGACTTTAGAAAGTTTTGGAAAGAGGTTTCAAAGAGAGGTAGCTTTTCTGAAAGCTCGCCGAGGATGCGCGACATAGATTTTTCCCAGGTCTCGACCTCTACAATCTTTGGAATGTTGGCGGCCCCCGTTGCGAAATAGTCTAGAGAATAATAACCCTCAAAAGAATTCGCATTAGCCGATGCTTCGCAAAAAACAACGTCACCTCGATTCGCATTGGCGATTGAGGCGGCATTTAGGTGTCCTGATGCCCCTTTTTGTCCCATACGAGCTACGCAGGAACACAGAACCAAGCAGACTAGCAGCAAAGACGGTCTCACACGCGAATCCATAAAATAGTGGCAGGTTCTCGAAATTTTAGCTGTTTGCCTGGTTTTGTCAATCATTGAAAGAATACTGTTGCCAGCTGGCAACAGTTGGGATATTACGTTCTCCCCTGTTGTTACGAAATCGATTATAGTGGCGCCGCAACGCGCAACAGTATGGTGATTCAATGCGATATAAATCGTTTTTTTGTCTTCTCGTCCTAACGTCTTCTTCCGTCTTGGCAAGCGGCTTCGACATCGGCCGTGGGGGTGACGTCGTTTATTGCAAGGATTCCGAAGCGAATGAACTTCGGGGCTATTACACGCTTGATTTCGTTGCCGCTCGAACCCCCAATAATTCCATGATTGTCCCTGGGGGCAACTGGCAAGGTTCCAGAACGCGTTTGCTGGCTTTGCTCCAGGAAAGAGATTCTCATTTGTACAGAAGCTTTAAAACGTTCCTGCACTATTACGATAGGAGGGGCGACTTAACGCTTAGCCGAAGGTGGGAGGGAATTTCAAATATTACGGACCATGAGGGCGGTCTGGTTGACATAAGAGATGAGCACTTGGACGAGAATCAGCTCCCAGAAAATTGTGTCATTCAAATTGGTCAAACGAAAAATGTAATCCAGGCCGTCATCCGAAAAGTCAATCTCGATACCTGCACTATCTACTACACGTACGATAAGGATCTGTTCTTGGCACTTGAAACCGCCCGTCCGCTACAGTTTTCGTTTCTCATGGTCCACGAATGGCTCCGAGACTTAACAGACGATCCCGCGACGATTCGGGCGGTGAATATGTTTCTCCATTCCGCACAACTGGAAGGCACGAACGGCCACGACTTCCGGGAAGTTCTACACGATCTGGGACTTCGCATCGGCTCTGATGCCGGGTTTTGCTTTTAGATATGGGTACTAAAATCGCAAATTTGAGATCCCACAAAGTCGGCGACTTTCTGCAAAAGCAGTATTTGCTATTTAGGACAGAGAACGGAAGGCGAAGCCGCAATTGCTTCTCCAAGAAAATAGGACTTTCTCCTAGCCATTTATCACGCGTTATGAGTGGCACGCGAAAACTGACGGCGGACAAAGCACATGTTGTCGCAAAAAACCTTGGACTCGACAATCAGGAAAGTAAGCATTTTTTGAAGCTTGTACATCTCGAAGCGATTAAGAACGATCAAGGTCAGAAGGAGCAGATCGAGAAAATTTTCCCCAGCGACAGGCTCGGAGAAGACAGGACTCAGGTCAATAACGCAACCTTTAAGGTTGTCTCTGAGTGGCCTCACATCGCATTGCTCATGCTAACGCAACTCAGTTCATTCAAACCCGATCTTAGCTGGATATCCAAGAGATTACGAATTTCTCCGGTTAAAACTTCGGTCGTGATTGAGCGCCTGCTTAAGTTGAAACTTCTGCAAAAAGCAGGCGACGGGGAACTTGGGTTGGCAGGCAAGTCCTTTTTCGTCAAAGACGCACCTTCGGCGTCCGTCCGAAGTTTTCATAGATCGATGCTGCAGAAATCTATCGAAGATCTTGAGTCGCCCGATCCAAAGAAACGCAATGTAACGGGTATAACTTTAGCTCTGGATAAATCGAAGATTGCGGAAGTGAATACGATGATCGACAACTTTAAAACTGAACTGAGCCGGTACTCCGCTGGTTTAGGAACAAAGACTGGCGTCTATAATTTGACACTTAGCTTAACTCGGCTCGATGAAGGAGACGAATAGCCGCCAGCGCCCTGCTGATTAGCGAAAACTTCGCTTACTGGCTTGAGTCGAAACCCGCCTGTGAAGTTCTCCATGACGCCGAAGGCAGACTCGATGCCTACCGAATAAAACCCCGATAGATCCCCATTTAAGAAGAACTGAATAAGAGATTGAATGGACGCTTTTGTCCGATGCCAACCCTCGTCATGTCGCGAAGTATCAACAAGTTGGTACCACCCGATAAATTCGGTGGAGGTATTTTTCTTATCGCTGGATCTGAGGTACCGGTGGACGGCATTGAGCAAAACTTCCGACCTTCGAAGTTGGTTATTTTTGCCTATGCCCCAGCTCGAAAACCCCATTTCTGTCACCGCGATCTTTTTTTCTGGCCAATTGTTTGCCAAAAGTCCTTCCAGTTCCCGGAGATCTCTAATATCGTCGGCGGCCGAGAGAGCCCATTGGCCTGGGTACATATCCAATCCTACAATGTCTATTGCCGGTCCTGCATGCTGTAACCAAGAAAATAGTTGCCTTTGCCATCCAGGAACCGCCGAGAGGACATTAACAACCGTCAACGCATTCGGGCAATGTCGACGGACTCCTTCGCCCCCAATTAAAAAAAGTTTGAAATCATCTTTGCTAACTGGATCAAAAATGTGGTTTGCCTCGTTCCAGAGCTGAAAATACTTAGTATCCCGAGGAGCGATGGAGGATACTGCATAATCCACGAAACTTTCATAGTGTTTCCAGAAACTTTCGGGGCGCTCACGGAGCAATTGGGTTGCCCATGTTGGAGGCCCGCTCAATATTATGAGTAGATCAAAATCGTAGTCCCGAATTTTCTGAAAATATTGACGATAGAATTCCGCCATTTTCATATCCCTTTTGTCAGCCAACGGTTCGATGAGGTGCCAAAAGATATCCGTTCGAATTCCCGAAAAGCCAAGTTTTTTGGCTTGAGACAAGATTTTTTCGAGATTATCGAGTTGAAAATCTGTTTCCTGGACGTGCAGGGTGCCGTACATCGGCCGTCCCCATGGAAAAAACTCGGTCAGACCTACGGTCTGGTCCCAACCGATCGCTGGATCCGCCGCAAAGAGGAAACACAAAGTTAAGACGAGCCTTTTCATGCCGTTTTTATCCTTCTTCGATGCTTGAACGTTTAGTCATAAGGGGTGACCCGCGAGCACCGGGTCACCGGAGAAAGCGCGTTTACTCGAAGCTAAACCTACCTTCAATGACGGCATCGTTGAGCTTTATCCAAACGTTTGAAGCAAACGATCGGTGCTGCGCCATTTGGAGAGCGTAGTTTTCTTCGAAGCTCGCGGGTACCGAAAATCTGTATCCTGCCGGACACCGTCCCCTGTAGTCGCCCCAGATACCAGCCGTCTGGCTGATAACCCAATCCAAATTGTCTGTCTTGTTTTGACACGCAAAGTGATAGGTGCGCCAACGGCAGCCAACGTCGTTCCATCGACCACTAATATTTGCTTCGACGCAATCCTCAATCGTGAAAAAGTTATTTGGCTCGCCATAAAACCATGGAGCATTCTCGTGCCAAGGAAGAAAGGCGCTCTTTGAGTCCACCTCGGGGTCTTCTTTGCAACCATAGTCCTTGGCATTGCAAGTCTCTTCCTCTGGTTTGTCGCCTGGATCTGGCTTGTCACCTGGATCTGGCTTGTCACCTGGATCCTGGGTCCCCGAGCCGTGCTGATACCCTGCTGGGGCAAAGCATTGAAACGTCACCTTCGAAAGGTCCGCTTTGTCGGAAGCATCTTCCATATTCGCGAAGGCCTGACATTCGGCGCTTCCCGTCAGAACATTCTTTTCTTTTTCCCCTGTGATGGTCAGAGAGCATTTGCCCGAATAGTTTGAGGATTTCTCGCTCGAGTAATTGAGGAA
Source organism: Oligoflexales bacterium (assembly GCA_050251195.1). Classification (GTDB taxonomy): domain Bacteria; phylum Bdellovibrionota_B; class Oligoflexia; order Oligoflexales; family Oligoflexaceae; genus JBFWNG01. The sequence continues at coordinate 541,028 of JBFWNG010000003.1, forward strand.
CGTATTCCCGAGCTCCTGTTCCTTGACGTCGTGATTGGGAAGGCCAACAAAACTCAAGGTCTGCGTACCGATCGACTTATTCTCGCCACAGAAGCTCTGGCTCAGCCCCACGGTTAATTGGTCGCTCATTAAAGAACAGGTAACGGTGGTAATCGATTCCATTTTCGAATCAACAAGCGTAGTACTCAACACCCCTGATTGTTCAAAATCCAGCTCTGGCGCACCTTCACCTTGCTTTTGATCATAGAGCTCGGATTCGTACGCGGTAAAGTTCACCTCTTGACCGAGCGACTTATCGCAGGGATCGATTTCTGTATTCCCGTCTTTATCCACGGTCACTTGGCAAGACCTCGTTTCGGTCCGAACAATTTGCCCGAAATTGATCGCATCGTTGTGCGTCCAAGTATTTGTTGTCGTACTTGTCACAATAAGACTTTCCCCCACGGGAACCACTGTTTTGCATACGGACTGTTTCCCGGCCGCCTGCTTAAACAAACCTACGTCCCGCGGCTCAATGTCGCTCGTTATGCAATCGCTGTCTTGACTACAAGTCAAGGCCTTACAATCAACGTCGTATTCGGATTCGGACGGAGTGGTTTCACTTAGAACGATTCGCTTCGTTCTATGATTGCACCGCATTCCTTCTTTATAGACACCAACAACTTCGTCAAGAGTGTCGTCTAGACTTTGAAATTCACCTTCTTCGGTAGAGCTCTGCCACGCTTTGTACTTGTTCTTATAGAATGACTGATCTCCTCCGCGCACGACTTGCCCATCAGACAATTGCCTGGACACAGTCCCATTTTCTGCAGTGGTATTGTCGTCATTCTTGCCCGTTTTGCCGCCGCCTTCGTCGCCGCCAGGACTCCAGACTTTGCTGCAGCTGGCTGCGCAAAGCGCCGCAAGTAACAAAACAGCCTTCGCGTTAATCTTCATTTTCTTCTCCTCACATAAAAATTGTGAGGAATGTGTAGAATACTTAAATCTCGTCTAGTACACATTCTTGGCACGAATGTCTGAATTCGTTGTCAGTAGGCAACATAATCCCAGTGCTTTAAGTCGACAACACGGCTGAGAAAACGCCCATATTTTGCAGATGTATCCCTGACGATCCCATCACCTTAGAAAAGGTTAACGGAGCAGGTGAATTCCAATTGGCGGACAAAGAGTTTTAAAATATACTGTCAACAGGACCCCCATATTTTCTCTCAACCGCTACGCCGAAAGGTGGGATTATGAAATTTGTCCTGGTCGCTTTATGGTCAACTTTAATTTTGGTCCACGGGTGCAAAAATAGACACGGTGACAGCAGCCAAAAATCGGTCGAAGTTGTGAACGCACAAGGACAGGCCACCGACATTATTTATAAGAACCCGGGAACCGAACATGTTTGCTGGAATAGTTGTACCCAGGTCGAAACTGCGGATGACGAAGAAACAATATCAACTCAATGTGAGCTTATCGGCGCAGCAACTGTTACTGAATTTCGCAAAGTTCCGGAAGGAACGGATGCCAAGGCGTGGGAGCAATTCGTTAGCGCCGTAGAAACCGATACTCCGACAACCTTTCAAAGTCCCGAATCGGACAGCGCTAATATTATGGCGGGGGTGACAAGCACCTTTGGCAAGGATGATCTCGAACATTGTGCCCAGAGCTTACTTGAGGAAACACCAGTCGATGAAGCGAAAGGAGATCTTTCACTTACCAAGCAATACTACAATTACCTTCTTAAAGTCAAAAATGGGACTAATCGCCCCGCCCAATATGTAGTCCAAATGCAACAGAAGGAAACGAACATCACTTGGACGCCGGCAAAATCCTATACCATTCCACCCAACTCTGGTCCCAACAACCTACGCTATCAACAGAGCGTTTATTTAGGAGGGGGAAGGTACATTGAACGCAAAGGAGTTATGAAAGGTTTTATACTTTGCGATGGGTGGTCAACGTCTATAAAGCCCAAAATCAACGACAAATGTAAGGAGGTAGGGTCGCATCCTTATTTCAGTACCTTTGAAAAAACCTACACCAAGACCCTTATGAACTGAGAGAGAAGCCTGTCTGCGACTCGATTTATATATTTGGCGATACTCAAGGCGCGCAATGGATAAACTCGTTAATATATAATTGTCTAACCAATCAAAGAGGTTTAGCGTGAAAAGAAAGACAGCAAGCATCATTATTTTGTCCGTAGTATTTTCGTGGGTTTCATTTTCCGCGTGTAAGGCGAGGAGAAGTCATAGCCAAGCAATGGCTCAAGATGAAGATCAAGGCGGTGAATTACGGCAGCGGGTGCAAAGCTGCGGATCTGACGTTCAGTGTGCGACAATGGCACTCGTGGACGCATTGGTTTTTGGTAACTTTGCGAAGGATGTAAGGAAAGCTCAAGTGTCATTCTATTCCGATAGAAAGTGTCAAAACATCCTCTTTATTACAGAAGGCCACGAGGGTAGAAATATAGGCAATTATTGCCGGAATAAGACATCTCAAATCGCGAAGCAGTCAATCGGCAGTATAATGATAAACGCTAAATGTGTCGGTAATGCGTCCAGTAACGACTCGTATGCCGCTAGCGACGCTTGCTTAGGTTTAGCCCTGGAAACACGCGAAGACGAAACACCCGTGGAGTTATATTGGAACGCAAATTGTGATCAGGCTGCCGGCAACTTAGGATACAGGGGTGACATGACTGTAGAAGAATACTGCAAAGCAAAAGAGGGTATTCCTGGATCAGGGAAAATTGATTCTGTAAGAATAGGAGGCACCTGTTCCAACATAGAATCAATTACTTACGCCCAGGCATGTCTGCAGTTTGCCAGATAGTTTCGATGATTGACTTTGTAAACCGAAGCTGACTTCGATAGGTAACCTTTTGCCATTTTATGGAGCAACACATGTCACCCTCAAAGTTTTCAGGCAAACTGATCATTCTTGCACTGGCCACACCCGTGTTTTTGGAGGGATGCTCTGTAAGTTCTGGGGGTCCCGAACGCGAGCCAGGGGAGTCGGCTGACTACACGCAACAAAATCTCCAAGGGTTGATCAATGGCGAAGGCTGGAGTTTCGTCACTGGACGAGTAAGCTTTGACGAGGATGCTTCACGCCATAGTTTCGACCTCATCTCTTCCAAGGACGAAAATATCTGCAGAGAATGGGCTTTGGAGCCCGAGGATGGGGCCATTGTGATGTTCGGTATCTCCGACTCAGACCTTAAGAAGCAACGAATAGAGCTAGACTTAAGCAAGCAAACCCTTACGTTGTCAAAACACGTTGACGGTGAATATTTGAACAATGTCGCATCGGATGGCTTTATCGAATTTACCGGCATAGACACGGGCAGTGTATCTGGCAAAATAGCTGCCACACATGACGATCAAAACAAACTTTCCGGAGACTTTGAAGTTGTCCGCTGTTGCAAGGATCCCGAAACAGGGCGCAATGCTGTTTGTGGAACCAGCGGCGATTCAACGGCGTCAGAATCTAAGAAGACGATTTAACCGAAGTTAAGCCGGTCGCCTAAATTCCCAGCATGCAAGACGCCATTAAAGTAGAGATTTTTTTTCCTAAGTAACCGTTGGGATCTTTATTTGGCATAAATTCGGTAATTTCGAAGAATTTAACTCTTGGATCTGAACAGACCGTCTTCAAAAGAATTTCAGTCTGCGCAAAGGTCAGTCCCTTCTCCCTAGGAGCGTAAGATGCCGGCATTTCTTCTTGGCAAATGACATCGACGTCAAAATGCACAAAGACCTTGCTTTGAGGAATATTCGCTAAAATCCTATTTGTACACGTTTGGATGTCATTCTCCATGATCTCAGTGAGAGGAATAAACGGTATTCCGACGTCTGTGGTAGGGGGCTCTTTATTTCCGATAACCGTGATTTGCTTGGGGTCGATAGTTGCGCCGTTCCAATACTCGGACTTTTGAGTCAAGAACCATAAACCCATTCCTGCGCTTCCAGCACATTTGCTAGGATCGGGTTTCATGGAGTCAACGTCACCGTCGATATAAATGATGTGAACATTCTCCGGTCCCCAAAGTTCGGCGAATCCGGTTGCTGTCCCCACGACAATACTGCAATCGCCGCCCAAGCAAATGCCTATGCCACCTTTCAACGAATCTCCGTGGTCTTTTATAAATCGAGAAGATCTTTCCCAAACAATTTTAGGAGACGGATAGTTTCTGATCGGGGGGATATTGTGTCTTGGCAGATCGTTACATTGTATCGCGCCTAGGTCCTCTACCCGTCTTCCTGTTGCAGCAATGAGCTCTTTTATTCCACTTGTCCGTAAATGCTTAGCAAACAGGTCCGTGCCAACTTCCAAGCATCCAGCATTTGAAGGCACATCGAATAGAAATAGGGGTGTATGTTTCTTCACCCCCATGATTTACTTCTCTTCGCTGATAACGTCAACTTTCGCCGAGGTTCCGCTAAAGCTGTACACATTGCTAAAGGTCCTCGCTCCCGAGAAAGGCACGTTACTCGAAGCTTTGATTTCGACTATCATCTTAAGCATCGCGACGGGACTTTTGGCAGAGCCGCCGTTTACGGGATCTAATGCTTTCGCCTTTATTTCCAAATTAGCGAAAGATCCGGCCCAAGCCGTGGACACCACAGAGACACCGCTCAGATAGCGGCCTTTGCCTTTGTATGAGCCGTTATAGTCATGAAACAAAGTCCACTTCGCATCGACGACGGTCAATCCCGCTTGCGACTTGAGGACAAGTTGACGAGTCAAAGGCTGACCCGACTTGAAGCCTGCTAAATCCATTGCTTTCAAGCCCTTTGGAACTGCATTGGCGGTCGCGCCGCTACTAGAAACGGAACCCTTAGCCTCTTTGAGGAGGTCCCATAGTTTTTTGCCCGTATTTACCATTTGGTCTAGGGTTGCTAGTGTTCCTCCAAGACCAAAATACTCGTCTGCTAAGAAACCTTCTTTCTCAGCATCGCTTCCCGCAAGGCCGAAGGATCCTTTTCCATGCTGTTTCTTATAAGCGAGGATATGGTCCTGAGGCGTTGGTGCGTTTGAGATGAACAAATGGTATTTTTTCCCGTTTATGACGACCTCGGAAGATTGGTTCTGTTGCCCTTGGGCCATAACTTCGCTGTCATTGTCGGTGCTTCCGCCGCATGAGGCGACTAATGCCAATAAGGTGGTTGTCAGGACTAGTTTACCAACGCGCATAATGGCTCCTTGGTTTGACCGTTTTGAGGTTGTCTCTCGCCAAATATTCTTGTTTGGGTCGTTTTCAAGTATGTAACGTCATGCCCTATCGGCAAAATCGCAAATTCCTTGAGGCGGGGACTAAGAAATAACGCCTGTAACTGGCCGTTTTAGGACTATTTATTGCAATAATGTCCGATACTTGCTCGACATGAAGTTTTTTTTCTAAATTTTGGGCCCACCAGCGCCGATAAGGCGCCCCCTGACCCTTGGAACGGGTCTTCAGTCCAATGCCTTCCGAGCCCAAGTCCTGATCCGTGGGAAGAAGTATCCGACGCTCAACGAGATGTAGTCGGTATTTGACGACTTGAAGACCGGATTATCCACTAGCCGCTTCCCAAAGTAGTCGGACTGAATAGACAGGGACGCGTAAAAATTGTCTGTAAAGAAGAACGTTCGATGACCAAATCCGACGGTGATGACTGGAGCAACTCCATAAAGATCAGAGAAATCATCGCGAATCTTGAAGAAGCCAGTACCCCCTCCCACGAGAGCAAAAGTGGTGCCCAAAGGTGAATAAATAGCGCCTTCCGCAACGAGTGTAAAAACCGTTCCAAAGAAGAAAATTCTATATTCGAAGTCTTCACCTTGAGGTCCCTCCTTATTTTTTGGATCTGTAAAGGAGTAGGTGTAGGTATCGTCGACATAATAAAAATTCACATTAGGATACCAACGGAATCCGACGTCCATGATCCCGTAGGCTTTGGGGTGAAGTATCTCTCGAATCTCGATACCTGAGACTATTTGGGGAATCCTACTGTTCCTCACTCGATCTTTTTCAAAAACCTCTTTGTTCAAATATTTATTGGTAAGTTGTTTGTTTGTATAACCAAACGTTGCAGAGTTGGGAAAGAGCGATATGGTTTGGAATTTGAGCTTGGACATAAAGTCGTTCTTTATCGCGCCGGGTTTGAGCTGAACGGTGTACGCTTCCTCAAGACCCACGATCTTTTCCTCTTGACGGGTGATCAAATTCACAAATTTCGGAGTTATCTCAAAAGTGTTGTCTGTTTGCGTGTAGGTAAGAACAGCAACAATATCTGCTTTGGTGCGTCTCTGTAGATTCTTCATTTGCGCATTTGTCAACGGATCGTCTTGTAGATTCGTGTTGTGATCGACGTTGATATACACGAGCGCGCGCTTTGCAGCCTCTTGGTCAAAGAGGCGGTAGCATTGTTCTATTGAGTTTAGCTTTTTCTTCTTTCCCTTCAGCCATGACATTGTCAGAGTGTCGGATATCTTTTCGTCTTCATAACGAGCGGGTGTGGCTATGATGGTCTTGCATTTGGATGTCTCCAAGGTTCTGCAAGCTGATTGCAAAAAGATAAAGAGGAAAATCAGTACAATAGATTGTTTCATCGTACGATTAAAACATGGAGGGCTCCTTCAGCCAAGGGCATTTTCTTGTCTATTTTGGATGTGTTGAAGGTTATATGGAGGAAATATACCGTTTAACGGTGCGCCTATCGAGTTTGGTAATTTCCGCGACGCGGGTGTATTCCTTGTGTTGGGCAAAGAGCTTTTTACAATACCAGGACACGAGCTCCTCGGCCGAGCAAGGGGAGCGGAGAAAGTCCTCTAGTTCGGAAGGGGGAGTTTGCCCCAGGACGAGATTGCCGTTAAGTATAATGCGGCGTACATATTGCTCCAGCTCACGAACGTTTCCTGGCCAGGGGTAGGTTCGCACCCAAGGACCTTGCAAGTTCCGCAGCACCAGGTCGCTGTATTCTTCACTATCCTCCCCTACCACCCTGGCGACAATATGATTTACCAATGTTTTGAGTTCGTCCGTATTTTCGCAAATCCGTTGGCGTAGTGATGGCAAGGTTATGGTTGTCGTGCATAGCCTGTAGTAAAAATCCTTGCGGAGCTTGCCTTGATTAATCAAGGTATCAATGCTCTTGTTTGTCGCAGCAAGTACACGACCGCGAAATTTTTTCTCGTTGTGGCCTCCAATGGGCGAGAACTTTCGTTCTTGCAATACATTTAGCAATTTCACCTGTATGGGAAGAGAAATGTCCCCTATTTCGTCCAGAAAAATGTGACCGCATGAGCTGCTCTGCGACAGGATGCCTTCTTTGTTTTCGATGGCGCCGGTGAAGGACCCTTTCCTGTGACCAAAGAGCTCTGACTCGATAAGTGTTTCGTTATATTGCGAGAGGTTGACATGCATAAATATTTTATTGAAGTTTTCCACGAAACACTTCTGCTTGGCATCGAAGGAAATGTAGCCGGAGCGGCCAACGGCCGATGCGGCCGAACTTTTGCCCGAGCCTGTTTCTCCGACAAACAAAAGCGAAAAATCCTCCATCCGGCCAATAAGAAAACGTTCGTAACGGATAGGATCAGATGTAAACAAGACATCCCATAAATCCTTGCGAAGATTTTGCATTGATGGACAGTTGCCAGGGAGTGCACGTCCAATAAAATAGAAGGCGCGTCTGAGTTGAAAGAAAATTGAGACGAAGTGGTTCACTTTACTTTCTGATTTCAGAACGCCTCGAAGTGCGTCAGCAAGGTGGTCTCCAAATGGTAAGGTCAGGCATTCGTTCGAATTCTGCAGCTGTTGTTCCACATGTGTATCGAATTGGGTTGTGAAAGTATGAAACACCGAAAAAAGATGGCTTGTTTCGTAGATCTTTCGCTGCCTTTCGCTAAGAGTTTTTGCCGAGCCTGCCTTGTCTAAGGTCAGTGAAAGCTTTTTGAGAAACTCGTCGAAACGGTTGTCGCCTACAAGATCGTTGTCCAATCTCGCGCGATCTTCACCAAAGGGATTGGCAAACGCCGCGTTAGCGACGGCGGTTAAGAAATTCCATTCGGCGTCGGCCAGATTTTCTGAGTTAGACATACATTGATTGTACATCGTCTTGTTCAATATTTGTACTTAACTTCCGCAGTTGTTTTGTAAAACATCATAAAAACATGGTGTTATATCTCGAATTCGTATGGCATGTTTCCAGCATTGCCAAGGGTAAACCCTCAAACGGAGTTACCCGATGTTTAACAAACTGGTATTTTTCTCCCCTGCCATCCTAAAGCGAATTGCAGTTTCATTATTGTTTATAGCCGAACCAGCGTGGTCTAGGAATTTAGAGACGAAGGGTTTGGCGGACGAGAAACCAAAAAAATACGAGATATACGCCGGCGCAAGTCTCTCGACGTTTTTTCCCATTGGTGAAGATCCGAATTTTATGCTGGTAAGCGCCAACCTGATGTTGGTCTCGCCAGGTAGGTATTTTTTCCGGCCTGTTTTCACCTATACGGAAGCAGGTGAGGGGGAAGATTACGACACAGTCTACCGAGAACGTTATCACGCCTATCGATTGTACAGTTTCATCTTTGGTAAATCATACGATATCCATATGCCGCCGCTCACAGCGAGAACATCATTGGATGTCGGGCTAGGTCCTGTTGTCGGGAACAAGAGTGTGTCTGTTTGGACCTGTTGGGGTGTCGAAGACGAATACTGTGATCCGGGAAAGAGTTCTTCAGAAGGCACTCAGGGGGCTGTTGGTTACGTGGGCATCAAGCATCAGTTCAAGAGAACTCGCTTCGGTCTCAACTATTACGTTTTTCAGTTAGCAGACAAGTCGGAGACACCGGACGGGACGGGCCTTATCGCACCGTCACGCCCTGGATTTGATTTTTCGGTGGCGTTGAATTAACTGCTGTCGCAGGCGCATTCCGCCGATCGCTGATAGTGAAATCGTATCTATAATTATATTGTAATGCTCTGTTACCATTTGGTAAAATGAAGAGATCCAGTCGGAAACTTCCTTGGCTATGGAGCTTCTGTTATACTGGAGTTCAAACCATCATTTAACATTTAGGAACAAAAAAATGAGCTTGTCGTCTCCACTTTCGAAACTCAAGATCTCTTTCGCATCGTTGGCAACCTTTTTGTTCATGACGGGATGTAATGGATGCAACCCGACGCAAGATGATGCTTCAAAATCTAATGCATCGAGCGAAAGTTCAGATGCGGGTTCTGCTGATGGATTGACTACAGAAACGCCTACGGATGCTGAAACAGCCCCAGAATCTGCTGGCGCCGAAGCAGGAGCGCCAGCCCCACAAGGACAAACATCGTGTATTTGTGCTTGCGTCGGCAAGAAGCCAGGTACCGAGACAGAAGAAAAATTGTGTAAACATTTCACAATGGAAAAAGTTAAGGGTGAGACGACCTACGTTTGCGATACCGCATATGCTATGAGAGTTGACGGCGCCTGCGAGAATATTCCAAAGTCGAGTGACTCTAAGTGCAGTGGTTTTGATCCGAAAACTAAAGCGGGTCCTGTGGATGGCGCATTGGCGGAGTGTAATCCTGGTTGATACCATCGTGATCTTTGGGCGAAGCGAAATATCTCAAGAGATGTTTTGGCTTCGCCGCTAGATGGCGAAGCCCTAGAGTAATCTTCTTAGTTTTGTTATCTGATGGTCAATGAACGTGTTCGTGATGATCTTTACCTTCGTCGATGTCTTTCAAAGTCTTCTTCGCCAGCTCGTATCCGCCTTCTGAAGCTTTCATAAGCCATTCCTTAGCCAGGGCTTTGTCTGCTGGAACACCCTCGCCATTGAGGCAAAGGATAGCATAATTGTACTGGGCAGGTGCGTAGCCTTGTTTCGCGGCTTTTTCATAGAGTGCGGCGGCTGTTTCTGAGCTCTTCTCTGTGCCTTTGCCTTGGCCGTAGAGGATGCCTAGCTGAAATTGCGCTGGTGCAAAGCCTTGGTCTGCAGACTTCGTGTAATACTGAAATGCGTTTTTAAAACCTTCGTCGTTGTTTTTGTCCTCATTGATCTTTGCAAGGTTAAACATCGCTTTGGCATTTCCTTGGTTGGCAGCCTTTTCATACCACGATTCCGCCAACGGAAGATTTTTTGGAACATCCTTGCCTTCGTGGTAAAGGTTTGCCAGTACGAATTGGGCGTCGCCCAGTCCGCCTTGTGCCGATTTTTCCAACCATTGTAACGCTTGTTTTATGTCCTTTTCGACGCCCAAGCCCTCGATATAGCAGAGTCCTAAGCCCAGTTGTCCGAGTTGAGAACCCCGGTCCGCAGCGGCCTTGTACCAAGAAGCGCTCTTATTGAAGTCTTTTCTTTCGTATGCAATTGCTGAGAGAGCCAGCATCGCCTTGTCCGATCCAGAGTCAGCGGCTTTCTCATACCAGGTAATTCCTTCTTTGCGCAGATCTTCCATGTTGCCCTCAACCTGTCCGCTCATAAGCAGTTCGGCGAGAGAAAGTTGTCCGTCGGGGTAGTTATTAGCCGCGGCGAGCTTCAAGTAGTTCAAAGCCTGACTTAGATCTTTCTGTACGCCCGCTCCGTCTCTATACATGATACCCAAAGCAAAGAGCGCCTGGAGATGGCCTTTTTCTGCGGCTTTCGAAAACCAGAAGAACGCTTTGCCGTCATCTTTGGCTGTACCTTCAGCTTGGAAGTACATGGTCCCTAGCATCGTTTGGGCAGGAACGTTGCCCTGTTCCGCAGATTTGGCAATCCATTGAAAGGCCTTTTGAAGATCGCGCGGGAGGTCTTTTCCTTCTCTGTAGGCTTGACCTAGGGCATATTGCGCGTTCGCATCGCCAGATTCTGCAAGAGCTTGTGCAGCGGAAATATCATACCGGTTCTGTTGATAGAAGTGATAGGCCGCGGCTGATGTTGCCAGCACGATCACGATAACGGGAATGAGCTTCGCTTTCATTGGGTTCTCCTTGGGATTGCACTTCATGTTCGTTTTCGGCTGTTTTATTTAATGCTTTAGCTCACTTAAATATTGGGTCTGAACAGGACAAAACTCCCGTAAAATTCTGAGTCAGAAAAGGGTGCGAGGTTATTTGCTTTTAATACGTTTTTTCTAAAAGGACAAAAACGTTGCGGAAGGAAGAAAACTTCACAAAGGTTGTAATCTGACCGATCGAGTGAGAAAATATTGCCTAGAAGCATCGTGAGGTCGAATTGATACCATCAAGAATCGCAAAGCCCGCCATAACGGCAATTCTCTTCGTCGTAAGTTCTGTTTGGTCTTGTAAAGAAAATGAGGGCACGGTTGCGTCAGCGGCCGATACTCTTCACGAATCTTGTGACAAAGAAGACGTCCATTACGAAAAAAATCAAAGCGCCATCATCATTCGGATGCCGTTGGCCCCAAAAAGTAATATGCCGCCAAACAACGCGACGTTCATGGCGAATACGCAGTAGCCCAATATCATCAGGACAGCGTCTTCTTCGAGACTTCCCATTGACAAGAGAACGATGGCGATTGCCGGCGGAAAATTCGTTCCTGGGGGTAGAGGAAGAGCTAGAAAAAACCCGCAAGTAGCGATGATCAGGCCGTTCAAAGGTCTTATCCATCCGCTGCTGGCGATAAAATTGCCTCTGGGTTTGACGAATTTTTCTACGGTCTTGCTTGCGCTCGCTGCCTTTTCGAGGATTTTCCCGATCGTTCGGCCGGAAATTTCTTTGTCCAGCAATTTATTGGGCAGATAAGGTTTCTTTCCCACCGCCATCGACAATCCGGCGGCAAAGATGATTAAGCCAAAAATGATGGAAAGTCCGGGCACAGGTATAGGCAGCAAGAACGGCAGTGCAAAAAAAAGCGTCAATAGGCCGTGACTCCGCGCGGACATGGATTCGACAAGGGTACGCAACGGGAGCTTACCGTCGCCGCACAGTTCTCGCAGCCTCGATAGCTCTGACGAGAGTTTTCCTCCGTTTATGGGTGCCTTGTCCATTTACGCTTTTGTCATTATTTAAATTTTGATAAACAAAAAATTACTTTGTGAGCCGAAAATTCGTCTTCGGTTGTATCTTTACTGAACGGAGAAAGAAACACCATGTTCGAGCAATATCTTCCTTGGATCGGCTTTCATGTATTCCTTATCATTGCTTTGGTCATTGACTTAGGTGTTTTTCATAAAGACGCTCACGAGATCAAATTCCGCGAAGCTCTCGGTTGGAGCGCCGTGTGGCTGTCGATGGCCCTCGTGTTCAACCTCGGCATCTTTTATTTTAGAGGAAAAGAGCCCGCTTTGGAATTCTTGATGGGCTATGTGATCGAATGGTCCTTGAGTGTGGATAACCTGTTCGTATTTCTAACAATATTCTCAGCTTTTGCCGTACCGTTAAAACTGCAACATAAGGTCTTGTTTTGGGGAATTCTGGGGGCGCTCGTTATGCGTGCGACGTTTATCTTCGCCGGCATTACCCTTCTTAAGCACTTTCATTGGCTTATGTATGTTTTCGGCGGATTCTTGCTGATCACGGGGATAAAGTTGGTTTTTTCGGAGGAAAAAGAGCAGGATCCGAAGAACCACTGGTTGGTGCGGTTTGCGAAGAAGCGCCTACCCTTCACCGATTCATACCAAAACTCCAAATTCTTTGTCAGGGAGAATAGCCGGCTGCTCGCTACCCCGTTATTCTTGGTTCTCCTTATCGTGGAAGCGACAGACCTCGTTTTCGCTGCGGACTCGATTCCTGCGATATTGGCGATCACCAAGGATTCATTCATCGTATACACGTCCAACGTTTTTGCGATACTCGGCCTAAGGTCGCTCTATTTTGCGTTGGCCGGCATGATGTCGTTGTTTCATTACCTGCGTTACGGACTGGCGGGGGTTTTGGTATTCGTCGGCATCAAGCTTTGCGTGTCAGAATTTTATGAAATTCCCATTTTCTTGTCTTTGGGCGTGATCATTACTTTTTTGGGAGGGGCAATTCTGTTGTCCGTATGGAAGGCCAAAAAATCTTGAGGCTACCACCCCCAAGAAACGCCCAAGTAAATCTTTCCGATATAATTATAGATAAATTGCACATCGTAGTTGCGCCCCATTTGGCAGGCAACAGACGCTGATACCCTGTCCGCAGGCGGAATGTTGGAGTCTGCCTGGGTTGTGATCTTGTACGACATCCCTAGAGTGTATTTCTTGATGGTCGCAAACACCCCTGGGTACAATTCAAATCGATCTTGATTGCGGACGTCTAGGACGTCGAGTCCAATAGCGAACTGGTCCAAGAACTCGTACGCAAGTCCAAAACCAAAATGGTAGTAATACGTATCCGTGTTATAGAAAACACCACCCCACTTAAAATTTTCAAAAGGATTCGCCAGAAAGCCAAAAACGAGATCGACGATCTCCGTCGAGCTTGAGTATTTGTGACCCGAAATGCCCAAGCTGAGATTCTGAAACAGAAAAGCGCCTCCACCCTCAAATCCGAAGTCATCTTTGACGTCCTCAGTGCTCGTGCGAATTCCGACGGCAGCTCCGACATTTGAGGTTCCGTAAAGAGCCGCTGTATTGGCTTGGAAGGGATTAAAGTGGCCGTCGTCCGACGTGATTGACGCATGAAACACGAGGTGGTCCTCGTTGAGGATGAGACCTGCCGGATTTTCATTTTCCAGAACTGTGCCCACGGACGGTCGGGCGATGCCTCGCGATAGCGGCACCTGGCGATTTTCCAGACCCTTTGCGAAAAGAGGTGAAGAAGAGAGTAAGTAGAAGCTCATCAAGTAAAGCTTCAAGTCCACCTCAAGTGTTGTTATCGGAATTAAATATCCTTGCTTCCAATGCAGCGCATAAGAAGTGGTAAATAGGGAGATGCATTTCTTGGATTTCGTGGACTTTGTCCGAGGGAACTTGGATGCAGGTATCGCATAGGTCCTTAAGTTTCCCTCCTGACGCACCCGTCAGGCCGATTGTCTTGATATTCTTGATTTTAGCAATTTTGCATGCGGCAAGGACGTTCTTCGAGTTGCCGGAGGTGGAAATGGCTATGAGCGTGTCGTTGGCCGAACCAAGAGCATAGAGTTGTTGAGCCGCAGCAAACTCGTAAGATTTGTCGTTGGCAAATGCCGTGCTGATGGAAACATTGGACATGAGGCATACAGCCGGTATTGCTCCCTCGAGGTTGGCTAATATGTGGCTCGACTCGTTAGGAAATGTCTTCTCAATGAGTTGGACGTCTTTGGCAGGAAGTGGCCTTCGCATGGCGAAAGACTTCACCAGCTCGCCAACGATGTGTTCCGCATCCGAAGCGCTGCCGCCGTTGCCGCAGGTCAGGATCTTTCCGCCCTTTTCTACGGTTTGCGAAAGGGTGCCTAACGCCGTCTCTATTTGCGAACTCAAAGGCGTCAACTGTGGATATCGTGTTAGTAAGGCATTAATCTTCATACTTCTTCCTGCTTTGCGTTCTTAATATAACACATTTTGTGAATCATTTCCCTGACTAATAGAAGTTGGGGAATGGTTTGCTTTCTATTCCCAGGTTTGTTAAAGCTGTGCTTCAGTTTACATAACGAGGGAACTATGGGGAAACTCACCGGGGTTCTGGGTCTTTTTGCAATGATAGCAATTGCTTACGCATTGTCCGACAATCGAAAGAAAGTCAATTACCGGGTTATCATAAGCGGCTTGTTGCTGCAAATAGTGTTTGCGTTCTTAATCTTAAAAACAGCTCTAGGGCAACGAGTTTTTCAGATGTCCAACGTCATGGTTGAGGCCATTTTGTCCCAATCTGATAAGGGCGCCCAGTTTCTTTTTGGTGACAATTACACCGAGCATTTTTTTGCCTTTAAGGTGTTGCCCACGATTATTTTTGCTTCCTCTTTGTCCTACCTTCTTTTCCACTGGGGTATTCTCCAGCGGATTGTCGAGGGTCTTGCGAAGGTCATGAGCCGTTTTATGGGCGTCTCAGGTGCGGAAAGTCTCGCAGCAGCAGCTAATATCTTTCTCGGGCAAACCGAGGCTCCGCTGTTCATCAAGCCTTACATCAAGTCTATGACGCGTTCGGAGATTTTGTGTTTGATGGCCGGTGGTATGGCGAACATTGCTGGCGGCGTTCTCGTCGCGTTTGTGGGAATGGGCATATCGGCAGGTCACCTCGTGGCTGCTTCCTTTATGTCAGCCCCTGCAGCTATCCTCTTGTCAAAAATCATGGTGCCCGAAACCGAGCAACCAAAAACGATGGGACAGCTTACATCTAAACTCGAAGTTGAAAGCGTTAACTCCTTTGATGCTGTATGTCGGGGTGCCGCGGATGGATTGATGCTTGCGCTCAATGTGGGGGCGATGCTGATCGCGGTAATTGCGCTTGTAGCTCTCACGAACCTTTTCCTCGAGAAGGCGACGATGGGTATTTTTGGCGAACCGGTGACGCTTCAGAAAATATTCGGATATGCGTTCTATCCCTTCGCGATTCTCATGGGAGTGCCAAGTAATGAAGCATTTCTGATGGGCGGCTTGCTGGGTGAGAAGACCGTCGTGAATGAATTTGTTGCATACATCCATTTGGCAGACCTCATGAAAGCACAAGCCGTTTCGCCAAGAACGGCGGAGATAATGACTTACGCGATGTGCGGATTTGCTAACTTTTCGTCCATTGCCATTCAGATCGGCGGAATTGGGTCGCTCGAACCGACGAAGAAGCGGGACTTCGCTCAGCTGGGGTTGAAGTCGATGATTTGCGGCACTCTTGCCTCCTTTATGACGGCCTGTATTGCCAGCGTTTTCATATAGGACGTTAGAGCGTCTGTTTTAAGGATTCCGCAGCTTTTTGAATCGAAGCAAGAACGGTGTCCCAGGTGTAATTGTGGTTGAGCCACTCCTCGGCTAGATCGAAAAACTCAGGAGAACTCCTCTTCCTCCCCCACTCCATCGATTTGGTTATCGCAGCCCTAAATGAAACGGCATCCCTATACAACGTGATTATGGGAAGTACGCTTGCATAATCACGGAACAGCTCGCAATCGGCATTGAGCATCAACGGCTTGCGGGCGGATACGGCTTCAAGGACAACAAGGGATAGGCTTTCCTTAGGTGATGAATTGACAACACAAAGACAGCCAGCGATGAGTTCATTCTTTTTTTCTTCCGACACGGGGCCCAGATAAGTTATGGAACGGTTATTGGGAATTTCTATGTCAATTTCAGCCTGACCAGCGAGCACGAGTCTTAAAGGTACATGATCAACCTCCTGCATGTATTCTAAGAACAATTCGATCAGTCGATCACAGTTTTTTCCCTTAGAAATTCTGCCAAGGTAGAGGAGGTAGTCGCCGCTTTTTTTGTTGCCGGGAATTGGTTCGATACCTACCCCGGCTTGAAGAAGATTGTGGGTTGTGTGAGGATGTACCCGTTTAATGAGGTCTCTTTCTATTTTAGAAGAATAGAGTACAGCACGAACTTCGGAAAAAAGTTTCTTCACAGAACCAAAGTAGAAAGGGGGTTCGTCGTGCGCCGTTGGTATCAAGACACTCTTTTCGCGCAAGAGTGGCAGGCCCCTCAGGGTCGGGTAATAAAGGTAGGTAAAAAAGAATACGACGTCGAATCGATTTCGCTCCTCGTACAACGTTTCGATTAACGTCGGACAATACGGTCCCTGCAAGGTAAACCAGGCTTTTTCAAGCAACATCCCAATAATGGATTCGGACTGTCTTTTGGCCAGGAAAAGGAGAAGCCGATTAAACATTCGGCAGAAGAGTGAAAAGAATAATGGGCTCCGAGGAAAAGAAACGGGGAATCGTCGCACTATTCCGAAATCGGATCTCATTGATCCCGGGTCGTAGTAGTTTTCCCACGTCTTGTAATCTATGGCACAGGTTGTGAAAATTTCGACGTCCCAGCCTAGCGCAGAATTAAATTTTTTCGCATAATCCAGCGCGTGGCGTTCCGCTCCGCCGATGATTTCCGTTCCAAATCTTTGAACGACAATGGCGATTCGCATGTTAAACGATAGACTTTAGTTTTTTCAGAAGGACGTCTTCGTATGCGCGTAGACGACTTATTGTTTCATCCGCCTTTTGTTGCGAAACATTCTTGCTTGTATTTTCATCGATACATTCTTTCAAGAGTTTATGAGCAGCAATGAGACTGTGAATCTCTGATGTAATGTCGATCTTGGAAATAGCGCGTAAACAGATGTAACATGATTCGAGCGCTTTCGCGATATTCTCAGCACGTTCGCTTGCGTCGAGGGATTTTCCGATTGTCTTGATATTGTGCATCAGGCGTGCGAGCCCGCTGAGTTCTGCCTTCGTGATCATGGGTTTCAAGACGGCGGATTGCTCGTCAATCTTCTGTAGATATTCTAATCGTGTTTTTGCGATCGAAGCGCTCTGGCTTTCATTCATATCCTTGTTAAGCTGAGAAATGGTATTTCGCAAGCTCGCAAGCGGATTCTTGTTTTCAGCAAGTTTCTGGGGCGCTGCCGGTTGCGTCATCGGGGCATAGCCTATGTCGTTTCCTAGGGCGCTCTTGACAACTTTTAGGATCTGGCTCTTCTCGAAGGGCTTTTCAATGAGATCATGAGCACCAAGCCGCAAAGCCTGAATAGCGGTATCCTTATTTGCTGCACCAGAGATAAAGATAAAGGGCACGTTAATCTTCGTTGCGCGAATTGCCTGAAGAACCTCCAGGCCGTTGACGCCGGGCATGGCTATATCGCAGAGTACGACGTCGTATTCATTCTCGGATATCATCTTGATTGCTTCTTTGCCGTTGTAAGCGTGAGAACAAGATGCTCCGATTTCGCTGAAATAAAACTCCAGAATTTCGTGAATCCCCGACTCGTCATCGATAATAAGAATGGATTTTCCCGCCATTGCTTTTGCTACTTTCGCGATTTGTCTTTTAATTTTAACGTGTTGTCGAGAGCTTTGTCAAAGTGTGATTTGAGAACGGAAAATTCAAAGTCCCGAGCTCTAGCATGTGATCTTTCCTTCAATTCGGCTTTAGCGGCATCGTTATCCAATGCTGAAACTATCGATTTGACCAGGCGAACGGTGTCCTTTTTGTCAATTAGTGAACCGCCCGTTCCGCAGGTTTCTGCTATCGCGGAACTTGGGTGGGCAATGATGGGTAAGCCAAAGTGCATGGCTTCAACAAGTGGTACGCAGAATCCTTCGTGATCACTGAGGCACAAAAAGAGGTCAGCCAGGCGGTAGACTGAGGCGAGCTGCGCATCGGTTAAGTTTGGCATAATGCAGACGTCCGCTTCATTATTAACCAGATCATGAGTGGCCACCATGCCTAACTCTTTCGACAGCGACAGCAGCAAGTTTACATACTCCTCGGAACCGCCGCCGACAAGGATGAGTCGAACCTTCTTGTCATAGATGTCACGCACGGTCTTGAGCAAGCCGATCATGGTGTGCTGGCATTTATGGGGAGCTAACCTGCCCACAAACAGTATTGTTTTCTTATCGTTCTTAAGAGCAGAAGTTATCTTCAAATCAGCGGGTTCACGCGCCAGTGTTTCAAAGTCTCTTAAGAGAGGAAGAACCACGGATTCGATCCCGGAATCTTCGAAATCTTGAGAGTTGAACTTAGAAACGTGCCAGAAATAGTTTGTACGAAGCTTCATGATTTCATTCTGAAGTATCCCCAGTAAGCACTCATTGCGGACGAGACGATCCCGCTTGTTATCAAAAAAGGTAAAAGGCGTGACGTTGTGGTAAACCGTCACGACAAATCCGGGCGTACTCATGAGCGTCATGGGTATATTTGATGCGATGGAATGATGATAGACGATAATATTGTCTGGGTGGGCATGTTTGGCGTAATGAGAAACAGGAGCCGTAAAATCTTTAGTATCGTCCCGATATAATTCCGTGAAGATATCGCTAACGAATCCCTTTTCTCGAAGGAACTTTTGGATCGAGCGCACGTGGCTCCCGATGGCATCGTATCTTGCAAACGACGGAAGAAATTGATCAATTCTCATGGGCGGCTTGTTCCAATTTTTTGATTCTTCTTTCGAGGACAATAAGTCGTGCTAAGAAATAACAGTTGATCTTGTTATACTGGGTTTGATTGCGCGTCACGAGCTGGATAAACGGCGTCAGCACGCCCCATAATTTGACGAAGATTTTCTTGAGCATCCTGCTCGACGTTCCCGGCTCGCGATTTAACTCGAGTTGGCTTGCGTCCGAAAGACGTTCTAGATGCTGAAGCAAATAAGCGTCGAACGCCTTCTTATCCGTCACGTCTAAAGAATCTTTAGATGTCCTTGATTCGATCATCGTCATAACCGATTTTAAGGCTTGTTCGATTTGCTGATCAGAGTAGGTCATTTCCGATTACCCTTCAGTAGAGTTTTAAAGAATTCTTGTATTAGCAATTGGCCGTTGGTTCCGACAACGTATTCATACCCCGAATCACCAATGGTCGCGGACTCCGATTCATAGCAAAGAGTCCAAGCAATTAATCCTCTCAGCATGGCTTTTGAATTATAATACATGCCTCCGCCCGATTTCTCGCAAAAGTGGCGCATTTTTTCGGAGTCCCCAGGAATAATAACGGGTTTATGGCGAAGCCACGCATCGAAAAGGTGGGATATCTGGCTGTCTCCACCCGCCAATACGACGGCTCGGGAATTCTCGATGGAAGGGGGCGCTTGGTGCGAACTTGCTTTCGGGGTCAGCACATCAACTTCGGTTGGAATATTATAGTCCGTGCGCACTTCCTCTATGCATTGGAGGGCTTCCTGAGTGCGGTCCCTGGAGTTGTCATCCGTGCAGATCGTTATGAGAGACTTTGATTCATGGCTTGCCTCTTGCAGCGCTGGCTCCATGACAGTCCACCCGACCGTGGAGGTACAAATGTGTTTGGGTATAGGGTAAAGCCTTTCGAAATTGTCCCGGTCCTCTTCACCAAAAAAGCACAGTCCTTTTAGGGAATGAAAAAACGGGCTGTACCTGGTGACAAGAGTTTCTGTTTGGCGCTTCTCCCAACAAGTAAATAAGACGGCTTTTGGCGCCACTTGCGGCAAGCCCAGCCACAACGGAGAAAAATTGTCGTGAAAGAAGCACACCAGATCGTACGAATCGACCTTGTCGATCAGATGATCTATGAGTTCCCGCGAAAAGCTGCGTACATCCGCTACGGAAACGCCCGTTTCTTCTGCATAGGCAAGATAGATCTCTCCGGATTTCGGAGTGACTCCCTCAAAGGAGAGGATATTTCCGTCGCTCTTTCCAGATGCTTTTAATTCCGTCGTTAGGACGTGGACCTGATACTCAGCCTGTATGGCAGACAAGTAGTTCTTCGCCAAGATGTTCGACCAAGCATGTGGCTGAGAGAGGTAGTTCTGGGTCACAAAGGCGATTCTCACGATTTGCCGCCTTTCATTTCATTGAGGAAGGTGACGAGTCGTTCCGTTATGATGGGAGGAGCATAGTTGTTAAGGACGTACTCTCGTCCCTTCTTGCCCATTTCTCTGCGTCTTTGTTCATTTTCGATAACCGAATTCAAATTGTTGGTGAAGGAATCGAAGTTTTCGAACCAAAGACCGCCGCCGCTATCTTTGCAATGATCAACTGTTACGTCGCATTTGGCGTTGACCAAACAGGGAGTCTGTTGCAGCCAAGATTCCATCATCACGATAGAAAAACTTTCGTTCTGAGACGGCTGACAAAGAACCTTAGCGGCGGCAAAGGCATCGTGCTTGTCCTGAACGGGTATGAAGCCCAAGTCGACGACTCCCTCCTTCTGGGAGTAGTCGAGTTCTCCTTTGCCCATTAAAACGAGTTTGAGTTTCGCAAACTGAGGGCTTTGTCGCGCCCGTTCAAAAAAATCAACGAGCATGGGCAAATGCTTTCCCTTTATTTTTCGACCCGAGTAGATAATGAAATCGTCTTGAATACTGTATTTTTCTCGAAAACGTGCCGCATCGCCGACCGGCGTCGTATCCACCATCTCTCCGAGCAGCAATTGCCGGCCCTTCATTCCGTACAGGCGATTGGCGAGCTGCATTTCCGCTTTTACGTGGAACAATCCTGCCGCGGCTTGCCGCATCATATTCTTGTAGATATCCATGTAGGCATAACGCTCGTCGTGAAGACAGGGGATAATTACTGCTTTATCTCCGACGACGGATGATCCGCGAACCGTCGTGCCAAACATATAGGGCATAAAGATGAAATAATCGTAGCGATTTCGACTGCTCGCTAGAAAGTCATACATGTCAGCACTGTGCACCATGCAATCGAGATAGAAATTTTCCTCCTCAGGAGTTAATGGTGATCGAAGCGCTGGGCCTTTTAAGTCTGCTAGGATCGGGGCAGCTAGCCTATAGTCATTCATTGGGCCGAAACCGGTGCGGGGATGCGGGTCCGCTTTAAAGCGCCTCACCGCAATTCCGGATTCACTATGCAAACCGGCCTTGTGAACGTTGACGTTCCAATCGGCACTAAACTCTTTGAGTGTGGTTGTTATCACTTCGATTTTTACCGTCGGTTTTGTAGCGACAAGTTGCTTCACCAACTGACGACATTCCGCTTCGGCGCCGCCGCCAATGTATTCGCCAAACCATGGAATGACAAAAGCTAACGAGAGGTCTTGCCCAGAGGAAGAACCGGCTGAAGAGGTTTGCTTAAAAGAGCTTGTAGACATATGATACAAATCTGTATAGTCCTTGCTAACATACATAGAATGCTTAATTAATTAAACTTAAAAGAAAAATTTGAAACCTTACCGTTTAAAAAAACATCCTCTCACTACCCTTAAGGCCATCGTCCGCGAAAAACGCCACGAGAAAAAATGGGATGGTTTTTATAGGAAATTTGAGGATAAGTTCCGCGGCGAAAGATCCGAAATCCTAAAAATGTTAACCACAAGATATCAACAGCTTCTGGCCAACGCTAAGGCTGGTCAACCAAACCCGTATTTCCTCGATATCGGCTGTGGACGCGGAGAAATGCTCGATTTGGCGGCCTCCGTGGGGTATCAAACGTTAGGAGTCGATTCGTCCGGAAGCATGCTCGGCGAGCGCGGCCGTCACCATATTTACCAAGCGGATGCGCTCGATTACTTATTGAGGCAAGATGGCGACTCGTTGCGGGCTATTTCCTGCCTCCACGTCGTCGAGCATAATGAACCGCTGTATGTTTTTAAACTTATCGGCGAGGCCGGTCGGGTTCTTTCCAAAGGAGGGGGCTTGTTGCTGGAAACCCCATCGCTCTTTTCGCTCTGGGCCTCGGCGCGGCAATTTTTTCTGGATCCAACCCATAGAAACCCGTATCACCCGGATCTCCTCAGATTGATGTTAGAAGAAGCAGGCTTTACGAAAATTCAAGTGCTTGAATTCGCCCCTGTTCAATCTCAGGAAAAACCCAAGTTTGAAGCGCTTTTTGGCGAACCCAACCAGGCGGAATGGCAAAAGCTCGAAAAATGGTTGTATGGGCCGATGGATATGGCGATTTGGGCGGAAAAATAGGGTTTTATTGTAGAGATCTCGTAACCTGCAACTCGGCTCTTAACGCACAAACCCCTGTGAAGTGAGCGTCAGGCGATCTAACGACTTTGAACGACGCCGCCCGATCAATCCAATGAAAACATTCTTCGAGATGATTGTCCGCAGCGTGAATCGCCGCGGTAATGGTGTACTCGCCCTCACCTATACCAAGTGGTAAGGTGAACGTGAATTCCGCCGCATGACCTTTGGCGAAACTCCCAGTTTGATTCCCCAACAAAAAGGAATTTGTGCCGAAAACGTCGTATCCTACTCTATCGCGAACCAGAATCCCAATGGTCGGGTCTTTAAGAGGCTCATTAAACTTAGCCCGAATAATTATCTTCGCTTCTTGTCCAACCATGAAAACGTTTGCGGGTTTATCCGCCGCATTCGTGGTCACTATCTGAGTAATTTGCGCCTTGATATTGCCTGCAGCCAATTTACCTATTGTATCTCGGCGCAGCTTGCCGGCGGCATCGTTACGGATCGCCAGAAGTCCTGTATATTCTTCCAACATTTCTTGGGGACCGCCCCTGCCATGGATGGACCCCTGGTTGAGCAGGACGACCTCGTCGCAGAGGACCTTAATGATCGACGGATCATGCGAAACAAAAAGAATCGTTGTTCCACTGTCTCGAATGTCTCGAATACGTTTGAGGCATTTCTGTTGAAAATAAGCGTCGCCCAC
This sequence comes from Oligoflexales bacterium, assembly GCA_050251195.1. Lineage (GTDB taxonomy): Bacteria > Bdellovibrionota_B > Oligoflexia > Oligoflexales > Oligoflexaceae > JBFWNG01. Next base: position 564,168 of record JBFWNG010000003.1, read on the forward strand.
ACTAAGAGCCTCGTCAATGACGAAGATGTTGGGATCCAAGCTCGAAGCCAAAGCAAATGCAAGCCTCACATACATTCCGGAACTATACGTGCGAACCGTCTTGTCGAAGAAATCCCCGAGTTCGCAGAAGGCGATGATGTCATCCATTTTCTCTTTGAGAGTGTCTTCAGTAAACCCCAGAAGTTTGCCGTTCACTATGACGTTTTCTCTGCCGGTGAGTTCGGGGTGGAATCCGGTACCAAGTTCCAAGAGAGCCTGCATCCGACCTGTGCATTTATAGGTTCCCTTGGTCGGGGCTGTTGTGCCCGTGAGAATTTTAAGGAGCGTGCTTTTTCCGGCGCCGTTCATGCCAATGATGCCGAATACCTGACCCTTGGGGATTTCGAGATTGATGTTGTTCAACGCGACGAACTCATCGTAGCGAGTCTTCCCGCTAGGCGAAAACCACTCTTTGAGTCGATCATAACGATTGGCGTAGATCCTATAGATCTTCGAGAGGTTGCGAATTTCAATAGCTGTCGTCATCTCAAATCTCGTCCGCTATTTGGTCTTTAAACTTGGCGAAAAAACTAGTGCCGAGCACAAAGAAGAACACGCTGATGCCTGCGCAAGTCGCCAGTGTAGAGGACGTTGGCCACCTACTCCAGAAGATAAGATCGTGGTAGGCCGTCACAAAATAGTAAAACGGATTGATCCGTAGCAAACTAACAAATCTTTCGGGTACTGCGGATTCAAGGTAAACGACGGGCGTTAGCCAGAACCAGATTTGCAACACGATGGAAACCGCTTGCTGGATATCTCGAAAGAAGACGTTCAGAGTTCCTAAGAAGCAGATCAGACCGAACAAAAAAATCAGCTGGAGAAAAAACACAACGGCTACGCCTGCAATGACAAACGACAGCTGATGGCCCGTCACCAGAATGAGACCAAACAGCAGGGCGAAGGATATTAAGAAATTTACTGACGTCGAACCGACAACCACGGCAGGCAGAAGTTCTTTAGGAAACGAAACCTTCTTTATGAGGTAAGCGTGCTCTAGAAAGACGTTTGTCCCCCGGGATATGAGTTCCGCGAGAGCATTCCACGGCAAGAGACCGGCACAGAGGTACACCGTGTAGGCATAAGGGTTAGTAATATTCCCTAATCTTGCCCCCATAACTTTGGAGAAAATAATGGTATAGATGGTGATCATGGCGAGCGGGTTTATGAGATTCCAGTATCGCCCGAGCATGGATCCAACATAGCGCAGCCGGAAATCCCGCAAAGTTAAGTCAAGGATAACCTTGCGGTTTTGCCAATTGATTTTGCTGGTGTGGATAGCTGGTATGGAAAATAGATTCATCGTGCCTTTGAGTCACCAAGATCAAGTTCTGTGTAGTGCTTGCTTATCACATCGTTAAAGAACTTTTTAGAGTTTTTTAGGCCAGCTTCGATGAGGAACTGTCTGATATTATTATCATAGATTGTTTTTCTGAGGGCGGCGCTCAAAATATCAACGTCGAAACCAGGATAGAGGAGTTGGTCGGGACCCATCGTCTCGCCGACGGCGGCTGCCTCGACGGCGACAACGGGAAGCCCAAGCGATTGAGCCTCGGCAATCGGAACGCAGAAACCCTCGTGTTTTGACAGAACAAGTAGAGCCTTGCTCCCTGAATAATAAGCTCGAAGTTGTTGGAGCGACACTGAGTCGGTGAAGGAGACATTCTCGCCCAACCCCATCTCATGGACTTGATGTTGCAACGAATCAGCATACCCTCTGCTGAGCGAGCGGAGCGCCCCTATGAGGTAGAGCTTGATCTGGGAATCGTAAACCTCACAGTATCTTCGGATAACCCTCATTAAGTCAGTGTGGTTCTTATGCGGCACCAGTCGACCGACAAAGATAATAGCGGGAGGGCCGTTTCTGAGTAAACTCTCGAGCGACGCTTCGGACTTAGACTTGACCAACTCCCGCAAATTGTTGAACGGAGGAATCGCAACGGTTCGTTCCCTCGGCGCACCCAGGTTGGTAAGCTCTTCACACGAGAAAGTCGAATTGCCGAGATAGTAGAGGACGTTTTTTGAGCGTCCAAGAGAAATAATATCTTTGGTCTGCTCCATACCCTTTTTTGTCGCGATCCACGCCCCCGAGTCAAAGGGCATGAAGTATTCCGACGGCGTGATGTTGTGATAGCGGATGATGATTTTGCATCGCGCTTTTTCTAACAATTTATGCCCGAATGGCCAGTGGATGCTGTGATGGTAAATCAGAAGATTCTGGGGTTCGTCAACAAGAGCCCTAAGCTGGGCATAGCCGACAGTTTGACCAGGGGGTTGTCCGAGTTCTGAAAACACAACGCACTCATGACCTTTTTGCAAGAAAAGGTCCCGTTGCGCCGAGACGTCCGCTGCGATCGCGTCATAGATATTGAATGATGGTGTTGCAATAACGATTTTCACGGCGTTGACCTAAAAAAGGGCCTGTTTTAAGCGCCGCATGGGTTTTAATCGATTTAAGACACGCTTCCACAACGGGTCTTTTGTCGGCACAACAAGCCTGATTTGCAATTGACGGCCAAAAATGGTCGGCGAGGATTTTTTTTGTCGCAGAAGGAGCGCCTCGCGTTCGATTTCCGCCTTAATTTCATCAATGCTCATACTATGCGCTCAGAAATATCTGTCGATCTTTCATAAAATAAAGTAAATATTTACTTAAGGCTACAAAAACAAACCGCGCCTTCGCCGGCTTAGCGGGCGAAGGTCAAAGACTTAAGGGCAAGATGAGTATTTCCTCGGAACGTCTCGATGCTTTTGTCACCGTGGCGAGGTGTTCAAGCTTCTCCAAGGCTGCGACGCAGTTGCATGTTACGCAGTCGGCACTGTCTCAGCGGATCAAACATCTTGAAGAGGATCTTGGACTTACCCTATTTATTCGGGATTCTGGAGGCGTGCAGCTGACGGAAGCCGGACAAAAGATGTTGCGATACTGCGACATCAAGGGCCGGCTCGAAGAGGAGTTGCTTGACGACCTTTCGATCTCGAAGGCTGGCCGTATTTCCGGCAATCTCCGTTTGGCCTGTTTCTCCTCAATTATGCGATCGGTGGTTATTCCTTCCCTCAGTGAGTTTCTGAGAAAGAATATGGGCGTTTCCTTTGAGTTCCTGTGTCGAACCGTCCAAGAGTTGCCTCAGACCCTTTCCAGATGTGAGGCCGATTTTATCATCATGGACTATCGCTTGGAAAAATCCGGACTCGAAGCCGTCCACCTTGGTGTTGAGGACTACGTTGTCATTGAAAGTTCTCGCCGAACTTCCCCAGAGGACGTCTTTCTTGACAATGATTCAAACGATGTGGCAACGGAACTCTTTTTCGCCAAGCAAAAGAAGGCAAAAGTCCGATACCGAAGATCTTATCTTGCGGACTGCTACGGGATTATTGACGGCGTTAGAGAAGGTCTTGGCAGAGCCGTTATGCCTAAGCACCTCGTGGATGTTCCAGGAGTAAAGATTGTCAAAGGCTTCGAACCATTCACGCGCGAAGTGGTATTGCATTATTACTCGCAGCCCTTCTATCCGAAGTTGCACCAAGAAACGATAAACGAAATTCGGAAAAACGCGCCGAACCTTCTCTAGTTTTTACTTTGCATCACCGCCGCAAAAATCTCCGCATTCTTGGCAGCGATAACTTGCGCGCTATAATGATTTCGCACTCGATCCAGGCCCTTCTGACGAAGTTGGGATCGCAACTTCGGTTCTTCGATCAGTTGATTCAACTTCTGGGCGAGGTTCGTCGCATCGCCTTCACGAGCCACCACGCCGGCATCCTGTACGACAATGGGCAACTCCGTTGAATCCGACACCACCGCAACCGTTTGTGCTGCCATGGACTCAGTGATCACGCGGGTTGGTCCCTGTTCTTTCCAGTGCGGCCTTGTCAGAGACGACAAACACATAACGTCCGCGGCTCTCGTATAGTTGGGCATTTCATAAGAGGGGACAGCTCCGGCAAAACGAACAACTTGTTGCAAACGCGAATCAGAATTCACAAGACCTTTGAGAACATCCAGATGCGGGCCCGTTCCGAGAATCACAAGCTTTGCCTTATCAGAACGCAGCTGTTTCATCGCGTTGATCGTCACCTGAACTCCCTTTTCCTCCACCACGCGACCGGCACTCAGAATGAGGAAATCGTCTGGTGCGAACCCGATTCGCTGCTTAAGGTTTCTCTTTTCCGATTCCGCGTCTCCTTGGAGACGAAACGCGTCGATGTCGATGCCAACTTGAGGACAGACTTCGGCTTTTCCCTTGTAGCCCTTACGGCGCAGTACATCGATAGCATTTTTGCTACCCGTCATCGCCATATCGGCATTCCGAAATATATACTGTTCAATCCAGCAGAAGGGCGGAGGATAGTGTTTGTCAATGTTTTGCCAGGCAAAAAACATCCGTTTGACGCCAAGCTTTTTCGCCTCGCGAAAGATCTGCCAGGTCACAATCGAATAGTGTTCCTCTTCCGCATTGATGATATCAGGCTTAAACTCGGCAATAGCGTCGGCTAAACCCTTGTAGAAGTGAAAATGATTTTTTCCGGTAAAACATATCGGCAATACTTTTAACCAATAGTTCGACTTGGCCTCCGGAGGATCCGGTTCGAATTTCTGGCTCCCCCAAGACGTCGGGGCTATAAGACCAATTTCAAACCGATCGTCACGCGCAAGATACTTGAATTTCTCTCGTTGCACTCTCGCGACGTATGGCTTAGATATCGTTAATACTCGGATGGCCAAGTTCTTCTCCGATTGTGAAGGGAGAAACTATATTCGATGTCCGAATACTTGGAAACAAGATTCCGAAAAGTCCTCTCTGATCGGGAAACGAGATGCAACGTGTCCTGGAGATGCAACGTCATCCTGAGCGAAGCGAAGGATCTCAATAACCGTTCTAGTGAGCCCTTATGACGAAAACAAATACAACCTCCGTACTCCTCTTCTTCGCAACAACGGCATTCTTAACAGCGTCCTCCGCATCAGCTAAAGGACGCGACATTTCCATTGCCCCTACACTGGGATTCGGTTCTTGCATATCGGACGGCGTCTCCGATGTGATGGGGCATACGATCGGCTTGGAATTTCAAAGCGAATCCCAATCGAACGGCCCTTATATTCCAGATATGCATTATCTGCTCACGTGGCCGCTTTATAAATACTTCGATCTCTATAGTTTCGACCTCCTTTGGGGAGAATTTCGCTGCCCCATCAACGATCTCGGACATGTCAAACTCAAGATCACTGGCGGCTTGGCTGCTCAGTGGGGAAACAAATATCGCCTATCTCCAGAGATGTCTTTTATTTGGAAATTCGGAGTGGGTGCGTATGGATCTCGTGTTAGCGAAGGCAAAACGGACGGCACCACGTACGTTCCCATTATCGCACCGACAATCGCATCGGGCTTGCAATATCGTCACACCGATCACCTTTTCACCTGGCTTGGCGCCCGATATATGCACCTTCTGGCCTCGGAAAAGATACCCGCCAAAGACACAACGAACAAAAAGAGGATAGATGGCGGACTTCTAACTCTCTATTTACAAACTGGTTACATTTTCTAATCAAAAACTGCGCCGGCGCAGGAAGACCGCGCCATAGCCCATGCGGCAAGGACGGTGCCGTTATAGATCTTTTGTTCTGTGAGAAGTTGTTCCAGCTGCTGTATGGAATGCCATTGCGGGACGGGGCTTTCCTCTGCTTCGTGTTTGGTTCCCACCCAAGTCAGGTTCCGAGCAATCGCCACATACATCTTCATATCGCAACGGCGGTTGCTGGTGTAATACCAGCCGAGAACTTCTATATCGTTGCACTCGTAGCCTGTTTCCTCAAGAAGCTCGCGTTTCACAGCCGCTTCAACGGATTCCTCTTTGCCGATGCCTCCGCCGGGGAATTCGAGCATCCGGTGCCCTATGGGATAGGAGTACTCGTCTTGTAGAAGCACATTATTTTGAGAGTCGAGAGCGATAACGGTTATGCCGCGACGTCCGGGAGTTGTGGTTAGGTAGGTTGTGAGATCACCGTTGGGAAGTTGAACTTTGTCCTCTATAACTTCCATCCAGGGATGGGAAAAGACGATTTTGGAGGATAGTTTTTTCCACATTTGAATTGAGCCTTTCGAAAGGTTCAAATGCCGACAAAGGTAGGCGTCATCTCGCTAATCGACTCGAACGTAGGATGCTACCAGCTTTTCTCCGAGATAAAACTCGAGGGTATTTTCAGTGGGGAAGGTAAAAGTAAGAGTGAGCTTGTTCAACCGGGCATAAGTGTCGCCAAACCATTCGGCGCGGGTTTGGAGAATATCAATTGTATTTTTGCCATCGAAATTGATGGTCGATGTGACCGTTTGAGCGCTGTTTGGCCCGCGTGAAATTGAATAAGGTTGTGCTACGAGGCGGACCCACAACTGGTCATGGGAGCCGGTTTTTGGTCCGAATTCCTCGGTGGCGAAATCAAGCTCCCAGGTTGTGTATTTTAGGCGATCGGCTGGGTTGCTGGTCGTGGGTTGATTGGATTCCTTTTCTTGAGACAGGTCATCATTCTTCTTCGGTTCTTCGATGGGTGCGCGTTTTTTTTGAGAGGATTTTTTGCTGTTTTCTAAGTCGAGCGGGGAGCCGCAGTTCAGGAAGAGGATGGATGCTAGGAGCAGAAGGGTGGTTTTCATTTTGTCGGTCCCTACTATGGTTTGTTTCTCTTCCTCTCTTCATCCTTGGTACTCTCTTCACGCTTGGTGGTTGGGAAAGTCACATGAGTAAGTAGAGCGCTTTTTTCCTTTGGAAAAAAGCGCACCCGGAGCGATTCGAACGCCCGGCCTCCAGATTCGTAGTCTGATGCTCTATCCAGCTGAGCTACGGGTGCATAAGATTGTTCTATTTAGCAGAAACTCAAATTTTAGTCAAAACACTATAATCTTCCATGGCTTGAATCCCGGCGCGGGCGCCAAAAGGAAGATAAAAATAGGCAAAACCAGATTTTTCTTCTAGAATAGCAGTAAGTTACGAATATCGATCTCCCAACCAAGAGGACCGGCTGCGTTGCATCCGGTAGGACATGAGGTGGATTTTGAACGAAACGTCTCTAGCGGCGAATCTCGGACCGCAAGTCATCGGAGCTCCGTTTGAGCCGAAGCAAAACGTGGAAATTCAGCGCCAGGTCGTCATTAATGTTGTTTCCGGCCACGATCCCAAGCCCAATTTTTGGGTAGGTTTTTGTCGGAGTGGCAATACTTCGCCCATCGATCTCTATGACGTTCCCATTGAGGAAGTATTCGAAAGAGTGTCTGTTGACGGTCTCGCGGAGAACGATGCAGTTATGCTTGTCGATTCGACGGGAAGGCAATCCAAATACTTGTATCTGCTCAACGTGTCGAGCATGCCGCTGGAAAACGATCTTGATAAGGCACTCAATCGGCTCGTCGATGTGTTGACCCTTTGGAAGACGAAGCAAGTCGGAATCTACCTTGCCCCTACTTTGATTCCTTCTTCGGCTTGGCAGCAGATGTTTACCAGGGTCCTGGAGAGTCTTGTTAGCAATCTCGAGATCGAGGAATATTTTCTTTTGACGGGAACGCTCGGACTCAACGCGGTGGTCAACGCGGCGGTTCAGGTAAAGGAAAGCCTTATCGCCATGGGGACAAAGATCAATTTGTTTCACTAAATCCTTCGGATTTTGCGACCTGCGGAAGGCTTTTCTTGAAGAGCACATAGGGAAACGCCCCCAAGAGGTTAAGCGCTAATATGCACAAGGCGTATATATTGAAGGCATTCGCGCCGCCAGTCAGTCCAACGCTTTGAAAGAGTTTTTCGAAAGCAACGTGCCCTACCCCCAGCCCTCCCGGAGCCAACGGTATCACAGTTGTGAGTACGCCGATGGGAAACACAATGGTGGGTCGGACGAAGTCGACGAAGCCGTCGGATATCGCTTGGGTGATTGCAAAAAAATACAGCGTCATGATGGACTGAATCACGAGCGAAACTCCTATGCCCAAAGCAATGTATTTCTTTTCTTTCCGGAAGCTCCCCAGCGCGGTTAAAACCTTGAAGAGAAAATACTTGCCAGGGATCAGGGGAATGACCTTCTCCAAGCCGACGCTCTTTCGATAGAAGATCCCAATTGCGAACAACGCGCTCAGACCTAGAGCGGATATCACCACGATACCGCTGATCTTGCTGAGCTGGGGATTTTGAAAGGAATAAGCGCTATTGGAGGCAATGATGAGAGCTCCAATCCAGAATAACGCAAAAACGCCCAAGAGACGGTCCAACAATACGGTCATGAAGGCGGCGACTTTTCCCTTTTCCTTGTTCTCGCGAACGATGTAAGCGACCTTTACGAGATCCCCGCCGACTGAGCCTGGCATGGCTGTGTTAAAAAACATCCCGATGAGGTGAAGCTTAATGACGGATGAGAAAGGAAGCGAGTAACCACTTCCTTTCAGTAAGTAATGCCAACGAAGCGCGCCAAGATAGACGATCGCAAATCCCCAAACGAATAGAGTTTCGAGAATAAAAACGGGGTTTGTGATAAGGACATGGAGCTGCGCGAAATCAAGCCGGTCGCTTCGCACGAGCCAGACAATGAGCGCCAAAACAATGGTTATCTTGGCTATTGCCGTAAGCATGGACTTCAATGGAAGACCCCTCGGATTGCGTTAAACTAAATTTCAAATTTTCCGGTAAAGGTCTTTTGCGCGGGGCCCGCGAGAACGATCTCGTCACCCTCTTCCGATTGTCGGCAATAGAGTCGACCACCGGGCATATCTATCGCTATCCACCCCGATCTAGAGGATGCCTGGTTTTCATAAGAAACCGCAGCAATCGCGCAAGCACCGCTGCCACACGCCTTGGTTTCACCAGCGCCACGTTCCCACACCAAAGCTTCGTAAATTTCCTCAAGATCGTCGCCGAATATTTTCTGAGTTCGCTCCTGGTCTTGGATGTCCATATCTTTGCGTCGGACGAGATGGACGTTGATTCCGTCCCAACCGTTGCTTTTCTGAAGCTTCGGGCCAGTTTTTAGGAGAAGGTCTCGATCAATATTGTCGAGAAAAAACACGATATGGTTGTTGCTGAGTTCGCAGACGCCGTAATCATTTGTGAGTTTTGGGTGACCGATTTCCTTTGCTAGGTTTTGGACTGCTGCTTGAGCCGCGGTGTGAAACGAAGCATCTTCGTTAACAGTGGGTATTCCCATCGCGACGGAAATCAACGGTTCCGAAACGTTTTTACCTTTGAGAACACGGCACACGACACTCTGCTTTTGGAGCAGAAGTTCAATATAGTCCGGACCGTTTCTCTTATTGATCTGAGTCAAATGATCGTAAATGCTCTTTGCGGCGCATCGAATCCCGTTTCCGCATGTCGACGCTAAGGACCCATCACTATTGATAATAGTGATCTTTCTAGGATCCGGAGTGTCTCGGATGACGGAGGTCTCGTGTATCAAAATGATTCCGTCAGCTCCGATGGCGCTTCCGTCTCTTCGACATAGTTTTGGCGCGGAGGCGATAAGCGACTTTAGAATCAGCGGGTCTTCGTTGAACCGAACGATAATAAAGTCGTTGAGACATCCTTCCCATTTTTCAAAATCGATAAACATTTCAATCCTTCAATTTCTGCGGATCTACAAGACGATAGCCCTTGCCTCGAACGGTCTGAATGTAACTATCGAGATTTGGAAGATCAATATATTTTCGAATTCGCATGATGAAATTGTCAACGGTTCGGGTTTCGAGATTTCCGTAGGAGCGCCACACGGTTCGCAACAGGAAATCCCTGCTCAAAATTTTCTTGGGATTCATAATGAATTGCTGGAGGACGTCGGCCTCGAGCGCTGTAATGGGAAACGAGCCGTTTTGAGAAGTAACCTTCAGATTCTCGATATCCAGTGAGATTCCAAAGACTGAAATCGGGTCAGGGTTGGGGCGATCCTTAACCATAAGCTCGCTTCGTTCGAGCATACGTTTGACACGCAGTAAGAGTTCCTTCAGCTGAAACGGCTTTGTGATGTAATCGTCCGCGCCTAGCTCAAGCCCGGTGACGATATCTGTCTCAGTTGCGCGCGCCGTAAGCATCAGTATTCCGGTCGCCTTGTCATGAGTTCTCACCCTTTTGGCCACTTCGAAGCCGTCCAATTCAGGGATCATGATATCAAGAATAATGAGGTCGAACGGTCCTTCAGTAAGGTATTTCGTCAATGCCGTTTCACCGTCGGCGCTTCTAACGATTTCATATCCTTCGCTTACAAGATTGTATTCTAAGTTAAATGCTAAGTGTGGCTCGTCTTCAACCAGCAATATTCTTTTTTTGGACATCGTTAGATCCTTGCCGATCGTGTTCGGGGAAGTTGGACGTAGAACACAGATCCTTGACCAGGGCCGTTGCTTTCGGCCCAGACCTTACCTCCCAATGTTTTCACAGTGGACTTCACAATATAGAGACCGAGTCCTGTCCCCGGAATGGCTTTTTTGGTCGAAGTTTTCGTTCGATGAAACATCTTAAATACTTTGCGCAAATCCTTTTTCTCAATACCAAAACCTTGGTCTCGCACGCCTATTGTAACTTCATTGTCCTTTTCCGTTACGGCAATTGATATAGGTGTGGACCGCGGCGAATAGTTCATAGCATTTTCCAAAAGATTGCCCAATATGAGATTGATCGCTAAAGGTACGGTATCCAACATCAACTCCGGCGGGCATTCTATGGATACTCGTTCCTGTACCTTTGGATCGCGATGTACGGATTCTTCCACGGTTTTTCTCAGGATATCGACCAGGTAGATTTCTTCCTTTGTTGCTTCAGAAACGTCGATAAGTCCTCTGTCCAAGCGTGCCGAAACGAGGATCTGGTCCACCAGGCGCGACAGACGTTCAATGTCCTTTCCGACCATGGAAAAGAGTTGTTCGATCACCGGCTTTGGAACGTTTTCTCTTTGCAGAGTCTCGATCGAAAGTTGGATACTCGCCAACGGCGAGCGGAGTTCATGGGTCACGCTCGAGACAAAGTTTCGCTGCTGACGAATGAGACTTGCTTGTCGTTGGGCAAAGATAAAAAGCAACACAGTACCAATGAGGATCACCGCAAGCAGGATAACGCCGGCGACCAGGAACACGAGGCCGTAGGTTGTGTCGGTGGTTCTTCCAAGGTGCCTCGCCATCTCGGTGAAGGATTCTTTTTGGTCGACGAACCAGCTGACCCAGAGAATCGTGATGGCAACCCAAACGATTTGAAGAACCACAAACACAACGATTGGATGTGTCGCGAAAAGAAGGGACTTTACGATAAATCTTTTAAGAGCTGTGCGAAGACGTGGTCTCATCAGAATGCATCGTATTTCACTTGGGGGCCTTTGCAAGGATAGATTTTTGCTTGAGCTCTCTGTTGGCGATTATTGTGAGAATAGTCGTAAGAGACCGCCACTGTTCATCGGAGAGGTATTCGAATGAAATCGCAGCGGTATTGCCCGAAATAAAGACCCTCCTAACCTTGCCGGAAAGTTTCAGAAACTCCCCGTGTTCGAGTGATAGATACTTCGAAATCGGTAGATTGAGGCGAACCTGGTCCTCAACCTTAAAAATGCACTCCCCTTTTGCCTTGATCAAAGCCCCATAGGCGCTCATATCGAGGACCTCGCACTCGACACTCATATCTTTATTTAGATAGAAAAAGCTCGTGTCGATATTCATCTTATAGCGCCGAGCTCTTCGTTGATTCTTAGAGTCTAAGCCCGTTTTTATCCGGCTTAGAATCGACTGAATGCTGGATTTGCCATATTCTATGTATTCGTCCACCTCGTGAAAAGCCATGAGATGGGAATGGTAATAGCTAATGAGGCGGCTCGTGTCCGATGTCAAAAACAATATCGGTATTGTTTCGTTGCGTTTCTTTTCCTTAAGCGAGAGAACCAAACTCATTACGATGTCCATATCGTCGAATTTGTCGCTAATGATCAAGAGGCTAATGTTGCGCCCCAACTGCCGGGAAAGGTTTGCGGTGGTGTCTGGAGTTGAGACGGCGAGTGCCGGATAACTCGAACGCAAGAAGTTCTTAACGCCTTGCAAAGTTTCTGGGTTGAAAGTTGGCTCGACCGCAACGAGAACATAGTTCTTACGTTTTTTCTTAGAGTCCCGCAACATGTGCGATACATCGTCGCGCTTTGAAGGTTTTTCTTCGTCCGTCTTAGTCATGCTGGACCTTTTTTTCCCATGAAGATATTCGGTTGAAAAAATAGTATGGATCGATCTGCACGTTTTGGAGCGCGGCGTTATGAGCTGCATGATGTTGCAGCGTCCACAGAAACACATAAGGGCTCTCGTCTGCGAGAACCGCATGTAATTTTCGGTATATCACCCTCTTCTTTTCGGCGTCGTTGGTGAAAGCCGCTTCGGAGAGAAGCGAATCTACAAGCGGGTTTTTAAACTGAACGAAGTTGTTGCCCCATGGCATTGCACTCGAGCTGTGGAACAAGCTCATGATGTTGCTAGAGTCGTCGAACGCCCAGGAAGCGAGCGTCAAATCGTAGTCGTGCTTGCCAAGTACTTTTTCTTTCCAAACGTTCCAATCCATAAACGCAAGATCGGTGCTCAAACCCACGTCCGCAAGATAGTTTTGAAATGCGAGAGCTATTCGCTTGATGGTTTCGCTTTCGCCGGCAAGTGGAATGGCGAGCGTCAATACGACGGGAGTTCCGTTGCTGTCCAAGAATTTGCCGTCTTTTGACTGGGACAACCCGGCTTCTCTGAGGAGTTCCTTTGCCTTATCCGTGTTGAAGTCATAGGGTTTTACCTCCAGGTTGTACGCCCAAGACGTGGGAGGAAATGGCCCGGAAATCAATTTGCCCTTTCCGGAGAAGAACGCCTTTAGCATCTCCGGGCGGTTAATACTGTAGTTGAGAGCTTGGCGCACTTTTTTGTCCTTCAGTATACCCCTTTGAGTATTTATGGCGAAAAAGGAGTAGGAAAGCGCCTCGTAGGGGATTACGCCCAAGTTTTTGTCACCCGCGATTTCGGGAAGATCCTTGGGGCTAACATAGGGAACCATATCCAAAGCGCTGTACATTAAAGACTGCGCCATAACGCTTTGGTCAAGATACGTCTTCATCACGATTTCTTTAAGCTTTGGCTCGCCTTTGAAATAGTTGGGATTCGATGTAAGAAGTACCTCTCCTTCTTCATTGGCTTGTTTGAATTGGAACGCGCCAGTTCCAATTGGGTGTTGAATGAATTCTTTCGCGTCTCTTTTAATCGCGTTTGCCGATGCAAAGGCTTCATGAGGGATGATTTTAAAACTCAGTACCTTCATGGGGTTTCCCATAGCTCTGTTGAGCATGATCTTCACTGTACTGTCATTGACGGCGGTAGCAGATTTTATTGCGGCAAATCGCTCCCGATTGGGGATATCGCTTTGCGGGTTTGTGATGAGCTTCACTGTTGTCACAACATCCTGCGCGGTGAATGCTTCTCCCTTTTTTTCCGGAGCGCTAGCATTGTGCCAGTGTACATCCTTTCGGAGTTCGAAGGTTACGCTGGATCCTTGCTCTTCGATGTTCCATCGCTCTGCGAGCGACGGTAAGATTTCTCCCGATTCCGAGATATCCACAAGGCTGTCGAAAATAAGCTCCGAAAGTCTTTGGGCTGCTTGTTCATGATTGGTATACGGGTCAAAGCCTTTCGGCGTCGTCGTTTCTCCGTAAATGAGCTGGGAATTCTTGGGAGAGCTTGCAGCAATATTGACGCTTGCTGCGACGAAAAGAACGGATTTGAACGCGTGTTTCATTTTTTTCCCCTTAGTTCACTAAGTATTGTATTTTTCCCACGTGTTTCTTGGTTTGCAATTGGACGCCTTGATTCGTTAAGGCTAGGAAGACTCTGTCCCAAACGCCGACCTGTGCCCGGAAACTTAGAACTCCGAGTTTCGAAATAATAAGATCCCTGTTCATTTTAGTATTTGTACGAAGGACGTATGGTTTGCCACTGAAGAGGTCGTAGCCCTGAATCGGATTGTAGTTTTTGCTATCTCGTTTAACAAAAAATATTTTTCGGCTGTCCGGCGTCCAAGCCGGACCGGTGTTAAGGTCTACGATCACGTCTTTTGCTACTATGGTGTTATTGAGTTGGGTCTCAGTGAGTCCTCGACTGGAATAGGGTATCACATGGATGTTCCATACCTTGTCACCCAGTCCGCCCTGTGTTGAGGCATAGAACGCAATATATTTCCCGTCCGGAGAAAGTACCGGTCGGAGACTATCGTGATCCCACTGCGTGACGGTCTCAGGCTCGCCCCACCGGGAATCCTTCTTTTGAACCAACATGATGCGGTGAGCACTAGCGCCTCCGCTTGAGAAGACAACAGCGTGCCCGTCCTTTGTCCAAGTGGGAAAAATGTCGATATTGTCTGTCTTCGTGAGGTTTACCAGCGAATCATCGCCGAGATCGAGCAGGTAAATATCGCCGTTCCCCGATCGTGCGCTCACAAACGCGATTTCGTCGGAAGTAGGACTCCAATTTGCGAAGCCGTCTTTCGTAGGACTTTTTGCTACGGGCTGTTCAGGTGTTCCAACGCCACCCACGTATATGTTGTATTCGCCTATACCTCCGTTTGACATGAAAGCAAACCTGTTACTATCCTTGGACCAACTAAGGTTGGCATTGTAAGAGACAAGGTTCTTGTCAATGAAACCCGCGAGAAAATCGTGTTTCTTGTTGGGCACGACCGCCAGCGTTCGAGAAAACCCTTGAGTAAGGTCTTTTACGAGTATCGTGCGCTTATCGTCGGCTATAATTTCGTAGCTGAGGAACGCTCCGTCTTCGGACCAGCTTAGGTTTGCTTCGTTCTCATTGTTGCTATTCTTGGTCAACGCTTTGACTTGAATGACCCGTATCCGACTTTGAGCTTCGCTCAGAGAGCCAAATTCGAGTTCGAACTTATTCGCGGCCTCGAAAAATTTTTGAATGTAAGGGGGAAAATAGTTGCCGTTAGATGCTTCGAAATGATGCAAAGGATCGCTTTTGAAAGCGCTGCATTTGGCGAGCGCCAAACCTAGAAGCAATAGCGATGAATATCTCTTCGAACCAATCATCAAAGTTTCTCAGTCGATTTCGGACTGCTTCCCATGGCTTGTTTATAAAACACCTTAGCATTTTCAATAAAAGGCGAGGTCTCCGCATCCGCTTTGTCGCCCTTATGACTTTCGAGATAACCTTGCCAAGATTTTAGCGCCAATTGCAAATGAACGGGATCTTGGGTTAGTTCCCAAATTTTCTGTAGGCCGAGTGCTTTGTGATACATGGTTTGATGAACGGCCGTAAGATATTGCTCCTTAGGGACAAATCGCAGATGTGGAATGACGTTATCGAGAACTTCAACTGCTTTTTGATAATGCTTCGCCGCAAGTTCCTTGTCCTTCGCTTCCAAACTC
The DNA here is from genome assembly GCA_050251195.1 of Oligoflexales bacterium. Lineage (GTDB taxonomy): Bacteria > Bdellovibrionota_B > Oligoflexia > Oligoflexales > Oligoflexaceae > JBFWNG01. The sequence goes on from JBFWNG010000003.1 coordinate 579,604, forward strand.
TGTGCCGTTTTAAAGAGAGCTATCCCTTCGTTGACGTGGCTTCCTACGAATCTCTTGTCGATGAAATTTTTAACCTCTTCAGACTTTGTTACGTTATGGAAAGCCTCTGCAGCTTTTGCGGGAGCGTTGAGATAGTCGAGGTAGAGGTTACCTAGCTCATGTTGCGCCTGAAGGTAGTCGGAGTGGTTTTCTGGTACTTTTACCAGGATTTTTGCAGCTTGCGCGTATGCCTTTTTTGCAATTAAGTCGCTCAAACCGCTTAGATAATCTTTTTCAAGCTGGATCGATCGTTTCTCTGTTAGTGAAATTGTTCCTTCATCGAGTTCGAGAACCTGAGAGAACGGCTTGTAACCCTTCTTGTCCGTTAATTCCAGTTTTACAAAACCACTGGGTACTGGAATCGGCGTATTGAGGGGCGTGTTGCCGACGATTTTGCCTTCGATGCGAACCGTTGCCCCTGTCGGTGCGGAGTCGATTTGGAGAAAGGCCGTCTCGCGCACGAGCTTGATTGTCTCGAGCGAACCTAACGATGCGACCTTTTCGCTATAGTTGCGATAACCTTGTTTGATAACTTTGAGTTCGGAACCCGCTTTAATCTGTTTGGGGTCCGTGAGGACGATCCCTTCTTGATCCGTGGAGCCTAACCACCGGTCACCGCTGTAAACGCTAGCATTGACAATGGGACTCGAATTGTCGGAAAACATGCCCAGAACCTTGATTTGGGCCATATTCTTGTCGTTCTTGCGGATAGTTGGTTTTCGATCGAGCACAACGACGTCGCCCACGGCAACTTTGCTTCGCGGATTAAGGGAGGTCAAGGAAGTAACGGTTTCCGATTTCCCCACACTTTCAACTTTTAGAGATCCGATTCGCTCATAGGACTGGTTTTTTCCAAGCTTGTCGGTTTGGGTTCCGTAAAGAGTGAGTTGATCGCCCTTCGTGATCCGAACGTCGTGTTTTGATCCGAGATTGATAATATACTTTTCCTTGTCTTCTTTGACGATACTGCCTTCGAACGGATAAATGTTGGCCAATTTGTCCGAGAGTTGCGCAATGGCTTTGCCGAGGTTTTCGGGCGTTGACATGTTTCCGATTTTTTCCGTTGCGGCGGCTATAACGAGGCCGTTGCTATTGACGACGCTGAGTTCAAGGACTGGGTTCTTCCCTACCGATACGGTCGGCAACACCACGGCGTCAACGTAGCCTTTCAGACTGCTTTTCAACCATCCTTTAGAAAGGATCGTTTCGGTTTTACCGCCTTCCTTGGTTAAGATTTGATAAAACTTCTTGGAAGACTGGTAGTCGAAGGCGGAAAGCTCGCGAAGGCTCTTGCTAGCGAGATCGCCAAGAGTTTTGTTGAAGCCGTCGTAATCTATGACGCTTTCCTCATATTGTCCCGCAATGCGTGTGTCTAATAACGTGATCTTTGGTTTGGGAGCGACGGGAGGGCTAAAGTATTTTACTAAACTCATACTGTCCGACGCGACAAAGTCGGTTGTGTACGTTTGCGGCAGGTAGTCAGAAGCCTGAAGTGAAACTTCAATAAGATCGTTCTCGGGCGTGGTGTTAAAGTAAGTGAATTTCCCTTGATCGTTGGTGACTCCCTCGAGTTTTCCGTTGATGGACACGGAAACGTTTTTGAGACCGCGAGTTGACTCAAACACCCTCGATACCGCTGATATGTCTAGCGTTTGTCCCTTGAGGAGTTGAAATCTCATCTGTCCCAAATGCGCTGGAATCGCAGTCTTTGGCTGGCTATAGAACCCGTTCTTTTTCGCAACAAACGTTGTTTCCTTGAGATTGCTGCCCAGTTTGCCGCTGCAACGTCCTCGAACGTTGGTGGTGCAAATAAGTTTGGAATCTGTTTCTCCAGTTTGATAAATGCCTACTTTCGCGACAGGCGTTGCGCCGGCGTATGTGTGGAACGTGAACAAAATTGCGCTCGGTTCTGATGGCGTGGTGGTAATAAGTTTCGCTGCCTGCTGGTCTTTGGCAGGAGCAGATTCCTGTACGATCGATATTTCGGGCGCATCGTTAACTTTTTTCTCGGTCGCTGCAGCTTCATTTTCTGTTTTTTTTGCTTGATCGGTAATTTCCGTGGCCTCAACAACAGTTTCCTCTACGCTTGGTTTAGGAACGGAATAGAGAACCGCGTTTATCTTGACGTCTTGTTTATCGGGGTTAATGACGACGAACTTCGTGTAATAAGGCGCAAAGTAATGAGTCGTACTTTCCTTTTTGACAGATACTGTGACTTCTTCATTTTGAAGGAGGTCAAAATTCATTTTGAGACTACCTCTGGAGGTCGTTTGCCCTTGCTCCGTCGAATTGAAGTAGACCGACGCTTTGTCTAGCAAGCTACCCTGATTGTCTTTCGCGGTGATCTCCACATTGACTTTAGTCGTGGGCTTTTGGCAGCCGAAAGTTGCGATAAGAGATAGAACAGCAAATAGTTTCTTCATGACAACTCCTAAAGCTGGGGCGGACTCAATGTGACTGTGCCGTCTCCACGTTGTGGATCCACGTTTTGGTGACTATCGATTCTTCTTGCTTGTATCTTTGCTGTAGGCTCGACTTCGAGGAGCAGGTCCTTTATGTTCTTAGAGCTGACTTTCTTGGACGTTGCCTTAAATCCCGGAATCAACGGTTCAATCAAGTATTCTTCAGATTCAATGGGGACATCTGCCTGAAAGGTTCCGTCGTCATTGATGTCGACTAAATGTGACTCGGACGGGTCCGTAGCTGACTGAAGGTTGACTTTTCCCCCTTGTCCGGCCTTGACGTTGTGTCCCTCGATGTCGACAATCTTGCCCGATATTGTGCTTTGACATCCTGTCAACAGAAGGAGTCCCAAAATAATATGCATTCTCATTGCGCGTCCTTTCGTGATAGCCAAACGGGGGAGTTGCTTTGCGTTAGATACACCAAAGTTTTTGACTCCTCTATTTTCAAAGCAGGAAAACTTGTGCCTTTTGGAATATTCACGGCAATTTCCTTTTGCTCTGGTTCATCCCAGGCTTGCATGATTTCGTGTGAAGCGAAGACTTTTGGCAATCTTACGAGATTGAGTTCAATAGTTTTATCTTTTTTTTTGGTGTCGCCAACGGCTCGGAAGTGCACCCACCCTTCGATTTCACTGTAAGGGGTTATTATCTTCTGCCAATTGCCTATTTTTTCGAAAAGCACCACAATGTCCCCTTTCTTGAGGAGAATCTCAGAAAGGGAAAATTCTGGACCAGGCCCTTCACGGACTTCGGCCGAATTGCGCGATATCTCGCCTAGTGCGACCATGTTTGAGGAAACGATTATTTTGCCCGGCGTTGTCTGATCCTTAACGAAAGACTCAGGCAGCACTGTTCTGCTGTTTACCGTCTCAGGCTTGGGGTTCGCGCTGAAAATTGTTTGGCACGCCGTTAGCAGTACGACGGACAAAACTGTGCTCCCTACGTTTCGAGCCAGTTCATTCCTGCTCATAGGATGGCTCGCTCTGGGTATTTAAGCCCTTCTGCTCATCGGGGGGTAAATTGTTGGTTTCTTCCGTGTCGGTAGGGGTTGCCGGCGAGGTCTCGGCAGGTTGGGACGGAACGTCGGTAAAAGCAATATTGACGGGAAGGGTTTCGCCTTTTTTCTCTTGGCCGTCATTGTCGGATACGAATACGGAAATTTCCTTCACAACGCCGTTAACCGGAGGCAACGCGAAGGTAAGGGTTTTTCCCTTGTAAAATTTGATACTGAACTTATAAGCTTGGCTGACGTTCTTTACGTCACCCTTTTCGTCGACATTGACGCTGGTAGGCGATGTTAAGAAGGCGGTTTGTCCGTCCTCTTTTTCGATCTTGGCGACTCCCCATATGAAACCGGAAGCTTTTTGCGTACTGTCGGTGTTTCGAATCGCAAAACTCACCTTCAATTCATCCTGGATGACCTGTTCTTTCATGTTCTCCACTTGGACGGCGAACGCTTCTTTTTCAGGCTGTGCTTCTTCTTCGGTTTCAGGTTGGCTGGTTTCAGCTACGGTTCTCGGTGCCTCTGTGGCCGGCTTTTCTGCCACGGTTTTTACAGGTTCTTTGGTCTCAGCAGGTTTTTCTCGGGCCTGGGGAGCTGCCGGTTTTGGTTTTCCGGTTTCGGCTACCGAAGTGGAAGTGGCTGCGGGAGATGAGAGCCCCTCGTAGGCTATTTCAAAAATCTCATCATAGCGGGTCTGATATTGGAAAATGACCCCTAAGAGGTTTTGAATATGAGTTTTGTCGGATCCGATCGTTCGCTGGTCGACATAAAGCAACGTCAAGCTGGTAAACAGCCAAAGGGCGAGAAAAAGCGCAAAAGCAACAAAAGTATAGGCGATCTTGAGCGGTAACTTAAAGCTTCTGGTTTTGTCGGAGTCTATGAAATATATCACATTGAGGTATCTTTTTCGCCTCGTAATTCTTGATGATATATTCGATTTTGGAACGTCCGAACTTGCCATATGTCTTTTTTATAATTATTGAAATTAGGCCTAGGCGAGATTATAACACAGAATTTACTGTCCTCTGAACCAAAAATCAGCTTTTTGAAAATTAATGCAGAATCGAGCAGCCAAGCGTTATAACATCCTTTTGATCCGCTCTTCGAGCATAGGTGACGTGATTCTTGCTACCGCTTGTCTTCAGCACCTCGAAAAAATTAATTTTCCTGCCTCGGTATTCTGGCTTGGGCGGAGTCCAGCTCTGGATTTGATCCAAAGATCTTATCCTGAGGTCGCCTGCATTCAGATGAAATCGGGCATGATAGAAAATTTTTCGCTTGTGCGCGCATTGCCAAAAATCGATTTGGTCATCGACTTGCAAATCAATTTAAGATCGATCTTTGTCAGTCTCTGTACCCTGATCTTGATGGGTTCGAGAGTCTTTTGGTGTCGAAAAAGAGGATTTGCGAGGTCGCTATTGGTCGCAAAGGCTCGACTCCGACCGCGGAAAATACCTAGGCAGAGAGAAGATAATATTCCGCAGTATGAACTTATGTTGTCATGCCTCAAACGTGGTTTGGAATCGCTGAGTGGTGATGTCGGCGGTCGAGAAGAGGTCTATCCAGTTCTCCTTTCGGATCCTGGTTCGCTGCCTCAAGATCTGAGGCAGCAGCTGATGAAAGGAAAGTGGATAGCCGTCGCTCCAGGGGCGGCACATCCTGCGAAACAAGCCCCCGAATATGTGTTTGAAGGCATCCTGAACCAGGTTGTGGAGCAGCACGATTGCGCAGTAGTTTTTCTGGGGGAGGAAAAAGATAAGTCCATCGCAGACAATATTTCGAAGAACTTGCCAGGCCAGCAAAGGCACTTAAATCTTTGCGGCGACTTGAGTCTGTGGCAATCGATCAACGTTTTATCATACTGCAGGTCCCTCGTTGGCAACGATACTTCTCTATGTCATGCCGCCCAAGCCCTTAACGTTCCTAGCGCGGTTCTTTTCGGGCCCACTGTCGAAGAGTTTGGATTCGCTGCATGGGGCCCCACCAGCAGATCTTTTTCGTCGCCGTTGGGCTGCAGACCATGCTCCAAACATGGTAAGATTCCATGTCGCTTTAAAGATTATTTATGTTTCTCGGGGATCGAAAGGCAGTCGATATCCGAGTTTCTTTGCTCGCATTTAGGCTGATTCTTCTATGACTTATCGATCTCGCATAGGCCTGACGCTTTACTCCGGCATCCTGCTCGTGGTCTTTATGCTGTTGAAATTGCTTTCTAGCCTGGACAGGCGCATCAAGCGATTCGTAAAAGACAGGGAAATCTCAGACGAACGGTTGCGGGAAATAAAGGACGATGCTTCTAGAGCGCGAACTCGCGTGCTGTTTTTTTGTAGCTCTGCGGGAGAATATGAACAAACCAAACCAGTAATTGATGAGCTTTCGCAAAATCCTCGTTGTTACGTCTTGGTATTATTTTTTTCCGAGTCTGGAATTGAGTTCGTGAAATCGAAGGGAGAGAAGATAAACTTTTTAAAGTCTCCTGTTGATGCGGTCTGGGAGTGGAATAAGGTATTTGAGGCGGTGCTGCCGGACGTAACTGTGATCGTCAGGCACGAAATTTGGCCGGCTTTCGTTCATGTGGCGAAACGTTTTAGCAAGCTTGTACTCATCAATTATTCCGTGGGGCGTGTTGGAACATGGTGTTTTTTTAGACGAAAGCTCTTGGAGGGTTTTGACGAGATTTGCGCGGTGTCGCCAAAGGATGCCAGTTTCTTGTTAGCGAAACTCGGCTTCCCTTCCGATAAAGTCGTTGTTACGGGCGACACGAAGTACGATAGAGCACTCTCCAGAGCGGAGCGCGCTCAACGCAATTCTCAACAATTGCCAGCGATACTCACTCAGTGGCGCCGTGAGCGACGCTTTATTGTGGGTAGTGCATGGCATAGAGACGTCGAGTTGGTTCTCGCTACTTTTAAAAGTGAAATAGGCACCTTAAGCGATTGGTTGGTCATTCTCGTTCCTCACGACGTGGGTACAAACACAATCCATTGGATTGAAGACGAATGCCGCAAAAACAATCTAAGTTTCGTCACGCTCAGTGGTTTAGAGAGGTCTGTAGATCATCGCGACGCAGCCGAGCCCGACGTTTTAATCGTTGATAAGATTGGTATATTGGCGGAACTCTATGGGTTGTGTCACTTGGCAATGGTGGGGGGTGCGTTGCATCATCGCGTTCACAATGTTCTGGAACCCGCGAGCCATGGGTTGCCGGTATGTTTTGGTCCTCTTTTTGAGACTAGTTCTGAAGCCAAAGAATTAGTAGAATCAAATTTGGCCGCTGTGATTAGGACGGAAAGGGATCTTTCCTCTTGGTGGATCAGTAAAAGGGAAGCTAAGTCTAAGAGCAGCGAAATGGTTCGTTACGTTAACGAGCGTTGCGGCGCGGCAAAGAAAATTTGTTCACGCCTGACAAGATTGACCGGCAAAGATGACAAAGAATAAGAAGCTTATTATAAATGCCTGCATCCCCGATACGAGAATTGCCTTGGTCGAGGACGGCAGGCTTCTTGAACTTTACATGGAGCGATCGTCTAACAAGGCGATTGTTGGCAATATATATAAGGCCACCGTGACGAGAGTGCTACCCGGTATGCAGTGCGCGTTCGTGAATATTGGTTCGGCCAAGTCCGCTTTCTTGTATGGCGGGGACGTTCTCGATAGAAACAACATTCCCACGTCGCGCAGCGATAGTGAAGACGATATTGAGTTCACCAACCGCAAGCCGATCGAAACCCTGATCCAGTCGGGCCAGCAGATCACGGTCCAAGTGGCTAAGGAACCCCTGGGCAGTAAGGGTCCGAGGGTAACAATGGTGCTTACGTTGCCGGGTCAGTTTCTGGTCCTCATGCCGGATATAAACAACATCGCCGTTTCGCGCCGAATTGAAGACGAGGAAGTTCGAAATCGACTGACAAAGGAAGTCGAAGCGATAAAGCCGTCCAGCATGGGTGTGATCATTCGCACTGCCGCAGCGACCGCATCTCCGCAGCAACTCAAAAAGGATCTCGACTTCCTTGTGAAGATTTGGGAGTCCGTGGCGGAAAAACAGCATAAATCCTCCGCCCCAACTCAATTGTATCAAGAGCCCAACATCATACTTAAAACAGCCAGGGATCTATATTCCGAAGACGTCGACGAATTTATAGTCGATGAAAAGCAAGCGTATGAACAGCTTAATCACTTTCTGAAAGACAGCATCCCTAAGGCCGATTTCAAGCTTACGCTGCATGACAGCCGCAATCCCATTTTTGACGAGTATGATATTGAGATGGATGTCCTCTTGGCGCTGGCGAAGAAGGTATGGTTGCCTTCGGGCGGATATATCGTCGTCGAACAGACAGAGGCGTTGGTGTCGTTTGACGTTAATACCGGAAAGTTCGTCGGTGCCTCCGATGTCCGCGAAACCATTCTAAAAACCAACCTTGAGGCGGCGCAGGAAATCGCTAATCAGCTGAGGCTGCGCAACATCGGTGGAATTATCATTATTGATTTTATCGATATGGAACACGAGGAAGATCGGCAAAAGGTTAACCAAAAATTCGAGCAATCTCTAAAGAATGACAAAGCGCGAACCAACGTATTGAGCATCAACGAATTGGGTTTGGTGCAAATGACCAGAAAGCGCATCAGCGATTCGTTGGAGCGCATTTTGACTGAGAATTGCGCGTACTGTAACGGCACGAGTCGAGTCAACAAGGTCGAAACCGACGCCTACAACCTGACGAGAGAACTCGACCGCTATCTTTTACAAACAAATAAAAGAAGCGTTGAGGTTAAAATTAGACAGGATGTGCTTGATTGGATACTTACAGAAGAGCCGCAACTTCTGAGCTATTTGAAGGAAAAGTATTCCGTCGAGATTGCCTTTAGACGTTCCCCTCTGGACAAAGAACTTCTTTCAGAACCGAGCTACGAAATTCTTACATAACACTTGGGTCATCGTCATTTCGTTAGAGAGCCCTAGCTGGAGGCATGGGGGTACTTAGAGCCATTTCATTCACCGGCTCTGTAGGCACAGGTGCTTCCACCGTAGGTGCTTCCCCTGTCGCTCCTTGTCGTGTCGCGTCGCTAGGTGACGTTTCGACATTCTCGGTTTGAGGTGCGGGATTAGGTGTTAAGCCGGCTGCTTCCACCAAAGACGGAACGTTTTCGGAAGGAGGTGTAGTCGTTGATTCCTTCTCGTCTTTTGCAGGGGTGATTGAAGGTGCTTGCGGAGCAGGCGCCGTCACTTTCGTTGCTTTGGGTGTGTTCAAGCCGAGGGAAACGACGTCAGTGAATTTGAGGTCGCCTAGATCCGACTTGATGGATTTTCCGTCTTTTAGATCAACTCCCGTCACGCGAGTCTGAGTTGTGATTTTTACGGGAACGGCTTCGCCTCCATCGTTCTGGCCCGATACAGTGTAGCTGTACAAGCCGCCATGAAGCGGTTCGCCTTTTTGATTTACGGGCGTCCATGGTACTGTATTTTGGCCTTTTTTGATCACTCCAACGTCCAACTCTCCCACTACGGCTCCACTTTGGTCGCGAATTTCGATCTTTGCTTGATTTGCGTCCGAAGCGGCGTCAAATTCGAGACTTGGCGTCTTGTTGCCTTCGTCTAGTTTGATTTTCCCGCCGTCAATTGTGACTTCCTTGCCGAGGTAATGAACCAGTTGCTGATCCATGAAAGTGCTTTGATTTTTCACGAGGTCTTCGAGCTTCTTGTTTGCGTTCATCATCTGTTCGACGCTGTTGAATTGAGCGAGCTTTGAAGCCATCTCGGCGCCATCATCCGGGTTCATTGGATCTTGGTTCTGAAGCTGGGTTACAAACAACTTGAGGAAGTCGTCTTTGTCGAGGTTGTTTTTGTTTGTCGGCTTTATCTTAGTGGCGTCCGACAATTGATCCACGAATTCTTCGTTGGTTTTTGCTCCCGAAAAATCCCCGTTTGCTTTCGCTTCTCGTTCTTTCTTAACGTCGTCGTTGGAATTTTGCAGAAGAGCGCCGAAGTCTACGGGTTTTTCGGAGTTGCTGTCTCTAGCTTTTTCTTCGGTTTGCACTTTTGCAGCGCTCAAGTCCAAAGTGTTTTGAACTTGGAACGGGCTAATCTGTTGCTGAAGGTCTGCGCGCATAAGGTTTCCTCTACGCTAGAACGCTAATGCTTCCGTTATGAAATCGAGGTGCATACACTTTGGTCGCTGCGACAGGCTTGAAATACCCTGGCCGCGAAAAGGAAGAAGGTTGCTTGCCGGAGTTTTGTTGCTCATTGCTATTGTTACTGAAATTTTGATTATTGAAAGAATTGAAGGCGTTTCCTGAAAAATGGGAGTTGTGCGGATTGTTTGATAGTCCGACTTCGGCTTTGTGAAGCGTGATATTCTGGGCGCTTAAGGCTTCACGAAGTTTCGGCATTTCGCTCGTTAACATGTCTCGAACAGAGTCGTTCGCCGCAATTATCTTTAGGTCGACCTTATTGTCATTAACTTGAATTGCGAGATCAACCGGGCCGAGCGTATCGGTCTTAAAATCGACACGAATTGTTCCGCCGCCATCGTTGAGAAGCATGACCGCGTTGTCCACAACCTTCTGAGAAACAATCTGAGAGTGGTCAACCATCGCGGCGGATTGTTTCACTGGAGTGGCGTCCTGCAGCTTGTTTGGCTGTTCAAAAAGACGATGGGCTGGAACGTCGGTCAAGGAAGCTTCGAACGAAGATCCTTCTCCAGTTTTGTCGTCATTCTCCGTTTTAAAGAAAGCCATTCGTTCTAGATCTAGGGTCTTTCCTTTGCCAGAAAAATCCTGACCGCCCATCGATTCTTTCATTGCCTGTCCAAGTTCGTTGGACTTTTCGTCAGAAACGTTTTGAGCCGTCAACTTGAGCCAATCAGGCTGATCGGCGTCTGCATCCTTTTTAGAACTAGTGCTTTGGTCGATCAGGGCGTCTTTGAATCCGTCTTTTGTCTTGGCGTCTATCGCCGTAAATGGATTTTGATTCGGATGCGCCGCGTAAGCGTTGACCGCCTTGATTCCTTCGTTCTTCGGCTGAGTAGATTGTGCATTTTGTCGCGGTTGCTCAGTCCCTTGCGGGGCGTGGGAAACCATCCCTTTGAGGCCGGCGCTAGATGACACATCCGTGTCGTCAAAACTGGTTTTCTTAGATTTTCCGGCAAGCTTTTCGCTCCTCTCAACATAGGGACGCAGCCCGTCAAGAGGCAGGTTGTCTTTGAGCATCTGAAGTTCGGAGGAGACTTGCTGTGGATCAACGTTGATGGCCTTCAGGATTTCGCTTGGCGTAACCACTGTGTTGAGGTCCACTGCCATGCCGATTTCGTGAGCCGCCGAGGCAGGCACGCCGAAAGACGCGAGAATATTTCCCAGAGTGGTAGGCTCGTTAAGGAATCCGTCAATGTTGTTGCTCGCAAGGGAACTCTTGATGAATTCGTTATTGAGAATAAGAGACGGGATGGCCTCGGGAACGAGTCGCTCCAGCTTGCCCGTTAACACCAGAAGTATTGGTGTGCTATCTGTGATCTTTGTATCGGTTAGAGCTGTTTGGATATCCTTGCCTTTACGGGGCATTTCAGAGGCATAGCCTTGGGCATTTTCGGCCTTTCCTGAAATCGTCCCTGCGGGAATTATGTCGGAGGGGTTCGGTTCCGTAGCCCCTAGCTCTTGAATTTCGTCAGATTCCGTTGAATCGGTAGTTTCTTGAGTCGCCGCAGAAGGTACTTCGCCCCCGGCCGAAATTTCACTCGTCCCGGCAGTTAGGGACTCTCCTTCTCCCGTAAGTTGGGAAGGCGCCTGCGGGGCGTTGCCGAGCATGTTGAATGCGATGAGTTTTGATAGGGAGTTAGCGTCAAAATTCTTGTTTGGGGCAGCGGCCAAAGCTAATGCCGAGTCTTTCGACGTCTGCGGCTGGAGCAGTAGATTCATGAAATCCGAATCAGGGGCGAGTTCGCTCGTCGCTGGGGCGAAATTTCCCCCCCCGGCGGGCGATGCTGTATCCAGTCCGACGGCGGCTGGTTGCTCGCCTGCGGCTCCTGGAAACAGAAAATTTGACAGAATGCTTGTCATGCTCACCTTAGCTTTTTCGTATTATAAAGCACGTCCTGTGCCATCATGCATTTTCAACAAATTTAGATAGTTACGCTTCAAAAAAAACCCTCTCTGGGCAACTTTAGGTCTCGCGCTAAGCATATTTTGCCTTGTCATAAGATAGACGAAACCTCATAGAAGAATCCTAGCAGGGAGCAAACTAATGTGGGAGGGAAGGAATTGCTTAGTACACATGCCTAAGAAATACTCATTGACAAGACCCCCGCAATTTTGGAATATGCTGCCTTTGCTAGTTTAGGCGCAGGAGAGTATTTGTGTACGCGGTAATCGAGGCCCTTGGCCATCAGTATAGAGTGAAAAAAGGTGATGTCGTTACCATCGATCGATGCGAAGGCAAAGAAGGCGACAAGATCACGTTTGACAAAGTGTTGGCGGTTGGCGGCAACTCCCCGGTTATCGGAGCCCCTGTGGTTAAGGGAGCAAGTGTCACTGCGGTGGTTAAAGGTCATACTCGCAACGACAAGATCATCGTTTTCAAATACAAAAGAAGAAAAAATTACAAAGTTACTAGGGGTCATAAGCAAAAAATGACCACTGTTGAAATAACTGATATCAAGGCGTAATAGAGGTTAGTCATGGCTCATAAGAAAGCTGGCGGTAGTACAAAAAACGGCAGAACGTCCAATCCTCAGTACAGAGGCATTAAGGCATACGGCGGCGAGCATGTTGTGCCAGGCAATATTATCGTAAGACAGGTCGGCAGTAGTTTTCACGCTGGGAAGAATGTAGGCCAAGGCAAAGACTACACCTTGTTTGCTCTTGCAGAAGGTTACGTCACGTTCTCGCGCAATCGAGATCGCCAATACGTGCATGTAGTTTCTACTGCTCAAGCTTAAATTCATCTCTTTCTAGACACGCCCGGCCGCTCTTTATCTCTTAAAGACAGACATCTCATTTATATTTAGTCGTATTATGAAATTTATTGACTCAGTCAGAATTAAGATAAAGTCTGGAGACGGCGGACCCGGGGCGGTAAGCTTTAAGTCGGCCTCCAAAGTGCCCAAAATGGGCTGTGACGGCGGCGATGGCGGTCGTGGCGGCAGCGTCTATCTCGTTGGCGACAAAAATACCGATTCACTTGAAAAACTCAGATTTGGCCAGGTTTATAGTGCGGAGCATGGCGGTAAGGGTGCGAACAACCTATCTACCGGCGCGGACGGAAAAGACCTCCTCATTGCTGTTCCGCTTGGAACTATGGTGACAGACGCAGAAACGGACCAGTTTCTCGGCGAAGTTCTCGATCACGGAGAACGCTTGTTGCTCGCTCGCGGTGGCAAGAGAGGCTACGGCAACGCGCATTTTGTGCGATCCAACCACCAAGCGCCCGACGAACATTTGCCCGGTGAACGCGGCATGGAAAAGTCAATTAAGCTCGAACTCAAGGTTATCGCCGACGTTGGCTTGGCCGGATTGCCTAATGCGGGAAAATCTTCCTTACTGGCATCCTTAAGCGGCGCAAATCCCCGGATAGGCGCATACCCCTTTACAACGCTGACACCCAACCTCGCCGAGGTATACGTGGGCGAATCATGGGAAGCGCGGTATCGCGTGGCAGACATTCCGGGTTTGGTTGACGGCGCGAGCGAGGGTAAAGGACTCGGCCATCGGTTTTTGCGCCATCTCGAGCGGACCAAAGCTCTTGCTTACGTTATTGACGCTTATTCAATTGTTGAGGAGTCTTCGGAAGAAGATTGTCCGGAGTCGTGGAAAACTTTTGAGCTTCTTCGCCGGGAAGTGGCGCAGTTTAGCTCTGAGCTTTTGAACAAACCTTTTGTAGTTGTCCTTAACAAACTTGATTTGAAAGAAGAGGAATCTGTTGATCAAACGGAGTTTTTCAACAGTAAAGGTGTGGATGCTATTTCGATTTCGTCGATAGACGGAACGAACGCTGGAGACCTCAAGCAAATGCTCCTCGAGAAGATTGAGGAAGCTCAAAGAAGATCCTCAATATCAGCCCCAAAACTGGCGACGGTTGTTGAATCGCGGTATGATGGTTATACTTTTTTGGAATCAGATCAGAATTTATGATGTTTCAGGGTACAGTTCTGTTTGGTGGCGCGTTTGATCCTCCGCACCTGGGCCATGTCGACTGTCTGAAGATTCTCTATAAAGCGTTTCCTTCAGTTACCGCAGTTGTAGTTCCTGCCAGCATGCCGCCCAATGTTGAGGACAGCCACAGCAAGGTGAAAAGTCCTAAGTCGAGTTGGAGAGAGCGATACGCGCTGTGCCGGCTTACCTTCGGAAATTTTTTTCCCGCTAATCAGGTGCTGGTCTCTGATATAGAATCCAAGTTGCCCGAGCCAAATTTCACGATAAATACAATAGACTATTTTCTGAGAAGCGGTTTGACGGATATAGCCTTGTTATTGGGTTGGGATCAGTTTTCTCTTTTTCATAAGTGGCACCGAGTGAACGATATTCTCAAGAAAGCCAATATTATAGTTATCAATAGGGACGAATCTTTGAATGCCAAGGATGCCATGAAGAGTTTCGAGTCGCATGTTGGCGTTGGTTATGAGTGGCGCGTCAATGATCAGTGTGCCCAATTGAAGACGGGAACAGCTATTTTCTTCCTGAACGGCAAAACATCACCTATTAGCAGCCGGGTTCTGAGAGAGAAAATGCAACTCGACATGAAAGACCCAGAAGCCGTTCAGTATCTTGAGTCGGAATCTTATGAATATATTAGCAAACACAAATTGTACGGGTAGAAGCAATGGAAGTGATAGAAATAGCTGCAAAAGCGGCTGAGTCAAAAAAAGCAGAAAAAATTGTCATGCAAGATCTCAGAGGTCAGTCTGACCTCTGCCAATTCCAAATGATTTGTTCGGGGATGAACGACCGTCATGTTCAAGCAATTGCCGCCGAAGTCGAAGACGTTTTAAAAAAAGAGCAAGACCTTGCCCCGCTTGCGGTTGAGGGCAAGCGGCTTGGCAACTGGGTACTTATGGACTACGGTTTCTTGATGGTTCACATTTTTAAGGATGATGTTCGAGACTATTACGCTCTCGAGCAGCTTTGGCCTGACGCCAAGAAGATGTAGTATGAACGTCGAGATAATTCGAGAAGGCAAACCAGCGTTCTCCCAGTACGGGGACCTTGTTTCTGTCTATAAGAAACGCCTCTCGCCTTTTACTACCGTACATGACACGCGGCTAAAAACAATCTCCGCAGACGTCATCGGAAAACCGTTCCAATTCCTCATCGCTCTCGACGAGAGAGGTAAGCAGTTTTCAAGTGTTGAAATCTCCAATTTGATCAACGAAAAACGCTCCGACAATCGGGTAAAAAATCTCGCGTTTGTGATCGGTGGCCCCTACGGGTTGCAGGAAGACGTTTTGGCTGCGGCTGATTTGAAACTGGCCTTGTCAAAATCAGTTCTGACGAGCGACCTGGCTTGGCTCGTCATGTGGGAGCAGCTTTACCGGGCTTATTCCATCATTAATGGCGGGTCCTACCACCATCAATAATAGATCCTTCGCTTCGCTCAGGATGACGTGGCCGGACGTCGCCCGCGAATTGTTGGGCGTTCGACTGTCCCCATATATTGGGCGTTCGACTGTCCCCCTAATTCCACGGAATTAAGGGGACAGTCGGACGCCCAATAATTCAAATAAGGGGGACAGTCGAACGCCCAATATATGGCCAAGGATGTCTCTTTCCTTTTCGATCTTTATCTCAAATCATGTCCGCATGTTTTGCAAAATATGTGCAAGAATGCACAAGCTATCCACAGGCGTTTGCGCGGAATGCTTTGCGCGCTATCTAAAGCATGCGTTTCGCTATCGAGATTCGTCGTTGGTTCAGCGGGAAGTTTTCGCTCTTTTCCATTATTCTGTTGAGATCCGAGATCTTATTCTCCTGGCAAAGGTGCAATGTAACTATGCCGCTCTTGAGACGATCGTTAACCTGGCGTGCGCGCACCCTTTTGTGAGGACCCTCTTGGATTGGACAGATGTTATCGTGCCCATGCCGTCAAGTTTCTGGGGACGAATCAGAGGACGATACGATATTGTGGCCCATATTTGTTCTAAACTCTCCCGAACTTACAAAAAGGAGTTGCTCCCCTTACGGGTGCCGATATACTGGCGGGTATCCAAGCGAGCCATGACAAAAGACATTGCGAGAAAAAGTGAAACAGTGATCCAAAAAACGATATTTGCCAGTCAGGCAGACTCACGACGATACCTCCTCGTGGACGATGTTTCCTCGACGGGATTTACTCTCAACGAAGCTGCCAGATTGTTGAATGTCAGCAACCATAAAGCCTTAGTAATAGCTGGAACCGAACATGAATAACGATTTCAATAACGCCACGCCGATGATCCGGCAATTTATGGAACTCAAGGAACAAATTCCCGACGGAGTCTTGTTTTTTAGGATGGGTGATTTTTATGAAATTTTTGGTGACGATGCTCTTGAAATTGCACCAAAATTAGATATTGTTCTGACAAGTCGCGAGAAGAATTCCAAAACGGGTGAGAAGATTCCATTTTGCGGAGTCCCCCACCATAGCGCCAAGAATTATTGGGTTAAATTGCTGCGACTTGGCTACCGGGTTGGGATTGCGGACCAAGTCGAGGACCCGAAACTTGCCAAAGGTCTTGTAAGAAGAGAAATTACGCGAATACTGTCGCCAGGCAGCGTCGATGATCTGGACGTTTTATCTCGTGACGAACCCAATCACCTCTTAGCTCTTTACGAAGTGCCGAAGATCGGTCAGTGGGCGATATGTTTTTGCGATCTTTCCACCCGAGAGTTTAGAGCCGGCAATCTTCCTTCGCTGGACGCCGCGATTGATTTTGTAAAATGGCTCAAGCCAAAGGAAGTTCTGCTCAGAAAGTTCTTCATTGCCGACTTTTCGAAGGCGTTCGCCAACCGGATCGCGTCGCATGAGCTGTGCATCACAGCTATGTCGGAGGATATCCTGCGCGATCAGGAGCGCCAGAAGAAGCTCTTGAACGTTGCGTTTGGCAGCGGCGACCTGGCGGGCCAGCCTTGCGGTTCGGGGGCAGGATTACACGAAGTTGTTTGTTCGTTGCTCGCATACCTGGACAGCAATCACGTGAATTTCGAATCCTTCGGAGCGATTGCGTCGCTGAGAGGCGAAGATGCGATGTCTCTGGACGAAACGGCCATTCGCGATCTGGAAGTATTTGAAACTGCGCAGCGTCGGAACGAAGAAGGCGGCCTTCTGCGAATTATCAACAGAAGTCTAACCCCCATGGGAGTGAGGAAGCTCCGTCAGAGTTTGGCGGCTCCCTTCTTATCGACCGATGATATTTTGGATCGGAGAAGCCTTGTTGAGGCCTTCTACTCTTCTAACCGACTCGACCAGGCGCGTCAGAACATACGGGAAATAGGAGACTTGACGCGGCTTGCGACAAAAGTGGCAACGCGCCAGTTGCAAATCGGCGAGTTGACGAAACTTCGTACTTCGCTTCGCGCAACTTCAAGGCTGGTTGCAACCTTGACAGAAATGGGACATGAAGTCTTAGCAAGCAAGCGCTCCGGGCTTACCGGTTTTGCGGAGCCGCTTCGAATTCTTGAGCGGACGTTTGTTGCGGAACCATCTGCGGTAGGGACTGATCTCAATGTCTTTCAAGAAGGTATTGACACCATTCTCGACGAGAAGCGAAATCTTTCAAGAAACGGCCAAAAGGAAGTAGACACCTACGAAGAAAAACTTAGGTCGGAGAGCGGGATCAGTAGCCTAAAGGTCAAGCATCACAAAAACTTTGGTCTGCTGATTGAAGTTACAAAGGCGAATTTGACAAAAGTGCCCCAGGGTTTTGTTCGACGACAAACCATGGTGAACTGCGAACGCTTTATGACCGTTCAACTGCAGGAATTGGAGACGGAGCTGTTTTCCGCCAGCGAACAAGCGGTAGAACGCGAACGGTTTCTTTACGGCCAATTTATCGGGGATTTTGCGGGTTTCGGAGCGGTATTGAAGAAGCTCGCGGAAGAAGTTGCTGAGCTTGACGTGGCACAAGGATTGGCTTGGAAAGCGAAGGAAGCAGGGTTCTGCATGCCGGCCATCAGCGAAAGCTCGTCGCTTAGAATGGTGAATTGCCGGCATCCCGTTGTCGAGACTTTTGTCGGCAAACACGATTTCGTCGCGAATACCATCGAGCTCAATCCGCAGCAAAGACATCTTTTGATCACCGGTCCTAATATGGGCGGGAAGTCCACGATCATGCGCCAGACTGCGATTTGCTCCATATTGAATCAAATAGGCTCCTTCGTGCCTGCGGATAGTGCGGAGATACCCATCTTTGACCGTATCTTTACCCGGGTCGGCGCTTCTGACGATCTATCCCAAGGCAAATCGACCTTCATGGTTGAGATGACGGAAGCAGCACGAATTGTTAGGCAGGCTACGACGAGGAGTTTAGTAATTCTGGATGAGGTCGGACGAGGCACTTCGACCGAGGACGGCATGGCGATAGCGCTCTCGATTTTCGAAGAACTCGTCGAGTCCGTCGGATGCTATACAATGTTTGCCACGCATTACCACGAGATCATTCCGTTAGCCGAGGATCTGGGGGGCGTGAAGTTGATGCAAACTGAAGTCCTCGAGAGCGGCAAGAATATTCGCTTCACCCACCGCTTTATCGGGGGTGCATGCAGCAGTTCTTTTGGACTCGAAGTCGCCAAATTAGCTGGAATACCGAGGAAAATCATCGACCGCGCCGCAAACCATATAATAAAACGACCCATAAAGAACACCCTCCGACAGGGTGCTGCCGGTAAGCTCCCGCCCCTTGAGGAAATGGGGCTGACCTTCGAGAACCCAGCCAAATCGGCGGTGACGAAAAAGATTGCGGAAATCGACATCAATGCTATTACGCCCTTAGAAGCGCTCAATATCCTCAGTGAACTGAGGGCCGAAATGAACAACCAGCAAGGGTTTGCCGGAGGGTGAAACCGCCATAATAAGTTGTAATTATGGAAAAAATAAATTACCATTTGTTAAAGCTAGTAAATTCTAATAATACTACGCTTTCTTATTCCCAGTGAGGTTTTTATGAACAAAAAAGACCAGGAAAACAAGGAGACGGAGGTCTTTACAAAAGAAGAGCTCGAACATTTTAAGGCGCTTCTTCTAGAAGAAAAGGACAAGATTCTCCAAAAGGCAGATCAGACCGTTCGAGGCGGAAATATCGAATTGGACAAGAACGAAATGATGGATGAAGTCGATCTTGCGTCTGCTACAACGGAGCAAAACCTCACCTTCAAACTCTTGGATCGCGATCGCAAGCTTCTTAATGAAATCAACCACGCTTTGTTCAAATTAGAGAACGGCGAGTACGGATATTGTGAAGGAACGGGCGAGCTTATTCCAAAAAGACGACTTGAAGTTAGACCCTGGTGCCGTCACAGCGTGAAATTCAAAGAGCAACTCGAAAAGATGAAGAAAACCGGCCGTGGCGTTGCTGACGAAGAGGAAATGTTCTAAGTTTTCTGCTTATTAAAAAGAAAAGGAGCCACGTGGCTCCTTTTTTCGTCTCAATCATGGATCCAAGTCCGCGCAGATATCGAGTTCTTGCGACGAGATCTTGCCGTAGGCTTCGCAAGCGTCTTTCTTTTGATCTTCGGTAAACTCGTCTTCTCGTTCTTCAAGTTGTTCCTTAACTTTAGCGGCGAATTTCTTCGTCAGCTGATCTCGGAGAGCACCGGCGTTCGGGTCGGTGTTCGCATTGCCGCTTTCTTGAATTTTTTCTGCTTGAGCCTTTAGTTTTTCCAGAGCGTCCGAGACAGGCTTAGTCATTTTTGCTGGCATGCCAGGCAACGCGGCGAAACCCATTGTTACCGCTTCGAGGTCATTAAACAGTCCTGTTAGCATGGATTCTGCGGCTGCTTCAGCGTCAGTTGGCAAGAGGGCGTTCGTGACATTGGCCAAGTCGACGACCGCGGCAATATACTCTCCTGGATCATCGAGATCGTCCTTTGACGACATGGCTTCTGCGCGTTTAAGGAGGTTGGGCATGTTGTTAGAGATTACTGTGTTAAATACGATCGCCTCCGAAAGATGGGACAGTGACCAGAGGTAGTGTGCCTTCGAGCTGAGATATCGACTGGTGGTCGTCGCTTCACAGTATGTGTCCACATGGCGTGGATCGTCCGTGCTCTTGTCGTTTTCAACGGTAACTTTGACATCATCGTTTACCCATGGACATACCATTTCAATAGAACGCGCCAGCTGCGCAAGCGCTGGAACATCGCCCTCGCGCGCTTCCACTGCCGATATAGGGAAAACCACGTCCATGCCGTCGAAAATGGCGATTTCAGACGTCCCGCTCACCCCGTCGAGCTCGTCTTTAGTGAGTTTGGCGATATCGTCTTCGCTCACACCGATAATGCCCGCTAGTTTTGTGAGAGCGTCAGGGGCGTCTTTCTTCTCCTCGGCAAGACTGGTCTTCTCCTCGTTGGACTCCATCAGGTTCGTCGCCAATTGGAAGGTGTCAATTCCCGCAATCGAAAGATATATGTAGCCCAACAGAACCGAGGTGCTCTCGCTTTTTGGATTTATTTTGTAGGCCTTGTTCGCAAAGCCAAGCGCATCGTTAAACTCTCCCTGGTCGTAGCTCATCTGGGCTTTTTCCATCAGATAATCAAAGGAATCTTTTTGTCCTTGGGCGACAAAGATTTGGTTGAAGTTGCTGCCGGAAGAGCAACGGGCAAGAACGAGGCCTAACACGAAGAGCGACATTAATCTCATAGTAGATCCTTTATTCGGCAAAGAAGATGATTCGTTCACCTTGTTTAGTTATATGATATTTGTCTCTCAGAACTTTTTCGGCATAACTGGGGGAGTTTTTAATCTTTGCGATCTCTTTTTCGAGGGTCGCATTTTCCTGATCGAGATTGTTGACGGTATCTCGCAGAACAGTCCTTGTCTTTCGGAGTTCCAAATATCGCATAATGGAATGTTCGCCCCGCACGATGCCGACGCACAGTGCGAGCAAAGCCCACGCAAATGTAATCTTTACCAACATAGTCTTATGATTTCGGGATTATATTGTTTTTATTTTAACACGGAGTACGGTCGAGCACCATGATAGGCGGTCAAAAACCCCTATGCATCAATTGGGCGGGGACAATCTTGCGATATCCAAAGTCTCTAAAGTTGACGATGACTTTGTGTTTGCCAAAAGAAAAGTCAAAATCCTCAATAGTGCCTTTTCCATACGTCGGATGGTACACCACTGATCCTTTGCGCAGCTCCGCGGCGGAGTCCTCATAATCATAATAGCTTTCGTCAAAGGATTGGCCCATAGCCATGTCGGTGTTGGCCATGTTCAAATACTGGCTTGGTATTTCCGGAAGAAAACGAGAAGGATCGTTGCTTGTTATGAGTTTGTATGTTTTGCGACACTGAGCCTTAAGCAGTGAAAGCTTTTGTTTAGCTCGGGTCATGCCAACATAAAGAAGGCGTCTTTCCTCTTCCAGTTTTTGCCTGTCTTCAAGACTGTTTTTGTGCGGCAACAAGCCGTCTTCAAAACCGCAGATGAAAACCCTGTCGAATTCCAAACCCTTTGCCATATGCAAGGTCATAAGAGAAACGCCGGTTGACGTGTTTTCGTCCGTGTTCTCGCTTTGAATGAGGGTGATGGAATGAAGCCATTCGGGCAGATTTGAACTAGGATTTCTTTGCGCATAATCAGCGATAGCAGATGCAAGTTCTTGAACGTTGTCGAGCTTGTCCAAATATTGATCCGGAAATTTCTTCTTGAGATAGGTCGCGTAATCTATGGTGTCGATAAGAAGACTCGGCATATCTTCCAAAGGCGTGACGCGCATCTTTGCGGTGAGATCATCGATGATCTTTAAGAAATGCGCCAGCTTTCCGGATAGCTTCGGAATGCCCGTGCTGACCAGATCACGAATCGCTCCCAACATGGGAGTCTTGGTTTGGATCATATGATTCTCGACGAGCTGTACGGCACGATCTCCAATACCGCGCGTCGGGACATTAATAATGCGACGTAAGCTTACCTCGTCGGACGGATTTACCATGACGCGGAAATAACTTATGAGATCCTTGATCTCGAGCCGGGAATAGAACTCCAGCGAGCCGAAGATGGTATAAGGAACGTTTTCGCGACGGAGCGCTTCCTCCAAAACCCTGGATTGGCTGTTCGTGCGGTAGAATATGGCCACTTCTTCTAAAGGAAAACGGCCTTTTTCTTCCAAGACCGATCGCACAACGCAGCTCGCTTCGAGTTCGGCGTCGTATTCGACGATATAATCGATAAGGTCGCCTTTGTCTTTGTGCGTGAAAAGCTTCTTATTGGTCCTATATTTATTGTGCGTGATCATTGCCGCTGCGGCGTCAACGATATTGGAGGTACAACGATAGTTTTGCTCCAAGGTATAGCGAACGGCGTCCGGGAACAATTTGTCGAAATCGATAATATTCGAGGGAACGGCGCCTCTCCAACTATAGATGGATTGGTCGTCGTCTCCGACAACGAAAAGGTTACGGTTGCGTTCCGACAGAATATTGAGCAACTCGAACTGCACTCGGTTTGTATCCTGAAACTCGTCGACAAGAATATAGCGATACCGATTCTGGAGCTCACTTCTAACAGTCGCGTTGCGACGCAGCAGTAAGAGAACGTGAAGCAACAGGTCAGAGAAATCCATGGCATTGCAACCTGCGAGAAACTCCTGGTATTTGTGATATATCTCTGCGATGCCAGTAGGAGCTTGCTCTAAAAAATGCGGCGGGGAGTTTTCTAATTCGTGGGGTAGAATGCCCTTCGTTTTGCAAGCTTGGATAAAGGATTTAACAACGGGCAAAATCGTCGGTATGTCGCCCTTTGGATTGAGCTTTTGTAGGACCTTTTTTAAGGCTTGTGTTGAATCGTTGTCGTCATAAATGACAAAGTTGGCGTCGAAACCAAGATGCTGACAAAATTCCCGCAACCAGCGTGCACAGGCGCTGTGGAACGTTGTTATGAGGCAGCTTCGACCTTGTGGGCAAATGGCCTCTACCCTCTCCTTCATTTCTTTGGCGGCCTTGTTCGTAAACGTGACGGCCAATATTTGCCAAGCGGGGATTCCGGACTCAATGAGACGAGCGATACGGGTACTTATGACCCGTGTTTTGCCGCTTCCAGCGCCCGAGAAAACGACACACGGGCCGCTTCCGTGCAGAGCTGCCTTCCGTTGAGATTCGTTCAATGATGCAAGAAGATCGGTACTCATTGTTATTCTACGGTTACTGATTTAGCCAAATTCCTGGGTTGGTCCACGTCGGTTCCTAAGAGGACTGCGACATGATACGCAAACAATTGCAGAGGAATTGACGCCAATATTGTCTGTAAATACGGGTCTTGAATCGCAGGGATCCCAATAAAATCGGTACATAGGTTCTTCAACCTGCTATCGTCGTAATTTCCGATGGCGACTACCCTGCCCTCGCGCGCAATAATTTCCTCGATATTGGAAAGGGTTTTTTCGTAAAACTCGAAGGTCTTCGGCGCAATGGCAATGATCGGCATGTGCTTGTCGACGAGCGCAATAGGTCCATGTTTAAGTTCTCCTGCTGCATACCCTTCGGCATGGATATAGGAAATTTCCTTGAGCTTAAGTGCACCTTCCATAGCCAAGGGATAAAATGGACCCCTGCCGATGTAAAGAAAGTTTTTCGACTCGTAATATCTTTTCGCGAGCTGGGTGATTTCTTCGTCTTTTCCCAATGTGAAATCCATGAGAGGGACGAGCTTACCGATGTCTGTAAGATGGTTCTTCACGGAGGCTTGCGACAAACGATTTGCCTTTTTCGCCAGAGCTAGGGTCCAAAGGTACAAACAGAAGATTTGTGAAGTAAAGGCTTTGGTCGACGCCACCCCAATCTCCGGCCCAGCTTTCATCTGCAGCGTCGCATCGGCCATTCTAGCGATGGAGGAAAAAGCGGTGTTACAGATGGAAACCACCTTACATCCAGCTTCTTTGGCATAGGTAAGCGAGGCAAGCGTGTCAGCGGTTTCGCCGGATTGAGAGATGCCAATCACCAGGCAGCTCGACGTCAAGAACGGCCTCCGATACCGAAACTCACTTGCAAGCTCAACATTCACCGGGATTTTGAGCATAGGTTCCATGAAATAACGAGCAATCGCACCAGAAAGAAGCGCCGTGCCGCAGCCAACCACGTGTATCTGATTGATGCCGTCGAGGCTGAGATTCGTAAGCGCCATCTCGGATTCGGAGAAGGAACCGGCATCGAAGTTTATCAACCTTTGGGTAGTCTGGGCGATGACCTGCGGCTGCTCAAAAATTTCTTTGAGCATGAAGTGTTTGAATCCCTGCTTGTCAGGATTCGAACTTACTTCCCAATTTATTTTGACTTTGGAATAAGGTTGCTCCACGCCTTGGTTATTCCAAACTTTAATATCGTTAACCCCGATGCGAGCACATTGGTCGTCCGTGAGAAAGATTGCCTGGACCTTTTGCGGGTAGAATGTGTTCACGTCCGAAGAAAAATAGACTTCGTTTTCCCCTACCCCGATAACAAGAGGCATACCTTTCTTTGCCAAGAAAATGTGTCCGGCATCGCGTTCGACAAGCACGCCAAGTGCAAACGATCCTTCCAGTTTCCGCATGACGCTTGCCAGGGCATCGCCTGTGGGGATGTCTTTTGCCAAGGCAATGCTAATAAGATGGGCGACGATTTCTGAATCGGTGTCGGATTTGGGCTTTATTCCGGCGGCCAAAAGCTCCGCCTTTAGTTCTGCGTAGTTTTCTATGATGCCGTTGTGAACGATGGCAACCGGTTCGACGACGTGAGGATGGGCATTGGTTTGATTGGGAACGCCGTGTGTCGCCCATCGCGTGTGGCCCATTCCTATTTTAGTGCCATTGGGAAGCGTGTTGAGATGCGGTTCGAGATTGTTTAGCTTTCCCGCTTCTTTGATTACGTGAATTTTCTTCTCTGACAAAACGGCTATCCCAGCTGAGTCGTAACCGCGATACTCCAATTTTTTGAGGCCGCCGAATACTTTCTCGACACAGTTGGCGTTACCGACGTAGCCAAAAATTCCGCACATTCTCTAACTCCTCATCCGTTTATTGAGTCACCTGGTTGTTGGCTTCATCAAGTTGCTGGCGATCGTTTACGCCTTGGAAACTCTTGAAGGAAGGCGTTCTGTATACCAATACGGGTTCGTTGCTCTTAACGCTGAGCGCAAAACAATCGGTAAGGTAAAATTCCTTTTGCGCATTGTTGCTTTCAAGATTCGATAACAGGTCGAATAACCATGTCGTATCCGCAAACATGACTCCGGTGTTGCAAAGATTTATTTTCAACTCCTCGGAAGACGCGTCCTTTTGCTCTACGATTTTCACAAGTTGGCCCTTCGAGTTTACAACGATGCGGCCGTAACCTTTCGGATCAGGGACCTCCATGGCCACCAATCCCAATTTCGCCTTTTGATCAAGGCACCGATTCAAGAAATCCCTCAGGAGGTCAGATTCCAAAAAGGGACAATCGCCAGGCGTTATGAGAACTGGATAAAAATTTTGGAACCCACCGCGAAAAAGCCGGCCCGAGTTGTAGCTTGGCAGCTTTATTCCCTTGAACGCATGCCCCACGGTGGCAGCAGCGTCTCCCGTGCCTTTCTGCGACTCTTGAATGCATACAGTTATGTCGTTGTTTTCTTTAAGAAAACTATCGAAATGCGTGAGGTCGCTGCTGAGAATGGCGCCGATCTGTTGGACCGGAATATCTTTTAAGGTTTTGACGATCCGAGAGAGAATAGGCACCCCGCCCACGGGAAGAAGAACTTTCGGCAGTATGCTTTTCATCCGGCTACCTTTGCCAGCGGCAAGGATAACGGCATTTACAGGGAGCGAAGCCTTCATTGCTTAAGCCTAAAAGAAAAGCACACTATGCCATAATCCGTAGAGCTTCGCTAGATTAACCCTAAAACTAAGAATGTCTCATTTAGAGGATTTTTAGCTGGTTTTACGGCCCGTAGTGGTTATATTAGGGGTTCACTGAGGAATGCGTAAAAGGAGCATATTTATGAGCAACGTCTTGAACTCGGTGGTTTTTTCAAAGAAGCCGGACGATAGCTGGCAAGCAGTGCACGTTCCTTCGGGTAAGACAACGCACGGGTTGACCAAGGAAGAAGCAGAAACCGCGATGTTGGAAATGTTGGGTCTCGACGATACGGGACAATTTAGCGAGCCGCAGACCAGCGATCGGTTTGAGGGTGTGGCGCGGGAAATTGCGGAGTATCTTGAAGGACCTGTGTCTGAAATGTTGAAGATGCATTCGGGTTTTGCGCGACTCGAAGCCTATGATTCCGGCGTCGCCCATATTCGATTGGGAGGGGGATGTCGCGGATGCCCGTCATCTCTTATTACGTTATCGGACGGCGTAAAAAGCGATTTGCAGCACAAATATGGTGAAGAAGTTATTTTGGATGTCATTCCGGTTCTGGAGTAGAAATGGGTTTAGTACAGACGATTCGCGATTACTTTGACGGTCAAAAAGAAAAAAAAGCACAGAAATGTGCAAAACTAGTCAAAAATCCTAAAGCAATTAGAGAAGACCGTTGGGCAGCTCTGGAATATCTCGCCCACATTGACGATCCCGAGAACGCGATTCCAGCGCTTCTTGACAGGTTTGAGTACAGTTTGGAGCACGGGATCAACGACACGCGGGAAAAAGAATTGGCCATGAAGGGCATTGTAAAATACAAAGCTACCGCCATCCCTTACGTGAAGGAAAAGATCTGTAAATCAACGCGAATCGCTTGGCCCATGAAAATAATCCAGTCGGTTTCGGATGAGCCGACTGTGGTTGAGACTCTTAAGAGCGCTCTCAATTTTGAAGACGTATCTTTTGACCAATCCGCTGTGGATAAGAACTACGATATCCTATGCTATTTGCGGGATTACCAGTTGGGGCAATTTGTTCCTAAATTGTCGCGCTTCGTAACTGATCTCGACGAACGCGTGCGCTTCGCGTGCGCGGAGGTCTTGATTGAGCAAGACAACAACGAAGTACCCAATATGTTGGAGCATCTCCTTAGCGATAACACCGAAGAGAATCGCCGCATCAAGCAAACCGTCCTACGCGCGTTTTTGGAGAAAAAGTGGAAGGTGAAGGATGCGAGCGTTTTTGCCGAGGGCAAGGTTGCCGATTCCATTTACATCAACAAAGCAAACGTGCTTGAGCAACGGGCTTCTGTCTAAGAAACTTAGCTTTTGGTTTCAAATAATCCGAACTTCTGACCGTTCGGGTCCTCTATTATCGTAATTTTCCCATAGGCAGGCAATGTGCGTGCAGGCGTTGCTTGGCCGCCGAAGAGGACCGCTTTTTCGGCAAACGGCTTTGAATCGGTTACGCCAAAATACAGTACCACGCTATTGGGTGTGGCCGCCTTTTTGTCAGGAATGAGGCTAATGCCGAAGGGACAACCCTGAGGAACCTCGAGAACAAAATAATTGTGCAGATCAATGGGCGCCCGCTTCCACGAAAAAACCTGTTCAAAGAACTCAAGTGACCTTTCTATGTCCGTTGTATGAATTTCGATCTGGCACAATCTTGACGGATCGAGATACGTCATGGCGCCAGCTTTCGGGGAATGTTGCTGGGGAGCCGCGCGAGTAGTTCGTAATTAATTGTTTGCGCCCAGTCCGCCAAGCGGTTTGCGGAAAGATGTTCGTCGCCGTCTGATCCGATAAGGGTGACAACGTCACCAGGTTTGACATTCGCAAGATGACTCACGTCAACCATCATCATGTTCATGCAAATACGCCCTACGAGCAGACATCGTCTACTGCGGATGAGAACGTAGCTACCGCCGTTGCCGGCGATTCGCGGGTAACCTTCGGCATAACCAACAGGTAGAACAGCGATCTTCATATTTGTAGTAGCCTGGTACGTGCATCCGTAACCGATAAATTGACCGGCTTTGACTTCCTTGACAGACGCAACTTCTGTTTTCCATTCGAGCGCGGGCTTTAGTTCCACAGGTTCTTTGGCCAATTGTGCGTAGGACAATTTCGTAACCTGAGCTGGCCAAAGTCCGTAAAGCGATATGCCCACCCGAACCATGTCAAAGCGGCTCTGCGGGAGAATAAGCGCAGAGGCGCTCGCAGCTATGTGCGCTTTGCAACTTAGACCGAGGGATCGAGCAGCCGACACAACTTCGTTGAATTCCTTGAGTTGCTTCAGTGCGTAGTCTTGTTCCATGCAGTCCTCGACGTTGGCAAAGTGGCTGCATATTCCGACGACGTAATCTTTGTGTGACTTCAAAGATTCAAGGACTGGCCCGGCTTCTCCGGTTAAGAAGCCTTGGCGCGACATCCCAGTGTCGAACTTAACGTGAATTTTTGGTTTGCGTTTGAGATTAAGCCAAGCGTTTTTCACGTCGTGGTTGGCCAAGAATATCTCGGCGCTGACTTCGTTGGCGGTCTCGAGTTGCGATGGCGGTATGGGACCTACGATCAAAATGTTTCCGGAGAAACCGAATGTGCGCAATTGCGCTGCTTCTTCGAGATAGTTGACGCCTATATATTGCGGGCTGTGTTTCGTGAGGATCTCATAGGTTTCCTTCAAGCCGTGACCGTATGCATTCGATTTAATAATGGGCACGAAAAGGGATGGACTGCAAATTTTAGATATGGCCTGATAGTTGTGCAGTAATGCCGATGAGCTAACGTTGATCCAGCAGCGCATAATTAGATCGCAAAAGGCTTAAGTTTCTTAACGGATCGCTGAAAGTGCGGATGAAGTGTCGATTCGACAAGATTTTTCGAACATCGCTTTTCAGCTTCAACCTGAACAATGCCGATCCGAAGTTCTGACGTCGTTTCATTCATAAGGATACCTGCAGTGTGGTTGCAATGGGTAGAATACTTGATAAATACGCCATTGTCACTTTGTACTGCGAGCGGAGTTTTCACGAAGACTTCGCGGCCCGCCGAAAAGAAGCGGGTTTTGTTTTCAGGCAAGGTCACAGCACTTGATTCCATTCGTTCCCATCTTGGAGCAGCGTGACATGTTTTGTTGAAAAACCGGGCGACCACAACGCCAATCGTTGTTCGATCCGGTGACATCACAAGTCCCAGGGGACGATCTTGGCAAGTTCTGCGAAAGCTGAGAGAGAAGGTATGAGTAGACCTGTCGAGAGAAGTCTTGTCCACTTTGGCAAATATGAGAGCATAGCGTTGTTTTAAGTCTGAGGTTTGAACACTAGGGCTGCCCACTTTGATGACGCGGCTTAGAAAAAGTGGCTCGCTTATCCTCGATCCCTTCTCACAGTCGTCGATGTCTTCTTCGGACGGTGCTTTCTCCACATGGCTTACGACCCAGTTATCATTACCTCTCGGATAGAGAACAATACCTAGATATCGACCGCATTCGGAGACGTATTCGGATTGCAAGATGGCTTGCCCGTCGATAGAGGCGACGGAGGCCTCCGTGGCCGGAATTCGTACGACCGGGTCTGTGAAGTCTTGGGATCTCGTGGTCCCCAGCTCCCAACCATCTGGAACCTTTACAGGAATTTGAGCCCGGACGGATCCTTGAACGCTGCCGCAAACGAAGCCGTTGTGCTTGGCGACCACGCTGATCTCGAGTCGGCGGCCCGTCCTGTTCACCAGAAATCCCTGAAGATGGGCTCCGCAGGGTAAAGAATATTCGACCGTTACTGGGGACCCATTTTGCACGGAAACCGCTGGAAGTACCTGAAGATATTGTTCCGCGCTTGCCGTTCGACCGAA
Source organism: Oligoflexales bacterium (assembly GCA_050251195.1). GTDB lineage: Bacteria > Bdellovibrionota_B > Oligoflexia > Oligoflexales > Oligoflexaceae > JBFWNG01. The sequence goes on from JBFWNG010000003.1 coordinate 608,950, forward strand.
CGACAGTGCCCCTAAAATCAAAAAAAACTCGCATTGCCAGCGCATTAGAATACCAATAAATTTTCTATCATTTTAATAGAATTCTATAAAATGTCAATTATAATTATAATAATATGAGATTTTTCGTTTAAATTCATATGATTTCCTATGGTTGCAAAGGGGCGCCTGATCTGCTAAATTTCCGCGACTTAGCAACTTGTAAAGGCAAACTACATGAAACGTACGTATCAACCTAGCAGGAAGAAAAAACGCAGAACCCACGGGTTTCGTGAGAGAATGAGCACTCCTGGCGGACGCAAAGTATTATCCAGAAGAAGACAAAAAGGGCGTAAGCGTCTCGCTATTACTACATACGAGAAGTAAACTAATGGACTCGTCAGGCTATTCCCGAACGAGTTGTTTCCCAAAGTCCTCTCGACTCTGTAAGCGCAAAGAATTCACATCAGTGTTTGACAACGGTAAGAAGTTCGTCAGCCGCTGCGTTGTTGTCGTTGCGCGGGACCAAAAAGTCGATGATGAGGCTAAATTGGGCATTGTCGTTTCGCGAAAGGTCGGAAACGCGGTAGTGCGCAATAGGCTAAAGAGACAAATTCGCGAGCACTTTAGACAGAAGAAAGAAAGCCTCAAGGGGTTTGAAATAGTCGTTATAGGACGTCATGTCGCAAAGGGAGCAGCCACCCACGAGGTTGGAGCGTCTCTCAAACAGTGCTTTGATTCGATGCTGAAGAAAAAAGAAACGCAAAGAAGTTTTTCAGCTGGCAAGAATGATGTTTCTTAAAAGCCTATTTATTTTTTTCATAAGGCTATACCAAATGACTATTTCACCGTTTCTCGGTCCAAGGTGTCGGTTTTTCCCGTCTTGCTCGGAATATGCGGCGGAGTGTCTTAAGAAATACAACACAGCGGCGGCTTTAAAAAAGGGAACTCTAAGAATCTTTCGCTGTCATCCATTTAATCCGGGCGGAGTAGACTTACCATGAATTGGGACAACAAATCGTTTTTGGCAATCATTATGTGTGCCCTTTTTTACCTAGGCTACACTCAATACCTCTCTAAAAAGTACCCCGGCTATGGAAAAAAACAAGTCGTAGAATCGACGACGGAGCCCGCGGAAACCAAACCGAAACCTGAAGCGGCGGCCGAGGTGCCTGTTGAACCCACGACAGATGCTTCTGGCTCAGAAACCGCGGCAGTCCAAACGCTTCCCGCCGACCAGCTGCGATTAGAGACAGGCGGAGCCATTTTTCAGTTCGATCAAAATCTTTCTGCATTAACAAGCGTTAAACTTAAGAAGTATGATGCGGACTCCAAGTCTCAGCCCGTCGAACTCGTCAAAGATGCCTTTGTTATCCAGGGCTCTGACCAGGTTGCCCAGAAGGCGCCGCGCGAAGGTTTCAGCGCGGAAAAACAACCGGGAAAACTTACTTTTTCAAAAACCGCCGGAAACTTTGAAATCGCACAACAGTTTAGCGTTACCGACAAAGACTATTTCCTGAATGTTGATATCACTTTCAAGAACATTTCTTCTGAGAAGCAAGAGCTGACCGGCGGCCTTTGGTCGCGGGACGTTATGCCGCTCCCTCCGAAGAAAAAGGGCTTCTTACCGGATGGCGGCGACAAGCAATCGGCGTTTGTGGAAGGCGTCGATGGAAAACATAAGTCGACCATCATGAGCAAATACTGCGACGATCCGGACGAGCCAGTGTTTGATCAAAAGAATGAGAAAATCGATTTTATTGGTTATGACAATCACTACTTCCTCTCGATTTTCCAGCCTAAGGACAAGGTAAGCGTCCTTATGGCTAAAGACGATTCCAACAAGGGATCGGAATGCGCCATGTTGCTTAAAGCGTATCAAGATTTCGGCATGGTAGGACCGGGGGAAGAAGTTAAATTAAGTTTTGTAGGTTTTTTTGGCCCAAAGGACTTGAGTGTTCTCCGAGCGCATGACGAAAAGTTGAAAGAGACCGTCAATTTCGGCATCTTTGCCGTCATCGCTTATCCTTTGCTCGTATCGATTAAGGCGTTACAGAAATTCACGCATAACTGGGGCGTGGCTATCATTCTGCTCACCATTATTTTGAAAGTATTATTTTATCCGCTAACGAAGGCGGCAGCCGTTTCGATGAAGAAGATGCAGAAACTTCAGCCAGAGATGAACAATATCCGTTCGAAATACAAAGAGGATCCGCGAAAACAGCAGCAAGAGCTCATGCGTTATATGTCCGCTAATAAAGTTAATCCCGCGAAAGGCTGCTTGCCGATTCTTCCTCAGATTCCGGTGTTCATCGCATTTTATAACGTTCTTTCACAGGCGATCGAACTTCGGCATGCCAATTTTATGTTCTGGATTACCGACCTGTCGGTGAAGGATCCCTATTATGTAACTCCTCTGATATTGGGGGGGTTCATGTTCCTGCAGCAGAAATTGACGCCCAATACAGCGGCGGATCCGAACCAACAAAAGATCATGATGATGATGCCAATAATCTTCACCGTGATGATGCTGTCTCTACCTGCGGGGATGGTGCTCTATATGATTACAAACACCGTTGTTTCCATCGGCCAACAGCAATGGCTTAACAGGAAACTCGACCATAGCTTAGCAACGATACCAGCTCGTTCGTAGAATAGTAATGTTGTCAAATGTAGTTAAAGTGAAAGAGGGGAAAAAACATGCAAAAACAACAATCAAAGGTTCGCGTTACCGCGAAGAGTCTAGAAGAAGCCATTTCCGAAGCTGCTCGAGATTTAGGAATTCCTGACGAGAATGTAGATTTTGAAATAGTATCTCAAAGCAACGGCGGACTTTTTTCTTTTTTCGGCAATAAAAAAGTCGAGCTTTTAGCCTGGGATAAGCGTGGCACAAAGCCTGAGAAGAAGGTGGTGCCTGACGCCAAGATTGAGGCCCCACCGCCGCCCAGAAGGGCTGCCAGAAGCATCGCCAAAGACGATGGTCTCGACACAGACGAAGTAGCAAGTGAAGAACCTAAGGTAGAGCTGACAGCCGAAGAAGTTGAAGCGCTCAAAGAAGACCTGAGAAATTTTTGTGCAGAGATTTGTTCGTATATCGTAGGGGAAAAGGTCGAAGTACGCGCGCTGGTCGAAGACGACAGGCTCGTACTGGACATCAACAATGACGAAATAATGACCCAGATATCTAAAAATACAAAGCTCGCGGAATCTATGGAGCATATCCTTAGAAAAAAACCTCGTTATCTTAAAAGAGAATTGCCCTTTAGGATCTTTGTCGACGTAAACGGCGTACGGCAAAAGCGCGAACAGGATCTCATTGAGATGGCGCAAGATCTTTCCGCGAAAGTTTCAGAGAACAAGCGGCCCATCGTCCTCAACTATAAGAGTTCCTATGACAGGAAGATTATTCACATGGCATTGGACAAGGACGACCGCGTATACACCAAATCCATTGGCAGCGGTCCCAATCGAAAACTTATGATCCTCCCCGCAACCAAGAAAGCCGGAGAGCAGGCAGAGCAACAGTAAACATGAGTCGGGATACAGAGCCAGCAATACGCCCGGGCACGCCCGGGCTTAATTTTGACACCACTATCGCTGCAGTCGCAAGCGGTGTTCCCAGCGCTATCTCTATTATTCGGATTAGCGGACCTAACGCTCATTCCGTTCTCGATAAAGTGGTTATTCGAAAATCGAAGTCGTCTTCTGCGGAACCCCTAAGCTGGCGAAAGTTGCTGTTATGCTCCGTGATTGATCCTCAAACAAATAGAGTGGTGGACGAACCGCTTTGTGCCTTCTTTCGCGCGCCATACTCCTACACCGGCGAAGACATGGTGGAAATGTTCTGCCATGGCGGTCCCTATATTGTGTCCAAAGTGTTGGAAATTCTCTATGCCCAAGGGATAGAAGCGGCAAAGGCTGGCGAATTCACGTACCGAGCTTATCTCAACGGTAAAATGGACCTCACCCAGGCGGAGGGCGTCCGCGCGCTCACTCAAGCGCAAACCACCCACCAATGGGCAGCAGCCAAACAACTCTACGGCGGCCGTCTCTCAACGCTGATAGCTGATTTGAGAAATCACCTGATATCGGCATGCGCTTTTCTCAACGCTCGAATTGATTTTCCGGAGGAAGGCGACGTCAAAATAGAGCTCGATCAGGCCGTTGAATTGGTTCGGAAAGTCCAACATTCCATCAACGATCTAACCGCAAGTTATGACAAAGGGCGAATCTCGACCCAGGGCCTCCGCGTGGCTCTCATAGGCCAGCCTAACGTCGGCAAGTCAACGCTACTCAATACGATCTTGCGCTGCGAACGCGCCATAGTCACTGACATCGCCGGAACGACTCGGGATTACATTGAAGAAACATGTCTTATCAAGGGCCGGCTTATTCGCATCATCGACACGGCGGGCATACGCGAAGCGGACAATATTGTGGAGAAGATGGGCGTGGAAAAATCGTTAAAACTCGCTTCCCAGTCCGACCTCGTGTTGCTCATTTCGAGTGCCGACATCGCCCCAACCCCTGAGTGGCAACAGATCTCGGCCGAAATCGAAAGATCTGTCGACGTGATCAAGATCGTCAGCAAAGCGGATTTGCCCCTTCCGAGCTGGGTTTCGAACGGGTATCTTCCTCTGTCTTGTAAATCCGGGCACAATCTTGGCCGTCTCGAAGACGCACTGGTGGAGAAAATTGACAGCTGTGTTTTGAAAAATGAAGAGGATGTTTGCATCACATCGACGCGGCATCTTCACGCCCTTACTGTGGCTTCCAACTGTTTGGAGAAGTTTTTTGTCGCACGTGGGGAGGGGCTTTACGACGAGTGTCTTATGTTTGAATTGGAGCAGGCGTTGAAGGCGCTTTCTGAAGTTATTGGACATGTGGATGCCGAAGACATTTTTGATAAGATTTTTTCTGAATTTTGTATTGGTAAATAATTCTTTTTTTGGCTGGCGCCCCCTGGTGTTTAGGTCTTTTCTTTCGATAAATTTCTTTTTTCCTTTTTTGTATTTGGCATTTGGTCTTTGGTTTTTGTATTTGGTTTTTGTATTTGGTTTTTTGTATCCGAGACAACTGTTCCCGTCAGAGATGAGGCGGTCATCCTCTCCCGCCTGACCGTTCGCTGCGCTTCCTGCTCCGCTCACTCGCACTCCGCTCCCGCTCCGTAGCGTCCGGCGGGAGAGGATGACCGCCTCATCTCTGACGGATGTAGCAATTGTTTTAGTTAAGAGAAAAAAGCAATGCCGCTTGAATTGCTTGGAGCGCTCAACAACCCAAATTTTTATCTGAAACGCTGAAATCGCTTATAACCTGAATTCTTATATTCAAATCAACGCAGATGCTGCTTCCGTCAGGGGTGGTGCTCCTTGCCTCCCGCGCGGGACGCTACGGAGCGGGAGCGGAGTGCGAGTGAGCGGAGCAGGAAGCGCAGCGAACGGTCACGCGCGGGAGGCAAGGAGCACCACCCCAGACGGGACCAGGTGTTACGTAAATTAGGAGATTAGATTAGGAGA
>JBFWNG010000004.1:0-286985 GCA_050251195.1 Oligoflexales bacterium
ACACGGAAGTCAAGCTCCTCAGCGGCGATGGTACTGCTGTCTTAACAGTGGGAGAGTAGCACAACGCAGCCTTATTATAAAAAGCCCTTTGGTTATCCAAAGGGCTTTTTTATTGTCTGAGATCCTTCGCAGGGAATGAGGGGGGACTGACCCCTCATTCCATTCCGTCATCCTGAGCGAAGCGAAGGATCTCGATCAGAAATATTCACATTCGGTCCACCACAAAGGTCCGTCACCGTTTGAAGCAACACGGAAACCATAGCGGGCTTCGTCAAGTAAACTTGAAATCCCGCAGCGAATGCTTGTTTTTCGAACTCAGAGCCAATATGCGCGCTCAAGGCAACGGCAGGGATGTTTGCGTTCGCACCCATTAACTTTCGGATATTGCGCATAAGGTCGTAGCCGTTCTCCCTCGGCATTGAAATGTCGCACACCATTGCGTCGAGCGGATACTCGTTTAGGATGTGGAGAGCTCTTTCCGCCGAATTAGCTGACAGAACCTGCGCACCGGCCTGCTTCAGCATCAGTTCCAACATCGTCAATACGTCGGGCATGTCGTCCACAATAAGTACTTTTTTGTTGCGAAGTGGATGCGGTTCGAGCGCAGGGGCCGCTGCCTCTGGAGGGCTTAGTTCTTCGGCAATGGGAAGAAGAGGAAAAGTGACTGTAACTGTCGAGCCCCTGTTCTCACCGGCGCTTTCAATAACGATGGTGCCGCCATGAAATTCCGTCAGAGCTTTGACGATCGGCAGACCGAGACCGAGACCGCCATACGTCCGCGAGGGCGAACTGTCCTGCTGCGCGAAGGGCTCGAATATCTGGTGCAGAAACTCAGGCTTGATTCCGATTCCGGTATCTCTCACCTTTACTTGGACGGTGCCCTCTCCGCGAGCGACATCGACATCGACCTTGCCGCCCTTGGGAGTGAACTTGACGGCGTTGGAAAGTAAGTTCCACAATATCTGTTGCAAACGTTCAGGATCTCCCCTGACGACGGCATCGTGTTGGTCAAACTGAACTTTTACGACAATCTCCTTTTGAGCAGCTGCGAAGTTAATAGCCTCAACGGCGTGTTCAACGATTTTGTTTATCGACACGACGGTTGACTGCATTTCCAATTGTCCTCGTCGAAACAAGGACATGTCGAGAATGTCGTCAATAATTTGTAATTCCAGCTTTGCGTTGCGATCCAATATATCTAGAATCTTCGTAATCTCCTGATTCGTCTCCCTTTCGCGGAGGCAATTGAGCCAGCCGGTTATCACACTGATGGGTGTTCGCAGTTCATGACTGGCAATGGCTAGGAATTCGTCCTTCTTGCGAACGGCATCTTCAGCCAGGTTTCGGGCGATTTTTTCTTTTTCGAGAATGCTTTCTCTTTCGAGTTCGATTTTTTTTCTTTCCGTTATATCGCGCAAAAAAGCGGTGAAAATAGGGCGCCCCTCTACACGCAATGCCGCGATCGAGATCTCGACCGGGAACTCAGAGCCGTCAGAGCGTAACGCAATTGTTTCGATGCGCCTCCTAAGGAGAGGGCCAACGCCCGTTCCCAGATAACGCTGCAATCCGGTGTAGTGAGCTTGTCGCATCCGAGCGGGAATGACGACGTCAGGCATCAAGCGGCCCAGGACGTCTTCTCGCTTAACATGGAACGTTGCCTCGGCGGCACGGTTGAATTCTATGATTCTGCTGTCGGAGTCTATCGTTACGATCGAATCCAAAGCTGACTCAAGGGTCTCAACCTTCCGCGTTTCGCTCTCCTCGACAGCTTTCTGAGCGATGGTTCGCTTTGTAATCTCTTCGGCCAACAATTCGTTACGACTGCATAACAAAAACAAGAAGCCGCCAAGCAACCCTACAAAGAGGGTGCCTCCGGACAAAACCATCCAGCTGATGCGCGTGGATTCCACAAAATTCGCTGCCGGTTCCATGGTCAGTTTCCATTTTATTCCTGCTATGGGTTCAAACGACTTTGTAATGGAGAAATCTGGCCCTTTGCCCTGCGCCTTTTTGTTGTCATAAATGGTCGTTCCGTTTTGATCAGTTATTTTTAGCGCAACCTTTCTCGCTCCATTAGGCCCGAGAACGGCGTTTAACATTTCTGACATTTGGAGAGCTACAACGAAGAACCCGGCTACTTGAACGGCCTCCGGCCTCCCAGATTTGATCAATGCCCTTTGCACGATGATGACACCCTTTGATCCAGGAACCAGCAATCGAATAGAGCCGCTTGCCACTGGCCTGTCTGTTTCGGCTGCGAGATCGAACGTTGCCTTCCTGTTCGGATCGGAGGCTGCGTCGAAACCTATCACGGCGATATTTTTCTCCCTAGGCTCAATGTATTTCACCACAATATACTCGGACCGCTCGTGTGCCGGAACCTTCTTGTTTGAAGCTTGATATTCAAAGATTGTGATTTTGTCTCCGCCATTTGGGGCAGAGCTACGCTCGAATGCTTCTCGGTGACTATCTTGAACGAGAGGGTCCCATGAAATGGCCTGCACACCCGCATAATGTGATAATAGATCTAGCGTGAATATCCGGAACTCGGCACTGCTCATCGAACTCCCTTGAACGCTAAAGAATGCGTTCAGGACTTCGAGAATGCCCGTGTATTGCTCCATGCCGTTGTTTAGATCTTCAGTTATTAACTCGGACTCGGCTCTGAATTGGCCTTCCAGTTTTGCGCGTTCATAGTAGACGGCGAGTCGATAGGCTGTGACGGCTAACATGACGGCGCCCAAAAGCGGCAGAGCGACGATCTTGAACCGCTTTTTCCAGAGGTCTCTCGGCTGTCCAAATAGGCAGAGCATTTTTGGCGCTACCCGTATCTGTTACAAGAGCGGAAAATAGACGAACCTATCTAATACTTTCCTAAGGATTTTGCCAAGCGGATCTTCCTAGTCGTAGGTTCGTCATCCTGATGCTTAAAGACGTTCAAAGCTCAAGCCATCCGGCACCTTCGCTTGACCGTAGCTGCCGGTCCCCGCACCCCAACATTTAAGTCCCGAATTGTCCAGCGCGCACGCATGAGTTTCACCTACGCTAAGGGTCGAGGTGTTTTTCAAACGGGGAACATTGGTCTCTCCTTGGTCGTACTTTCCAAAGCAAGAAACCGTCTTGTCCTCATTTACGGAGCAAATGTTGTCACCGTAGGAAGCAAGCTCTTGCGGAAATTTTGCTTCGTCGGGAACCTCCAATGGTTTTTCGGTTTCTCCTTGCCAGCAATCGATCCCGTCGTCATCAATGGCGCAAAGATTTACGTTGGTCGCGATAACCTGCTTCGTTCCAAATAGTTGGGGAAATGCATCGCCTTCCATTGGGTAGTAACCATTGCTACTCGCCCTATCGATGCAGCGGCCTTTGCCTTTCGCATTGATAATACAAAGGGCGTCAGGAGCAGTTACGATAACATCGCCGTCTTCCAGATCCACTGTGGAAGGGTTAATGCCAAAACCGGTTGCAAACCTTCCATCACAATTGAGCTTGCTCTTGCCGGTCGCCGAGCTTTCCAGTACTCCGCAAATGTATGTCTTCGAACCATAGAGCTTCGTATAGGTCTCAACTGAAGACGGAGGATATGCGGAAGACAATGACGGTTTGTCTTGAGCCGAACCGAAACAATATATCCCTTCCTCTTCAAGAACGCATGCAAAGTCATCGCCAGAAACCATGTCGACCGGATGCTTGAACTTCCGTACCTGCTCCATCTTGCGAAGCTCTTCGGCCATCCCGCCCCAAGAGGTGCCTCCCCAACATTTCATACCGGTATCGTCGGTGGCACAGGTATGGAAATTGCCCGCGCTTACAAGATAACCTGATCGAAAAATTTCCTTAAACCTTTGAACGTAGGGCTTCAGCTCCGGAAATTCAACGTCGTCCGTCGTTACGTTATAGACGATAGTTCCGTCTTGCATTTTTTTGAGGAGGTTTTCTATATCGGAGATTTCTTTTTGGATACTATCCAGCTCGTTCGCGAACTCACCCTTCTCCGTTTCAAGCTGCGTCGTGTCAAGACCTTCCGCTTGAGCCAATTCGATCTGCTCGTCATAAACTAAAATGATGCGGTTGATTTCATGCTGACGCAATTTTCTCTTTTCATAGAGCTTATCCTCAAAAGTCGAAAGGAGCATCTTCCTCGTCTTGAGTTTGCAAAATTCCTTCGACGGAGGACGATCGGGTGGACAGTCGCTTCGGACGACTCTGTAATTGTCAATGTAGTAAATGCGTTTGGGGTCGTTGTCGGTTGCTTCAGGATCGGTCGCGACGATCTCCGTGGATTCGCCTTTCTTAGCCTTGTCCTTGTTAGAGCGATCGAGAATCCGATCGCATCCGACTGTAAGTGAAAGTACCAGCGCCAACATCAACTCAATTTTCGAATTCCGTATCATATATGTGTCTCCTATTTCTTGTTTCTTATCGTCTAGGCACTGCGTCAAACTTCAAGTTGTCAGGCACATTTGCTTGACCTCTATGACCGACCTCGGGACCAGGTCCCCAGCATTTGAGGCCCGCATCGTCGAGCGCGCACGTATGTATGGTGCCGGCGCTTAAAACAACGGCATTTCTTAACGATGGAACATTCGTTTGACCATGTTCACTTGCACCGAAGCAAGAGACTGTTTTATCGAGATTGATCGTGCAGATATTATCTTCGAATGAGCTAAGTTCTCTTGGCGCTTTCGCGGCTTCTGGAATGGTTAACGCCGCATGTTCTTGGTTTTGCCAGCAAACAAGACCATCTTCGTGAATGGCGCATGCATTCTTGGTAGTAGATGCTGCTCGCACAGGGCTGAACATTTGAGGAGCTACGCTGTCATACGGAAAATCGTTTCGCCCCGTATTGGTGTCGGCAAGGCATTTCTGTTTACCTTGAGCGGTAATAACGCAAACAACGTCTTCCGCTGTGATGACCACGTCGCCCAGATCAAGATCGAGGCTCAGCCGTATCCCAAAACCGTTGTACCACTTACCTCCGCAGTTAATCTTGTCTTTTCCTGTGGCGTTATTGTGTAGGATGCCGCACACGTAGGTTTTCGTTCCGTATAATTTGGTGTACGTCTCGACGGGGCCGGGAGGGGGCGTATAGAGATCACGCGTTTTATCTTCTGGACCAAAGCAGAAGATATCGCGATCGTCGAGTACGCAGGTGAAGTTGTCTCCTGATACCATATCGACGGGATTTTTGAATGTTCGCCCCGACAAATATCTTTCAAGTTCGTGAGCCATGCCGCCCCACGTGCTTCCTCCCCAACATTTAACGCCTTCATTGTCGGTGATGCACGTATGAGTGTCGCCCGCGGTCACAAGGTATGCCGAACGGAAGATCTCTGGGAACCTTTTCACGTAGGGTTTGAACTCTGGAAATGAGTCGCCCTCTGCCGTGATTCGGTATACTAAAGGTTCCGTTTCCATTTTTGCCATCAGATTCTCGATCTGAGCAATCTCTTTGCTAATCCCATTGCGCTCTCCGTCTAACGTATTGCGTTTTTCTTCTAGATCGTGGACATCTAGACCTTGTTCCCGCCCTAAACGAATTTGTTCGTCATAAGCTGCAATCAATCTCTCCCGTTTGTTCTTCTGAATTTTTCGATCCTCAAAAAGTTTGCCCTCGAATTTAGACTGCAACATCTTGCGGATATTAGTCCGGCAGAATTCTTTTGAAACGGGTCTGTCGGGTGTACAATCAGCACGAACCACGCGGTGGTTTTCGATATAATATATACGCATGGGTTCCGATGCGGTGCCGTCGGCATTGAGGTCGGTCCCGATTATTTTCACATCAGATCCCTTGTGATTTTCGCCACAAGCAAGCATCGTTGCAAAGAGCGCCATAACCGTTTTAAAAAAATTATTCCTGGACATTCCATTTCCTCCTTATCCAATTACAGGCTGTAGGTGTCACCGCGGAACGCAGTGCTTAGCCGTGGAGCATAATGCAAAGGTGGCTCGAAAGGGGCGCGTTTTTGGGATCGGGATTCGAAAGTGGTGTTGTTTGGCACCACGTCATAAAGGTCTATCGTTCCTGGAGCTTGTCCTAAGGCACTTACAAATCCCCTGGGAATTTTCGACAGCCGGTTGATCTTACTGTTGCAGCTAGGGAGGATGGCTAGTTTCTCCGTGTCTGTATTATGGTCATGTGTCTTACTTGCATGCGTCACGGCGATTTGGAAGGGTACTGGTGTTGACTGGCACCAGTTTTCGATGTAATCGACATTTCCGCCCTGTAAAGATAGGTGGGATTGAGTAAAAGCGTCTTCAATTGAATTTTGGGTTGTATGGTACAATGGAATCATCAGCCAATAGCATTAATTCGAGGGTTATGTGTTACGAGTATTGAGTATATTTCTGATCTTGTTTGCCATCGTTTCGTGTCGCGCCCGAACTACGTCTAAGCCCTTTGGCAATGACTATGGGCGAGGCGGACGCATCATAGATTGTCCAAATGGGCAGCCAAAACCCGGATTTCCCAGATATGTGGCAACTGAGGTCCATGAAGCAATGATGGTGCAATACCCTGACGGTACGTATAGCTCTGATCGCTTGCAATTAGGACCAAGTAACCTTGGGTATATAGAGAAAGCATTGTATTTTAATGAACGATTGAAAAAACTCGACCCCGTTCGCTATCAAAAGTTTAAGGAGTGGATATCCGCCTTCAAAAATGAAGCGAAGTTTGTGCCTGATCAATACCATATCTCTGACGACTTTGATGTGGCCGAGGTAGCTCCCGGCTGCAGCGATTTACAAGTCATTTATCGTCAGCCCCCAATTTTGAACTCTAGTGACGATACCCCGCCATCCAGCAAGAAGCGGTATATTATCTATGAACCATACTGGAACAATCTTGATGACACTCACAGAGCTGTCTTGGTGTTGCATGAAGTGGTATATCGTGATGCAGTTCAATACCAGACAGAAATGGCGCATCGTACAGCCCGGGAAACTCGCTTTTTCGTTCGCATGATTTTAATGGACCGGTGGAAGGACTTCGACCAGAAAAAATATTTTCAAGCGCTGGAAACAGAGGATATGAATCTCCAAGGCTACATTGAGATAATTGGATTAAAGATTTTAGGCAGCACTCTTGAGTATGGAGAAAATGGCAAGGTTATAGGAGGTAAAATCGTTCCGCAGGACAAGTGGTGGGACAACCAAGGGAAGCCCCAGAAGGACTGGCGAGATCACATGGGGAATATTTACAAATTTGGGATGACGCCCGGACAGGACAAAGCAAAAGTAATTATCGAAAATGAGAATCGGATAACGATTGAAGGGACCTTTCTCGCATGGCCAGATCACGAACATGAGCCTTCAGACTACCACTGGTTGAAACTGAGCGATACGACGAGTTTGGAACGATACTCCGAGGAATATGAAAACTACAAGCTTGTGTTTGATAAAGACAGGAGAATTATCGCTGGCGATACGAATGATAGTTATACGCTTCGAATGTCCAAGACATGGCGCTATACCGCCCATGGATTCGAAGCGGATGCGAACGGGATTTTTACCCGTGTTACAAAGACATTTGGCACATGGGGACTAAATGACCTTTTGCCAATTTATCAAGGTCGCATATGGGTATTTGGTGAGCCAGAGGATCCAAGTTTCGAAAGATATGACGGCGATATCGATTTTGAAACTCCTGCAGATCTTGATCTCTATCCTAATGGCATACCCAAAACAGTTAAGGTATTCCAAACAGGCGACAATATACGACAGCTGGGGGGCATGGGTGTCTATATGCATGATCGGGCCGGAAACAAGCACCTCGTGAACAAGGGCGATACGATAAACATCGATCAGGACGGATACCTCGTTCCCTAATAGAAACTCGAAGATCTCTCTTTGCGAGTAAGCGAGTCTAGATCTGATTTGATGCTCCGGCTTTGTGTTATAATATGGAAAAATAAGATTTCTTTGAAGGAATGCTATGCGACGAATCTTTTGCGCCGCTCTGATTGTTCTGGTTACCATTTCATGCCGATCGCGACTCACCTCTGATCCATACGCCGGAAATGATTACGGACGAGGCGGGGACGTGGTTGATTGCCCTAATGGTCAACATTATCCTGAACCCGGCAGTGGACCACTACCTAATCATAGAAACATCGTCGCTTTGGAGATTCACCAAGATATAATGCAAAACGTGGACACGAGGAATGACTTCGGACCGGCCAACCAGGATTATATTAAAACGGCTTTGAACGTGGTAGACCGCCTCGCAAAGGTAGATCCTGTACGACATGCTCGTCTCAAAGAGTGGATTCTGGAATTCGAAAAGGAAATGGTAACGAAGAAAAAAATCTCTGACTATCCCGATACCGGATCAATTGAGATTGCAGAGGATTGCACGAAGGTTCAGGTTGTCGAGCGCCGAAAACCTATTGTTGGTGATGATGATCTAATCGCAGAAGACCTGAAAAAGCGATATTGGATTTTCGAAAAGTATTGGAACGCTATTGACGATAATAACAAAGCCACAATAGTTCTTCACGAAGTTATTTATCGAGATGCTCCGGAAAACGGTCATGAAACTTCGGAACGAACACGTTTGTTTGTCAGAAAGCTTTTGAAAGACGGATTCAAAAATTTGAATCAGAGGCAATATTTCGACTTCCTTAATGTTACTTTGGACTTTCCTGGCTACATCGAAGTCCTTGGCATCCCTGTTCTGGGAACTTCCTTAGTGGTTGAAAACGGAAAGACCACGAAGGGAACAATAATGCCACAGCATGAGTGGAAAGACTCTAACGGCAATCCACAAAAGGAATGGCGTGATGCTCAAAAAAACATTTATAGTTTCAAGTCAGAAATCGATGACACTTTGGCCAGAGTTGAAATCAATGAGAAAAGAGTAGCTGTTATTGGGAAATTCAATGTATGGCAAGACCACGACCACAAAGTTGTGGGTGACTCCTTGCATTTTGTGAGAGTAAGCGAAAACGTCACCTTTCAGAAGGGAAGGAATGACAGATTTTTTGATCATAAATTCGTCTTTGAAGCTGCATCCAGCCCTTTTGGTTCCGCGCGGGGCCAGCTCATAGGTGCATACGTTTTGGATGCCCTAGAGAATGAAGGCCAGTTTCCCGAGGCATGGCTTCGGATCGAAACAAAGAATGGGGAAAAAGAATCATCCTGGGGAGCGTTTGGCTTCGAGACAGACATAAAGGGAAGGGTGGCAAGCCTCTCGCAGGTACTCGGAAAGGGACAGAAAATGCTCGATGGCAGGATTTATGCGGAGGATGAACCACCGCCCGGACGCGAATGGGATGGATGGGCGCTCAGCGCATTCAGGGATCACATCGATTTGCACGATACCGGTATTCCTAAAGAATTTGTCTGTGAGCGCACTCATAGTTATATTGGCCAAACGCCTCAAACACCTTTGCCTTTAAAGAATCGAAGTGGAAAGGAGTATTTTCCCCGTTCAAATGAACTTCTCAAGTTTGATCGCGATGGTTACATTATTATCCAGAATTGAGAGAAGCATTGCCGTCCTTGACCCCATAAGGCGAGGGCTAAATACCTGTGCTAACGCATAGCTAATTTATACGCCTATTCACAAGAAGCGTCAAAGAAACTCAGTTGCCAGCTGTTAAGAATGCCAGCCAGGACATGACTATGCGACGTGGCAATAAGTTCCCACCCGCCTTCAAACACTTCTCCAGGCACAGCCAAGAAGTCGTAGGTTTTGAGAATGTCGAAGCCGGGTTCTTGGTTGTGCAGCGGGTAGATGTTTCCGGCAGGTGATTTTATTTTTACGTCGATGGTAGTTGCATCATAAATAAGGATATCAAGACGTACGAAAACCAAGTCGTAAGGACCGGGTGCTATCACCTGAACCTTGTCTGAAGTTGTTTCGCTTCGCTTGATGAGGATTTGATTCGCTTTGTCGTAACCGGCGCTCTGCGTTATTTTGCCGATGCGTATCGAGCGTGCGAAACGTTCGCTAGCTGTTTCTGTGTTCATAACGACTTCATAATCGAGGCGGCTTCCGCAAGCGGCGTCTTCGGCAATTTGGAATTCTTCGGAAATATTTGCCTTCGCGAGCGGAGCAAGATCAAGCGGGCCATGTTCTCTGGGCGTTACAATGAGATGCGGGTCGAGCGAGTTAACGGCAGTCTTCGAAAGTCGCACGGCTTCGGTGCCGATATTTTTTAGAGGCGTGGTGACGCGAAACGATGTCCCTGGGTTGACGGATGGTCCGTTGTCGTTGGCTCCGAACGTCGCTGGCTGAACGTCAATGAGCAATGTGTTGAGCGGTTTGAACCAGCAACGGGGTCTAAAACCATCGGCAAAGGGTGCGGCTTGCATGCAGGTGACCTGAGCGGACTCAATCTCCGCTTCCTTGGTATTCTTGCCGAAAGCATTGTTCAATCCGGGTATGAGAACGTTGCTCGATGGTTGACGGCAGGTAGCGGAACTTAAGTAAGTGTCGAGGCGGCACTGCGCTTTTGGATGAATTATTTCGGTAGTCTCAATCTGCGAAAGGTCGGGAGTACCAAATTCCGGAGTAGGCTCCTGTGACAAGATCGAAGAAAGCAAGGCTGACGACTTTCCCGCCATAACGATTCGATAGCAAAGGTTGCGTTCGTTGCCCTCAGGCCAGCCCGCATCGCAACGCTCTTTGGCGACGGGATCGACCGACTCCGCCTGCTGGGCATTTTGCTCGATTTGGTTGGCCCACACCCGGCGGAGACATTCTTTCGTCGCAAAATAATCGGCTTGTCCTTCTGATGCAGCCCAGGTCTCTCCTTTAAAGGGATAACCGCCGAGATGATGCCCAAGCTCGTGGCACATGACGAGAGTATACCCGTCCGTTGAAAGCTCGGGCCGTCGGGCCATTCCACCGTGGGCCCAGATCTTCCACGTGTCGTTTTCCCTCGAGGCATAAGCGTTGACGATCGCCGACTGCCAATTGCGTTCAAAAACGAGGGTTGCATTGAAATTTTCTTTTATTAAGGAACTGTAGGTTGTTTCGATGAGATCCAAAATTCCGTTATACTGTTCTTCGGAGATTCTCCCCTCACTTTCGAAAAGGTGGTCTTCGCGAGCAAGGTCATTAGGCGGTAAAAAATCCGCGTAGCAAGGTAGAGCGATTGCCACGAACATGGCGACAAAAAGACGAGTATTAAACATGAGTGCTCCTTCTCGAACAGTAGTACGGCAGAGCTTATAGCACGATTTTGGCAACTGCCCCAAAAAATAATTGGTCCGCAATAAAAACTCCGCGACTGGCTGTAAGGGACGGAAGCTGATATCTTCGAAGAAGCGGTTTGTTTGGGGGATCGTATGCAAAAAATTTGTCGGCAACCACTTAGGAAAATGTTCGCGGCCCTATGTTTACTCGCCTCCAGTTTGGGGCAGGCTGCTGAATCAAAGTCCCCGCTTCTTGCTGTGGGACAAGGCATTGCAAGTCCGGCAGCGCCGATAACGTTTTTCTCAAACGGATTCACGCGGCAAAATCCCGTCGGCGTCGCATGGCAAAAGGGCGGGCGCGTAACTCTAGCTCATGACCGGGGCGACGGAGACGGAAACAAGGGATACGGCGCGGAGTTGGGACTGGGCCAAGGAGACTTGGGGCTCGCCATAGGTTATTACGAAAGGGATTGCGACGGTTGCGACGAAACCATCTTGGGGTCCGTGGGATTTTTGATGGGGGGCATCGGGGCCGGCGCCACGGTCCACGAGGACAGCAACACGGTAGGTTTGATGTTCGGAGCTGAAGGCAACCATCGCTTGGGTTTAGTAGGTCACATTTACGACGGACCAACCGACGACCTCGACATTGTCAGTTACGGCTTGGGCTACGGTTTTGTGCACAACAATCTGACCCTGGTCGTCGATGCATCCAAACGAAAGCACAAGGATGAAATCGCAGGAGACGACCTAGTACTCGTCACTCCCGGCATGACGTTAAGTATGAGCATGATCCAGGTCTCTGTTTCCTATCACATGTATTTGGAAGACGACGAGGAAGAGGATGATGACGACCGCAACGACTTGTGGTGGGGTTTGGGCATAGGTTCCGGCGACAAATTCCACCTTGCGGTTTACGGGGATTACGTGAACGAGCTGTCCGTTGCCGGCAGCATATTCTTATGACAATCTAATAATTTGACGCTTTCGCAATGAATCGAATAAGATAGATCTTATATCTTCTTCGAATAACTGATTTTTTTGCGAGGCGTTATGAAGTATGTTGCTCTTCTATCCTTGGCTACTTTCCTTCTTGTGGGAAGCTGTAAAACCAACAGGTCCGAGATAAAGGACGATATTCCTGCCAACAACATCGGCTTTAGATTAGGAAACGGTTACGATTCGTACAAAGCTGAACTTCGCGGACTACCCTGTATTGCAGGTACAACCACGAGAACAAAAGGCGGCAATGCCAAGCTTGAGATCGTTGAGAGCATTTCTGCGGAAGGAATGTTTAGCAATCTGACGGCGAACGCTGATTTCGGCTTAAAAATTCCTATTATCACTGCGGATATGGGCGGCAAGTCTGTCAACTCGCATACGACGGACAACTATTCCAGAAGTATCTCTTTCATTTTGGAAGTACCGATCCTGCAAGAGGCGTTCATCGAGGACACTGTCCATGCTCCCACTCCCAAATATATCGTAGACGACACAGATCCCAATAACGTCATGAGGCCTTGCGGCGACCAATATATAAACAAGGTCGTCTACGGCGTTAAGCTCTTCGCCACTATGAAGTTCGATTTCTTGACCAAGGACGACGCCAAAGAATTCGACATGCACTTTTCGATCAACTCTAATCTAAAAAATCATTACTGTGCGCCAGGAACGAACACGGCGCCTGCCAACCCCGAAGCGCCGCCGCCCGCGGGAACAAATCCAGGGGATAAGCCTAAGAACGACATTAAGTTAGCGGAGTGCGAAGCGAAAGACGACGCCAACGCCAATGCTGGTGGGGGAGGCGCAGATGAAAAAGCTCCACTAAAAATGTTCGACATAAAGGGCGGCGCCGGAGTCAACAACAACGTTAAAAATCTTCTGGCGAGGACATCGGTAACATTTGTCGCGACCCAGATGGGACACACCGAGAGGTTCTCAACAATTGCGAGTGAAGCTCAAGCAAAATGTACCTTCAAGATCGGGGATAAGGATGCCAAATCCGTTTTTGACGGTTGCGGCAGTGCGATGGCCGACGTTATGACATACGCCAAAGGCGAACTTCCTGGCGTTCTTGAAAAAGCTTTGGACAAAGTTAGCGACAACACCGATCCAGCCGCCGCGGGCCTTAACAAGCTCACATATGTTACTTCTAAGTACATGGACAGCGCCAAGTTACAGATGGACTTTGGCGGAAAAGAGCGACTCAATCCTAAATACCCGGCTGGATTCGTCGACAATGTGGTACCAGCGCGATTGGCGCTTGTTCAAGGTTATGCAAACAAACAAGAAACTCTGGCCAAAGCAGAGAAAGTCATGGAATACTTGTCCAGCTTACCTCCGAGTGGCACAGACTCCGCCTACAACGAGTCGATTAAGAGGGTAATAAATACTCTGCAAGGCGCTCAAATCGATCCGCTCTCCGGTGGAAAAAAGGGCGGGGTGATTTTTCGTCTTAAGAAGGACATGGAAATGATTCAGAAGGCCTTGACGGCGTGCTTCGATATCGATCAGAAAAACGCGAAGTACAACGACGAACCTTGGGAAGATTGCTCGAAGTACTATGCAGGAGATAAGGAAGCGGATCCCAACAGCTGCGTACAAATTAAAGACGTACTTGGCTGTAAGATAGCCGAGGCTTGGACCAATATCGACCTTCCGCCCACGATCGAGATGTTCGACACACTTTTAGGACGAATTGTTCGAGGGTCTGACGAAGTCGTGTACAAGAACTTTGCGGTTAAGCAGCCGGATAACTTCTTGTTTATGCAAGATTGCGTTTCCATCAACGACCTTGGTGATTGGGACGACGACTATTGTGATTTCCATCCTAAATTCAAGTTTGCTTGCAGAAACAGCAACGGCAATTGGCTGCTGAGCGACAAAGAAGGAGCGTGGAATGAGCACAAACACGCATGTTCCGGCGGCTTCTTCTTCGCCACCCCGGCTAATGCGAACGAGAACAATACGCTCAAGGCCCTCCTGGCCGCGAAAGGGGTTAAACGGGTCTGGATTAGCTACAACGACACGAAGACTGAGGGACGATTCACGTCTTCGACGCAACAAGAGTAAGCGCTAGTGAGCCGGTAGGACGATCTGATCAAATGTCTTTATCGGCTCGCTAAAAAACGCGGAAGTTTTGTCGTCGAGAAATTTTTGCAATGCCTTGTTCTTTTGCATGAAGTCTTTGCTGATTCCGATGAACTGGCCGTTGTTGAGAATATAGATTCTTTCGGGCAACCCCTGAGGCGATTTCGCGAGTTGGCGAAACTCCACCAAACTTCCAATATACGATTTCGCTTTGCCTTCATAAATAAAATCACAATTTAACAGCTTCTTGAATAATGCTATGACCTTCTTTTCAGGGATCGCTCCTTGCAGTTTGCCCACAATCTTGTGGCTGCGAACAAGATAAATTCCCTCTCCTTCAAGTCCCTTCGGCATCTTGTCAACTTCGAAATTGCGGCTTCCCGCCAGAATTGGCGATATTGCCGGAATGCTTTCAGCGTCTTGAAGCACGACATCGAATGTATTAGGTGCCTGCAATTTCGGACGAATGAGCCAAGGGTTGGGACTGTGATCGACCCCGACGCCAGCTATTTTGAATGCTATTGTTCCTTTGAGATCACCCAGTAGGCCAACTTGAAACGTCTTCGCATCTGCAAAAGACATCTCCTTGCCGCTATTGTTCGGGTTGGCGATAACGACGCCAGGTTTTAGCTTAAAGGCAAGAGTTGGAACGTCGCCGTCTGTGCGGATGAGGAGGTCGTTTTTTTCAAGTTCGTCCAAGGATACGAGAATACTTTGTCGTTTGAGATAAGGTTCTCCTGTCCATTGCAAGGCGGCTGTGGGCAGTTTTTCAAACATGCCAGATTTGACGGCGCCCAGCATCGGTCGCCAGGTTTTGCCTTCAGGCGCGCTTTTCGGCGGATCCAAGTAGATCGGTATTTTGACTTGTTTTGCACTCTGAAGCGGTTGAAGAGCCCAAATTGTTTGGCTTTCGGTGGGCACTACAATCTGAGGCATATAGAGCTTCGCTCTTGTCGTGTCGAGAGTAATGAGCGGCTTCTTGGGTTCAGGATGTACGAGAGGTTTGGGTTCTGGCGCGGGGACAACGGGTTGCGCTTCCGCTTCTGCTTTCGCTTCTTGCTGTAAGGTTTGCCGTTTGTCCTTGTCAATGAGAAGAGCTTGCCCGGATAAAACGGCAATCTCAGCGTCGTTTTCGCCGCGCTTTTTGGAAATCGAAAGCTTGGAGGCCTTTTCGTCGACTTGGATAACTTTGTCGCCAGTTCGGATTGACGCTTCTGATGTTTTCAACTTCTCGTTGGAAACGTTGACGTCCGAGAGAGCAGTAAGATTACCTCGAATCAGGTCGATTTCGAAGTCCTGATCGTCGGAAGCTAGCTGCTTGATTCGAATCTGCGTGTTGGTGCTTAGCTCGAGAGTCTTGTTGTTACCGAAGTTGATGATGACGAGTCCGTTCTCGCCTGTGGCGATGTTGTCGTTCTCGAAGAGGTACTGGTTGTTCTCAACGTCTTGCCAGATTAGGTCGTTGTCGGGACGAAATTGCACCTGTCCATCTTGAAAGACGATTTGTGCGACGGGATCGCCCTTCATTTCGGATCCGGGTTTGTCAAAGAATAAGGCCCTCACGACCATAGTCATGAGACCTGTCCATACGGTTAGAAATATGATCCTTCCGATCACGAATGGAATCCTATGTGAAAAAAAGTTCTATCCTGTCTGGTTGATTCGGCAATTTGGCAAGTTTTCTTAAACTTAAAGCGCGAGGAAAAAATACCTAAACCAACGTTGAAAGTTTAATGAATCGATATTGTGGTCAAATGACGCATTTTTTGTTGTTTTATAAAAACGCCCCCATGCGTGAACGTAAATGTTTCTTGATAAAGGCCGATGAAAAGATGAACAAAAACCTGGAAAAGGGCTTTTTTTGACATGCTGGTCAACATGAGGACAAGACACGAGGACAAGCTTGCGCGTTAATCCGTTAAAATCTATTTCCGCGAAGCTGTTCTATCTCACCATTGGTTTGGTGTTGATGGCCGTTGCAGCTTTGTCCTGGAAGAACGGAGAATCGTTCCGTCAGCAATTGAGTTTGCAATATCAGCGGACGTCACTCGATACAGGCGAGAACATTGGACAGGCAATCGAGGCGATGTTCAAGAACTGGCAATCCCAAATGGGTCTTCTCGTTCAGACAGTCGCCTACCAGGAAGGCAAAGGCTATGAACTTCCCATCAGGAACTTCTTGCTTGGCGATGACGATTTTGTTGCGGTGCATTTGTTCAAGGTGAACGATCAAGGCGTTCTTGAAGCGAAGGCGTTCGTGCCTTCGGAAAAAGTGTCAACGAACTTCGAAGCTCAAGTTCCTGAACAAGTTTTCGCGAAACTGGACAAACTCGTAACGACTCAAGTCGCTGCCGATATCAAGGCGTATCCATCAGATCAAGTTCACGTTCGATCTCTCATCCGAGAGATCAATTTGCCAATGATGAGCTTCGCGCGAAGCTTCAAGCTGAAAGACAGCCAAACAACATATTGGGTTGTTTTGTCCGCTTGGCAAGATTCGGTGCTGATGAATCTCAAGTCCAAGGAAGCGATGAAGACGATCGTGCTTGATAGGGATTCGAGAGTTTTCGCGTCGAAGGACCGCAATGACATGAAGGCTAACGAAGTTTATTCTTATCTCGAGATCGTCAAGATGGCGCAGACAAGCGTTGTTCGGGACGGCTATTTGGGCGGTTACCGAGACAAGAGCGGCCAGGAGTGGTTGGGCGCCTATTATAGGATTAATAAATTCAATCTGGTTGTTTTGGTACAGCAAGACGCGGAAAGCGCCTACGCTGCGATTAGAAGCCTTATCAAACAAACGTTGAATTGGGGACTTTTCTTCCTCCTCATCGCAGTGTTCTTCAGTTATTTCGGTTCTACGGGTATGACTAAGAACCTAAGGGAACTCACAATCGCGACCCAAAACATAGCAAACGGAAACTTCAAAGCATACTTGAAGCCGAAGTCGAAAGACGAGGTTGGTCTGCTTTCGCTATCCGTTAACGCGATGGCTTATCACATTCAACAATTGCTCTTGTCTCAGGTTCAAAAGGCCCGCTTCGAGAAGGAGCTTGAAACCGCAAACGCTGTACAGCACACGCTGTTTCCAAAACAAAACCGCCAAAGACTCGTGTTGAACGTTTCCGGCTTTTCCAAGCCAGCGTCCGAGTGCGGAGGCGACTGGTGGGGCCATTTCGTTACCGACGACGGGGTCGAATACGTTTTCGTCGCAGACGCCATGGGTCACGGGGTTCCTGCGGCTCTTGTTACCGCAATGGCATATTCAAGTTGTATGACTATGGTAGCACTACTTAAAGAAGGCAAGTTGGCGGATCACTCGCCCAAAGCATTCTTGGAGCTGTTTAACAAAGTTCTATATGATGCGGTAGAAGGCAAAATTAGTATGACGTTCTTTGCTCTCGTCATAGACTATAGAAAGAACAGATTGATATATTCTAATGCGGGCCATAACCAACCCATTCTTATTCCGTCAGATCCTGACGACCCGCGAATCGATCGAAAGAGTCCGAAATGGCAAAAAATCTCAAGGTTGACGCCGCTGGCGCTTAAGGAAACAGGCACTGTTCTCGGTATTGAGCGAGACGCGACATTTACGGAATCGGAGATGGAGCTGAAAAACGGCGACAGGATTCTCCTGTTTACAGACGGACTCATTGAGTGCCAGAGTCCCGAAGGAAAATCATGGGGTCGAAAGGTTCTCATCGAGAAACTGCTTGAAGTCGCTACCCAAAATGCCAGCGGCATCAAGAAGGAACTTGTCGAAAGCGCTTTCAAATTTTTCGCCAACAAACCGCTTGCCGACGACGTAACTCTTGTCGTTGTGGAATATCCGCAAGACGCCAAAACAGACTTTAGGCTGCCAGAGGAAGAGCCCTTTGACCTGAAGCTCGAGTTTGAAGAAGGCGACGATGAAGCGTCGATAAAGATAGACCTGGGAGCTTAACGCTTAAGCACTAATCTTCGTCAATTTTCAGAATGGCCAAGAACGCCTTCTGTGGGATTTCCACCTTGCCAATAGACTTCATTCGCTTTTTGCCCTCTTTTTGCTTTTCGAGGAGTTTGCGTTTACGCGAGATGTCGCCGCCGTAGCACTTGGCGGTAACGTCTTTACGCATCGCAGAAATGCTCTCGCGTGCGACTATCTTGCTACCAATAGCGGCTTGAAGTGCAATTTGGAACATTTGGCGCGGAAGGATGTCCTTCAGTTTCTTGCAAAGAGACCGGCCGCGGAAAGCGGCGTTGCTTCGGTGAACGATGCTGGCAAGGGCGTCAACAGGCTCACCGTTTACAAGAATGTCTAGCTTAACGAGATCGCCTTCTCGATAATCGAGAAGTTCGTAATCCATCGACGCATAACCGCGAGAAAGACTCTTCAGCTTATCGTGAAAGTCGAAAATAATCTCGTTCATGGGGACTTCATAGGTGATCTTCGCGCGGGTCTGCGAAGTATACTCGAGGTTCCTTTGTATTCCGCGCTTTTCCGTCAAAAGAGCGAGAATGGCACCAATGAATTCCTCGGGAGCATGTATCGTCACGTGAAGGTACGGTTCTTCAATTTTCTCTATTTTAGTGGTGTCAGGAAGTTTGGACGGGTTCTCAATGCGCAACACTTCTTGCGAGTTTGTCAGGGTGACCTTGTACACAACTGTGGGCGCGGTGAAAATGAGATCCAAATTGTATTCGCGCTCAAGCCGCTCTTGGATGACGTCCATGTGGAGTAGTCCGAGAAAGCCGACTCGATATCCAAACCCCAAGGCGTTCGAACTTTCAGGTTCCGTGGTGAGCGACGAGTCGTTAAGACATAGTTTCTCCAACGAATCCTTCAGCGCCTGATAATCTGACGCATCGATTGGGAAAATCCCTCCGAAAACCATCTGCTTGGCTTTTTGGAAGCCAGCTATGGGTTCTGAGGCGGGGTTTTCGGCCAATGTTATCGTGTCACCCACCTGTGTGTCGGACACAGTCTTGATCGAAGCCGAGACAATCCCTACCATGCCGCAGGATAATATCGGCACGTCGACGGCTTTCGGCGACAGAATCGCGGTTTTCTGCACTTCAAACACCTTGCCGGTGGACATCATCATGACTTTTTGTCCCGGTTTAACCGAACCCTGCATTACCCGGATAAGCGATATCGCCCCTAGGTACGAGTCAAACCAGCTGTCAAATATCAAGGCTCGTAAAGGCCCATTTGTGTTTGGTTCGGGAGGCGGAATCTTTTGCACAATGCTTTCCAGCAAGTCACCGATGCCAATGCCCGTCTTCGCACTCACGCAAACAGCATCCGTGGCCTCGATAGCGAGCTCGTCTTCAATTTGAAGCATGACCCCCTCAGGATCGGCGCTGGGAAGGTCGATCTTGTTAATAACCGGAATAATCGCGAGATCGCTTTGCGTGGCTAAATGCACGTTGGCAACAGTCTGCGCTTCTACGCCCTGAGACGCGTCCACGACGAGCAGCGTGCCCTCGCAGGCCGCAAGACTCCGAGAAACCTCATAGCTAAAGTCCACGTGGCCAGGGGTGTCAATAAGGTTGAGAAGATAGACCTGACCGTCTTTAGCTTTATACCGCATCGCTGCGGTCTGCGCCTTGATAGTGATTCCGCGTTCCCGCTCCAGCTCCATGCTGTCGAGCAGCTGTTGTTTCATTTCTCGTAGCGTCACGGTCCCCGTGGTTTCGATCAATCGGTCCGCAAGAGTGGATTTGCCGTGATCGATGTGGGCGATTATGCAAAAGTTTCGAATATTTTTTGTGTTTTCCATAAAACCTAAAATGGGCAGGCTACAGTTTGTGCCATTTGTTGCCGAAATGCCTCAATGTGAGGTGTGAGGATGCCAGAATTACTGAGAAAAGGCCATCAAGATATGACCGGGACTGAAGGGCCCCTTCTGAAGGCGTGTCTCATCTGTCTCCTAGTTGCAGGTCTTTCAGGGTGCTCCTCAATTGCGGCTGGTCAAAAAGAGGAAACGTATTTGACGGTGGGAAATACTGTTAATAATCCCGAACCCTTACCCAATATGACGGAGATCTGGCTTGTTCAAGGCGCCGATACCGAGGTATCTCGGACGCTTGCCTACAGGGGCTGGGATTATAACCACGACGGTCGAATCGATATGTTAGAGAAAACAAGCTCAACAGGAGAAGTAACGGACCGGTTCTTCGACTACGATTTCGACGGCAAGATCGACGGCGAAGCAGAATCGGCAATAACTGCTAACCATAATCCATAACATCTTCTGTGTATTTTTCTTCCCGCAAGATATAATTTATCCAAGTAAAGAATCAAGGAAGCGCCCATGGTCCGACAATTTATGCTGGTAGCTATGCTGCTGTGGTTAGGTGTAGGTTCAAGTGCTCACTCCGAGCCCGATACGTCCCGCACCCTTGTTCTTATAGGGGTTGTTGGAGAAAGCAAGAAGGGCGACACCGCGCTTGCGGTCATTAAGGACACAAGGAGCGGCAAGACTCTGTTTGTTAAAGAAGGGGAAATGGTCAAAGGCCTCGGCGTGAAGATCAAGGAAATATCCAGCAAGCAAGTTGTCCTACAACAGAACGGCGTTGACCAAATAGTTCGATTCGATGCGGGACAAGGCGGGCGAACATCGCAAGTTGAAGATCGACCTTCCTACGGCCGTTATTCGGTTGAAGACGAGGACGAAGAGTCGAATACCGGTAAGGTTACCTATCCCGGACCTCCCGACAAAAGAAACCGAGGGCGAGCATACCCCATTAACAGGGTTTCAAGAAATGTTTGGAGAGACGCTGATGACGATGACGACGATAGCGCTGATGACGATATCGACATTGACGATGAGGGGGATCCAATCCCAACTTATAACGGCAGAGATCCCGATAGCGATTCCGAAATGGCGCGCTGGTAGCAAAAATTAGAGCGTTCCAACGTCAGATTTGACGCGGGCGACCTCCCAAAGCTTTTTCTTAGCTCCCCGTGCCTCAGCTTCAGTCGAAAAAACCCCCGATCTCAAACGAAAGAAGCTTCGACCCTTGTGCTGTAGCGGAGTATAAAAGGCGCTAACGCCTTGTTTCTCGTAATTTTCCAGTTTCGCCTTCGCCTCATGTTCCTGTTCGGCTATGGCAAGTTCGAGGGTGAAATTCACGTTGAGCGGCGAAGCCAACGAAGAGGCGCGCGACGGCGAAGTTCCAATTTCCGTGTAAAACACTGCATTTTTAGAAGAATTATGAGCCTTCGTCGTGTTCGACGGGGCATTTTTATTTGCTTCAAAATAGATGAAACCGAAGTAACCCGCCACCAGCAGGCCGACAAATCCTAAAAAAATTGAAGTGAGAGATTTCTTGCTGGCGGGCATAGCGTTTCCCTTTTGGTTTCTTGTTTGACTAGTTTTCCAGGTCATTATACCTAAGTAAAGCCTAGCAAAGAAGTAGCAAACAGGAAACGATTTATGGAATCCCAAAACTTGAACGCCGTCGAACTGGAGGGGGTTTCAACAAACAATCTTAAGAATATTTCGGCAGTTTTTCCCCTAGAGCGCTGTAGCGTCGTCACGGGGGTCTCCGGCTCTGGAAAGAGTTCGCTCGTTTTCGATACTTTGTATGGAGAATCTTATCATAGGTATGTTGAAAGTCTCTCCAGTTACGCTCGGCAGTATCTCAAAGCCCTGCCGAGGCCAAAGCTCGCCAAGGCGAAAAACTTGCCGCCGTCCATTGCGTTGAAGCAATGGAGCGCGCCGTCGAGCGGACGTTCTACGGTCGGCACGTTGACGGAATTGACCGATAGCTTGCGCGTCATTTTTGCATATTTGAGTCGGGTTCATTGCTACCAATGCGGTTCCGTGGTCAAGAAGTTCTCGGCGCAAACAGTTGCCGCCGACGTCCTTCAACATTACCCCGCAGCGTCGCGAATATTGATTCTTGCTCCGCTGTCTCGTTGGCAGAAGATCACTAAAACAGCTCTCGCATCGCAGGTACAAGCGTTCGGATTCTCTCGTTTTTACCACAACGGGCAGGTTGTCACTCTTGAGGATCTGCCGAAGACAAAAATATCTGAGGCGTCAATCGTCGTTGATAGAATAACCGTTGACCAAAAAAACGAATCCAGAATTGAGGAATCGCTTTCTCTTGCTTTCAAAGCCGGACGGGGTGAAGTCAAAGTTGTCGGCGACAACAACGAGGAAAAGAAATACTACAGCGAGCTTCGGTGCGCCAACTGCGATATTTTCTACAAACCTCCGACAATTGGTCTGCTCAACTTCAACCATCCCGAGGGCGCATGCCCCGAATGCCAAGGGTTTGGTAGTGTCGCTGAAATCGATCCGACGCAGATATTTCCAGATCTCGCGATGTCCATTTCCGACAAGAGCGTGGCGTGTTGGAACTTTGGCAAGCACATCAAATACTACACGGCTGCCCGAACGAGTGCCAAAAAACGAGACGAAGGTCTGCTCGAACGTCCGTTTCAAGACTACGGGCAGGCGGACTGGCAGTGGTTGTGGGACGGGGACAAAACCGGGTCGTTTAAAGGCATCAACGGTTATTTCCGTTGGTTGGATACGAAGAAATACAAACCGCATTATCGTATCCATGCCGCAAAATACCGCAAATATGTCACGTGTCCTGCATGCAAAGGTCAAAGGATCAACAAGTACGGATTGGCATGTCGTATCGCGAATCTCAATATTTCTGAAGTCGGCGCGCTCCCCATCGAGCGAGTGGAGGAATGGATTCGCAATCATGTCGAAGGATTCGAGTTGTCGAAGTTTACCGAAGGGCGTCAACAAGCGCTGCAGGAAGCCTTGCAGGAAGTGCAACAAAAGCTCTCATATCTGAAGAAAGTGGGCGTTGAATATATCTCTTTGAATCGGCAGACGCGGACGTTGTCCGGCGGGGAATTTCAGAGAGTAAGTATGGCAAAAACCCTAGGCAGCAATCTCACGGAGACATTGTTCTGCCTCGACGAGCCGACAAGTGGCCTTCACCCCAAGGATAGCGAGAATCTTTGGCAAATTATCGACGAGATCAAGCAAAGCGGAAACACTGTTGTCATGGTCGAACATGAACGCGCGATGATTTCCAGGGCTGATCACGTCATTGAAATTGGACCTGGCGCCGGTCACGTCGGCGGCCAAGTTGTTTATCAAGGCCCCTCAGCAAACTACGGCAACACCGAAGTGGAATGGAGCCCAGGACCGGAAAAGAAATTGGACCGGTTCCTCAAGTTGACCCATTGTCGCGTACACAATCTTAAGGACATAGAGGTTGCCATCCCGGTTGGCGCGCTGACGGGCGTGTGCGGTGTGAGCGGCAGTGGAAAAACAAGTTTGGTGCATCATTCCTTGTTTCCACTGGTGAAAGACGCACTGAATAAAGGCGCAAGCGTCAAGGCTCCGATAAGCGAGAGGGGTAAGCTCGTACTAGGCAAGGGCGCCGCGTTTTCCGACGCTTTGATTATGAGTCAAGGGTCCATGGGAAAATCTTCGCGCTCCAACATCGCCACGTATCTTGGGATCTACTCCGAGATTCGAAATCTCTTAGCCGCAACGCCTTTGGCTAAAGCCAAGCGGCTGACGCCGAGCCATTTTAGTTTCAATGTTGTCGGCGGTCGCTGCGAGATATGCAAAGGTCTAGGTTACGTCATCGAAGATTTGTCTTTCCTAGGCGATCTGCCCGTGACCTGCTCGGGGTGCCAAGGGTTGCGCTTTACGGACGACGTCCTTGCGGTAACTTACCGCGGGAAGAACCTCATCCAAATCCTCTCTCTCACCGTGAGCGAGGCGCGTGAGCTTTTCTTTGATCGACCGCAAATAGCTGAGGTTCTCGACCACGTTTTGGCCCTCGGGGTCGGCTACATATCGTTAGGACAAGCGGCAAGCGACTTCTCAGGAGGCGAAGCCCAACGGATTAAGATTCTAAGTTTATTAGGAAAAATAGGGAAGGCGACCGAGAAATATCTTTTGGTATTTGACGAGCCATCGACCGGCTTAAGCGATACGGACGTCAAGGTCCTGGTTGAGACGCTGAGGACTCTATGCGATCGCGGGCACACTGTGGTTGTTATTGAACACCATGTTGGTGTATTGAAATCTGCGAATTGGTTGATAGAATTGGGACCAGGCTCGGGGGAAAAGGGCGGGGACCTCGTGTTTCAAGGTAAGGTCGGGGACCTCAAAAAGGTTCCGAATTCGCCGACTTCAAGGTTTCTATAAGAAGGGAATAATATGAGCTCTCACAGTCAGGTCAAAAGAACGACCTTAGATTCAATTGTCCGCAAGAAGAAAGCTGGGGAAAAAATCGTCATGGTCACCTGCTATGACGCCGCGTTTGGCAGAATTGTCAACGAAACCTCGGTCGACCTGGTCCTTGTGGGCGATAGTCTCGGCAACGTGATTCTGGGCCACGAGAACACGATACCGGTGACAGTCAACGATATCATTCACCATACAAAAGCAGTGACGCGCACCGTGAAAAGACCGCTTGTGATCGCCGATATGCCGTTTTTTAGCTACCACGTTTCGAAGGAACAGGCCTTGGAAAACGCAAGCCGAATCATGCAGGAATCGGGTTGCCAAGCCGTGAAGCTCGAAGGTGGGGAAGCGATAGCAAAAACTGTCGAAGCGCTTTCATCGTGCGGTATTCCCGTTATGGGGCACCTGGGATTAACACCCCAGAGCCTGCATCAATTGTCGGGCTACAAAGTTCAGGGCAAAACCGACGAGGCGGCTCGGTTGATGATCAAAGAAGCAAAACGGCTTCAAGACGCCGGGGCGTTTTCTCTTGTTCTTGAGCTTATTCCTGCAGAACTTGCGCGACAGATAACAGCGGAGCTGTCTATCCCGACCATTGGAATTGGAGCGGGTTCAGATGTTGACGGTCAGGTGCTTGTGTTGCATGACCTCTTGGGATTTGATACAACGTTCAAACCAAAATTTCTCAAGCACTATGCCAATATTGGCGAGGCTGTGCACAAGGCGTTAGAGCAATACGCCGGCGAAGTGCGGGAGAGAAAGTTCCCTGAGCGGGAACATAGTTTTTACGTGGACTAAAGGAAATAAATGCGGAAACGAGACTATTACGAAGTCCTTGAGGTCGTTCAGACCGCATCGGCCGACGAGATAAAGAAATCCTACCGAAAACTTGCGATGAAGTATCATCCGGATCGCAACCAATCCCCGGATGCTGAAGATAAGTTCAAAGAGGCTTCGGAAGCTTACGAAGTTCTTGCCGACGCCGACAAGCGCCGCATATACGACCAATATGGCCATGAGGGGTTGTCAGGACAGGGGTTCTCCGGGTTTTCAAACGTCAACGACATCTTTTCGAGTTTTGGGTCTATATTCGAAGAATTCTTCGGGTTCTCAGCCGGCGGCGGCACCCGACCTCGGAAGGGCGCGGACCTAAAGTACGAGTTGGTTCTCGAATTTGAAGAGGCAATTTTCGGCGTCGAGAAAAACATCGAATATCAACGCAGCAAGAAGTGCGGTCATTGCAACGGGACACGGGTGAAACCTGGGTCCAAAAAGTCTCAGTGCGGCACGTGCGGCGGACGAGGACAGGTTCGCAGAGATCAGGGATTCTTTTCCGTTGCGGTTACCTGCCCGACGTGTCGCGGCGAAGGTTATGAGATCAAAGAATATTGCCCCGAATGTCGAGGAAAGGGCGCGGTTCTAGAGGATAAGAAGGTTAACGTCAAAATTCCTCCCGGAGTTGACGACGGCGTTCGCCTCCGTGTCGGAGGCGAAGGTGAAGCGGGAGATCTCGGAGGACCGTCAGGTGACCTCTACGTCTTCATACAAGTCAAAGAAGACGAGCGATTCATTCGTGATGGCAACGACATCATATACCGAAAGAAAATCGGCATGGTTTCGGCTGCACTAGGGTGCGAGGTTGAGGTCCCCTACCTACGCGGGGAAAAACGTGGGATCAAGGTTCAGCCCGGTACCCAATACGGGGAGAAGGTCGTGCTTGCGGGTGAGGGCATACCAAGCCTTCGCGGAGTCGGCCGCGGCGATTTCATCGTCGAGTTCGAGATTGTCGTTCCCAAGAAGCTCAACAAGGATCAAAAAACCGCTCTGCAAAAGTTCGCGGACCTTACCAACGAGGAATATACCGAAGGTTCGACGGGTTTTTTTCATAAGCTATTTCGGGATTAAATCCATTCTTTCCGTGTTTCCCTACTTCCGCGCCTCCGCGTTCAGATTTGATCGCGGAGGCGCGGAAGTAGGGAAACGCGGAAGTTCTGAAACGCGGAAAATTTCGAAGGCTAGTCTTAAAACGGCTTCGCCAGCAACTTAGGATGAATCGCCTGCGCATCCGTCAGGTCGAAAATATAAAGCGACTTGCTCGGGTACTTATATTTTTTCCAGGTGAGCGTTTCGGTAAAATTTTCTAGCTTATCCCGTTTCACGTTAGGCAGGTTCTTTACTTTGTCGATTAAATCGTTGCTCAAGAACAGATGCGCCAAGCCTTCGTTGAACTTATACGTCATACAAAGAACGTTGAAAAACTTGCGATCAATTTTACAATTCTGGCAGAATTTCCACTGATGTCGCTGCAGGTTTTGGGTTTTGTTGTTTTCCTGGCAGGTGGCGCAAAACTCAGTGACCCGGAAGTTCTTGGTGACGAGATACTTCAGACCGAGTTTCTTTCTAAGATTGATGTTATTGACGATGTGAAAAAACAGCTCATTCTTCAGATCAAACAGGCGTCGCTTTTCTTCGAGATCCTCAGATCTTCGGGCATGGCTCGTCAAAATCAGAGCGAGGAAATAATGATAGACCGTGAGGCGCTCTTCCGGCTGGGTATTGGCCAAGTGTTCTAGCAATAGCTGATATTTCTTAAAGAACGGGTGCAGAGCCTTGTCCTTGATTTGCCCAAGCAGAAGGTCCCCGGCCATCTTCAGATGGGCGGTACCGAGGGGTATCTTTACCTTATTCTTATTTGTAGCGTCTGTGTCTTGCATTGCTTTCTATAATATAACGAAATTAGTAAAAAATAATGGAAAAATTATGCCAGGCCTTCGCCAATCTCACGAAAACCGTCAGTAGGTTTAACTCGCGCCGCAATGAACGAGGGATAGAGGCCAGCCACCACGCAAAGCAAAATGGCCGCGCCGGATATCCCCGCATAAACCCAAGGGCTGTAATGGACAGGGAGGCTCTTCAAGAAATAAGGATCGGGTAGATCGATGAACTGGTAAGTTTCCAACGCTTTCGAGATGACAAAAGCCAACACCAAGCCGATAAGGGCGCCGATGACTCCGATGTAGAGACTTTGGTTGACGAACAATTTGACAACCTGACCGTTCGTGGCACCAAGCGCCTTCAAGACGGAAATGTCGCGCTGTTTTTGGCTCACGGATACGAAGATGGTGGTAAGAATGTTAAATGCCGCCACAAGTACGACGAGGGCGACGATGAGCGCGATGACCTGCCGTTCCTTCTCCATTGCATCAAAAAGGTTGCTATTAAAAGATTGCCATTCTTTGAAGGTTAAGTTGAACTTTGACTCGAGCTTGTCTTTGACGGGAATGCTTTGCATGGGATCAAAGAGACCAATCTCCAATCCGGTGACGGTCTTACCCATGTCGAAAAAGTTTCTGGCGGTCTCCAAGCTCATAATGATGAGCCTGTCGTCATAGTGTTGAAGGCCTGAATTATAGACACCCACGATCTTGAAGGAATTGGAGCCGGTGTCGTCAATCCCGCCGGGAGGAATAACCTCAATTTCTTCGCCAACCTTTACGTTGAGAATTCCGAGAAGGCCCGTACCTACAATTATCTTCGGAATTTCGTGACGCTCGGGATTTGTTTTAATGCGATCGTTTTCTTCCTGGAGCTGATCCAATGCGTGTTGGGGTGTGATGAGTTGGCTAATGGGCTGCACTTTTTCCCGGACCTTAGGTTCGGTCCCCCGGATAATTACGCCGTGCGTGAGACTTCCGTGTTTGGCCATTGTCTCGTAGTGAATAAACGGCGAGACGGCCGATACGTCTTTAGGAAATTCCTTCTTGATATTTGCTGCCCAGCTGTCGGGTTCCACAAGTCCGGAAGGATAACGATAAGCCATGATATGAGCGTTGACGTGTAGAAAGCGTACGCGAAGCTCATGTTCGAATCCGTCAATAACGGAAAGCACGACAATTAACGCCGCCACGCCGATGGCGAGCCCCGTGATCGACAAAATACTAATCCAAGAGAAAAACCGATTGTCACGGCTAGCTTTGAGGTATCTTATGGCAACGAAATGGCTAAAACTCATGATTCTTTTAGCCACCGTGCAACATCAAGCGCATAATAGGTGAAAACGGCGTCGGCGCCTGCGCGCTTTAGACACAACAGGCTCTCGAGCACGGCTTGCTTCTCGTCAAGCCATCCCATCTGAGCCGCAGCCTTTACCATCGCGTATTCACCGCTCACTTGATACGCAAATGTGGGTACTTTAAACTCGCGTTTCACCTGTTGAACAATGTCGAGGTAGGGCAGTCCCGGTTTGACCATGACGATGTCCGCGCCTTCTTCCAGGTCCAGGCCGACCTCGCGCAGCGCTTCGCCGCTGTTGGCGGGATTCATCTGATAACTTGCCTTTGAAGCCCCTTTGAGCGCCGACTTCGAGCCTACAGCATCGCGAAACGGTCCGTAGAAACAAGACGCGTACTTAGCGGCATAAGATAGGATAAGGGTATTCGTGTAGTTTTCCTTGTTCAACGCTTCACGAATTCTTCGTACCCTGCCGTCCATCATGTCGGAAGGGGCCACGACGTCAGCCCCGGCTGCCGCGTGCGAAAGGGCTTGCTGCACCAGCACGGATATAGTGTCGTCATTGATGATGCTACCTCGGTCGTCGATGATTCCGTCCTGACCATGGCTGGTATAAGGGTCGAGCGCAACGTCAGTGATAACGAGCAATTCTGGGAACCGCTCTTTGAGCAATCGGACGGATCGCTGGACCAGTCCGTTCGCATTGTGACTTTCTTCGCCTTTCAGAGATTTGAGCGGTCCGTCCACCACCGGAAATAACGCCAGAGCGGGTACCCCCAGATTGAGGCATTCTTCGGCGACGGCGAGCAGCTTGGTCTTTGACAACCTAAATTGGCCCGGCATGGAGCCGATCGCTTCGTCCTTTTTCTCATGATCGTGGATGAATATGGGATATACGAGATCCGCCGCTGTAAGGTGATGTTCTTGCACCATGGCACGGATAGGAGCATTGAGTCGAAGGCGGCGCATCCTGGTCGTTGGAAAAGAAATACTCATAGCTGTCTCTCAGATTGTTTCTCAAGGCTCGAACAGACTTTGGCATCATAAACATGATAAAGCCCGTAATAAAGCGCAATTGCCAGTGCGTCGGAAACGTCGAAAGGGAGATTACCTATTTCGACCTTCATAAGCAACTTGATACATTGTAAAACGTCCTCCTTCGTGGCGTTGCCATTCCCCGTGATGACGCGTTTGACGGTTTTAGGCGCCACTTCCACAATCTTCGTTTTTCTGCTGCCGAATGCCGCAATGATCGCGCCTCGAACCTCGCCCAGGCGGAGAGCGGAGCTGACGTTTATTCCCACAAATGCCTTTTCAATCACACAAACGTCCGGCTTCCACTCCGCGATAAGGTCGCCCACGGCTTGGTGTAAGGAAGTCATTTTTTCAAAGACGCTAATGGAGGGGTGCGGTTTAAGGGCGCCCGCGTCCAAGACGGTAAAGTCGCTAGGCTGAAGGCGGACAGTCTTGTCCGAACTTAGAATCGCGAAACCGGTAACCTTAGATCCGGGGTCAATCCCCAAAATGCGCAATGCTAAACCTCTGATTCGTATAGTGATTTGCTTGTGCCCATCATAGATTATTTTTAGCCGGATTTTAAACAATTAATTACCCAAATCCTCAATATTTTTGTGTAAAGGCCGATTCTTCCTTTAGGAAATCCTTAATGAGGGGTTATGAACTTCGCAGTGCCTAAAGTACGAGCAAGCTTGATGACGGTCATTGGACTGTTGATGAGCGTTTCGGCGATGGCGGTGGACAACGATGATCCAACACTCTTTATTGATGCAAACTATGGTTTTGCGACCTACAAGAGCAAGCTTGTGGAAAGCAATGACCTCGGAAGCGAACTTCGCTACGGCATTGGCGGCAACGCAGGGGAAGATCATCAGTTTGGCTTCCGCGTGGTATCGCAGACTGATACAACTTCGTTTGCTCTCAACGAGAGTAAAATCGCCACGACGTGGGAAGACTCGGAATTTCGCTATCAGTGGGGATACGTCTCTCTCGGCCTCCTCATCAGTCGCATAGGTTTGCAGGCGAGCCGCGAAGGGACGGAAGTCATCGACGTTTCGGGTTCCGGCTACGGGGGAAGCCTTGGGCTCACCGCGCCTATCGGTCGCAGCGGAACGTATTATCTCGACGTTCAATCGGCAACGGCCAGCGCCTTCCACAACACTCTTGATGAAGAGGTTACGTCCGCAACTAGGATGGATATTGACACAGGTGCCAGATTTAGACTTACCAAGAATCTTATGAGCCTAATCGTGGGTTATAAACAGCGGACAGCTTCGTACAAGACAGACGCTAGTTATGCCGAAGCCGTCTACACGACCTATCTGGGATTACGCTTCGCTTTTTTCTTCTAATATTCGAATTAGCTCGCGAATTCTCGGTTATTTTTGCCTTATAACCATGTGTAAATACTGTCTTATTTTTTAAGACTTGGTCTCTGATAAAGTTTGGGGATACCGGAGCCGATAAAGATTCATGGCCGCAATATGGTCGGAGGGTAATATGAAAAGTCTATTTTTTTCGATCCTAATGTTTCTCTTTTCTTGCAACACAGAAAGCTATGAAGGTCGCGCTTATACGAAAACGGACCACACCCATGCTCAGGTAGAACCAGCAGCTCAACAACAATCTGGTGACCAAACTCCTGGCAACGAAGTCGCGACGGATGACAAGCAAGATGAAGCAACCGACGACACGGCCGACGACGCTACTGACGATCAAACTCCGCCACCAGCTGCACCGCCACCCGCTGATCCAAACATTGTGGCATTCTCAATCGTAGCGGGTACAGGTACGAACGCATACAATCAAAAGGCAACTCCAGTAACGGTGAAAGTGGGTATGACGCTCCGCGTTACCAACAACGACACCGTTGCACATAGAATTCACACAGGCGGCGCACCGTTCCCACACGGCGAAATGATTGCCCCAGGTGCAACCGTTGATTATCCGATCGCAGCGGCAGTTGACATTACCAACCTGAACCAACCGCCAACCTATGACCACATTTCGGGTCAAGCGGCTATGTTCTGGATCCAAGCGAATCCATAAGACCAAAAAGACGACCATATAGAAAAGCCACCTTCAATGGGTGGCTTTTTTTCTATTCACGTTAAGCGATCGAAGGACCGGTCTAAACCTGGTTACGATACTCTTTAGGATTAATCCCGTACTTCTCAAGCTTGCGAAGCAGGGTGACTTTTGTCATCTGCGTTTGCTCCGCAGTCTGGTTGATGCGACCGTTAAACGCTTTCAAGGCGCGACGGATAAATTCTTTTTCGAATTTCTCTTTGAGCGCAGGATAATTGAGGTCTTCCGGACCGCCAAAGTCCATCGAACCTAAACCATCTCCGAACGCTCCTTGGTCTTCGGTCGCGACGCTTGCTGTAGCTCCGGATCTTTGGAAGTTCGCCGGTAAAGATTGAATATGTATTTGATCAGACGGTTCGATAATAAAGGCGTGCTCGATCACGTTCTCGAGTTCACGAATGTTGCCGGGCCAACTGTGCGTCTTCAGCGCAGCTAGGGCGTCAGGCAAGATATCCTTCATGTCTTTTGAATGAATTTTATTGAACTTTTTGATCAGGTACTTGACGAGCGCCTGAATGTCTTCTCTTCGGTCTCTTAGAGGCGGAAGAATAATAGGTAATATGTTGAGCCGGTAGAAAAGATCGGCGCGGAACGTTCCATCTTCGATAAGTTTTTCGAGATTGCGGTTGGTAGCGGAAATAACTCTCACGTCGGCTTTTATTTCCACGTTGCTGCCAACAGGCGTAAACGATTTTTCTTGAAGGACGCGCAACAGCTTGACCTGCATTGCGGGTGTAATGTCGCCGATTTCGTCAAGGAATATTGTGCCGCCTTGCGCAAACTGGAACTTGCCAATTTTGCGTTTGTCGGCTCCGGTGAAGGCGCCTTTCTCATGACCAAAAAGTTCGCTTTCGATAAGGTTCTCTGGGATCGCGCCGCAGTTGACGGCAACGAAAGGGCCCTTCTTGCGATGGGAGTTGAAGTGGAGCGCCCGCGCTACCAATTCTTTGCCTGTGCCGCTTTCGCCGCGAATCAGGACCGAGGTTTCTACCTTTGAAAGTTTATAGACGAGGTCGAAGACCTTTCGAATCGAGTTAGACTCGCCGATCATATTGCGCTTGTCGTCGATCTTGAGGTGTGGAGCCGAGAATGCCGCCACTTCAACCATTGTGGACGCTTTCATCGCTGCGTCAATTGTATGTAAGAGACTTTCGGTGTCGATTGGTTTTTCTAGGTAGTCGTAGGCGCCGTGCTTTATCGCAACAACTGCGTCTTGAATATTTGTGTAGGCAGTAAGAACAAGGCAGACCATTTCCGGTCGTAGTTCTTTGATTTTCGCCAGCGCATCGAGTCCGCTGACGCCCGGCATGTTCACGTCAAGAAGAGCGACATCGTACTTGTTGTTCGCTTCGACCATTTCGATAGCTTGTGCTCCGCCCTCAGCTGTATCGACGAAGTGTCCTTCTTGCTCGAGTGCAGACCTTAGCGTTAAACGCAATGTATCGTCGTCGTCAACGACCAGAAATCTAAGCATATTAGTCTCCTACCTCTTGCTGGTACAGGATTTATACCAGTTGTCCCCGAAAATCACTAGTTTGCATTTTATTAGAAAAAGCAAAGCATTAATTTATATTCCGTAAGACTTTTATTAATATTTTTATTAAAAAATGTCAATATTAATATTTCTATGCTTAAAAATAATAACTTTTATAGAGGAGGCCCTTTTGTCGTCCTGGTCGGGACAGGGTATAATATTAAAGAAATCCCCAAAATAGCTTTTCCCTTGGAGCAACCCATGGATATTTCCCGATCCCTTCGATGGGTAAGAGGCTTGCGGAACGCAAAACGTCTCGGATTATCGGCTAACTCCCTGGAAACAATTGAGTCATCAATAAGAGGGGAGGCAGGGCTGCGAGAGCCTTTGCCCAGCGACGAAGGCAAAATGGAGCCAGCGGCGGCCGAGGACCCCCTAGGCAAGCTAGAACTGCGTTTACGCAAGCTTGCTCAGGCAAAGGTCGCCTGGGGCAATATTGAGGCTGTCCTCTGGGAAATGTATGCGCAGGCCGAAGATACAGGCCTTATCGCCCGCAAAATGGTGGAGCTTGCTCTTGTCCACGCCTCTCCCGCGGAGGTCACCCAAGTGTTGGGCAGACTTTCGGCGCTGGAGTGCGAGTTTTATCAGGATCTGCGAACGGACGTGAGGGGACCTCTGTTCGTATTGCTCTGGCAAAACAAGCGTACGGAGATCACGTCGCGACTGTTAAGGGGTGTTCGTCACAACCTCCTTCTGCCTATCGAGAAGCTGTACTGCTTTTACGATCTCTTGAGGAGGTCCGAGCTTATCGAGGCCTTCATGTTGTTCAAAGACAATCAGGAAGATCTCGTAAATTCTGTCGCGGAATTTGGCGAAAAAGTTGGTGTTGAAATAAACCGTGTCCTGTTTGACGCCGGAAAACTTGCGTTTGATCTGGGATATGATGCCTACTGCCGCGACGTTCTTCGTGCCCTAGACCAAAACAGCGGCTTCTACCCCGAAGCTCTCAATCTGCTCCTTCGAACAAAGGTTGACGACAGCCATATCCAGGACAACGTCTTCATCCGTAAACTCAATAAGACCAAGGATTGGAGGGAGCGCGTTCGACTCTTCTACGAGTTCCTTGGCGAAGCAAAGCGGCTCGGCGGTATTAAAGATCTCAATCGTCCCCTTCTCAACGAGCTTCTGGTCGATCCTTTAAAATGGGTGCCGGCATCACCGGATGCATGGGGCGCGATGTCCCGCGCTATTGTCGACCACATCGGCCTCGATCAACTGTTTCCGAATGTTTGGGCGATATTCTCTCA
Organism: Oligoflexales bacterium; assembly: GCA_050251195.1. Classification (GTDB taxonomy): domain Bacteria; phylum Bdellovibrionota_B; class Oligoflexia; order Oligoflexales; family Oligoflexaceae; genus JBFWNG01. The sequence continues at coordinate 34,356 of JBFWNG010000004.1, forward strand.
GAATATTTTACGCGTGTACGCGAGCGACCTAGACACGGCTCTCTGGAGTCCGGTGCTTGACGCGCAGTTCTTCGACAAGCAAGACCAGTACTACTGGCATGGCGTGGCGCTGTTTCACCGATACCTTGGCAATCTCGATTCCGATGATTGCGAGCTGTGGCGGGCGGCGGATTTTATGAGTAAAGCCAAGGCGAGTCGGGGTAAGCCTTTGCCCGTGGATTGGGAGACGCTCAACAGAACCGCCTATCAATACGTCCATAAGCAGCTCTCCATGTCGGAAACAAAGCGTGTTGCTCGCTTGCGTCAATTGAGAATGGCTCTCGACCCATCGAAACTTGTGCGTTCCGATATTGAAGAATACTTGAAGGAAATCAAGAGACCACCTCTAGGAGTTCTCGAAAGACTTATTTCTATTGCTAGATACAACGAGGAAGCCGAGCTCGAGCTTACGCTTTTGAAACGCAAGGCGGAACAATCCCATTTTGCGAATCAGGAGCTGGAACGGGTATGGCGCCTGGCCGCCAACACGGGCAAGTTCGATTTGGCTTGGCGCGCGGCGACGATTTTAAAATCGCGTGACGCCCTGGACGAGAGAATCTTTCCAAGCTGGGCCATCTCCGGAGAAAAGCGAAGCGAATACCACCTCAATATTCCCCATTTGGAAAACGTGGTCGAGTCGTTCCGAGATCTGACCGTCGAAGAACAAAAGTTCTTGAAGGCTATCGTTCGCATAGGTCACCACATCCCGGCTCTATTGCAGTTGCTCGACGCAAACATAAAGGCGGTCAAGCCCGTCCCAAGCAAGCCTGGAAGCAAAGAATATGAAGTCGATAAAATCCTCAACGCACTAGGTTGGTTGGGGAACGTGAAGCGATACTATCAATACGAAGACGACTATGCGGCGCATTCGTTGCCTATGCCTTCTTTCATTCACGTGCTGCCGGACAACACCTGGAGCCTGTTGATTGTAAAACTGAGTCAGCGGCTCGGCCTTACTGCATGGAACTGGAAACTCTCCAATCTGAAAAAATACATCGACGGTCTCATGCCTCAAATAGCTTCCGGAAAGTTAGGCGGCTCATGGGGCGTCGGGCGATGGCTCAAAAACCTAAATCCCGAGGGACGCAACGCATGGTGTGATCTCGCGAGTATCATCAATAAATTTCCGGACGAACGAGGGTATGAGATTATCTCCATACTCCTGACGCGTATTGCCGTGATCATCAACCAAAACCATATTCAGGCGCTCAACTCCTTACGAATCATGCGCTGGTCGGTCTACAACATCTGGCAGCTTGAGAACTGGTTGCTTTCGGACTGTTATTCGCAGATCCGCAGGAAATTTGGAACGATCCATAGCGTTCCCGTGCCTTTGAGTTTGCGTAAAATGTCGACGATCCTTAAGGAGAAGGCATGAACGCGAACGCCCTACGTTTCCCAAACCTCAGCGTTTCCGCGATCTCTTAATTTAACGCGGAAGCGCGGAATAATGGAAACGCAGAAGATCTCAACATGACGGTTTCTTTGAAGGTCCCCGCCCACACCTACTTCAACATCGTTGACACCTAAAACCCCTGAGCCGCTTGAGTGTTCACACCGCGTGATCACCATCTTTCCTTGATTATTGATCTTTCCCGGAAAATCGACGACATTAATATCAGAGCTACAAAACATTGAGGATATGTGATTCATGCGCAACGGCGATCAGGACAACTCCGCAGTTCAAGAACCCAAGATATTGGACTACCTCGACTATCGTCCGTATATTCGCGATAAACTGGCCCACATGCAGGCAAAGGACGCGAAATACAGCCAAAGATGGCTCGCCAAGCGCGCCAACTTCCAATCGCCGCACCTCCTGTCGATGATCATCGCTGGCAAGCGTAGTTTGAGTAAGGACAAGGTAGAGCAACTCGCTAAAGCATTGAAGCTCAATCACTGGGAAACGGAATATTTCGGCATTATCGTCGATCTTAGTCACTCTGACGACGCCGAAGTCCGAAAGAATTTGCTGAACAGAATCAGAATTTCGTTTCAAACCGGTCTATTCTCCTCTCTGGACGACGACGGACTAGAGATCTTTCGAGAGTGGTATATCCCTGCGATCCGCGAACTCGTGTCTCTCAAGGACTTTCAACTTTCTCCTGCTTGGATAGCGGAGATGTTGGGAATAGAGGCGGCTGAGGCGGAAGACGCCTTGAAACTGCTCATAGATAAAGGATTTGTGGAAATGACGGACTCGACTCTTAAGCGCAGCGAGCCCAGCATTCACAACCATAAAAAATATTATCCTATGATCATTAACAAATATCACATGCAGATGGTCGAAAAGTCCTTCAAAGCGATGCCGCTATCCGTCGAAAAACGCTATGCCGAGTGCCTCACCTTTGCCATGCCGCGACGCCTCATGCCGCATCTCCGCGAGGCGATTCGCAGATTTTTTCGCGAGATCGACACATTAGTGGAATCGCACGATGGTCGGGAAGAAGTGTACCAGCTGAATGTGCAACTGTTTCCCCTGACGGTGACGGCGTACGGTAAAGAGGAATCAACTCGGGAGAAGTCATTATGAGATCACTTAGGTCTATTGCATTTTTCGGGGTGCTCGCCCTTATGTCGCACACAGCGGTGTGGGCGAGTTCAGAAGACGGAACCGGCGCGGGCATGAATCTTCAACATATCGAGAATGACGTGTTCGATTTTCATATCGGTTATCCGCCTAATTGGACACTTACCGAGATGCCAAACAAATGGATTTTGGAGAAAAGCAGCGGTTCCAGGGTTATTGTTGAGTTCGTCGAGTCCGCCTCGATTGATGCAAAGGAAGATGTGCTTGCTTTGGCGATAGATACGGACGGGGGAGAAGAGGACGATTGGGAGTATATCTCAGAGGGTCCATTTCTGGGGTATTCAAGAGGATTTACGGCTACAAGGTTTGTTGACTATTACTTCTCCAATAAAAGACTTGTCATTCGTTTGGAAAAGATTGCGAATAGCGCGGAAGACATTCGGGAAATGGGTTTTATCACCGGCACTATTGACCGTGCTAGTTCGGGACCTGAAGTACTTTCGTTCGTTCTAGAAAATCCCAAGCCACAGTACCTCCCAGGCGACCGGGTATGTTACCTGCTTAAGGTGGACGATCTCAAGGGGAGTATCGACGAGACAAGTTTGCGTGAGTTTTCTGTTGAGGGACAGAGATCGAATTGGGAGCTCAAGGATGAAGTGAGATGGATACCGGAACAGCAAACCTTCAAGGTCTGCTTACCTGTGGGAACAAATTTCTCATCCGACGGATTACAAATTTCTAGCCTTACGCTCCAGAACGACCGGGGTCAAGACACGCAATGCGGTCAGACAAATGGGGGAATAATTTGTCGGATGGGAGCAGGACAGCCGAAGGATAAGGTCTCCGTAGAAATACCAGAAGTAGTGAATCCGCGAGTTGATAGAATTGGCCCAGTATTTGGTTCCTTGTCTTTCGATACTGATACTTTGGCGTTGAGAATTGACGCGAGAGATGATTCGCGTATCCAAGGCGGAGCTGTGGAATCGACAAGGGAGTTTTTTGCTGATCTGGAAAACGGAGAAGAGATCTCGTGGAGGCTATATTCCGACGAATTTATAGGAGGGGAGATTTCTAAGAGACTCGATCGAGCGCAAGGCTGGGTAACGCTCTCGTCCATTGCGCTCTTTGACGAGAATGGATACGAGACCCGGCTCGCAATGTCTCACAACGCCTGTAAGGAGAAGCAAGTCCAAAGTCTTCAGAAATACTTCCTGATCGACTCGGACGGCAAATGTACACAGTCGGATTTCAATATCATAACGTATTTTGCGAAGTAGGAGCTGTTTTATGAAATTGCTGGCAATAGTTTTGATGACAACAATTTTGACGGCCTGCGAAACAGAGATCATGCTACGAGCGCCCGTCTGCATTAATAACAGCGTCGATTTGCCTCATGAGATCAACGGTAAATACCGATTTTCGCTGCCGCAGCAAAATGCCAAAGTTGGTGCTTTTCTTCCTCACGACGAAATCATCGAAATTACGGACTCCGAAGTCAAAATGCCCAAGCGGGCGTTCAATCTGTTGAAGACGCGGGGTGTTGGGATGCTTGTGAAGGACTCGGACGACATGACCTACCGAATATTCGGGGCAGTGTGTAAGAGCGAAGCCGGTGCGTACATATCACAACGACAAAATGCTGACGGGACCTATGCGATCAGCGAGCTAACGACGATGGGGGATAATTTTCGCCTTGATAGTTTAAACTTCAATCTCGAGGCACTCGAAAAGAATGGCGTACCTGTGCTTTGCTATCCTACGGAAGACCCGCCATACTTTTCGCCAGGCATGATTATTGATAATCGGAATATGGATTTGAATGTGTTGCTAGCCGCAGCGCGGCCGTCCATAACGAGCATTGTTTTTGTCAAAGTGCACTCGGGTGAACAGAAACTAATCAACACAAACAACTGGGTAAAAATAAAACTCATGTAACGCATTACGGAGCAAAGTTGCCGCTCTGCTCCGTAATATTTTTTAACCTTCATGAAAAAGGAGTTTCATCATGAAAGTATTCGCATGTCCAAGTTTAGCACAGGCAAAGGTTTCCAAACAAGTCCTCTCCACGATTGCTGGCGCGGCTTTGGCTCTCTCGATGGTGGGTTGCAACAATTACACCTCCGCCCCTCTCTGCAATGACGAAAACTCTGCTGACATTCCGGATCTTTCAGGGACGTACACAGTCTCTGTTCAAGATACGGAAACCTTCGAAGTAGAAACAAAAGAAATTGTAGTATCGGCTCACCGAAAGGGTGTCGTTTCTTGGGCGCAGGAAGACGGGAGCTCTGAAGAGAGTAGGTTGTGCGGCATCGACGGCCGCGTTATCTTGGAAAGTTTCTCGGACGACGTTGGTGGATACAAACAATCACAGATTTATGTCACCTCGATGGGCATCACAGAATCTCCCATTATGTTCAACAAACCTTCACTCGATGCAGCAGGCATTACAAACTCGATCTTTGCGATGCCAGAATCGGTTCGCGACTTTCTGGGCAAAGAGCTGAGCGGAAAAGTGGAACGGGCGCTTACGGAGGTATCAGGGAACCTTGGTCTTATGGTCGATCCGACAGGCCGAAGCCCGGAAGAAATTCTATCTCACGCGGAGACGTCTTCCTTTGCTTTCACCTATCTGAGAAAGATCGTCAAATAGGTAGCGATAACGGAAAGAGCCTGCGCTAGCGCAGGCTCTTTTTTCGTTCGTTTGTCCCGATTCTTTTATTCCGCTTCCATGGTGATGTCGTCTCGAACGATGGTGTCCTTAGGTTCAAGTTCGATATCTTCGACGACGAGCTCCTTGAGGCCATCTTTGGTGAATTTAACGCTATAAGTGCCCGCCGGCAGGCCAGCAACTATGCCTATGCCTTCTTCGACGGTCGTTGCATTCCACTCGGTTCCTAAGACTTCAACCTTGATGTCCGTCGGATCGACGTCCTCGGGGGGCGTGACCTGCACGGACAAGATCGCGACTGTGTCGCCTTCGAGGGTGCCGACGTTGATGCCGTCGAGGTTATCGTTCATTTCCACGTCTTGCTTGATGACCTTTTCGGTTTCACCGAAGATGCCTATGATGTTGTAGGTCCCTGGTCCCGGAGGCCATAAACTGAAACTCCCGTCTGAGTCCATGTTGTTGGAAATCAGAGCTTCGGTTCCGTCGGATTCAATAAGTTGAATCGTAGCGTCGGGATGCGCTTTGCCTTTGGAATCCACAAGAACACCAACGATTTGTCCTGTTTTAGCTTCGAGTTCGTCGGAATCCGCGGCCTTGTAACCGCCGCAATTTGTAATGACGAGAATTAAGGATAATAGTGTTGCATGTTTCATCGCAGTCACTCCGTTATTCATTGGAAATGTGGTATCTCCAATTTTAACACGGAAGACCGGCAACGGACCTATGAAAAGTTGATGTAATGACGGAGCTTGGCCGCCTTGACTTTGAGATACGAAGCGTTTTTCTCGTTGACCTTAATTTTGAGCTCGACCCGTTCTGTCTGAATGCCGTGGTTTTCCATGGCAGTCATCTTTTCGGGATTATTGGTGATGAGACGAATCGCCTTAATGTTGAGATCGTGAAGAATATGCGCCGCGATACTAAAGTCTCGTTCGTCAGCTTTGTGCCCAAGCAGGAGGTTCGCTTCGACCGTGTCATGCCCTTCGTCTTGTAATTTATACGCGCGCAGTTTGTTGGTAAGGCCTATACCCCGACCCTCTTGGCGCAGATAGACGATAATTCCCTGCTTGGCTTCGCTGATAAGCTTAAGGCTACCGAGCAATTGCTCGCCGCAATCACAGCGAAGGGATCCCAAAACATCACCGGTGATGCATTCTGAATGAATGCGAACAAGCGGCTTCTGCATCTTGTCAAGGTCACCCATATACGCGACCAGATGTTCTTTTTCCTTTTCGTCCACATAGACCTTAAGCAGAAAATCGCCAAAGCGCGTCGGCAATTTAGTATCTTCAGTCGTGTCAACGAAATGCGGTTGCAAGGCTTCTCCATTTGCGAGGGAGTCTATATAGCGCATTTTCCCATGCAATTCTAGGTAGGCTGAAAAAACGAAGTAATTATAAAGTGTTAATAAGGAATCTGCGCCACCGCAGATAAGCCAGTGGCCCCATTTGGCCAGGCAAAGGTGTCCCGAAAAACGGACGACAATTGTTGGGCGTTCGACTGTCCCCTTATATCGGAATTGTTGGGCGTTCGACTGTCCCCTTATATCGGCGTTCGACTGTCCCCTAATTCGGAGGCCAACCTGCGTCGACGCAGGTTGGAGATATTCGTACGTTTAGGCTGCTTTACAAGCCTTTTCGCAGTTGAGGCAAGCTTCCATGCACTCCTTGCATGCCGCCATGTGCTTTGCATGGACGTCGCAGGCGGCAGCGCAATCTTTGCAGATGCTGCTGCAGGCTTGCGCCATCGTTTTTGTGTGTTCCGAGTTGCGGAGGGCCAATTCCTGTAGTGCGCGACACGACGCGAGCATATCCATCACTTCGGTTTGGCATTTAGCCATCTCTGTGTTGCCTTTAGCCAACTCAGATTGGCAATGAGCGAGGCAAGTGTAACCTGTCGAGATGCATTTTTCTAAAGCATCGGTGAGAGGGCCGTGGGCTTTGGTTCCTGCTGCAGTAGCGGTGTTTTGGTCAAACAGCACGCCTGCAGCGGCTAACGTTGCACCTGATATTATAGAGTTCCTGATAAGGTCTCGACGATCCATAATGTCCTCATTTTAACGATTATTAATGTATAAATGATAAGGGAATGCTGATCTGGAGTCATTGGGAAATTTCTAAATATTCGCTATTTTTTTCGCGCGGTTGCCACGATGCCCTTTTGTTTCGCTTTTACAAGCGCATTCCAAGCAAAAGTAAGCTTGTTTGATTTAGGAGAAGCGAACGCGAATGATCCGAGCACAATGCCTGCGGCAAAATAGCGTTGACGTTCCTCAACGGGCTTTGGGACGAGCATGAATAGTTCTTCCCAGAGGAACTGCGAGGGATATTGAGCGTCGTTGTGGGTAGCGCCCCTAAACGAGACTTCTGCAATCTTGTCTGGAAGAGCGTAAAACGTTGCTCGGCTCCGCGACATGAAGACCTTTGGATCGGCGCCGAGGAGCAACGCCGGCGCTTTCATGTTCGAAAGATATTTTTTAACCGCCGGGCTGTAAAGAGCAGGGTCGAGAAAAATCACACCTGCGACATCCTCCCCTGAGCCGGCTGCAATAGCGACGGCAGATCCGCCGAAGGAATGACCGACAAGAATGATTTGGTCGGGGTTGAAATGTGACCCTAGGATTTCTGGCCAGCTGCGCAATAGACTCACGAGACGCGCTAAGTTGTGGCCGTTCCTGATCCAGCGTTTTTCATTTGTCTGTGAGACGACAAGTACATGAAAGCCCCAAGTTGCTGCAAGTCTCGCTTGGTATTCATGTACGCTTTTGTCGGCAAGGTTGCCGTGCTGAATCACGAGAAGCGGTGCATAGTCGTCGTGCTGCGATAAGAACAGGTCTGTTGACAATACATCTTCAGGAGAAATGGGGATTTGAAAATTGAGCATCTCTTTATAACGGAAGGATCCGGCCTTTGAGAACATCTCAATGCTACCGCCCTCCGCTAGAATCGATTTCTTAACGGTGTTAAACGTCACTTCTCGTCGAACGTCGAGCTGAGCAGAGGTTTGACAGGACGCGATCCAGATTGCAACGATAAAGAGAACAACCTTAGCCATATCTCAATCATTCCTCGACAATTGTTCGTGACGCTCCGGTTCGCTTTGCCAAGGTGCGTATTCCCAGGTTTCCGTGGCTGGAAATGCAATAAGGATGACCCCCGCCAGCATTATAGGTAACGCAATTTGAATCCAATCCTTCTGAAGAAGGGTTTCTTGAAAAATAACCGACGCATAAAATACGATGTAACCCACAACCAGAATCGCCAACAAACTTCGTCTTTTTGGGAAAATAAGAAGTTTGGAGTAGTACTTTTTATTGTCCTCAGACATTTGGTTTTTTTTGGTCATTTTGTGTCTCCTCAGACGTGGATATTTCAAATACTGACGGTAGAACGCGCTTTCTATAGGTCCAACGAAACGCTGAAATGCCGAGCAACAACACTCCCACGTTGATGACGTTACCGATCGTCGAAGGAAGCGAGTATTTGGAATGGAGAGTGAAGATCAGGATGATTCCTGCAGTCATGCAAAAAACGGCATAACCCATTCCCGAAAAGACATCGCGTTTGTCTATTCCTGTCAGCGGCACGCAGAGGACAAGCACCCACAGGGCCGTCATGGAATAGGGAAGCATGTCCCAGAACGTTAAGGTCGATACGAGATCTCTGATGTCGTTTATGAGAAAGTTAATCCACATTTCGCTATCCTCTTGGAGATTCATCGGAAGGAGGTTAGGAAAATATGATGGGTAAAATTTGCCGGAGATGCCCGATGCACCTTCGGTGCTGGGCATGACGAGGTGCATCTGCTGTGGCGTGCGTAGGAGCCTTAGAACCGGAAGCCTAGTCCAAGGCCGATGATTTGGCCGGTGAACGTGGGCTTAAACTCTTCTTCCAAATCGGTTTCGGTGGTTGTTCCGTCCGGTAATTCAAATTTGCCCTTTTTAAAGGTTTGTTCTTCGTTGACGGTTTGATATTGCAGAATAATGCCGAGTTTAGGAATAGGGTTCCATTCAAAGCCAACGGCAACCCGGTATCCTTTGACGGCACCATCGTAGGTTACTTTGGAAATGCCCAATTCGGTCTCGAAAGCCGTTTTCAAATCGATTTCCATCTTCGATTTGCCGAACAATACGTAGCCTGCTTTGAGAAACGGTTTGACAAAGGGAATCGGTGCCCAGGCGTTAAGCTCAACCCCGCCGGCTTGACCCGAAGTCGTGATGTCGAATGTTTTGTCGGTGTCTTCGCCCTTAGTGGTTTCCGACGCCATGAACAACCCAAGACCAATCGGAATAAGTTTGAAAGGGTGAACGTGCACGCTGGCGGTTACGCTAGTACCGCCCAGGTCACCAAGATCTCCGTCTCCGTCATTCAAAGTCACAATTTTTTGACCTGCCACGACGGATGCGTCGATAAGGGCAAACGACGGGTGTGAAATCATGAGGACACACGTGGCGATTATTACTCGAGCTAGCATGGGCGGACTCCAAGATTGTTCATGATGAGGAATCGGCAATTGGGGGAAAAATATTAGTTCCCATGATTCAGAAATTATTGATTTCTTGCTGCGCTTTTATACCTTGCCGCATTATAGCCTCCTCTCTTTTGCTTGCGCAAAAGAGTCAAACAGGTAAAATACCCGAAGATTCACCTTATGGATTTTTATGACACAAGGCGTAAACAGGCTTGCCATAGGTCTTTTCTTTGGATTTTTACTATCGACCCAACTCTTTGGGCAGGGCTTATATTTCGAGGATACTCAGAGAAACTTTGGGAATTTGTTCCGAGGCCAAAAGGTTCATCACGATTTTACCTATGAGAACAAAACGAGCGTCCCGATTTCTATTTTGGGCGTTTTTGCTACATGCGCTTGCACAGTAACCGAAATTACAAAGGGCAAAGAAATCGCTCCGGGCGAAAAGGGGCAGGTGAGGATTCTTCTCGACACAACGGATCACCTCGGTAGTTTAGATCAGACCGTAACCATTACCACTAACGCGTCAAGCCGGGAAAACACCGTCTTAAAAATCATGGCATCGATCGGCGAAGAGTATTCGGTAGAGCCGCCTATCGTGGACTTTGGAAAAATCTACGATCACGAGCCGAAGCGGAGCCAGGTCACCCTCAAAGCAAAGAAAATGGATCGAGAGCTCGACATAAAGGATATTCAATACGATAAGAAGAACTTCGAAGTGACTTACGAGAAGCAGAAGGACCAGATTGTTCTAGATATCCTCTTCAAAAATACCATTGTGTCAGGTGTTCTTAGGGACGAATTGCATGTGGAGAATACCTCCCAATACATGCCCGACTTGACGATATTCCTTCGCGCGAATGTTCTGAGCCCCATAACGCATGCGCCGTCTTACCTCGAATTTGGCGCCGTATCGACCGCCGATCGAGAAACGAAAGCCATCAAAATAAGCGCCGACCGGGATTTTGCGGTAAGCAGCACGAAGACGAATCTTCGGATTAACGATAAAGCCGTTGATCAGCCGGGGCGATATGTTAGCGTATCGCTTAACGGAGAGGGCAAGAAGCAGAAGAACATTGTTGTTGAACTCCAAAACCGGGGAGATATTGTCGGCAATGTTTATGGTGATGTCGTTCTGGTAACGAACCATCCCAAACAAAGTGAAATCAAGGTCAGTTTCTACGCGTTTTTCAAAGGCAAGGAGAAGTAAGCGTGTTTAACACTCTTTATCTGGTATTTGGCGCATTGTTGATTATTGGTTTGTTAGGGTATGCGTTCTACGCATGGCAGGTTTCTAAATCAAACAGATAAAACGTCGCCGACGAGCGCAGTTTTGTTCCCGTCCACGATTTTTACCATGACTTTTTGTCCCACCAAATTCCTATCGCTATTCATGCGAACCAATCGGAAGTCTGGGGTTCGACTATAGTAGCAGCCGGGGTCTTTCTGGCTCCGGTAATGGCAGAGGACTTCGACCTCTTTTCCGATCTGCGCCACGTTGAGCTCGATAGTAATCTTATCCTGCAGCTTATTGAGCAAGTGAAGGCGACGCGACTTATCTTCTTCGCTCAGTTGATCTCTGAATTTTGCCGCAGCGGTATGTTTCCGCGGCGAGTATTTGAATGCGAAGATAAAGGAGAAGCGAACCTGCTCCACCAACGAAAGGGTGTCTTCAAATTGAGCTTCTGTTTCGCCAGGGAAGCCGACTATGAGGTCCGTGGAGAGAGCAAAGTTCGGGTCGCGATCCCTCAGCCAGCCCACGCGCGTCAAAAATTCTTCACGAGTCACCTTGCGCCGCATGCGCGCAAGCACTTCGTCATTGCCGCTCTGGACAGGAAGATGAAGATAAGAACCAAGTTTCGATTCAGTAAAGAATAGGTCCGCCAGGGGTTTTGTGAAGTCATGTGGATTGGAGGTTGTGAAGCGCAGTCTATCAAGACCTTTGACAGCGCTCACGCCTTGCAGAAGGCTCACGAACGGACCATCGCCAACCTGATCGTGTTGTTCGACGAGATCGAGGCCATAGCTGTTGACGTTTTGCCCCAGCAGCGTGACTTCGCGTGCCCCTTGGGCCACCGCTGATTCAACCTCAGCGATAATGTCTCTCGGCAAACGTGATATCTCGCGGCCGCGGGTATAGGGCACGACGCAAAAGGTGCAAAAATTATTGCAGCCTTGGTTGATATTGATATAGCGGGTGACCTCGGATTTTCCCGTCAGCGTTGGGTTCGCGGCAACGGCCATTTCGGGAGCAGGTTCCTTGTTAAAGCCTAACGCCATGCTCTTTGAGCCTTGGTCTTGCTGTGATTTAAGGATTGCAGGCAGATCGTCAATCTTGCCTGGCCCTATGAGAATATCGATAAGGTCGCTGCGTTCGAGGAGCTTCTTGCCCTCGGCCTGTGCAACGCACCCGGTGACCGCAATCTTGAGAGAAGGGTTTTTTGATTTTGCTTCGCGCAACCTACCCAGGCGACTCAATACTTTGTGAGTCGCTTTTTCTCGAATATGGCAGGTGTTGAGAATAATCAGGTCGGCTTCAGATTCGTTTGTAGCGAGTTCGTAATTTTCCTTATAGAGCAGTCCGAGCATCTTTTCGCTGTCGGCTACGTTCATCTGGCAACCCCACGTTTCCACGTGGACCCTTTTCTGCCCCAAAGAAATTGTCGAAGGTTCTACCGTCATCTTAAAAAACCTATTTCCTGTTCTTCTTGCGGGCTTTTTTGGCAGCTTTCCGCATTTTGCGTTGTTTATCCCGATCCACTGGCCTGCGCGCGCCTCCTGCGCCGACGTCGCCGCCGCCAAAGGGATTCATCATTCCGCCCATGCCGGGCATACCGCCCGCTGCAGCCATTTTGCCCATTTGAGCAAGATTTTTAAGTTGTCCCAGCTGCTTCAATCCGGGGATCTTGCCGAGGAAACCCATGTTCTGTCCGAGCATACCCATCATTTTCTTCATGCCCTGAAACTTTTGCGATAGTTCGTTGATGTCTTTTTCGGGGCGCCCCGCGCCGCGAGCTATCCGCTTAACGCGGGACGGATTCAACGAATCCATGCCCAGGCGTTCCCGGTTGGTCATCGAGTCAATGATTGCCTTAATTTTGACAAGTTCCTTGTCGTCCAGCTGTGCGCCTGCCGGAATCATATTTTGCATCGGCATTTTGGCGACGACGTCTTTGAGCGATCCCATTTTTTGAATGGTCTCTATTTGGGTGTAAAAATCTCGGTAGGTGAATTGTCCCTGAAGCATTCGCAGGGCTTGTTCTTCTTGGTCTTCGTGAGCAACTTTTTGGAAATCCTCCATGAGGCCGACAACGTCGCCCATGCCGAGAATCCTGCTGGCTAGACCTTGAGGTCGGAATTCTTCGAGTTTGGAAAGATCTTCGCCCATGCCCAAGAACTTGATCGGTTTTCCTGTTATTTCTTTGATACTCAAGGCAGCGCCGCCGCGCGCGTCGCCGTCAAGTTTTGTCATGATAATGCCGCCAAGACCCAAACTCTCGTCAAAGGCGCGCGCCGTACCGACAGCGTCTTGGCCCATCATGGAGTCGCAAACAAAGAGTATATTGTCAGGGTTTGTAGCCGCCTTAATATCGCGAAGCTCTTGCATCAATACTTCGTCGATGGCGAGTCGGCCCGCGGTATCGTATATGATCGCATCGCAGTCGAGGCGATAAGCTTCGGCAACGGCTTTTTTACATATCTCAACGGGAGTCGCCCCTGGAATGGTAAACGACGGAACTCCCACCCTATCCGCGAGGACTTTGAGTTGGTCGGTTGCAGCTGGCCGATAGGTGTCCGCTCCGACAAGCAGCGGTTTACGACCATGTTTGTCGACAAGATAACGCGTCAGCTTACCGGTCGTTGTTGTTTTACCACTACCTTGCAATCCAACCATCATGATCGTTGCAGGCCTGTTCTTCGGAAGATTCAGGGAGCTGTCTACCGGACCCATGAGGTTTTCAAGTTCTGTTTGGCAAATGTGGGTGAAATGGTCGCTTGGCGAAACGCGGCGCTTGCTGTCGCCCTTTCCTGCCTTGAGTTGGACGATTTGACCGACTGCCTTGGTTTTAACACGCTCTAAGAAAACTTTAACGACGCCGTACTCAACGTCCGCATCGAGTAAACTTTTTCTTATGACGCCCATGGCGTCGTCGATAACTTCTTCCGTTAAACTCGCTTGGCCTTTGAGCTTAAGTTTTGCTTCCTTAAATCCATCCGATAAAATATCGAGCATTGTTGATCCTACATTCCGTTTGGAAATTTTTTCAAATCAATGACGTCGCCGTCGCGAATAAGCCGAAGCGCTTCCCCGTACTTAACCAGGACGCGCAAGGAGTATTCGATTCGGGACCTTATATATTCGTCCTCAGGAGATGCTGGCAACTCCGATACGAGGACCTTTTCGACGTAGCGGATAATAACATGGTCGGGAATATAAACAAGGCGCGTGTTCTTGCCGCTGTGGGATCTGAGCTCACTTACAGGATAGGCCCCGCCCGTCGTGCTGCTGATGCCGACAATAAGACCGGGTTTATGTGCGAGTTCCGCATTGCTGCAGAGAAGAAACAGGTTTTTAAGGCCCGACGGACACATTCCGGACCATTCGGGCGCGACGACGACGATCGCGTCCGACTGCGCAAGTTGGTGCGACATGGGTCCCCAGAGCTTTTTCCATTCAGGAGTCTTGTCCCACACCCCTTCGTCCCAGAGTGGGAGCGGGTTTTCCGCAAGACTGAGGATAGATACCGAGTGAGACGGATTCTGTTGAAGAAGGACTTTCTGACAGAATTTCGCTACCTTAATGCTTTGGGAAATCTCTCTATGACTACCGCTCACAATAGTAATGTGCATAGCCCGGTGCTCCGATCATTTGGGACATCGGATAATAGAGGAAATGCCGTTGATTACCAAGTGCTAATCTGGGCTTTCGAATGGGTTTTTTCCCAATTAATTGTGCCGGTTTTCACATTGGCGGGATCCGGGGCTTCCCACGGCTCCAGGGCGGGGCTGTAGGGCTGGATCGAGTACTGGTAGCTTCCGTAGGGGAGGCTAAGAAGCTTGGATCTTCCGTTGGTAATGGGAAACTCGGTTTCGCTGGTGATGCTGTCGATCACGTAGTTTGCAATCTGGCGTTCGGGTTTTAGCGTTGATAATGTAGAAGTTGTGCAAGTCGGACTGTCCGTGATGAGGTGCATTACGCGCCCTAAGTACAAGAAGTTAGCGTTCTCTTGGTAGAGCGGATGCCAGCAAAAGCTAGCGAGGTGACCAGCATTTTCACCATCCATCTCTCCCTTATCGGCCAAGGGGCTGAGCGTAACCCAGAAGTCCTTGGAAGGAGCGAGATCCGACGGAATTCTAACGGTGAGCAGGCCTTGCTTGCTGTTCTCCTCGACCTGTTGCTTGAGGGACTTAATTTCCGCAAGAGCCTCGGATATCCCGAAATTTGCGACCGCTGTAGCTTCGCTAACCGAGCCGTAACACACGGCCTTTTGCCAACGCGACGTGCGCATGGAAACGGGTAATTCTTCCGGAAGCGACGACTCGATGATGCGGCAATAGTCCGTTCTTTTCTCGCCGAACTGCCCGCCATTTAGCAAGTTTGCAAGGCCCTTGGTGACGGCAAGACGTCGCGTGATGAGATAGGGTTGGCGTGTCCAGCGACGAAGCATGTGAGCTTGGATGTCGCCGAGTTCTTCTTCGAGTACGTGGGAGTTTGTTTGTGAGAGCTTACAGAAGAGCCCCTGACTTTCCCAGGAAAACGTACAAGTTGGCGCCACGGAAGCCAAGAAAGCCTGAAGTTGGGTATTGACGGCTCGAAGATCGTAGGTTTCTCGCTGGTCGGCGGCATAAGCCTTACAAAGCTCAGTCTTGGCGACCGCAAGCGACTCTGGCGCCTTCGGGAGTGTCATTGTTTGGGCGTCGATTGCAAGTGTGGGGGTCGTGGTCGGTCCGAGTCTCACCGTTGCGCCGTGCGCCCCAAGGCTTGAGAAAAAGGATATATTCCAGGCAGCCTCAGCCGATGGGTCGAGACAAGACTCCGTGCTAAACGATGCATAGGCGACGGTAGCGGGTTTTGATCCTGTCGGGGTTGCAAATAACTTTATGGAGTCATACGTCGTTTCTAAAGACGCAATGCTCGAGGCCGATTCTGCGGCCGATCTTTCTTTACAACTTAACTCGGATAAGGCGGCGGTGCTTGCCAAAATAACGAGGGTATATTGAAGAACTATCTTAGAAGGTCGAAACCTTTTGTACGGCAATGTCAATCGTTTCATTAAATCCACCTACAGCAGGCGTGCTCGCTTCGACACTCCAGGAGAGAGGCTGACAAAGTTTTAGCACTTGTCTTGAAACTGTATTTCCTTGTTCATCTTGTGTTACCAGATGAATGTCGTTGAGGTCAACCTTTCGTGCCATTCGATTTTTTGCCCAGAGGTAGAGCGAAGGTTCTGTAACAAAGTCGCGCTTGAGTGTGATCTTGTTGAAGCTCACGCGTTTGTTGAGCGGCGTACCAGAATCGTCGAATTGCTCAAGACCGAGAATTTCATCGAACGAGCCGTAGTTGATCCCGTCGATCTCAACAGTTGTTTTAAGGGAAGGCGCCCAGAAGCCTGCTTTGACGTTCTTTACGGAAAATAACCCAAAACCAACATATGCTGCGACAATCAAGCCGATTTGTAGAACTCCCTTTCGCACTTTTGCCTATCCTGGTTTCGCTTGCGCCCTGCGCAAGTTACGGGGTTTAGCACACTTCCAATGTGATTTGGCGATATATTACCATTATAAGATACTTTAATTTTTTAATAAAGTCTTTATTCTAATAAAGTTTTCGGACCATGCTATCTAAACTTTAGCCACGGCTTCGATTTCAACGTTCGCGTTGAGCGGCAATTTGGCTACTTCCACCGTTGAACGAGCAGGAAATGGTTCTTCAAAATATTCTGCATAGACTTTGTTAACTTCAGAAAAATTTTCTAGGTTTTTGAGAAAAATTGTCGTTTTAACAACTTTGTTGAGATGGGATCCGGCGGCTTCGAGGACGGAACGAAGATTTTTTAAAACTTGGTGGGTTTCTGCACAAATGTCGCCGGTTATGAGAGCCTTCTTTTCAGGGCAAAGAGGGATTTGACCAGAGCAAAACACCATATCGCCGGTCTTGATGGCTTGAGAGTAGGGGCCAATGGCCTGCGGGGCTTTTTCTGTTTGAATTTTGACTTTTGAGGCCATTCTCATGTCTCCTTGAACTTAGTCTGCGAGCGACGCAACGATGTCCTGAGGGGCGCCGTTTTTCTTCGCTATGTCTAGAAATGTCATGCCGAGCGGCTCATCGCCCATGCTAAGACTTGCCTGTGCCGCATGAATAAACAACTGCCAGGCGTTTTCATTTCTCTTGATGGCGTCTGTCGTTACCGTGACAACGTCGCCAAGACGATTTGCAGCCCCAAGGGTGCCCGTATAGTCGATAAGGAAGTTCGGATCCCTTTCGCCCTTCTGGTAAATCGCGTCGTAGAGTTCCGCTTTTTTGAGAGCGTCGCCGCCAAGAGCGAGATGAGCGTACAACGAAACTCCAATAAAGGAATTGATGCGAACGGCGTGGTCATAAAGCTCCGCAAGATTCCGTCCGGTAGAACGGAATATGTCCGCAACGGTTTTCCAAACATGGGCGTGGTTGGGAACGAGTTCAAGAGATCGGTAGGCCCAGTCGAGCGATGCCTCTAAATCGTTGAGCTTCCAGTAAATCTTGGAAAGGTTAATCGCCGGAGAAGCCTCACCGGGCTCTAACTTGTTCGCTGTTATAAAGAGCTGTGCTGCCCCGGCGAAATCGCTTTCAAGCATTTTGGCTGACGCCACAAAGAGCAGGGTGCGGAAATCTTCTTCGACGGGATAGTTTTTATAAGTTTGACAAAGATGAAGCACTGGTTTGCCGAGCTTCATAAGCGTAAGTTCTTCAAGTAATTTGGCGAAAAAGTCGAAATCCCAATCCGGGTCGGACGGGAGGTCTGAAATAAAGTCTTCGCCAAATTCGGCTAACGCTTTATCGTCCCAAGTTTTCGTGTGCGGGCTATAGTCCACGTTCTTAATGACTTTGCTGAGACTCGGGCCAAAGGGGTAGTTCGTCCATTTTTTGGCAATCTCAGGTCCTAGTGTCGTCACGGGAAGTCCTCGCTCATTAAAAGTGCCGCATTCTATCTCAGCGCTCCGGTTTGTCAAATGTTTTGAAGCCCGTCTTGCCGGGGGGCGGGAAGGCCAGATTCTCAATTTATTGTTTTGATTTACTTGGATTTTTCTTTTATTAATAGATTACTTTCAGATGCTGAAGTGGAATACAAAGGGATTTATATATGACGACTCCTATATCGCAGCCGCAAGGGGCAGCTGATAGATATTCATCCGCAATTGTTTCGGAAATAGAAAAGCAACTCGACAGCAAAGTTCAGTACGTCCCGTCTCCAAAGTATCTGGACGAAGATACGATCATCGTTTCGGCTACTCAGCTTATCGGGACTGCAAGGAAAATCAAAGAGTCAATGCCGTTTCTCGCGGACGTTTGTGGTGTCGATTATCCAGGGCGCGACAAGCGGTTTGACGTCGTTTATCACTTCGCAAATATCGAAAAAAATCAAAGACTCCGGGTCAAGGTCATGGTGGGCGAAGACGAAAGCATTCCTTCGTTAACCTCGCTATTTAAAGGGGCAAACTGGTTCGAGCGTGAAACCTTCGACATGTTTGGGATCAAATTCGACGGCCATCCGAACTTGAGACGTATTCTTTGTCACGAGGATTTTGTTGGGCATGCGCTGCGCAAGGACTATCCCGTAGACGGAAACCAACCGCTTATAACGCCACTTCAGCACGTGTTCGAAAAAGACCGCGAGCGAATGATGGCGGAAGAAAGCGATTATCTTTCCGACCGTGTATGGATTAACATCGGTCCCGCGCACCCGGCAACCCACGGAACACTTCGGTTCATGGCGGTCCTTTCGGGCGAGACCATCGAAAAGGTCGACGTCGAAATCGGTTATCTTCACCGATGTTTCGAAAAAATGTGCGAAACGCACAACTATAACCAAATCATTCCTTACACCGATCGGTTGAATTACCTTTCGTCGCCCCTAAACAACAACGCATGGTGTCGCACCATCGAAAAGATGCTGGGCGTCGAAGTGCCTGCTCGAGCGAAAACGATTCGAATTATTCTCGACGAGTTTTCCCGAATCATGGACCACTTTGTTTGCAACAGTATCCAAGCGGTGGATTTAGGTGCGCTCACCAACCTGTGGTTGGGTTTTTCCGCGCGCGAGGCAGTTTATGACCTTCTCGAGAAAATGTCGGGAGCTCGACTTACCGTTTCGATCGCGCGAGTGGGGGGGCTAGGATTTGACTTGCCAAAAGATTTTGTTAAGCAAGCCAAAGAAACGCTCAAGGTCATCAAGAGGTCGCATTACGACCTATCGAGTTTGCTCGTCAAAAACAGGATCTTTATTGACCGAACGATGAACGTCGGGAAAATCGAAGGTAAGAATGCGGTCAACTGGGGTTTTGCGGGTCCCTGTTTGCGTGCGTCCGGGGTGCCCCGAGATCTTCGCGTGGATGCCCCCTATGACGGTTATGAAAACTTCAAGTTCGATATCCCTGTGGGCCATCGTGGCGACGTCTATGACCGATTCATGGTACGCATGGATGAGATATTGGAAAGCTGCAAGATCATCGAGCAGGCGCTCGACAATATTCCAGAAGGACCCATTTCCGTTAAGGATCCCACTATCACGTTGCCGGACAAGCAGGACGTTTACGGAAATATCGAAGGTCTCATGAATCAATTCATGTTGGTTATTCACGGCGTCAAAGTTCCGCCGTCCGAAATTTATTGTGCATCCGAAGGGAGCAACGGTGAGCTAGGCTTCTATGTGGTGAGTGACGGCAGTGGTACGCCTTATCGCGTGAAGTGTCGACCACCTTGCTTTGCAATTTTTCAAGCCTTCTCGGAGATGGTAGAAGGATCTCTAATCGCCGACGCGGTGGCGGCTTTGAGCAGCATTAACATTATCGCGGGCGAACTTGACAGGTAATCGGAGAGGACATGAGTTTTTCACCAGCACTTAAGGAAAAAATAAACGGATATTTGACGCGCTATGAAACGCGAAGATCGGCAATTCTGCCTATTCTTCACGCGATTCAAGACGAGTGTGGTTGGATTAGCGGCGAGCAGGTCCAAACGCTCGACCGGGAATTTGATTTGCCCGAAGTGCATGTGCGGGAGGTGTTGACCTTCTACAGCATGTATCGTCAGCAAAAGCCGGCAAAACACACGATTCTATTTTGTGACAATATCGTGTGCTGCATGATGGGGGCGAAACCTGCGATGGAGAAAATCAAAGAAAAAGTAAACGCCGTTAACGCGCAGAAGGGCGAACAAGTACTGAGCCTGCAAGGAGTTCCGTGCTTGGGCGTTTGCGACGGCGCACCGGCGATGCTGGTGAATAAAGATAGATACCTAAAAGTGACCGCTGATAACGTTGATCAGATTCTGAGTAAATACATCTAAGGAAATAGCTGAACATGGGAAATACGCTCGAAAAGGTCAAGATACTCACCCAATTTGAAGGAATTCCTAACAGTCGTACCATCTCCTGCTACAAGCAGCACGGTGGTTACTCGGCGGTCGAGAAAGCGCTGAAAAAGACGCCGGCGGAAATAATCGACACTGTCAAAGCGTCGGGCCTCAGGGGGCGCGGTGGCGCGGGCTTTCCCACCGGTCTAAAATGGAGCTTTGTTCCCAAGAACGATACGGGGCCGAAATATCTTCTGTGCAATAATGACGAAGGCGAGCCGGGAACTTTCAAGGATCGCTATATTTGCGAACTGAGTCCACACATGCTCGTCGAAGGAATGATCATCGCGGGTTTTGCGATGGGCGCCAACAAAGGTTATATCTACACCCGTTGCGAGTTTTACGAAGAAATCGAATGGCTTGAAACGGCTATTAAGGAAGCTTACGAAGCGGGCTACCTCGGGAAAAACATCCTAGGTTCGGGGTATTCGTTTGATCTTGATCATTATGCGGGCGCGGGAGCTTACATCTGCGGCGAGGAGACGGGCCTCATTTCTTCGCTCGAGGGCAAGAAAGGCCAGCCGAAGGTAAAACCGCCGTTTCCGGCTATTTCGGGTTACCTCAACCGCCCAACTATCGTCAATAACACCGAGACGCTTGCAGCAGTTCCGTGGATCATCAACAACGGTCCAGAAGCATACAAAGCCATCGGCACTGAGAAGAGTCCCGGCACGAAACTGTTTTGTATTTCGGGGCCCGTGAAAAAACCCGGTGTCTACGAATTGCCGCTTGGGTATCCGTTTGAGCGTTTCCTCAATGAGGACGTCGGCGGAATGTTGCCGGGCAAAGAACTCAAGGCATGCATCCCCGGAGGCGCTTCCGCGCCGATTCTTCTTCCTGAAGAGCTGTCCGGTCTGACGATGGACTACGAAGCGATCGCGGGTAAAGGAAGCATGTTGGGATCCGGCGCTGTCATGATCATTCCGAAAGACCAGTCGATGGTTGAGCTTCTCAAAGTGATAGCAGATTTCTTCGCGCATGAAAGCTGCGGCCAATGCACGCCTTGTCGCGAAGGGACCGGATGGTTAGCGAACATTATGATGGGCGTAAAACAGCGAACAGCGAGCGACCACGACGTGGATATGCTCTTTACAATAGCGCAAAATATGGGCGGCAAGACGATCTGCGCGTTGTCTGATGCGGCGGCGATGCCGACAATGTCTATTGTTAAGAAGTTTGGCAACGAAATCAAAGAATACCTAAAAGCGAGGTAACAATAAAGTGGCTGACGCGACAAGTGACGTAGTGAATATTGAACTCAATGGCAAGACCGTTGCCTGCAAGAAGGGTATGACGGTTATGCAGGTGGCGAAGAAGGAGAACGTCTCCATTCCCCATTTCTGCTGGCATCCCGGACTGTCGATTGCAGGCGTATGTCGCTTCTGCATGGTAGAAGTCGAAGGTCGGCCGAAGTTGGAAATAGCTTGCAACTTGCAAGTGGCGGAAGGGATGAAAATTCGTACCGACTCCAGCAAGTCAAAAGAAGCGCACAAGTGGGCCCTCGAGTTCCATCTTATCAACCATCCTTTGGATTGCCCGATCTGCGACCAAGCCGGCGAATGCGAATTGCAAAACTATTACATGGAAGTCGGCAAATACGACAGCGAGATGACCCGTCCTAAGGTTCTAAAGCCAAAAGCTCTGGAAGTCGGAGGCGATCTCGTCCTCGACACCGAGCGATGCATCCTTTGTTCTCGCTGTGTGAGATTCGAAGCCGAAGTCACAAAGACTGACGCTCTTGGAATTTTCGAGCGGGGCGACAGGTCCATCATCGGCACTTATCCCGACAAGAAAATCGAGCACAACTATACCGACAACCTCGTGGACATTTGTCCCGTCGGCGCGTTTACGTCGAAGGACTTCCGCTTCAAGCAACGCGTGTGGTTCCTCAAGGAAAAGGCTACGACGTGTCCGGGATGTTCAACAGGCTGTCAGGTCGACGTGCACGCTAAGCCGCAAGCGAAGCGCTACTTCCGACTCAAACCTCGGTCGTCGGAAATCAACGGCGAGTGGATGTGCGACGTCGGCCGCAAAACATACAAACACCTCAACAAGGAAAATCGCCTTATATTCCCAAAGGTCAACGGCAAGGCAACGACCGTCGACGCCGCGACAGACGCTCTCGTCGCCGAACTGAAGGCAACGAAGGCGGACAACTGGGCTCTTCTTGTGACGCCGCAGTACACAACGCAAGAATACGAAGCGTTATTCCAGTTCGCGACCAACGACCTTGGGATCAAGAAGGTCTATCAGTGGCGTCAATCCAAAGAAAAGATCGATGATTTCGACGGTATTCTTTACCGCGGCGACCACAACGCCAACACCAACGGCTTGCTCCAGGTTGCGAAAAAATACAATCTCAACTGGACCGCTAAAGATCAGTTCGACATGCTCGCGCAGTCCGGCGCGACCAATGTGATCGTGGTATGCCCCGAAATTCCATCGAGTTTCCCGGATCTCGAAGCCCAGCTTAAGGGTCTTTCTGAGTTGAAATATGTTTCCTTCTGGTCGGTGACTAACGTCGTGGAAAAATTCTCGGCACCACATATGTTGCCGTTGAAAGGTTTTGCGGAGAAAAAGGGCTCGTTCATCAACTACGCGAACAAGACAACAGAGCTTCTCGAAAGCTTTGAAAGCCCAACTGCTTACGCCCGTGATATAGTGGAAGTTGTATCGGTTCTTAAACAAAAATGGATGGCTTAAGGAAAGCAAAATGGCAGTAAAACCTGTATTTGTTCCCAAACCTAGCACGAATATCTTCTCGGCGGCTTGGGGTTACATGTCCAGTATCAGATCCGGCATGGTTCACACCATGAAGATTTTCTTCGAACAATTGCTCGGCAAGGAAAAGCCCGTCACCGTCCAATGGCCCGAACAACCGGCAACCTACGGTGAGCGCTTTAAGGGCAAACACTTCCTCACGCTCCGCGACGACGGTCAAGTGCGCTGCACCGCATGCTTCCTCTGCGCGACCAACTGCCCCGCCCAATGCATCCACATCGAAGCGGGTCAGCACCCCGACAACGAGATCGAAAAATACCCGGTGCGGTTTGAAATCGACATCCTACGCTGCGTCTTCTGCGGCTATTGCGAAGAAGCCTGCCCCGTCGATGCCATCCGCCTCGGTCCAGAGTACGTCATGACAGGCGGCGCCACCGAAAAGTGGATCTACACCAAGGACTACCTCGTCAGCCGTCCCGAACTCCAAGGCGGCGTCCACTCCGTCAAAGACGAAAACGTCAAACACAAAACGATCAACACCCACGTCGGCGCCAAGGAATACCATCCCGAAACCCCGCACGGCGGCGCAGGGCATTAATTGATCCTGCGCTAGCGCTGGATTGGTTCAGCGCGAGCGGGATCGTCACGTCCAGCGCGAAGCGTATAGGGCATCTCAACACAAGGAGTGTGTCGATGTTTCTTCGTCTGTTCTTCACTATTGCCGTTGTCGCATGGAGTGGCGTCAGCTTTTCGCAGCAAGTTGTCTTCCAAACAGGGAAGGTCTATGCGTTGTTCAATTTTGCCCAAACGATAAGCGGGAACCCCCACCGATCTCAGACCTTGAAAGACTACTTTGACCAAAGTAAATTCAATGACGCTCCAACCAAAGCAGCAATTTCGGAGTTTGCCGAGGTCGCCAAAGTCTTTCGTAAGAGCTGGGAGTTTGACGAATACCCTGCAAAGCGCTTCATGGATCAAAGCCTTGGTTCTATATTTCTCATTCAGGCAACTTATTCAAAAGATTTAAAGGACCTTAGTCAACGTACAGAGGGCCTTTTACCTCTTTCCCTTCATAAAAGACTATTCAATGCCTTGGCTATAATAGAGCCAATTTACGACGAACTCGTCTGGAACCCAAGTACCAAAGGACTTCTGGAATATGAAACAAAAGTAAAGGAGTTGGCACGGAGGGTGAACGTTAATGCAATGTATGACAAGACTAAGGCGTTCTACGGAGCAGAATGGCCAAGTGAAACCCCGTTTGTAGTGTCCCTTTATCCGATTCCTGGAACTAAGGGCGAAGCGCCAGGAGAGTCTACGGAGACGGTAGAGTCGGTCGCTGTACTTGTCGGAAGGCCAGCCGATCCGGGCAAGGTAGCAGATGTATTTGGTGTTGCCTTTCACGAGATGTCTCACTCGATCTTTCGCGCGCAGCCCGCGGAATTTCAAAATAAAATCGATAAGTACTTCAAAAACTCAACCTCTAAATTTGCCGGGCTCGCTTATCGATATGCCAACGAAGCGGTCGCTACGGTCGTAGGGAATGTATGGGCGTTCAAGAAAGCGACGGGGAAGATGCTTGAAGGGAAGTGGTACGGACATCCTATTATCGACGCCTATGCCAAGGAGATATACCCCGTGATTGAGCCATACATCGAATCTGGCAAAAGAATGGATCAGGCACTGATTGACCGAATGATCGTCTCATTCGAAAGGCGCTTGGGCGACACTCTCCTGGACTACACCTCAATTTTTGACGAAATAAAACTTCTGTCCGATAAAGTGCATATGACAAACTTTCGGCCCGCTGCTCAAAAATACTTCCGTATCCGAGAAATTGGGAGAAGTTCTCTTGACGGTTATCAGGGCGGCGACTCATCCGCTCCTTTGGTCGTTCTCTTCCTGGAAAAAGATTACGAACAGGTTGAGAAACTCTCACATCAGTTCAAGGCTATAAGTCCACACCTTAAAGTGTTGAAAGAGGAAAGAAAAGTTATCGTCTCTCTTGTTGACGAAAACCAGCGTCCATTTATCCTTATCAAACTCAATAGTAGCGCCGACATAAATCTTGCGTTGGAAAAACTCAGCTCCGAAGGAAAAATCAAACCCGACTCCCCCGTCATCCGCTACTAAAACCTGCTCTGGTGCAGGTTCACCGTGCGATATAGAGCCCCCGCCCGATCAGACCTTTCTCGTCAAAATCGACCTTGAGTCCATGGTCTGTGAAGGCCTGCAACATTTCGGGCCTGGTGAATAGGCCCATCTCCAAATCCTCTGTGAAATACTCTACGCCGGAAGGCGTTGCGACAAGAAAGTGTTCCGTCATGGCCGACATACCGTCTTTGACGCCCGAGACGCCCATTCGACATATTTTCGTTCCAGCGTTTTCATAGGTCTTCATGATCATGTAGCCAGGATTATATTCGCTCGGCTCAATCCAGGGTTCGGCAATGATGATGCCCCCTGGCTTTAAGTGCGCTTTAAAACGACCGATAGTTCGTTGAAGTCCATCCTTGGTCCTAACGAAACCGATTGCTGAAAACAAGCAAAGCACGACGTCGAATTTTTCTCTCAAATCAAATGAAACCATATCTGCACAAGAAAATTTACCGGATGGAACTTTTGACTGCGCGATAGGGATAAACTTCGGCTCAAGGTCAATGCCGGTGATCGAGAAGTCCTTTGCCAAGAATTTTGCATGCTCCCCCGTTCCGCATGCTACGTCCAGAACGGTCTTCGCATGGGGTGCGTACTGCTTGATGATCTCACACACCCGCGCAGTCTCTGTCCCGTAATCTTTACCGGAATAAATTAAGTCATAAAATCCGGCGCTCTTTTGGTAGCTCTTTGTGGCCATCCAGGCCCTCCCGTTTCTTCTGCAGTTGCGCTCTATAGAGGTTATGCGCCCTACAAAGTATGGTCAAGTTGCTTTCGTTAGGGTTCCTACCGGGTCTAAAGCTTTTCCTGAAACAGAAATTCGAGAATAAATAGACGACAAGGGCTAGATCGGACCCTGATGAAAAAGTCAGTCACTATACGGTAATATGATGTTGGGCTAGCGGCCAAATCCCGCTCCAGCGCAGGTTGTGTTTAACGGGAGCTTGCTATCAGGCGCGAGGTTAATTAGAGTCTCCAAATCTCTTAAGTAGGAAGACACCATGAAGCGAATGACGACAACTATTTTTCTAGCCTTGGGTTTGCTGGGTTTCGCTAGCGTAGGTTTGGCGAGAACGATTGAAGTTGTTTTAGATGCTCCTGAGTATATGGTGAAGTATCATTCGACCTCGATCACGTTGGGATTGCGCTATGCCAGTGGTCAGGTTGTTGCTCAAACTCTTTTTTCCCGCGAAGAGCTAAGGGAAGGAGTTGTTTCGAAACAGTTTAATGTTTATGACGATGAAGAACTTGCGGCGTGTTCGTTTTCCTGGATAATTGCTGACAAGCCCCATCTTTCGATCGAGCCTCACATACCGTTGCTGACAGTTTCGAATCCGCCTGCTCAAAAGGGTTCTTGCTCCTGGAACGAAACTGGATCTGTTGCCTTTCTGAAACTCGGTGGTAATTTTGATGACGTCACCATCAAAGTGGCGGCGGAAGCTTTTGAAAATCGCGATGCTGTCCTGCTCATTGGTAAAATGAACTATCCCCACCTCAGTAGTCCGTTTACGTTTTACACTCCGCACCGATCGACCGAGTGGCGGGTTCATGTCTTGACTCCGGGGGCTATATCCCGGACTGTTAGCTTGCAGTGGAGTTTGAGGAATAATCAGCGAGAGACGGAAGAATTCGAAGCTCTCGAACCTACGATAGAAATTCAGTAGATTCTTCGCTTCGCTCCAACCTGTCGGACAATTCCTTCTGCGTTTCCTTTATTCCGCGCTTCCGCGTTCAATTAAGAGATCGCGGAAACGTTGAGGTTTGGGAAACGCTGAAAGGGTCGGGCGCAAGCAACATAGGCTGCTCAATATCGTAATATAGACCGTTAAGAGGCGTTTTGCAGAATTCCCCTAATAATCCTTTCCTTGGCAGCGCAGCGAGGAGTACCCCAGCAAAGCTCGAAGACTTTTTCGATTTTGCCGTCTTTGGTGATGGTGATTTTGAACGGTTTTTTCATGACGACGCTGTGCACATAGGTGCCGAAAGAGTCGCCCCAGTCGTCGAAGGCGTTCGTCGTTGCATAGAGGGTCGGGAAATTGGTTTTTTCGAGGTGGGAGTATATATTGACTGCTTCCGATTTCGGCAGTTTTGCTCCGAAGTAGTACACGACGTTTGACCGTTCTGGGAAATAGCTTTTGTCGAAAAGCGACGAGAAATCTTTGGCGCCCACAATCCAGGACGAGGCGAAGAACTCATATTTCTGCGCGTCTTTAATCTCTGGAACTTCCAGGTCCCAGCGGGGATGAACATGAGCCGAGATAGATACGACATGTCCGATCTCGTGGAGAAGAAGAAATTGTATCGTGCTCTTTCGATTGTTGGAATGGGCGTCTGCTATGGTTGTCTCGATCCTGACGCGATCGTCCGTTTGGAAGGGGGTTTCTTCCTTCCACGATGCCCACTCGTTTGCCGTTTTGTCGCCTAACACCTTCGCATCGAGGACGATGAAAGCTGCGACGGGATTGCCGTCGGGGTCATAGATGTAATCCGTATATGCGCTTCCCCCGAGATTGTGGATGAGATAAATGCCCGCAAGTTTTTGTCCCAACAGATTGCGAACGTTGGAGGGAATCTCCGAATAAGCTTCACGAACATCTTGAAGGAAGGCAACGTCAGGGATGGCCGGAATGGGCCTTTGCGGATATCCGTTCTTCTTGTTGGCGAGACTGATATATTCGGTCAATACTGGCGGGGCGATTGCTATCCTGTCCTCAGGTGGTCGGGCAAACGCTTCCTGCCAGAAAGGCATATTTCGGACCGGATTATCCAACTGCTGGTCGGTAAGACAGGCGCGATCGTCGTCGTCGCACCGCGATGGGCACGACGGAAGTAACGGAACGATACATAGGGAAAGGATGAATCGGGTCCCCAGCACCTAAAACTCCTCTTTGTTTGGTTTTATTTTATCATTAAATTCAAATAGTTGGATGGCATTCCTTGGTGACGGATAGAAAAACCTGCGTCGGAGCAGGCTTCATTAGAATTTGTTGCGACTTTCTCATAATTCTATTAGAATCCGCCAAATTTAACGGGGGATATCAAACTATGAAAAGAATTTTGAAAGCGTTAAGTCCGGCTTTGTTGGCCTTCGGACTCGCAAGTCCAAGTTTTTCGAGACCAGTGGATTTTGTTCTCGATTCACCAGCTTATATAGCAAAAGAGCATACTGCCTACTTGAAGGTCGTCATTTACTACGCCGACGGATCCCATACATCACAAGACGTTTTGTCGAGAGATGAACTCAGAAGCGGCCTCATGAGCAAAACGATTGAGGTGAGAGACGATTCAGAGATTCAGAAGTGCTTTTTTGCATGGCCTATCATGCAAGGACCTCCTTCTCCGGCTGAAGGACCTAGAATCACCTTGATCAGACCGGAAACGTTTCGCCACACCGCGGTTGAAGGCGAATGTGTTTTCAATGAAGACGGTTCGGTCGCGACCATCTCTATACCGTACAAGTTCGATGACATTACGATCGCTGTCTCTCCAGACGCGCTCGATAACCATTACGCGTTTTCGCTGAGCGGAAGGTTGATTTACGAAGGCGTTGAAGAGACCTTTGTATTTGCCCACAATTCCAACAACGAAGGCGAGCTTTTCCGCGTTCGCGCAATGTATCCCGCCAACTCTTCAGGGAAGCTGAATTTGACTTGGCTCAAAGAAGGCGGCGATCCTGAGAAAGAAGAGATCAAGATCACCGGACGTTTAATTGAAGTGAAGTAATAGAGATGACAGAAGCGCGCCTCGCACTAGCAAGGCGCTTCGCGCTACCCATTAAAATAACCAACCGAGGCGAATTAGGTTGATGTAGGGAATGCCCTTTTCGCCAAAGGCCTCGGCGGTGTCTTCCATGTCCTTCTTTTCTTTCTTGTACTTCTCGGAAGTCGTAACTTGCTCCTCTTCGGATTCATTGAGGAATACGTAACCAGTGTTAAAATCCGAATCGGAAGAAAGCGCCTTCTGATAACCTACTTCGAACCCCAATGTGAAACCGCTGTTCCATACCGCAAACCAACCGAGATGGGGTGTAAGATACTCAATATCCACGTCGAGTTGCAACTCCATCGGCAACGATCGGCCTTGGTCTCCGACCATTTCACCTTGAAAGGTTTGGAGTGTCTTTGCGGAGAACTTTTGATGACCATAAGCAACGCCAAAGAAAAAACTTCCGCCAAAGGGATGCCAACGCGTTCGTAGGTCCCAGTTGGAAACCTTGATGGACACGTCGCCGATATCAGCTCCGCCCCCGCCATAACTCATGCCGGCGCTCACTTTCTTGCCGAAAAAGAAATCCAAACTGGCGGCTTTGATAAAGGGCGATCCAATGGAGAACGTTGGACCGACTCGGCCCCAATCGCCGCTGCTCGGCTGTGGGCCATATGTCGGAGCGCCGTTGCCCATGGGTGGGTCTTCGGCGCCGCCGCTGATGGTGCCGCCCGTAGGCGGTGACGTGTTGTATTGTGCCGCGGCAGGAAGAGATACCAAGGCCGTTAAGAGTAGAAGGATATACCTCATAGTGACTCCTCGTTCTGATAAAGGATCGATATGTCATTATCGGAGAGTGGTTGGGGGTCTGTCAACTTGTGGGAGGATGAGATCCTTCGCTTCGATCCAACCTGTCGGACGATACCTTCTGCGTTTTCACTATTCCGCGCTTCCGCGTTCAATTAAGGGGTCGCGCCGTTCAGGATGACTCGGGATGACTGCCTGTCACAACACAGGACGAAGAATATCCTTCAGCGTTCCATTGTCCAATACGGGGTGTGTGGAAGTCGTGAAAACAGGCGCCCCGTGGCCATGAAATACGCTTGGATCGCGCCAATAGTCCTTTGGCGTCGTGATGATGCTGTCGCATTTCTTCGCGAACGCATGGACTTCATCGAAGGTGAAACGGCTGTGGTCAGATTTGATGAAAGTCGCGGCTGGGTTGAGATTCTCCGCGTGGATATAGGCGATAAGCCTCTTTGGGTTGGCGATTGCGGAGACAACTCCGGGATGCGTCATTTCGGCCTGTTTTTTTGGAGGGCCGGAGATTTGCTCGAGCGCTGTCTGTTCGAATTCAACTCCGAGGAACGGCACGTTCATGCGCTTAAGAAAACCCTCCAGAGATTTGGGCGGCGAGGAGGGAGCGTAGCGAGTGACAAGAACGATGTCGGCGCGATTGAGAGCGGACGGCGGTTCGCGCAGTATGTTGGGAGGCCACTGCCAACCTTGGCCAAAGGGATGTTTCGCGTCGAGGAGAACGACATCGAGGTCGCGCGTCAGGCGGAAATGTTGAAATCCGTCGTCGAGAATCCAGTGCGTCGGAGCTGAGTTCGCCGTCAAGTATCTTTGGGCTGCAGTCCATCGATTTGCGCCCACGATTACCGGCACGTCAAGAAGAGAGACAGCCATCATCTTTGCTTCGTCGGCAAACACTTGTCCTGATCGAGTAGGGGGAAGCGTCGTCTTATCGCCTACCATAACCAGGCAGTCATTCTTCTCGAGATGTGAGCGATAACCCCGTGTCAGTATTACAGGACGTTGGCCGCTGTCTTTGAGAAACTGCGCAATGCGGATCACAACCGGGGTTTTGCCGGTACCGCCGGATGCTATATTGCCCACTGAAATGGTCTTACCGGGAAGGGAGTGCGCATTAAGGAGACGGAGCTTGTAAAGCGCGCGACGCAGCTTCGTGACTTGATGAAACGGTGACATGAGTCCCAGTATTGTTTCCCCTATCTGCGTCAGTTCTTTGACGCTACATTCTCCCTTTACTTTGCCAAATAGGGCAGGACAAAGGAAGGCGTTTCTTGGCTATGATGCGGTAATAACGCGCGAACCACTTCGGATTTGTGCTTTGGGGAAACCCTGGTGACAAAGTTGCGACCCCCGCCTTTCTAAGTGCGTCAAGGTTTTGTAAAATATCTATAGAGCTCATTCATCCCAACTTGAGGTAATCCGTGGCTTCAACCAACAAATACAGTGGTGCCCAGAAAGCTGCCATATTGCTTCTGTCGTTTGGGGAAGACATCTCCGCCGAGATCTTCAAAAACATGACGGAGTTTGAGATCAAGCGGATCGGTGCGGCCATGAGTCGTCTCGGTCGCCTCGAGCAAGACGTGATCGACTCGGTGATGCTCGAATTCTACCAAATTCTCCAAGAGAACCGAAAGTTCTTTTACGGCGGCAACGACTTCACGAAGAAAGTTATCGGCAGCGCGTTTAAAGGCGGTGAGGCTGACGACCTCATCGAACAACTTGCTCTGGGTTCGTCCGCAAACCTCGACTCCTTGGAACTGATCGATCCGCGAACTCTAACCAACTTTATTCGCAATGAGCACCCGCAGACTATAGCGTTAATTTTAGCTCACCTCGAAGCGCAGAAATGCGGCGAGGTTTTGAAGCTCTTACCTGAGGCTCTGCACACGGAAATCATTCTCCGCATCGCTAATTTGGACGCCGTGGCGCCCGAGATTATCGACGAGATTGACGACGTTCTCAGAAACGAGATTCAGGCCATGGGCTCTATCTCGAGTCAGAAGATCGGTGGCGTTGAACCAATCGCGGAAATGCTTAACCTTATCGATAAGGCTACTGAAGAACAGATCCTCGATAACCTCGAAGAACGTGACCCCGACCTTGCCGAACAGATTCGTCAGCTCATGTTTGTCTTTGACGACTTGGCGAAAATTGACGATCGCGGTATCCAGGAGATCATTAAGAACGTTAAGAACGAAAGATGGATGCTCGCCCTCAAAACCGCATCCGAGAATGTCACCGAGCTCGTTTTCAAAAACATGTCGGAGCGTGCCGCAAAACGTCTCAAAGAAGATATGGAAGCGATGGGCGCGGTCAAACTCGCGGACGTGGAAGCCGCTCAATACGAAATTGTTCAAATCACCAGAAAACTCGAAGAAGAAGGCAAGATCGTCATTCAAACAGGCGGCGACAGCGCGTTTGTTTAATGTTCCCCAAGATAAGCTTTACGCACTTCAGGGTCCGACAGGAGTTCTTTGCCTGTTCCCGTCAGTTTGATTTCCCCGTTCACCATGACATATCCGCGACTTGCGAGGCTCAAGGCTTTGGAGGCGTTTTGCTCCACGAGGAATATCGTTGTGCCGTCCGAGCAGATTTGCTCGAGGGTGCGGAATATTTGCTTTACGATGATCGGCGCGAGGCCGAGGCTGGGTTCGTCCAAAAGCAATAGTTTCGGTTGGCTCATGAGCGCTCTGCCAATGGCGAGCATTTGTTGTTCGCCCCCCGACATTGTTCCAGCATTTTGAGCTTTCCGTTCAAAGAGCCTTGGGAACATCGCGTAGATCCGATCCAGATTGTTCTTCTTGGCTTCCTTGTCGTTCGAAGCAATGGCTCCCATGGCGAGGTTTTCTTCAACGGTCATTTTTGGAAAAACGCGGCGTCCTTCCGGAACGAGCGCGATGCCGAGCTTGGAAATCTTATGAGGCGGATGGCTCGAAATCGCTTTGCCTTCGAATTCGATCTCGCCCGCTGAGATGCGCGGGTTGCCAAAAATAGACATCAGTAAGGTCGATTTGCCGGCCCCGTTCGCGCCGATAAGGGTGACGATCTCGCCTTTGCCGATATGTAACGAAACGCCGTGAAGAGCCTTAATCGCTCCGTAGGCCGCGTCCACGTTCTTTATGTTCAGCAAGGCGCTACTTGTGTCCAATTAAGCCTCTTCTCCAAGATAAGCGGCGAGCACTTTCTTGTTGGTTTGTATTTCCGCGGGTTTTCCAATTGCGATGACTTCACCTCGATCAAGAACGACGATCTTGTCGGAGATATTCATGACCAGAGCCATGTCGTGCTCGATGACCAGAACCGTGATTTTATGATCCTTTCTAAGCCTGAGAATGAGCTGAGCCAAGGATCGGGTTTCCTCGTGGTTGAGGCCTGCAGCTGGTTCGTCCAAACAAAGAAGTTTCGCGTTAGTGCACATCGCTCGCGCGATTTCGAGACGTCTTTGATGACCGTAGGGAAGTTCACCTGCGGTTCGGTTGGCTTCTCCTCGAAGACCGACGAGATCAAGCCAATAGCAGGCGTGTTCGATCGCTTTCTTTTCCGCAGCACGGTAGCCAGGCGTAAGAATCAGGCCGCTGATCAGGTTGCGATTGACAAGTTTATGTTGAGCAACCAAGAGATTTTCCAACACGCTCATTTGTTTGAACAAACGAATGTTTTGAAAGGTTCTGGCCACACCGAGTTCAGCGATTCTAAAGCTGCCGCCAAAAAACTTGTAATAGAACTTGCGCGGCAGCTTATCCAAACGCCCCAAATCAGAGAACCGGAGTTTCTCGCCTAAGAGTTCGATCAGGTTGTGCGCCTTGCCGTCGCCATGAAACGTCAGAGCGCCGCCGCTTGCCCTATAAAAGCCCGTCAGGCAGTTAAAGACGGTGGTTTTTCCCGCTCCGTTCGGCCCGATAATGGCCGTAATAGATTCTTTGGGAACGTCGAACGTAATGTCCTGCAGGGCTTTGATCCCGCCAAAACTCACCGACAAATTTTTTACGTCCAAAATCGTTTGCATAATTCTTATTGATTGAGTTGAAAGACCCTTCTTCTTCCTCGAATAAGGCCTTCGGGTCGCCATATCATCATGATGACCATGAGAAGTCCGAACATGATCATCCTGTATTCAGAAAATCCGCGCAAAAACTCAGGCAAGATCGTAAGGATGACGGCGGCAAGCATAACGCCGGGTATGGAGCCCATACCGCCAAGGACCACGATCGCAAGAATAAGTGCCGATTCGAAAAAGTTGAACGAGGAAGGATTGATGAAACCTTGATAGCCGGCGAAGAATGTCCCCGCGACGCCGCCAATCATTGCACCGAGGGCGAATGCCGATAGTTTGACCTTCACGTGATTGATGCCGAGGGATCGACAGGCGATTTCATCCTCTCGCAAGGCTTCCCACGCACGTCCGGACGGCATGCGTTTTAGCCGAACCGCAAAGTATGTGACAAGAGCGACAACGACTGCCAGAGACAGGTAAATAAAAATATATTTTTGGTCGGGGGAATATTCGAAGCCAAAAGTTTCGTGAAAAGTTCGCGCACCCTCGGATGCCGTTCTCTTGAACTCAAGACCGAAGAACGAGGGAAAAGGAGCGCTCGCCCCGTTAGGTCCGCCCGTAAAATCCACCCAGTTGGTCAACACGAGAAAGATGATCTCGCCGAAACCCAAAGTTACGATAGCAAGATAGTCGCCGTGCATGCGCAATACGGGGAACCCGAGAAGCGTCCCCAGGATAGCAGCCAAGGCTGCGCCGAAGATGATGGCTTCCCAAAAGTTAATGCCGAGATACTGGTTGCCAAGCGCATATCCGTAAGCTCCAACCGCGTAAAAAGCGACGTAGCCAAGGTCAAGAAGTCCCGCAAGACCCACAACAATATTAAGACCTAAACCAAGAAGCACATAAATGAGGGCGAGAATAAGGGTCGACGTCCAGTACTTGCTCAAGAAAAAAGGTAGCGCAAGGGCGATGACCGCAATGAGCACCACACCACCGATCTTGACGGGAAGGCTCATGCGGTCGAAGTCAATCCCAGGCTTCTTAGGCTTTATGGGCCGGTTCTTAAAATAATGCTTCATTGCAAGGATAGAAAGGAACCGTCCCACGGTGACGATGAGCGCGATCCCTATGGGACGCATGGGATGCAGGTCGAAATCGTAGCCGTTAAGTACCATACCCGTTATCGGCCCAAACAGGATTAAGGAAACGAGGCCGGTGAACACAGCGTCGAGTATGATGTCTTTCGGAGAATAAAGTTTTGACATCAGACCTTCTCGACTTCTGGACGTCCAAGCAAGCCGCTGGGCTTGAAGATGAGAACGACGACGAGAACGCTAAAGGCAAAGACATCTTTGTAGTCCGAGTTCACAAATCCTGAGAACAAGGATTCGCAGAGTCCAAGGAGGAACCCACCGAGCAGCGCGCCCGGAAGCGAGCCAATGCCGCCCAAGACCGCCCCTGTAAATGCCTTTACGCCGGTCTTGAAACCGATGAAAAAGTCGAACGAACCGTAGTTGAACGTAATCAAGACTCCGGCAATTGCAGCCATCACGGCTCCAATGACAAAAACAGAGGAGATAACGAGGTCTGTATTGACCCCCAAAATTTGCGCCATCAACCGATCTTGTTGCGTCGCGCGACAGGCTCTGCCTAAGGGGCTTTTCTTGATAAAGAGCGTCAAACCAACCATCGAAATGATAGAAATAACGATGATCAACGCTTGAACGTAGGTAATTTGGACAAAATGCGTCTCGGAGCCAAATCGAAAGGCGCCCTCAACTAGCGAAGGTACGGCCTGGTTACGCGCCCCTTGGCTGATCGCGATATAGTTTTGGAGCACAAGCGACATACCGATTGCCGAGATAAGCGGAGACAAGCGCGCTGAATTTCGCAGCGGTCTGTAGGCAATGCGTTCGATCGCCCATCCGTAGAGGCCGGTGATCAGGATGACAAAAATCAACGTGAGAAACAAGAGAAGGGGAATCCACGAAATGCCCAGAAAGCCGAGCACAGAGAGGACAATAGCCGTAAGATAAGCTGAGATCATGTAAACTTCGCCGTGGGCGAAGTTGATCATGCCGATAATGCCGTACACCATGGTATAACCAATAGCGATCAAACCATAGGTGGTGCCGAGAACCATCCCGTTTATGAGTTGCTGACCTAAAACCGAGAAATCCACTGCCGTAATTACCCGAAATAAAGCGAAAAAAAAAGGCTCCGAGAAATCGGAGCCTACTCTTTTTAAAAAGAAATTTCATTATTAAAGTTCGTGGTGTTTCCCGTTTTTATCCCACTGATACATCACGTAATCAGCGACCTTCAGGTCACCTTTTTTATCCCATTGCTTGGTGCCCATGATTGTCTTTGCGCCGTTCTTGCGAAGCCAATCGGCAAGGTCCTTGCCTTTTGTGGTCTTTGTACCTTCGACGGCTTGAGCGATAGCTTGGATTGCGGAGTAAGAGTACAGCGTGTAGCCTTCTGGTTCGTAGCCTTCTTTCTTGAAGGAATCCACGATAGATTTGGTCTCT
Source organism: Oligoflexales bacterium (assembly GCA_050251195.1). Classification (GTDB taxonomy): domain Bacteria; phylum Bdellovibrionota_B; class Oligoflexia; order Oligoflexales; family Oligoflexaceae; genus JBFWNG01. The sequence goes on from JBFWNG010000004.1 coordinate 70,599, forward strand.
GGCAGCTTACGAGGATCAGCGCCAAACGTCATGTAAACGCCTTGAACGTATTTGGTTCCGCCTGCAGAGGTAACGAAGTCCTCAGATACGATTCCGTCGCCAGAAACGAAAGGAATGTTGAGTCCTTGGTTCCGCATTTGGTTGACCAGAAGGCCCGCTTCTGAGTGAAGACCGCCGAAGTATACGGCATCGGCTTTCGCAGATTTGATTTTGGTCACGAGAGCGTTAAAGTCTTTCTCGCCGCGGGTTAAGCCTTCGTACACAGAGGCTTTGATGCCCATGGTTTCAAGCTTCGCTTTTGCTGAGTCGGCAAGGCCTTTGCCGTAAGTGTCTTTGTCGTGGATAACGGCTGGATTTTTCGCTTTAAGAGTGTGAGCGATAAATTCCGCCGCGATAGCTCCTTGTTGATCGTCTCGCCCGCACATGCGCATAACGGTTGGCAAACCTCGATCTGTCACAGCTGGGTTGGTCGAAGCAGGCGTAATCATTAGGACGTCAGCGTCATTGTAGACTTCTGATGCCGGAATAGTTGAAGAAGAACAAAAGTGTCCAACAACGGCGATAACTTTCTCTTGGTCTACCATGCGGTTAGCGACCGAAACGGCTTGTTTGGGTTCGCAGGCATCGTCAGCTTTAACGATTTCAACTTTCTTTCCGAGGAGACCGCCCTTGGTGTTGATCTCTTCTACGGCCTTAGTGGCACCTTTCCATTGCTGCTCGCCAAACGCTGCGTTTGCGCCCGTGTGTGGTCCCGCAACAGCAATTTTGATGGTGTCCGCAGCTATGCCGGTGGTTGCCAGCGACAAGCTCGCGAGCACGAGACCGAGAAATTTGGATCGAAGTTTCATTGATTTACCTCTTCACAAGTTATTTAAGACATATGGATACTATATGTAAAGGATTCCCCCCGGCGTGACAAGCCGAATCGTAAGATGGCGATTTTTTAGACCTAATTTGCCATTAAGAATGTTCGGAAACATCCGATAACTTACTGGAATGATTGGAGGCATACGATGAGCGTAGCGAAAAAATTAGACGATGCCGCAAATCCGCAGTTTGCAACGGCGATTGTGTTCATACATAGGACGCAAGTGCGGAACGTCGTTCGCGAAGTTCTTAAAGCGCTCCCTTGCCCAGACATCCTGGTCCCCGGTGACGCAGACGAATGTATCAACCAACTCACAAGCAACCCCAAGGCGTTTCTTGCGATTGATTGGGAATATGGACTCGAAACTTTAGCGAAAGTTCTGTCCAGGGCGCAAGGAAACTTTAATATCGATACTCGACCCATCTATATTTTAACTTCTGAAATTACAACCCAAGTCGTTGCCGTGAGCGCCGAATACAATGTCGCGAGAATTCATGCCGGCGATATCACCAAGAACACGGTTAAAGCCCATTTTGACGAAATCACGGCGCTTGAGGTAACTCGCGTGCACGTCCGCACTGCGTTTAGCGAAGTTGAAAAGTTAAGATCAGAGGACAAGCTTGGCAAAGCGGAACAGATTTTAGAGGGGCTTCACGAGAGATTGCCGAAAGACGAGAAAGTGGTCATTGAATTGGCGAACAATTACATTCTTAGCGACAAGTGGGAAGCCGCGCTAGACATTCTCGAACCCATCATCATCAAGGACGTCCGCGATTTGAGAGCCCAGCACCTCTACGCGCGATGCTTAATGAAAAAAGGCGATTTTAAGAACGCCGCTATTATTCTACAAAACACCAAGCTCATCAGTCCACTGGGCATCGATCGTCTCGTAGATCTCGGAAATTGTTTGATCGAGGTCGATCAGGTTGAAGAGGCCATCAAACAGTTTGAAAAAGTGAAGCAAATCGACCCTCATAACGATGCGGCCAAGAAGGGCATCGGTCAATGCCATCTCATGGAGGGCGACGTCAACGCTGCTCTTGATCTTCTGCGTGAAATATCAACTCCTCGCGAACTCGCCGCAATTTTTAACGACGCCGCGATTATTCTTGTCCGTCAAAAGAAGTTTCGAGAATCCATGGCCCTTTACCAATCCGCGATCTCATCTCTTGGCGAGAACAAAACGCTTCTTGCTCGGTTGATATTCAACATGGGCGTGGGATACTATAAGCTGCAAGATCTTGCGAAAGCCCTCGAACATTTCAGAAAGGCTTTCGACCTCGATAAGAAATTCACGAAAGCAAAGCACAACGTCAAAGTGGTGCAAAAGTTAATAGAAAAACCAGTGCCTGTGAAGAAGCCGAAGGCCGAAGAAGACATCGAAGTCGATTTTGCCACGGACATTCCGGAAACCAACGCGATGCTTCCTAAAGGGGCGGATGACTTTGAAGACGAGCCGTTGGGCTGACGGCAAGATATTAAGCGCGGAATTAAGGAGACGCGGAAGGTATTGTCCAATTCCTTTGGGGCGCAACGAAGGCGGTTTTCTGAAGGTTCCGACTCCTTAGGCGCTGGGTACGCCGGGACCCCACAGTTCCTGATGATGCTTCAGAAACGCCGCATAACTTCCAGCTTGAATTGCATTTCGGGCATCCGCAATCAAATCCAAGAAGTATTTTAAATTATGAATCGTGAGCAACCGAAGCACGGTGACTTCGTTAGCGATAAAGAGATGGCGAAGGTACGATCGAGAAAAGGTCTTGCAGGTGTAACACGAGCACTTAGGATCGAGCGGCTGCTTGTCCGTTTGGTGCACAGCATTCTTAATGTTGACCCTTCCCGACGACGTAAACACGGTACCGTTGCGGGCGTTTCGCGTAGGTAGCACACAGTCGAACATATCAACGCCTAGCGCGATCGATTCTACAAGGTCGATGGGAGTGCCGACGCCCATGAGATAACGCGGACGATCTTTCGGGAGCAGGTCGCAGCAATGCTCGGTAATGGCGCGCATGTCTTCCTTCGGTTCGCCGACCGACAAACCGCCGATGCTGTAACCCTCGAAATCATTTTTCACGAGCAATTCGATGCTCTGGGTTCGCAGGTGCGGAAAAACGCCGCCTTGTACTATGCCAAACTGCAGCAATTCAGGTATCGACTTCGCCTTGCGACAACGCTCCGCCCAACGCATTGACCTTTCCATCGAGAGCTTTGCCTGTTCCTCGGTTGCAGGATAGGGCGTGCATTCGTCAAACGCCATATGGATGTCGGCGCGTAGTGTTTCTTGGATTTTTACCGCAGCTTCGGGACCTAGCTCGACCAAGGAGCCGTTAAGATGGCTTTGAAAGACGACGCCGGTTTCATTTATTTTGCAAAGCTTCCCCAAACTAAAAACCTGGAATCCGCCACTATCGGTGAGTATGGGCTTGTTCCACCCCATAAACTGGTGAAGGCCGCCAAAGTGCTTAATGATCTCCATGCCCGGGCGGAGGTTGAGATGGTAAGTATTGCCAAGGATGATTTCGGCGCCGATGCCGTGAAGATCGTCGGGAGTTAATGTTTTGACGCAGGCTTGCGTGCCGACCGGCATGAAAATAGGCGTGTTTACGGGACCGTGTGCTGTTTGCAAGACGCCAAGTCGCGCTTTTTGGTCTTGAGCAAGGAGCTTAAACAATGGACTTACCCAAAGCTGAAAGGATGAGATCTATCGTCAGAAGGCACGCTTTGGAATCGACGTCCTTAAGTGGGTTAAGCTCGACAAAATCCATGGAGCATAACTTTCCGGTTTCGTAGAGCATCTCCAACAGCAGGTGCGCTTCCCGAAAATTCAACCCCCCTGAAACCGGCGTGCTTACTCCCGGCGCATACATGGGATCGATGGAATCGACGTCAAAGGAAAGGTGAATCCCCGCAGTTCCGTTGCTCGCGATCTTAATCGCTTGTTCCATAATATGGAACACACCCTTCTCATCTATATTGCGCATGGTGTAACACGCGATGCCGCTTTTTCGAACGATTTCCTTCTCAAAATCGTCCAGAGTTCGTACGCCAATAAGAACGACGTTTGCAGGGTCAATTTTGGGACCTGGGATCCCAATGGAGCATAGGTCGGGATGACCGTCTCCCAGCAGAACGGAAAGAGGCATACCGTGAATATTAAGAGAAGGTGACGACTGCGGGGTGTTCATATCCGCATGGGCATCGACCCATATAAGTCCCATTTTTTGTTTTTTTTGGCTGAAATATTTGGATGAACCGCTCACGCTGCCTATAGCGAGGCTATGATCACCGCCTAAAAGTATCGGTAAAGCGTCCATTTTAAGCGACGCCAGAAAGACTTTGGAAATGCTCTGGCATATCTCAACAATAGGTTTGAGATACTTATCCTGGGCGGCTTCTTCGGTGAGAGTATCCCGAATCGGTACCTTGATATCGCCTAAATCGCTTGCCGAATAGCCCAGTTTTTCGATCTTTTGTTTGAGGCCCGCAATGCGAATGGCTGCTGGTCCCATGCAGGCGCCTTGGATATTGGCACCAAAATCAGAGGGCACTCCAAGTAGGTGAACCAGCTTTTGATTCATATAATACTCCGGTCTTTTGCGACGAATGGTTCTTATCAGGAATATTATGACACGGTCAATTTTTTCGTGTCCAGCGGAAGGAAAAATAGGGAAAATCTGGGGACCTGGGTCCCCAGTTATAGGTCATATTGGGCTCGGTTGCTAAGAGACTACATCGATTGTAACAAGCTAAGCGCAACTTGCGGTTGAGTATTCGCCGAAGCCAATACTGAAGTACCCGCTTGTTGAAGGATGTTCGATTGCGTGTAGTTCGCCGTTTCCACTGCGAAGTCGGCATCGGAGATCCTGCTGTTCGCTTCTGACAAGTTCTCAACCTGAACACCTAAGTTCGTGATTGAAGATGCAAGTCTGTTTTGGATAGCACCGAGATAAGAGCGGTAATCGTTAACTTTTGTAATCGCTTGGTCAACCTGAGCGATACTTTGCTGTGCTTGTTGCTTGGTCTCAACACGTGTTCCTTCTTCAGCTCGGCCAAGTTCCAATGAACCTTCGCCGGAAGTGAACGCATTGATGTTACCAAAGTCAATCTTGATTATGTTGACAGGATTCGCCGTATCGATGGCATCTGCCTCAGTGAAATAATCCTTGCCCACTTGGATTTCCATGGGGAACGCATCTTCGCGGTTCGCCATTTCTGAGTTCAACTCCGCATTTCCAACAAGAATACGAGTACCGTTAAACTCTGTTGAGTTTGCAATCCGGTCGATCTCGTTTTTAAGAGCAACGAACTCTCTGTCGACGAATTGGCGTTCTTGACCGCCGATCGTGTCACTCGCAGCTTGCGTTGCAAGTTCTCTTAAGCGGATAAGCATGTTGCTTGTTTCAAGCAAACCGCCTTCGGCTGTTTGAATGAGTGAAACACCGTCTAAAGAGTTTCTCTTGTTTTGCTCTAATGAGCGGATGTCGGCGCGCAAGTTTTCGGAGATGGAGAGACCCGCTGCATCGTCTGCAGACTTGTTGATCCTCTTACCCGAAGCAAGTTTTGCCATGGTGTTGCGCATATCACGAGATGAAACGTCCAACATGCGCTGCGCATTGATCGATGCAATGTTGGTCCTGATACGTAAGCCCATAGTTGACCTCCTGTCAAAATTTAAAAACCACATCGTGTGATTTCATGAGTGTCCTTTCGACAGAATCTCACCGGGGTTTAGGCAAAATTTTCACATCATTTTTTAACTAATGGAAATCATTGAGAAAAAAATAGGAAAAAAAATACTAGGTTAAAACTTCCTTACGCCTGCTTCGCCTTTGTCTCAACGAATTTGAGGAAGGACATAACCAAAAAACGGCCAAAATCGAAAGAAGTTTCAGTGACTTGGTCCCGTATGTTTTGGTGACGTAGAAATGCAGTTGTCACTTCTGGATGGGATTGAAGGCCAAAAATAGGCTTGGTTTTGTGCCGGATACCGTCAAATGGTACCTCTTGGCTTTCCGCTAAAATTTCGAAGGAAGCGGGGATATTTTCGATGACTTCGCGATGAGAAACAACAAGCTCGCCTTCCATTTTTGGCCATAAAAGGCATTCGCGGAGCTTGATCTTTCGGAACCCTAAATGCTTCGATTGGTCGGGCTGAGAGAAGCGACATTTCTGACCAAACATCTTGGCAATCATCTGATGCCCAAAGCAGAAGCCGAAAATGGGCACATCCTGGTCGATGAAAGGGCGCAGCCAAGCGTCCATTTTGAGCTGCCATTCCGATTCGTCGTTCACCGAGGAGCTGCTGCCTAGTATCATGACGCCTGCTACCGTTGCGCTGTCCACCTCGCTCAGAGAGCTGAATCCAGAGATGGCCGGCAGATGATAGCTCAATGGAATCGGACTAACCCCGTTCCAAAAATTGTACGCCTCGAGCTCTGGGGTGCGCACCGCTGGGTCCAGAACGACGATTTGCGGGTTAGTGATGGTCATGGTTGCCGTCAGCCTTGACCTGTGGCTCGCGCTTGGGGAACGTGTCCTTGAAATTGCACTGAGTAATGATATTGTCGCTGAGGGCGGCGTCTTTGATCAGGTTTTCCTGGCGCAGAAGCTTAACTGGCGGATGATTCTCAGCCTTAAATATGGTCACGGCACAAAAAGGGCATTTGACCTCCACGTCACTTGTGGGGGCAGCCTGGTCGTCATAAGCCAAATGGAACCGACGGGAGCATACGGGATTATCGATTACGTTCTTTATGTATGTCATGAGCAGTCCTTTTTTCGTCTATACTGCTCTTGTATCAGAAACTATTCAAAAAAATGAGGGGTTTTTCTTCAATTTTGAACGCGGATTGTTTCCGCGACGGGTTTGGCGCTGCCGAGGCGTAGGAACGATTGGAGATCGAAAAAATCAGGACGATCGTCGTCAGGATCAAAGCCCGCCGGAAGGAGCGTTTTTCCGCTGATGTTAACTTCAAAAATTAAGATAGGAAGGCTAAACGTGGTGGTCAATGGTTGCGTCTTAACGTGGGAGTAACCAGCGCCCACTTTCCCAAACAAGTCCTGTCCAGGAACTATAACCATCGTTCCCGCCGTAATCACCGCTCCTGAGGTCGGATCCTCAATCTCAAAAGCAAGGCCCGCCTCGTAGCCTTCGTAAGGCTGGACATTTAAGTCAAAAAGAATTTCGCCGGTAATTGGCCAAGGTTTCCCTGAGCAATCGACGTAAGAAACCTCATATCGGATGGTTTGTGGATCTTGCCCGTTTTGCAGAGCTTTTGACAAGAGGTTCACATTGGTCAAACCCATCTCTTCGCCGCAAGACTTGTCGAACTCTTCGGGAAGCTCTTTTTGGTCCGCGACAACAGGCGGAGCCTGGTCCGCAGGCGACGCTGTTTCCTCTTTCGAGGCGTCAGACGACTCTTTACTGGTTTTGCCGTTGAAACCTGTATCGGAACTGCAGTTGGCGAGCAGGAACGTCACGCTCAGGACAAGGGCGAATTGAAAATGCGTGTGGTCTCCTGCAAACTTCATTCTTATTCCACCTTCCTGAAGAGATTGTCAGGATCCAGAGTTTGCACCGCCGATTGCATGTCGCGCGTACGAGTATTGAACTGAATTTGACCGCTGTCGGCGAGAACTTGAACCTGAATGAACCAGTCTCCCATTTCGTCGGGAACTTCAGATGTAATGTCCTTATCGACGCCGACTTCCCAATCATCGTATCCATAGATCTCTTCCGCATTATAGCCGTCAACATTGTCCTCGTTCACTCTTGCTAATTGTTTTGCCGTAGATTGTTTGAAAATGAATCTATTTTCAGCGCCTGCGACGGCGTCGCCTAGGGAGAATGTGCCTGAGTCGGTAAAGGTAACTTGCTCCGCGCACGAGTCGTCAATGGCATAGACGGATTCCCAGAGGAACTTGCCTGCGTCTAGGATTGTCAAAGTTTGTTGCAAATATATTCCTTCATCCTCATCAACCACATGACATTCTGTGCGGTATTGACCTGTGAGGTTGACGGCTGCGGGCTTATTGACCGGTGTACTTCCGGTTTCGATATCCGTGTAGATAGGATCGGGATAAGAAGGACGAGACTCTTTTTTCTGATCGTCCGATTCGGGTTCCGATTGGACTTCGACGACTCGCGTACAATTGGCAAGCAATAATAATGGAAGGATGACCCATCCCAACTTCATTCCGGACCTCTAAGACATAAGGTGATTTAAGCTTATCGGGGTTTTGTAACATGAAATCAAATTTTGCTGGAAAGAGCATGGGCATTGGGTAGTTAGAGCTGGTATTTTTGGCCAACTAGAACGCGGCAGAGGATTTTTGTTCAATTTTTAGACCGGTGAGGATAGATTGGCAAGAGCGTGAGAACAAACAAAGGCTAATCACGATGACAACGATATTTGACAAAATCATCTCCCGGGAAATTCCGGCAGACATAGTTTATGAGGACGAGCATGTTCTCAGTTTTAGAGATGTCAACCCGGTGGCTCCGGTCCATGTTTTGGTTATCCCCAAGAAGAAAATCGCGAGCTTCAACGAAATTGACAAACTAAAACCCGAAGAAGCGGGTGAGTTTCTCCACAGCGTCGGCAAGGTCGTCAAGAAACTCAATCTGAAAGACGGTTACCGGCTTGTCATCAATTGCGGCGAGCACGGCTGCCAGTCGGTCGATTACATTCATGTCCATGTCATCGGCAAGCGCCAGCTTGATTGGCCTCCAGGATAGCGGCGTGCACAACAAAACAGGGCTTTTCGACAACATTATTCCTCTATCGTTTAATAATTTTACGCCCCTCACTCGCACGCCTTGGGGCGGGAAACAAATCTTCGAAACATACAAACGCCAATTACCGGGCGTTGCCCAAACCAGCATTGGGGAGTCGTGGGAGTTTTCCTGCGATGCGCATTTTCCGTCAAAGTTGCTAACATCGAGCGCCACGCTTCAGAGCTTGGTCGATGAGTTTCCTGCTGAGGTTTTGTCTCGGCACCGCGTCGAGGATAATACATGTCAGCTTCTTGTCAAACTCATCAACGCCCGGGATCCCTTATCCATTCAGGTGCACCCGGAAGATGCCGACGCCCATCTTAAGCCGGACGAATGCGGCAAACCAGAATCTTGGCTCATCCTGGATGTGGAACCGGGTGCCGGTGTTTACCTAGGCTTCGCAAATGCGGTTTCGAAGGACGAGATTAGGCGCGCGCTCCAACGGAACGAAGATATATCGACATTCCTTCAGTTCGTTACGGTGAAACCCTACGATTATTTTGAAATCAAACCCGGTCTTGTCCACGCCATTGGGCCAGGCATAACCTTGCTCGAGCCGCAAAGAATCACGGCCGGCAAATCCGGCAAGACCTATCGCGTCTGGGATTGGGGACGACGTTATGATAGCAAGGGCATGCCGGATCCCAAGGGGACCTTGCGCGACCTGCATATTGAACAGGCGCTCAACGTGATTGAACCCGAGAAAAAATTTGGAGCCGCTCTTTTGGAAGAAGTTCGAGTTCGTCCGATAATAACCCGCATGGGCCAAGCTACCGTTCGTGCCTATTCCGCCAATGCATATTATCAAACAAATTTGTTTTCTCTTGAGTCGGAGGTTGGCGCTCGTTTTGCTTTGGAAGACGGGTATGGCGTGCTCACGGTGCTGGGCGGAGCTATCAAGGTGAAGGGGAAGAGCAAGGACATTTCCCTTTCAACGGGACAAACAGCGCTTGTTCCTGCCGCGCTCCGGAATTTTTACATCAGTGCGGCGACGAGTGGGGGCGCTACCTTCAGCCTCATTGTTTCGTCGGGCTCACGCTTTCACTACGAGTCGCCTCTTATTGCAAAATAGGAGGGCTGTGAGTGGGGCAATGGCTGAATTCCGAGGCAGCGTCTTTCATCGTCATTCTTCTCTTTTTCTTCTTTTTTGTAGCATGGGAAATCTGTTTTCGTGTCGGTTCCCGAATCGCTGAAGCTCCAAAAGACAAAGGGCATCCGCAAGGACAGGCCATCGAAGCGGCGATACTGACGCTTTTTGCCTTGCTCTTGGGCTTTACCTTCTCGATGTCCTCAGACCGCTATGAAGCTCGAAAACAAGCGATGGTGGAGGAAGCAAACGCGATTGACACCGCCTATGCGCGCACAGCATTACTTGATCCTGTGCCAATGCTGGTCGCGCGAGAAATCATTCGGCGCTACGTCGATTCCAGAATCGACTTCTATGACGCACCGGAAGGAACAATTAAAGATCAGGTGTCCGAACGCTTGCAACGCGACGCTTGGAACATCGTCGCCGAAGAAAGCCGGAAGAAACCAACCTCGATAAACGCAACTGTCGTAACCGCTTTGAACAATATGGCCGAAGCACGAGAGCGGCAACTCGTGTCCTACGAGAACATTGTCCCCTTCGCTGTGGATGCCTTTCTGCTCGCTTTGGCCGTCATTTCGATGGGCGTTGTCGGATACCTCAACGGAAAGGCGAAAACGCGGCACACGTCCCTTTGCTTCGTCTTTGCCGTCGTGGTGTCGATGACGTTGTTTCTTCTGCTCGATCTCGATCGACCGCGCAAGGGGGCCATTAAGATAAGCCACGAGAGCTTGTTGCGTTTGCGTGAGGTGGTGAATGCAGATTAGCCGGGTCGAAAACCTGCGCCGGAACAGGTTCGCGTGGGAAGGTGCGATCTCAATCTTTGTAAATAAACTGAATTTTCTCAACGCGTGGCGTTTCGCCCTCGAGTTTGGCGTCGATTTCACAGAAATAGTCTGCGACGTCCAAAGGAGATATGAATTCGATTTGCAGTGCACATGTAAGGCCGTCTGACGTCACTTCGGCCTCGTCGTTGGCGCCGGTTTTTTTCGTAACGTGACAAAGGGTGTTGTCTCTCCCCCCAAGAGGAGTTTGTTTGATTATGCGAAGTTGTTCCTCGCAGACATCTTCCGGGTCTCCCTTCACTTCCCCAGGGAAAGCGATTTTGAAGTCGAGGGTATAACTTGGAATTTCGGCCTTATTGAAAACGAATACCCCCTTGCCAAGGTATTGGAGTCCGTTCTGTGCATTGAGATCCGCCATGAGATCTTGTGACGGCGTCGCCGCAGGTGCGCGAGGAACGCACGCCATGATGTCGCCGGCGCAAGCTCCTTCAACTGTGATGATGCGGCAATCGGAGCCGTCGCCTTCAAGACAACTTGTAAGGGGCACTTCCATTGAGTACAGCGGGTTCGTGATGTAGTGTAGCGCTAGTTGGCTATGCCCTGGATAGTCTCGTGCCGAAATTATGGAAACGCGGCTGCGCATTTTCTTTGGCAGATAAACTTTGGCGTAATAAGTATCCGCTTCGAATTTCGCTCGACCGATAAAAATACGAGTATCGTCGGAAGGTGCCGGTGCGTCTGAGGCCGAAGGAATTTCTTCAACCGTGAGATCTTCTGTCGTTAAAGACGAATACGACGGGCTTCTTTTGTGCAGTCTAAAATAGACGTCGACGATTTTTTCTTGTTTGTTGACGACAAATTCGGGACTGACGGTCGCCGATTCTACTGAAGACGGGCCGGAAAAGTTATCAACGTAAAACACGTTAAAACGACTTGTGAAGAGGGCGTCCGAGGTGCGAATCCCAAAGAGATTAAACGTAGAACTAGTGTCTATCTCCTGCACAGGCGTATAGGATTGCAGCAAAATATGGAAGCTCTCTTCCGGTCTTAAGAGTTCGACGGGGAAGTCGGCCCAGGTTTCGTCTAAGTCATTGTTAAAACGGTTATTTCCTGTGCCGCACGAGATTAACACGAGCGTGAGGGTAAGATAGCTTATCCACCTGATATTTAAGGAATTTATTTTGTTTTCGACGGCCATTTCTACCTCAACAACACCACGGCAACTACGGCTACAAGTCCACGGGGCTGCTGCCCACAGATGAGAGTAGTGCAGGTTGGGTGCCATTTTTTATTTTGATCTGGTAAAGTGGGGACTATGACTCGATTTTTTCAGAAGTTTTGGATGATATTTTGGTGGCTTAGCTTGCAACCAGTCGCATTCGGGGTGTTGGCGGATCGTCTGGTCGTCGAAGTGGACGGGGTTGCCTACACGCAAAGGCAGGTCGAGCTTTACACGACGCTCAAGAGTGTTTTGCGCGCGACGGACGAGAATCAACTCACCATGGCTGCGAAGGACAATTGGGCGCAAATTGTCGAAGAGTTTGCGCGCGACATGATGTTGGAGCACGAGGCGCAGAGGTTGGGAAGCTTCCAACCGAACCGCAAAGTTGTGACCGAGGCCGAGAAGATTATCAATGATAAGAAAGGCAAGAACACGGCTTTTGCGCAGTTCCTAGAGCGAATGGATGCGACGAGTTTGTCATTGCGGCGAGCGCTCGCTTCGGTGGTGCGAGTGCACAGTTTTTTGCTGAGCAAGGAAAGTTTTTCCAATTCCAAGAAGAAGAACAAAGTAAGTAAGAACTGGGCAAACGAGGAGTGGTTTAAGCGGCTCGAAGAAAGATCTTCTTATCGATACTATGCCAACAGCGCTTCCTACGAACCCATTACGCCCCGTATAAAGTAACGCATGATATTTCAATATTCAGAGTCTCCGTCGGAGAAAAAATCTTTAGAGGCCTTAAGCCAACTCTGGCAGCAAGAGTCCATGTTCTGGCCGTATAGCGAGCTCGTCGAATCGATGAAAAGGTTCGACATCTCCATTATCTATGATGCGAAGGACCAAGCTTCTCCGTGGGAAGCGGCCATCATTTTAAGCACGACCTTTTTCGAGGCGGAAGTATTGTTTGTGTATACCCAGCCGCAGCAAAGAGGAAAGAGTCTTGGTACAAAGCTGGTGCGCGAGGCGATCGAATTTGCCCGTACGCGACCCTGTTCAAAGATTTTTCTGGAGGTGCGAGCCAACAATGCGGGTGCTCGTCATGTATACGAGAAATGCGGATTCCGCGCATTTCATTCTCGAACGGGATATTATGCGAACGGCGACGACGCCGTAATGATGGCGCTAGACTTGGTGGGTGACGGAAAGTGAAAAATGTTGTTTGGCTGCAGACGGGATTCCTTGGCGATATTGTTCTTACCACGGCGGCAATATCCTTGGTGAACAAGAAGTATCCCGGGATTCGTCAATTTGTCGTGACCACTGGGGTCGGCGCCGATGTTCTCGGAGACAATCCCTTGCTGAGCGGCGTTGTCAGATTTGATAAAAGAGGCGGATCATTTCTTGGCGCGGCTTCTAAAGTTAAGAGAGTGCTCAAGGATATGATCGGCGGCTCTTGGGTCGACAGCATCTTGTTGCAACCTCATCTCAGCACAAGATCTTCCCTGTTGGCGCTTTTCTTAGGAATTCCCCGAATCACTTTTCGTCAAACGCGTTTGAGATGCGGGGCAAAGACTCTTGTTGAGCGCGTTGCTCTTTTGCACGAAGCCCATCGCATTGGATTGCTATTGGAACCTCTTGGCATTTCTCGAGAGGAGATACTGGAAGCGAAGCCGTTTCTTCCCCCTGTTGTCGCTGCAGGTTCTACGGTGCCGTGGGTTAACTTTCAAGGAACTCTCGTCGGCATTGCTCCGGGCAGCAAATGGGGCACGAAAATATGGCCGGAAGAGCACTTCGAAGCTCTTATCGATCAGCTTTCTTCGCAGAAGAATCCGCTGGCATTTGTTCTGATTGGCGAGGCGAAAGACCGTGCGATTGCGGAGCAAATTGAAAAGCGGTTTGCAGGAAAAGTCAGCCTTTGGAATCTGGTGGGTAAAACAACCCTTAGCGAGTTGAAGCAGGTCTTTTCGAAAATACGCATTCTCGTCAGCAACGACAGCGCGCCTATCCACTTTGCTTCCGCTTATAACGTTCCCACCGTCGCAATTTTTGGCGCAACGACGCCGAACCTCGGCTTTGCTCCGCTAGCCGATAAGAGTGCTGTGTGCGAAGTCAAAGACCTGCATTGCCGACCCTGCAGCGACCATGGGCCGCAAGTGTGTCCGCTGGGCCATTTTCGGTGCATGAAGGATTTAGCTCCGGATATTGTTGCCAGGACGGTTAAGGACTTTTTGGTCGATCAATTTTCCTGCGCACCAGCCGCGGCGCAAAGCCCCCAACCGAATAATCTTCCGTTTTAGTAGCTCAGACTTCTAACCAATCTCTCATTCGTTGTCTTAATATTTTGTATTTATTGTGAAAATTCTGAGACGCCTGAGTTCTGCTGCGATCTCACGCGCCTCGTCAGCGCTAAACGATTGATTTCTCCCAAAAAGATGGCTGATCAATAAGATGCTTTATGCTGGCTGGCCAGCCAACTAAGATGAGGCATGACTTAATTCTCATGAAGGAGGCAGAAATGCGCAGGAAAGCAATGTTTCAAACAATTTTAGGTATAGGGATGACCATGTCTGCCGTGGGCTTTGGTCAGTCCTTTCTACCCCCAAACAACTTACATCTCCAAGACTCGCTCTTTGCTAGCGCCGGTCTGACGGAAGACCAATTCGAAGCTGTTCTAAGCAAAGTCGAAGGCGCTTACCAACCCATTTACGGAAGTCACGGAGTTCAACTGCAGGTCAACAAACTGTGGACGGACACAACGGTCAACGCTTCGGCTCAAAAAAGCGGGAAGAGCTGGATTATCAATATGTACGGTGGTCTTGCTCGCCGAGAAGAAGTCACCGTGGACGGATTTACATTAGTTGCTTGCCATGAAATGGGGCACCACCTCGGCGGATGGCCGCAAACTCTTCTTGGAAGAATGTCTGTGGAAGGGGAGTCGGATTACTTCGCTACCCAAGCTTGCGCAAAAGTTCTTTGGAAAGAAGAACTCCAAGAAAACGCCGTTTATCGAGATACCGTACCTGCTGCAGGCAAAACGGTTTGTGACGCGAAATACCAAGGCGAAGACGACCAAAACTTATGCTACCGCATAGTCGTAGCTGGTATTTCCCTTGGAAACCTCCTGTCACACCTTGGCGGCGGCGGCGACGTAGCCGTTGACACACCGTCGACGGACCAGGCCCGAAGAACCCAAAGAACGCATCCAAAGGCTCAGTGCCGACTGGATACTTATGTGGCCGGCGCATTATGCCTTAAAGCGTTTGATGACTACAAGATTCCAGGAAACTGGGAAGAAGCTCGCAGCACTTCCTGCGCACGTGCAGATGGTGATACCGTTGGTGCTCGACCAGCTTGCTGGTTTAAAGAACCAAGGTAATGTGATTTGAAGCGGGCAGTGGTCGCCTTAGGAAGAGGTGGCCACTGCTTCTGTCAAAAACCGCTTTCGAGTTGATCCTTCCCTGCTACTTCGTCCCGAAGATTCTGTCTCCGGCATCGCCTAGTCCTGGGACAATATAACCCTTCGCATTCAGTTTCTGATCAATAGCGGCTGTGTAAACGGAAACGTCTGGGTGTTCTTTGTGAAACGTCTTGATTCCTTCTGGCGCCGCGAGCAGGCAAAGAAACTTGATGTTTTTCGGCGAGCTTTCCTTGACCCGGTTGACGGCGGCAACGGCCGAGTGCCCGGTCGCAAGCATGGGGTCGACGATGATAACGTCGCGACTTTCAAGGTCTGGCGGAACGCGAAAATAGTATTCCACAACGTCGAGCGTTCTCGGGTCTCGGTAAAGTCCTATGTGGCCAACGCGAGCCGAAGGGATGAGTTGCAGCATTCCGTCCAAGAGACCGTTGCCGGCTCGAAGGATCGAGACGAGCGTTATTTTCTTCCCCGCAAGGACGGGAGCCTTCATCTTAGCGATTGGGGTTTCGATGCTTTTTTGGGTGAGCGGCAGGTCTCTTGTCACCTCATAGGCCAAGAGAATGCTTATTTCGCGGAGCATCGTCCGGAACTTATTACAGCTCGTGTCTTTCATGCGCATGATAGAGAGTTTGTGCTGGATAAGAGGGTGGGTGATGACGACGACATTTTTTTTCATTTGGTGCTCCTATTACAACATAAACAATGATCGAGATGGTTCGCTGCGCTCAACATGACCTGGTTCGCCATCCCGGGCGCAATTCGTTACGCTGAGCCAGAGCGAAGGATCTCATTCGTGATGTTTCGCCCTGCTCAGACATGTTGGACAATTTATTCTGCGTCTCCTTTATTCCGCGCTTCCGCGTTTTAGATCGCGGAGACGCGGAATAAAGGAGACGCCGAAAGGATATTGTCATGCCCGCTGGCTCAACATGACGTAGCCACTAAAAAACGGTTCCGTCGCTCTTGATACGTAAAGGGGGCGAACCGTCCGGTCGCGCCTTTTGAGCCAACATGCGGCCGGCTTGCCAGGTGCCTCCCTGTAAGATTTTTGCAAGAGGGAGTTCTTGGCTGCTCTTGTTCAATAATTTCTGGACTTCGTCGCCGAGGCGATCGAGTAGAACAACGGTTAAAGCTCGCCATTCCACGATAGCTTCGCTACCGACGTCGAGAACGGTTGCGGCGGCGTCAAACTTCGGGACAATAACATCGTTGTCCGTAAACAAACCGCCATTGCGATATTCAGCGAGTCCCGTGAGCTTATCGACATTCACGGTTGTCAGTCCCATGTCTTGGAGCGGCTCAAGCAGAGAGTAACAGAGCCATTGGGAAAGCTTGTGAAAAGGTACAAGTTCGGACGTGGGGTCTCCGGACTTCTTGCACGCCGCGTGTTTCCATGTGTCGCCAAGATTGTAACCGTCAAGCTCGAGACGACCGGGCCACATGGCGCCGAACCCAGTCAGTATCTCCTGCAGAAGGATTTCCGCCTCGAGTTGGTTTTTAGCACTGTGTTTCTGAAGCGAATTAAAAATTCCCGCAAGTCTCTTGCCTGGAAAGAACGGAGAATGTTCGAGGAGTCCGCCTAGGTTTTTGAGTAACTGTGTTCGTCCTTCGAGGCCCTCTAAAGGATTCTCAATGGAGACTTGAAAGTGCTTACCGAGTGTTTGACTCGATATGTGCATGAGGCCGGCTGCGTCGACTTGGTAGGGATTTTTCTTGTTCGAGGAAAAGGCTCCTTGGATAAACGCATGATAACTGGCAACCGCCAGGCCCTCGCTCCGTTGAAATAGTCTATTTGTTCCTGGTTCTTTGTATCCCCACGTTCTCCCTGCGCCGGCGTCGAGAAGTACGCTGATAACGGTCAAATCCAGAGCGCTTCGCCGGTAGTCCTCATCTCCGAAGCCAGCTCTAAGACAAAGCTCGCGAAGATGTCCAAAACGGTCAACGTCTCCGCAGATGATGTGTTCTTTACGACCGTGGAACGGAATAACCAGATCGGGGTAGTTGACGAGCGTTATGTCGCGAACAAACTCGGCGGTTGGCTCGAGGTTTTCGAGCTGCAATTGGAAGTGACTCGAATGACCTTTTTCGACGTATTCGAAAACTTTGGAACACCGCTCTCGGATCGCCTTTGCGCTGAGAAGATATTTTACGGCTGGGCTCATGGAGCGTCCTTTAATCTCGCAGTGAACGACCTTTTACTTTCTTCAGAGATTTTTTTGGTACTTTCTTTTCGGTGTAATAACCGGCCGCTTTTTTGGCT
Source organism: Oligoflexales bacterium (assembly GCA_050251195.1). GTDB lineage: Bacteria > Bdellovibrionota_B > Oligoflexia > Oligoflexales > Oligoflexaceae > JBFWNG01. Next base: position 87,956 of record JBFWNG010000004.1, read on the forward strand.
TCCATCTCGACTTTAGCGTCTTCGGGGATCATTTCATCGGGGATGCTGACGCGTTCCACAATCTTGATTTTTGATTTCACTATGGCATCGTACTTCATATTGCTCATCGATATGAATCGATCGATCTTTTTGATGCCTAACCAGTGAAGGATATCTGGCATCAACTCTTGGAAACGCATGTCTTGAACGCCAGCTACGCATTCTGTTCGAGCGAAGTAGGAGTCGGCGCGGTCGCCGCCTTTCTGGCGTTTTCGCGCGTTATAAACGAGGAATTTGGTAACCTCGCCGAGAGCGCGTCCTTCTTTGCGATTGTACACGATCAGGCCTACACCGCCTTGTTGCGCTTGCTTGATGCATTCTTCGATGCCGTGAATGAGGTAGGGTCGGCATGTACAAATATCTGATCCGAAGACGTCGGAACCGTTACATTCGTCGTGGACGCGGCAGGTGAGTTTCTTGTTGGCTTTATCGAGGTGAGCGGGATTGCCAAGTATATAAACAGTTTGTCCTCCAATGGGCGGCAGAAATACAGTCAAATCGGGGCGTGTGACCAGTTCGGGATACATTCCGGCCGTATACTCGAATAAGGCGCGTCGTAGTTTTGATTCGCTTATTTGAAAGCGTTGGGCAATGCCGGGCAGATACCAAACGGGTTCGATAGCCGCCTTGGTGACCACGCACGAAAAATTGTCGAGCAGGACCTTGCCGTCAATCTTGATATGGCCGAGCTTGATTCGGTCTTTTAGTTCGGCGATTTCGATATGCGCTTTGGTTATGGCGATCGTGGGTCGAACGTCTAGGCCGCGCTTGAGTTGCTCCTTGAAAACTTTGCCAACGAGAGCGCCCCACGGGTCAAGAGACACAATTTTCTCAGGGTCGCACCACTGCGCGTGGGGACCAAGTGCGTCCGTTGGCAGAGTGTTGGCGAGATCGGGAATGTGACCGGAATCGAGCGACCCTGCAGCAACTGCTAGCGCTCGATAAATCATGTACGATCCGGAATGCGTTCCGATAACGTTGCGTGCTTGGGGACTACTTGATCCGGCGATTATCGGCCCACGTTTTGTGGGGTTTTTCGCGCCCCATTGAATGGGAAAGAAGTTTTCAGAATTCGACGGGTGCGATGTGAGAACAATGTGTCGCGTCTTTTCTTTGGCGACGGTTTCTTTTGCCATGGCCTCTCCTAGCTCATCCAGTTTTTGTCCGACTCTTCAGACCACTTCATAGTAATTTTCTTTTGATCCGTCCAGAAATCTAAGCTGCTGTAACCGGTAATGTCGCCGGCACCGAACTTGGATTGTTTGCGTCCGCCAAACGAAAAAGGTTCGCGCGGAACGGGAACCCCGATGTTGATACCGATCATGCCGTTGGTAGCCTTCTCCGAGACGTAGCGCGCTGCAGCGCCGCTCGTGGTGAAAATCGACGTTGCGTTGCCGTAGAGGTGCTTGTTTTCTATTGCCATTGCGTCGGCGAGCGTCGGCACGCGGACTATGGTGAGCACGGGGCCGAATATTTCTGTCGCAATGGATTCGTCCTCAGGTTTCAACCCGTCAATAATCGTGGGCCCTAGCCAGTTGCCGTTGGGATAGTCCTTTGGCGGCGTTGGATTGCGACCGTCGACGCGAATCTTGGCTCCGCGCTTTTCCATTTGATCGATCGCGCTCTTGATTCTGTCTCGGGATTCTTTCGTTATAATGGCGCCCATTTCGGGGCCGAGTTTAAGCTTTTTCGCGCGTTCGCAGATGTTCTCAAGGAGGGGCTCACATGAGCCCACGGCTATGAGGACGCTGCCCGCCATACATCGTTGGCCAGCACAACCGGTGAAGGAAGAAACAACGCCAGACGTTGTTAGTTCGCGATCGGCATCCGGTGCTACGATAAGAAAATTTTTGGCTCCGCCAAGGGCCAACGCGCGTTTTCCTGACCGACACGCTTCCGAATAAACCTTCTTTGCTACGGGAGTCGAGCCTACAAAGGAGACGGCCTGAATCACTTCGTTGCGAAGAATGCGATCAACCGTGGCAACGCCGCCGTTGATAATGGAAAAAACGCCTGACGGAAAGCCAGCCTCGAGGAAGATCTCGCCGAACAGCTGACTTGTAAGGGGTACTTTTTCCGAGGGCTTCATGATGAAGGTGTTGCCCATCATGATGGCGATCGGATAGGTCCACATGGGTACCATCGCGGGGAAGTTAAACGGGTTGATTGCCGCGACCACTCCGAGCGGCTCGCGCGTGATGCTGCAAGTCACGCCGCGGCTCACGTCTTGAACTTGTCCGGGAACAGCGTTCTGAAGCGAAATGGCGAATTCGACGACCTCTATGCCTTTAAGGATTCCGGCCTTTGCTTCTTCAAATGTTTTGCCTGCTTCGAGAGCCGCGGTGCATGAAAGCGAGTCTAATTTGCCGAGAACGATGCTGCGAAACTGCAGGAAGAGGTTAGCGCGTTCCTTTAGGGGAACCTTGCGCCAGCGTTCGAACGCCTCCTGCGCTATCTTGGTAGCCTGAGCGAGATCGGCCTCACTCGTATCGAAGAGCCGGCCAATGAGCGTGTTCGTATATGGAGAGCGCACTTCAATGGGCTCTTGGGTTTGGTCTGGGGAAATGAATTTGTTCCCGACCATATTCTTACATACGACGGGTTGAGAAGGTGTCGTTATCTTCACGTTAAGTCCCTTTAACGATTCAAAAAATGCGAGATGAGACGGCTCACTTGAACTCAAGTTTCATTATAACACAGTCTGAGGTAGAAAGGATGAAGACGCCTGAAATTATAGCCAAAATCCCTGTTGTCAACAGCCGGGGGGCGGGGTATCTTGGGCGGCACCTAACGCAATTTGAGGAATTTTATGACAGAGAACGAAGCTTTAGAAACTATTAAAAACGACGTGCAAAATAATCCTGTTTTTCTTTACATGAAGGGAACCCCCGACGACCCAATGTGCGGATTTTCTGCCCAGGTGGTCCATGTCTTGAAAACGCACAAAATTTCCTTCAATTCCCGAAATGTTTTAGAGGAATGGGAGATTCGCGAGGGTATAAAGAAATTCACAAACTGGCCCACAATTCCCCAGCTCTATGTAAACGGCAAATTCATCGGCGGATGTGATATCGTAATGGAAATGGAGCGCAAGGGCTCTTTGAAGGAAATCTTTAAGTGAGAGCAATATGAAGCAGGGGAAGCTAACGACAGTTGTTCACGCGGGTGAACATTACGACGAGCGCACCGGCGCGATCATGACGCCGATTTTTCAAACGTCCACGTTTGTGCAAAAAGAACCTGGGGTGCACAAAGGATGGGATTATTCTCGCGCCGGTAACCCAACGCGAGATGCTCTCGAAGAAGCCTATGCGGCCATCGAAGGCGCGAAGTACGGACTGGCCTTCTCTTCTGGACTAGCCGCCGAACAAGCCATTATCCAACTGCTGAATCCAGGGGATAAGGTGCTTGTATGTGACGACGTATACGGTGGCACGGGACGATTGTTTCGCAAGCTATACGCAAAATACAACATCGACTTTCAGTTCATCGATTTGACCGTGGATTCTCAGGTTGAAAAAGAACTCACACCAAATACGAAGATGATTTGGGTTGAGACACCCACGAACCCGTTGCTGAAGATTATCGATATTCGCAAGATGCGCAAGTTTGCCGACAGGGTTAAAGCAACTCTGGTTGTTGACAACACCTTTGCGTCGCCGATCTTCCAGAACCCCATCGGTTTGGGTGCCGATATCGTGATGCATAGCACCACGAAGTATATTGGTGGCCATTCTGACATCATCGGCGGCGCTGTTATGACTTCTAACAGCGATTTGTACGAACAGATAAAGTTTGTGCAGTTCGCCGCTGGAGCAACGCCAGGGCCTTTGGAATCCTTTCTGCTGCTGCGAAGCCTGAAGACGCTTGGCATTCGAATGATCCAACATGATACCAACGCAAAAGAGGTCGCCAAATTTCTCAAAACTCATAAGAAGGTTGAGAAGGTGTTTTATCCCGGATTTGAAGACCATGAGAATTACGCCATTGCGAAGAGCCAAATGACGGGTTTTTCGGGGATGGTGAGTTTCAGGTTAAAGGGCGACTATGCTGATACTGTTAAGTTTCTCGGCAAGCTCAAGTTGTTCGCGTTGGCGGAAAGCCTAGGCGGCGTGGAGTCGCTGGTAAACCACCCGGAAAAAATGACACACGCTTCGGTGCCTCCCGATCTCAGGCAAAAGCTGGGGATAGGGCCTAATCTCGTGCGGTTGTCCGTTGGGATAGAAGACGTGCAAGACTTGATCGCGGACCTTGCGCAGGCGTTCGGTTAGGCAGCCCATGACTGGAACAAGTAAGTCTTCCTTTTGGAGTCCCGAAAATCTCCGTTCGTACTCTGTAATCATTTTGCTGGTGTTCTGCTTTAGATGGTCGATAGCCTCCCCCTATAAAGTGCCGACAGCATCGATGGAGCCGACTATAAAAGTCGGAGATCACGTCTATGCCAACAAGCTTGCGTATAATCTCAAGGTGCCTTTTACAGACATTTCTCTCCTGGACTGGGGAACGCCCCGGCACGGCGATATCATCGTCTTTCGGTATCCTAAGGACCCGAGCATAGATTATGTGAAGAGGGTGGTTGCCGTTGCCGGTGATCGGGTACGGTTTGTGGACGATGTTCTCTACATAAACGGCGAGCCGCAAGTTCGAGGGGATGCGAACGCCGATCGGACTGTTCTCTCGGACATAGTCGACGACGCTTCCATCAAACAACTCTTTACGGAAAACCTCCGCGGGCGGGAACATCTTGTCATGCAAAACGACAGCGACCACAAGATTTTTGATTCCAAGTGGCCGCCACAAGGGGAGTACGTAGTGCCTGAAAACAGCGTTTTCGCTTGCGGCGACAATCGCGACAACTCAACGGACTCGCGAATTTGGGGGCCAGTGCCGCTATCTTATATTCGAGGAAAAGCGATTTTTGTTTTGTGGAGTTTCTTCAGCAAGGACGGTTCTATCCTGCCGACGGTACGGTTCTATAGGTTTGGAAGCCTATTGAATTAGTTCTTTGGAATTTTTTCAAAATGCTCTTGTACATTTTTTTGCACGTCGGCCGTCATTCCAATTCCATCCATCAGCGATTGAAGCGCATCGGGTTTGGTCATGACGATTTGCATCAGCTTTGTGAAAAAATCAGGCGGCAAATTGAGCTCCGAGAGATACTGCATGGCGCCCAGCGGATTGGATTTGATCTTTTCCTGGAGTGTCATGAGTTGTTCTTGAGAAATATTGACGGTTTTGAGCAATTCAATAAGTTCTTGCATGTTTTTCTCCCAAACATCTAATGCAAACGTAATTTAACCCATGGTCGCTTGAAGTCGCAAGGAAAAGTCGATGACCAATAAGGAAAGAGATGCTAAATTTAATCCTTGGCTTTTCGACAAGGAGATAAACGATGTTCAAAGCAATCTCAGGCCTTTTTCTCGGTGCGGTTCTGTTAGTTGGTTGCGTTACCCGGGGCAGAGACTTTCCTTCGGACTTAAATTGGATCAAGGTAAAGCAAACATCCCAGTCTGACGTAGCGTCGACAATGGGAGAACCTTATGAAGTTGGTAGCTCGAGCGGCACGCCGACCTGGACGTACGGCTACTACAAGTTTCAGCTTTTCGGGGAATCCTATACGAAAGAACTGAAGTTCTACTGGGATCCTGAGAGCAAGATTAGGGATTATTCGTTTACTTCGAGTTTTCCCAAAGATCGTCAAAGATCGACGCAGCTGCGACCGGCCGCGACGCCACAACATTAAGCACGGCGCCGTCAAATACGCTATAATATCTTAAGATCTCTTTCATTTCTTAGGGGATAGATTTTATGGCGGTTAACGGCGGCCTTCGCTCTCCATTTCTTCTGCTTCTCTTGGGGCTTATAGGATGCGACAACAGCGCGGAAATGCACGCTGTTCTTCTCCAAGACAACGAAGTTCAACCGCAAACGTTCTTAGCAGAATCGATCGTTATCGAAGATGCGGCGGATTTCTATTACCGCTTGTTCAAGCAAGATTTTGTTACCAATCTTGAACAACTCAATTCTCATTCCAACGGTATTCTCGACGATTCGAGAATTCCGTATTCGGATTTCTGGTTTCCGGAGCAAACAGGCGGAACGAACAAAGGAGTAACTTCAACCACCGAAGGCGCTCTCACCAAGTATGACAAAGCGTTCTACAACGGCGCGAACAACAAGGCGGCACAGTGGGAAGGTACGAATCATTCCTCGGAAGTATCTTGGTACGGGCACTGTAACGGATTTTCGACAAGCGTTTCGAGGCATCAAATGCCGCAAAAATCGGTCGTGCGCCCCCAAGGTTGTTCCGGCGCCAGTTGTGTCGAATTTAAGCCGCACGATATCAGGGCGTTGCTTGCTGAAATATACATGAACGCCAAGGCGCGTTTTCTTGCCGGCAATCGTTGCAATCTCGAGCAATCACAATTGAACTCGAGTCCGCAAAATCGTCTGGATCCCACTAAGCTTGACGCATGCGACGACGTAGGGCCGGCGGGATTTCATTTGGCGCTCGTCAACTGGATTGGCATTCAAAAACAACCTCTCATTTTTGACGAATCGCGCGATATCCAGGTTTGGAACTATCCGTTGTACGGATACACCTATACGACGACGCCCATCACCAAAGAGCAGGCCATTCAGATCACTGGCAGAACGGGCGCGACCGACTACGAGTTCAACAAAAGCGCTGTCTCGTTCGTTAAGATTCACAATCACGTCAGGTATCGTGATGCACTGAACAAGTTCTTGCCCGCAGTAACCAAGGGAGCCGTTGATTGTACGTCCGAGAAGTTCGATTCTTTGGCGTACATTTTAGAACTCGACGATATAGGCAACATCATCGGGGGAGAGTGGATACAAGACCAGGTCGCTCATCCCTGCACCGGCACTCTCGTGACGGTTGACAGCCGCATCCAACATCCGGATTTTATCTGGGCGGCTTTCGAGCCGTTCGATTCACCAGGGACGCGTAAGTTCGGTAATCCCTTTGTCAAGAACGACGAGGTTGTCAGCATGTGGGCCGAATCGGTGGGACTTGATCCTGCAAACCCGTTTGGAGATCCCGGCAATCCTAATAGAATACTAAATTACCCAAGCACGGATTCGAGTTGGGGGAGAGTTCAGCACTTCTTTGCGGTCACATTGGACGGCACCAACCGCGGTGCAGTTTTCTTGGGCAAGAAGGCACGACTTGTTATCAAACGCGAAGAAGAGCTAGTCGGAAACGTCAACGTCAAGGTGTTGCTTAACGGCGCACCTTTGACAGATATTGCTGGCACTGGAAGCGATGATCTCAGTTACGACTTTGACTCCAAGCCCGGGATCAACAACTTGTCCTTGCAATGGAGCAAGAACGGCCAGAACATCGCCGCGGCGAACGTGGAATTGGAGTACTTCGCGGTTCCGTAAATTGCCGTAATCCCAAGCCCCGCCAGACATCGAGGACCTCGGCAAATGAGGTAATTCCCAAAAATCGCTCAAATCCCCAATGAATGAGATAAATTAAAGTTTGTTTCTCATCTGCCGAAGAGCGTAGAAACCTTCCGGAGTTAAAGTTGCGCATTGCCGTCCTAACCACCATACTTCTCTCTACTTTTTCTTGTCGCGTTGAGAAGAAACGTGATACCGCCAAGATCTACCAAATGGAGCAGAAGAAAGAGGAAGACCAAACCCGCAGTACTTGGAGCCATTGGGAAATTTATCAATTATTCGAGGAATGCACCAAAGCATGGGTTGAGTTAAGTGACAAAGCCTGTTCTTGCTATTCTGAACAGGTTTCTTCCTCGACTCCCTTCAAGATATACGAGGAAAACCCGGATGCCGTTCATGAGCAAAATAAGGAAGTTCGGGAAAAGTGCGCCAAACACCCAGAAACGAAGACTCCCTAAGACGTGAATTTTTCTTCAACAATACAATTGTCGAAATTTTTTTATTGCCCTAGGTAGGCAAAAGATTAGTAGTTTTTTGTAGGATTCTTACCTTCCCGATACCTATCTTCACGGAATTGCTTAAGAAGTTTTGTAGAAATCCGAAATTTAGCGTGTACGAATTGTTCGGCGGCTGCGCTAAAAGGAGGCCAGGTGTTAAAAGCATTCATGAAGAGACTTTCTCTGACGCAGAAGATTCTCGGGATCTTTGGTCTGTTCCTTATTCCGATGACTTTTCTTTTGTACACTGTGGTGACTGCATACAATGCAAGCATTGAGTTCAGTGAAAAGGAGTATCTCGGCGACAGATACCTGGTCGAACTTGTCACTTTGTTCGAGCATGTTACCTTCCATAAAGTCGATGCCGACATGCACCTTAACAAAAAAGCGGACGCTTTAAACAAACTCAGGGCGACCGAGAGCAAAGTTGACGAAGCTATCAAGGAAGTTGAAAAGGTAGATGCAAGGATCGGCGCTGACCTGCAATTCACAGATGACGGGCTTGCGAAACGTTCTCGATCGAACAACCGCATCAGCGTTGTAAAGGCTGATTGGGAAAAGTTGAAAGGCGAATGGAATAAGCTGTCAGCAACTGAGAGCAATGACCGCCACCAAAATATTATTAACAATATCCGTACAATGATTACCCACGCTGGCGACACGTCCAACCTCATTTTGGACCCAGACTTGGATTCATACTACCTCATGGATATTGTGTTGTTGGCGTTACCCCAAACTCAGGACCGCATGCAGCAAATCACGCTTTTTATGACCCATGAGATGGGACAAGAAAGCTTATCCTTCCCCAGTAGGACAAAGGCAGCCTCTCATTACACCATGTTAAAAGAGGCGGACACAGATCGCATAACCGCTGATGCGCAGACTGTCGTCAACGAAGATCCAAACTTCTACGGTGTGAATCCAAAAATTCAAAAAGAATATCTGGCATTGGTTAACTCCTATGCGGAGCAAGTCGCTCCGTTTCTGGAAGTTCTCAACATGATGAGTACGGAAGGAAAGATCAACGTGTCGCTGGAGCAGTTCAACAAGATAGCAGAAACATCCATGCGCGGCAGTTTTCGACTGTGGCACGAGTCAGTGACTATCTTGGACCAACTTCTGCAGACGCGACTTAACGATTATTATAGCATGAAGCGAAGGGCTATCGTTTACTCAGCGATCATGCTCGTAGCGCTTGTCATGATCGGTCTTGTTACAACCAGCCGAATCAGCAAATCGCTCATCCAGCAAGTTATTGTACTGGAGACTCAATCCCAAGCTACTCACAAAAATTCCATCAGCATGTCAAAAGCATCGGAGAACTTGTCGACAACAGCAGCCCAACAGGTGGCTTCGATTCAAGAATCTATCGCTGCGGTTTCCGAAATAGGTAGCACCGTGGCACAAACCGCCAAACAGGCCACGGCCTCACACGAAGTTACCGTCAAGGTTTCTGACAAGACGAAAGAAGGCAACCGTATTATGGACTCGATGGTTAGGTCCATGGATACGATTGAGCAGGCCAACCTGCAATTGGAAAATTTCTCAGAGATTATTGGCAAGATTCGGGCGAAAACCAACGTCATCAACGACATCGTTTTCAAAACTCAACTCCTTTCTTTCAACGCTTCCATTGAGGCAGCACGTGCCGGCCAACACGGACGAGGCTTTGCAGTCGTTGCGGGCGAAGTTGGAAATCTTGCGCAGGTATCGGGTAGTGCGGCAACAGAAATTCGATCTTTGCTGGACGATAGCCAACGCCAGGTATCGGCTTTAGTCGAAAACACCCGAGCGAGAGTGAAAGAAGGTAAGTCTATTAGCCAAGATGCTCAAACTATCTTTAGCGAAATTGCCCATCAGATCGAAACAATTTCGGAACACGTCCAAGACGTCAACGAGGCGAGTAAAGTGCAGAAGATAGGCGTTGATCAAATATCACAAACTATGTTGCAGATGAACGATACAACGCAGTCGAACAAATCCTCCGCACAGGAAGCCGAGAATCTATCGTATGGACTATTGGAACAAAGCAAGAAGTTGCGAAACGTCGCGTCTTCTCTCAACGCTACGATCCGAGGTCAGGCTGCAATGCGTCCTGCGATGACAGGCGGCGACATGGCGATGATGGATGGTCAAGAGCAAGGTCATGGTATGAATCGCCCAACCAGCAGTCGATCGAACGTAAGAAAAATGCCGACAAACCAGGTCCATGAAATTAGACCTAAAAAGCCTAACGGACCAATGCGTAAGACAAGCTAATCTTTGGCGTGAAAGCGCTTACGACGAGACTAGAAAAAATCAAGCCCCCTATAAGGGGGCTTTTCTTTTACTGGATCGTTCAGGTTACGGATTTGCGCTTGCTAGTTCGATCTGCGGCATGGGCAATGCTGACTTGGCAGGTAAGGTGTTGGCGTCGAAGTGGTGTCGACCACCGTGTCCGCCGTGGTGTCCGCCGTGTCCGCCGTGTCCACCGTGTCCACCGTGTCCACCGTGGCGTCCGTGTCCGCCGTGGCGTCCGTGCCCACCGTGGCGTCCGTGCCCACCGTGGCGTCCGTGCCCACCGTGGCGTCCGTGTCTACCGTGCCCGCCGTGACTAAAGAAGTCCGTACGGTCGTTAGAATCTCTCGATTCGGCGACCATCTTTAGATCGTTGATAGGCATCGCATCCTGGGAACTTGAACGTGCATTTGCATAGCCGAGACTTAGCACTCCGGACAAAGCCGCTAAAGGCACTACTCGCAAAAGATTCATATCATCCCCCTTCTCGTTTTGGCGACTCTTCGCCATTCGAAGGGAACATACATCGCGCGCCATGGCGATTCAATACGCTACAATGACGTAGGGATGCAAAAAAATTAGTGATCTACATGAGTTTGAGATCGCTACGCTCAGGATGACGGCGGACCGTCATGTTGAGCGAAGCGAAACATCTCATCTTTGTTTCACAGCTAATTTCTGCTCAAGCCACGAGAGAAGGTCGGCAATTTCTTTTTCGACTTCTTTATCCGTGAGAGTTCGATCGACAGACTGGAAGCTGAACGTATACGCCATGCTTTTCTTGCCGGGCTCCATGTTAGAGCCTTGGTAGACGTCGAAAATCGAGTATCGCTCGAGATTTTTGCGTCCCTTAAACTCACGAATAGCTTTCTCAAAGTCAGCGTGCGTTATGGTATCGTTCACAAGAAGCGCAAGGTCTCGAGTAACGGGCGGAAACCTATATTGAGTTGCGTCGAACGCAGGTAAGAGAGCCTTCGCCGACATAATGTTTTCCAGATCGAGTTCGCAAACAATAGGTTCGTCGCCCAGGTCGTATCCGTATTTCTTGCTCGTTAAAGGATGAAGTTCACCTGCATAACCTAATACCAGATCTCCGTGCTTAATGACGGCACTTGCGGCGGTGTTGAGCCAAGGATAAGCGTTTGCGGGTGGCGTCACATACACCTCGGCGCGGACGCCAAGCATCTTGAAGATTTCTCCTAAGATCGATTTCATGTGGTAAAAATTAGCGGGCTGAAGCGGTCTCTGCCAATCCTGTTCTGAGAACGGCTGGTCCAGCACGATACCGATTGTGCGCCTTTCAAACGGCCGATCGTCTTCGCGAGCCTTTCCTTTAATTTGGCGGCCCATAAGCTTGAGATGAGACCACGTCGAGAACGACGGGTCAAAGGTGTGTTTTTTCCAGTTGTAAAAGCAGGTTGCGACCTCAAACAGCCGACAACCTTTTTTGCCGTGGAAGCGATTGTTCATCGTCGATTTGAGGAGGTTAATAAGTGTCGTCGGTATAAGATTGCAAAATTCTTCGCTCAACGGATTGCGAAGTTGTACGCAAGCATTCCAAGGGTGAGTTTTGCCGAGGTTGAGGGTCGTCAGATCCGTTTGGCTCACAAACGGAAAGCTTATTATTTCTGTCAAACCGGCATGCGCAGCGATCTGTCGCACGTCTTCTTCGAATTCGATATAGGGGTCTTCCCGATCAGAGGATGCAATCTCCATCGCGGGAATGCTAGTTGGGATAGCGTCATAGCCCTCGAGGCGGCCAATCTCTTCGATAAGATCTATTTCGCGCTCGATATCCTGACGCCACGAAGGCACTTCGAAGAGCATCCGAACTTGTGTGCTGTCGAGCAGCTTAATTCCAATCGACTCTAGGCGATCGACGCATTTTTTTTGAGTTAAGGTCGACAGACCTAAGATCTCACGGGCCCTTTCGAGTCTGAGTGCGACGCGGGCAAGGGTAGGGCGGCTGAGGTATTCGTCCACAGGCTGACCCGAGATGATAGGAGGAGGACCGTTAAAGCCAATCTCTTGCTGACCGAGCGCAATGATTTCCGCAACCCTATACACATAGTCCTGCATGCCCGTGACATCGATGCCACGCTCAAACCTATGAGACGCTTCCGTGTGGAGAGCAAACTTCTTGGAAGTCTTTCGAACAAGAGTCGGATTAAAGTGTGCGGCCTCCACGATGATAGAAGCTGTGTCGTCCTTAATTTCGCTGTCTGCCCCGCCCATGACGCCGGCAAGACCAATCGGCTTTGTCCCGTCCGTGATCACGAGATCTTGGCCGTCTAGGACGCGTATCTGTTCGTCAAGCGTCTGGAGCTTCTCGCCTTGTTGAGCGCGACGGACAAAGATCTCTTTGTCTTTGAGAAATCTCTCGTCATAAGCATGAATTGGATGACCATACTCCAGCATAACAAAGTTCGTTGCGTCAACGATGAGGTTGATGGGACGAACGCCCGAGAGGCGCAAACCTTGCTTGAGCCAATAAGGTGAATTCAACGGGCGTACGTTTTCAACCTTAAGCGCGGTAAACCGGCTACAGTCCTCTTTGTCGTCGATACGCACTTTCAGTGATTCTGCCGTCGGTTTGCCAAACGATCCGCCGAGCGTAGGTTTAGGGAGGTTGAGAGGCAATCCCAAAGACGCGCTGAGTTCGCGCGCGATGCCGATGTAGCTGAGGCAATCGGATCGGTTGGGCGTGAGGCTCAACGTCAGAACAGTGTCGTTGAGATGCAGGGCTGTTTTTGCGTCCGCTCCGGCTGTTTTCGTTGAAAGCTCTATGATGCCTTCATGGTTGTCAGAGATTTCGAGTTCTTTCTCGCTGCATAACATACCCTGGGACGGTTCGCCTCGAATCGTGGACGCCTTGATTTTGAAATTACCCGGAAGCTCCGAACCTTCCAAAGCCACGGCGACGAAAATACCTTCACGCGCATTCGGCGCTCCGCAGACGATGTTGAGCGGATCGCCGCGACCAACATCCACGGTGCAAACACGCAGTTTGTCGGCGTTTGGATGCTGTTTCGCCGTCAGCACCTTGCCGACGAGCAATTCGCCTTTAACGGGTTCTGTTTTTTCGATTTTCTCGACTTCAATTCCAACACGCGTCAAGCTGTCCGCGATTTTCGTTGGGTCGATTCCCGCAATGTCCACATATTTGCTAAGCCAATTTAATGATATGAGCATCCAAGTCCTCGAAACTTTCTATGGATAGACGGGAAATTGGTTCAAGAAGTTGTAGTTGCCGTCGAAGAGTTGTCTCAAATCGTTGAGACTATATTTGAGCATGGCCATTCGGTCGATGCCAAATCCGAAAGCGAATCCGAGATAGGCTTCGCTGTCGAGACCGATGTTTTCAAGAACGTTGGGATGTATCATTCCCAAACCCCCGATTTCCAGCCAACCGGTCTTCTTGCAGATTTGGCAGCCCTTGCCGCGGCATTTTACGCATTGAAGATCCACCTCGCCGCCTGGCTCGACAAACGGGAAGAAACTGGGGCGGAGTCGAGTCGATAGGTCGTCGCCGTAGATTGCTTTGAGGAATCTGTCGATAACGCCTTTCATATGCGCCATGGAAATATGTTGATCGATGACGAAACCTTCTATCTGATGAAACATGGGCGTATGCGTGATGTCGGAATCGCAGCGATAAACCCTGCCCAAAGAAACGACGCGCATCGGCGGTTTCGAGTTGAGCATCGCATGAATTTGAATATTTGACGTGTGCGTGCGAAGAATCGTCTTCTCGTAGTCCTTAACGAAAAAAGTATCTTGCATATCGCGCGCGGGATGATCGTCCTTAAAGTTTAGGGCGCTGAAGTTGTAAAAGTCGAGATCCACTTCGGGGCCGTCCCAGATACGAAAGCCAAGACGTCGGAATTCTTTGACCAACACCTTGCGCATCAAAGAAACGGGATGAAGGCTTCCTCCGCCAGAGTGCGCTGTGGTAGGCAAGGACGCGTCAATAGGTTTGGCGCTAAGCTTGAGTTCGAGAGCTCGCTGCTCCGCTTTTTCTCGCAAAGAGTTAATCGATTCTTCAATGAAGGCGCGAAGCTCGTTGACCGCTTTGCCGTACGCCGGGCGTTCTTCTTTCGGCACGTTCTTGAGACTGTCGAGCAGAACCTGCACTTCACCCTTGCGTCCCAAAAAGCTCACCCTCAACTCGTCCACGGCTTTGAGGTCCAGGGCATTGCCGATCTCTTTTATCTTTTTGAGAAAACTTTCTTTAACTGCGGTTGTGGAGTCAGGTTGGCTCATTGTCGTTCCGTCTTTATGCGTTGCAAGCTGCTTTAAGTTCCATGATCCCTTTGCGCAGATCGGTTTCACTCACCGTATAACTCAGTCTGAGAAATCCGGGGCAGCCGAATGCCTCGCCAGGAACCATGGCAACCTTGTGCTTTTCGAGGAGCATCTTGCCGAAGGTCATGGATGACGGGTATTTATCGCGTTGCTTGTCAAGAATCGCGCGAATATCGATAAAGATATAGAACGCGCCTTGAGGATAGATGAAGCGAACATCACGAATACCGTTCAATAGTTCAAGTGCGATATCTCGGCGCTTGCGAAGTCCAGCCCACTCTTTCGCCAAAAGTTCGGGGCCGTGCGCTAACGCGGTTTGAGCCGCGTGATCGATGAACCCTGGTATGCAAGTTGATGAATGCGATATCAAGGTCTTAACGGCGTCGGCAAGGGGTTTAGGTGCTGCCAGATAGCCGACGCGGAAGCCTGTCATGGCGTAACCTTTCGAACAGCCGTTCACGACTACAAGCCTTTCCATAAGATTCGGATCGGATTCGATGATCGAATGGTACGCTTCGTCAAACGAGAGGTATTCGTAAATTTCGTCGGAGATAATGTAGCAATCTGTTTTCTTGAGCATCTGCGCAAGTTTTTGCCACATGTTTTGCTTCATGATGTAACCCGCGGGGTTGTTCGGCGAGTTGAACACGATGGCTTTGGTTTTGGGCGTTATGGCGCGAGCGATCGCCTCGACGTCGATCGGATTTTCGAGTCCGGCAAACGGAATAACGACGGGTACGCCGCCAGCGACTTTGACTTGTTCGCTGTAACTTACCCAATAAGGTGCTGGGAGGATGACCTCGTCGCCTTCGTTGAGCATGGCCATGAACATATGATAAAGGACTTCTTTTGCTCCGGTTCCCACGACGATGTTCTCAGGTTTAAAGGAAAGTTTGTTTTCCTTAAGAAGCTTTTGACAAATAGCGGTTCGCAATTCCAGACTTCCGCCCGATGCCCCGTATTTCGTTTGCCCTTTCTTCAAGCCCGCTATAGCCGCTTGGATGATGACGTCAGGAGTGTCAAAATCCGGTTCTCCTACCGCGAAATTAACAACTTGTTCCCCGCGCTTCTTCAGCTGCTGAGCTAAAGAATTTAACTCGATCGTGGGAGAAGGACTAAGAAGAGAAATTCGTTGTGCAACGTCCATACGCAACATTCCTTAAACTTTTACTTTGATTACCATAAGAAGAGAATTTGGGAAAGCGGGATCATGAGGGGAAGGGTCGATCCCGTAAACGGTCTTTTTAATCAGCAAGGGAACCCACCACTCTCTAGGTGGGTGCCTTCCCAAGCGCTTTAGGCTTCCTCTTACATCAGAGAGGCTTGCTCACCACGTTTGGATCCGGGCTCCCTTGAATTTAAGCATCGGTTCGCCTGCATTTTTTAAACAGTGCCTACAAGATCCGACCCAAACCAAGTATAGCACAAAACCGCGTGGACTCCATCACTTGTATGGGATATTAACGCTGTTACACATTGGGTGGATTTCCCAATAAAAAAAAGTAGATGAGAGTTTTTTGGAACAATCCAGAGCAAAATTATTTATTGTTGCGACGCCGCTCGGAAATTTGGACGATCTCAGCAGCAGAGCGATTAAGGTCTTGACAGACGCGGATTTGATCGCAGCGGAAGACACGCGAAGGACGCGTCAACTTCTGAACAAGTTTAACATCAAGACGGATCTCACCAGCTACTATGATCAAATCGAAAAGGGCAAAGCCTCGCATCTTATTAGCAAGATTCTAGACGGCGGCTTAAACGTTGCTCTCGTGAGCGATGGCGGGACCCCTTGTATCTCGGATCCCGGGTATCAGCTTGTTAAGTTGGCGCACGAGCGTGGCGTTCCGGTTGTGCCTATCCCAGGTCCTTCGGCGGTCGCGACCATTGCGAGCGTTTCGGGACTGCCGACCGATCGTTTTTTGTTTGTGGGATTTTTGCCGACAAAAGCTTCGCATCTGGAAGAGGAAATGAGGTCTTGGAGCGGGTTTGTGCAGAACGTTGTTTTCTATGAATCGCCGCACCGGATCGAGAACACGTTGGACAAGCTTGCTGAGATTTACCCCGATGCGTGGGTGACGGTGGGCCGGGAATTGACGAAGCTTCATGAAGAGATCGCAAGTTTTCCGCTCGCGGATATGAAAACGTGGTTGGCGGGTCGAGCGAGCGAGAAGGGCGAGTTTAGCGTCTACGCGAGTTTGAATTGGAAAAAATCGGACGCCTACCGCAAGGATCTTAGCGAAGAGGAGATTCGGGAGATCGCACGCAAGGAATTCCGAGACGGCCGGACGTTGAAGGAGCTCTTGCAGTGGCTTAGAATGAGTTCTTTGCCAAAGGCCGTTGTTTATAAGTTGTTGCTAGGCGTAAAGGCGGAATTGGAAAAAGAGGAGGATAACTTTGAATGATCAACGCCAACAATCGATTGGGAAATTCGTCGTTGTTTTTATTTTGGGAATGGCGGTCGCCTCTGCGGTTATTTTTGCTCAGATAAAGGGACAGTACGAAGCCAGGAAGCAGGAAACAAAAAAGACGGAGGCGCCGAGCGGTGGCCAAGATTGATCCGTTGAAGGCGTTGACCAAGCGGAGTGATGCCGTTGTTATCCGAACGGCCGTTCTTTCGGATGCTTCGCAAGTTTTGGCAATTGCGCGTGAAGCGATGGCTGAAGGGATTTATACGGTCGTTCAGGTCCACGAAGCTTGGACCGTCGAACAATTGCAGACACACATTCAAGAGCACCTCGACGGGCCAGCGCATCTTTTTTTGGTCGCCGACGTTGAGGGGACGGTGGTCGGTTCGATCGACTTTTCTCCGGGACACCGTCAGCGGGTTGCGCATACCGGCGAGTTTGGAATGACCATTGCGAAGGAGTGGAGGGAGCAGGGGATCGGTTCCTTGCTCTTAAGAGCGCTTCTTGGTTGGGCAGAGAAAGCGCCCGAGATTGACAAGGTGAATCTCACCGTTCACTCCACAAACGAAAGGGCAATGGGGCTCTACAAGAAACTAGGCTTTAAAGTGGAGGGGCGGCGTACGCACGATCTGAAGTACGGGCCCGACTCCTATGTTGATACGGTGCTTATGGGTAGGTTGGTAAAAGAGATCTAAGGCTCATGAGCGTCTTGTCACTGACCCGCTTCGACCATCGTCTTTAATTTTCCAAGACCCTTTTCAAAGGTGCCGCCCACCATTTCGTCCATGTTCATGAACACGCAGAATATTCGGCTCACGAAAGTATTGTGACCGTTCACTGACCATTTCACTCTTGTTGTGCTACCCGGGGCTGGAGTTAGCTCCACAGACGAATCTTGAACCATTTCAAATGGCTTAACATACGCGAGCTTCGTTCTCACAAGTTGATTAGGAACACTTTCTGTAACAGTCGCCGTGCCCGTTCCCAATTGATCGCCGCCTTCCCAAGACGTTGCCGCGCCGACGCCTCCTTCGGGGCCCGAAAAAGTTATTTTGGCATTGGGATCGATCTCTGTCCAAGGATTCCAGGAATTCATCTTCTGAGATTCGTTGACGTAAGGAAAAACAGCCTCCGCTGGTGCATTTATCGTTACTTCTCTGCTCACCGTGTAATCCGACGGCTGGGTGGCGACATAAATCAGAAACAGCGCGACGACGACAACGGCAGCAAGAGCAATTTTCTTAACCATGGTACTCCTCAAGCAATAGATATTTCCAAGAATAAATTATACCGCCACTTCACGTCTGTGACAATTGCCTTCCGGAGGAGAATGGGATTGCTCAGAATTTTGTAGCAAAGAAAAAAGGCGGCAATAGGAATCGGCCTTTTGCCGCGTGCAATATGCTTCGAGAAAACCTATCTGTAAGCGAACTCTTGTCCGCCTGGCGTCAGTGGTCTTTCGTGTTTGAAGAACGAACGCATTCGGAATCCGAGACTGATGAGAAGTACGCCGAAGAGCAACATGTAGGCGCCTAACATCCACATTATCCCGAGCATTCCGGCGCCCGGTCGAAGAACCAGCAAGAAGCTGAACAAGATCGACAATACGCCGCTTAGAGCTAAGAGCCATTCGCCTTGGACTTCTTTACGAAGCTCGATGGCTGAAGCTACCTCGAGTATGCCTGTCACAAGAGCCCAGGCCGCGACGAGATAGACGAGTGCAACTAGTGTTATGGCCGGGTACATGAAGGTCATAACACCGACGGCAATACCCGCAATGCCGCCCAAGATGGGCCACCAAACTCCCTCCCGTTCTCGTTCGACTCGACTTACGAACACTGAAGCAATTTTCACAATTCCATCAACGAAAGCGTAAACGCCGTACATGAGAACCAATCCTGCGAGGGTGATTCCAGGCACGGTAAAGGCACATACCCCCAAAATGATTGCCGCTAGACCACGAACGACCCAGGACCACCATCGTCGCGCTGCAAGTATAGCCATAATGAATCCTCCTTTGTTGTAGCGCGAATTGATTTGCAAGAACGGAGCCAGCAAACAAAATGGAAGACTAGGCATGCAAGACTAGGCGACGTTTTTTGGTTTTTTTTCGGAGGCGAGAAGACCGTTGGGGTGAAGCTTGTTGAGTGCGTTGAATGCGGCAACGCGATACGCTTCCGCTAGAGTGGGGTAGTTGAAGAGCATCGAATTGACCATCATGCGCAATTCGAATTCTGCAAGCATGAAGCAAAGACCAATGTGGATGAGATTGGCGGCGTCGGCGCCGACAATGTGTATGCCGAGAATCTTTTCAGTTTTTGTGCACACAAGAATCTTGAGCAAGCCATGGTTTTCGCCGCGGATATGCCCGCGAGCAACCTCGTCGAAGCCTGCGCGCCCGACAACGTAGTCGATATTTTCCTGCTTGAGCATTTCTTCCGTCATCCCGACCGAAGATACTTCGGGAATTGTATAAATGCCGATAGGGTAGATTTTTGGAAATCGGTACTGATCGGCTTGGAATGCATGCAAAACGGCGATGCGTCCTTGCTCTGTGGATGTCGAAGCAAGCGCTGGCGGGCCAATAGCATCGCCGGCCGCATATATGTTGGACGCTTCTGTTTGAAAATGCTCGTTTACCTTGATCGTGCCGCGCTCGTCGGTATGAATGCCGACGCGTTCTAACCCCAAATTTTCTGTTGTGGACTGTCTACCGGCTGCAAAGAAAAATATATCGGACTCCACGATGTTCCGATCGTAGGTAACAATAACTCTGGGTCCGCGCGTTTCCATGGACTTGAGTTTGTAGCCGAGAAGGATTTCTATGCCCATGTCCTCCATGGAATCTTTGAGGACCTTGGCGATCTCTTGGTCGGCCGTCTGCATGATTGTCGTGCGGGTGTCTATGAGCGTCGTTTTGATTCCGAGAGCCCCAAAGATACAAGCGTATTCGCAACCGATGACCCCTGCGCCATAGATCTGAATCGACGAAGGAAGGCTCTCCAGTCGGAGAACTCCGTCGGAATCAACGATGCGCCAATCGTCAAAAGGTATATTTGCGGGACGACGCGGCTTTGAGCCTGTTGCAATGAGTATGTAATCGGCGCTGACGAGGAATGCCTCTCCGCTTTTGGGAGTCACCCGCACATTGTGCTGGTCCTCGAGCCGTCCAAAACCCTGAATGATTTTTATTTTGTTATTTTCGAGATGCTTTCGGACAAGTGTTTCTTCGACTTGGGAAACGTTCAAAGCTCGTTTTGCCAAACTTTCCGAAGAGAGGTAGCCGATCACGCGATCAACCCACTTTGGTCCAACATGTGGTTTGATGCTTTGAATCGTGGCGACAACTTCGCGGATTGTCTTCGACGGAAGCGTTCCTGTATGCAGCCACGCGCCGCCAATTGACTTCTCCGTTTTTTCGATTATGCCCACTGTCTTGTTGAGCTTTGCAGCTTGCACTGCCGCATGAATGCCTGCGGGACCGCTGCCAATCACTAGAATGTCGAAATCATGCTTTGCCATAGGGACTTTTCTCAAATATGATAATCTTATCGACAAGTTGGTAATTAACTTAAGCGCGATCGGCGGATTGGATGAACGGATATGTAGCAGTAATGAATCTGTTGCCCATTGTTGCCTTTGTTATTGCGGATTCTTTTTTTCAGCAAAAAAAGGCGATAATCGCAGCTATTGTCATAAGTTTTATTTCGTTTGTCGCCTATTGGGCCTACGAGGGGCAGATGGACCCGACCATGCTGGCGGAGTTCATTTTCCTGGCGATCCTCGGCGCGATATCTCTCAAATGGAACAACCCGACGTTTTTCAAATACCAGCCCGCGGTTGTGGGGTTTGGACTTACAGTGTTCCTGGCCTGGTTTGAGTTGAGAGGGGAGTCCTACCTCGTGAAAATGGTCCCCCGAATGGTCGCGCTTAACCCGAGCCTGGGGCAGGTTCTTAATACTCCGGAAATGCAAGCTCGACTGGAGGTGTTGTCTTCGCGCCTTACCTTGCTCTTAATGGCGCACGCGTGCCTTATGGCATACACCGCTCGGAAGAAGAATTCGATTTGGCTCATGTCTCGTCTTGCCATCTATCCAGCCATCATTGTCTTGATGGTGACCTTGCCGTCATAACGGCATTTCGGAAATAAACGTTGTATCAACGGCGAGGGTTTTGTTAGAATTAAGACATAACTGTCTTAAAAATAAAAACTTTTGTCGGTGGTCCGATAATGACAAGACCCATGGAAACCGCAAAAAATTATCGCAATCCGACAAATCTTGTAAAGTCCAAGACGGCTAGGTTTGTGCTGGATAAGCACCACTATTGGCGCGAAGGACTCCCGTTGGGACTCCGTGTGCCGGAGCCGGTCGACGTGCCCAGCATCATCGCCGTGGGAGGCGGAAAAGGCGGCGTCGGCAAGAGTATTATCAGCGCGAACTTTTCGTCTCTATTAGTTGCGCAAGGTTACAAAGTATTGGTGGTCGATCTCGATCTCGGCTGTTCCAACCTTCATACCCAGTTTGGTCTTCCTCCTGCTCAGAAGACGCTCGTGGACTATCTCGTTCGCAAAAATTGTACTTTTTTCGAATCAATTAGCACCGGACCTACGAGCAATTTGAGCATTCTTGCGGGCGGAGGCGAGGAAGATTGGAACAAATACATCAATGCCGACACCCATTTGCTGCGCACGCTCTGGCAGGAGATCTTGTATTGCAAGATAAACTACCGTTACGACATCGTGGTTCTTGATTTGGGCGCGGGGACTTACAAACACACCATGGACAGCTACTCGCTCGCTCATTTGGGTTTGCTCACCGCGTTGCCCGAACCGACGTCGATTGAGAACGCATACGTTTTTTTAAAAATGTACCTATGGAAAGTTGTGGAGAATATCGCACTAAGAATGGACGCGGCCGACATTGCCCTGGAAGTTCATAAGAGGTTAGGTGCCGTTCGTCCGGGCGCACTCGAAGACGGATACCTCAAATGCTTACAGGATCTCAAACCGCTCTATCCTGAATTTATTAGCAACGTCGCCAAAGCCTTGGCCGGACGACTGCTTGGTATCGTCATGAACCAGGCTCGCGACCAATCCGATTGGGACATTGGGAAATCCATGGAACACATTTGCTCCCGTTATTTTGGATTTCAAACCTATTACCTGGGATGCTTGAACTATGACGAGAGCGTCATTAAATCCGTTCGCAATCGAAACCTGCTAATCTCGCAATTTCCCGTAAGTCTCATAGCAAAGAGACTGGATCAATTGGTACATCGAGTTCTTTACCTATTAGGTCATGAGAGGATGGTTCATGGAAACAAATCATGAAGTAGAAAATCTGATTACCAGTTCTATCAAGACGCCTCCCGTGCGGTCTTATTATCAGATTTTGGAAGTAAGTCGCGATTGTTCGCGTCGAGAGATTCGAGAATCTTATATCAGGCTAAAGAAGGCTTACTCTTCGCGAAACCAGGCTTTCTACTCGCTCATTTCGGATGACGAAGCAAAGAAGAATTTGGAACTCATTGACGAAGCTTTTCGCGTTCTCGACGATTCTCATCTCCGGCAAAAATACGACGCAAAGATCGATTCGCCTGCAGGGTTGAGCGCGGATTCCACGTTGCGGGCAGAGCAAAGCTTCCGAGAAATGACCAGCCGCGACGCCATGGTTTCTGATACAGTTACAAAGCCGAGACTCAAAAAAGTTGCAGACAAGGTCAGCGATGCTGCTGCAAGGAAGAGGATTAACGATCGATTTCTCGACGAAAGCGATCTGGGGGACGGCCTAGCTCTTAAGGAAGCCAGAAAGTTGCTTAACGTTAGCATGAGCGAAGTTCACGCTCAGGTGAAAATTTCGCTTGAATATCTTAAAGCAATAGAAGAAAACGCTTACGACAACTTGCCCGCGACGACTTATGTCAGGGGATTTCTGGTTGGTTATTTGAAGTACATGGGCGTTGAGGATCCGAAGCCTTATATTAATGCCTACATCAAAAAGGTTGAGGCTTGGTACACCGAGACGAAAAAAGGTCAATAGCGGTTTCTCCAGAAAGCGCGGGCCAACGATTGGATCAATACCTTGCCCAGGTTTTTTCTTGTACCCGTTCGCAAGTCCGCAAAGCCATAGAACAAGGTTTGGTGTCCGTCAATTCAGCCCCCGCCCAGAAGGCCGGGAAGCTTGTTGCGGCGGGAGACGTCATTGATTGGCAAGAGAGCGAATCTCGCGAAATCGCGCACGAAGATTTCAGCGCCCTTAAGGTGATATACGAAGACAAGGACCTTATCGTTATTGATAAGCCCGCTGGAGTTTTGGTGCATCACGGGGCCGGAAGTCGCGGCCAAGCCACGCTCAACGGAATGCTGGCAGCCTATTTGCGGTCGAAAAATGAAAAGTTTGAAGGATATGCTCCTGATGCCGAACGAATAGGCATTGTGCATCGCATTGACAAGGACACGTCGGGTTTGTTGGTTTGCGCCAAAAACTACGACGTTCATCAGAGTTTGGCGCATCAATTTCAGAGCAAAACAGTGTTAAGAGAATATGTCGCAATGCTGTACGGCGAGATGCAAGATGGGGAAGTCCTCGTCGAGAATTACATTCACCGAGATTCGCGAAATCGAACCCGCTTTGCCTGTGCGAGCGAAGAGCAGCGGCAAGGCTTAATGGACGGGTCGCATGCACCGAAGATGCGGTTCGCCAAGTCTTCTTTTCAAAAGAAGGTGGGATACGGAAAATTTTACTCCCTTGTTCGGGTCGTCATCTTTACAGGGCGCACCCATCAAATTCGGGTACACGCCGAAAGTATAGGGCATCCGGTGGTCGGAGATCAGACCTATACACGAAATCGACGCCTTGAAAACAAAATCCCAGATCTTCTCAAAAGAGCCGAAGCCGACCTTGGTAGGCAATTATTGCACGCCCATATTTTGGGTTTCGAGCACCCCGTCACAAAAAAGAAGATCGCGTTTAAATCTGACCTTCCGCGCGATTTTGAGAATTTTACCAATCTTCTGCAGTCGGAATTTTCAAGTAAAGATTAGGTTGTTAAGATCGTTTTTTTTGGTAAAACCTACAACTTTCTCTCTCCTGGGAAAGGTTTGCCCTTGTTCTAGGTACTAAATTAGGAGAATATAAAACCGATAACTAAGAAAAGCGAAAAAGGACTTTGGGTGGTTAGGAAATTCTTAAGAGTAGTAGCCTATTGTACTTGTACGATGTTTGCTACACCTTATGCACAAGCTACAGATTTAAAGCTTGACCAGAAGGACATGGTGTTCCTCTTGGTTGACAAGACGCACCTGCGCGCCGACTTGCGAAGCTGGCCCGAAGACCGAAGAAAATCCGAACTACTTATGTCATTCAAGATCGCCATTGGCAAAGAAGAGGGCGATAAGCAGTCCGAAGGGGACAATCGCACCCCTGAAGGCATTTACTTTACACAACGTGTTATCGACGGCACGTCTCTTCCCGCGAAGTATGGACCGAAGGCTATTCCGATAGATTTTCCCAACCCGTATGATCAAGTATTAGGCAAAACCGGATATGGAATTTGGTTGCACGGAGTTGAGGCTGATCAGCGCGTCGAAGCTGCCAAGGTTACAGAAGGATGTGTTGCATTTTACAATGCTGATATCAAAACTTTGACGAGCTGGCTCGAACCGTTTCAAGCCGTCGTCCTCATTGCCAGAGACTTTAAGGTCGTGAATCAGGAAGCTGACCTCGATACGGTCGAGGCGCAGACGCGTTCTTGGTATGAGTCTTGGAAGGCAAGGGATCTGGACGCCTATGTCGATCATTATCATAAAGACTTCGTTCTCGACGGCAGAAGCAAGGAACGCTACAGGGATTATAAAGAAAAGGTTTTTGGCAGCTATAAGACCATGGACGTGAACATCGCCGACCTGAGAGTTTTCACGCATGAGAAGTATGCGGTTTCCATCATGAATCAGGATTTCAACGGCGACAAGCGGTATGTATCCAATGGTCGCAAAGTCTTATATTGGCAAAGAGACGATCAAGGCTCTTGGAAAATCATTCGGGAGCTTTTCGACAGCAGCCGACTTGAATTCCCGTCGTTTTCTCGTGCACAGCTCGCGCAACTTTTCGAGCAGTCTCCAAGCTTTAAAGCGCTCAGCAAAGAAGTTACCCAAACGAACAATCTCTAGGAAATCCCCACACCTTCCGCTATAATGACCGTCTGTAATTGCGAGACGTCTACGGAAAGGTGTGTGAAAATGAAGAAGATTTTATCGTTTATTTCGATTTTAGCAATTTGCGGTTCCGCATTCGGCGAGGACCTCTACAAAGCTAACGGCAAAAAGGTGACGACTGGAGATTTGGCGCCCAAAGATAAGCTCAAGTTAAATGAGGCTGAACAAGAAATTTATCAGGTGAAGAGTCGTATCGTCGACGAAATATTGCTCGATAATTACTTCGCAGAGCTGGCGAAAAAGAAAAACAAATCTCTTGAGGACATCCAAAAGGAAAACCTTTTGGGCGGCGAGCCTTCGGAAGGCGAACTGAAAAAGTTTTACGAAGAGAATAAAGCACGAATTCCTTATCCGTTCGATCAAGTAAAGCCACAGTTGACGGAATACGTTAAACAACAAAAAGTACAAGAAAAGAGAGAAAAGCTTCTCACCAAAATCAAGAAAGAGCAGGGGTTTCAGCTTCTCTTAGCCGCTCCCGTTGCGCCTAAGATTGAGATTGAGACCAAAGGTTTTGCGTCTCGCGGAAAAGACGGTGCAAAGGTCACGGTTGTTGAGTTTGCGGATTTTAGATGCGGCCATTGCAAAGAGGCTTCCGTGGCATTCAAGAAGCTTTACAAAGATTTTGAAAAAGATGTGCAATTTGTATTCATCGATTTCCCAATCATTAAGGGATCCGAAGAAATTGCAAAGGGATCTCATTGCGCAGCAGAACAAAACAAATATTGGGAATTCCACGAATTCGCCTATGACAATCAAGGCTCTAAGGATGTCGAGCAGGCCGCGACCATTGCTAAAAAGGTTTCTTTAGACGAAGGTAAATTCAAGCAATGTATGGGCGATAAAAAGGCAGAGGACCTTGTTGCTAAGGGCAAAGCCGAAGGCGAAAAGGTTGGTGTAAAAGGTACGCCAACGATTTTCATCAACGGCAAGCATTATATGAATCATCCTACGTATGAGGGCCTGTCCGAGGCAATCAAGTTGGCGTTGAAGGGTGGGAATTCCTAGTAGAATTCTTCGCTCTGTTTCAGAATGACGGAAAAGCTAGGCGACCATCGATAACCGGCGACCATTGGGGCCGGTTTCGGTGGTTTTTTGTTGCTGTTTTGAAAAGATCACCTCGTTGATGTCGAGCAGGTTTATGGCGCCGCTATTCGCGAGATTTCGAATTCTGCTGATGATCTTAATCTCGACAACTCTATAGGTTTGTTCGTCGACGCCGGACTTGGCTTCAAGATCCTCAATCCAACTGTCGGCGAGTTCGTTAGGGGCCTTGGAAAGAATGGTGGTGCGAACGTGGTCCCTCGTCCCCAGCAAGAAGGCGAGTAATTCTTCGCGTTCCATGCCAAGAACGATTTCGAGCAAATGTCCATCCTTGAGGTATGGTAGCATTTCGACGGTGACCAACTTCATCTTGATGGAACGTGCGGTTTCGGGGTTTGATGTTTGGAGCGAGGTCATGAGATCTCGCTGTTCCGCCAAAGTAGCCTTTTCGAGTAGGTCGATAAGAATCTCGCTTGCACGCAGATTTTCTGTATCAAACTCCGGTCGGGACGTGACTTTCTTGTGCAACGCCGCCGCGACGTTCGCTAGATACTCTTTAGGGATAGCTTCGGCCATGGAAAGCTGCGCCATGAGATCGACTTTTCTCTGTCCCTGATACATATCGAAGACTGCCGCACGTTTTTTGCGATCGAGTTGGGCAAGAACGATGGTCTGTACCTGAAGCCCTTCGTCGGAGACCAAATTGTAGATTTGTCCAGCGTCCAGTTTGCCGAGAAAGTCGAACTTCTCGCTTTGTTTGCGGCTCAGAACCTTTATTTTGCTTGCTGTAAGTCGCGTTTTGAGCCGTGCGAGAAGTTGATGTTCATCGGCTTCTGTAAAGGAAAATTGGGTGCCGTGATAGAACTCGCTGAGTTCATAAAGGTCGCGTTTGAAATTAGGGTCGTCGAGTAGTTCGAAAACAACCATATGCCCGAACAGGTGAACATATTTGGCGGTCTCCTCTACGCCGTCTTCTTTTAGAAAGCGACTGAAGGTTTCGCGGGCGACTTTGGGGTTTTGAACAAAGAATTGTACCAGCTCATCTTTCAGTCTTTGGGTTCCGAGTTTTAGCGCAAGTTCAGGTGTGAACGCCGCTGACCCCTCTCGATTATGGTCTGGGCGATTGCCGTGGACTGCCGTGGTTACGGCACCGTAGTTAGAGTGGGTACTATACTGACCACTGGGCTGTGACATTGCCTGCGCGTAAACCATTTCCCGCGCATCCTTGTTTGCCCGGCTCATTTTTATGAAGACTAATGCAAGAAGAGTGAGCAATAGCATGAACCCGGCAATATAGGCTGCCATTTCCTCCGTGCTCATGCTGCCCAAGCCGGACTTTTCGCTGTTCGATGTGTCCGAACGTTTTTCGTTCATTTCGCTCGTCGATTCCGTAACGCTTTCCGTCGCGGAGTTCGTCGTCGAATTCGTTTTGGAATCCGTTATCGTCTTGTCGCGCGATTCGCTCGACGTGGACGTATTGGTAATGATTTCTTTTGTCCCGGCTAGGTCCCGGAACAAAACGAGCATTTGGCGCAATTTTTCGAGGCCATACGGATCATCGGCTTCCTTCTCAGCTCGTTGGCGAATTTTCGAGTAGGGTTCGGGAAAGGTTGTAACACCTAAATTGAAGTTGACCGGGGATACGAATCGCGTTTGCGACTTCATAAGACTCAAGATCTTGTTGCGCGTTGCTTCGTCGAGCGAATCGTCCATCGTGAGGTCGACTTCGATATTATCCACTTTGAACGCGAATTCGCCAGATCGGTCTATAATAACCTGGGACGAAGGCAGCCCCCTTGCTTCGGTTGACGGCACGACGTCGCCAAAGATGTCGATGCGTTCGACAATACATTGCTCGGGACAATAGCGTGAGATAACGGCGTTGATGGCTCCGGAGACGTTTTTCTCAATACCTAACTTGAGAGGCTGCGCCGCTCCGGAAAAGTCCTTCTCGACTTCGAATTGCGGAGGGTTTGCTTGTGAGGGGATTTCTGTATTTAACTCCAATTTTGGGATATCGACAGATTGCCAGTTCACTGCAATTTGGGTTGAGAACGATTGCAAATTAAGTTGTAGGAGGCGGTCAAGTTTTGTTCGGTCTTGACTCGATACTTTATCCTCTATCTGGATGTCTATCGTTATCTTGGAAACGTTTAACTCATGAGGATTTTCGCCGCCTACGGCGCTCTCAAATCCTATGTCGTCGCTGGCAACAGCTTCAGCTGTGAGTTCGGGTTTTACGTTGAGAAGCTTGCAATACTTGGCGCAATACTCTCCAAGGAGGGCCGTAACTTTGCCGCTCACGGCAGTTCTTGTCTGATCTTCAATTTGCTGTTCGCGATTGGGGTTCGTCAGCTCTCCTTGCGCAAAGAGATGCGACGAGGCTAGGGAGCCTATCAGAAGCATTGCAAATGAACGAAAGATAAGAGTCATAAGTTACCGTCAGTAATTTTGCCTGTGAAGTCATCGGTCGACGAGGGAAGGCCTTAATAGGAAATTGTTGCCCACGGCTCCTTTTCTGAGCGCCTCCTAAATTGAAAAACCTAAAGTCTTTGATCTGAGCGCCGATAAGTTGGCATGAAGTTCTATTCTTGGCAACACCATGATTAAAGTTAGCAAATTCGCCATTATTATGGCTATTTGGAGCCAATGGGGATGCAAGCATGGAATTCAGGACCGGCGGGGTGACAAACAACAACAGGCACGTCCCAACCCTGACAATCAAGCGACCCCAACGCCTTCGGCTGAAGCAAAACCGGCGACGCCGGATCCAAAGGAAGCCCAGAGGCTTCCAGAACCCCCCGAAGAAGATCCACCTACATTCACTATCGTGCGCGGACCGGAGCCAAGTGCGTTTCATCGTCCGTTGAATCAGAATTTTTTTCTTTCCGATGATAAAATTCTAGATATTTCGCGAGATAGTTTTGTCGAAGGCGGATCGCCTCTTGGCATTGTTGCGCCGATCACCGGAGTTAACTCCGCTGTGTCTCCTGTTGTAAAACTTACGATGGCGCACAAGAACAAAACTGGCAACGTCTGCACCGGTTCATTTATTTCTAGCGAATACATCATAACGGCGGCGCACTGCTTTCCCGGTGATGATATCGTGACAGTTGGCGCCTATTATGGTCCGAGTTTTTCTCTCATGGTGAAAGCCAAAAAAGCGATTATCGGCCTCGGCGCCGATGTGGCCATTCTCAAAACCTTTCCCCATGAACCGGGCAAAATTAAGTACCCCCGCATACAGAGGAAATGTACGAGCGAAAATTACTCAAACAGGAAAGTGACAATTGTTGGTCGCAGGAACGGAGATAAAGAAGGAAAGAAACCTCTTGCTTATATAGCTCAACTCAAAATTACGGAGGTAATTAAAAGTCCCCTAGCCAAATTGGGGATTACATATGCAATCAAGGGTTCACACGACGAAGCTGGCGCAAATTCAGGTGACTCCGGCGGCCCTTGGTTCATCGGAGATACTCAGATAGCTGTCACAGGAGGCAGCGGAGGATCCTATCAAGCATTGGGTAATCGCATTTGTGACGGATTGATCCCTTGACGGGCGAATTCAGAACGAAAGAGCGTATGAGCTGATTCTAATCTTCGTTCTTTCGCAGCGCATACTCCCACAGCAATTTCTGGGACGCAATGTAATCGGCGTTTATGGCGCGGAATCTCTCGCTAAGATCCTCAGCGCAGGCTTTGTAGAAACGATATTTAGCGTTATCGCCTTGACCGCTGAGATAGGCGTCAAATGCCTCGGCGTCGATATGGAAAAGGTAACACAAGGTATCGGCGGCAATAGTTGCCGAACGAGGCGCCGCGTCGAATAGACTCATCTCACCGAACGAATCCAACGCGTCGAGATTTGCAATGCGATGCATCTTGTCCGTACCCTTCTCACTTTTAAAAACGGACATCTTCCCTTCGACAATAATGAAGAGACCGCGAGAAGGTTCGCCCTCGATGACGGCGTACGCTTGCGGTTCCACGACTCGCAATTCGCCCTTTTGATAGATTTTTTTAAGTTCATCCTCGGAAAAATTCTTGAACAAAGCGATTTTCCGCAAGTACCTGACGGCAGCCTGCGGGTCGTTAACCTTGCTCTTAATTTCCGGAGAGACTGACGACCACTGCATCGCCATTCCTAGGCCGGATTCGCGTTGGCTATCCATTCGACAAGATCGATCTTTGTCAGAATGTAAGTTGGTGTATTGTCTTTGTCTAAAACAATCGCTTTACCGCCGGTTAGTATCATTTTCTGTAGCACGTGCAGAGGCGTTGTGAGTTCCACGGTCGGCACGGAGTGTTCCATACAATCGCTAACGCGGGTCGTCAACGGCTTCAGACTTGAGGTTAGATGTTGCAACAAGTTGTTTTCGGTGAGAACGCCGACAAGCTTGCCTTTCGCGACGACTGGCAGCTGGGATACGCCGGCATCGCGCATTAGGTTAATGGCTTCGGTTGCCGTGCCGCTTTGATCGATCGTGATGAGTTTTCGCGGCTTCCTATCTTTGACGAGAAGACTAACGTCGCCTTCAAGCGGTTCGGGCCCGCTGAAGCCCATTTCGTTCATCCAACGGTTGTCGACAAACTTTGTCATATAGTTTCGGACGCCGTCGGGGAGAAGAACGACGCAGTTTTGGTTTTCCTTCAGCGCAGTGGCTTCCTTGAGAGCGGCATACAGCGCCGAGCCGCTGGACCCGCCGCAGAGGAGCCCTTCTTCCCGGATAAGCCTGCGCGCCAGCTGAAAAGAATGGTAATCGTTAGTCTTCACCCATTTATCGACGAGCTCTTGATCCAGCACGTCGGGAACAAAGTCATAACCGATACCTTCGACACGGTATGTTCCGATGAAAGTTCCTCCGGCGAGGATAGAGCCAACAGGGTCCGCGCCGATGACGATACATTTTGGATTTGCTTCCTTTAATCTTTTTGCTACGCCCGTCAAGGTTCCGCCCGTTCCGGCCCCGATGACGACCATATCAACTTTACCGCCGAGGTCACGGAGAATTTCTTCGGCCGTGCCTTCATAGTGCGCATTTGGGTTGGACGGGTTGCTGTATTGATCAAGAATATGTGCGTTGGGTAGTTCAGTTTGGAGACGTTTGGCGACGCTAATGTGGCTGTCAGGTGCATCCCATGCGGCTTCCGTCGGCGTTCTAATTATTTCAGCGCCAAGAGCTTCGAGAACCACTTGCTTCTCGCGGCTCATTTTCTCAGGCATGGTGATGATAACCCTGTAGCCTTTGACGGCGCCGGCGAGAGCTATACCAATACCGGTGTTGCCGCTGGTGGGTTCGATGAGAGTGTCGCCAGGCCTAATGCGACCTTG
The DNA here is from genome assembly GCA_050251195.1 of Oligoflexales bacterium. Classification (GTDB taxonomy): domain Bacteria; phylum Bdellovibrionota_B; class Oligoflexia; order Oligoflexales; family Oligoflexaceae; genus JBFWNG01. Next base: position 119,498 of record JBFWNG010000004.1, read on the forward strand.
CTTCTCGGCATCCTCGACCATACGATAGCCGATTCTGTCCTTTACAGAACCCCCGGGATTGAAAAATTCGCATTTCCCGTAAAGATTACACTTGAGATGCGATCCAACCCGATTAAGTTTTACAAGCGGCGTGTTGCCGATGGTCTTTAAGACGTTTTGATAAAGCATACGAATCCTTGCTTACTCAGGTTATTAACGAACTTTGTCATTATCCCTACTTGCCTTAATAATATACTCAGAGTAGAGATGAATATCTAGCCGGTTTTGGCTATGAATTTCATAGATCTCAATGAAAAAACGGTATGCAGAAAATTAGCTGTTATAAGTGTGGCAATATCTGGGAGTTCGATCCCCCCTTGGGACGCCGCGAACTGTGCCCTTCGTGTGGTGTAGACGCAAGATGCTGCTTTAACTGCAAGTTTTATAAGGCTTCGGCATACCGCGAATGCGCAGAACCTCAGGCTAGCTGGGTCAAAGAGAAGAACCAGGGCAACTTTTGCGGCTATTTTTCAGCAAATTCGCAGGAACGAACCGCAGGAGGCAGTAATGAGCACCTTAGCAAGCTCGAATCCCTCTTCAAGGGCGGGAGCGGCCAACCCAAAGAGTCCACAGGCCTCAAAGACGACCTAGAACAATTCTTAAAAAACAGAAAATAATCGTTTCGTTCTCACGTTATAAAATTTCCGGTACTGCGAATCGCTTTTCCCGCCTGCATTGACACGGCCATAGTGGGATGAAACAATATCTATAGGTCTCAATGAATTAAATCCACTTCATCAAAATTTCCCTAACTCCTGTGCCGCCCCAGAGGGCTCCGGTTGAAAAATATAGTTCTGCATTGTCCATGGGGCGTGCAGAACAAACGTGGGATTAGCTATGTTTGAAAAACCAATGGTAGCCATCGATATTGGTTCATCATCGGTGAAGATTGTCGAACTATCGGGCCGAGGGCAGCGAAAACTCGGTTGCATAGGTTTGGAGGTCTTCGGCTCAAATGCCATTGCCGACGGCGAAATCAAGGATGCCGACGTCGTCGCTGATGTCGTCTCCGACCTTTTGTTTCGTCTAAAAATTAAGACAAAGGGCAGAAGAGCGGCGGTATCTCTCGGGGGAAGCGGAATTCTAATCAAGCGCGCGCTCATCCAACCTTCGAACGATACGGATTTTTCGGAACAAGTTTTTTATGAAGCGCAACAATTGTTCCATCATGACATGGACGACATGTATTTCAGGTATCAAGAAGTTCAATCGCGCTTTGCGCCGGCGGACAAAAAGGCCGTGATTCTGGTCGGAGCGAAAAGGGAACTGGTGGAAACGCATTTGTCAATTTTGAGAAGCGTCAACCTAAAGACAGGTATCGTCGACTGCGATACTTTGTGCATCGCAAATATGTTTGAATACAACTATCCGGTCGTCGACGGCCTCGTGGTGATCGCGAACATAGGGGCGTCGTCAACGCAAGTTATTTTGGTCAATAGAGGGGAATTTCTCTACACGAGAGATATCTACCTTGGTGGCAATGCCTACAACCAACGCATCATGGAAGCCCTTTCCGTTGATTTCCAGAACGCCGAATCGCTCAAGGTTAGTGCCGGCTTGGGCGATCAGTCTGTGCACGGCAACGTTATTCAGTCGATCAGCGACGTCAACGACATGCTCGTGCGGGAAATCCAAACTACAATTAATTTTTTCCTTCAAAACGAAGGCGGCGTCGAACCTATGAAGCCAAGCATGGTTTTTCTCACCGGGGGCGGAGCCAGGTCGCTTGGTTTGGACGCTGCGATAGCTGCAGGATTTGGAATACCTGTGCAAATACTTAATCCGTTTCAACGCATAAAACTTGGAACTACAAGCAAGCATATGAGTTTATTGATGACGCAAGGACCCGTGTATAGCACAGCTTTAGGTCTAGCATTGCGGGAGGCTGACGATACAAGAGTCGAATAACATGGATGTTCGATGATAAGAATTAACTTAGCTCCAATTGATGAAATCGAAGACCGGCATTGGTGGATTCCCGATGTCGTGACGTTTTTTGTCCTTTTAGGTCTCACAGTAGCCGGGGGCAACTATTACCTTAGTTTGAAACGGGCAGAGGTGGATAGGTTGATCGAAGAAGAAAGAAACTTAACCGCAAGCATCCAGAGCATGAGCGTTGATGCTAAGACGCACGATGAAATGCTCGCGAAAATTGAGAATCTTGACAACTTGCGGGCGTCCTTTTCCAATATCACTCAATCGAAGGTGGAGCGATATCTGCCGCTCGTTTTGCTAGAACATATTCAATCGCTGAAGCCAGATGGCGTTTGGTTGACGGGAATATACTTTAAGTCGGAAGGCAATTCTCCTCGAGAACAAACAGCCGCCGAGGATCAAACTGGGCAAAACGCGCAACCAGCGCAAACCGCCCCAACGGATCAAAGCCAAAGCGCAACAGCACCTACTGGCCGAAGAGACATAGAAATAACCGGACGCGCATTTGACCATGTCATTCTCGCCGAATTTATGACTCTTTTGAAAGCAACCAGAAATCAGGATTACCACCAGAACGATGTGAGATCGCAAATATTCTTTGATCAGATTGGCCTTCACTTCACAGGAATAACGGCCGTTCCGCGAATGGTAGGAAACGTTTCGGAGTCTGTGGAGATCGTGGAGTTCAAGATCGCTGCGTATTACGATCAGCGAACGGAAAGGGCTTCCGAACCAGGGCAAACCGTCAGCGAAGTAATGAACAACGCCGTTCTGACGAGCAAAATCAACACAAAAGAGAGGTTGTAACGGTGGACCAATATATTCTCATAGACAGAGTCCGCAACACCGGGTTGTTTACCCGCCTCGTTGTATTGGCGGTTTTGGCGATTGGAGCGCCTCTTATGTTCTTTATGGATGAGGCGCAACTCGTGAGCGAGGAGTTCGAAGCTGCCCAGCAAACGAAAGAGGTCGCAAAGAAGAAATATGACAAATTCACGGAAAAGATAAAGGCCCTGCCGGCACTTGAAGAAAAGCTTGCAAGCGTTGAAAAAAATCTCAACGAAGCGAAAAAGTACCTGCCGGCATCCATTGAGTTTGACGAAGTGTTGGCGCTTACCGGTCGATTCGAAAAAGAGGTGGGTGTATCGGTAACGCGATTTGCGCCAAAAGAGGAACTGCGACCTAATCCGCAGATTCAGTACGCTGAAGTTCCCGTAGAGATTGTCGTTCGGGCGGATTTTATCCGTGTGATGAATTTCTTCGACAGACTGACGCACACGGAAAAAATAATGCATCTTCGGGACATTATATTTGAACCTGTAAAAAGCGAATCTGCAGAGCCAGGGACCGTGGAAGCGAAAGCGCAACTCATACTTTTCAGAGCAACAGGCTAGGATAGATCATGAAAAAGGTAATCCTCATATTCTTAGCTTTGTCCTTTGGCGGGATGCTGGGCTACGCCCAAAATCCCAACGGGGAGGATGTGCGCCCGTCAAATGAAACTCCGATAACGGAAGCTGTTCCCGCGCCGACTATTGAGAATCAGGTCGAAATCGAAAGCATGCAAGAGCCTGCTTCCGAAGCAAAAATGGAAAAAATTACGGAAAAGGAATTCGAGAGCCTTTGGAAATCGGTGAAAAGCCGTCGCTATCAGGTAGTCGACTCGCTTTCGATCGAGGATATTGTCGAACCCCAGGCCGATTACCACTACGCGGCATTTTCTAAGCCGAACCCGTTTCTTGCGCCAAATCTCGATCAGACATTTGATCCGGCAAATCTTGCGGGGACCGAGATCCCGATGGTTAACGCGCTCCAGAATTACCCTCTTAACACATTAAGCGTGAAAGGGATTTGGCAGCTTCCTACCGGCGAACGTAGGGCTATTATCATGACTCCTAAGAAAGAAGGCGTCATCGTACAACCCGGCGATCCGATTTCTGCCGGCAAAGTTGAGGCGATTGAAAAGGATCACATCGTTTCCCGACAATTTAGAATGCTGACGGACGGAAGTCGGCAATTCGAAGACAAAGAACTTTATCTTGGAATGGCGCCGACATCGACTCCTGGCAAAATCGTTGTGGAACCTGGGAAAGATCCAGTTTATCAACAGCCGTCGGTTGGCGATAACGTGATTCCGACCGTGGATTCACCGCAACCTGCTTCGAGCGATACCGCGAAGGTTGAAGCTCCGGGAGCGGTGGTTGCGCCTACAGGCGTGCCGACTCCGACAACATCTGTCGGACAATCCTCTGTTCCCGCTGATGCTAAAGCGAGTGCAACGCCTGCTGTGACGAAACCATCGGCGACAGATCCAAAGACCGGAGACCAAAATGGTATCCCTTCGATTAATACCGATTATTCGAAAACACGTTATTGAGAGGTGAGATTTTGAAAATCCTAACTTATTTAAGGTTTGTCGTCTTGTTAGGCATTTTGTCTTGCTCCTCTCAGCAACAGCAAAAGCAAGTTAGCGAAGCGCTTGAGCAAGATCAGGAGACGAACGAAGCGGAGTTGCAGCAAGAAGATTATGAAAATCAGGAGGATTATGCATCCGAGTATGCCGACGAAGTTGAAGAACCGGCAGAGAACAATTATGCGGCAGCTCAAGGAAACGCAAATACCGCTCCGTATGACGATCCCGTGCCAGTAAACCAGCAACCCGCGCCAGAAGCGCAGAATCAAATGAACAATTACAGTTTTGGGCAAACCCCTGCGGCTAATTACGGCGCCGATGCTCCCCCAGTGCCTGTCACAAACTACGGGGCCTCCGCGCCGGGATATAACCCTTCGCAGGGCGCCGCCAATCCTTACGGCCAAAACCAGGCTCTGCCATTGAATAACCAAAACCCGTTGCCGCCGGCCAATACGCCGCAGACATCCGAGGTTGCGACGGCCCCATCTGCTCCTCCAGCCGCACCGGCAGCGCCACCGCCACCGCGCCCCAAGACACCGGAGGAACAAATAGCGGAAGTCCTTCCTGCGGCGTCCGAAGTCCGATGGATAGGCTACGATTACAGAGTTAAAGAGAAGTCGCTCATTGTCGAGGTCATTTGGGACGGCAAAGGAACGTACAAAGTTTTCCAGGAAACCAATCTCAACGGACAACCTGAACTCGTTTTGCGATTCCTAGGTGCGACAATTCGGGAAAAAATCAACAAGGACCTCGACGCAAGTGAATTCTATTCGCCGGTTGCATACATTCGCGTGCGCGAAAGCAAAGTGAACAATTGGGCTGATATTGTGCTCACGTTTAGAGAAGAAGTGAAGGGCACCTTCGAAGAGAAAGACGGAACGATAAAGTTGACCTATCCGATTCCGGAACATTACTTTAGCAGCCCAGGCCACAAAGCTGTTGCGGAGGCCAAGGCGACGAAGTTGAGCGATGCCGATTTGCTTAGCTTTAACATTGTGGCGGAAAAAGCGCCGCCTCCGACGGCTCCAGCTCCAGCGGACAACGCGGTTCCCATCGAAAACGTGATAGATCAAAGCAACCAAATTGACGCCGAAGGATTCCCGGCTAGCTACGGCAATGAGAGCGCTCCGACCGCAGACTATGGCACAAATGGTGCCGCGCCCGCTGCGGAAGACAGTGGCGAAGTTATTCCGGTAGAGGCTTCGGGATACGGCGATGCCCCTGCTGAAGAGGAAAACAGTTACGAAGGCGATGCGCCTGCAGAAGGCGACGGGGGCGAAAATGCGCCTGCCGAAGAGGGAGATAATTACGAAGGATATCAAAGCAACGGAGGCAACGAAGGCACCGAAGATTCGAACGAAGAAGCGCCGGCAGAAGAATACATGCAGAACGGAGGGGACTTTTCGTTTCTAGCGGTTGCGCAGTATGATTTGCAAAGTGCGTCTGGAAATGCGGGGAACTCCGCCCCGAGTAACTACGGCGCAACCAATGCTCCCGCCAATAACGCGTACGGCAACTACGGCGGCAATGCTATTCAAGTACAAGATGAAACAACGCCGCAGGCGGCCCCCGATGTTCCCATTGATCAGGGCGCCCCGCTGGCGCAGCCGGACGACTATTCCGACGTAGAAGCGCAACCTTCTGAAACGCCCGCTCAACAATTCAGCGGGCGGCCAACGTCGGTCGAGTTTCATGAAGCGCCGCTTAATCTTGTCCTAAAAACCTTTGAACAAGAGAGTGGCAACAATTTTATATTCCCAAGGGACATCGGCGATATCCTCGTCACGATGCGTCTCAAGGACGTGCCGTGGGATGAAGCTCTGAAGGCCGTCCTTGAAACCTATGGCTTGGGTATGGTGCAGGTAGGTCCTAAAATTGCCCGGATCGATCGTATCGAAAACCTGACAGGCTATCTGCAAAAACTCAATGACACGAATCGATTTAAGGTAAGGCTCGAACCGACCAAGATTCTTGTTGTGCGGCTCAATAATGCGCAGGCTGAGGTTGCGATTCCAAATCTCACCTCGCTCCTCGCGGCAGATATGACCAACGATCCGCGTATAAAGTTGTCGGCTGATAAGCGAACTAACACGGTTGTTGCCGAAGCGCCTCCGCCGATTCTGACAAAAATAAAAAGCGTTCTTGATCGCATCGACCTTGAAACGCCTCAAGTGGAGATAAAAGGCAGGATCGTCGAAGTGAGCAAGAGCGACAATGATTTCTTTGGTGTCGCTTGGGGCAACAATTTTAACTTCGATCCCGGACGAGGGTTGGGGTTTGGCAGCCTTAACTTCCCCAATTCTCTTACTTCTAACTTTTCCGTGGATCCTGGGGTTAGCGGAGGCGGCAGAGCCGGAAATCTTAGTGTCAAGCTCGGCAGTATCAACAGATTTCTCGATCTTGATCTCTTCTTAGCAATGGAGTCTAAGAAAGGTACGGCCAAGATCCTCCAAGATGCGAAATCGGTTGTTCTCGACCGTGAACCTGCGTCCATTCAAGCCGGATCTCAAGATATCGTGACGCAAACGGATGTGATCAATGGAGTCCCCACAACTCGTCTCGTCACTATCGATTACTTGCTAAAGCTCGAAGCGACACCAGAGGTTACGGCGAGCGACCTTGTTAACCTCAAGCTCGACATTTCTAGTGATATCCCCAATACCGCAGTTTCTCAGGGCGCGATATCGACGAAGGTGACACGCCGTCAATCCACGAAGATGTCATTGGCTAGCGGTGAAACCGGCGTTATTGGCGGCATTTACGACAACAAGAAGAGCAAAGCGGTGACCGGCATTCCGATTCTCTCGAGTATTCCCATCATAGGCGCTCTTTTTCGTTCGACGAACACTATCGAAACCCAAACGGAATTGCTAATCATGATCACGCCCACCATTCTCAACGGGAACGGCAAAAAAGTCACCGACGGCGGCTCGTCTGGCAATTTCCTCGAGGACAATGCCGGAACCCAAGAAAACGCTAGCACGTCTGACGGGTTTATTTCCACGAATGTGAATGCCAGCAATTCAGGTGAACAAGCTGTCGAGGATACTGAGTACGCTGAGGATCAAGAGGCGCCGGCTCAAGGTCAGCAGGGCAACGCGGCCAACGGCGGCAACTACGAACAAGGCAACGCGACCAACGGCGGCAACTACGAACAAGGGAACGCAGGCGCCCAGCAGAGCAACGCGGCCTCCGAACAAGGCAACGCAGCCACCGGCGGAAATTACGAACAAGGCGGTTCAAACGCGAATTACAACAACCAAGGAACGGAGAATCAGGCGCAGTCCAACGGCGGCGATTCGGCCAATTTCTAGACGAGGATGGTTTCATGTTTTTCAAAGCGCTAATGATGATCTTTCTTACCGCGATGGTGGGTACGTGCTCCGAAGAGCCCGAAGATCCGGGAAACTGTTCGCTTTCATGCGGTAACGCGATCATTGGCAGCAACGACCCTCAAGTGAGCATTACTGCCATGACGGAACCCGGCAACATTACCTGCGAGAATAGGGATCAAACCGTGCAGCCCGTCCGACTTAAGTTTCTGGTGTCCGAGAAAGTGACGCAACCCTCTGGAAAAGTAGGGGGTGCAGGGACCGAGGTCCAAAAGCCGGTCCCTTTCGTCAGCTTTGAGCCGAATAAGACTGGCGTTTTTAGGGATGTGATCCCCGGCAACACGGATCCGAAAGACGAGGAGATAGAGGCTGAAGGGGCCGCCTATCTAGGGGTTATAACCCCAAAAAGCAATTGGTGTTCGGACGCCTGTGGTGTAATCTCAGTGGAGCTAGCGCCCGCATGTCCAGCGCCCGGTGAGACCAACGAGGTAACGCTCTCGGTGTCGAGTGGACCTTTGGGTTCGGAAACTATGAAATTTAGCGTCACAACTAAAGATGAAGAATAATAGGCGGCTTGAGATAAACGCGTGAAGACTACGGATAGCACAATTGTGGACCCTTGGTTGCCGATTCTCAAGAATCTCGACCTTTCGCGGTTTGAGCGAGAAGTTGTCAAGAGATACGAAAAGGCCCCGTTGGGTCGTTCGTTCTTGCCGATCTCCGATATCCTTCGCAAGCATCGTCACGTGGATGAAGCTGTGGAACTCCTGGTTCACGGCGTCAAACGTCATCCCGATTTTACGGTAGCGCGCGTCGTACTCGCCCGTGAGCTTTTCGGCAAAGGCCTTGTCGTCGAGGCGTGGCGTATGCTCAAAGAGGCCACCGAGCCTTTGGGTGAGAACGTTCTTGCGCAAAAACTTCTTTTGAAGAGCGCCATAATTCTGCGCCTTGAGGACGAGGTTCGGGATCTTGTGAATTTCCTCTCCAAGCGGATGATGGTGGATGAGGAAACAAGCCAGCTTATCGACGAACTCAAGCGATCCGATTTCCGGCAGTTTTCTTCGAAATACATTCAGACATTGCGGGAAAGCGGTCTCCCCGTTCTTGATGATTATCGCGACCTTCTTAAGGAGGCCGAGCCGAAACCATCAAAGCCGAGTCCCAGCAGCCAACCGCTACGGATGCCGACGCGCGATGCTGCGTCTCCTTATCGAGACGAGAAAATCGACGGATTTTTCGTGGCGCCTCTTGCGCAAATATTTTCTTCTTTTCCAGAGGAAGCATACGGCGCGGGCGGTACGAAAGGCGTCGAGCTCGACTCCACTACTTTGGCAGAGATTTACGAGAACCAGGGCCACTACCACAAGGCTTTGGAAATATATCGGCGTATGCTCAAAGGAGCTCCCCAGAACGAGTACGTTAAGCAGAAGATCATGCAGATCAGCAAGCAGAGCAAAGAACAGCGGGGCTCCGATCTTGCCATCGACCCGTCCTTGGTTGACGACATGGAAGCGCTTCAAATCATCGACACGCAAATCAATTTTTACAACGATATATTAACGCGTATAAAACCACAGGGTGGCTGAAAATGAGAATTCTCATCGCGAACGGCGTCAATCTCGATCTCTTGGGTCAACGTGATCCCCAATTCTATGGTAGTTTTTCGCTCGCAGACCTAGAAGCTGATCTTAGGGGTTACGGGGAGAAACTCAAAGGACTCTTGGAGATCCCCAAGCTCGAAATGGTGTTCTTTCAAACCAACTGCGAACGCGAGTTTCTTGAAAAGGTCTCCGAGAAATGGGACGGAGCGCTTATCAACCCAGGCGCGTGGACGCACAACTCCTACGCTTTAGCGGACCGCATCTCCGACCTGAATCTTAAGTTTGTCGAGGTTCATATTTCCAATCTCGCCAAAAGAGAGTCTTTTAGACAAAAGTCCGTTCTAGGACCCTACGCAACGGGCGTTGTCTACGGCATGGGACGCGATTCTTACAGGGCTGCGCTCACTGGCCTTCTGAGTCGTCTGTCGCGAAAGACGTATGGACCTTCTTAAGGCCTTCGACAAGGTTCTCTGGGTAAAATCGCCCGCCAACATTCTCAATCATTGGGACAATTCCGTCGTGCGCTATGGCTTTGACGTCGTCAAGCCGGAGAATGCATTTAGTTTGCATCAGGTCCATGGCAACACCGTCGTTGCCGCGCCCAAAGACCGCAGCTTCGAACCTCAGGCCGACGGTATATACACTCAACAACGCGGCAAGAAAATCGCGATCAAAACAGCGGATTGTGTCCCCATTTTGTTCTCCGCACCCGGCTTCGTTATGGGCATTCACGCAGGATGGCGCGGAATTGCGAAAGGCATTGTAACCGAAGCGACGAGAACTTTGACGAATTCGAAAATTGAACTAAATAATGTTTTGGTAGGGATCGGTCCGCATATCAGCGTCTTTCGCTACGAAGTGGGCGACGACGTGATCGACGCCATGAAAAACTCCGCCGCCCCCGACCTAGATTACTGCCTGATAAAAAGCGGGCCTCAGAAGTGGCACATCGATCTAGGCGCAAAATGCGCGGGCGAGCTTATCGGATTGGGAATCCAGCCCCAAAATATCACCTGCTCCCGCAGCTGTACTTACACGGAAACCAGTGTTTGGCCGAGCTATCGTCGAGACGGCGCCAATGCCGGTCGTCTCTGGAGTTGGGTGGAATTAGTTTAGTTGCGTTAATGCAACCGTTCCCTGAACCGCGCATGGTAGTCCTTGACCAAATTTCTCGCCTTTTCCCAGTCGATATCCGCAATGGTTTGCGCGTCTTTGCACAGATCGTTGAGAAGGCGTTCCTGCAAGTCACCCGCTTGCTTTGCCCAGAAGTAAGGGGTCGTGCGGAATGTGACGAGAGAATATTGATCCACAAATTCTTTGGGATATTCACGAGACAACTTAAGGGAAACTTCCTTTTTTAGAAGAAAGCGCGGGTCGCCCACAAGGTCGCGCATTTCGACGAAATTCGCGAGGGCCATGTCAGCAATGGCTTCTGTGTTAGGACGTCGTTGGTTTTCGAATTCTTTGAAAGCGCGTTCGAGGTTGGAATCCATTTGGAGCAGTTCGATAAGTTTCTGGGTGCTTTCGAAGGCACAGTTCATGCCTTGTCCGTAAAATGGAACAACGGCGTGCGCGGCATCGCCGAGCAAAAGAACTTTGTCTTTGTAGCTCCAAGGGCGGCTTCGAACGGTGCCCAGTAGGCCAGTGGGATTTTTAAAAAAATGGCTATTTAGGTCTGTGAGCAGAGGATAGGCGTCGGGAAAATGTTGGAGAAAAAATTCCTGAAGCCGGTCTGCGGTTTGCAGTTGATCAAAACTAACGGGGCCGTGGTAAGGCAAAAATAACGTACAAGTAAAGCTGCCGTCGCTGTTGGGTAAGGCAATCAACATGTAGCTCTTTCGTGGCCAGATATGGAGCGCGTTCTCTTCAAGACTGAATCGACGTCCGGGCGGTCCGGGCGGTATGGTCAGCTCTTTGTATCCATACGGGAGTATGTCGTTGTTGGTTTGTGTGTGGCCACTGTCCTCAAGCGCCTTGCGAACCATCGAACCTGCTCCGTCGGCGCCGACGAGAAGTTGGTAGTCGATGGTCTCCGTCTTGCCGTCCGCCGACTTAAATACTGCTTTTGACTTCTCAAGGTTCAGAGACTCAAGAGCGCGATCAAAATGGATTTTCACGTTGTTCCGCTTTTCGGCCTCGTCCATTAGGACAGCGTTAAGAAAACCTCGCGAAATGGAGTTGATGCAATCTTGTTCCGCGACGCCATATGGTTGAAAGGTGGTGGTGCCTTTCTCCGAATGGATCATGCGCCCGCGCATCGGCATGGCTCCCTTGAGTACAGTCCTTTGTAATCCTATTTTATCGAGCGCTGCGAGTCCGCGCACCGAAATGGCAAGGTTGATGGAACGGCCTGCGCCGGCGTCGGTCTTACGCATGTCCAGTCTCTTTTCGTAAATCTCGACCTCATACCCGCTATCGGCAAGATAAATGCCGAGAAGTGTTCCTGACAAACCTGCGCCTGCGATGATGACCTTTTTGTTAGCCATGTTTTGTACCCGCGTGAAATTCTTTTAGAGCCTGAACAAGGCGATATACGTCCTCAAAACCATTATAAAGCGGTACGGGCGCAATCCGAATGATATTGGGCTTACGCAGGTCGCAATATATGCCCTGTTCGTTGAGATAGGTCCAAACCTTCTCAGCGTTCGTCTGCATTATTATGGAAAGCTGAGCGCCGCGTTTCTCAGGATCTGGAGGGGTTATAATAGTCATGGTGTCGCCGAGTTCTTCGCGAAGCAATTGCTCGAGGTAGGCGGTAAGTTGCACACTTTTGCGCCGGAGTTGCGTCATGCCGGCTTCCGTAAAGATCTCGAGCGAAGCAAGATAGCAGGCCAACGGGAGAATAGGCGGATTGCTGAGTTGCCAGGATTCTGCGCCCCCGATTTGCTTGAAGTCGCCTTGCATGAGAAACCGCTCCGCTTTGTCGTGTCCCCACCAGCCTTCGAATCTCTTTGTAACTTTTGCGCTCGCTTTTTCGTGCACAAAACATCCCGCGATCGATCCCGGGCCCGAGTTGAGATACTTGTAAGTGCACCAACAGGCAAAATCAATGTTCCAGTCGTGGAGTTTAAGGTCCAAATTACCGGCCGCATGCGCGAGATCAAACCCCACATAGGCACCGATCTTGTGTCCCTTCTCGGCAATAGCTTTCATGTCAAAAGCCTGTCCGGTAAGATAATTGACACCTCCGAGCATTATCAGAGCGATGGATTCGCCGTGGAGCGCCAAGGTTGCGTCAATCTGTTCTGCGCTAATCGTCATTTGGCCATCTTCGGGTTCCAGCACAACAAGAGCTTCATCGGGATTGTAGCCGTGATACGAGATTTGAGATTTGACGGCATAAACGTCGGACGGAAACGCATGTTTCTCTATGACAATCTTGAAGCGCTTCGGCGTTGGTTGATAAAAGGAGACCATCAAGAGATGAAGGTTAGTCGTGAGCGAGTTCATAGCGACGACTTCAGTCGGTTTGCATCCGACAACCTTCGCCGCATAATCGCGAACAAGTTCATGATAAGAATACCACGGTCGATATTCCTTCCCGTGACCCTTGACTCCCATTTCGACCCAGTCCGCGAGTTCCCGTTGAACGTACGCAGCGGTTGTTTTGGGCTGGAGGCCCAATGAGTGGCCACAGAAGTAAATAGCCTTGCCGCCATCGGCCCGCTTGGGGATGTGAAATCGCTCGGCAAAACCTCGCAAAGGATCCTTAGCGTCGTGTTCGAGTGCGACTTCGACACGCGCATGCATTTTGGCAGTTAAATTCACGGAGTCTCCAAAAAGTCAGGTTTTAGTCCCAGCCATTTGAGGGCGTTCTTGGTATACAGTTTTTCTTTCACTTCTCTACCCACGTCAAGACTTCCGATGAGCGTACCCGGAGCATCTTCGCCCAAGGGAAATGGATAATCCGAGCCCAACATGACCTTGTCTTCACCCACGAGAGAAATAAGATATCGCAGCATGTCCTTGTCGTGGACCAGAGAGTCCAAAAAGAAGTGACCGAGATAGTCACGGGGGTTGAACGTGTTGTCTTTGGCGACGAGGTCGGGACGGGTGATGAAGCCGCGTTCAATGCGGCCGATCGTCCCAGGGAACGCTCCGCCGCCGTGGGCAAATGCTATTCTAAGTTTGGGCAGTTTGTGGAATACACCCGAAAAAATGAGATGGCAGATAGCAAGGCTTGTTTCAGTCGGCATTCCGACGAGCCAGGCTAGCCAATAATCCTGCATACGCTCCTTGCCCAACATGTCCCACGGATGCACGAAAACGCTCGCGCCGAGTTTCTCGCAGGCTTCGAAGAAAGGGAAAAGATCGGGGTGGCCCAAGTTCCGTCCGTCTACGTTCGTGCCGATTTCAACCCCTCGAAGACCAATGCGCATGCAGCGCTCGAGTTCTTTAATCGCAAGATCGGTGTTCTGCAACGGCACGGTGCCGAGTCCCTGAAATTGCAGCGGCCTCTCGTTGACAATGCGAGCGATGTCGTCGTTGAGGTATTTTGCAACCTCCCACGCATCATGCGGCTTTGCCCAATACGTGAAAAAAACGGGAATTGTTGACAACACCTGCATGGCAACGTCGAACTTCGAGCTTTCCGCGATGCGGACATTCGCGTCCCACGAATTGGCTGTAATGTCGCGAAAGAAAGTTCCGTCGTCACGTATCATGGTGGCGTTGCAGCTATTCTTTTGGATGAGCTGAATGAATCCGCCGTAGCCGAACTTCTTCTTAAAGTCGGGAAGTTCTTTGGGCATGATATGCGTATGGACGTCGATTCTTTTCATATGGGGCGTCGTTTCTCCTTCTTGGTGCCGCATTTTTTGCAGGTCGTGTAGCTTGAGTTAGAGTAGAACTCCTGGAAGATCTGAGGAAGTTGAGTAACGATGTGGGTCATCGGAACGAACTTTTCCCATAGCACGGACGCGCAATCGTCGCAGTACCAACGAAAGCCGTCGAGCTCTCCTTCGCGCCGCTTTCTTTCAACTACTAGACCAACTGTGTTCGCAGGTCGCTGCGGCGAGTGCGGCACTTTGGGCGGCAACAAAAATATTTCGCCTTCGTTCAAAGGGAAGTTTTTAAACTTGCCGTTCTCGACAACCCGCAACGTAACGTTGCCCTCAAGCTGGTAAAAGAACTCTTCGGATTGATTGATATGAAAATCATCGCGATTGTTGGGACCGCCAACGACCATGATGATGAACTCCGCGTCTTCCCAGACAACTTGGTTGCCCACAGGCGGCTTCAGCAAGTGTCTATGGTCGTCGATCCAAGTCTTGAAGTTAAAAGGCTGTCCCAAACTCATACTGTTCTCCCCCCCGTTAAGGCGGCGATACATTTAAGTTCGATCGCAATGGGCGTCGGCAGCCGATTAACCTCGACCGTTGTTCGACAGGGCCGAACGTCCTTGAAGTATTCAGCGTATATTTGATTGAAGGTCGCAAAATCTCTCTTGATATCGGTAAGAAATACCGTCACGTCGACGAGATCTGACCACTTAGCTCCTGACGCTTCGAGAACCGTTTTGACATTCTGAAAAACGCTGCGGCATTGAGCGGCAATGTCGTAGTTGGCGATTTCACCTTTTGCATCAAGCTCGAGACCGGGTATAGCATTGGTCCCTGGAGTACGCGGTCCAATTCCCGACAAGAACAAGAGATTGCCCACGGTTTTGGAGTGCGGATACAGACCTACGGGCTTCGGCGCCTTGTCTGTGACGGTTTCTTTGGTGCTCATCCGACTTCCTTATTCTAAAATTCTAGGCACACATTTTTAGGTTCTGTAAAAAACCTTAACGCTTCCACGCCGCCTTCGCGACCAACGCCGGAGTTCTTCGTGCCCCCAAACGGGGTGCGCAAGTCTCGCAGCATCCATGTGTTAATCCAAACAATCCCGGCCTGCAGTTGCTTGGCAAATTGATGGGCGCGGTGCAGGTTGTTCGTCCATACGGACGCCGAAAGACCGTAGGTCGTCATATTCGCCAACTTCAGCGCTTCGTCGTCGTTGTCGAAAGGCGTCAGTGTGACGACAGGGCCGAATATTTCTTCCATGTTTGTTCGGCAATCGGGTGTAAGACTCGTCATTATAGTCGGCTCGATGAACCAACCTTCGAGTCCGGATACCTTTTTCGATTTGCCGCCTGTTAATATTTTAGCCCCGTTCCGCTTCGCGTCCTCAATGGCGTCTATTATCTTTTGGTAATGTGCTTGCGACACAACGGCGCCCTGCTGGGTATTTGGATCAAGCGGATCCCCTATTTTCAGATCCTTTGCCTTTGACGCCAACGCGTCGGCAAACCGCTCGAAGATGGACCTTTCAACTAGAATTCTTGATCCGCAAAGGCAGATTTGTCCTTGATTCGCAAAGGAAGAGCGCACGGTTGTGTCGAGCGCCTTCTCAAAATCACAGTCCGCGAAAATGATATTCGGATTCTTGCCGCCAAGTTCCAAAGATACTTTCTTGAGCTGCGCTCCTGCCAAAGTACCTATGCGTTTGCCGGTGTTGGTTCCGCCGGTAAAAGAAATTGCCTTAACGTCCGGGTGCGCGACGAGCGCTTCTCCGGCGGCATTACCGTGCCCGTAAACAATATTCAGGACACCAGGGGGCAAGCCGGCTTCGTGCGCGAGTTTCGTCAGAACGTAAGCGCTCATCGGCGTCACTTCGCTCGGCTTAGCAACGACGGTATTTCCCGCCGCTAGCGCCGGGGCTATTTTCCACGACAGCAAGTAGAGCGGTAAATTCCAGGGTGATATGCAGGCTACGATCCCCACCGGATCGCGAAGAGTGTAGTTTAGTTGACCGAGATCATGATGGGATTCGCTTGCAAATTGACGGATCGCCGAGGCGAAAAAACGAAAATTTTGGATGCTTCGAGGAATATCTACGGTCGACGACACACTGATAGGTTTTCCGGTGTCGACGGTCTCGATCTTAGCGAGCTCATGTTTGTCCCGCTCTAAAAGGTTTGCGAGCTTCTCTAGGAATGTCGCCCTTGTCTCGACTGAGGATTGACTCCACCCGGCGAATGCTCTGCGAGCGGCTTGCACGGCATGCTCGACGTCCTGTCCGTCGGAGTCGGGGAGACGGCTATAGATGTGCCCCGCCGCGGGGTTAACATTGTCCATCCACTTGCGTTGGACGCTTTCCCCAAATTTACCGTCAATGTAGTTAAGGATCTTCTCCATATCTTCCGTTAAAAGGTTCCTGTTCTTCCTCCGTCGACCGCCAAGAAAACTCCGGTGACGTACCCAGCGGCCGGCGATGCGAGAAAACACGCGGCATTGGCTATTTCGTCCGGTTCGCCAAATCGTCCCATCGGTATGGAGGAAATCATTGCGTTCTCGACTTCGCGAACGGCGCGTCCACTGGATTTTGATTGCTCTTCGACTATTTCGGACAGTCGCTCTGTTTTCGTGGCGCCCGGCAGGATACCGTTAACGGTAATTCCAAAGGGTGCGACCTCGTTGGAGAGAGTTTTCGTCCAGCTCGCCACAGCGCCTCGGACGGTGTTGGAGATCCCAAGACCCTTTATGGGAATCTTCACCGAAGTCGAAATAATATTGACGATACGACCCCAACACTTCTGCTTCATGCCGGGAATCAAAAGTTGCGAAACCTCCATCGCGACAAAGAGGTGGCTTTCTAAAGCTTGTTGCATGTCCGCCGCGCTCGCTTCGGCCACGGGACCCGGCCGGGGTCCTGAGGTGTTATTGACGAAAATGTCAAACGATCCCCGTTGATCCATTTGTTGGGAAATTTTTTTTAGTAACTCGCTTCTTTGGTTCACGTCC
The DNA here is from genome assembly GCA_050251195.1 of Oligoflexales bacterium. Classification (GTDB taxonomy): domain Bacteria; phylum Bdellovibrionota_B; class Oligoflexia; order Oligoflexales; family Oligoflexaceae; genus JBFWNG01. The sequence goes on from JBFWNG010000004.1 coordinate 136,602, forward strand.
GCGGGGACAATGTAATGGCCGCCCGGTACCGAGTTGAGACCTTGTGATGTCTCTCGAAGCGCGGCTTCGTTTCTGGCGACAAGCGTCACGGAACATCCGAGTTCCGCCAGTTGACCGGCAATGGCCCGGCCGATCCCCCGCGAGGCACCGAGAACAAGCGCTCTTTTTTGCGTTAAATCCAGATTCATGGTTCACCTAAAATTCATCTCAATCTAGCAGCAGTAAGCTTATATAGCAATGTTTGTATTTTTACGGTAACTTACGGAGATTAAAGAGGTAGAGGGCATGAAAGAAGTAACCGTTGAGCAACTGAACCAGCAATATCTGGGACCCATGGCGACGTCCTTCGGGGTGAAAATTACGGCTTTGGCAAAGGGCCGTATCGAGGGCACCATGCCCGTGACACAGAAGTGTTTTCAACCGCTTGGAATTGTTCACGGAGCGGCGTATTGCCTGCTCGGCGAAACGCTTGGCAGTGTCGCATCCTATGTGATGGCTGCTCCGAACGAAAAGATCGTCGGTACCAGCCTCACTACCAATTACATGCGAAAAGTGGACACCGGGACTCTCCATGCGCGGGCAGTCGCGAAGCATCTTGGCAGGCGGACTCAGGTTTGGCAGATAGAAATTACTGACGATGCCGACAAACTAGTGTCGCACATGACGTTGCAGACTATGATTTTGTAGGTGACGCGCTAAACTCGGGTGAGAATATAACCCGATAAAAAATGCAGTGCCGCAATGGCGCTTTGTTGGGAGGGAGAAAGATCGCCCAGGTTTTCCACGATGATTTGCAAGTTCTCTTTTGCTTGTTCGAGCAATTCCGCGGCGCGGGTTTTGACCTTGGTAATGGCGAGTTCGAGCGAAGGGGGCGATATGTCAAACGGTTTTCCGCTTCTCAGATTTCGGCAGAATTCAGGATCTTGTTCCTGGAGCGCCATAACGACGGAACTGATAACGCCGTTCTTCAGATCGGCGAGAGCCGAACCGTCTTCGCGCCGGAAGTCGAGAACATCGTCTGTCAGCTGAAACGCGATTCCAAGCTGTTCGCCAAGGCGTTCGCTGGCTTTGACAACTTGCGGCAAACTATTGGCAAGTAGTGCGGGCACGACACAGCACCAGCGCAGAACGCTGCCTGTTTTTCTCAAGGCCACGAGTTCAATATCCTTTTGGGAAAGGTCATCCCGCCCCATATAGTCCAGTTGTAACCATTCGCCTTCCGCCAAGTCGCCAATGACGTTGGAAAGTTCTACGACGATATCGTTTCGTCCTCGGTGGGACATGTCCCTTAGAACATAGGCGAGAAGATAGTCACCTGCTAGAACGGCTCGCTTATTTGAGGAAACCGCATTAATGGAGGGTTCGCCGCGCCGCTCGGCTGCATCGTCAATGACGTCGTCATGCGCCAAAGTAGAGGCATGAACGAGTTCAACCGCCCGCGAATAGGGCGCCGTGGTTTGGTGATCAAGGCCAAAAAGATCGCCCATAACGAAAGTCAGAATAGGTCTTAAGCGCTTGCCGCCCTTGAGCACCGTGCGCGACAGCACGTCACCGATCCGGGCGTTCCCGTCCCAATGATCAAGCTCGTACTTAACTTTTTGAACGCTCGAAAGAACCGATAACGGTATGCTGTCGGAACTGAAGGGAATTTGCACGCAAGTCCTCTTTTAGCGCAATCTCATTTAGTCCGTGCCATAATGCTAGCGCCAGCACTTAATGTCAACGGTTTCCCTTGAACCAATGAATCCATTTGGTTTATAAAAGCATCCAACCCTCAGAAGTGGAAGCTTGCATGCTTGGTATCAAAAAAAGTGATTCGTTCCAGATGTTTAATGAAATATATGGGCGATATGACCTCATAAACTCGGTTCTTTCGTTTGGCCTTCATAAACTCTGGAAACGTCAGCTTCGCGATAAGCTTCCGACGCGTTTTCCTACTGTTGACGTTCTCGACATTGCAACCGGAACAGGCGACATTGCGCTGAGTTTGGCTGCTGATAAGAGGGTCCGGCTGGTTAAGGGCGTCGACCTTTCCGAAGGGATGCTATCGGTTGCTCAGGAGAAGGCCGCGAAATCGAGACTGCGGTCCAAACTTCACTTTGCGCTTGGCGACGCGCAGCGGCTCAGTCAACCTGATCGGAACTTCGAGGCGGTGGTCATCGCTTTTGGAATCCGCAACTTCGCGAACGTCGAACAATCTCTCAAGGAATGCTTTCGCGTGCTCAAGCCTGGCGGCAGGCTGATCATTCTTGAATTTTCGTTGCCTAAAAATTTTGTTTGGCGCCAATTGCATTTGTTCTACCTGCGTCACGTCGTACCGTTCATCGGCGGAATTCTTTCCGGTCATAAGTTTGCTTATCGCTATTTAAACCAGACGATTGAGTCATTTCCTTACGGTAAGGACTTCAGTAACCTCATGGAATCATGTGGCTTCAGAAAGGTTGGTTTCGAGCCTTTGACCATGGGTATTTCGACTCTTTATTGGGCCGAAAGAACCTAAGAGATATGCAGCACGATACCTTGGACGAAAGGGCTCTTGAAGCCGCATTTGCGAAACTAGCCAGAATCGATGAAATTCGCTTCTTTCATTCGGACGATTTTCGGATTGCGCAGTATGAGCTTGTTCTTGAGTCGTCTCCTCCTATTGAAACTTTGCTACCCAAAAGAAATCGCGAATGGATGATCGTCTGGAAACCTAAAGGGGGAGACACGATCTACGCAGGACTGGGGGCGCTACTTCATTTTAGTTATCTGGACGTATTGCGATTCCCTGAAGGTTTGAGGGGACTGAGAATCTTCGGAGGTACGCCGTTTCCGTCGGAGAAGAACAAGTCTTGGCTGGAATTGAACCAATCGAAGTTTTTCCTACCTGAAGTTGAATGGGTAGTGACCGAGCAAAAAACCAAAGCAAGAATCAGGACTTTGCTCGTTGGCGAGTTCGCATTCGAGGAAATAAAAAGCAGACTTTTTGAGGTTGCTCGAGAGTGGTTGTTAGATTCGAACCGAGGATTCAATCAGCAGCCCGAAGTCGCGAGCGCCGTGGATAATCCGGACTTTGAGGAGTGGAACGGAGTCGTGACGACCGTCAAGGACGAAATTTCGCGTGGTCGGATGGGCAAGGTTGTTTTGGGTAGAAGCAAGAATCTCATGTTGAGCGTTGAGTGCGACTTTAGATGGGTCGTTAAGCGTTTGTTGAAGCAGGTCGAAGCATCCTACGTTTTCGCCCTGCAAGCACCGTCCGGCGTCCAATTTTTCGGGAGATCTCCTGAGCGGTTCTTGGCTTGGGAAAATGAGAAGGTGTGGCTCGATGCCCTTGCCGGTACATCTCAGAATACAACGGCGGAAGGCGCGGAGGATCTTAAGGGTTCGGATAAGGATAAACGGGAACATGGTTTTGTCACTATGTTCATTGAATCAATCTTGAAGGAAACCTGCAGCCGCTTTGACGTTCGAAAGAAACAAGAGGTCCTCAAACTCGCGCATGTGCAGCATCTTGCCTCCGAATACTCCGGGCATCTGAAAAACGGCGTCCATCCCGTGGAGCTTATGGGGCGTCTCTATCCCAACCCCGCCGTCGGCGGATATCCGAAGAATGAGGCGGTATCTTTCCTGAACGCCGTGGAACCTTTGGAACGAGGATGGTATACGGGCATTATCGGTTGGACCGACGGGGTTCAGGGGGATTTCGCTCTTGGCATACGTTCGGCGCTTGCGTACGAGAAACGGCTCAAGATTTTTGGCGGGGCTGGCATTGTTTCGGACTCGGATGCCAACGAGGAATGGCGGGAAACGGGAATGAAAATGAAAAACATGTTGGAGATATTTGGTTACGTCCATGAATCAACGCTTTAACGACCAGTGGGCTGAGCAAATAGTTCACGCATTCATTCGAAAAGGCGTGTCGGCATTTTACATTTCCCCGGGCTATCGAAATCTGCCGCTTATTTCCGCGCTCACCGCAGTTCGGCAGCCGGAGATTCAGCTTACGAGCTGTGTTGACGAAAGGTCTGCGGCCTATCGTGCTCTCGGCTACGCGAAGCATTCTGGCAAGGCTGCGTGCTTGATTTGTACCTCAGGAACGGCCGCATGTAACTACTATCCCGCTGTCGTGGAAGCTCACAAAGAAAATATTCCCCTAATTGTCTTGACCGCTGACAGACCGTTCGAACTCGCACATAGCGCCGCCAACCAGGTGATAGACCAATCAAAGATATTTGAAGGATTCTTGAAACATAGAATTTGCTTTCCAACGCCCCACCGGGACATAGCCCCGGCGGTGATAGGGAAGCAGTGCGCTCTCGCGTTCGAGAAGGGACATGTTTTCCCGAAGGGACCGGTGCACGTTAATATTCCGTTTAGAGAACCGCTGCAGTCCAAATTTCAAGAGACCACGGTGACGCTTGATGAACAAGGAACGCAGTTACTTTCCGAAAATTTAACTCTTAGGGCGGACACGCTTACCAAATTGGCCTCATGGTGTTCGACAATAACGACGGCAGCTCGACCGCTTGCGATCCTCGGACGATTGTCTTCGCGCGGTGACGAACGGGAAGCGCGTGTCTTGCTCGAAAAATTAAGATGGCCCGTATACAGGGACGCCACGTTGAGCGAGCCTTTGAACGAGGTACCACAGGTTTTGGATTTGAGTTTGCCGGCAAGCGCTGCATGGGTTCGCGATTACAATCCCGATTTGGTGCTTCACGTCGGTCGACGCCTGGTCAGCAAAGACTGGGACGCTATTCTGCCTACGTTGCCCTTGCGCCATTATTATGTCGTCAGCGACGAAAGCAGTTATCCTGACAGCACCTATTCCGCCACGGACTTTGTTTTGGACGACATTGGTGCGGTCTGCCGCAGCCTAGGCGCGGCCGTTATGTCGAACCCATCCGTAATGTCGAACCCATCCGTAATGTCGAACACATCCTTAATGTCGAACGCGTCCGTTATACGGAACGCCCCCGTCATCCTGAGCGAAGCGAAGGATCTCCCACACCAGACCCTTGCCAACATACAAAACGACCTTCGAAATTCCCTCGATCGCATTCCCTTTTCAACATTGAAGATAGCTTCCTTAGTATGGAATTCGGAGGGCGCTGCGCCCTGGGAACTGTTCCTGGGCAATTCGTCAGCCATTCGAAGTTTCAATCTGGTAAATTTTGGCGCGGCTTCGCGGCTTCAAGGGGTGTTTGCAAATCGAGGGGTCAGCGGGATCGAGGGCCATATCGCCACGACTCTGGGACTGAGTGACCATTCGACCGTTCCTATTGTTACCGTCTTGGGGGATATTTCTGCATTGCATGATTTGGGTTCGTTCTTGAATCTCGCCCAAGCTCGAAACCCTGTGTGCGTCATTTTATTGAATGACAGGGGCGGCGGAATATTCCGACGGCTCAATATCGACGAAACGCAGTATGAGAAAATCATGCCTTTCTTGGTGACGCCGCATGAATTCGAATTTGGCCCTATCGCGGAAATGGCGGGAATAGGGTATGACAAGGTGGATTGCTCGCAGGATTTTCAATCGAGCCTGACAAAGTTTTGGCGGGAGCGAAAGACGAAGATCATCGAGTGCGTTATAGATAACGAAAATGAGAGTAAAGCTTGGCAAGTTTTGTCACGAAAGGAGACCTAAAATGAGGGATTGGATTAAGATCGACGGCTACGAGGATATTGTTTACGAAAAATCTGGCGGAGTAGCGAAGGTTACGATCAATAGACCTGAAGTTCGTAACGCCTTTCGACCCAAGACGGTCAATGAAATGATCCGAGCATTCAACGACATTCGCGAAGACGAGCGTGTTGGCGTGGCAATCTTGACCGGAGCCGGCACGAAGGCATTTTGTTCGGGCGGTGATCAAAGCATTCGCGGCATCGCGGGCTATCAGGACGCCGGGGGCGTTGAGCGGCTCAACGTGTTGGATTTGCAAAAACAGATTCGAAGTTTGCCTAAACCTGTGATCGCTATGGTGGCGGGATACGCCGTGGGTGGCGGACATGTGTTGCATATCATGTGCGACATCACTATTGCCGCGGACAATGCGATCTTTGGGCAAACAGGACCAAAGGTGGGGTCGTTTGACGGCGGGTTCGGCGCAAGTTATCTAGCTGACATTGTCGGGCAGAAAAAGGCGAAAGAAATATGGTTTCTTTGCCGTCAGTACAACGCTGACGAAGCGCTCCGAATGGGGCTCATCAACAAAATTGTACCGCTCGCCGAACTGGAAAGAGAAACGCTGCAATGGGCCGACGAAATGCTCGAAAAATCGCCTTTGGCGCTGCGCTGCTTGAAATCTGCATTTAACGCAGGCACGGACGGACAAGCCGGTATCCAAGAACTCGCGGGGAATGCGACGCTGCTTTATTACATGAGCGCTGAAGCGCAAGAGGGCAAGAACGCGTTTCTCGAAAAGAGAAAACCGGAATATTCCAAATTCGTTCGCAATCCGTAATGGCATCAGAGCTTACCATAACCAAGAAGGTGATATTAGGTGCACGTCTGCCGACCCTAGCGGTTGGCATCGCGCCTGTCCTACTTGGGCATGCTCTGGCCTTTCAGGCGATTGGCGCCGCGAACGTGCGGTGGCTTCATATCGCTCTCTTCGTGTTGACTCTGCTCGCCACAATGTTGATGCAAAGTGGCGCTAATTTCGTTAACGACGTCGTTGACGGTACAACAGGTGTTGACAGGCAAGAACGTGTGGGGCCCCAAAGATTGGTGCAAAGCGGTATCGCGACGCACGAGTTTGTGCGCAACTGCTATCGCGTCTGCTTTGTATTGGCATCTGCGATTATTGCAGGATTGGCTTATCGCGGCGGCATTGACGTTGTCGTTGTCGGCGTGCTTTGCATTGCCTTTGCATATCTTTACACGGCTGGGCCACTTCCTCTGTCCCGAATGGCCCTTGGAGAAATAAGCGCATTTATTTTTTTTGGCCCTTTGGCCGTCGGCGGGTGTTATTTCTTGCAAACCTTGCAATGGAATCCCGCGGCGATGCTTTGGGGATCTGGCACCGGTTTGCTTGCTGCTACGATGATGGCTATCAACAACTATCGGGATAGGGAAGGCGACAAACTCGCCGGCAAGAAAACACTTGCCGTGGTTCTGGGCGCAAGATGGGCGCGATTGCTGCCTCTTACTTTTCTTGGGCTGAGCGTAGGTCTTGTAATCGCGTATGGTTTTCGTTCCGGAAAGACAATAGGGGCGACAGTTGCAGCATTGTTTCTTGCCGCATTCGTTCTGAAGAATGTGCTGCCGCTGGTGCTTCATGGATCGACACATCTAAACTTCGCCTTGAAGAACACTGGAAAACTTAGCCTTCTCTATAGCGTAATGTTTGGAACGGTGATCTTTCTCTAAGGATCGTTAGTTCATGAGAATCGAAGATATACGAGTCTGGAAATACGAGTTGCGATGCAAGGCTCCTATTCATCGTCGAGTCGGTTTGTTTGTCGAGTTCTGTTGGGAAGACGGGGCGCCGTCTTTTGGCGAAGTGGCACCATTTGCCGCCGTGCACGAAGAAGGCCTGGACGAAGCTTTCTCTGACCTGCGCAGAGCCATTCCTGTGTTTTCAGGCAAGGACATTGTTTTAGACGAACCGCAGTGGTCTAAACGCTTTTTTGATTTTATGGAACAGCCAGAACGCCAGAGTTTCGTGCCAAGCGTTACCTTTGGAGTCGAACATGCTCTAGTCAACAAATGGATGCAGACGACGTCAAAGCGAACAACCGCTAAATGGGAGACTGCTGGGCTAATCTATTTAGCCCATGCCGACGTTGCCGAGTACTCACAACAAGTCGCCGTGTTGCGCGACGAAGAAGCCAAAGTTGCCAAGTTCAAAATTGGCGGTGGGCACATACGGATGGAACTTGATCGCCTCAAGAGTGTATTGCGCGAATTTCCGAGTTTGGGTGTTCGCCTTGATGCAAACGGACGCCTAAGGGAAGACGATATACGATTGATAGAAGAATCGGTCGATTCTGAGCGGGTGGAATTTGTCGAAGATCCCGGTGTTCGCATGCCGTCAAAGTTCAAATATGCCGCTGAGTCGGTCCTGTGGGGTAAGCAAACTGAAGAGGCGTTGGCGTCGGCTGATTTTTTCGTGGTCAAACCGAGCAGGTTAGGTGGATACAGCGACCTCAAAAAAATCATTGATCGCGTGGGGCCGGACAGAGTCGTTCTGAGCAGCGCTTTTGACTCTCAGTTGACTCTAGAGACCTCGAGGTTTCTTTCTGACTTTTGGGGAGTTTCGACAGTCCCTGGTTTTGGTACGGCGCATTACTTTTTGGAACACTTGAACGGCAGGCCCGATTTGTCCGAGAACTGTGTCAGGGTGCTTTAGTGGCAGAGAATCCTTTCGAGTATTTGCAGCGAGTTCTAACGACTTATGGTCGGAAGGCGGCCATCCGTGAGGGCAGCAACGATAAGTCATATTATGACCTTTTTGAAGAAGTGGAACAAATTGCATCTTGGCTCGATAGCTTGGAGGGGGCGACTCTTGCGGTTGTTGTGGATGACAGCGCGACCCTTTGTCGAATCGTTCTTGCTGCATTTTTCTCTCAGAAGGTTATTCTGCCTCTGAATTCTAGAGAGAGTGATAGCTATCTCGTTTCGCACATCGATCGTTTGCGGCTCGCCACGGTTATTACCGATAAGGCCGGGCGTTTTGATCATAAGCAAGGCGCTAAGGAAGTCGTATTCCAATATGAGGCAATACGAACAGCGGAGCAAAGGGATGTAACCGCGCATGAGACGAGAGGCGCCGATCCTGAACGACCGGCATTGGGGATTATGACGTCGGGATCCACAGGAACGCCGAAGGTTGTTCTGCATTCGTGGCGTTCTATTTTCTATAGCGCACTGGGTTCCATCTTATATTACGGCTATTCAGATTCAGATGCGTCGTTGCTGACGTTACCGCTCTATCATGTCAGCGGCGTGCTTATGTTGGTACGGTGCATTTTGAGTGGGGGTACGCTCCATATCATGCAGGGAAAACTTGGAGAATCCGTTGAAAGAGCGCGTCCAACAATTCTTTCTTTAGTGCCGACCCAGCTTGTTGCTTTGTTACAAGATAAGAGCGCGCGCGAGGTCTTGGCTAAGGGTAAAGTCATATTGATCGGAGGCGCTTCGGTTCCCGAAACACTCTGGGAAACATGTCGGACTTCGGATTTGCCTCTTTCATTGAGCTATGGAATGACGGAGTCGGCGGCGCAAGTGACGGGGACGGTTCCGGGTACGTGGAATTCGTACCGGCATTATGGCAAGCCTTTGCCTTATCGGGAGGTAAGGGTGTCGGAAGGACGCATTCTCGTTGGTGGCCTTTGTCTGTTTTCGGGTCTGCTGGATCGCCCTTCGGATTTATGCGACGGATGGTTTATGACTCAGGACCGGGGTTGTTTTGAGGATGGTAACTTGGTCGTCCTCGGAAGGGCTGACAATGTGTTTATTTCAGGAGGTGAGAATATTTCCCCTTGGGAAGTTGAATCTGCGGTTGAACGAGCGTTGGGTCCTGCCGCATCGGTTCTTTGTTTCCCTGAAGCTGATCCGTATTGGGGCGTCACCCCAAGTGTCATTGTTGTCAGCCGGGACGAACCCGACTGGACGAAGCTTCGCACACGCTTAGGTGAGAGTCTGTCGGGCCTAAAAAAGCCTAAAAAATACTATTGGTTAGATGAGTGGAGCGAGAAGCTCACCCCTCAAGCCAGCAAGGGCGCAAAAGTATTTTTGGGGTGATTTCAGGCCCTTCGCGTATCCCAGCATGACACGCTTTTCTTTGCTCCCAATCTAGGGTATATGGTTAGGTCCATCTAATGATTTGAAACGTCAACTCGTGAATGGTTTCTAGACAGCTGTTGGTTTATGGAAAAAGTTGTTGAATCGCAAAATTTGGGGTTCGAGACTGGTTTGCCGCAGAGCGAACTTGATTGTTGTTTCGGCACGCGCAAACCATATCGCCTTGTGAGCCGAGAATATCAGAAAGAAAGTTCCGTAATCCGTGTTCGCGGCGTCGAGTTCGGACCGGGGCGTTTTGTTGTTATGGCGGGACCTTGCGCCGTAGAAAGCCGGGACCAGACGCTGAGGATTGCGCGAGCGGTAAAAGAAGCTGGTGCCCACGTTTTGCGAGGCGGCGCCTACAAGCCGCGATCTTCTCCGTACAGCTTTCGGGGTCTTGGGTTGGAAGGATTAAAGATTCTTCGCGAAGCAAGTCTCGAGACGGGTCTTCCCTTGATTACTGAAGCGATTGATCTTGAATGTTTGCCGTCCGTTTGCGAATACGCGGACATCGTTCAGATTGGCGCGCGCAATATGCAAAACTTCGCTTTGTTGGAGGCGGCAGGCAAACTTCGTAAACCTGTCATGATCAAGCGCGCTTTTTCCGCAACGATCGACGAGTGGTTGGCGGCGGCAGAATACATTATGCAGGGCGGGAACGAACAAGTATTGCTTTGTGAGCGCGGACTTCGCAGCTATGATCCCAACACACGGAATTTATTGGATATTAGTGCTGTCCCTGTTGTAGAAGAACTCAGTCACTTACCCGTCGTCGTCGATCCAAGCCACTCGACCGGCAAGCGAACTCTTGTTGCCCCTGTGTCAAAGGCATCTCTCGCGGCTGGAGCACGTGCCATACTTGTCGATGTTCATGATCGGCCGGACGAAGCGCTCGTGGACGGTGCTCAGGCGCTCCTTCCTTCGGAGCTCAAGGACCTTGTAGAGAGCCTTCGCAAAATTGCGTCGGCGATGGAAGTTACCTTAAAATAGAACCGGCGCCTCTGAAGCGCCGGTTGCTTTTAATATTCAGATCTTTCGTTTTATTCGTCGTCATCGCCTTTATCGTCATCGTCGTCTTTATCGTCGTCATCGTCTTTATCGTCATCGTCGTCTTTATCATCGTCATCGTCTTTATCGTCTTCTTCGTCTTCATCATCATCGGTAGTGGTTGTCGTCGTAGAACCCGGGTCAGACACATTTTGTTTCCATCCGTCTCGCTCCCAGTCTTTGAGCTTTTGCAAGAGACCGCTGTCGATAGTTTTGCCGCTGTCATCGGGAGGCATTTTGTCATCTTCAATTTCGCTGATTATCTTCTTGTACTTGCTCTTCGTGTCAGAGAAGCCGATTTGATACTCTTCCGCTCCTTTACCGCTGGCGCCGGAATCGTGACACTCACCGCCGCCACAGCTTGATTGAAGCAAAGACTGAAGATCCTCGTCGTAGTTAACTTTGCCGTCGTCTGTGGTATAGGTTCCGGTCTCGCTTTCAGGGAAGCTATTGTTTTGCCAACTCTCAAGTTGAGATATCTGATCCGCGGTGAGTTTTGCCTTACCTGAGGTCGTGGGCGGCATCACGTTGGTCGATGTACTTTTTACGCGCTCCAAAACCTTGGCGAACGCCGTTTGAACGCCGGATTTCGTAAGCTGCAGGTTATAGGTTACCGCAGTAGTACTATGGCAACTGGCGCCTTCGCAGGAAGATGCCATCATGGATCTGATTGTCGGTTCCCAATACACGGAGGTGTATTGGTTGTTGTAGCTATTCTGCGGATTTTTGTTAACCGCCTGCTTTTTTTCACGGCTTTTGCACGAAAGAAAAGCCGTCGTGGCAATTGTAAGAATAACGATAATTCTTCTTGCAGATAACATATCGCGCGTCCTTGGTGAAAGTTAGCAAATAAACTATTTGGATGAGTATATTAAAAGGGTAACATGATTCCTTAGTTTTTTCTAAACTTTTTTGAGACCTGCGAGAGGTCGTTTTTCAATATGTGGTAGAATCACCAAAGCGATAACGCAAAAGTACAAATAGGTTTGGGGAGTGGTTATGTTGCGACGACGAAACCTTCTTTTTGGAATCGTTCTGACGTTGTTGGCTGTTTCGGTTCCGGCCGCGGCAGAGGAAGTTGTTACGCACTACATCGTGACGACGCAAAAGGAAAGACAAGACACCAGGTGGACCCTGACGGAATGGCTCCGCATCAAAGAACGAATGAAGCTGATGGACGTCTGGCTTGCTATGTTCTCGGATCCCAAGAAGGACGAGTTCCGACCGGAGCTCAGTTTGACCTACGGCCGATCCCGCGCCGAGGTGAGTTCCACCGGATCTGGAAGCTCAGACATGGAACTCCAAAACCTCAAAGCCCAGCTTTGGCTTACTAACTTGATTTCAAGCACGGTCGGCATAAGGACTCTGAACATCGACCTAGGCGTCGAAGGTGCCGACACGAAACCCCTCGACACGGCACAGGCGTCCCGTTTAGGCGCAAAGGTAAATTACGTCTCCGGAAACTTCCGGATCTTCGGAAAAAGCGTCCAAGACACGTCACTCATTGTCAAAGGCGGCCGGTACACTCTTGACGAAGGCGACCATAATCGCACGGGCGCATTTGCAGGCGGCGAGTTGTGCCTATATCTCACGAAGTGGCTAGGAATAGAGGGCACCTACGGCGCTTACTACAGCGAAACCTTCTTTGAATCCTACGACGACTTCAACGGTTCGTACTTCGACTACTACGGCTTTGTCGAAGTCTCCCTCCTACGCCTCTTCGTAGGGAAATTCGAGCAAGACCTGCAGTATCAAGGCACTTCCCAAGCAACATCCGGCCTCATAGGCGGCATAAAACTCCACCTCTAATCTTGGGCGTTCGACTGTCCCCATAATCAATTATTGGGCGTTCGACTGTCCCCTTAATTGACTTTGGGGACAGGCGACTGTCCCTCCCATTATAACGGCAATGCCTTGCTGTCCTAGGGATTCAGGAAAAAGTTTGGGTTCGTTATTGAATCCGCATTTTTTATCCATGTCTCCAAATTTGCTCGGGATAACCCGCCACGTTGGTTTCAACAGCTCATCATAACTACGCAACAGGCTGTAATTATTTAAGAAACAATTATGGGGACAGTCGAACGCCCAATAATTAGTTTTTGGGACAGGCGGGTGTCCCCGGGGGTAATTGTGGGGACAGTCGAACGCCCAATAATTGAGGGCTGAAATTGGGAGTTAGTTTGCTTTTATGGTTCTGATCGCGTCGAGGAAGTATTCGAGGAGGACTTGGTCGCCGAGGAGGTGATTATTATCGCCGTGAAATTCTGGGTGCCATTGGACTCCCATGAGGAATCGGTCTTGGTGCTTCTTGCCTTTGTATAAAATGCTTTCGATGATTTTGTCTGTGGAACTTTGCGCTTCGATCGAGAAGTCTTGAGCAAGATCCTTGATTGCTTGGTGATGAATGCTATTGACCATGGACTTATGGGTTGCGTGATAGAGATTCTTGAGTTTGTCTCCGGTTAAGTCTACTTCGTGGTGTAAGTCTTCGTATTTGTCCCAAGAACGGTGCGTGTGTGCTCCTTCCACCTGAGTGGCAATGTCCTGGTAGAGGGATCCACCCATTGCCACGTTCATTATCTGTAGACCGCGGCATATTCCGAGTACCGGCTTGTTGAGATCGATTGCCGCCTTAATGAGAGCCTTTTCGAATACGTCTCGCTCGATATCGCCCGACCATTCAGGTCGCAGAGGTTTTTCGTTATAGCTGCTTGGGCTCACGTCGGCGCCCCCGTGGAGAACTATTCCGTCCATGGCTGCGACGTAGTCTTTCATCGAGCGGTAATCGGGGAGTCGAGGAATGACAAACGCCAGGTCCCGCTTGTTCATAACCCAATATACCAACGTCTGCTCCGCATACAAAAGAACCTTGTTCTTAAATAGCGGACGCCCTGCGTCCTTGTGCATGATGCACGACGAGATACCGATTTTGAGGGGTTTATAATCTGGCATATTATTTCCGTAGGGGAGCGTACAAGAATTCGCCCTTACGTTCAATCTTGAAGACGATTCTGCTGGATTTTTCATAAATCGCCTGGAGTGCTTCGACGTCTGTTACGTCCTTATTGTTGGCCTTAACAATAACGTCTCCCTCAACAATTCCCGTTTGATCAAAAATGGATTGTTCTTCGACCTCAACAACAAGAAGCCCCGCCGTGCTCTTGTATCCATACTGGGTCTTATATCGTATTTCGAAGAATCCGCTCCCCACAGGTTTAAGTTTTATCCCGGAGAAAGACTTATCATTTTCGGCCGTTTTCGGTTCAGATTTGACGTCATCCAGACTCGGGTATTCTTCAAGCACAACCGGAACTTCTTTGGCCTTGCCGTTGCGAAAAATTTCGAGATTGATTTGCGCTCCCGGAGGCTTGAGGCCGATCATGATTATGAATTCTTCACTGGTTTCAATCTCCTTACCGTTGATGCGTGTGACGATATCACCCGACACCATGCCGGCCTTCTCGGCAGGGGTTCCTTCTTGAACGTCCGAAATGATCGCGCCAGAAATAGTGGGTGGCAGCTCGAGACCCGCGATCATGTCCTGATCCAAACTTTGCGTCTTCACCCCTAAAAATCCGCGTCGAGCTTTGCCGTGCGTGATCAGCTGATTTGCAATTTCGCGAATAACGTTTGAAGGGACCGCGAAACCGATTCCTGCAGACGATCCTGAACGAGAGAATATCGCCGTGTTCATACCAATAGCTTGGCCTTTCATATTGAGCAAAGGCCCACCGCTATTTCCAGGGTTGATGGCGGCATCCGTTTGAAGAAAATTTCCTAAAGGAAGAATCTTCAAATTGCCCCTATTGCTGGCGCTAAGAACGCCAAACGACAAACTCGCTTGCAAACCATATGGCGCGCCTAACGCCAAGACAAATTCGCCGACTCTGGGCTGGTCGGAATTTCCAAGTTCGAGCTCGCCGAGACCCTGTCGGTTGAACCTTCGATCTCTAATTTGCAACACCGCGATGTCGGTTTTGCTGTCCCGTCCCACGATCTTGGCTTGATACGTCTGGTCATTGGCAAGCTTGACGTAGATCTCTTTTGCTTTGTCGACCACATGATTGTTGGAGACGATGTAGCCAGCCTTCAAATCCACGAAAAAACCGGAACCCAATCCCCGTTTGCGCGGAGGCTCGGCTTCGTTCTCTTCCGGTTTTTTGGGATCGAAGTGATAATTGAAAGGCTGCATCTCGTCCTGAGGCGGGGCGGCAGCAGTCCTGGATACTGAAACAAAGACCAGCGCACGACTCGATAGCACCGCGAGATCAGAGATTCCCTCTGAAATCTTTCTTAACGCTTCAAGAGAAGGCGTGGCTGCTTGGGTGGAGCGAAGCGGAGTCAGCTCGTAAGCCCCCAGCGATTGCGCCACCAGGATACTTGTCGCTATGATCATTGTGCGCGTTCTCAAACCGCGATCCTTTCGAATGATTCCGTCTCCGTCGTCTTTAGCTGCTCGGAGGATCTCTTGAATATGCCGGAATTTCCTAGATTATTAGCTCATTATTCATTATGAAGGGACAGTTTAGATGTACGCAAGGTTAAGGAATTGCCTATTATGCACTGGGGATTTGGCTTCGGCGGATTTATTGATAAAGCTGTAGGCCTAAGTAATCGCGATCAATTATTGAGCGATTTGACAAAAGACGAAAAACTTATGGCTCGAGCCCTGCTGGTAGCCATGAACTCTAATGGCTTGTCTTCGCCCAATCCAGTGGTGGGTTGTGTCCTTGTCGACAAGGACGGTAACATCGTGACCGAGGGGGCAACCCTTGCCTACGGCGAAAAGCATGCCGAGACCGTCGCAATAGAAAAAATCAAGAATTTAGACGTCGTCAAAGGCGGCACGGCCTACGTGACTTTGGAGCCCTGTTCCCACTTTGGCAAGCAGCCGCCTTGCGTAAACGCATTGGTTCAGCTGGGATTAAAAAAATGCTTTATTGCGAGCGCGGACCCTAATCCCAAAGTCAATCATCACGGTATCGAGACGTTGAAGAAGCACGGTGTCGACGTGCATATCGGACTATTGAAACAAGAAGCAGTTGCTTGGAACTACGCCTTCTTTACCGGTTTGAAATTGAACCGGCCGCTCGTCGCATTAAAATGGGCCCAGTCGCTCGATGGTGCGTTGGCTGACGCGTCGGGAACGTCTCAATGGATTTCGGGCGCAAAGGCAAGAAAATACACGCATTGGCTGCGAGCGCATTACGACGCGATTATGGTTGGCGCGGGAACCGTTCTTGCAGATAGGCCGCAATTATCGGCTCGCGAATCTACCGTTATCCATCGACAACCGGTTAAGGTCCTGTTCGATCCAGCTTGCGAACTCGTCAATGCTTTGGGCAAGCTTGCCGACACGACTTTAGCGGGCGATCAAAAGATAATCTGGATAACCGCCGACGCCCTCGACGAGAATATCCTCAAAGGGAAGACTCATTTGTACAATATCGTCGTCGATAAGCACGACCCCGTAACGGATTGTCTGCAAAAGCTTTCTTCCAAAGAGGTGAGCGAACTTGCGGGAAGACAAATTCAGAGTGTCTTTGTAGAAGGAGGGCCCACCCTCCTCAGCCAACTCCTCCATAGGGATCTTGCGGATGTAATCCATTGCTACGTGAGTCCATTGATGTTGGGCTTAGGTAAAACTATTCTTGGTTCTCAAAGCCAACCCACGCGTCTTGCCGACGCCGCTCGTTATAAGACATTGGCGACTTACCAATTAGAGGACGATGTTCTCATAGAGCTCGTCCCTCAGGATCGCTATCAGAAATTTTTTATTTAAAACGCGAATGAACAATGGCTTGCTGGCGCAGAAAATGGTCAGCCAGGGTTAACAGGGTCATCGCTTCCACAATGGGAACCGCCCTTGGTAAAACACAGGGGTCGTGCCGCCCCTCGCGAGGCTGAATAACTGTCTCGTTAAGATCTTTTGTAAGGGTGTCTTGAGCCTTAAAAATCGTGGATACCGGTTTGAAGGCAACATTGAAAACGATGGGTTGTCCGTTAGATATTCCTCCTTGTATGCCCCCACTATGGTTTGTCGTTGTTCCAACTTTGCCGTCGATTATGGCGAAGGCGTCGTTATGTTCCGACCCATAGAGTTGCGTGCCGGAAAAACCGCTGCCAATTTCGAACCCCTTGGTTGAGGGGATACTAAGCATGGCTTTGCCGAGATCGGCTTCGAGCTTATCGAAAACCGGCGTACCAAGACCTACTGGCGGATTCTTCACCACACAGCGAATAACGCCTCCGACGCTATCGCCGTTTGCCTTTGCCTGGCGAATGAGGTCTTCCATTTTTTGCGATGCGTTTAGATCGGGACAGCGCACGATGCTTTGGTCGACTTGCTCGCGCGACAACGATTTGATGTTCACTTCGCCACATTGTATTTTGTGAACAGATTGGACAAAAGCAACAATCTGCATTTCGGGAACGAGGTGGGAAAGAATCTGTTCCGCGATAGCGGCGGCGGCTACCCTGCTCGCCGTTTCACGAGCACTCGCGCGGCCTCCGCCTGATGCTGCTGCAATTCCGTATTTTGCGAGATAAGTATAATCAGCGTGAGATGGCCGAAAAGCGTCTTTGAACGCATCGTAGTCCGACGGATTCTTATCCTTGTTCTTGATCGTAATGGTGATCGGCGAGCCTAGCGTAATGCCGTTTTCGAGGCCCGACAAAATTTCGAACGCCTCGCTCTCCGCTCTTGGCGAAGTTAAATCGGATTGGCCAGGTCGCCTTCTTGCCAGGAACCTTTCGATAACTTCAAAATTAATTTTGTGGCCGGGAGGGCAGCCGTCGACAACAGCACCCACGGAATGACCGTGGGATTCGCCAAATGTTGTAACGCGAAAGATAGATCCGAACGTGTTCATCGTTTAATTTATCAGCGCATCAAAACCAAAGGTAAAATACGCTTCAAAGGGTTCATCAATGACTTGTCCAACGCCAAGTCCGACGTTGACAGTGACGCCCTTTATATCAGATTGCAGGTCAAGATTGTACCCGTGCGCGGCAATAAAATCCTCGGATGCGGGCGGGTTGCTCTGATACCACGCCGCTCCGTAGTTAAAAAAGGCGGTAAAATCGAGTCTTTGGAGGTAAAAGATGTGGATCAGAGTCTCGAGGTCCTGCACGAGCGGCACCGTCCAACTGGTCTTGAATCGCGCTTGGGTATCCCCGAACTGGGCGCCCGTGAGATTGCCCGGACCGTAAAGACCCACGTTAATCTCATTGAGACCGCCGCCCGTTCCGGGAACAAATGTCCTGAGGGGCCGGTAAACCTCTTTGAGATTTTTTGCTTTCTTTCCTCGCGTCCGGCTTCCACTGACACCTAAGCTGAAGGTCGTCGGTCGACCGAAGACGCCAAAAGGGATGGCCAATGAAGTTCCCGCACCCACGGTATTATAGTCCCAGGTCTTGTTTGCAAAAGCGGGAGTCGCTTTGCCGGCAACGTCGGCTGACACCGCAAACCTACCGAAGGATTTAGAATAACCGAGGCTTAAAGAAAATTCGTTTTGATGACCTCGAATCCTAAAATTGGGCGGACCAATGATGGGATAGAACGTGGACGAAGTTATTCCCATTTGGCTTTCGAGATGAAGCTTTGGGTAACTTTCAAGGCGCAGGATGCCCGCCCCTTTTTCGTCGTAGTAGGCCGTGTATTGCCGAGCATTGTAAAAGATTACTCCGTTGTAAGTTTGTCTCCGGAAGACATTGGCGTAATATGTCGCATCGAATCGATTCGAGATAAGCATAAGTTCTGAATCAGGGAAGCGACTCTCCAATCCATACAGGAATTGAGCCCGCAAAGTTTCGTTTTGCATGTGGTCCATCAAGGGAACGGAGATAAATCCGAAGTTGTAACCTTTTGCGTCCGCGCCAATCCACGGAAACGCAAACAGAGACCTACCGCGCCATTTGGCTTTCTCGTTTGCCAAACCCTTTTTTACTTCAGTTGATTGGTCAAGTGGGGGAGCCTTTTCTATCTGTTGGTAGCGCTCTGCGCTCGCGTCCTGACGTGAATCGGTCCAAGTCGAACTTTTAGCAACGGCCTGCGCCAAATTTATCGGCGCTTTCTGCGAGGTTTGCTCGAGAAGCGGCGATGTCGGAAAGTTCACCAGCGCGCATTCACTTTTCGGCAACTCTTCGACGTTGAATCGTCGTATCGAATAGCCGTCGCCGTTGAAAAACGAAACGTACAAACCGCCCTTGTGAGAGAAAACGCGGTTCACGTGATTTGCGAGATGCCTCTCTTCGACGCAGTCCAGGTTCTCATTAAACCGTCTAAAGAATCGTTCGGACCGGGAAGCGGTCAAGAGCCAAAGCTGGGAATCCAACTTGGCCATTGCAATGGGTTTACCTCCGCCCTGCAGTGCGAGCACTGTTGCTGTCAAGTCTGTCGCGTTTATTTGCAAGACTTGATGGCCGTCGCCCGCGCTGGTTTCCTTACTCATCCGAAGCCAAATCATTTTGGTTTTGCCGGCCTGACCTTCTTGCCCCATATACGCCAAGGACTTGCCTTGTTTGACGAGGGTAGGACAGCTGACGTCTTTGTCCGCAACGGAGCCTTGCCCCGCCAGCTTACTCAATTCAATGTAACAAAGAGCGGAGGTGTCGATATCTTCTTCCAGCCACAAGAGGCGAGTATCTGTGACAAATAGCTGAGGTATGTAACCCCGATTAGTAAGCTTAAGGTTAACGGCCCCATCCCGTTCCAAAATATTGACGTTGTATCTTGTCTCGAGGTTGTCGTTAAGCTCTGATGAAACAAATACTATACGGTCGCCGAGGTCAATGCGGGAGGACATGGCGCCATCGGGCAACCTCGCTTCTTTTTTCCAGTCCGTAAGCCATCCAGTTTTTGGATCTTCATTTATTGTCACGTAACGCGTTTCGTAATTCTCTCGAATGACTCCCGTTAGCTCAGGCGCGACTTCCGAGATCATGTAGGGATTCGAAAACGATGCTCTTCGGCCGTTGGGCGATAGAAATGGTCCCGAGCTGTTCTTCTTCCAATGTTCCGTCGCTTTCGCTTTGTATTCCTCGTAGAGCTCTTCACCATTCTTTTGGGCGAAGCCGCGCAGGGCTCTATCCATGGGCATCATATCCGCGAAGGGTATGAAGGTTGCGGGCCAATGCCAGGGCATGGACTTATGATAGAAGTCGCGCAATAAATCCGGGAGTTTGGTGCTGTCGTATGTTCGAAGCAAATAGGCAACGAAAGCGCCGGCGGTTGCGTAACCCTTGAAAGCGAAATCGTCAGAATACAAGCTGTGAAGCTTCGCATATTTTGGCCAACTGTTTGTAAGAGCTTGATGCCTTTCTATTCCCGCTTGAACGTCGCTGCCAACGGAAACACTGAGCGCTTCCGCCAATCCTTCGATCCACCATGCCGGCATCCAGGGTAAATGAATGATCGATCCTGCCGGCCCAAACCAGTTGTCGAGATGCCGATACATTGTAGAGTGAACGTATTCATGGAACGCCAGATCCCGGCCTCCCGTCCCCATTGTTTGCAATTCGACAGCGTCGGTGATGAAGTTGGCAAACGAGGCGTTGCTTGTTACCGCCGAACTAATCACCGGAAGCTCGTTCTTACGTTCGACGCCGATCCAGTGTTCTAGCGGCTCCTTTGCTATTTGGAGCGAATTGAAGAGAAGCTTTCCCTCGTTAGGCGCTCGGCTGTCGTGATAAAGAATGAAGTCGTCCGATTTTATCTCGCTGTAGGGAGTGTCCCCTTGATTGCGGCCGAAATTGATGGGCAATCCATGAGCCAGTTCGGAAACGAGAAACAACGAGAGTACAGAAGTTTTAAGACCTAAAGTTCGCACGTGCCCTTTCCAAATCTTCTGGCGTATCGATCCCTATTCCCGGCCGGGAAGCTTGCACGAGAAGAATTTTTATGCCGTTTTCCAGCGCCCGCAATTGTTCAAGCGATTCCTTCGTTTCGAGAAGGCCGGGCGGCAACGCGCAAAATTTAAACAGCGTTGACCGCTCAAAGGCATAGACGCCGAGATGCTTCAAAAACTTTCGCGAACCAGATGCATTTCGATAGTGGGGTATCGCAGCTCGTGAAAAGTACAGGGCTTCCCGTCCTTGCGTCGCTACAACCTTGACGACGTTAGGATTCGAGTAGTCTTCCGGATCTTCGCTTTCATGACAAAGTGTGGCCATCTCTGGTTGCTTTGAAAGTTCGAGGCCGCTCCTTAGAGCGTCGAGATCTGCCACGCTAACGAACGGCTCGTCTCCTTGGACATTGAGAACAAAGGGCCGATCGAAATGCTCGGCAACCTCTTTGACGCGGTCGCTGCCGCTCGGATGAAGCGGGCTGGTCATTGCCACGGGAACGCGATGATCTTTACAAGCTTTCTCAACCATGACATGGTCGGTGGCAACAATAACTTTGCCACCCGCGCTTTCCATGGTTTTTATCCTTTCGTAGACGCGGACAATCAGCGGTTTGCCGCACAGATCAACGAGCGGTTTGTTGGCAAGACGGGTTGATCCTAGTCTGGCGGGGATGACAATGAGCCAGTTTTTCCAGTCGTCAGAATTCATGATGAAGTCCAGCCAGGTTCAGTTTGAAGTCGCTGATTCTTATTCTTGCAAGCGTACTATATTCATTGGTAACATGATAATATTAAATTATCGTCATGCCCAGCGCGCACGCGTTCTTGTCGGAGATCCCCGACGCGCCTCGGCGCTGGAATTAAGGATGCTCTTATGCAACAACGCGGTTACAACCAGGCCCTCGCTACTTTTTTTCTAGAAAAGTTGTGCAATGAAGCTGACAGCGTGTACAAGCTTGGCTATGCCATAACGCTTGGTAAGCAGTCAGCGTATGAATGCCTGAGAACAACGTACGCGTCGTTGATGGATCGTCTTTCTAAACTCATGTCAAAGAATAGCGACGAATTGCGGATAGATCTATTGGAGGCCTGCTGGGCGTCTCACAAATCCAAGAGTGCTAAAGGCGAAGATAAGTCCAAGCTTTCAACTTTTTTGGGAACGCTCTCAACGGACGAAAGAGCCGCTTTGATCATGGTCGATGGGGCCGTTTTACTGCCCGAAGAAGCGGCAAAGGTAATAGGCTGCGATGAAGTGGAAATTCGAAAAACTTTAGCAAAGGCTCGTCAGGCGTTGATAAAGAAGTTCAGTTAGATTTTAAGGAGCGGTGCATGGCAAACGCAAATGAACTCAATGACAACGATTTTTTCTACGCGTATATGGCGGAATATCTCGACGAAGCATTGAGCGGAGACAAGAAGAGACGCTACGAACAAATCGTAAAGTCAAAACCTAGCGCAGAGGCCGAATTTGAACAGTTTACAAATGCGCGCGGTAATTTGCAGGTAGACCTCGAGCAATTCCAGGTCGACGAACGTCAATTGCATGAACTTCACAATCTTGTCGAGACTGACGCTGCGCGCGTGGCGCACGAAAATAAGGATATTGAAGTTGTCGGCAGCAAAGTATTCCTCCACAACACGTTTCGAAGACTCGTGGTATTGGGAATAATGGGCGCACTTGGATGGGGGATATATTCGTACCTAAAACCGCCTGCGCCGCAAGTATTCGATCCGATAGAAGCACTTGTCTACGAAGCGCTAGCCATGGAAGAAAATCCGGCGGGGCGCATCGACCTCCCGACGGCAAGCGAGGAGGAAGTTCATGACTATATCAACAACTATCCAGACCTGGGATTTAAGTTGCCTCAGCTGTCAAAACTGCCCGAGTCGTGGCAGCTCGACGGCGGATCCGTCATCGATTACGATGTCGCCAAAATTGCCGTTCTGATGTACACAAATCCTGTTTCGAAAGAGAACGCTTTTGTGTTTGCATACAAAGGCAAGCTTTCGGATTTACCGAAGGCAGAACCAGGAAATCATCAAGGGCTTGTTTATCAAACATATGCTTCCTCTAAAGTGAACGTTGTTACGTGGCAGATGTCCGATCAATTGGTCGGTATGATAGTTGGCCACAGGGCGGCACCGGATTTGGCAGCTCTCGCATCTATGGTTTCCGCGTCCCATTAGGAAAGAGTGGCGTCCTTGCGCAAAATTCTTTTGATCCAGTTAAGGCAGCTGGGCGATATCCTGCTGACAACTCCCTGCATTCGCGAAATAAAACGACAAGAACCAAACAGTCACGTTGCTTTCCTAAGCCATCCCATGGGAAAAAAAATCCTTAGTCAAAACCCCTATGTCGACGAAAGTTACTACGTTGGCACCGAATCGGTTAAAGAGCAGCTTGCGATCTGGAGAACGATTCGCGCCAAAAAATATGACATTGTGATAGATTTTATGAATAACCCACGTAGCGCCGCCATCACATGGTTCTCGGCCGCGGATATGAGGGTTGCCTTCTCATCCAAAAGATTTTTCTGCTACAACCGTCGGCTCCCGCGCGGCGAGAATCCCGAATACATCGTCCGAGAGAAATTTCGTTTGCTAGAAATTTGCGGCTTCGCACCTGGAGACGTAAGCTTGACGTTACCCTGGTTTGAGACCGATACGAGACCCTTGATGCAACTCCTTGGCGGTCAAAGCCCGTTTCGCGATGCTGCGTTCCGCGTTGTATTTAGTCCGACGCATCGTCGAGCCAACCGCCGATGGCCCCTTGACCTTTATACCAAGCTTGCCGACCGCCTTGTGGAGGATCTGCGTGCGGAGATTGTATGGATATGGGGACCTGGCGAGGAAGAAGTCGTGCGTGAGGCCGCATCCCGTTGTCGATTTCCCACCATCGTCTCTCCCGCAACAAGTTTTCGGGAGATGGCCGCCATTGTCGCCAACTGTGATCTCTTTGTCGGCAATTCCAACGGACCGAGTCACGTTGCTGTGGCTGTAGGCATTCCTTCGTTGCAGCTTCATGGTCCGACCGACCCGATATCGTGGTCACCCATGACGGGAATTCACGACGCGCTTTCCTCTAAGGGGAGCCCGATGTCAGAGATTTCGGTGGACGACGTACTCGATCGGCTAAACAACAAGATGAGACCGATTGTGGCGCGACAAAGAGACCTTCGCAAAGATCAGGTTCGTATAGCTTGGAATCAAAAGGGGCGCTGAAGCCGTTCTCATGAACACATTTGCGAATTGTAGCCCCTGCCACTAGGAACTTGAAACTCCTACCTCGAAGCGCTATGATTCCGAACACCGATTAGGGCAGGAGAAGCTAAAGAATGATTCCATTTCGGGTTTTTGACCGATCAACGAAGCACATGTGGCAAATTATCAATTACCACCCGGACAATAGCGGCGGCCATTACCTTGCAGCCCGCGAAGACGACGGCGACAACGACGGCGACATAGAACTCATCCCCGCGCAGAACCTGAAGAAAATGAAATTTGTGGACTTCATCGACGAAGTTGAGCCGTACAGCGAATAACAAGGAAACTAAGATCTCTTTGCTTCACGGATTCCTTTCTCAACGTCAACCTTGTTGAGAAATGCCATTCCAGTCACGAAGAGTCCAATCACCAAAAGGATTCCGTAGCGGCTGCTGCCGAGTCCTTGCGCCGCGATTGCAAACAGCAACGGGCCGATAATTCCCGCGAACTTCGAACTGAAGCTAAAGAATCCGAAAAACTCGCAACTCTGTTCTTTTGGGATCATTGAAGAATAGAGCGATCGGCTGAGGGCTTGAGATGCTCCTTGGACTGCACTGATTCCTGCGGCAAGAAGCCAAAAATGCCACGCCTTTGTCATAAAATAGCCAAGGACGGAAATCGCGATATACCCTAATAGCGTAATGTCGATTCCCTTCTTGACGCCGAGTCGCTTGCAAAGACTGCAGAACATAAACGTTGCAGGAAAACCTAAAAATTGGACCAACAGGACTGCGCCGATGAGATCGTCTTTGCCGATGCCGATTTCCGCTCCGTAAATCGTCGCCATTTTTATAATGGTGCCGATGCCGTCGCTATAAAGCCAGAACGCGATGAGAAACCTGAACGCTTCGGGGTAAGATCGGAGTTTTCGAAACGAACTAGCGAAGCCGCCGAAGATATTTTTCGCCGCATCCCAAAAGCTTACTTGTTCCATGGAGGAAGGTGATTCAGGCTCGTCAATGAAAAGAATTGGAATCGTGAAGACAAGCCACCACAGCGATACGCTGGCGAAAGAGGCCTTTACCGCAACTATCACAGAAGGCATGCCGAAAAGTTCGGGTTTGGTAATCCATGCGATATTCAGAGCCAATAAGATGCCGCCGCCCAAGTAGCCGAGGCCATATCCCGCGATCGAAACGTTGTGAACTTCTTCCTCATTGGCGATGTGAGGCAACAGAGCTTCGTAGCAAACCGTTGCAAGTCCAAATGCTGTAAGTCCGATGACATAAAGAAGCGAGATGACAAACCAGTCTCCCTCCTTCCCGAAACACATAAGACCCGTCGCCACGACGCCCATAGCCGTAAACACCATCAGAAGGGGCTTTTTGAGACGGCGCTGATCTGCCCATGCCCCAAGCGCGGGGCTGAGGATCGCCGTGAACAGCAGTCCTAGGGTTGAGCTATACGCCCAGTATGCCGTCCTAAGGTGCGGCTCAAGGTTCTTTGCATAATACTCTGAGTAAAATATCGGAAGAACCGCTACCATGACGGTGGTGGCAAAGGCCGAGTTTCCGACGTCGTACAGAGCCCAATACAGATGAGATCGCTTGCCTAAGCCGACTTTTGACCAGAAATTCATCCTTTAACCACCGGTAATTACGAATATTTAATCATCAGAATTGCTTTTACAGTTTTACGGGGCTTTTTTCTTTACAGTTGCTTCGTTTTATATAGAATACCCTACCTTGGTAAGTGTTTAAAAGCATTTGCTGTTAGCAGGAGAAGTGGATTGAAGCCAGCTAGGTTTTTTTCAGCAACGGCGGAACTCGTGACGGACTTTACTGAAAGTCTGTTGCTTTTTATTTGTTATCTAGCCTCCTTTCCCCTGATGCTCTTGATGAGTTACGAAAGCCTCGGTCGCGGACTTCGGTATGTGCGTTTTCTTTTGCCGCGAGGTTTCTTGGCTGCTTTAGCGCGGGCAAAGCTTGATGCGAAATTCGGTAACTATGAGCGTTCTGCGATTATTGTGAATCATATTGCGACCCAGTTCGAAAAAACATCCAAAGCGAAGACGAAAGATGAAGCTTTTAAAATGGCGATCATCGATCTGTACACATTTCTTTTGCAGCTCTATCTCTTGGGTGGGCATATCGAAGGCGCCACTCAAGTTGTTGTTCGGGCGCGCGACTTTTTAGGTATAGCTTATCTTCCGCAGTATCCGGATTTTGACTTTCGAACGGCGCAGATCGTTAAGGCAGGTATCGCCGCTGGACGCCTTCTCGAGGACGGCGGGCTTGCGACTTTGTTTGTTAAGCAAGGTGAAACCCCTATTGTTACGGGTGCAACCCGCAAAAACGTTCCGACAAAGAAGCCGCAGCTGGCGCCGCATAAGAAATCGAGAACCAACGCTAAGATTATTCCTTTTCCGATTAAGGAAATTTAGCAGCCTAAACGACACGATTGCTTTTCCTGAAATTTACCGTAGAATAGTCCTCACTTCCATAGTTGTGGTGCGGTATTGAAAACTGACGATCCGAACTATTATCATAAAATAGTCGACTGCCAATGGGCTTGCCCGGCACATACCAACGTTCCCGAATATATCCGGCTGATAGCCGACAAACGTTACAGCGAAGCCTACTTATTGAATCGCAAGTCTAACGTTTTTCCTGGCATTTTGGGCCGAGTTTGTGATCGGCCTTGCGAACCCGCATGCCGTCGCGGGCGTTTGCAAAATGAAAAGCCTGTGGCAATTTGCCGGCTCAAACGCGTTGCTGCCGACTATAAACAGGATATTTCACAATATCTTCCACCTGTTCCTCCTAAGAAAAATGGAAAGAAAGTAGCGCTTATCGGCGCCGGACCGGCGTCCCTTACTGTTGCGAACGACCTCTTACCGCTCGGCTATGATTTGACGTTGTTCGAAAAAGAAACTCTTGCCGGCGGCGCGATGCGCGCGTCAGTGCCCTTGTTCCGCCTTCCAAAAAAAGTTCTCGATGAGGAAATTGGCTATATCATCGATCGAGGGGTGAAGGCCGTTTTCAATCATCCCGTGAAAAGTCTCAAGACCCTCGCCGACGAGTATGATGCCGTTTTTGTCGGATCAGGCGCTCCGCTTGGCAGAGATCTCGTTTTGCCGGGACGAAAAGAAGGTGCCGCCGGCATCTTCGTCGGGCTTGATTGGTTAGCGTCGATCGCCTTCGAACATACATCGAAAATAGGGAAGGAAGTTATTGTCATTGGCGGGGGCAATACCGCAATGGACTGCTGCCGCAGTGCATTGCGACTTGGCGCAAAAAACGTAAATGTCATCGCTCCCGAGGCATTCTCGGAGATGCTCGCTTCTGAATGGGAAAAAGAAGATGCCGTCGAAGAGGGCGTGAAATTTAAGAACAATCTATTACCCGAAAAATACGAAGTCAAAGACGGAAAGCTTGTTGGAATTTGGTTTCAGCCTCTCATTCGCTGTTATGACGAAAAGAAGCATTGGAATCCCATCAAGGACGAATCTAAAGGCCTGGAGTTCGTCCCTTGCGATGCGGTCGTCCTAGCTATTGGCCAGAACACAGCTTTCCCGTTCATTGAGCGCGATATGGGCGTCGAGTTTAGCAAAAACGACCGTCCGATTGTTGATACGACGACGATGGGATGCAGCCATCCTAAAGTATTCTTTGGCGGCGACGCGGCATTTGGTCCAAAAAATATCATTTGGGCCGTCGCGCACGGACACGAAGCGGCTTTGTCTATTCACTTGGCTCTGTCCGGCAAGGACGTCAAAGCGCGTCCGCCGCAATCTATGCAACTTGTCAGCCAGAAAATGGGCATTCATGAATGGAGTTATGATAATGACATCGCTGCTTACAACAGGACTTCAATGCCGCACGTTGCGTTGGGAGAGCGATTTCAAAAAATCGAGAAAGAAGTCGAACTCGGATTCGACGAAAAATTAGCGTTTAAGGAAGCAGAGCGTTGTCTCAATTGCGACGTTCAAACCGTTTTTACGGAAAAGCAGTGCATAGAATGCGACGCTTGTATCGATATTTGTCCCGTCGATTGCCTCTCTATTACAGCGAACGGGGATGAAGGAGATATCGTTAAGCGAATAAACGCGCCTTATCTGAACAAAGAGCAGCATTTATACGTGTCTCAGCCTCTGAAAGACACCGCGCGGGTCATGGTCAAAGACGAGAACCTTTGCTTGCATTGCGGTCTCTGCGCGGAACGATGCCCGACCGGTGCATGGGACATGCAAAAGTTCGCGTTGAATCTGCCTCAGGCGGTGAACAGTAATGGCTAATTTTGGCGTAAATGATTTCGTCGTGCGGTTTGCGAATGTCAACGGAACAGGATCCGCAACGGCAAACTCCCTTGTTGCAAAAACGATATTCCGCATGGGCGTTCCCATTGGTCCTAAGAATATGTTTCCGTCCAATATCCAAGGCCTCCCGACATGGTACGAAATAAGAATCAACGGCCAAGGATTTACTGGCCGTCGCGGCGGAGTCGATCTCATGATCGCTATGAATGCCCAAACCATGGCCCAAGACACCAAAGACGTGGTGAGTGGCGGCTATCTTCTCTATGACTCGACGAAGCCGTTACGGGCTGAACAGCGCCGTTCCGATATCAACTATATTGAGCTGCCGATTACGGACTTATGTCGCGACGCCTTTACCGATCCGCGACATAGAACGCTTCTTAAAAATATCGTATACGTTGGTGGGCTCTGCGCTCTTTTGGACCTCGACGAGGACATTGTAGCGGGCTTGCTGTTCGAGCAGATCGGCAAAAAAAAGGCCCTTTATGAAATGAATCTCCAGGCGCTAGCCTCGGGGCGCGACTATGCGCGCAAGAATTTCGACTGCCCCTTGCCTTTCAAGGTCAAGAAAGAAACGAAGCTCACCGACGGCATGATTCTCATGGAAGGCAACGAAGCGTGCGGTTTGGGTTGCGTTTATGCTGGAGCAACTGTTGCCGCATGGTATCCCATCACGCCTTCGACATCTCTCGTGGACGGCTTTTCAAAGTTTTGCCAACGGTTCCGGGTTGATGAAAACGCTCAAGAGAAGAACTACGCGATTGTTCAAGCAGAGGACGAAATAGCGGCGATTGGAATGGTCGTCGGCGCCAACTGGATGGGGTCTCGAGCTTTTACCGCGACGAGCGGACCAGGTGTTTCTCTCATGAACGAGTACCTGGGATTTGCCTACTACGCGGAAATACCGACCGTGCTCTTTAATATCCAACGCGTGGGTCCTTCGACCGGAATGCCGACAAGAACTCAACAGCCCGACATCTTAAGTGCTGCATTCGCCTCGCACGGCGACACGAAGCACATTTTATTGTTTCCCGCTAATCCCAACGAGTGTTTCGACTTTAGTCGCATTGCGTTTAACTTATCCGACAAGTACCAAACACCAGTGATCGTCATGTCGGATCTCGAGTTGGGAATGAACGAGTTCATGGCCCCGAAACTGCAACTTGGTTCCATCCCCTTGGATCGAGGCAAAGTTCTAAGCAAGGACGGCTTGGACAAACTGACGAAACCTTACTATCGATATGAAGACCTAGACGGGGATGGAGTTCCCTATCGAACACTTCCTTACACTCATCCTTCGAAGGGTGCAAATCTCACACGCGGTTCAGGGCATGATCGCTACGGTCGCTACACGGAAGACCCTGACCTTTACCAGGACAACGTCGACCGCATTCTGCGAAAGTTTTATAATTCGCGCCAAGATTCGCCAGCGCCTGTCACGCGCAAAGCGTCCAAGGCGCAAGTTGGAATCGTTTGTGTCGGCGTAGTGGAAGAGCCGCTCAAAGAAGCGTTGGCGATCTTAGAGAAAGAGAACGTCCAACTGGACTTTATGCGCATCCGAAGCTTCCCGTTCCACGACGAAGTGAAGGATTTTTTACAGAATCATAAACAAGTGATCGTCTTGGATCAGAATCGTGATGGCCAGCTTCGCTCTCTTCTTCTCATCGAATGCGAAGTCAATCCCGATAAATTGAAATCGATTAAGAGCTATGGCGGTATGCCGGCGACAGCATTAGAGCTCGTGAGCAAAATTAGGGAAACGGGGATATAGATTTGTCATACATTGCGAAGCCAAAATTACATCATCCCGGCCTCGAGAAGAACGAACTTGGTCTGACCAAACGCGACTACGAAGGGGGAATATCAACCCTTTGCGCAGGCTGCGGCCACGACTCGATAACTGCTGCAATCATCCAGGCGATGTGGGCGCTGTCCATAAAGCCGTACCAAGTGGCAAAGATGAGCGGCATCGGTTGTTCGTCTAAGACGCCGGGATATTTCCTGAACGCCGCCCACGGCGTCAACTCAGTTCACGGTCGCATGCCGTCGGTGACCACCGGTGCATATTTAGCCAACCGCGACATGATATACCTGGGCGTGTCAGGAGATGGCGACTCCGCGTCGATTGGGATTGGGCAGTTGGTTCACGCTATTCGGCGACGAGTTAACATGCTTTATATCGTTGAGAACAACGGTGTGTACGGTCTCACCAAGGGACAGTTCTCAGCGACGGCCGATTTTGGCAGCAGAAGCAAGGGCGGCGTCGTAAATCACGATTCACCTATCGACCTTGTGCAACTTGCGATTCAACTTGGCGCCGGATTTGTTGGGCGCAGCTTTTCGGGCGACAAAGAGCAACTTGTTCCGTTGATTCAAGCCGGGTTGAAATACAAAGGGTTTGCATTCATCGACGTAATCTCACCATGCGTCACTTTTAACAACCACGAAGGCTCGACAAAAAGCTATCAGCACGCCCGAGCACACGAAAAGGAAGTGACCGAGGTCCTTTACGATCCTCATCGCAAGGAAATCGCGGCCGAATACGGCGAAGGCGAAAAGTTGTCGGTAGAGTTGCACGACGGTTCGTCGCTACTTCTTCAGAAGGTCGAGAAAAAATACGATCCTACGGACAGTGCGAAAGCTTCAAAGGACATCAAGGAAGCCTCTGACGCGGGAACAATCCTTACGGGTCTCTTGTACCTCAATCCTCAAATGTCAGATTTGCACGAACATCTTAAGACTGCAAAAACCCCTCTTCGCGATATGAGTCTTGAAAAATTGTCTCCAGGGAAAGCCGCTTTAGAAAAATTAAACGAAGAATATGTGTAGGACGAGCCCGGAGGCGCGTCCCATTGAGGGTAGGTTACTCGATTAAGCCTTCGACCGCATCTCCTAAGCTATTGATGACCCAGTCCATAGTTGCTTCTGCTTCCACCTCGAGTGCGGGAGCCGGAGCTTCTGTCAGATCCAACCCGTCGCATAGGTCAGCGGCGGTGAGCGTCGAACTTTCAGCGTCCCAACCGTCGGCGCATCCGTTTTTCGGATCGTGACCGCTGCCGGTTGAGGCTGCGACACCGCCTTCGACAGTTGTCGCTGTGGTATGTTCGCTAGCTTCCCATTCCGCTAAGGTCAACCCGTCGGAATTGTCGTCCGTGCCGACTTCGACGGTATAGAAAGAGATTTGGCCGTCAGCTAGGTTGGCATTAGTTGCGTAACGATAAGCCTGATACAGGTCGTCAGCGCTTTTGCCGGCTCGTGTTACGTGTGACGATACTTCCGTCGTCTCAATGTCGGCGGCCAAGTCAAGAGCGAGGTTGAGTGTTTCGCCTTCGCTGTTGAACGTGAGAAAGCCGCGGCTGTTGATGAAGAATTGCGTGTAGAGTTTGTTTTCCTCTTCTCGATTGTAGAAAAACGAATAATAGATGACGTTGTCATCTTCGTTGGTGCGCTTTATGGTGATAGCCATTCGGTTTTGATCACAGATAAATTCAAAACGTCCCGACACGGTGCCGTCACCTGATTCGTAAAGAATCGCCTTTTCATAATCAGACGGGTCCTCGCCGAAGAAATTTGGCTCCTCCATGAGGGGAGTTGTCCATGTGAGGGTCGCGTCGTCAACCGAAATCGTGCCCGACGTTGGCGCATCTTGGCAGGAAGAAACTTTGCTGTGTTCCTCGACCATGGTCACGACGTCAGCTCGAATGCCTTCGATATATCCTGACATACCGTCCTGTGGCATGACTTCCGCAGCGCTTTCGTCGCCGCCGGTTGCGGTTTCGTAGGCTTCTTTAGATGGAAAACCAGTCATGATCCAAGCAAACATGCGCATCGCCTGAAGCTGTGATTCGCCTTCGAGCCTAAGGCCACTTGAATCGGTGCCGAAGCAGCCGGAATCTCCGCAGCTTAAATCGATCTCGGGCATTAGAACCAACGTACCTGAATCCGTGGTATCGTCGTCCTTGTCGTCATCTTCTTTCTTGCATCCAACAGCTAACAGGAGTGTCAGGATAACAAGTGATGCATTTCTCAGCAGCATAGGTTTCTCCTAAAAATCATTGTGTCTATTATTATGAAGGAGGCTAATTTAATTGGGAATGGGCACAGTTTGCTTGGCGGACTAACTCTTGGTTCGCAGCGTGCACTTAGCTTTGCCTTGTCCGGTAGGAACGATTTCGATGAAGAACGCCCTTGTGGTTTTGTATTGGCCCGGCTTGATTAAGCATTTATTGACGCGCGGTTGGCCGCCGTCGTTAATCGTGAAGCTAATAACGTAATCTCCTTCGCGAGCCAAACTCGTGATGGCCAGCGGCGTGGTCCCGACCTCGAGACCATTGTGAAAATTAACCTCCACAGGATCCTGGGAAGTGATCTTCAACGAAACAAAGTCCTGAGACGAATCCTTCTTCAGATAGAGAGGGGCTGGCTTGAGAGTTTCTCCAGAAGATCCTTGGAACTGAATGGTTTCCGGCAGATACCCAGGATGTTCCACGATCAATTGGTGCTTGCCAGGCGGTAGATCAAGGGTAATAGGCGTTTTATTAAAA
The DNA here is from genome assembly GCA_050251195.1 of Oligoflexales bacterium. Lineage (GTDB taxonomy): Bacteria > Bdellovibrionota_B > Oligoflexia > Oligoflexales > Oligoflexaceae > JBFWNG01. The sequence continues at coordinate 169,335 of JBFWNG010000004.1, forward strand.
TGTCCTTTTTTGACTTTTTTTCCGTTTAAAGTAAGGCTTACGGACTCTGGTTCTGTCACCAACTCAAAATGAAGTTTATCGTCAATGAGTTCGATCCACTTAGGATAAGTTAGAATTACGGTTAGAAACGTCAAGGAAAAGATCAGGAGGAAGTTCGTCTTTTTCTTCTTTCGGTTTCTATGGATGATCCCGAGAGGGTGCGGTGAGTAAACATGCTCCCGTTGTGCAAACGTGTTGGTTTGATTCGGTCCTCGCACCGGCTTCTTCTCGGTTTGCAGCATAAGCTTAGCCTGGTGCTGCGTGATGTCGAGGTCGATGTTAACGGCCTTCGCCGACGTATTGTTACTAGTATCGTCGTGAAACGGTCCAGTTGCACCGACTGCTTGCGGAAGTTTGGGGTGCGTCGTCAATGTTTGCTTAATGTCGATTTGGCTCTTGTCTCGTTTTTGGGCCAGAATCTGTTTTAGAAAGTCTCCTAACTCGCTAGCCACGAATTCGGAATAATGAGTGTGCAAGTATTTTAGGAGCGCCTTCTCAAAAGAGGCAGCCGTTTGATATCTCTTCTTGCGATCCTTAGCGAGACCCCTATGAACTATTTCCATAAGGTCGGCAGTCACGTCTCGATTGAGTTCTGTAAGCTTGTAAGGAATTTCCGCTTGTTGAACTTTTCGAATCGTTTCGACTTCGGTGCTGCCCGAAAAGAGCCGCTTCATCGCGAGCGTTTCCCAAAGCACAACAGCCAAACTGAAAACGTCCGCCCGTCCGTCAAGCGGCTTCGCCGCCACTTGCTCGGGGCTCATATACGAATATTTACCCTTAACAACGCCAGGTCTAGTCTCCGTCATCTTGTTGCCGGCAGAGGCGATGCCGAAGTCCGTAATTTTGACGTCACCTTCGTAACTGATCAAAATATTTTGCGGCGATATGTCCCGATGAACGATGCCGAGCGGCTTGTTGCTGACTTCGTCCACTTTGGTGTGCGCGTAATGAAGCCCGCGCGCAGCGCATGCCGCAATGTAAACCGTCATGGGAACGGTTGGTCGAATTTTTGCGCTTTCACAAGCGGAAAGCAGAGTACGAAGATCGGCTCCGTCGACATGTTCCATGATGAGCGCGTAAGACTCCTCAACTTCTGTGAAGTCAAACACCTGAACTATGTTGGCATGCTGAAGTCTCTTGCAGATATGCGCTTCGTCGCGGAACATTTCGATAAATTCGCTGTCTTGAGCATAATGAGGAAGGATGCGCTTAATGGCCACGAGTCGTTCAAAGCCGTCGCCTCCAGCGGCTTTGCCGAGATAAATCTCCGCCATACCGCCTCTAGCGATTCGTTTGCTTAACACATACGAAGTCTTACTCATCTACTGTCGTCTCAATTTTTAGTGGCCAATACCTTTTCTGGTTTCGGTAGGTTAGGGCAAAAATGTAGAAAAAGATCGCGACGGTCGCAAATTTTGGTGTTAAGTCGTTGAAACATCTACACTTTAATCGTTAAAATACCTTGGTTGACCGCGCTCCGGCGCACTGCTAAGTTCGTTTGGTAAAAACGCGAATAAAAGTCGTCAGAAAATTGGGATTGTCATGTTTGTTACCGTCGAGGGCGGCGAAGGTGTTGGAAAGTCAACCTTTGTCGAGGGACTTTGCCGATCGTTAAAATCCAAGGGCATCGAACTCATCAGAACATTCGAACCGGGCGGCTGCGACTCGGCCAACAGCATTCGCAACTTGTTCTTAAATCCCCCGCAAAGCGATCCGCTCTTCAAGGAAACAGAGCTTTTCCTAGTATCAGCGGCGCGCGCCCAACATATGAAAAGGGTGATATTACCCGCTTTGGCGGCAAAGCACTGGGTTATTTGCGATCGCTTCCATGATTCGACTCGCGTTTATCAAGGCAAGCTGGGAGGACTCCCCGATAGGTTTGTGGACGAGGTGATAGGGCTTTCCGTCAACGGTCGAGACCCCGACATTACCTTGCTGCTCGACTGCGATCTTGACGTCATGACACAAAGACTTAAGAACCGCGCGGCCAGCTCGGCATCCGAACCGTCGCGTTTCGACAACGAGAGTTTGGCGTTTCACGCCAAGCTCAAGAATGCGTATCTTGAGCTAGCTGCTCGGTTCCCGGCGCGGATCCACATTATCAACGCCAACGGAAGTCCAGAGCAGGTGTTGCGATCCGCTATTCAAAAAATCGAGGAAAGGCGGTGACGTTGAGTACCTCTCCACAGAGCGCTGCGCTGGCCCAATGGCTTGAACCCCATATTGTTCGGGCCATTTCCCTCGTTGATCAAGGGCGATTCCCCGCAGTGAGTTTATGGGAAGGGCGAGCCGGAGTGGGCAAACGCCTTCTTCTGCGCCACTTGGTTGCGGCTATTTTTTGTGAGGAATCGTCTCGTCCCTGTCTGCAATGTGCTGACTGCGTTTCCGTGATGAACGGCGATGAGGACGACGTTTGGTGGCTTGAGCAGGAGAAGTTCAAAATCAAGGATGTGGAAGAGCTTCAAGACTTTCTTAATTTCCAGCCCGCGCGAGGCGAGGGGAGCAAGAAGCCGCGAGTAGTCGTGGTTATTGATTTCGACAAGTTCAACATTCAAAGCTCCAATAGGCTTCTCAAAACATTGGAAGAACCGCCTGGTAACGCCCTCATACTGCTTTCGACCAGCAAGAGCGTCAAGATCCTACCGACAATCCGTTCACGCGTGTTTTCTTGGATCGTGAAGCCTCCCAGTATGAGTCAAGGCCTCCCCTGGCTCAGGGAACAAGCATTGGGAATTCCTGACCTAAAAACCGACGACGCAACGCTTGCTCAGCTGCTGACTCAAAGCGGAATGGCGCCTTTCTCAGCTCTAGCCGCTCTAGGTGAGGGTGACAAGAAAGCAGGGTCTCTGGATGAGCTGGAGACATGGTTTCGTGCGCGCTCGCTCCTGGACATAATGGATTCAGCGGAGTTGGTGGCCAGGACCTTTCCGATTCCCGTTAGCGAGCTCGTGGAAGGGTGGGAACGCCGCTGCAACGAACACTATAAACAAATATTGGGCATAACCCCGAAAAATGCTATGGTTCCTTTTGATTATATAGCGCTTGGCAAAATGCGTTCGACAATTCGAGCCGTTAAAAAACTGGCTTGTCACGCGAACGTACCGGTTAATGCGCAATTGGCTGCGGAAGCCATTGGTTTATGTAAGTGGATAGCAATGGATAAGAAATATGGCAGGGCTTAACATCATCGGTGTGCAGTTTCGGCGCGCTGGTAAAATATACGATTTTTTAGGCAAAGATTTTCTTGTTTCGGTCGGAGACAAGGTAGTTGTCGATACCGAAAGAGGGCCAAGCCTCGCTGAGGTTATGCGAGTCAGCTTTCAAGACGAAGGCAAGGTTGACCACGGTTCGTTCAAACCCGTCATTCGCATCGCCAACAAGAAGGATTTGGATCCGACGGGCCGTTTGACGACCGCAGAAGCAGAGAAGTTTTGCCAGGAAAGAATCAACGAGCTTCAACTGGATATGCGCCTCATTGGCTCGGAAATTCAGTTCGGCGGCGGCAAAATAATCTATTATTTTTCTGCTCCAGGCCGGGTCGATTTTAGAGAGCTTGTAAAAAGGCTTGCCGGCGGACTGAAAACGCGGGTCGAACTTAAGCAGATCGGTGCGCGCGACGAAGCGAAACACACTGGCGGTGTCGGAATTTGCGGCCGCGAGTTTTGTTGTTCGAGTTTTCTGAGGGAATTTGTTCCCGTTTCAATAAAAATGGCAAAAAACCAAAACCTCGCGCTTAACCCCAGCAAAGTCTCAGGCGGGTGCGGCCGACTTCTTTGTTGTCTCACTTACGAAGACGACACCTACACACAACTCAAGAAAAATCTTCTTCCGAAGCGCACGCGCGTCAAGTTGGCCGACGGCACTCTCGGCGACGTGATCAAAGGCGACATCCTCAACCAAGTTATGCTTATCGAGCTCGATACGGGTGAACAGGTTGCCCGCCCTATCAAGGAACTCGAGGTTGTTGAGATCAAGGCTGGCCAGGACGAAGAATGGGGTGAAGATATTGATATCGAAGGATTGATAGACGAGGACTCTTAAACTCAGGGAGAAACTCCACCGTGGCAAAACTTTATTTTCGATACGGAACTGTTGGCAGCGCGAAGAGTATGAACCTTCTTGCCGTCGCTCATAACTATCGACAGCAAAATAAGAAAGTCATTCTCGTGAAGCCCACCCTCGACACGCGATTCGGAATTGATGTCATTAAGTCGCGTTCAGGTCTTAACATGGAAGCCGACATTATTGTCGCAGACGACAGCGCGATCGATACAAAACTCATCGAAGGTGTGCACTGTATTCTCGTTGACGAAGCGCAATTTTTGAGTGTTGGTTTGGTGAACCAGCTCCGCGATATTTCGCGAAATATGGACATCCCGGTTATTTGTTACGGCCTGCGCACGGATTTTAGGACGCAACTTTTTCCCGGATCAAGGCGCTTGCTCGAGCTGTCGGATTCCATAGAAGAGATAAAAACAACCTGCGCTTTCTGCAACCGCAAAGCCGTCTTCAACCTAAAATTCGTCGAGGGAAAGCCGACGACCGAAGGTCCTCGCATTGACTTAGGCGCCGAAGAAAAATATCTTCCCGCCTGTTCTGTTTGTTATTGCTGCCAGTTGGAATTAGAAAGCCGCGCGATATTTTCGGACGACCACCCGCTTCATTCTTAGTGAAATCTAAGCCGCATGCGCGAGTTGGCTCATTAATGACCGAACAATATCCACAAGCTGTTGCGGTTTAAACGGTTTTTCCAGAATCATCAGACAATTCGTCGGAGTGTTATTCATTTCGACAGCGATTTCGTTCGCTCGCAAACCTGTTATGATAAGTACCGGAATAGATATCCCATTGGATCGCGCCAAGCCCACAACCTTGCTCCCGGCCATCTTGGGCATGACTTCATCAATTATTGCCAAACTTACGGTATTGTCTTTGAGCATCTGCCAGGCTTCCGCACCATTCGACGCTTGGAGGAAATCATACTTATCCGCACCTAGCGCATCAATGAGAAATTCCCTTGTATCCTTGTTATCGTCCGCCAGCAGGATAACCGGTTTTTGAATGGTACTCACGAGGCTCCTCCTTCAAATCAAGCCCAGAAGGTCATTAGAAACAATGTAGATATACATTCGGGAATCGCCCAAGAATCCTTAGATGAGACAAAATACCTAACAATATCATTAAAATACATAAAACTTTGACCCCAAAGCCCCAAACGCCCATGCAAGAAACAATGTCCCGATATCGGGACGCAATTATTGGGCGTTCGACTGTCCCCTTAATTCGGACGCAATTATTGGGCGTTCGACTGTCCCCTTAATTCGTCGACTGTCCCCTTAATTCGTCGACTGTTCCCTTAAAACGAATAACCAGCGTAAAGGACCAGGAGCCGCATGGCCGCATCGTCCGCAAGGCCGTCGGCAAGGGCGTTTGTAAGTCCTTTCAGGACGGGAAGATCCTGTTCCAATTCGATAGAGTTAGTTACAGAAGCCGCAACAGATTTTCCCGTGAGCATCGGCGATGAATAGCCTACCCAGTTAACCCCGAGAAAGCATCCGTTGGTGAAATTCCATTGGTTGCCAATATCGACATCCAAGGTGACGGTCCAGGTGTGCATTTCCAGGCTGTATGTTGTTTCCCCAGTCGCTACATCGAATGCCACGTCTACGGTTCGCAAACCAATGCCGGTGTCGAGATAGAAATTCCATAGCCAAAAAAAACGAAACAACCCCGATAGGCTTTTGGCCTGAAGCGGCGTCTTGCTGACCTTGAAATCGTCGCCGAACTCCTTCTGCAAATCCTTTGTTATGTCCTTTTCTGCCGTGAGACCCGTAAGACCTATGGCCCAATCGCCGCCGGGGTAATACAGCACCCCTAGTCCGGCGGCAGGCATGATCGGAATCGAATCCGTTTGCATGGCGCCCACCCTTAGATCTAAATGGAGCGGCTCTGTCTCTCTCATCCATTTATAGGTGACAACCTTTGTCGTGCGCACGACTTTGAAATTCTGCGCCGGGAACTTGTTTGGATATTTGGACCAGTTCGTTTTGGTTGAAGGTTTCTTCACCGGAGCCGGACCAGAGTGCGCCAGAATTGGGGCTCCGTCGGCTGCATCGAGACGGCCGGCCCAACCAAAGCTGCCAAGCATTAAAGAAAAGCCCAGTCCTATCAGGGCCTTATTTTTTTTCATCGACTTTAATTGTTCCTATTTGTTATAAGATCAAGTTTATCACGTAGCAGCGTTCAGCAACACCACAACGTTATGACCATCGAAATACAAAAACCAGATGTGCCTCACGTCCTGTCCTTCAAAAAGAAAGACTGGGAAGATCTGCTCATTAGCGTTGGCGAACCGGCATATCGGGCTAAACAGCTCGAAAACTGGATATACCAGAAAAAGGTTCTCGCAATCGAAAGCATGAGCAACCTGCCCAAAACCTTACGCGACAAAATTGGTTCTCAAGTCAGCGCGGAACTTCCAGAAATTATAAGCCGCTTGGAATCCGAAGACGGCACCACAAAGCTGTTGCTGCGCGGCAAGAAGTTGCAATCTATTGAAACAGTCATCATGCGCTACGAAGACCGAACGAGTCTTTGCGTGTCGTCACAAGTTGGCTGCAAACTCGCATGCACCTTTTGCCAAACAGGCAAACTCGGCTTTTTCAGAAACCTCTCCGCGGACGAAATTCTCAGCCAATACTTCATCGCTGATCAAATCGTTTCTCAGGAAGGTCGACGGGTCTCTCATATCGTTTTCATGGGAATGGGTGAGCCTTTCGACAACTATGACAACGTGATTCAAGCCACAAACCGCTTCCTAGACGAAGACGGTCTCAACTTGTCGCACAAGCACGTGACGCTTTCGACCTCCGGCATTGCGCCGAAGATTGGTCAACTTGCCTACGACACTAAAGCGTGTTTAGCATTATCGTTGCACGCGGCTACCGACGAATTGCGTTCGCAGATTATGCCTATTAACCGGAAGTATTCTCTCGTCGAACTCAAAGAAGAGCTCCTTGCATACCAGCAGGCAACCAACAAGAAAATCACCATTGAGTACATTCTCATCAAAGACGTCAACTGCAGCATCAAAGAAGCCAAAGCTCTCGTCAGATATGTGAATGGATTGAAGGTCAAGATTAATCTTATACCGTTCAACGACCATCCCGGCGTTGACTACAAACGACCGGACACCGCAACGATCCAAGCTTTTCAGGATTATCTTAAGTCGAGGTCTTTGGTTGCAACCGTGCGCTATAGCCGCGGACTCGGCGTGTCTGCTGCCTGCGGACAGCTTGCGGCCAAAACGGGAGCGACTTTGTCGAACATGCCGAGGCGGAAAGATATCCTCGTAAATGCGACGACAGAGCAACATATGAGGTCTCAGTAGAGAGTGGCTTGTGACGCAGAAAGTTTCTTTTCGCGGTCTCAAAAATTAGAGCTGAAGCAAGAGTTGTCCGAAATCCTCAAACATGGGATCGCGGTCCCATGAGTTTTCCTCATGAGCTTGTTGGGCCTGCTCTGCCTCTCGTGAAGATTGTTCATGAATCTGCCGGACCCCTACCATTCCTTTTTCCGGGAAAATTACCAAATATTGGCCAAGAGAACCTTCTGCAGAGAAAAATCTTATCGGTCCGATTTTGATATTTATTTCGGGTACAGACTTTGCTTTTACCTGTTGATAGAAGTCTGCAAACGCAGCAGCTCCTCCCAGAACATCCTCTAGTTTTGTCCTAATTTCTGTTTGGGGAAGTAGCTCTCCGAGAATTGCTTCCAAACGAACAATATAATTCTCAGAAATGCCTGCTTTTCTATAGGTGTTGAGAAGGTTCTTATCATAAAAGAACTTGTTTTCATCGAAGTTAGAGCGCCTCCACCAAAGCAAACCGCAACCTTCTTCGAGTGAAGAACCAGCTGCAAGCGAGATGTCAATCCAGTTCTCGCTAATGAGTCGCTGTCCATTCCAAGTCCCTTTGTGCAAAACCAACTGTCCGATTTTAGCTAACCCTTGCGCAGTCATTTGGAGGCCTGCCATTCCATGCGGGTTTCCAGCTCCATCGTGATCCCAATGCCATTCCGAACGAGTAATACCGAGCGGAATGAAAAGGCGCTGATCTAAATATTCGTCCATCGGAAGATGGGATGCCGTTTGAACAATCCCTGCAAGAAGATTCGTAGCTTTATTATTGTAGAAAAACTTCGTTCCGGGATCGTCGGTTAGCTCGGCCGCCAAAGCCAGTTTCACGAAATCCTGACCGGGATTATAGTATATCTCCTGCGTCGTTGGATTGGATTGGAGGCCCGAAGTGTGGTTCAATAAATGCCTAACTGTTATTAACTCTTTCCGCCCTTGTTTCCACTCCGGATAAAATTTCCACACGGGCGTGTCCACGGATTCCAGAAACCCGTCGTCGATCAAGAAGCCAATCGCCAGGCTTACGATTGATTTAGTGGCTGACATGGTCTCGATGGGTTCATCGTGACGGCCAGACGAATAGTTTAAGATCTCTTTGCCGTCCTTGAAAATGAGGACAGCGTCAGAATTAGTTTCGTTTGCACGTTGTTTTAACTTATCGAGGGCGGGATCGGCCGCCATTTTTGAACTGCTCATTGTGGAAGAACTACAGGCGCTAATAATAGTCGCTAGAAGAACGATTTTTACGGATTTCATTCTAAATGCCTTTGTATAGAGTCAAAAACCAAGGGATTAAGTGCAAGTCACAGGCCATCGGCAATTTGACGGTAAGTATCTGGTATAAGGGAGTTTTATCGCGCGGTAGGTAACAATTCCGTCTGAGATGTTTCCATTTTGTTCAAGAACTTTACATCGAAAAGGGCGAAAAAGTGAAATGCGGCCCGTTGATGTGGAAGCGAACCTTTACAAATGAGATCCATCGCTGCGCTCAGGATGACGGTGTTGCCCGGGATATCGTTGGTGCACGCACAAAGACGCTGCATCGGCCATTAGGCTTTTCAAGGAGACCGGTTGGGATACACTCAAGATGACCCTATTGGACGCAGTGAACTCTGTTGGACCAGTTAATCCTGTTGGACGCAGGATGACGGCGTTGCACACAGCAGACCTCATTATGAAGGAATCGGCAAATTCAAATTCTTCAAAACCTCACGGCCACCGTTGACCAAGAGTTGCGCCACAAGCTCCTTCGCTCCCTCGACGTAGTCCTGAGGATTTTGCCTTTTCCAGGTCACCTCGGCCCTGCCAAGATTGCCTTGATGATCCACGAGCACACCTAGGACGCGGGCAGTGTTGCCGGTAATCGTACAGAATACCCCAATGGGCATCGAGCAGTCGCCGCCAAGAAGCCGTAAAACTTCCCGTTCAAAGGAAACGGCGTAGCGAGTGTCAGCATGATCGAGCTTCGCTATTTCTGCCGCAATGGGGCTATCCGCTAGAGTCTCAATAGTCAACGCCCCCTGACCAGCACAGGGCACAAAACTCGTTGTGTCCAACACCTTGTACTTAATGTCCTTGATCTCAAGCCGCTCTATTGCCGCGTGGCTCAGGATGATGGCGTCCCATTGGCCCTCTTTGAGTTTGGCAATCCGGGTATCGACGTTGCCGCGGAGCGGAGACACCTCGATTCGAGGAGCAAACGACTTCAATAGACATGTTCGCCTTAAACTCGAAGTTCCGAGCGACTTAACAGGCGTCTGTGCAATGTCGCTTGCAGAGAGAACTTCAGGAAGATTTTTTATCTGAATGGCATCGTTGAAAATCAGAATATCGTTTGGGCTATGGCGTTTCATAATGGCGCTAAGAGCAAACGGCTTCTGTACGACCGCCGGCAAGTCCTTGAGAGAATGCACGGCGATGTCCGCCTCTTTGGCGAGCAGCGCGGTTTCGAGTTCTTTTATGAAAAGTCCCTTGCCGCCGATTTCGTGGAGAAAGCGGTCCTGGACGATATCCCCTTTCGTCGTGAGCGTTATGATCTTCGTCTCGTAACCCATTTTATGGAGCAGGCCTGCGACGTAATTGGCTTGCCACAATGCGAGTTTGCTGCCGCGAGTTGCTATCCGTACTGTTTTCGAAGCGCTTATCATAGATTCTCAATCTTCTCCATTGGCTTTAGGCGCGGGGAACAGTACCTTCAAGGCCGTTGCAAGTTGTTCACCAAAGAACCCTTCGGGCGGTGTCTTAACTCTGCTGCTAGCGTCGCTGGAAATTTTACCTGCGATGGATTGCACGAGCGCGTTGATCGCTTCAAGTTGGCCCTGGTCCAGGTTGCGAAAGATCTCTTTGTTGAGCGTCCTGTCCGCCTCTCGAGCGACAAGATCGTCCAAATAAGCGCGGAAACCTGACAATGCAGGTTTCAAACTCAGAGTTTCTAACCATACAATGAAGTTGTGAGCGCTCTCGACAATCATGCCCCGAGCTTTCAGAGCGGCAAGTCGTCTCGCTTCTTTGTGTTCCCCCACAATTTGTTTAAGATCGTCGATGTCAAATAAGTAAACGCCGTCGAGTTCGGCGCATTTGGGATCAATGTTCCGCGGTAGCGCGATATCAATGAGATAAAGGGGACGATTCGACCGGCCCCGGAGCGCTCGCTTAATATTTTCCACGTTAAGGATAAACTCACTTGAGCTTGTCGAACTCAAAACTATGTCGCAGACAGGCAGCGACTCCGCTAAATCGTCAAGGGATAGAGCCTTGCCGAACTTTAGCTCCTCCACCAAAGTCTGCGCCTTGGAAACGGTTCGATTGACGATAGAGAGCGACTCGAGATCGCATTTGACGGCGTATCGGGCTGCGACGGACGCCATATCACCGGCGCCAATGATCATCATTTTGTGGTTCTTGATGTCGCCAGCCACTTTCATAGCGAGCTGTATGGCGGCGTGGCTTATGGAAATCGGTTTCCTGCCTATTTCCGTGAACGTCCGAACTTTCTTTGATTCGCTTAGCGCGGCTTGGCACATGCGCGAGAGTATCGGGCCGATGGTGCCGACGGTCTTCGCGTGCTGCATGGATTCCTTAAATTGCCCAGTTATCTGCGTTTCGCCGAGAACGAGCGAATCGAGACCCGAGGCGACCTGGAAAGCATGTTCCGCCGCCTCCCGGTGATGATGAATATAAAGACTTGCGTGGACCTGGGGTTTAAGCCTGTCGTCGAAATCCGCTTTTTGCTTTTGCAGTGCAAGAAAAACCGCCTCTCCGTTGACCGGCTGGTCCGATACGCCGTACAGTTCGAGCCGATTGCAGGTCGACAGTGCCATGATTTCCGTCAAGTTGAGTTCATCCCTAATCTGAGGCAAAGAGGTCGTCAGTTGTTCGACGCTAAGAAACAACTTTTCGCGGAAATCGATCGCGGCAGAGTTGTGGTTGGCGCCAACGCAGAATAAATGTTTCTGATGTCTTTTCGTCATAGCAGACCAAAAAAGAAAGCGGACAACAAAAGAAACCCGGCGACGCTCATCTGAGCGAGGTGTTTGCCGGAAACGGCGAATATGTTGCGTGCGAGAAGTATCGCAAGATACCAGGCCCAAACAAGAGTTGCCCAGATGATCTTCCAGCCGAGCGACATTTCCGCATGCGGCGAGGGAAAGAAACGCGTGAGAATTCCCCCGGAGACCAATCCTAGAGAAATAAAAATAAAACCGACCCACAGTGTGAAGACCAAGAGACGGTCGAGCTTGTCGAGTGGCGGGGTTACGGGCGAGATGAGATAGAGCTGCTTCTTTTTCAAAGCTCTATGCTGTAAAAGATAAAGCGCCGAAACCCCAAACGCGCATATGGCAAAGGCCTCCCCGAGAATCGCGAGTGAAATATGCACAGTCGGCAGAAAAAGCGGTGGTGTCGACGCAATATGGCCCTCCGCCAAAGGTACCGTGAACATTTGATAAAGGATGATCAAGCAGGACAGCGGCGCCGTGATGATTCCTAGGATTCTCATTTTGAACAAGAAAAACCCCAGAACCGTGAGCCACGATATGGACGCTATGAGAACAAGCCCGCTCATACCTGTGTAGAACCCAACCACCAGTGAAGTTGCGATCGCAAGACACGTTGAGATTGTGCCCACGATAAAGAAGCCGAATCCTAAGAGAAAGTGGTTCTCCCGCTTGTTTGATTTCGGAAAAGAGTGGATATAGAGAAAAGATGAAACCAAAAATGAAACCAAGCTAATAACGATAAGCGCGTGACTGACGCTCGAATTGATGAGCTCGGAAATGGAGGTCATGCTTTCATCCCTAAAACAAACCCTGGTACTTTGAGTTCCTTAGTATTGTACACAAAAGGGATTGGAAAAGGATATCCTTTTAAATACCTAAGAAGAGCGTCGCCGCTTGCGACATCCCATTCGTAGCATGGTACGGACCGGGCATAGATGTCGACCTTGGACTCCGCCAACAGACAAAATTTTATTGATGAGCTTACCGGCCGCCATTCTGAGATGGCCGTTGTCCGAAGCATAGATTTAATTTTTTCAAGCTGATCGGTTTTTGACACAGCAACGATGGTTTGGTCTTTTCGTTGCGGTTTGTATGCCAGTTCCTTTCTTTGGCCTATCGCATCGACCTTCCATGTGCCGTAGCCTTTTGCGCCGCAATAAACAACGCCTTGCTCAGGAATTCCTATGCACCCAAACAAAGGAACGCCGCCCTCGATAAGAGCTATATTGACGGCGTACTCCGAACCGCCGCTTAAAAACTCCGTTGTTCCGTCGAGCGGATCAATGCACCAATATCGGCGCCATTTTTTTCGCGCCTCGAATGGCTGAAGCGTTGTTTCCTCAGATATCACGGGAATTGAGTTCGTCAGTTTGGAAAGTGCAGTAAGTAGCATTTGATTAACGAGAAAATCGACGTCAGAAACGGGACTTCCGTCAAACTTAGCGCGACTTTGAATGTTCTCCGCTTTCTTCTTCTCCAAAATCAGCGCGCCGGCTTCCCGGGTTAGGTCTTGAACCTTAGAAATAATTTCAGAAGTAAGGGACACTTCACTTCCTAAACGGGATTTTCGTTATAAGACTCCAGAATTTTCTTGAGCGTCGCCAGGTATCTTGCGCCGCCTTCGCCGTCCACAACACGATGGTCGAATGTCAAACTCACCATCATCAGAGGACGTATTCCGATCATATCGTCTATGACTACGGGACGTTTTGTTATCGTCCCAATCCCTAAGATCGCCACTTGCGGTTGGCTGATGATTGGATTTGACGTGAGGCTTCCAAAGCCTCCGGGATTGGTTATGGAGAACGTGCCGCCTCGAACGTCGTCAGGCAGAAGTTTTTTACTTCGAGCCCGCGTCGCGAGGTCATTCAGTTTCCGACAGATGCCGGCGAGGTTGAGATCACCTGCGTTCTTGATGACCGGAACGATGAGGCCCTCTTTGATCGCTACGGCACAGCCGATATTTATGTCTTTCTTGAAGAGAATCTCATCGCCGTCGAGAGACGTGTTGATGATGGGGTGGTCTTTAATAGCCTGTGTCGCCGCGTGAATGATGAAAGGTGTGTAAGTGAGTTTGAAACCTTCTTTTTGTTCAAATTGGTCTTTGTATCGTTCGCGTATATTTACGACGTTGTGCATATCGATTTCAAATACCGTCGTCACGTGCGGCGATGTTCGAACTGATTGAACCATGTGCTCGGCGATCATCTTGCGCATATGAGTCATTTTTTCCCGGACAACCGGCACTCCGTCCAGGTATTCCAATCCGTTCTGAGTTGTCGTCACAAGACGATTGTCGTCTGACTCGAATTCAGGGACTTTCACGCGCGCTACCGACTGCGTCGCAACCGTCGGCGCGGTCTTTCCAGCCTCCAGATAATCAACGATGTCTTTCTTCGTTATCCTTCCGTGCATGCCAGAACCCGAAAGATGATCGAGATTGACGCGGTTTTCCTTGGCGATCTTGCGCACGAGAGGAGAGCTTTTCTTTTGCGAAATTGGATTGAAGTTGGCCGCTGCGGCAGTAGCCGCGGTGGCGTTAGATTTTGGAGCGGAATTGCTACTGGGATTAGCTTTCGGCGTTTCACTTTTCGGAGAAGTCGATGCGGAAGCCCCAGAGGCATCAGCGCTGATTTTTGCGATAACATTGTTGACGCCGATCGATGCGCCTTCCTTTGCAATGAGGGAGACATATCCCGAAGCAGGAGCCGGAATTTCAGTGTCGACTTTGTCCGTGGACACCTCAAGCAAAGGCTCGCCTTCCGTGACCTGATCGCCCGATTTCTTGAGCCAACGCACGAGCACAGCTTCCGTGATTCCTTCGCCCATGGACGGCATTAAAACGTCTTTTGTAGCCATAGCTCCAACCCCTCCGAACGTTTAGAGATGAATCGCTCCGCCCATAGCGGCGTGGGCGGCTTCCATTACTGTTTCCGATATCGTCGGATGCGGGTGGATCGTGTGCCCAATTTCGTCAATAGTGCTCTCCAATACCTTGGCCAGCGAAAACTCCGCGATCATCTCAGTAGCGGTGGTGCCGATGATATGTACCCCCAAAATTTCTTTGTATTTTGGTTCGTAGAGGAGTTTGATAAACCCGACCGTCGCGCCTTCGATCTTGGCCTTCGCCAACGGAGCGAACGGAAATTTGACAGCCTTGTAAGAAGCCTTCTCTTCTCGAAGTTTTTGTTCCGTCTTGCCGATGCTCGCAATTTCAGGCGAGGTGTAAATTGCGTTCGGGTTGGCGTCGTAGTTGATAACAGGAGGGTTGTGGTTTGCCATGATTTCCACAGCGTGCATGGCTTCCGCAGAAGCTGTGTGAGCCAGAGCCGGCGTGCTAATGATATCTCCCACCGCGAACACAGTCTTCTGTGACGTTCTGTAATGTTCGTCCACCTTTACAAAACCGCCTTTTTCGATCGAAATTCCCATCGCCTCGAGACCAAGATCAGCCGTAACCGGTTGCCTGCCTATAGACATGAGAACTTTTGCGAATTCCCTGGGTTTGCCGCCTTCGGTGGTCACGACGCAAAACTTGCCCTTGTCCTCAACCCCAGTCAGTTTTGTTGAAGTTTCGATCGTCAAGTTGGCGTGGTTCTTTTTCAACACGCGCACAAACTCTTTGACGACCTCTTCGTCTTCTGTCGGAAGAACTTGCGGAGCAAGTTCAATAACGGTCACCTGGCTGCCCATGCGTGCAAACAAAGACGCAAACTCCATCCCGACGACGCCTCCCCCGATCACCGCCAAGGTTTCGGGGACATGATCGATGAAAAGGACGGTATCCGACGTAAGGATGTTCTTGCCGTTAGACTTTGCAAAGGGGAGCTCACGAACCTGAGACCCTGTTGCAAGGAGAATATTTTTTGCCGCGAGGCTTTCCATGCCTGCAGCGGTTTTCACGGCCACCATTTTGGGATTCTCAAGTTTCGCGGTACCTTGAAAAACGTCGATTTTATTTTTCTTCATGAGGAACTTGAGACCCTTGCGCTGAGCGTCGACCACGGATTCTTTCTTGGCCATGATTCGACTCCAGTCAAATTTCGGATTGGAGACGGATATGCCTTCTTCTTCCATGTGACGAACTTTGTCCCAAAGTTTGGCTGAGTGCAGCAAAGCTTTGGTGGGTATACATCCGACATTGAGGCAGGTGCCCCCAAGATGTTCATTTTTTTCAACAAGAGCCACCTTCATTCCGAGTTGGGCCGCACGAATAGCGCCAACTTCCCCGGCAGGACCTGCTCCAATAACCACAACATCATAAGATTTTTGGCTCATTTCTTTCTCCGAAGTTCGAGTAAGCTCTTCAATCTATATCAATAATAGGGTGATTTTAAAGAAAAATTTACTCAAATCAGTGAAAAATACGCATTTTTCCGATAATATAGATGTAAGTTCAAAGGGGATAGACGTGGCAAAAATCATTGAATTCAAAAAAAAGCCTACTACCATCGATAAGCAAGCAATTAAATTGCTAAAATTCGCGGACGAGATCGACGCGGCTGTACTTCGACAGCTGAAGGACGACCAACTTGATCCTAAAGAGGTCATCGGCGTTTTGGCTCACCGTCTCGGAAAATTGCTGGGTTACATGGAAGACAAAGACGAGCTTTGGGAAATTTGCCGACGAGTTCTTAAGAAGCAAGCTGATCTTGACGAGTCCGTATAGTTGAACTCTACGGAACTTCGCTCACCGCAAGCGCGACCTTTTCTCTCAGCTCTTCCAGGCCCTTCTTAGTTTTGCTCGACACTGCTATAACTTCCACATTCTTGAACCGTTTTCCTAGTTCGGCCGCAACTTTCTTTTTAGCCGCCTCCGCTTCCGAGGGTGAACACTTGTCGGCTTTGGTGAGACCCACGATGATTTTCGGGATATGGCGCATCTGGCTTAACACGACCCGATCACTGTCTTCCAAAGGTCTACGAACATCCATGAGAAACAAAATCGACACCAGGTTGCGTCGCTGCAGGTAGGCGTCGACAAGCGGCTGCCAGTTGCGAGCGATCTCCTTAGACGCTTTGCTAAAGCCGTAGCCGGGCAAGTCAGCGATGATCCATTCTTCACTCACCGAAAAAAAATGAATAAGTTGAGTGCGGCCCGGTGTGCGGCTTGTGCGGGCTATAGCCTTTCGACTAAAAAACGCGTTTATGAGCGTCGACTTTCCACAGTTGGATCGTCCGACAATACCCACTTCGGGTAATGTTAATTCCGGCAATTGTTCCGCTTTCAGAGCCCCGGTTAAATATGTTATTTCCATACGACAACTTACAAAGAGGGATAATGTGGCGGAAATCAGTGTACTTGAAGATGCGTTAATCGACAAGATCGCAGCTGGCGAAGTTATCGAGAGACCCGCTAGCGTCATCAAAGAGATTGTCGAGAACGCTGTCGACGCCAGGGCTACCAGAATTGAGATAGACCTCGAAGAAGGCGGATCGCGCTTGATTAGCGTGCAGGACAACGGTCGCGGAATTATGGCCGACGATCTGCCTTTCGCCGTCAAACGACACGCGACCAGCAAAATCAAGAACTTGAATGATTTGTTTCAGATAAGAACCCTGGGCTTTCGCGGAGAAGCTTTGGCCTCCATTGCCGCCGTTTCGCGTTTGTCCATCAAAACTCGGCACATTGAGGAGGAAACCGGGAACAAGCTCGAAATCGACGAAACGGGCTGCCAGATTACTCCTTGGAACGGAAAGGCCGGGACTTGCGTGACGATTCGGGATTTATTTTACAATGTCCCCGCGAGAAAGAAGTTCCTCAAAACGAAAAACCTTGAGTACGCCTATTGCCTCGAGATGATCCGCGCTCTTGCCCTGAGTTACCCGAAGGTGGCCTTTAACATTCGACACGACGGAAAAGAGATCGGTTTTTGGGATCATGACGGACTTCCCTCTGAGGGAGAGCAAAATCTCAAGGGAGAGGAAGCTCTATTGACCCGGTTATCGGCGATCCTACCCGATGGCAGCGGTCTTAAGGATTATCTTTATCTCTCGGCCAAGGGACGCTACTGCTCGATAGAAGCACTCATCTCTCCTCCTGGCATAGAAAAACATAACGCAAAGCACCTTTATACCTTTGTTAACGATCGTTACGTTAAGGACAAAAATCTCCGATATTCCGTGCTCCGCGGTTATCATAGCCATCTTCTCAAGGGCAAGTTTCCTGTGGCAGTACTTTATGTATACACGGACGCATCGCTCATTGACGTCAACGTGCATCCTGCTAAAACCGAAGTCAAATTTCAATACGAAGGCGAAGTGCAAAACTTCATCGCATCGGCGATTTCTCAGAAGATTCGCGAAAGAAAATGGGTCTTGCCTTCGAGTCCTGATTCGTCGTGGGAACCGGTCGTTTCTCCCGTGGAGTCACCAAAGGAAAGAGTCGGCGCGACGGCTTGGGAAAACCTGGTGTCCCGTCCTCGAACAGCGACATTTCGGAGCTCTGAACCCGATCCCGTGCGCATTGCCTGGTCGCCCCAGACCGAAGGAGGAGGGGACGCGCCTATTTTCTCCCAGCTTCGCCAAGGCTACGTTGGACGAGGCCAAGACCAGGAGTCACCACCTGCAAGGGTTGTCGCATCGGCTCAAAAGACTGTTAGCGATATTCCATGGAACGAACTTCGATTCATGGGCTCGTTCGCCAAGTGCTATCTGTTCTTTGAGTACGGAGAGCAACTGCTTGCAGTGGATCAACACGCGTTTCATGAACGCATTCTTTACGAAAGTCTTGCAGGCAATCGCGAAATGCTCACATCAAGTCAGGCGTTGGCCGTGTTTGAAACCGTCGTATTGTCGCCCGGGCAGGTGAGTTTGCTCGTAGCGAACAAGGACGCGCTTGTCGCGTTGGGTTTCGATGTTGCGCCGGTCGGTCAGGACACGATTGAAGTGCGCGCTGTTCCGGCGATACTTACAGGGAGAAACTTGGACGCGGCATTGCAAGGCATTGCCGCGACGCTAGAGGCAAGCTCTGGTACTTCTCCAAGTCCGCGAGAGTTGAATCACGATATTCTTGCGAGTATTGCCTGTCATTCGGCGGTAAGATCCGGAGAGGTTCTCGGGGAAGACGACTTGGAAACGATGCTTATCGAAGCGCGAAATGTGGACTTTTATCACAATTGTCCGCACGGTCGCAGGGTTTTCAAGTGGCTGTCGCGCTCAGAAGTAGGGAAGTGGTTTGACAGAATTTAGGGCGAAGCATGAACCGTGCCTCGTTATCGTAGGTCCTACGGCAAGCCGGAAAAGCATGGTGGCACATCGTCTGGCCTTGGAGTTGGGCGGCGAAATTGTAAGCTGTGATTCGGTGCAACTCTACAGGAGGTTCGACATTGGCGCAGCCAAGCCGTCTCGAGAGGAGCAGGCCCAGGTCCCGCATCATATGATCGACATCCTTGATTGGTCTGACCTATACGACGCAAGGCATTACGCCAACGACGCTTACCGCGCTATCGACGATATTCTGAACCGAAAAAAGATTCCGGTCATTGTCGGCGGAACGGGCCTATACTTGCGGGCTCTTTGGGGTGTTGAATGGGATGATTTGCCAAGCGATCCAAGCCTAAGAGCTGAATTGGAATCGCTGACAAACGAACAGCTCGCAGAATCTCTTCAGGCCATCGACCCTGCAAGAGCCCAGAAAATCCATGTCAATGATCGTTACAGATTGTTGCGGGCTGTAGAGTTGATTAGGCTTCTCGGCAAACCTATATCAGAGGTCTCGGGACAAAGAGACCAGAAGCCGTTCGGTCACGTCATCCGAATTTTTCCGCCGAGAGCTTTGGCGCACGAGGCGATCGCGGAGCGCACGAAACGTATGCTCGATGATGGTTTTATCGAAGAAGTGCGAGGCCTTTTGACAAAAGGTTGTCCCGTGGAAGCCAAGCCGATGCAAAGCATCGGTTACAAGCAAGTTTGCCAATGGCTCGAGAGCCAGATGAAGAATAGAAAAGTTTTGGAGGAAAGTATTGTTGCCGCGACAAGGCAATATGCTAAGAGACAATACACCTGGTTTAAGCAAGTAGCGGCGAACCACAATGTGAGCGATCCGAGAACAGAGTGGAATGAAAT
Organism: Oligoflexales bacterium; assembly: GCA_050251195.1. GTDB lineage: Bacteria > Bdellovibrionota_B > Oligoflexia > Oligoflexales > Oligoflexaceae > JBFWNG01. The sequence continues at coordinate 188,853 of JBFWNG010000004.1, forward strand.
CCTTGACCAGGCTAAACTATATTTACGTGAATTTTAGGGGAATGGGCCATGGATTTTTTGACGTTGATGCGGCAACGGGAACTGGTTGGGCAGATTTCGCATGAAGACGAGTTTCCCGAATTCCTAGCCGGCGGCAAGAAAGCAGCGTACGTGGGATTCGATCCTACGGCGGGCAGTCTGCATGTTGGCCATCTTTTGCCCGTTATCGCTTTGCGTCGATGGCAACAAGCAGGACACCGGGCCGTCGTTCTGTTGGGCGGCGGAACCGCTTTCATTGGGGATCCGACCGGCAAAACGGAAATGCGTCAGATGATGGACGCGCAAGCCATCAACGAGAATGCGAAGAAGTTCGTGGCGCAGATAGGAAAGTTCGTCGACATATCCCGTCCCGAAAAGGGTGTCGTCGTGAATAACGGCGATTGGCTGTTCCAAATAAACTATCTCCAATTCTTGCGCGATTTCGGCGTGCATTTTAGCGTCAACAGGATGCTCACCGCTGAAAGCGTCAAGCAAAGACTAGAGAAGGGTCTTTCGTTTCTTGAATTCAATTACATGCTTCTCCAAGCTTATGACTTCTATATGTTGAGTCAATCTCACGACTGTTTTATCCAGTTGGGCGGCGACGATCAGTGGAGCAACATGCTGTGGGGTATGGAGCTGATTCGCAAGAAAAGTCGAAAGCAGGCATTCTGCATGACCATCCCACTGTTAACGACTTCGTCGGGCGCAAAGATGGGCAAGACTGAAAAGGGAGCGGTTTGGCTGGATCCTAACCTCACTTCTCCTTACGAGTTCTTTCAATACTTCCGAAACGTCGATGATCGCGACGTAAGAAATTGCCTTTTATACTTTACCGATTTGACGCAAGAGAACATCACGTCGCTTACGGCGGAACAAGGTCAAAAGATGAACGAGGCTAAGGTTGTTCTTGCTTTTGAAATGACCAAACTTGTTCACGGCGAAGAAGAAGCGATTAAAGCCAAAGACGTCGCAAGCAAGTTGTTTGGTGGCGGGGAGGGCCAAGCTTCCGCGGACGCTCCCGAGTTCTTTGTTACGAAAGAAATGCTCCAACAAAGCAAGAATCTTATCGACGTCCTTGTAGCTTCAGGAGTCATACCTAGCAAATCAGAAGTGCGGCGCCTGATCGAAGGCGGGGGGCTTGTGGTAGGCGGCCAAAAAATCGCGGATTTTCAGAGCGAAATCGACGAAAAAGCCTTAAGCAGCGATAACGGGATCCTCGTAAAGAAGGGAAAAAAACACTATTATATCATGCGCTTAAAGTGACCTTTAAGGATTCGGCACTTCCTGCCGAACCATAATTATATACGGAGGGCGAGATATATGTGGAAGGCCATCGTACGATCTATTGTGACTATAGGCGTGCTGCTAACAGCCACGGAACTCAGGGCCGTTGACTTGGCCGCCAAAGAAGACGGCGTTCAGGTGTTCGACAAAGCGTCGAAGCAGGGAACAGTAGTCACGACCTTGAAGGCGGGCGACGTCGTTGCTTCCTCAGGGCGAAAGGGGATGTTCTGGGAGGTTGAGACGGCCGACAAGAAAAAAGGCTTCGTAGCTGTGACCCAGGTGACCCGCAAGTCTGACGATCAAAGTAACTCATTGTCCAAAGCGATTCGTTCGGCAGCTTCCGAGGGGCGAGAAAAAGATAGTAAAGTTGAACAGGCTCGATCACGTTCGGCGGTGATGGGGGTGCGCGGTCTCGACGACAGCAGCGAAACGTCGTTTGCTGGCAACGCGAAACCTAACTTGCGCCGCGTTTACTTAATGGAAGATCGTGTCATTAAGCCGGGTGATATCGACACCATCGGCTCCTTGGTGCTTCAAGAAATTGAGAAGAAAGCAGAGGATCGTGGCCTCTAAATAAATACCTTTCAAGAAGGGATTTTTTCACCTTTGGTCAGCGTTACTTACAATAACGCTGATTTTTTTTTGCTCCTACCTATCTTCAATAAATTCTAGGTGTTAAAATATTTAATATCTCTTTTAAATGGATTCATCACGACGCACAGGTGATCGTTTCATGAAACTTCATCCTATCTTACTTGCTCTTGGGGTACTTGTTGTCGGCAACTGTCAGTCGCCAAATAGCTCCAAAACAACGGATCTCTCGGCTGAAGAGCAGCAAAAGCTCGACGAATACAAAGCAGAACTCGAAATCGGACGCAATATGGCGGGCCGACTCCTCCAATTCTACGGAGTATACGAAGACACCAACCTCATTAATTACGTCAACCAAGTTGGCCTCTATGTTTCGAAATTTGGCGAGGATCCCAATCGCAGATACATGTTCGAGATCCTTGATACGGAAAACGTAAACGCTTTTGCGTGTCCGGGCGGATACATACTTGTGACTTTGGGCGCTATCAAGCACGCCCGCAACGAGGCGCAGCTTGCTCACGTGCTGGGCCACGAAGTAACGCACGTTGCGAAGAAGCACATGTTTGAGACGCTGAAAACTATGTCCAAAGAAGAGATGAACAAGGTCGCGGAAGAGGCGGAGAAAGCCCATGCTAACCTGTCCGAGGCAGAGACCGCGCGGCAAAGACCTGACCCCGAGACATCGGAGTTGGGGTCGCTCGTAGCCCGTTACCTTTCGGGTTCAGCCGCAGGCTTGAGTATTATTCAAGCGGCAAAAGCGGGTATGTCTCTCATCCTCGAAAAGGGCTTGGACGCAAAACTCGAATTTGAAGCCGATAAATTTGGCGTCGATTCCGCCATCAAGGCAGGGTATGAACCCGCCGCCCTTATCGATTTCTTGTGCAGAATTAAAGAGGGCAACAAAAAAGGAAGATGTATACTAACGGAAACAGCAAAGAAAAGCGATTCGATCCTCGACAAAACCCACCCGCCGATCCCGGAAAGAATTAAAGCTATCAAACTTGTTCTAAAAGACGCTGAAGCCAAGAATATTGTCGGAGCCAAAGGCACGGCGCGTTTTAAGAAGTATTTGGAACCTGTATTTAAGAAGCATGGGCAAACGTTGGAGACGGAGTGAATATGGCAAAACACCTGAATCGGCTTGTGGTGAGCTGTAGCCTACTTGGTGCATCGCCTTTGTGCGCAGACCAATTTCATTATAACAACATCATCATCGGCGATCGCGCCTTGGGTTTAGGCGGCGCCTACACCGCGATTGCGGACGATGCTAGCGGCGTTTACTACAACCCTGCCGGATTGGGGTTTGCGTTGTCGAACGATATTTCGGGTTCGGCCAATGCTTTTTACAAACGCGTCACGCGCTATAAAGATACCATCGGCGACGAACCGTTTGACGAGGAAAGCAACGGCAGCATGGCGCCGTTCTTCGGCGGCTTGCAGAAAGATCTTATACCGGGATTCATTTTCGCGTTTGGCATTGCTACGATTGATTCGGATTTGAAAGACCAGAACGACCTTTTAGGCGGTAAAACATTTACATCGGAAACGAAAAAAGGCCAAAAAGTACAGGCATATCTCAGCCGGCTTCATCGGGTTGTCATGGCTCGAGCTTCAACGTCGAACTTCAGCATAGCCGCAGCGCGTCGATTTGGCGGTAGTTTCTCGTTTGGCTTTGGTTTGAGCTATGTGACGATCGACGAGTTGGTCCAGGAGTATCAAGACAATCAGGTTGCAGCGAGCGAGACAGCTACAGGACAGTCTCAGGTTATCCAAAACTTGCGTGAAAATCTGTCGGCCATAGCGCTCGAACCTTCCATAGGAATTCAGTGGGCGTTTCTCTCCAATTGGTCCATGGGCTTGACTTATAAACATCCGATAACGGTAACGGAATCGCTAAAGCGCGAAATCGAAAGCACAAAGTACGCGTATTCCTGGACCGATTCGAGTCGAACGGAGCAAACCCCGACCCCAGATGCCAATGGCAAGGTTGCGATTAAACGTACCGAGGTAATTTCTGAAATTAAAAAACCGCTGGGTGAGCTCCCAAAGGAGATTCGGCTTGGCGTTGCATGGTTTGCGTCGCCTCGCTTGTTGATGAGCTCGGACGTGGTGCAAAAGACGGCCGCCAAATCGGGCGATTGGGCGAACTACGAACGCGAAGCGGTAACCAACTATGCTCTCGGCGTCGAGTACTACGTCACGCCGGCCATTCCTGTTCGTTGGGGACTCTTCACGAACTACGACGCTCGACCGGAACTCGACGAGAACAAGTACGCCCAACGTGATCACATCGATTACATCGGCACATCTCTATTTTTTGCCTGGGTACAACCAAACTCCCAGGTGGCCCTCGGCGGCATTTATCAAGTTGGCGACGGCGAAGCGCAAAAGCTCGGTGATTTTCAAATACAAAAGGTCGAATCCACGTCAGTCACATATGCCTTTTCGGCAACCCACAACTTTTAAATGTGTAACAAAACGATACACAACAGGCCACTGCTGCGTATCGTTTTTTCTTTAAGTTTTCCTTATTAACCCATTTAAAATCAGCTGGTTACGGTCTCTTGTAGGATGCCCTGCGATTTGTAGGATTCCTCTCAATCCGGGATGACTTTCATCCTTGTTTTTACTACGATTATTTTTCAACCAGCTGATTTTGAGGGTTTTGAGGAACTTACTATGAGTGTTGATCAAATTCATATGACCAAACAAGGCTATGACAAACTTAAGGATGAACTCCACACCCTTAAAGTGGTCGAACGGCCGAAAATAATAGATGAGATTGCGCAGGCCCGCGCTCACGGTGACTTACGTGAGAACGCGGAGTATCATGCCGCGCGCGAGAAGCAGGGATTTATCGAGGGCCGCATAACGTTGCTTGAGGATCACCTTGCGCGAGCCGCAATCGTGGATTTTTCAGGACACCAAAGTCGCGACGTGAAGTTTGGATCCTACGTCACCGTTGAGGACTTGGACTCTGGCGAGGAAAGAACCTACCGCATCGTCGGCGATATCGAAGCCGATATCAGCCAAAATCTCATCTCCATCAACTCTCCCATCGGCAAGGCTCTACTTGGAAAGAAGATTGGCGATTTTATCGAGATCGAAGTGCCGAAGGGCGTTCTTGAATACGATATAAAAGTTATACGGTATTAGCGCGACACAATGTCCTACCTAGTCTCGGCGAAGTAGGGCATCAGAATTCTCGCCCCTTACAAATCACCTTCCAAGGCTTATGCTGGCCAAAGCCCGCAATCCAATCCTCGGCCGTGGCATATCGATGGAAAACCAAATCCGCATCGAACCCCTTTTCGACGGCTCCCTTTCGGCCATGTTGACGCAGCGAAAATGCAGGAACCCACGTCACCGCCGCGATCGCTTGCGCTAAAGTGAGTCCGCAATGCAACGCTCCCAAGCTTGCGATGAAGTTGAGGTTCTCAATACGTGAGGACCCAGGATTGTAGTCTGTTGAAAGCGCAACGGGGCAACCGTTCTCCACGAAGGGGCCCGCTTTGGCGAAGGGAATCTTGGAGTAGACGCTCGTTCCTGGCAATAACACGGCAACAACTCTGTTCTTTGCCATTTCCTTAATGGCGCCTACCGGCGTGTGCTCGAGGTGGTCCGCGCTCCATGCGCCCCATTTAGCCGCTGCGTAGCCGCCGCCGGAATGCCCAAACTCGTCGGCATGAACGCGTATTCCCAGACCGGCATCCCCCGCCCTCATCATAAATTCGTCGACATCTTCCACGCTGAAGTAACCGTTTTCTACAAACGCGTCCACGCAAGTTGCGAGTTTGTCGGACAGCAAGCGCGGCAGCAGTTTCTTGGTCATAAACGCTGCCTGGAGATGCGCGCTGGGGAAGGACGAGTGGGTCGCGTGCAACGCAAGGGCCGTTATGGAAAGATCTTGAGCGGCTTTGGTCTTTGCCTCGTTGAGAATCTGGAGCAAACGAATTTCCTCCTCGAGCACAAGGCCGTAACCCGATTTAGCTTCAACGGTCGTAACGCCGTTGCTGAGAAAAATCTGCAAGCGATCAAGCAGCAGTTCAAGAAGTTCGCTGTCTGATGCCGACTTCGTCTGCGCGACCGTGTATTGGATTCCGCCACCCGCTTTCGCGATATCTTGGTACGTCGCTCCCTGCAGCCTCTTGGCGAACTCATGCGAACGATTGCCGCCAAAAATAGGATGGGTGTGGCAGTCCACAAGGCCTGGGAGAACGAGGGAATTCTTGGCATCGATGCGCCGAAACGACGCATATTGGTGCGGTGGCTCCTGCGTTCCAAACTCTAATATCTTTTGATCTTCGATGGCAATCCAGGCTTGCTTGAGCCGACCAAGATCGCTCTCCTCTATTTTTGCAAACCGCTGCGCCTTTACGAGCGGCGACAATGTTACAAGATCAGCAATATTGTGAATGAGTATCTTGTCGCTCATAGGCTATCCTTCGATATTGAAGGTTACTGTCCAATCAGTGCCCGTCGCCGTGTCCTTAAGAGTGATACCTTTTTCCAGCAATTGAGACCGCAAAGAGTCGCTCAACGCGTAATCCTTATTCTTTCGCGCTTCATTTCTTTGGGCGATGAAGTTCTCGACGTCTTTCTTTGTAATTCCAAGTGTCACGATGATTTTATCTTTGAGAGAATTGATGAAATCGACGGGATTTTCTTTCAGCAAGCCGAGTATATTGAAAAGCTCTCGAAACCCTTTGCTTAGGGTGGCAGCCTCTTGAGCTGTTGCGGGCGTCTTCTTCTTCTTGATGACCTCGTTGGCTGCCTTAAAATAGATGCCCATATCCGCAATTGCCTTTGAGGTATTGAAATCGTCACACATGGCCGCATGAAATTTCTCGGTCATCTCGGGTAGAGGGCGCTCAACCTTTGCCGAACCCGTATATTCGTCGAGAAGAAGTAAAGTCTCGTAAAAGTATAATAATCGCTTGGCGCAGTTTTGAAAAACCGCCTGACTGAAGTCCGTGTTGGACGTGTAGTGCTGCAACAGATAAGCAAGGCGAAGGACTTCAACTGGCCATGTTTTGAGGAATTCTTTGATGAGGATATGATTGCCCAAGCTCTTGGACATCTTTTGTTTGTTAATGGTCAACAAGCCGGAATGGAGCCAGTAGTTTGCGAACTTTTCGCCGTTCGCGGCTTCGGATTGCGCAATTTCATTTTCGTGGTGGGGAAACACAAGGTCCCGGCCGCCGCCGTGAATGTCAAAATGAGCGCCGAGAAACTTCTTGCTCATCGCGCTGCACTCTATGTGCCAACCCGGACGACCTTTGCCCCATGGGCTCGGCCATGTGGCGCCTTCCACGTCGCTCTTTTTCCAAAGAGCGAAATCGAGTTCGTCCTCTTTCGCGCCGGCATGGATTGATCGAGAACCGGACTTCATATCGTCCAGGCTTTGATTTGACAATTTTCCGTAGTCCTTCTTATGTCGAACCCTGTAGTAGACGTCTCCGTCCTGGGACACGTAAGCGAATCCATTGCGTATCAGGTCTTCGGTCATCGCAATAATTTCAGGAATGGTGTCGGATACCTTCGGTTCGAAATCCGCCGGGCGCACGCCCAAAGCAGCCATATCTTCCGTACTGGACTCAATGATATTGGCGGAGAGCGTTAAAGGAGAAATGCCATCTCTCTGCGCTCGGTCGATAATCTTATCGTCGACGTCGGTGAAGTTGCGCACGTAAGTAACCTTGTAGCCGATATATTCGAGGTAGGTGCGAATCGCGTCAAAGTAAATCGCCTGCATCGCATGGCCAATGTGGCAATGGTCGTATACCGTGACACCACACGCATATATTTTAATTTCGCCTGGCGTAAGGGGTTTCAAAACTTCCTTTGTCCGGGTAAGGGTGTTGGTCACTTTGACTTCGCGCATAAATATCCTAACTTGCGGGTCCGATTGAGCAAAACCTTATGACTATAGGTTTTTACAGAGGAAAAGTGAAGATTTTTCGAAAGAAATAAGCCTCGGTGACTAATGTTTGGACGGTTTGTGCCGAAGGCCACTCTATACAGGCGCTGGAGAGGCGAGTGAGCTCCAAAAATAGTAATTCCATAAACCTGCAAGACGTGTACTACTTCTTCGACGCGAATCGGATGGACACGCTCGATAAAGGTTATTTCACGGATCGCACAACGCGTGTTGTCGCGTTGCGAGACAGCTTAATGACCTTGCCCACTCCCGACTTTGATCTCGCTGTTAGGACCTTGGAAAAACTTGTATCCAAGGGAAAAAAGAGCACGCTAGCAAAACAATCATCGCCGGAAAAATCAGCTAACGATGTCTTGAGTCTTCTACAATCTGGCAACGCCGACATGAAATCCAACCTCGAAGTGGCGAAAATCTAGAGAAACGGTATTATAGAAACAGTAGTGAGATCCTTCGCTTCGCTCAGGATGACGGTGGGGCGAGCGGCCATAGTGCTGAACGGGGCATAGTGCTGAGCAGGCCGTCATCCTGAGCGAAGCGAAGGATCTCACACAGACTGGAGCCACGATGACCCATCCACGCCAAATTCGCCTTCTGACGGAGCTGCGTAGCTTCATCCAGAATTTGGACCCCTCGAAGTTTGAGTCCCTTTCGACAGGGATAGGGCTTGGATCTCTCGAGCCGCGAGAGGTCCAGCCGAAGTTGCCCACGCCGCCGCAAATGGCTGCTTGGAAAGAGGAACCGGAGGCTAGGGTGAAGACGCGTCCCAACGCAACGATGACGACCGACGTCAGGGCGGCCCGGGCGTGGAACGCGCGAATATTCGGTATCAAAACATTGGCGCACGTTCTGGATATTATGGTTGTGTTGAGCGCTATTCTCGTGGGCATGATTGTCGTCGAACTTTTGACTCAGAGCGGCTTTTCATTCTCAGGCAAAGGCCTGCGCAACATGGCGGGGGCTCAGTTCTTTCGTACTCTCGGCGCCCTCAAAACCTCGATTATTGTGTACACCATTTTTGTGGTGTACTTCATGGTTTTTAGAATCCTTGCAGGTGTGACCATCGGCGAAAATCTTGTTAAAAGCCTGCGCATGCCACGTCCTAAAAAATCCTGATTTCAAAAATACTTTTAGAAAAGTTGAACGAATTATTGTCGCTCGCTTGGAATTATTACCAACAATAGAATATCTAAAAATATTTTAAGCGCTTTGCTTGACACAAAAGCATACGGCTAGGTATATTTAAAGATAAGCAAATCAACTTAAGAGAAAATAATCTTAAGCTCTAAGGACGGAGTTCCAAGGGCGTCGGAGGACAGTGAATGAAACGTTCGGGGACAGTGAAGTTTCCTAATTCCGTGCAACTGTTTAAATTTTGTCAAAAGGTTCTCTCGCATAAGAAAGGCGGGAAAATCCGCGACCAAGAAATCGGCGCTATTTTGAACTACAACCCGTCCGACTGCAGTCACTGGAAACGGGGCGAGAAAAATGTTCGGTCGGTTTTTTCTCTCGCTAGCCTCGCGCAGGCGATGGATATCGAGACGGCAATGGTCCATGACGTTGCGTTCGGAACCACAGACCTCGACGAAGCCTATTTCGAGTATTCCGAATCAAGTCTTATGAAGACGGTTTCCCAGCAGATGGCTTCGATGAACCCTGCCGAACTCAACGAAATTAGAACCCGCACGTTGGAATTTGTTAATCGAATCATCTCCGAGTGTGAGTTCCAATCTCCGCCCCTCTATTTACCAGAAGTGATGCGCACGTTCTCATTTGTGTCGACTCAGCCCGTCGATATGATCGATAAATTGAGCAGGATCTTGCGCGTTCGGCCAGGTGCTTATGTCATCCAGTTTAAAAAAGGCGAACTCAAAGCTCAGACTCGTATGAGCATGGTAAAAGATCTGTCTCGCATTATCTTTGAAGGTGAGAGGGAGCGTTTCCCAGAATTAGGCGCTCTCGATGCGAATAACCTCGCGCTTGAGCAGGTTATTTTCACGACAAACCTTCTGGCACCGAAGGCCATGATCGTTAAGGAGATGGCAAAGCTGGACGTTCGACGCAATGTTGTCGCCGAGCTTGCAGGTCTTTTCTGGGCGCCGAAGTCGCTTATGGGCTTCCAAATTCAGAAAATGCTTCAAGATCCAACGGTTCTTACTAGAACGGTTCTCAAAGAAGAAACAACGTCTTACGCCAATCTCTAAAAAGCTCGATTTTGTTAAGTTATTACACGCATTAAAAAGTTCTCTTCGGAGAACTTTTTTTTTCTTACCTCAACTCTTTCACGATTTTGCCGAACTCTACGGAAACATCTGCGGATCCTTGTTCATGAGTTTGGAAAACGAGAAAAAAATAGTAGAGCATCTTGAAGAATCGGTAATATCGGTCCTCAAAGATTTCCCCGTCGCCGTTTTGTCGCTTGAGAAGAATCAGAAGTGGCTTGAGAAATTTCCAAATAAGATATTCTCGTCCGTGTTGGGGTTTGAATCAGACCCGATCAAGGGAAATCTCAATTTTTGCTGCGACCGCGATTTCCTCGTCGCCACCGTTCCTGGATTCGATGATACGATGTCACTCACCGAGCAGGATGATCAACTCCGCGACTGGTTGGGTGAGATTACCAATATTGTTGCGGGAGAACTCTTGCGCCATATCCAGAATTACGGCGTACGTTTGAAGATCAAGCCCCCTTCAGTATTTCTTGCAAACACGGATATTCTCGACAGATACGAAGAGATTTCCCCATGCTACTACGTGTGGTTCTCCCTCAATAACATTAGATTTTGCTTGCAGCTTGGTCTGACTCTAGAGGAGGGCTTGCAATTGCAAACCCAACCTAAGTCTGGGGCGTTGAAACCAGGAGAGGTTATTCAGCTCAAAGCAATGTCTGGGTCCCCGACCGGGACGGCGAAACCCATGGTTAGAGAGGCCCCTGACGCCCCTTCGGCGATGGCAAAATCGCAAACTGGTGTGAATATCAATTGGACGTCAAACGGCGTGATGCTGAATCTCAACGGCATCAAGCTTGAAATCGTACTGAACGATCCCGCTTTGAAGCAACAGATGGATGAATTCCAACTTGGCGGTCACAAGTTCGTGGTCAATCGCAGCAAGGACCAACTTGAACTTACAGTTGACGATTTGAAGTTTATTTTCCCGCTAAGTAGGGTTGCATAATAGCCATCACAAGTCCGATGAGGCCGCCGAGAACGCCTCCCCATACGACAAGCCAGCCAAGGTGCCTGTCTATCATGTCTTTCACAATATTTTTGACCATTGTTGGCGTTAGCTCTTCCAGTCTCGACGCCACAATGGACGTTATCATGTCGTAGGCTTGGTCTGTTGACCCCAAATTCGACAACATCGCGATAAACTTGTCTTGAAAGGCGGGATCCTCACAGATTTCCTTGAAGGCCTGGCGCAGCTTTTCAACGATGGACGGCTTTAGGGATTCCAGGACCTGTGCTCCTCCGATAAGCCCGAGCATCTGACCGAGGGGAGAACTGAGGATAGAAGCAATCAATTTTTTGAACAGGACGTCATAATCGATAAAAGAGACAAGTTCCCCAATATTTTCTTTGTTGGAAAAAATGGTGTGACCTTGGGAATCAAAAAAACTCTTCAATTTCTCTGGCGTGAAAAACTGTTCCATGATGAGACTTCGGATTCCGACCTTGAACTCTTCGAACCTATTTGGGACCACCCCGGAGCCGTAACAAAAGGGAACCTTTTCGAAGAGCATATGGATCGCAAGCCAATTTGTAATCGCGCCTGAAAAGGCAAAGTAACCGATCGACGTCACTTCTTTCCCGAAACGAGGCAAAAGATAACCAACGCCGATGAGAACAACGGAAATGAAGTTGGTCAGGAAGCTTTTATCTTTCAACATGTTGGTTGTTTTGCTCTAAAACAACAAAGTTTTCAAGATGAAATGTATGGGGAAAGAAGTTCATGGCGTGGATTTTCTTAATGGAATAGCCGTGCTGTTTTAATATCCCGAGATCTCTAGCAAGAGTCATTAAATCGCAGCTCACATAGAGGATGCTCTTAGGGCGCATGTTGGCGACCAGAGATGCTTCTTCCTTTATTCCGCTGCGGGGCGGGTCCAAAAGAATAGCGTCAAACTTGCGCTTATTGGTTTTCAAGAATTGATGAACCGGCTGCTCGATAAATGTAGCGTTTGGAATAGGATTTGATTTTATGTTGTGATTGCCGCAGCGAATCGAGCTCGGATGTTCCTCCACGCAGACAAGTTCCTCAACGAACTTTGAGCAGGCTAGGGATAGATTGCCGCTGCCGCTGAAGAGATCAAGCATGGACCGTGGAGTCGTTCTCTGAATTTCGTCTAAGACGAGCTGCTGAAGTCTACGATTCGCTTCTGTGTTTACCTGTTGGAAACAAGCAGGAAGCGCGTGAAAATCTATTCCTGCAAATCTATCATGGAGGAAGAACGGAGCTTTTGGAGCGTCTCTCTCGAACCCGCACCAAGCAACCTGAGAAAGCTCTGCTAGGGTTTGCCGCAGAATTTTGGTATCGTCCGAGCGCTCCGAAATCGTTGCTAAAACCTGCCTTCCGGAAGTCTTTGCCGCCAATACCGACTGAAGTTCAATGCGGCACTGAAATCGTTTTGCATTCGTCAGCGTAAATGACGTCACGGCTTTTATGACAGCGTTAACGGCAGGATCGGCGACGCGACAAAAATCTATGGCTACCAGCTCATGACTTGAGTGCGAGAAAAAACCAACCTGGATCCCGCGAGAGGGCTCAAACTCAATCTGCAACTGAATTCTATTGCGATATTCAAAAGCCCCGGGTGATTCCATATACGATATGGAGTCAGGCGGTATGTCTCTCATCTGGTGTGTTAAAAACTCGAGCTTCCAATGTTTTTGTTGATCGAGGTCAATGTCGATCCATTGGCAACCTCCGCACGTCGGGAAGAAAGAACAAGGGGACCTTCCGTGAAGAGCACTGCGGTCAATATACTGAATAGGTTGTGCGAGAGCGTACGTTTTGGCTTGTTTGATTATTTTAGCCTCAACTTTGTCCCCGGGAACACAGTTGTGAACAAAGTACACTTTGCCGTCGAGCCTAGCGAGTCCAAGGCCGCGGTTGGCCATCGAAGTTATTTCGAGGAGAAGTTTTTCGCTCACAGATTTTCCGTTTAAAGGGAAGGAGTTAACATCCCCCGCCTTAGGGGCGTCGGGGATTCTCCTATGACTGTCCTTCTTATCGTGTCTTTGATGAAAGGGAAACTAGAGAAGGTTCAAAATGATGTCAGCTTGGAAGGAACCCTGGGAAAGTAGGCTATTTTCGATCTCTTTTTTGATTTCAGATTCGACCTTTTTTGCAGCTATTCTAGCTAGGTCCTCTGTGGGTAGGGACTGACGAGCTCCTGAAAGCTTGTCAAAGAATTGATGTACTGTGAGTTCAGGGTCCGCTCCCTTATATCGCGAGTAGCGAGCCGCTTCTTCCATGAGGAGAGTCATTTGGCGTTTGCTTGAGTCGTTGCTTGCGTTGCCGCCCTTTATGATACGAAGGCCCATAAAGTCCCCTTTTTCTTAATTATAACCCATCATCTTGCCCGGGAACCTGGATGAGCTAGGAAATGTTTGCCCAATGCGTCTGAAGGTCCCAGGTGGAGGTTCTCCAATCCATACCGATATACGGGATGAGGAGAAACGCCATTTTATGTGTTTAAGCCGTATAGTTATTGCAATCCTGTTCATCGTATTTGGTCAGAACGCGTTTGCCCGAAAGACGAACCAGGCCGTGTACGAAGAGCCGTTTGACCTTGCGTCAGGCGGAGCCTCGCTTACTCGAGCTACCCAGGAAGGGGTCATGTTCGCAAATCCCGCCTTGATGACCTATGGAGAAAAATTTCATCGATGGCTGGGTTTTCAGTTGGGTGTTCTTGCCGGAAAAGATTCTATCAAATTTGTTCAGGATACGGCCAAGGGCGACGACAAGTCAGATGAAGGCGAGGACGCGACAGGAAAGTTTGTCGATGATTTATTTGAGAAACCGATCCATGCCGGCCTGACCTACGGCCTGTCCTACATTACGGAAACAGCGGGAGTCGGCGTTTTTTCGAGAGCGGAACCTGATTTTGAAGGCAAGCAATTCGGCCCCGCGGGAACGCCTACAGTCAACGTATCCGCGGAAATATATGCGGGAGCAGTTGCAAGTTACAGCTTTAGAGTGGCGCGATGGTTCTCCCTTGGTTTGACAGCAAAATACCTGAAGGTTGCGGAGCCTGATGTTGAAATCGATCTAGGCGATCGCCAACGAATCGCCGAATTAGCGGACAATCCAGACACTGTCTCGGGACTCACGGACGTAGGCACGGGCACAGGATACGACATAGGATCTCTCATATTTCTCCAAGGGAGTTGGTTTGATTATCGACTCGCTGTAAAAGTCGATGACGTTGGAGGCACGAAGCTATCGGGGGCGGGCGACGATTTCAAGCAGACTATTCACGTGGGAACAGGAATTACATTTCACGGCAGCACGGAAGCATTGCACTTGAGTCTCGATTATCGGGATGTCCAAGGCGTTTACGAGGAGCTGCCGTTCAAACGGTTATATATGGGAGCAAAGCTTCTTATACGAAACATGTTGGGCATCGGGGCGGGGCTATATCAGGGCCTGCCCACCTACGGGGTTCGCTTGGATCTACTTCTGTTCAAGGCTGGCGTAACTATTTATGGTCGAGAAATGGGCGCTGTGCCCGGCGAAAAACAAAGAAATATATACGTAGCTTATTTAGGGATGGGCGTATGAAACGAATGCTATTCGCACTTACCTTGTTTGTGGGGCTTTCCACCTTCGTGGGAGCTTTTTCTTGTTCGGATGAGAACGCGGCTAAGTCATACACGCCATTGACAGAGGACCAAAAAGCAAAGCAAGCGCTCGACGACGAAGACTTTCCGCTCGCCATCGAATTGTATAAGGCTCTCATAGAAAAATATCCCGATGAGTATCAGAGATATCCTCTATTGGCCACGGCATACGCCGCCAGCGCAGGCGTCAGCGTGCTTTCCATCTTGAAGGGAAGTTTGGGCGGCGGCGGAGGCGAAGAGGAAGATAAGGAAGAATCGGAAAACAGCAGCGACAGCGGACTCTTTGCCCAGCTCGACAGCTCCGTACCTTCGGATCCCTCCGATGACGAGCTGGACGATATTCAGCTCGCCGTCGAAACGTTGCAGGCTGTCCCGGAAGATCTGAGAAGTCGGGACGGAGGGTTGGCATACTCCGCAAGCGCAGCCTTATTGCTCGACATTTACCTTGCCGCCTCCTCGACGATGAACCTCAACAAGTTTACGGAGGTAGGAGAGGATGGACAATTGGATCGCGATAAACTAGAAGAGATGAGTCCTGAAGACGTGGATCGAATTTTGACTAACCTGGAGTCTATCGCCGAGGCCCAGGGGAGCGAGATGTCGGAAACGGTGGCGAAAACCCTTGCAAAGATCGAAGAGCAGGAGGGGGAAACCACGAAGGAGCGGCTCATAAATTACATTATAGCTAATCAGTAGTTTCAAATTACATGTATAAAACTTTAGATAGAGATTTTTTTGCGCGACCAACTTTGGAGGTCGCTCGCGAACTTATTGGCAAGTACATCGTTCATCAAATCGACAAGCGAGTGACCTTGACGGCAAAGGTCGTCGAAACTGAAGCGTACTGCGAGAATGATCCGGCATGCCACGCCTACGCCAATGCAAGGAGACGCCTCCAAGGGTTGGAACCCAAGGGTCGAAGCGCGTTGCTGTTTGGTCCCCCGGGAATAGCCTATGTTTATTTGAATTACGGTATTCATTGGTTGTTCAACGTCGTGACGGAAGATGAAGGCGTTGCGGGGGCTGTATTGTTTCGAGCCGTCGAGCCCATTGAGGGACTTGCGGAAATGACCGTTCTCCGTTCTTCTTCGCCGAAAATTCGCAGAATCAGTGACCTTGCCAACGGTCCAGGGAAACTCACGGTGGCGTTGGGTATTTCTCCTGATTTCAACGGGAAAGCCTTGACCAAGGGACCGTTACGCCTGGCGACCCGGGACAATGAAAGGGCAGTTCACGTCGTGACCTCTCCCCGAATTGGAATATCGCAAGCAACCGATCTTCCTTGGCGTT
Source organism: Oligoflexales bacterium (assembly GCA_050251195.1). Taxonomy (GTDB): domain Bacteria; phylum Bdellovibrionota_B; class Oligoflexia; order Oligoflexales; family Oligoflexaceae; genus JBFWNG01. The sequence goes on from JBFWNG010000004.1 coordinate 204,822, forward strand.
TTTTCGAACATGGCAACCCGTTTGTATCTCAGTTCAAGCCGTCGCGATCGACGTTTTCCTCTTGCCAAATCTGAACATTTTCGAAAGATTACCCGCCATGGTTAACGGAGTTCGTTTCGATGGCAGCTCATACTCAGACATTTGACATTCTCGGAATGACCTGTGCCAATTGCGTGCGCACAGTGCAGAAGGCCATTTCGGAAAAGGTGCCTGGCGTACAGACCGCTCATGTGAATCTCGCCACCGAAAAAGCGGAAGTGACCTACGACTCGCAGAAGGCTTCCGATGCGGATATAATCGCTGCTGTAGAGCGTGCCGGCTATCAGGCATACGTGCACGACGGCCAAGCTGACCATTTGTCGGCCGATGTGCGTCGGAGAACAACGGAATTGATTGTGGGCGTTGTTTTCACAGTACCGTTGTTCGCCCTCAGCATGTTGCGCGACTTCGATCAAGTAGGGGCTTGGGCCCACGAGCCGTGGGTGAATTACTTATTCTGGATTCTCGCCACTCCCGTTCAGTTTTACGTTGGCCGAGAATATTACCGAAACGGCTGGAAGAGTCTTCGCAATCGCAACGCCAATATGGATTTTCTCATCGCTATGGGGTCAACCGTTGCTTACTTATTCTCCGTTGCGGTGACTTTAGGATGGGTTAAGTCGGAACATCACGTTTACTTTGAAACCTCGGCAGCGATCATAACGCTGATCAAAATTGGCAAGCTTCTGGAAGCTCGAGCAAAGAGGAGCACGGCGAAAGCCATCAAGAGCCTTATCAAGATGCAGGTTCAAAAAGCAGAAGTGCTCAGGGACGGCGTCTTTGTCGAAGTTCCAACGAGAAAGATAGTTAGGGGCGACGTCGTGCGCGTCAAAAAAGGAGCGGCCGTTCCTGTTGACGGACAAATTATCGAAGGAGAATCCTCGTTTGACGAGTCGTTTGTGACGGGAGAAAGCATTCCCGCCATAAAGAAACCAGGCGATCTCGTTATTGGCTCGACGATCAACGTCGACGCGCTCATCACGGTCTCCGCATTGAGAGTGGGAAGCGAAACGCTGCTCGCCAGGATCATAAAAATGGTCGAACGCGCGCAGAGCACTAAAGCGGAGATTCAAAACATCGCTGATCGAATATCCGCTGTATTTGTTCCCACCGTTGTGGGTATTGCAACGATCGTTTTTCTGGCTTGGTTTTTTAGCGGGGCGACCGCGACTCAGGCTCTCCTGCGATTTGTCTCGGTATTGATCATTGCCTGTCCTTGCGCTCTGGGTCTTGCGACACCGGCGGCAATTGTCGTGGGAATGGGAAGAGGCGCGCAACGCGGTGTCCTTTTCAAGGATAGTCGGGCCTTGGAACGGTTATGCAAAATAAACGCTATTGTCTTCGACAAGACAGGAACCCTCACGGTCGGTAAAGCCGATGTCAAAAATTTTATGACGACGTCAAAATCGCTCAACGAGCAACAAGTGCTTGGCATCGCTTCGAGCCTGGAAAAGTTGTCGGAGCATCCTCTGGCTCGTGCGGTTGTTAAATTCGGCGAAGAGCGAAATGCGACGCAATTTGCGGTAAAAAAATTTGAAGTGTTTGTAGGAGGCGGTGTTCGAGGTACCGTTGAAGGCAAAGATTACGTGATGGGAAGCTTGGAGTTTCTTAAGAAGAACGAAATCCAATTTGCTCAAATGGAAAGCATTATCGCGCCAATGGAGACCACGGCGTTGACAATAATTGGCCTTGGTCCGGCGGGAGAAGGATTACTTGCCCTATTTGGCATTGGCGATCCGGTAAAGACCGGAATGGACGTCACGATAGAGAATTTGAAGCAAGGCGGAACAGAATTGTGGATGGTGACGGGCGACAGCCAAAACGTTGCTCAAGAGGTCGCTCGAGCGCTTAAGATAGAAGGCGTCGTCGCGCGAGCCAAACCGGAAGACAAGGTTAAGGTGATCGAACGACTCCAGGGCGAAGGCAAGGTCGTTGCCATGGTCGGCGACGGGATCAACGATGCGCCGGCACTGAGTAAGGCGGACGTGGGAATAGCGATGGGTGCGGGCTCTGACATCGCTATCGAAACGTCGGACGTGACCCTTATCAAAGGAGATTTAGCAAAAATCGACGAAGCTATATCTTTAAGCCGAAAAACGATGCGGGTTGTTAAAGAAAATTTGTTCTGGGCGTTCTCTTATAATGTAATTCTCATCCCCGTTGCGGCAGGATGTTTGTCGTTAATTACGGGCGTACCGCATTTTTTGACTGAGTTGCATCCTGTTGCAGCGGCGATCGCTATGGCCTTGAGTTCGTTGACCGTTTTGGCCAACAGCCTGAGGCTTCGTCTCATGCCGTTGTGACGGATGCTCGGGAACTTTCCCTTGCCATAAAGTCGTATTTCCGAAAAACTGGCAAAAACAGGCAGCAAAAAGGGGGGGAGAGGTGAAAGCGAACTGGCTCTTTTTTGGATCCTTATGGGTCAGCGCGTTTCTCGGAGGCTGTAAAACCCCCAGAACCGGCTCGGACATCGAAAACATCGAGATCGTGGGCGAAACCTATCGATTGCCAGATCAAATCGACGAAAAAGACAATCTCGCCCTCTGGACGAAGTACTGCGTTGCAAATCCGGCAATCGACGAAAAAAACGAAGTGGGGTTTGTCCCTGATCCTAATTATGAAGACCCCTTGGTCGCATCAGCGTCCAAAATGTTATCTCGAATCGACAAGTCAAGTTTTGGGCTGAACGACGATATCAACCTCAAATACGTCAATCGTCAAAGAAAGCCTGCCAACGTTACCACTGAAGCCCACGACTTTTTGACGTATCTGTGTGGAGAGTTCCGAGATCGCGCCACCATGATCGAATCGAAGCTCCGCTGGTTAGCGAACATGAATTATCTTCCGAGCAAACCTAATTCGCTCAAGAACCCCACCTTCGACCCCAAAAAGGACGAGTGGGCTCAAATGACCGCTGAAATGTACTTACCGTACGTCGAGTTCGCGAAAAATCTATTCGAGGTTCGGTTGGCGGCGGAGCAACTAAATTTGGGGGTGCGCTTCGAGGACGGACAAGTGAAGCAGGTCGATCGTCCGGTAGCCCCTTTAACCGTATGCGAAAATCGCTACATATTTGCGAATTACATATCTAAAGGGAAATCGTTTCCTGGACTTGATTCCTACGCGGCCGACTACGACGGGTTTAAAAAAACTCATTGCGGTTCGCCGGAACTCGACTACTACTACGATTTTCGCGGCGACTCGGAAATCAAACCCAACTCGCCAGAAAGCAGCGGCATGATTTGGTATTCCTTAAGCGTTGCCCTGCAATGCACCTCGACAACGAAAGGCGTCGCTGACTTGCCGATTGAAGAGAAAAAGGCGTTCGTCGAAAAGCATAAGATTCAGGACCAAATTGCGGCCCTCAAGGGCGAGGACTGCGTGAAGTACTATAAGGAGCCCTTTAAGCATCGTTGGTTGGCTGCGCGGGCGGCTTTGGGATCTTGGGCGCTGCATGGCGACGAACACTCTGACGCATTTTATCGTCAGCGCGGGGATAGTCCCAACATTCCTTTGGAAATAATTCCTTCGGTTACAAGTCCGCTTGCGTTCTCCATGGGACTGGCTCAGCTTAGTGTAAATTCTTCGGCGGCGACGTTCCTGCCAGGCGCTGATCAGGCGTGGATCGCACCAGACTTTGGCATCATGGATTATGCGAACAAGCAGCAGGAGATAGAGCCCCGCGCGTTCATCTATGAGCGGCTAAGCGGTGCTGTGGACACGCATGTCGAGTCGCACGCTTCAGGCTACGACGACAAACTTAATCAAAACAGAAGTAGGGACGAAGGGTATTCGCCACTGCTCGCTTCAAATTACGACATGAGCAAGTCGGAAACCTTAACGAGACCTGGAATTGTGGTTCCGGGTTCGGACAGGAAGGCGCGGGAGTTCCGACACTTCATGTCCGTCTTTAAGATTCACAGAAATAATCTTTACACCTCGGAAGATATTGCCAAGGGTCGCAATTTAGACTTCGATCGCATGTGGCTCGACGAAACCTCGTTGGGCAATTCGAGCGAAGCGAAACAAGACAGGGGATGGGACCGACTGGGGACGACGTTAGAGCAAGAATATCATGCGCTGCTGTACTTAGGAAATCTCTGCGCTAACGGCAAAATTCGTAAGGAAGGGCAGTCCTGTAACCCTTGAGTGCATAAGGCCCTGGGAATCATTCCCGATCATCTTCTTTTGCCTCAGACTGATAAAGCAACCAGCTTATTCCGAAGAAACCTGAAACTGCGTGATCCGCTTTAAACAGCGGACTCTTGGCATTTTTGGCCTTCTGATAATTGTTGTAGTCAACTTGAGCATAGAAACTGACCCTGTGCCATTCCGTGAAGAAACCGATCTCGGTTCTTGTGCCTATGTAGCCGGCCGAAGCACGGTAGGCGGGTCTGTTCGGGGTCGCATATCGATCTGCCACGCCATAAAAATATTCCTGATACTGGCTCGAACCAAAAGTTGGACTAACTGTAAAACTTATGGTTCCCAGAGAGTTTTGCAATGGCGCGCGAACTTGGAATCCAGGTGTGAAGGTAAATCCTCGGGGATGCACGCTCGAAAAATCCGTCGATGACGCAAATCGCAGAGGAAAGAGAAGACGAGCTTCAAGGTCCTCATCCTTTTGAATCTTGATATAGAGTTGCGGTCCCACTTCCCCCAACAAATCTAGGTCGGGCATCCCCTGTCGAGCGGAGTTTTCGTCGGACGGAATAGGCAAGGTACCTGCTCCGCTTATTTCAACGCCATAGCTCGGATGAGAGACAAGTCTTGCCCGAAGCCCGTCTTCCTCATCGGCTCTGAAAATAGAGCCGCGGTAAAGAACGGTTGGCACCACTACGGATCTCCATTTCCCTTGATCTGAAGCAGGGTAGTGGAGGAAGTAGCCCGATCCGGCCCCGATTCCGAGTTCGTAAAGAGGTTTCTGCTCCTTGTCGATCCTATCATCGGTTGTATCGGCGAACGCCAAGGGACCTTTGAGCATTGTTCCTACGAGAACGAGCGTCAACAGTGAGCCGTGTTTGGCCCATTTCCAGCGATGTAGCGGCATCGTTTGCACCAGCAACCCAGTAAGATTTCGATATAAACGATTTTACCAGGTCCCTTAGGTCGCGTCGATCGCGCTAAGCTCTAAAAACCTCTGATTAAGCCATGTTATTCGCCGGCGAATTCTCCAGGTTTGCAAACTTGCTGATTCTCACAAATCGTGTTGCAGCCAGCCATGGGATGACAGTGGTCTCGACACCTTCTAACCGTGTGACAGACTTGAGGCAAGGTGGTTGTACAACTGAGGTGCGATAAAACCGACTTTCCGTCTTCTCTTGTAAACTCGATGTCGACCTTGGTCTGGGGCTCGCTCAAATCTAAGACAACGTCGATGTTTCTTCCTTCTGGAAGCAAGGCGCCACTAATATCGACGCTAAGCGCTCTCCCTCGGCTGTCTTTCGTCAAGGGGGCGTTATACTCAACGCCGTCAAATCTGTTGCCGATGTCGTAGTCGCCATTTTGTGCAAATCCATCCCCGCTTAAATCGAAAACTCCTCCGTTGTCGCTGACGTAGGACTTAAAAAATGTGTCGTACACGAGGTCGTCCGACGCGCTGCCCGGCCCTCGGCATTGAACGACGATAGGATAGGCCGCCGCATGGTTTGCCAGGGTGATGAAAATTGTGAAAAAAAGTTTGTTCATAGGGGCTCCTTCTTGCCGTGAATACGTTAGGCCAACTGATTACCAGAGGCAGGCATGCAAATATAATTCATTATTTTTATCTATTGATGATTTTTAATGATCAAAGGAGATTTTTGGACTAACGCATTAAAAAAATGGGCGATACCGAAGTACCGCCCAATCAATCGCTAAGTAATCTCTTAATGCTTTCGCGCGGTGCTAGAGGCAACTCGCAGCCTTAGGATTATCCCGTTTCAAATTGCTCCATTTGGCCTCAAACGCCGCGAAGTCGGTTCGTAGCCCGTTTAAAAGTTTCGCCTTTTCTTCTGCCGAGGCGAAGGAGCTCTTGATCGAATTCGACGCCGCTTTTTGCAATTCACAATAGTTTATGTTCGTTTCCTTCACCGCGAGCATACATTCGTCGGCAATGGTGCTTTCGAACATACCCTCGTCGTCGGTCGAAAAACTGACGGCGAAACCGAGTCGCAAGTACTCCAAGAAGGGGTGGCTTCGCACGTCTGGCACGACGTCGAGGAGGACGTTGCTCATAATATTGGTTTCGATTCCAAGATGAGAGGAATAACGCCTTGCGAGCTCAAGTGTGACAACGTCCTCACGAAGTTTTACGCCGTGTCCTACGCGATCGACTCCCATGATAATAGCATCGCGTACGTTGCGCACGTCGCCGAGTTCCCCAGCGTGCATTGACATGCCGAGGGGGCGGGAATCGCGCAGGTCCCTCACGAGGGGATAAAGCGTTTGACCTTTTTCTAAAGCGGGGTTTGTGGTTTCGTCGGCAAGAAGATTTACTCCCACGAGAACGGAGGCCTGGCCGGAAGACGAAAGCGGGAGGTCGGCCTTCAGGCGCTCAAACATTTGCAACGTGGATTTACGGATATCTTCCGGCTCCTTTGCACGTGTATAGGCAGCCAAGAGCTTAGCTGTTATGCCGAATTGAGACTGAATTTGGTCAGCCCATTCATTTAGACTCGGTAACCATTTCTTCCCGCCATAATCCCGACCCAAGAATTGCGTGATTTCAACGTAACTAACACCGAGGTTCTTCGCTCTTTTGAAGAATGCATCGTACATGATTTTTTCCGGGTCGACATTCTTTCGGCTTTGGAAAACAGTTGCAGATGTGATCGTGAACGATCCGAGAAAACGGTCGAATCTTGGCACGCCCTCGTGCTTGGCTTTTGGCAAAAAATAGAGTCTTTTAATCTGGTCTTTTTCTTCGTTGCTGAGAGCGTTATAGGTTGGACAACTCTCGTCTGGAGAAGGTTGGGGAGCTTTAGTATTGCACTTGTATTCGGGGGCGTCCGACACGGCGTATTTTTTGCTGAGAGAGCCCAAGAATTTCATTTCGTCCGGGTAAAGTCTTCCGAAAGCGCCGCCGGTCTGAAGATTGGCGATCAATACTTTAAGATCGAACTTGGGGTTAACCTTTGCCAGAATCTCCTCAAGAGTAGCCTGATCGACAGTGCCCCAAGGATGTATGTGGAGCATGCCTCCCTTGGGCACGGTGGAACAAAAGTTTTTTAGCTCTGCTTCCTGGTTTCTAATCGAGTCGAGCCCTAAGAGGGAGCGTGCGTCGCTTGTTTTCTTGCTTTCTGCTGCAATGGCGCGGAGATGTTCTTCAATGACGCTCTTCTCTTCGGCGGTGAAGCTTTGGTAGGTGGGAAGCATTCCTTCCCAGGCGGTCCTGTCCACGGTACCGTTCTCACGAGAGACTTTGTCCGAAAGGTATGCCCCGGCGGTCAGGAACTCGGCGTGGGTTTCCATCAGTTTGGCCTCAAGCTGTGGAGGAAATGCATTTTGGTCGGTTTTCAGGGACGAATTCAGATCCTTCTGAAGCGAGCGACAGTTGCTCATTTGGTAACTAAGGAGAAACAACAGGCAAAAAGCGGAAATTTTGCGGCGCATCATCGCATACCCCAGAAAAGATCTTAATTGAAGTTTTTCGGCAATGTAATAGAATCTTAGATAATTCTCAGTACGGACGCAATTCAATTCGGGGGTTCCTATGAACGTCGTTAAGATGACGCAGGTTTTGGTGTTCTTCTTGTTTTTCTTGGCTTGCAAAACGACGAGCAACAGCCAAATGAAAGGGCTGGCTTCTGAACAGGACTCGCCTTCTCAAGACAACGCGGTTATTGCTCCGCCTTACAAGGCGTCTGGAACGTTAGAAGGAGACGTGAAATGGGACGTTCGGTTCAATCTTCCCCCTTGCTACCACGAGGGTCAGGCTCAGGGCGTATGGTGTACGATGGAGGATTACAACAAAGCAACGGAGCAAAGCGGAATCGTGGAAAAGCTGAAGAGCTGGATTAATGCACCCGAAGTGACGGAGGTGCAGCTTGTCTACTTTTCGTTCTCGAATACCGCGGTGAAGAAGCTATTGTGCGAAGCTGCAGCTTCGAAGAATCTCAAAGCAACGGTTTATATTCATAGCCAGAATATGGAGACGGAGAACGTTCAGGAACTGGCAGCATGCCATCCCAACGTTAAAGTTATCTCCCGCGGAACAACGTTCGGGGCCGGTTATATTTTGCATTCGAAAATCTTCTTGGCGAAGACGAATACGGGGAGGGTTTACTTCACTTCGTCCAGCGCCAATCTTTCTTCGTTCGGCACGGCGTTGCATATAGAGAACTGGTTGTTTTTTGATGCTCCTGCGAACAATCGCCTCGCGAAGGAAAATCTTTGCTTCTTCAAAGCCCTTGGACAAATGCCTCAAACGAGCAACCCCGACAGCGATCGAACAAAGTTTGCGCAAATCTTTGTGGGATGCCGCAACCAAATTGCAGATCCGGCGCGACAGGACATCGTGTTTTACCCTGTTCCACACGCCAATATATCCGACAACCCGGGGAAGACGCTCCAGAAGCTCATTCGCAACGCTCAAACCTCCGTCAAAGTTGCCATACATCGAATGACAACCAGCAGCGTCGTTTCACCGCTTGTCCAACAGGCCCAGCAAGGACGAAAAGTAACCGTCTTGTTTGACGACGACACTTTCCGCATGAGTAAATGCGACGGTGGTTCAGCTCTGGATGTTGCCGCTCACGACGTTCGATCGTACTTTGATTTACGGGACGGCAGTGTCGAAGTTAAGTTCGTTGGAACGAACGGAGACCTTCCGCATCTTCACCACAACAAATTTGTGGTTATAGACGGCAAGACTTTGTTTCAAGGAGCCGGTAATTTTACGTCAACATCCTTGAATACATTTGGATTGGGCAACATTGAACATTTCTATGTTATTAAAGCGCCGGAAATCGTGCAGGCATATGACAAAGCGTGGGATTATCTGTACGGCGTAGCGACGAAGCCCCAAGATCACGAAGTCGGCAGCCATAAGGACAAAGCGCTCAAGGAGCTCGACGGATATCTTGAGTTGGATGAGTCGGGTTGTTGAACGAAGATGCCCAGACGCGCTGCGCGCTGGGCATGAAGAGCGTCTTTGCGCGTAGTACCTTGTTTTAGAAGGAAGCTACGAAATCGAGGTGATAAGTATCGACGTCTTGAGTCACATTCGTTGCAACCGTTTTCTTCGCGTCGAAGAAGGTCAAAGAAGATGTGAGATTGTTGTTGAAGGCCCACTGGAACTGGAATTTGCTGCCTTCAACGCCGGTACCGCCGCCCCCGATGTCCGCATCGGTCAAGGCGCCAATGGTAGCGTCACTCTCCAACTTGCGGTAGTTGTAGGCAACAGCCCAGGGTACGTCGCCCTTAGCTTCGCCGACTTTCAACCCAAATAAAGAGCCTTTATTTTCTTCGTCAACTTTAGAGTTGGTGATGGCGTTCGCAAAAACGGTGACGGGGATAGAACCAAATGCGGTGCTGACTTGCAAGTAAAGGTCCTGCACTTCGTACTTTTCGGCATAGAGATCGATGGTTTCGTCGGGTTTAGTGCCATCAGGGGTCACTTCGTCCGTCGAATTGCCTTTTGCATCTGCTTCAAACCCCTTTAAATTGCTAAATGAGTAGAGCGATCCAGCAAAGAGCAACTTGAAAGAATCTGTCGAAACTCTAACTCCGAGACCGCCCATACCCATATTGGCATCGTCTTTTCCAGCTCTGTCCGCGATGAGGAAATGTCCAACTTGAGGAATGAGAGAAACGGTTCCGAGGTTTGCTTCATAAGTTGTCATCAATCCTTCGGGAGTGACGTCGGTGTCCCAAACCAGGTCGGATTGCGCGCTGCTCAAAAACAAGAGCTTCATCTTTCCAGCGGTTACCTGGGCTTCAGGAACGGGTTGTAGAGTAAAGTAGGCGAGGTCGATCATTGCAGGTTTTTTGCTGAAATCGCCGGTGAGGGTCTGGTTGGTAGAGGTCGCTGTTTCGGCCTTACCCGTCGCAATTCGGAATCCAAGGCTGAGGTTTGTTGTTGGTTTCGCAGTCACGCCGAAACGGGCGCGAATACGATGGTTGAGATCGGCATCCGGATCTGTTCCGCCCTTTTCTCCAAAATCTTTCTGTTCCATTCGATAGCGAAGGTCGCCGGACCAAGCAAGGTCTTGAGCGTTAACGGCAGGTGAAAATCCCGTAACAAGTATCAGTGTAAGAATCCGCTTCAAAATAGCCCCCATTTAAGGTTTGACATTAGTGGCTGAAAACTATTCCATAAGAAAGGGAAACTCAAAAGGTATTTTGTTAGAATTTGGTTTGAGCGAGATAGGTGCACGTGAAGAAAAAAGTATTGTTTGTATGTCTTGGAAATATTTGTCGATCTCCGGCAGCGGAGGCGGTCTTTCGTCATATTGTCAGAGAAGCGGGCGTGGAGAACGAATTTGAAGTCGATTCGGCCGGCACTGGCGACTGGCACGTCGGGCAATTGCCGGATTCGCGCATGAGGAAACACGGCAAAGATCGTGGTCTTGACATCTGTTCTATTGCGCGGACCTTGGATCCGGCACGAGATTTTGATTTTGATTACATTGTTGTCATGGACAAGTCGAACTATAACAATGTTCTGAACCTTGCCCGTCATGCCGGGAAGGACTTAACCAATCGTCTTTTTTATATGTGTGACTTTGCAAGCGAGCAACCCTATCGAGAAGTTCCCGATCCTTATCACGGCGGAGACAAAGAATTTACGCTTGTTTTGGACCTGCTCGAGAAAACTTGTCGCGGATTGCTAGAACATACTGGGAAAGGATAGCGCGTCTCGGGGGCGTCCTAAGAGGGGTTAGGCTCTTTAAGCGCACGCGCTAGGGTTTCTGCGAGGCGGCTAAGAAAGCTATCCTTATCAGGAGCTGCCAGTAGGTCGGCGTAGTCGATCGTCTTGTACTTCAGCCCGTTCGGTCCAGAGGTATAAAGTTTGTTGACGTGACGAAGATTTATCACCTTCTCGAGAAGATCGCTGTTGTCGAGCGGAAAGTAGCTTTCGCAAGATTCCGAAAAAACGATGGGAAAAACCATGCCATTTTTTTCGAAAGCGTTCCTCAAACAATCGATATATTGACTTTTCGTAATGCCGAAATTCTTACCGTTTTGAAGCAGCTTTTCAATTTCGCTCAGGCCCAAACCGTCCTTTGAACCCAGACCGTCTCGTGATCCTAAGCCATCTTTTGAGCCCAGGCCGTCCCGCGATCCTAGTCCATCCTTTGAGCCTAGACCATCTTGCGAGCCCAAACCGTCCTTTGATCCAAGGCCGTCTTTTGAACCTAGACCATCTCGCGAGCCTAATCCGTCCTTTGATCCAAGGCCGTCTTTTGAGCCTAGACCATCTCGCGAGCCTAAACCGTCCTTTGATCCAAGGCCGTCTTTTGAACCCAAGTCGTCAACGGATCCTAGCCCGTCTTTAGAACCAAGACCGTCTTGCGCCCCTAACCCGTCGCGCGAGCCGAGTTCCTTAATCGCCCCTAGGCCGTCGCGGGATCCAAGGTCCTTAACAGTTCCCAAGCCGTCTTGCGCCCCAAGATCTTCTTGGGAGCCAAGCTCGGTTCGCAGGCATGCTGATTCATAAGCATGTGTTTTAAATAGCTTTTCCTGAAGACCTTCCGAGGCCAGCAAATCAATAAATTGCGGCTGGCTCAGCTCGAAGCTATCCAGCATCAGTTTAGGGCGAACCGCGAACTCTTGATCACCGTGCGATTTTGTAATCAGGACAAAATCATGGTCGTCTGGAGAGAACACTTGGCTGACAGATTCCAGAGCGGTATCCAACGCTGTAGGGCTGCTCAGTGGGTGGCTCTTGAGGATATAATTGTCATCGGCGACTGACTCCAAAATGGGCAGAGGCACGCGGTTAAAACCGCTTTTTGAATTGGGGTCGTAGGTTTCGAAATAACCGCTTTGAGCTTTCTCATTGGTAAAAATCGCTACCTTGAGAGGAAAGGAAGCCTTCGACGCCAAGGATTTAATCGTGGTGATTTCATCTTCTACATGCGCCGAAAAAGAGACGAGATCGCTTCGAAGCGATTCTTCCAAGTCCTTGGCGCTAGGGCTTGCCAAGCCGCTTAACCATCCGAAGAGCCGATTGTAGTTGTCGGTATTTCGGTCGCGCGGAGCTGTCTCGTTTGCAAAGTAAACAAGGACCAGGTTTCGATTTGTTTTTTCTAAAGTCGAATTTGCCATCACGTACTTCTAGTAACAAAATGTGACTAAACTCTGGGTCATGTAACCAACCGAAACTTCGGCTGTTGTCGACCTTTTTTCGGTTCGCGTGGTATCACAAGTATACCTTTTTGCGTAGTTCAGCGCCTTTTCATAGGTATTTCAGCAAGATTCAAGCCAGCATCGCAATGGGTAGGCCGAGCCCGATTTTTTCTTCAGTTATTATGATGCGGCCGTTGTTGGTTGCTAGGAAGAGAGAGATTATTTTCAAAGAGATCATCGTTAAAAAGTCGCCTTTGAAATGCGCTAGGTCTTTGGCTTGTGCAAGTTGCAGAATTTCTATGATGCGATCCCTGGTCAGGCCGGCGGGGTTAACGCCGAATTCCATAAGCGCATCGCCCTCTCCTTCGGGTTCGGAGAACTTGAACTCCAATCGGAGTGGCGCATTCTTGTCCACGTACGCAAGGACTATGACAAAGCTAACAAGGACAGCAGAAACAATCTTTTCATCAAGGGGCAAGGGAATGTCATTTACTTCTAGGCCCTCGTTGGCAAGCGAAAGATTAAAGGCATAGCCCTGGTTTCGGAAGAGGGTTCGCGTGGCTCGTTGAAAGTTATCTTTTAAAGTTCGAGTGGAGATTGACGCAGGTTCGTACAACCTTTCTTCCATACGCGAGGCGACAAGAACAGATTTGATGGATTGCTCAAGATAGCCGAGCCAGCCCGCCATTTTGTCCAAGTCTGAGAGAATTTCGGGAGTCTTTAAGTTGATTTTTATTACCGGAATAAGACCATACATCCTTGCGACGGCAGTGTTGAGATTGTGGCTCATGAGAGAAATAAAGTTGGCTTTCAAATGAGCCGTTTCTTCATAGTGACTAGAACTTTGCTCGAGTCGCCAACGGACAAATGCGGCCTTCGAAATAGAAAGAAAGCCGATCGTGACGAAGCTGACAAATCCAACATAGATTATATGAAAAGGAGGCAAATAGTAGTTGCCCGAGTTTATGGCTACAACGTTTGCGCTGATCGCAATGACGCAATAAATTGTAAACAAACCAAGACTGAGATCTCCGCCGAAATAGAAGATGGTAAGAAAAATCGCGCCGACCAGTATGAGCGTAAGGGTGAGGATGGTTTGATCAGTGGCGACGCGGATGAACTGGCCTTTCATTTGAAGGTTGGCTATCTGGGCCCAAAACACGTGAAGGTCTGTCAGCTGACCATATTTTTTGGGTTTGGTTACATTGTAGACCGTGCGTGCACCGGTAATGAGCCTTTCTTCGTAAAGGTCCCTGTTCCCATAAGGCAGGAGCTTCCTTTCCGATGAACGTAGATCCTTCGTATTGAACTCTCGTCCAATAAAAACCAGTTTATCGCGTAGATCATTTGTATCCTGGACAAACGCTTCCGAGAACGAAAGGGTCTTTAACGAGTCGGGAGGGGCGAGATTCAGGATGTAACTTGGGAAGTTCGTCCAAAGGTTGAAGGCTAGGAAGTCTGGATAGGGACTGGGGGCTCCCGATTTGCCAATTTCGTCGATAAGAACTTGAACGACCCAGTCGTTATTCCAAGACGGATCATAGGGGCACGTTTGGGACGTCAGCGAGCAAAGACTGTCGTCGAGAAGGCGCGCATAGGTACCAAGCTCTTTTGGCAGCTGATATTTTCCTCCAGCGGGATAAGCAATGATGATGCGCTCCTTGGCGTTGATTCGCTGCAGCACTTGTATAAACTCGGCGTAGTCGCTCGGATTAGGATGCATTCCCGCCAGCCATCTCATCACCACCAACGTTGGTTGCTGCTGCATCACTTTTTCAAGCAAAACTCCATAAACCTTCGGATCAAAATCCCAAAGGTCGCCCTCCCGAATTTTGGCGAAATCGTCAGAATCATTTCCTGAGATGACGGTGATCGGTGCGTCACTTGGGCGGTCCGAAGCCACGTAAGAGGCTTTTTCGAGAACGAACTGGAGAACGGCGCGTTCGGCCTTGCCGGCGAGGGCTCCGTATTTCGGTCCAGAGTATATGATATGTGAAAGAAAGAATACGAGCGCGCACACCAAAGCAATTGGCGACAATATTTCCACAATCCAAAGAATTGTGCGCTTCCTTTGGCTCATTTCTTAGGTATCCTTACGAAGAACGTTGCGCCTATGCCGCTGTGAGGCTCAACGTCGACAGCCGAGTTGATGAGCCCTGCGAAGTACCTGCTAAGATAGAGTCCGAGGCCGTGGCCTTTTATTTGGTAAACTTGGTCGTCCTTGATCCGATAGAATTTTTCGAAGATGCGCTTCTCCTCGCCAGGTTTGAGTCCGGGACCTTGATCTATTATTCGGATGGTGACGTACTTAGCTCCTACCCACGTCTTTATTTTTATCATGGATTTTAACGGGGAATACTTTATTGCGTTCGACAAAAGATTGTCGAGGATCTGCATAAGGAGGACCTCGTCTGTCATTATGGTTGCGTCTTGCGAGACGTCCAGATCGATCGTCTGGCTTCTCTCGGCAACCTTATTGGCGTGTCGCGCCATTGTTTTCTTGATGGCCCCGGAGACCAAGCAAGGTTGAAAGTTGACTTTAATTGCTCGCGGAGAGCTTATCTGAGATACTTTTTTGATACTGGTGAGATAATCCTCGAGTTCCAATGAGCTAAATCTTAGCTTATCGTAAACATCTCGATTGAGTTCCGTAAGGACGGCTTCATGTTGCATTAAAGTGCCCAGAATGGATTGGTTGACATCGGAAAGGGCATACGCGAATTTGTCGAGAAAATAGCTCTGGAGATTCATGAGATCTTTGCGTGTTTGTTGCTCAGATTCTTCCTGAAGGCGTTGTTTTGCGTCTTGTTCAAGGGTCCTTAGAGCTCCGGTCAAGGTAGATATGAAAGAAAACGCGATAAAGTCAGCATAGGACAGATTTAGATTCATGATGCCGACAAAGAGCGCTTCAAAACCAAACCAACCCAGGGCAAAGACAACAAACCCTAGCACCGCCACAACGGTGCCAAATCGCCATAGAGCGTATACGACGAGAATTGCGGTGGCCGCTTGCAGTGCAACTATCCAGAAAGGAGAACTGCGGAGCCAAGAGTTGTCAAGCAAGTTCTCGATAGCAATGGCGTGTACGTAGACCAAGGGACTGCCGTATCGTGTCTCGTCAGGACTGTTGTGGAGAGGGGTGTTAACGAAGGTTGGCTCCGTAACGCGCCCGACAAATGGGCGAAAGTCGGTGTATCCGATAAGAACGATTTTATTTTTGAGCGTTTGGCCTAGGGTCCTGGAGGTCAACACTTCCTGCGCCGATACGGTTGTAATCCTGGAGTTCGGAAAGTAATGTATGGGAAAAACAAGGTGTCCGTTTTCATTTTTAGGCAGCGTCTTCTGTAACGGCGCGATGATCTCAGGTTGTATGGCGTTGGCGACTTGGTAGAGTAAGGTAGGTATGGGCTCCTTCTTATTCACAAAGGGTATATCGCGGACCTGCTGGGTACGGAACGAATACCCGACACCAGCCGTTCCAAGCTGAGGATTTTTTTCATTAGTGAGAAACCCCCCGTGCTCCTTTATGTCAAACAGGCCCATGATTACTTTTGATTTGTTCGAAAAGTGCTCGAGAAAAATCTTTCGCTCAGGGGCTTGGGGATTAAAAACCTGAGTATGAAGAAGTGGAATAACGAGTTTGGCCTCTTTAGCCAAGGCAGCGTCGACGATTTTCGTCAATCCTCTATAGGTAATGTCCGAAACGCCAGGCGATTCGATCTTAGAAATCGATTTTTGATCAATAGCGACGACGACGACTTCGCTCACGTCGTCGAGATATGGAGCTACCTGCAGTTTGAGGTTTGTGACGCGATCTTCGATTTCTTGGCGGAGCGGAAAGGAGTAAAAAACGTACAGAACGAACAAAATTAGAATAACGTAGTTTACGACAAAGATTTTTTTGAGATCGAAATTATGCATTGCCACGTCGTAAACCCATGCTACTCTTAGTCAAGATTAAAGAAAAATGGACATAAACATGAATAGAGTGCTTCATCTTATATTTAACATATTGTTATTATGCGTTTCTAGCAAAACCCTGGGCGGCTTCGTTCCGGAAAATGACCTTTTTATCTTTGATGCCCCCCAACAGGCCAATTTAGACGAGACAAAATTTAACGAGCTCCTAACCGAGGTTCAGACAGCCTATCAGCCTGTGATCCGCAAGTTGGGAGGTCGGCTCAGGATTGTGGGAATATGGGATAGTCCTGAGGTTAACGCCCACGCCACTCGAGATAAGGTGTATTGGTATGTGCGGGTGTTGGGAGGATTAGCGCGTCGGCCTGAGATTAGTCCTGATGCCATGTCTCTCATCGTTTGTCATGAAGTTGGTCATCACATCGCAGGATGGCCTTTCTATCCAGGGCGCTGGGCGGCGGCTGAGGGACAGGCTGATTATTTCTCAACGCAGGCTTGCGCGAAGGTCCTTTGGAGGGAAAAGCTCTCTGAAAATCTTCTCTTTCGCTCCATTGTTTCGGAAAAGGTGAGAAGGACTTGTGATGGACTCCATAAGAACGCGAGTGAGCAGGATCTCTGCTATAGAATGCTGTGGGCAAGCAAAGCGGTTGGAGAGTTTTTGGCGTTTTTCGAAGGTACCAACGTCGATTTTGAGACCGCCGACACCAGCACCGTCGATTATACCTTGTATACTCATCCTTCGGCGCAATGTCGCTTCGATACGTTGGTCGCTGGGGCGCTCTGCATGAAGGCATTTCCCCAGGATTCGATCCCATCGGGGGCTGCGAGCGCTAAAGCCAGTTCATGTTCCCGATCTGAGGGATACGACGTGGGCTATCGACCTCGCTGCTGGTTTGGCCCAAGTTTCTGAACGACGAACGATTCGACAGTTTTCTGACGTCCCATGAAAATGATCGAATTTGTCGGACCGTGCACGAGAAAATATAAGAATGGCCGATTGACTTTGACGTCCAAGGCTCCGTTGTCGATTTGGGTGGTGTCTTCGGTGCCATCGTCGTGCGTGCCTCCCTCCGCAACGCGAAATATCGATTTATGAAACAATGCAGTTAATGCGACCGGTTCCGCCGTCATGGAAGAATAGTCTGCAGTTTCCTCGAATATGCTTCCGAGGTCCATCGAAACGAGCAGGTCTCGAAAGTCGATGGTGGTGACGCTTTGCCACTTTGGCAGGCTCAGAGAAAGTAATGTTGGCTCGACCTTCTCAAGCTCGGATAACGTTTCTTCAAAGGTTGTTTGCGAAATGCTTTGTTCTAATGCAGCGAGAGTTCCATTCGGTATCGCTATCACGAGAGAGTAGTCTCCTTCATCCGATCCAAATTGCAGGCTCAATATCGTGGCGTCGAGAGAGCCGCTTTCGAGGTAGGGAACTTCGATGGTTTGCGACATGAAGGTGGCATTTCCCAAGGGGTTGGACGATTCATCATAAAACGTGTCCTCCTCCGTCAGACTAGCGTTAAACTTTTGAGTCCAGGAACCGTCGAAGAACGTGCCGCTTGCGCCAATGAACTTACTATCCTCGTCGAGAGAGCCTGGCGCCAGCACGTTCTCAATATTGGCGTTCGTGGTCGAGTCAATCCATACGTTAATTTCGTTGATTAAGGATTCGCTTGGCGCGAATGAGGTATGTCGCAAACTTGTCAGGTACGGTTTTAATGTTGGAACGTCTGCGCTGAGGGGGAGTTCTTCGTTCAGCCAAAATCCGTTTGCGGCGTAGAGGTTGGTCGAAGTATTGGATTGAAGCAGTCCGGTCCAATGATGGAACCTTGTTGCCGCAGGAGTGGAGGTTGCCGCGTCGTCAATGAGGTCGGCAATCAAAGACTTTTGATCTTCGCCGCTTAACTCGTAGAGTGACCCCAGGATAAGCTCCATACTCAGAGGACATATATTTATGTCTGGGCTTTGCTCTGACACAGCCTCATACATCCGCAAGGCCATCTCGTTGTTGGCGGTGCTCTGGACTTTAGCGATTTCCGCGTCAAATCTCGGGCCCGTACCGCCTTGGGATCCGCAAGCTATTGTAAAGAAAGTAATAAATGCCGTATAGGCCAGTGGGGCAGTGAGTCGTTTGGAATTCATAGTCTTATAAGTCCAAGTTGGAATTGATCATTTTTACCACTAAAGAAAATCGTAATTATGCCGAAAAACAAAAATAACACTAGTGGGTTCCAAATTAAATTAATTTTATTTTCGTCGCATCCGGGGCTGGAGATTTTATGAAATGCGCGCTCGTGGTAAAATTAGGTATTACCCAAACAAAAGAGCTAGAAAATGCGTAAAACAAGTTTGTTACTTTGTTTGTTTTTACTGGTGTCACTAAGCTGTAAGAACAAGAAAGAAAGAATGACGATGAGCGCAGCAAAATCGCAGGCGGTCGAGTCAGCGGGAGTCGTCTTTGGCTTTGATACGAATTGCGCGGGAACACGAGAGCAGGAGTACATTCTTAAGAAAGTAATATCGAAACAGACGATTAAGCTCGAAGAAGACGTGGACACAGAGGATGAAACTCTTAAGCAAGTCGATCTCAAAACCCCTGCAGAACCTCTTAAAACAACCTGGAAACTCGAGAAAGACGCCTACGACATCGCCGTGAGTTTTGATGCGATTGCGAAAAGCAAGGGTACTCCTAAGTGGGGATACGATGCCCTAACGGGTAAAATTGCTTTTACGCCCGGGCCGTATTACGGCGGTAAGGTGACTGTCAGATATTCTGTAAAAGGCATTGTGAGCAAGTACAAGGCTGACGGTCCCAAAGGCGCTAAATTGACGGCGGTATACAAGGGAGACGAGATAGATGTCGACTGGGACGACAAGAAGATAGACATCGACAGAGACGATGACATGAAACCCGGCGAGACTGTGGAAATAACCTACGAGTCTGCCACCAAGGACCCTATCGACCTGAAGGGCTACGTGGACGGTACCGTAAAGATTCTGAAAATGCCTAAGACCTGCAAGGAAGAAAACTTTACAATCGAGGACGGCGGCCTTGTGGTAGGTTGCGACTTTAAGGATGGGGACAACCTCAAGATTTCGTACGCCTCCAATGTTTTCGATAGCGCCACCATTCCTCAAGTGTATGACGGCTCAGGCGGAACTTGGACTGTGAACGTCAGCGGCCTTGACATTACAAACTTCAAGCAAGAAGGCAATAAATTCACATTTGATCCGCCCATCAAATCAGGATCTCCTCTTAAAATAACTTTTAAACCGAAGGAAGGAACGTCCACATCCATTCATGGTGCCGAAGCTCTATGCAGCGACGGAACGCCGGCGAGCGAAAAACAAGCTATCCCAGAAAAAAAGACAGAACCGGAAGAGAAGGATGAGGAAACAAAGACTGAAGAGAAGGACGACGACGATAAAGCCGATGAAGATGACAAGGATGACGATAAAGACGATGATAAGGACGATGATAAGGACGATGATAAGGACGACGAGGACGACAAAGACGACGACGACGATAAGGACGAAGACGACAAATAACCCTTCTTGCGAGACGATATGAGACCAAAATTCCTAGCTCCTGCCGGAGTCTATTTCCTCGTGGTAAGCTGCGTTCCGGCGGTTGGCCCCAAAGCTAATAACATCAGTTCCTCTGCGGCAAACAAAAATGAGATTGTTTTCTCATTTAATACGGCGTGTCCGTCGGCGAAAGAGCTCACTATGTCAATGAGCAAAGACGGTGCAATCCAAACAATTACTTTAGAGGAAGATATTGACGAGGAAACAAAGAAGTTCAGTCAGACTGAGAACCTGGCAGCCCCGTTGCAGGCAACATGGACAATGGATAAGAACGCGACAGAGGTAACGGCTCGCATAGAAGGAAAAAACGATTACTTTGTTCCCAATCCACCGTTTACTTATGATCCCGCTACGGGAAGTATCACGTTTAGCCCACCGCCAGGATATGGGACGACGGCTAAGGTACATTACACGGTAGACCATGGTATCCAGACTAAGTACAAGGCGGACGGGCCGGAGGACGTTGAGGTCCGAGGCAAATACAACAATAAGGATATTGAGGTCGAATGGAGCGGGTCAAAAATAAAGCTAGATATCGACGAGGACGAAGCAAAAATAGGCGACAAGGTTTTAATAATCTACAAGATGCCGGAAGGGAAGCGCTACCTGACTCCTCTGCCGGGCTATGTCGAAGGAAGCATTAAACTCGTTAGTGGAGCCGAATCGTGTGATAGCAGCGATTTTACGGTGAGCAACGGAAGACTTGTTGTTGATTGCACAAAGATGAAAGACAACGAACCATTTACAGTCGGCTATAGCACCAGCATTTTTAGTTTCGCCAAAATTTCTCAAGTCTACGATCCCGAGAACGGTAACTGGGAAGTTCTCGTCAACGACGCTCCCTTTACTGCTTTCTCCCGAAAAGGAAGCGATTTTACCTTCGAACCTGCAATCGGAGCCGGCGCTATTGTCAAAATAATCTTTCGTCCTCTAGGACCCAACCCCGGAATCCAGGGTGCAGACAACTCTTCTTGCTCGGGTGCACCGTCATCGACGGGCCAACCCCCACCCACCGGTCAAACCCAGGGACAAGGACAGCAACCGCAACCCGTCACCCCATAACCACCGCCGACCTAACAACCACCAACATTCTTGGGCGTTCGACTGTCCCCACAATCAATTTTGGGACACCCACATGTCCCCAAAATCCTTTCTTGGGCGTTCGACTGTCCCCACAATTCAAGGTGCAGTGCGTAAAATTGTTGGAAATTTTGGCGATCAACGGTCATACACCCTTTTTCCTTTCTGACTCCGATTCTGGAAAATGCGCAACAGTCCGAGAGAAGCCGCCAAATTTTTAGAAAACTAGCGACTGCCTAGATCGTATGAACGTTCGAACATACTGAAATTATTAGAATTGAAATAAGGGGACAGTCGAACGCCCAATAATTGACTAGAGTTGAAATAAGGGGACAGTCGAACGCCCAATAATTGATTTTGGGGACAGGTGGGTGGTTCGAAATTGGCCGGTCCGAATTGGTTAGGCGGCTCGGATTCTTGTTCGGAATTCGAAGTGTCGTCGGAATTGATCGATGCTTTTTTCGGTCAGTTGATCGCTGCCGATGGCGAACAATAAAACTTCTTCGCGATAGCTTCTTACATTCACATACCCTAATTCGAGCATGTTCTTTGGGGAGCTGGAGAGGGTTTTAACGAAGGCTTCCGTCATGATGATGTTTGATCCGGGAAGGAGGTGTGACATCTTTTCTATGCGGTGTAAAAGGTCGATGTCCTGAGAGGTAGTGTCGAAGGATTTTTGCGATACGATACCCCGTGGAGTATTTAATTGCACAGTGTGGACGTCGACCTGTGTCTCTTTAGCTAGATGGAGAGCTATACCACACTCAATGTTGACCTTACCGACTTCTGAAAGACTTCTTAGAGAAACGCGAAATTCTCTTGCCGCAGCAAGAGCGGCGTCTGCCGGATTGGTCATTATGTCGACCAAACCGAAATGCGCATATGCGGAGTCGCCAGCGTGGGACTCTCGCCAGCCGCCGTTACGAATAATCGACTCGGAAAACCTCTGTATAACGAGAGATCGGAGAGGTCGGTTTGCAATCGAAAGATCATGGATTTCGCTGCTTCCGAT
The DNA here is from genome assembly GCA_050251195.1 of Oligoflexales bacterium. GTDB lineage: Bacteria > Bdellovibrionota_B > Oligoflexia > Oligoflexales > Oligoflexaceae > JBFWNG01. The sequence continues at coordinate 226,726 of JBFWNG010000004.1, forward strand.
AATATCGAACGTGATCCCGACGATATCTTTTTTGATCGGAAATTGAATGTTCTTGTCCCGTAGCGCCCAAAGAACAAACGGAGGAGCCCAACACTCTAGTTCTGCCCGCAACTCCTTCTCTTGCCGTGCGGTATCTTCGAGTTGCGCCTTTATTTCGTAAAGGCTTCGCGTCTTTTCCTGAAGTTCGTTTTTCTGAACTTCAAGTTCGCGGTAGAGTTTTTCCTTTTCGTTGATCGCTCTATAGAAATCGATAGCTCTCTTTAAAGATGCCTCGATCTCACTTTGATCCCATGGCTTACGAATATAGTCAAAAACCTGAGCCTTTCGAACGGATTCAATGATCAAATCTTCGTCGGAATATCCCGTTACAATGATTCGTACGCTCGTGGGCGACAATTTGCGCCCCAGCTCTAGGAATTCCACACCGGGCATACCGGGCATCCGTTGATCCGAGATGACAACCCATGGATTTAGCTTTGCAATATCTTGCAAAGCCTTTAACGGCGAGTCGAAGGTAAAGACCTGCCATTCGCTGGGAAGACTTGCCTCGAAGATAGTCAGGTTATGCGGCTGATCGTCAACATATATGATAATTGGTTTCGTGTTTGTCATGCAGCCTCCTCAACAGTACTGTCGAAGACGGGCAGCGTGATATGGAAGCTTGTGCCTGCACCTTCCTTGGATTCAACAAGGATGTTGCCTTTATGCCTATCGATCTCCATCTTTACAATATGGAGGCCAATTCCAGTGCCAGAACCAACGGCTTTGGTGGTGAAGAACGGATCAAAGATTCTTTCCATGTCTCCAGACTTGATTCCGGTTCCTGTGTCGGCTACGGTTACTTGCAGTTTGTTGTCTCGCGTCTTTGCGCTAATAGTAAGCTTGCCGCCCTTGGGCATGGCGTCGATCGCATTGCTGATCAAATTCATGAAAACTTGGTTGAGTCCAACGACGCTTCCATAGACCTGCGCCTTTTGCTCTATTCTTAGATCGATTTCGATATCCTTTTGCAGCTTACTGCGAATGATTGTAAGAACGCCGCCGAGTAGCTTTTCAAGCTCGACGTGATTAAATTTCGCCTGATTCATTCCAGAATAACTGCGCAGACTCTTGATGATTTCAAAAGTCAGCTGCAAGCCTTCCGTCATGACATTCAGAAGCTTTTCCGCTTTCTTTTGATCTTCAAACTCTTTACTCAACATTATTTTTCTAAGTGCCGGTAAGGCCCCGTTGACATAGTTCAACGAGTTGTTGATCTCGTGCGCTATTCCCGCGGACAGAGTTCCCAACGATGCAAGCTTAGCATTCTGGATCAATTCAGCTTGGGTGTTCTTCAGCGTCGCCATCGCTTTTTCAAGCTCGGCACTTTGGGTCTGAAGCTCTTGGGTTTTCCTATTTACTTCGATCTCAAGGTTGTGCTGTAGGTAGTCCCGTTCCTTGTAAGTCTGAATAATGGAATCATTGACGGAAAGCGCCAAGAACAAGAATCCACCCACCATCCCAATCGGGAAGAGGGGAATGGTCGCCGCGACGCCCGACACAAGCAGCATGTCGTTAATGGAGGAAATGGCGAAGAAGCCCAAGCTTAGTATCGGCAAAAGAAAACTAGAACCCCCGCTACCCTTCGTAAGAAGCGTAAACACCGCCATGCCAATCACCGCGAAGGTAAGTCCGAACGGCAAGCTCGTCCCGAACTGTACTGCGTTGACTGAATTTCCCGCAAAAATCACCAGACAAGCAACGAGGTTGACGCTCAGATATATCCGATGCATCAAGCGGCTTATCAGATTTTGTTTGTGTATAACGTAAAAGAAAAGCGCAGCACCGATCCATAGACTGGCGTCTGAAATCTTGTGCGTCGTCAGCATATCAAACGGGAGTCCGAAAGACGGAGCTACTGAACTTACGAAATAGAAAGCAAAGAACACACAGGCTAGTGGCAAACCAATGGCCAACGAGAGAGATACTTTTCGCCAGAAAATAAGCGCACCAAAGACAGCCATAAAAAGCAGACTGGCCCCTGCAGCAATGTGAAGGGTTTCCCCAAAGAACTTAGTTGCAGGATAGCCGTCCGTTAACCTAGGAAAGTAATGAAATCTCGCAAAGTAAAGGCTATTGGTATATGCCTTCCAAACAAGCGTTTTCCCACCCACAAAGTTCTCACACGAGAAAAGAGGTACTCCGTAGAAGGGGACTGGTTTCGCAAAGTCGGGGCTTCCGTGGGAGTTAATTTTAGATTCATCAATATAGATTTGATGTGCACCCTGTATGACGTTGGGAAATTCTATCGAGTTCTGAGGATTTTTCTGACAAGCCTCGATCATCGCTGTTGAATGAGCTTCAAACTTGTAGAGGCCACCTTCTTCAACCCAAGGCGACGTTACAGTCCACACCGCAGGATCATAGGCAGGAATCTGCTCTACCCCGAGCATGTTGCTCAGGGTCATAAGAAATCCGATTGCTATAGAGTCGAGTGTCAAAGTTAATTCCTGTCTAGGCAGATTTTTGTTGTTTTGCTACCAACCTAATGCCATTTTCGTCGGCAGATTCTTTCTTGCCGTCTTCCAATTGAGCCGGTACAAAGTTCGCCTTTTCCATCGCCTTTTCCAAACTGTTCAATGCATAGTCTAGATCCGACTGTGTATGAGTGGCCATAATCGTAAAACGGAAACGACTCGCATTGCGGCTCACAGCCGGATAAACGATCGGCGGAACGAAAACACCAGCCTCTAAGAGCACTTGGTTCATCAGGCCAACCTTTGCCTCGTCGCCAATCACTATAGGAATAATGCCGCTTTCGTGATTCGGGTCGAGTTTGAAACCGAGGTTTCGCGCACCCTCTACGAAATGGCGAATATTGTTCTTGAGCGAACGAAAGATTTCCTTATCGTCCAGAAAGAGTTTAATAGCCGCCAGGGCTCCGGCCGCGGCTGCGGGAGGAAAGTACGACGAAAAGATGAACGGCCTAGAGAAATGGTGAATCCAATCGATAACTTCTTTTGACGATGCAACGAAGGCTCCGATTGACCCGAATGATTTGGACAGGGTTCCCATGATTATATCAACGTCGTTGAACATGTCGTGCTTTTCACAAATTCCGAGGCCATTTTCTCCGACGACTCCAAGGGAGTGAGCTTCGTCGATGTACAAACGGGCATTGTGTTGTTTCTTGGTTTTAACAATTCCAGGAAGAGAACATAGATCTCCGTCCATCGAAAATACGCCCTCTGTCACGACGAGCGCACCAGCGGCTTCCCCTCTAAATTTCTCCAGAGTACGGTCCAAGTGTTCGATCGAGTTGTGCTTGAAATATCGAGTCGTCGCTTTGCAAGTGTTGAGACCGTCATGAAGCGAAGCATGAGAAATAAGGTCCGCCACCACAAGGTCTTGTTCGCTCGTAAGAGCCGCCATTGCTCCTAAATTGGCAGTAAAACCGGTATTAAATAGGAGAGCCTTTTCTTTTTTAAGCATTCGGGCGATGATTTCGGCCAACTCTTCATGAATGTCCGTAAGCCCGGATACGACAGGTGATCCAGTAGATCCCAAACCATATTTGTCGATCGCTTGTTTTGCAGCGTCTAAAACTTTGGGATGAGATGCCATGCCAAGGTAGTCGTTCGAACCCATCACGATGTAGTCGTTGCGTGTTTGCTTGCGGCGCCGTTGCAAGTTGAATCGCACGCCTTTCGATGCTGTTCGAACGTTGTGGTAAAGATACTGCGGTGCCTTTTTCCATTCATTGAATAGGATGGCAAATTGATTGCACCGGGCAAGAAGGTCGACGTTGGATTGTTCCGCCTCGACAAAGTTAGCAAGATTGAACTTCTCGGGACTAATTTCAAAACCCCAAGGAGCGACTCCGCTATGGGGATCGTAGTCAACATAGTGGCTCAATGCTCCATCGATAGGAAGCTTCTTATCGACGGTGGACATACCGAGATAAACTTCCTTTTCGCCTTGCTTCACGGTCCGAAGGACGGTTCGCCCCAGAAATATTTCTTTATCGCCGACAACTATTTTGGCGCTCGGCATGATCTCTCCCGGCTCCAAACCTTCGCTTTTCGGAAGCTGCCCTTTCAGATAACCGCCGATGCCCGACAAAGAACAGTTGTCTACGGCAACCCGAAATTGACTGCCGGTTGGCGAATCAAAAACAAAGAATACTTCTTTGTCCTTGGTGACCTTAAATCTCTTTTGACGAATAGCTTGACTCAGTCCTGACATGGATACCCCCGACAGTCTTCATATTGGTTTTCGTAAAGGTTACGAAATCCTTTAGACGAAATCGTTGACTGCCAAGGCATCTCCCTATTTCTTCAAAAATTCACAGAACTGTATCTCGTTGTAATAAGGTGAATTTCCAAGGATTCGTCAAGAAACTTGGTGTTTGTCCGAAACGCCCTTGCGGACTTTAGAGGAGCCTCCCGTGGAACAATTACCTCATAATTCCTTGGACTCAATTTTGGCAATGCTCAAGCTCATGGATCAAAGCTTGGAGGTTAAGGAATATGATAAAAAACTTACCGAACCAAAAGCAACCCCAGGAAGCGACCTTCCGGCGATGAAACCGAGCACCATTAAAAGGTCGGCGGTGACTCCCCAAGTGAAGTCTATCCTGAAGTTCAAGAAGCCGAGGGTTACCCTAAGATTTCCGTTTCGAGCAAAGGTCGTTCTTCACAAAAACGGCAAATACGTCATGGGGCAAGCGCAGAACATTTCAAAGTCTGGAATTTTTGTATCGGCAAGCCAACAAATATTCGGCGAAAACGAAGTCGTTCGCCTCTACATAAAGCCCTTTGGCACGTCAAAGTATTATAAATCGATCGCTAGAGTTATCAGGCTAGGAAGTACTCCTACACAAGGGTACGGCCTGCGTTTTATTCCTCCTGCTGCCTAATTTTTTCTAGGTTTTTGGCAAATAGAAAGAGTCCCAAGCGCTTGCGCCTGGGACTCTTTTTTTGGCGGAAAAAATTAGTCTATGTTGCAGATGGTTTTCAAGATGCGAGCCGCAACTTGGTAAGGATCTGCGTTCGCGCCAGGTCGGCGATCTTCAAGATAACCGTAACCTTGTTTCGAAACGTTGAGTGGGATTCTGATAGAAGCACCCCTGTCCGAAACACCATGCCTAAATTGGGTGATATGACATGTCTCGTGCAGTCCTGTAAGACGCTCAGCGAGGCCGTCGCCATAAACAGCGATGTGCTCATTGTGACGTTTAGAAAGAGCAGAAATAGCGCTTTCGATGGCCTGCATACCCTTTGTTTTATCTCTCATGCTCTTCGTAGAGAAGTTCGTGTGTTGTCCCGCGCCGTTCCAGTCGCCTTTAACTGGCTTTGGATACAACGTTGCGGTAACGCCATAATTCTCGCCAATCCTGTAAAGCAACCAGCGCGCTAGCCATACATGGTCACAGATATTGAGAGCTTCGAGTTTGTCGTTCTTAAATCCGCGCGGACCAATTTGGAATTCCCATTGGCCAGGCATAACTTCCGCGTTAGTTCCGTAAATCATCAGTCCCGCTTTTAAGCAAGCCTGCAGATGGTCTTCGACCAGGTGTCTTCCGAAAACTTCATCCGATCCAACGCCACAATAGAAAGGACCTTGTGGTGCGGGGTATCCGTCTTCAGGCCAACCGAGTGGAGTACGGCCTTTGAACAGCGTGTACTCTTGTTCGAATCCAAACCAAGGCTCTTCTTTAGCGCCGCCCATTTCAAGAGCGCGTCGCAATTCGGCGCGGGTATTCGACATATGAGGAGTTTCGTCCGGGTTGAATACTTCGCACATAACGAGGTAACCAGTTTCCCCTTCCAGCGGGTTAGCGATGAAGTTGACCGGTCTGAGGACGAGGTCAGAGCTGTGGCCGCTCGCCTGGTAAGTTGAAGACCCGTCAAAGTTCCAATCTGGAAAATCAGTGAGTTGCGCCTTGTCGGCGGCAGCTGTTTCAATGACCTTTGTCTTAGAACGAAGCTTTTGAGTTGGACGGGCACCGTCCATCCAAATGTATTCGGCGGTAACAATCATTCCTGGTTCTCCCCGGGGTGGTTAATGGATTTTCACGTTATACACGTGATTTTATTTGAAGGAAATAGGAACTATCGAAAAATCAGCGAATTTTCGCAAAAATACCTCGCCCCCAAAAAAGCCTTAAGTTTCGTCCTGAGGATTCCGATACTTACCCAGGTTCAGCACCTTGGAAAGGGTCGAATGATTCAAAATTGGGCGTCAAAACTAGCAAAAAGCCTTATCCTCTTGGCTGCAATCCAAGATGCGGCGCCTCTCTACGCTCGAACATTCGAAGAAATTAAAAAATCAGGCGAGTTGAAGGTTGCGACCAGAAACAGACCGGGCGTTTCTCAAAAAGTTGGAAACGAGATCCGAGGCTTTCACTATTGCTTGATGTCGCGGTTTGCAAAAGATCAGGGTCTCAAACTTGTCGTCGAATGGCGAACTCACGACTTCCTCGAGTACTTCAAGAAGCCTGGATACGACATTCACAAAGTGATGACCGACCCATCCCTTGCCTATATGCCTGAATATCTCGAGCACAACGATATAGGCCTCGACGGATTCAACTTCTTGCCATGGCGCGAAAAACTAGGCGACTACATCAAGCTGACCCATGCAAGACAGATCGTTGTTTACAACAAAAACAAAATGAAAAAGCCCGATTCCGTGGTCGATCTCGCGGGCAAAACGGTTGTTGTTAACGAAGGCACTTCTCAGCATTCCATGCTCAAAGAAATCGCCGGCAAGTATAAGATAAATATAGTCTTGGCGAAAATGCAGCAGCAGCAAGACAATGACTTGGAGGGCCTGATTTCAGGCAAAGCCGATTTCGCCATTTATCCGTCCACATACGCACTCCATGACATTAAAGCCAACGGTCAATTGGGGTTCGGATTCGCGATCGGAGATTCAGCTCCATTCGCGTGGATGATTGCCAAGAACAACCCCACGCTTGCCGCAGAGCTTAATAAGTTCGTAAAGAACGGGAAAGAAAACGGCACGTTTGATACTTGTTTTAAACAAGAATACGGAATTTCCTACAACGACTACCTGCGCAGCCTATCTATTCTAGATAACTAAACCTTTGCGCCAAAGGCGTAACGATTTATTCTGAACAAAGTGAAGGATCTCTGTCGAATATTCGACGACAGCATCTGAGAGGATCGAGGACGATTACCCCGCCAATATCCCCGATTGCCCGATTTTCAGCTTGAGAACTATATAGGTGATGTCATCCGGAGCAGCTGCGTCGCGGCCGAGATCGAGTTCAGCTCTGATCTCTTCGGAAATTTGTTGCGCGCTCATGTTGCACCGTTCTTGAAAAAATCTGGCAATCGTCTTCAGAGAGAATTTATCGCCGCTTCGTTTCGGAATTTCAAACAAGCCGTCGGAATAAAGCAGAATCGTCTCTCCGCCCTCGACGATAAATGACTGAAGGTGTTCCGGTGCGTTTTTCTTGCCAAACCCTAGAAGAGACGACGATTGGGTTCGTAAGAGCAGTTTTGGTTTCTTATTATCGCTCGTGGACAGGATTTGCGGCATGTGACCTGAGTTAATATATCGGAGCTCCTTGGTATTGAGGTCAATCGACAATGAAAAGAGCGTCATGAGGTTTGACGTGTGGTCATCCTTTGCCAGAAGACTATGAAGGTTGAAGTGCAAAAATTCGAGAGGGACTTCCTGCCCCTTTCTCTGAAATTCTTCATAGATCATATCCGTGGCGCCTTTCGCAAAGGCCGCAAGCAATGCGGATGCGGTTCCGTGCCCCGTAACGTCCCCGACGTGAATATGCAATTGATTGTTCTTTGTGAGGTAATAGGCGTACCAGTCGCCTCCGACGGCGCTTGCCGGTTGGAAATAGGCGTGAAGATCAAAGTGAGATGTCTCGTAAACTTTCTTGGGTAAGAAGATCGTTTGCAAAAGGCCCGCAGTTGCCAACTCATGCTGCAGCAATGCCTTCTCCTCGCTCTCCTTGATCTTTTCGGCAATTGTTTCTTTAAGCCTCGCGGCCATTTTGCCAAAGTGGGCGCTGAGAATGTTTATTTCTTTGAACGATTTAGGTGGGAGCGCCAGGTCCAAATTGCCGAGCTGGATAGCTTTCGTGCTGTCGATCAAGTTCGAGACAGGTTGCGTGACGGAGCGGGAAACCAAGAAAGCGAGAAGAATTGTCACAAGCATTCCCAAGAATACGATGACGACGAGACTTCGTTGCAACGTATAGACTTCGCCAAAAATAAGGTTCTTGGGTATCAGAATCGTGATCGACCATTTTAGTTCGTTGGCGGAGAAGGTGTAGATTTCGTACGGTACCTCCTCGCTTCCTTCTTTTAATGTTATTTTCACCAACGGATGGTCAGAAGACGATCCAAGACTCTTCAGGTCATTCTTGAATTCCTTTAAGAACCAACTTGCCATGGGACCAAACGAACTCAACACCGTGCCGTTCTCGTTAATCAAGATCGCGGAAATGGTGTTGTCGGAGCTGAGCGAGCTTTCGATCGATTTGAGAATTTTGCCGATATACTCGATGCTCACGTCGATTTGTAGGTAGGCAGTATAGCCCTGAGACTCGTCGATCGTCCCGACAGGGTGAATTATCGGAATCACTTTTTTGCCGGTCACTTGTGACGGCATGAGTTCCATCAGAAACGGAAAAGTTTTGCTCTTGTTGAGGCGTGTGGCTACATCGTGGACAAGCTGGTTGTCCACATTGGTGTCAACGAGACCGGAGTACCAATCTCGGTGCACGCTAAACTGGTTATTCTCGCGCAAGTTGATGAATTGAATCGCCTCGATGGCCAAGTTGTCCTTGAGAAACTGCTGAAGCTCTGATTGGACCTGCGTTTGCCATGCATCACGCGCGAAGTTGGGAGCATTGATAAGCTGCATGAGAGACGGTGACGCCGCCAGCGTTCGAGCTTGCTGGTGAAAGGTTTCAAATTCCTTGGAGAGATGGTCTGACGATTGGCGCATCATGGAAAAGAAGATGGATTCCACGCCTTTGACAACCGTCTTCTCGAGGCTGCGAGAAGACAAAAACGAGATCAGACCAACGATGGTCAACGAAATGCCCACGAAGTAAATAATGAGCGCTGAGAACAATGATCTGTTTTTGTCGAACATAATGCCTTGCAAGTTAGTAATTCTCTCTTAAGTTTTCGGACGCTTTGGTCATTTTGCTTAGGAAGGTGCGCTCGCCTCGTTGGAGCCAATTGGCGGAGTGCGTTGATAAGATAGGGTGCGTTTGTTGGTTTTTGCGAAAACACCAAGGGTTCGTTTTTCCCCAAAGGGGCATGTTGGGGGGCGGCTAGGGGTGACGCGCCCGCTGTGCGAATAGCCAGATGGTTAGGCATGGACACCAGAATAAGGATTATGTTAATGAAAATAACTAACTATCTTGTGAGGAGAAGAAGACATGACTTTTAAATTACCGGAACTTCCCTATGCAATGGATGCTTTGAGTCCAACTATTTCCAAAGAAACGATTGAATATCACTACGGCAAGCACCATAAAGCTTACGTCGATAAGCTCAACGCTCTTATCGAAACCGAAGCCCCTCAATATAAAAACAAATCGTTGGAAGACATCATCAAAACCTCCTCTGGACCCGTTTTCAATAACGCGGCCCAGATCTGGAATCACACTTTTTACTGGAATTGCTTGAGCCCAAAAGGGAAGCCCGTAGCGGACGGAAAGATCGCAACGGAAATCACAAAGAGCTTTGGCAGTTTTGATAAATTCAAAGATGAGTTTTCGACAAAATCGAAAACCCTGTTTGGTTCCGGCTGGGTTTGGCTTGTGAAAGACTCTTCCGGCAAATTGTCCATCGAACAAAGTAAAGACGCTGAAAATCCCATGACCAAAGGCAAAAAGCCGCTTCTCACCTGCGATGTCTGGGAACACGCCTACTATATCGATTATCGTAACAACCGACCCAACTATGTCGATGCCTTCTGGAACATCGTCAACTGGGGCTTTGTTAACGAGCAACTCTAAGAGAGCCGCTGAAGCAAGGGGGACATCATCCCCCTTGAATCCTTCCCCGCATCAGCAATGACAAATGAGAAATTCTTAAATAACGTTTGTGTTACCAAAAGCGTGGTGTTAGGAATAGAGGAAATTGGCTGACTGGTCAGTCAATCGGTTGTCAAAGGGGGAGTTATGAATACAAGACATGTCCTAGGATTAACCCTGATATTTACAGCAGTTTTAGGCTGCGGTCGTACGGAAGAACAGTCGGAAACGAAGATCGTCGGCGGTGCGCCCGTCACAGATCTCAAGGCTTTTCCGTGGATAGTATCTATTCAGAATGACAGAGTGGGCCATTTTTGCGGTGGTACCTTGGTAGCTCCCAAAGTGGTTTTGACCGCTGCGCATTGCGTGAAGCCGCAAATGCACGATAAAGTCCGGATTGGTGCGGTGGACCTCAATGATCCCGCTCAGGGGGAAGAAATAAAAGTTGTTGGGGAGAAGATCCACGAAGGTTACAGCGAAAGCACTCTGTTGAACGATCTTGCCATTTTGATCCTAGAAAAGCCCGCTACTAAAGCTCCTCTAAAACTAAACGATTCGGAAGACATTCCTGCCGTCAACGATTCAGCAGATGTCATTGGTTGGGGCGTACTGAAGGAAAAGGATATCTTAACGCCGCCAATCCTTCATCAAGTGGCATTACCCGTTCGCGATGCCAAGGACTGCGTACAAGATTTCATAGCGATGGAAGACAAACTAAAAGAAGAATACGGGCAGGATTTTGAAGTGGAGCAAATGATTGTCAACGAATCGCACATTTGTGCTGGCCCTAAAGAAGGGGGCAAGGATTCTTGCCAGGGCGATTCCGGCGGACCCTTGTTCTCAAAAGTGGCAAATGGCCGTATGAACCTTACTGGCATTGTGAGCTACGGGTTTGGTTGCGCTAGGGAAAACCTGTCGGGGCTTTATACGCGGGTTTCTTATTTCCAAGACTGGATCAACGATCGACTGAGCGAAAATAAATAACTTCTCTGCTCAGAGGTATAATTTTTGAAGGCTGAGGATTCATGTCTCAGCCTTTTTCTTTTGCTGCCGAAACGCAAAGAAGGGTAAAAAGGTAAAAGTAACCCGGGTGTGTGATGCTCTATATTACCAAATTTAAACGTCGACCGCGCCGCTCCTACGCAGCGCTCTTGACGCATCTTCGTCAAGCGTGGCAGATTAAGGAGCTCGACGACAAAGAAGCTTTTTTGCGGTTCGGAACCACCAGTCTTACCGCCTTGCCGGGGCGGTCTTTGCGGTTGGGCGTGTGGAACATGTGCAAAGGCTCGGGCGGCGTGCTCTTCGAACATGATTTTCGAGTCATGTGTTTTCGCTGCGATTTGTTCCTGACTCAAGAGGCGTTGATTTCTCCTCGAAGCCTGACAACCTTCCAACAACCCGGCATTGAGCTCATGCATGCGGCGTCTTATATGCGCCAGGACGGGTTGCGAGACGGAGTTATGACACTGAGCCGGGTCGCTGCGGCCGATAGCCCCATGAGAATAGTTTGTAAATTTCCCGAACCGGTTTTCAAAACTCCGAAAGTCGCGCTTGTCACGACTTACCCCATTGCCGACCATCCCGATCCTCTCATGGTGATCAACCTTCACGCCACATTGATAAGACGTACCAATATTGCCGTCGAAGAAATGGAGTTCTTGATCAGCCAGATTCCAGCACATAAAGGGCCGATCATCTTAGGCGGTGATTTCAACACTTTCACGCCGATGTACCTGCGAGCGATCACGGACACGCTGGCAAGAATTGGTCTCGAAAGAGTGCCTCTTGCGGAGGAGAAGCGTTCGATGCTCTCCTCGCTCGATCATGTGTTTGTCAAAGGCTTGCGCGTAACCAAAGCTTGGATCGCGACGACATTTCAAAGTTCCGATCACTTCCCGCTCTTCCTAGAGCTGCATATAGCAGCGTAAGGTCAGGCGTACATCTTCAGTTTCTCAATCCGTTTTTCAAGCGGGGGATGCGACATCAGAAGCGCCATCAAACCTTTGGGAGATCCAGAGATCTTGAGTGTCGCAAGCGCCTGGTGTTCGTCGCTGACCATGTTCTTTACCGGCATGAGCGCTTGAAGGGCGGCGATCATTTTGTGACGGCCCGCGAACTGCGCGCCGCCTACGTCCGCACGGTATTCGCGTAGTCGAGAGAAGTAACATACGACAATAGAACCAAGGATGCCGAAAAGGATGTCAAACACCAGCACGAGCATATGTTGCATGAAATAAGACGGTCCTTCGTCGTCTCCCCGGCGCATGGCGTTGGAGAGCGCAAAAGCCACGATTCGCGCAAAGAACATGACAAAGGCGTTGATGACGCCTTGGATGAGCGTCATGGTCACCATATCGCCGTTGGCGACGTGAGCAATCTCGTGCCCGAGGACGCCTTCGAGTTCGTCTTTGTTCATCCTGTTGAGCAAACCAGCAGAAACGGCGACCAAAGCATTATTCTTAGACGGTCCCGTCGCAAAAGCATTCACCTCGGCGCTATCATAGATCGCAACTTCCGGAGTTTTGGACAAACCGGCGCTTTTCGCGAGGCGATCGACCATTTGATACACGGTTTGTTCGGCGGATGAAGCCCTATTGGGATCGATAACGCGGGCGCGCGTCATCCATTTGGCCATCGTTTTCGACAAGAGCAGGGAAATAAAGGCTCCGCCCATGCCCCATATGGCGCAAAAAAGCATGAGGCTCTCGTAGTTGATGCCTTGAGCTGTCAGATAAGGCTGGATTCCCAAGAGATTGATGACGAGGGAAATCGTCACGAGGACCAAAAAGTTCGTTAGAATGAAGAGAAAAATGCGCCGCATGATGATGTTCTCCATGGTTTGAGATAACTGAACCAAGCATCATTAATAAGCGCATTATGCCAAATGTCAATACGGATTGAAACAAATACTCAGGTAACTTGCCAATTCTTAAGACTTTTTAACCTTAGTGGTGTAAGTCACCGTAAACGATTTGCCCGGGGCAGGGGCCATATTCTTTTCAAATGTTATCTGATTCTTTTCAAAGTCAATATCATAGTGGGTGTCGGGAAGCTCGACGCCATCGACTTTGACCACTACTTTTTCCGCGTCGACTAGAGGTTGGCTCAAAGTATAAGTGTAGTTGGTTTCTTTGGTCGCAATATGTGTTGCCAGCTGTGTCACCATCTTCTTCCAATCTTTGTCGCATAGATCGAGTAGCATCCCAGGTCTAGAGAGAAGGGTGCTTCTGTCCTTTATTGGCTCTAATCCGTTTTTGGCTGCATTCGGTTTAAAACCTGCAAGCTCATAGTATTCGGTGCCTTCTTCATAAATCTCGCAACGGGATTTACCACCGGGAAGTCCAAGAATTCCATTGATGGTGGTATTTTTTACTTCACCGGCGCCAAAATCGGCGGCGAGAGCTGCAACAAAATCCGCGGCTTTTTCTCCGATGTTATCGGTTGAGTCCTGCCAGATCAAATTGTCGTCTGTTACAACAATGACTTCCCGACTGACGTTGGGCCGAAATTTACCTTGCGAAAGCAAGTCGTGATAGACATCTAGCGCGTCGTTGCTCCAAACCCTGTTCATGTAGCGTGCATACGTCGATGGATCAATAGTGCTCGGCATTGCAAAGTCTGGAGCACTAACGATGTAAAGCTGCTCATTTTTTATGTTTTGTTTCTTGTATTCATCCATAAACGTCTGCATGGAATCTTTTAGGTAGAGTAGTTCCGCGTCCATGCTGGGACTGGTATCAATTAGAAACACAATGTCAACGGGCGCGTTCGCCTTCTCCGTCACGGTGACGGTGAACTCATCAGAAATTTCTTCTATATCGTCTTCAAAGACTTCTTGTTTCGGCTCAGGTACCGCTTCGGCATTCCGGGTGTTGTTGCCAGACGCAAATTGAGAGCTGTCACCACATGAAACCATCAATAACAAAAGTAGTGATGGGCTTAAGCTCTTCTTTCCCATTACGGTAAACATGACGTTCTCCTCTAAATCATTAGTAAGGACTGTTGCCCTACTAGTTTTGTGTCGTCACTTCTTCAGGAAAACTTTGGCAGCTTCTTGTAACCAGCGGTAATTTCAGTTTCTTATATTTCATTTTGAGAGAACGAGAAACGGCGGTAACCGACAATTCTAGGGTGTATTTCTCGCTAACGCTTGGAGGATGGCTGCTTCCAACAGATTCAAACCGTCTGGGGTGAACCGAAAGTAACTGCCCGAGGCCGGATCGGGATCGTAGGGCTGCGCAAGACCGATTCGGCGGGCTGGCAGGTTAGTTCCGTCAAGTAGCTTTGCGCCGCTTTCAAAAAGGAAGAGTGCTGCATCGTTCGGCTTTCCGGCAACGTTAGCCATGACTTGCGCTGCGGGATCTAAGCTCTTCGGAAAGCTCAGTCCCGTCAGGTTACGGAACGGAGCAGCGGTCCCCGAGAGCAATCCGGCGAGAGGATGATTGGGCGTGGTGATCGTAAACTGGGTCATGTTGTCAACAATCTCCCCTGGGGCGAGATTGAGACGCGAATAATGCTGAGAGGACAGCGTGAGGATGGGCACTTTCGCACCGGCAAGCAAATCTTGCGAATAAGCATACCCGCTAATGATGACAAGATCGTACCCCTCGGCCTCGTTCGCAGTGACGTTGTTTGTACCGTAGTAGATTCTGCCGCCCAATCCCATATCGATAAGACGATCCTCTATGTCGTCGTCGTCCGACTGTCTCAGGATTACTGTTCCCGGAATTTGACTGGTGATAAAGAGCGCCCGAGGTTTTTTCACATAGACCGTCGCAACAGCGTCTTCACTTACGGCATATTCTTCGTTCACAGCTCGATAGGTGAAGGTCGCAACGCCGTCAAAATTATTGTTCGGTTCAAAATCCACGGTAGGAGGAGTTCCTTTTACCGTCAACGTTCCTTGAGAAGGCGGAACAGTAGAAGTGATTTTATAATCAATAATCTTTTTGCCGCTCGGATCCGAACCCGCAAGGTTTATGCGGACTTTCATTTTGTTTTTTGACACCGCGCTCACATGGAACGCTACAGGTTTCGGCCCGGGAAGATTAGCGCAAAGCGTTTCCGCGTATTTGTCATCCTTGTCCGAGAAAACAGTGTCATTGTCGGTATCAATAAACGCTACGACTTCAACGCCGTCCGCGCTGCAGGTCGAGTCGCCCGCTGTCAGGCTTGTGACAACCTGTCCGAATGCCTCGTGAGACACGGCATCGCCAAGCGTGCAAAGAAACGATACGGACACCAGAGAATCGGCTTTGGAGAAGTTGCCGGAAATATCGCGATCGGCAAAGACGATGTGCTCAACGCCGCCTAGGGAACACTGGGAGTGGCCTTTGCCGACTGCCCGTTGCTCTGTCTTGAGCTCGAACCCGCTCAGAGCAAATTTTGACTTAGAATTATTGCAAAGCGTCAGCGTTTCCGCGATGTCGCCTTTGCCTTTTCGGGAGTCTTTGTCTTTGTCGATCACAACGGTCTTATTGCTGCCGCTGTTTTTGCAGTCGCCTGTGCCGGCCGGCGCGTTTTCTTCGATAACGGACAAATCCGGATTGGGTACTTCCTCTGTTACCTGATTGGTTCCTTGTCCATAACACAGAAATGTTGATTGACGAATGAAGTCTTTGGAATCGAGGGCGTTATCTTTGTTGACGTCGGCATACCACATTATATGGGTGCCGCCCTCTGGACAGTATACATGCGAAGGCGCCACGGGTTCTGTAGTCAGTCGCAGAGGTAATACTGTGCCTGAACCATCTGGATTTTGATTATTTCCTGGTCCGCCTGGATTTTCGCCGTTAATGTTGCCGTCATCAACCGCGGAAACGCTTGGCACTTCAGGCGGTTCAGCGCCGCATGAAGCAAGCCAGAAGCTTGCTGCGGATATTCTGATGATGAGGTTTAGACGTTTCATTGACCGTGTTCTCTAAGCTAGTGGTCCAAGTCAGCGCTCCTTTATCTTTGGAGCACTGGGCTTGGTTTCGGCATAAAAATCAGGTCTTTTCGAAGTTTATTTTAAGGGTTGGATATCACTAGGGTATTCTTTTCTCATTAAAACTTATTTTCGCGTAAGTTTTTCCTTCCCCCTGATTTGGTCACAGGAACTCGTTGTTCCTTCAGGGAGAATCGCGTCGCAGAAGTCCGATCCTGCGGAATCGATTCCGGCGACCTTTGCGTTAAAGAGATCTGATCTCGAGAAGTTGGTTTGCCGCGCGACGGCATTGGTGAGATCCGAGAGGATGAGGTTGGTGTCTTCGGCTTTGACATTCGAAAGATGTGCACCCGACAGATTGGCGACGCTCAAGTCCGATTGCCGCAGGTCGGCGAAGTCAAGATTAGCGCCGGTTAGGTTGGCTCGCTTAAACGTCGCAGCGATGAATTCGCCGCGTTGCAAGGAGGTGTTGTCCAATTTTGCGAAACGAAAGTCCGCGCCTTTGGCGCTTATTGCTGTAAGTTCCGTTCGGTTGAAAGACGCTTTATAGAAGATAGCATTGGTCGCGATCGCATTGCGAAATGTTGCGTCGTCGAAAATTGCTTCGGACATATCCGCTTCTTCCATGCGTGCCTTGGTCAAATCGGCGTCCGTCAGGTTGGCCTCACGCAGTTCGGCGCGCGTTAAAAAGGCGTCCGCAAGGAATGCGTCTGTTAGATTGGCGTTATTAAGCGTAGCGCGCGAGAATTCGACTCCTTGGAGGTTTGCTCCGACGAGGCGGGTGGCCGTGAGCGTCGCTTGTTGCAGGTGCGCACCCCTGAGGTTGGCTTGGCTCAAATCTGCGTCCGAAAGATCAGCGCCTTGAATATATGTTCCCCGAAGATCCTCGCCACGCAAGTCGACGCGTCTTAGATCGCAGTTCTGGCATTCACCGGTTTGGATGAGACGTCGTTTGTTGCGTTCAGCCTGCGCCGTCTGACCGAAAACAGAGGGTGCGAGCAAAGCGAGGGCAATGCCGATACCGCCAAGTAGTTCGGTTATTTGTCTTGTGTTCATGGGTATTGCTCCTGGTTGAGGTGGTTTACTTGGAATTTAGGCAAGAACGAACCTTTTCACAAGCCAAATCAAGGCCCGACACTGATTCCGCGTGGTTAGGATCTTTCGGAAGTCTAAACAATTTGAAGGAACGGTCGAAAGCATAAAGAGAACGGTCCTATTCTCTAGAGGTACAACCGAGTGGCCAAGAAAAAAGTTACGGTAGAACACGAGCGTCGCACGCAGACGAGATTTGAACTCACGGGATCTTTGCCGGGAAACCTTACCAGCGATTCCGGCGACGTTTACGAAGCCATCTGCGTTGACGTATCCAAACACGGCCTAGGGTTGCTACTCGATCCTATTCCCAAAGCTGGCGGAAAACTCTATCTTGATACCCCGAGCGGCAAACTCACCTTCGAGATAAGATGGGTCAGCCGACAAACCCAACTGGGTGCCTTGTTAGACGAGCTTTCGTCCACCTGCAGGGTAGGCCTCCTCGTAGCCGGAGACACCGATCTGGTGCAGTTCCTAGCCACATTCGACGATATCCAAGTGGGGGACTGAGATGGGACGACCCAGCGTTCACGAAATTGCAAATTGCAAGGCGCGTATAGTGATCGTCGACCACCGCGAAGGCGTGATGCAGGCGTTGAAGACCGCATTGCGCGAACTAGGTTTCGAACATTTCGACGTCGTTCGCAACTTCGAATCCCTTCGCATGAAGTACGGCAAAGATCATCAGCCCGACTGGATATTATCCACCTTGCACGAATCCGAAAAGTTAAACGGACTGTCCTTCCTGAAGGATCTATATTCGGCGTGGGAATGGGACAACACCAAGGTGTCGTTGTTCCTCACCACAGAGCAGATGCATTGCCTTCCGGCGGCCTTTGAATTAGGTCTCATGAGCTGGCATAACACGGAATACAGTATCCGCTATATCGAAAAAGAATTTAGAGAACTCCTGCAAGCGATCAGCCGCAACAAGCACGACGACACTAAGATCTCGGCCGAGTACTTGAGGAAATATCTCAAGAAGATGCGAAGTTGGAACGAGCTCGTCAACTTGGAAAAAAGTCTCACTTCGATTTTCTTTGACGATTACGACCAAAAGTTGAATCTTGCAGAAGCGCTTTTTGCATCAGGGGAAAAGAGAAAAGGAACAATGCTTTTGGAGGAAATCAAATTCCTCGATCCATCCTTTGCAGAAAGAGTGGCGCAAGTTCATGCCGAATTTCTTGGCTTGGAAGTCGCAAACGAAAGCACCTTCGCGGAACGGTACAACATAGAGAATGCCGTAGTCGTCGACAACGACGATATTGAGGCGGGCGTCGTGATCGAAGCCTTGCGCAAGCTCGGCATCAAAAGCATCCAAAGATTCTTTAATGGCCACGAAGCTTGGCTTCACATCAAAGAGCGCAAAGAACAGCCGCATTTAATCGTGCAAGAATGGCAATTGCCGGGTCTCTCGGGTGCTTACCTGATTCAGCGGATCAGAGCGCACGGATTCAAAGAAGTCCCCATTATCGTTGTTAGTTCCCTACTTGTGAAAAGCGATGCCGCACTCGTTCGCGACATGGCCGTTTACCAAGTACTCAAAAAACCGCTTCGAGAAAAACAAGTCATGATGGGTCTCGCATGGACTCTCAAGCAATATAGAGAACCAACGGAAGCGAAAATGATGGAGAAAAAGGTTCTCTCCTTTCTCCGCAACAATCAACGCGAGGATGCGCTCCTCTATATAGAAAAATATAAGATGATGCCGGACGTTGACGAACATAAACTCAAATACCTAGAGGGAAGCCTCGCTTTCTTTGACAGAAAATATAAGGACGCCGTCAAGTTATTGTCCGAATACATTAATAACCTCCAGGTGAACAGTATTGACGCAATGGCTTTGCTAAGCCGAGCCCTTCTTAAACTTGGTGACTTCGCGGCCTCAGCAACCCTTATGGAAAAAGTTTGTCAGGTGTCTCCGCAAAACATCGACAGACTTTGTGAGCTTGCGGAGATCAATCTCGAATCGCAAAAGTTCGACGCCGCAAAGCAAAACATTGAAAAGGCGGAGAGATTGGACGCAGGCAGTCCGTCGGTCGTCGAAACCGCTCTCAAACACGCTATGGTCACCGCTCAAAGCGAAGCCGACCTGCCGACCATACCTAAAGACAATTTAGAAGAAGCCATCATCTTTCTTAATAACTTTGCCGTGTCCAAAACCAGAGTTGGCGATATCGATCAAGGTATTTCAGTCTACAAGAAGTTTCTCACCCTCGTGAAAGACAACGACGAGTTCAAAGCAATCGGGAACTACAACGTCGGACTGGCCTACATTCGCAAAGAAGATCCGGGCCTCGGCAGCGTCTTCATCAAACGCGCCATCGATATCGGACATAGCCGGGTGTATGACCGGGCTTTGGGACTTCTCAAAAAGATCGAGGATTCCATTCGGTCAGGAGCGAAAATTAAGCTAATTTCCTCAGCAATGTCAATGGAGTGGGAAGGGTCGTTGAAAGAAAAAGTCCAAGGGATGCTCCATCGTGATAGTATAATTGGTATACGCGGAGTTTATAGATCCTTTGAGATGAATCCATTCTCACGGACTCTGTTGAAGATCAAAAAAGAACGCGCGTCGTAGAAGAGGTTGAAGGGATGCTCGCTTTTCTCAAAAAACTTTTCAGTGCACCAACATCAAAAGAAAATCTCCCCGGCGGAACGGAAGGCTCGGACAGAAAGAACCGGCGAAAAACTCCCCGCCAAAACATCCTGGACGACGGTTTTGTATGGCTAACCGGAGTTCAAATCAGTCCCATTTTTGTCAAAGACCTCAGCTACGGCGGACTTTCGCTCAAATCCGACTGGGACAGCATGAAACATATCCTGAAAGATAAGCGAACGCTCAAAGTCAACCTGCACATGTTCCACAAGCACCACAAATGCGAAATCATGCCGATATACGAAAACAACGGAGCGGTAGGCTGCAGCTTCGTTCACTCAAGCCCCGAAACGTTGTTGTTCTTACGAAACTTCCTCGAGTTCCTGCGCGTCGGTTCCACCATGGAAAAAGTCCCTCCACATTTGATGGAAAGAAAAAGCATCGACGAGAACCTCGAAATCTACAGCAGCGAAAGCGGCACTGAAATCATCATGCGCCGAACCGAAAACAATAACTTAGCGTTCTTCAACCTCTCGTTTACAGACACCAACATCTTCAGCCAAGTGATCTTCGACAACGGCAATTTCAAATACCGCCGCTTCAACGACGACGACAATGCCCTTCTCACCCTAGAGCATGCACTTTTCATCCTCCTAGGATTCCAGGAGCACAGAAAACTAAAGCTCATCGAACCAGTGGTAGACCTCCTCCAAAAGGAACTAACCGACCGTACCGGCGCCCCCCTCAAAGCCGTCTGAATTATTGGGCGTCCGACTGTCCCCTTATATCGAATTGTTGGGCGTTCGACTGTCCCCTTATATCGAATTGTTGGGCGTTCGACTGTCCCTCCCTCTGTCTCCCATTCCACATTCTCCCATTCCACATTCGCTGATTTTCAATCGTTTTTAGGGTTCGCGCGGTTCCGCTTTTCGCGTTCGGCGGCGCCGGGCACGTGGCTGACAAGTCTGAAACGCGAGTTTGGAAGGGTTGTAATCTGTCTGCACCAGCACAGGTTTTCCTCTTAACATATTGATATTAAGCCTTTTATTGGGGATAACAATCTTAATTCTATAATTAATTATATTGACACGGCGAAAATAATAAATAGAATCCATAAAAGCCACATAGAATTGTAATTGTTTTAATAGAAATTGTAGCCCGCTTGCTGAATCCGTTGATTTTGGTACTTAGAGTTCCAACTCAGGCCTTACATTTAATTTACTCAAAGAGCATAAACGCACTCTATTAGATATACCGGGGGCTTATCGTGCCAATGACTGTCGAATATAAAGTAGAGATTACCGACATTGACTATATGGGCCATGTGAGCCATTACAAGTGGTTTGAAATCATGGAAAAAGTTCGTTTTGCCATGCTGGAAAAATTAGATTGGCCGCTTTCTAAAGCCTGGAATATCGGGGTAGGCGCTGTCATTGCTGAAGCGGCAATCGCGTTTAAAAAGCCGGCAAAGTATGGCGACTCTCTCAAGGTGAGAATCACCCCATGTGAGGCGTTCAAGTATGGGTGCTCTCTTCATTTTGAAATATTCAATCAACATGAGATACTGCTAATCGATTGTAAACAAAAAGCGTTGTTTATCGATCTGAAAGAAAAGAGGCCCACCTCAATACCGAATGATTTAGCGGCAAAATTGGGCCTTTGATATGCTCACCCACCCAGATTTTCATAGTCCCGATTGTCTTTCGCAGGACACCCAGGATCAAGACTTTCTTCAGTCGAAATGGTGCCTCGAAAATATTTTTAGCCAGGCGAAAACGCACTCGAAACACTTGACAGAAGTCGAACGGATGAAGTGGTTCCCTTTGCTTGCTAGTCTTGCGTTTGCTGAGAGTACGTCTATAGTCGGTCTCTCCTACAGGATATCGACCGCTACTGAATTGAGACTGAAAACCTTTCTCCAGTCGCATTTGAGCGATGAAAGAAAGCATGCTCTAGGCTTTGAAAGGCTCTTTACATACCTATACCCAAGCAAAGTAAATGACAAACTATTGAAGGTCAGTCAGCGTCAGATAATTCGCTACTTTGCTAATATGCGACGGATTCAATCGCTGTCAGAGTGGCTTGTAGCAACCTATGTCGTGGAGGTGTTCGGAAAAGTCTGCATGGAAGAAGCTCTCTCCGGTGTCAGCGGCGAACCAATAACACATTCATTTTTACATAATGTTTTGTCAGACGAAGCGCGCCATACGAGTTATTTGTCGCGGATAATTTCTGAACATAATGAAGATTTGTCGCCAAGGGAAATGGCGCAATTCAATTATCATCTGGAAAGGATGCTCGATCTTTGCAGTTCCATGTTCTTAGCGGACGATACTCCATTAGCGAAATGTCTTGACGAAATGCAGGTTAATACATTCGCTTTCTGCCAAACAGCAGAAGCAGAAATTCTCAGTTCAGTTCACTAGCAAAGGATCGCTGATGAGGAAAGAAATTACTTCACGAAACGACTTTATTGCTGATCTCGACGACAAAATTTTGAAGTTCATGGTAGTATTGGCTACCATTATTGTATACCTGTCGGCACTCAAAGATATTAACAACGGCTCCTTTAGGATAGACTGGTTGGTGATCAGAGCTACCTACCTTCCGTACATATTGACCGTCTACTATCTGACGAAAAGATCTTCAAGGCAGAAAGTCCGCGAAGTTACGGTTTGGGCATCTGCAATATACATCTCAGGGTACTCAAATTATTTTGGGGCAATAGTTGGCCAGTATATTAACTCTAACTATGTCTTTGGCTTAGTACAATTCTTCTTTGCATTGAGCATTATGCCAGTCAGTAGATTTACATTTTATGGCACTTTAATTCTATCTCACCTATTATCTTTTACCACCACGCTTCTGTGCACGGGTTCTGTAGCATTTGACCGACAGCTATCACCGCTAATGATTACATTAAATACATTTTCAGTTATCACATACATCTTTAGCCGTAGAAACATCACAGAGAAGTACCATTCTAGAATTCAAATCGAAGAATTGGTCCAAAAACAGGGCCAAGCGATAGTTGAGCAGCATCGCAAATTAACAAGAGCAAATACTTTTGAGGCAATCGCACAAACAACTCAAATGCTGGCACATGACATACGAAAGCCTTTTTCTTTGCTGAAAAGCTCCGTTCATGCTTTGACTCAAGTAACTTCTTTTGACGAGGTCGTCGAAATTTTACCGCCCATTAAACATGGTGTAGACAGAGCTCTGGTGAAAGTCGAAGGGATGATTCAAGACATCATGGAGCTTGGCAGAGATACGCTGCTTGCGAGAGAGTCGTATTCACCTAAAACAATCGTTTCGGACTCCTTCGAAGAGATCGCTCAGCTTCATGAGAGCGCAAGTGTGTCAATTGAGTATGATTGGCAACATATACACTGTCTCAGCATTGAGCCCAGTCGGGTCCAGCGTGTATTTTCCAACATTCTCAATAATGCCATCGAAGCTATGGAAGGGGATGGAAGGGTTTGGATCAAAACCTCTGAGGAAAATGACAACATTCACTTCGTCATTGGAAATACGGGTACCTTCATCGAAGAAGACAATAGGGAAAAAATTTTCGAGGCATTTTATACCAGCGGAAAGAAAGGCGGCACAGGGTTAGGTCTTATTATTGCAAAGAAAATAGTAGAAGCCCATGGCGGGAATATTTGGGTGACTGGCAACAGTTGCGAAAAAACTACCGAATTTCACTTCACACTGCCGAGCCACGAGCACAAGGACCAGGTAGGAAGAAAGTTAATGGGTGAATGTTTGTCGGACTTTGGGTTTATTTCATCAATACCTTTGCCCGCAAGAATTCAACTTACGAGAACTCAACAGGTGCAAATTTCAGAGGTTCAGAAGCTAGCTGAAAAAAATGGTGGACTCATTCGAATTGCCCTTGTCGACGATGAAGTTGCCTATCGCGAGGGATTAGCCATGCTCGTAAGGGAATCAGGATTGGCGGATTGCATTAGTCTTGCCAACTTTTCCGATTCAAAATCAATCTTCGCAATCGATCCTAGCGAGCTTGAATTTATTATCTGCGATCTCGATCTTGGAGAGCAAGGGATGAACGGCTATGACGTCGTGAAAAATCTTACGGCTGATCCACGATTTACTGGTTCAGCCTGCATCCATTCCAACAAGGCGCTTACCCAAGATCTGCTGCTTGCAGCAGAATCGGGAGCAAAAGGCTTTCAAGCCAAGCCTATGTCCTTAGACTATTTTCTCAAATTTATAATCGACAAATTTCCGATCCCTCCCTATGAGGAAGGAAGAGGCACCAGTCCACCTTGTTCTCATGGGTCAACTACTGCCACTCCATTAATAGCTTTCGTAGATGATGATCCGCTGGTGAGACATTTAGCAAGAAGGAATATCGATGACGCGTTAGTCCAAACATTCTCAAGTCCTGAGCAATTTCTGTCTGAACTGGACAAGACTGTAAAAGTCGACCTCCTTGCTGGTTTAATAACTGATAACTATTTTGGAAAATTATCTGCAATGTCAGGTGTTGAATTTTCTAAACTTTTGCGTGTGATGGGTTTTAAGGGGCGCATTGTCTTGTGTTCTGATATTGGTGCCGAGGATATAGAATTCCAGGACGCCATTGATGGCAGGATCGATAAGTCAGAGATGCCAAAATGGAGTGAGATATGTAGTCTTGGTCGCATTTCCACGTCGAAAGAATACAAAAATGCATAAGGAAATTTGCCACTGGCTGAATTGGTCTTTGGACTAATACTCGATCTAAACCTGCGCTAGAGCAGGTTTTCGCCTTAAGTCATTGATTTGAAGGTTTATTTGTTAGGCGTTGGGCCGCTTCGGAGGATCATTTTCCAATCTTACTAGGAATGTTGTGCGCATGTCCCAGAGATGTTGAATAGTGACTTCGTATTAGCAAAGGTTCGTTCTCTTACTGAATAAAAGCAGCAAAATGAGGAAAAAATGATGCGCGGAACAACTTCCGAAAAACGTCTCTTCGAAGACCAGAAGCGAAAGCAATCATTTGACCAAATTGCTTCTCTCTATGATCAATATCGACCGGGATACCCCCAAGGGTTGTTTGATTTTCTGATTCGTGAAACGAATCTTGGTCCCAAATCAGTCGCGATCGAGATAGGTTGCGGTTCAGGGCAAGCGACGATCGGTTTTGCTGATACGGGAGCCTCTTTAACGTGTATCGACATAAGCCCGGAGCTTCTCAATATTGCTCGGCAAAAATTTGTGAACTATCGAAATATTCAGTTTCTCGATGTTTCCTTCGAGGACCTTTCGGTAGCGCCACAAACCTGCGATCTCGTTTTTTCTGCTCAAGCTTTCCATTGGATAAACTTTGAAACTGGAATTCCCAAATGCTACCAATTTTTGAAAGCAGGTGGGTGCCTGGCGCTGATCTGGAATAGTAGCGTGCTATTTCCCCCATCCGTGCGAAAACAATTAGATGACCTCTATCGTACGACTCTCAATGACTTTAGGACCTCGGAGGAAATTGAAGATCGGAGCCACAAGGTTCTTCAAGAGCGATACGATCAGATTGATAAAATGCAGTTGTTTTCTAAAATAGAGACCCATTCCTTTACACATCTCGTCAACTATTCGACCGACGCATACGTCGGCCTACTCCAAACCCACTCGGACCATAGCACGCTCCCATCCGAGCGCTTGCATTCACTGTTAACCGGGGTCAGGAAAATTTTTGATTCCGCCGGAGGAACGGTTCAAGGGGAATATCGAACAAGCGTGATCCTTGGGGAGAAGAGACTATAGTCGACGTATCAATCCGACGCCTGTCCTGCTCCCGTTCTTCGATAAACGAGAAAAGAAAAAGGCAGCGGCTGGTCGTCATGCGCTTGCATTTCTTCGACGGCGAATTCGCCTGATTTGATTTCGGGATAGAAGGTGTCGCCTTCAAAGGTTTGGTGTATGAGCGTGAGGTAGATTTTGTCCACCATGTCGGTGGTTTGTTTATACAGTTCGCCCCCGCCGATGATAAACGCTTCGTCTTTCCATTCCTTGGAAAGGCCTTCGCATACCTTAAGCGCCTCAGAAATAGAGGATACGAACTTCACCGTGGGACCGTAGTCCGCTTTGGGAATCGTTCGACTCACGACCACGGAGAAACGTCCTGGCAGTGGTTTGCCTACCGATTCAAAAGTCTTGCGGCCCATAATGATTGCATGACCCATCGTCTTCTCTCGGAAATAGCGTAAGTCTTCCTTGAGGTGCCACGGCATTTTTCCCTGGTACCCGATGACTCCGTTTTCCGCGCATGCGACGATGTGTGAAACAATCATACGGCCACCGGAGCTTTAATACGGGGATGCGGATTGTAGTCTTCGAGCGTGAAGTCTTCGTAGGTGAAATCAAAAATATTCTTTACGTTGGGATTCATTTTCATCTTTGGCAGCGGTCGCGGTTCGCGGCTGAGTTGTTCTTTCACCTGATCCATATGGTTGAGGTAAAGGTGCGCGTCGCCCAGCGTGTGGACGAATTCATGAGCTTTGAGGCCGCAGGCTTGGGCCATCATCATCGTGAGAAGCGCGTAGCTGGCAATGTTGAACGGCACGCCGAGGAAAACGTCAGCGCTCCGTTGGTAGAGCTGGCACGAAAGGCCCTGTTTAGAAACGTAAAATTGAAAAAACGCATGACACGGGGGAAGAGCCATGAGACCAACTTCGCCCGGATTATAAGCCACGACGAGATGGCGGCGCGACATAGGGTCGTTCTTAATGCTTTGCACGACGTTGGCGATTTGATCGACGGTCTCACCGCTAGGCGAGCGCCACGATCGCCACTGAGCGCCGTACACACGGCCTAAGTCGCCGTTTTGGTCGGCCCACTCGTTCCATATCGAGACGTTATTGTCTTTGAGGTACTTAATATTCGTGTCACCCTTAAGGAACCAAAGAAGTTCATGAATAATGGACTTGAGATGGCATTGTTTGGTCGTCACCAGGGGAAAACCTTGTTGCAGGTCGAAACGCATTTGGTGGCCGAACACGCTCAGTGTTCCCGTGCCCGTGCGATCTTCTCGCTGTTCGCCTGTCTTAAGGACATGTTGCATCAATTCTAGATATGATTTCATAGGAGAGTGACCCAAATTGTCTTTTGGGTACTATATGACATGGTCTAAGGCTGTATCAACCTGTTTATTACGTCAAAGTACAGTGCAGCTTGCTTGGCGCCGCTCATGAGGTCGGAATCTTCCCGCGTCTTAAGAATGTGATCCGTGATTTGAACGACAAGTTCCCAGGTCAGCTTATTAAGAAGGCTTTTGGGAATGTCGGTCCTCACCGCTCCGAGCTTTTGGCCGGATTCTATATGCCGGGACAGCCACTCTTCGAGCGATTTGGTAAGTTCGAACGCTGGATGTTCGCTCGACGTTGCTTCCGCAAACACGCGGTTCAAAAATTTCGCGAATCCCGGTTTGCTGTGGAAGAAGTCCACCAAACAACCAAATAAGTTATGCGACGTTAGAATGAAATCTTCTTTGGTGGAAACAGGTACTGTGAGTTGTGCGAGCTTTGTTTTGAGGTCCGTGGTGCTATGCTGGATCAAAGTCAGGTAGATGTCTTCTTTTGACGTGAAGTAATAGTAAAGAGTCCCTTTGCTTAGGCCCGAACTCTTAATTATTTGATTGTAAGATGCCGAACCGAAATCATGCTTAGAAAATTCTCCTAGCGCGGCGGAGAATAGCTTCGCCATTTTCGCAAAATCTAGATTGCCAATTCTGGGCGTCGGCATATCAATAACTTTCTATGGTGTTTTGAAATATTTTAACTTGTACGGCCACATGATTCTACATTTTTATAAAGCAAGTGGCATTTTTTTGTGTTATGGAACGTAAAACCTTACTGACACATGGATTGGGTTTTGTACCAACAACACATGAAAAGCTTTTTGAATGAAGTGGCAAGCTCTGTCGACTATGTGAGTTTGCGCAGCCACGATCAACGCTACGAACGACTTTTCGTGAAGCGGAATGTCTTTCAACCTTCTTATGAGGGCTTGACGCGCGGAATCATGATTACCGTTTGCGATAAGGGCGGTCTTGGGTACGCGGCAACGAGCGATCTGACGCGATCGGGTCTGAAGCGTGCCTTTGATAAGGCGTGCGACTTTGCCCGAACCTTTAAAGATAAAATGGTTGTCGACTATGCACAAATACCTTGGCATAGCGGTTCGGGGGAATACCGAACCCAGGTTAAGACGCCTTGGGATTCCGTTTCCAAAACCGACAAGATTAATTTATTGATGAATCTTTCGCGCCAGCTGCCCATAACGAAAGAAATTGTGCACTGGGAGGCCGAGCTTGTCCATACGACGACGGACAAACTCATTCTCAACTCGTTGGGAGCTGAAGTCTTTCAAAGAATAGAAACGATCGTTCCTGATCTCGATGTCGTTGCGAGTCGCGGAGCGGAATCGTTTAGCCGGACGTTTGGCGCGGGGCGCGTTTGCTATCAAGGGGGCCTCGAAATACTTTCTCAAGTGGGCTATGAGACCTCTGGCGTCAAATTGGCGCAGGAAGCGTTAAGCTTGCTCGACGCGGAAGAATGTCCGACGGGAGCCATGGACCTGCTCTTAGCGCCGGACCAAATGATCCTGCAGATTCACGAATCCATTGGGCACCCTCTCGAACTGGATCGAATTCTCGGCGATGAAAGAAATATGGCGGGCCGAAGTTTCGTAACCCCCGACATGTTTGGAAATTACCAATACGGTTCGCCTCTGCTGAACATTACGTTCGATCCGGCATTTGCGAACGAAGCCGCTAGCTATGGATTCGACGATGAAGGCACGAAAGCTCAGAAAGAATATCTCATTAAAGACGGTATTCTGGTGCGAGCTTTGGGCGGCACGGTTTCACAATCCCGCTCGGAGGTTCCTGGCGTTTCCTGTGCACGCGCGTGCGACTGGAATCGACCTGCCATCGACCGGATGGCGAATCTCAATCTCGAGCCAGGCACGGCGACTTTTGACGAATTGGTCGCAGGCGTCGAGAAGGGCGTTTACATGCGTAGCAACTCGTCCTGGTCTATTGACGATTCTCGTCGAAAGTTTCAGTTTGGATGCGAGATTGCTCAACTCATAGAAGACGGAGAGTTGACTCGTGTCGTGCGCAAACCGAACTACCGCGGCGTTTCATCCACTTTCTGGCGGAATCTTATCAAGGTGGGAAACAAAGGAACGGCTCAAACCCTAGGCTCGCCCTATTGCGGCAAGGGAGAACCAAACCAAGTCATTTCGGTGGGCCACGCATCGCCAGCCTGTTTGTTTAAAGACGTTCAGGTGTTTGGAGGCGGACGGTGAAAGAGCACTTTCTAAAAATCTGCGACAACGCATTCTCGAGTTTGCGTGAAAACGAGCATTTATTTTCTTATCTTTCCGCCGAATCATCAGATTTTTGTAGATTTAACAAAGGTCTTATCCGGCAGCTCGGCAATGTGCAGCAAGCCTATGTCTATATGTCCTTTATTTCGCGTCAACGTATCATGACGAAGCAATTTGGCTTTACCTTTGACGTCGAAACGGACACAAAGTCCATAACAGATTTTATTGCGACGAGCCGAAACGAGATTGACGGCTTGCCTGAAGATCCTTATCTAACCTTTTCTCAGATTCCGGTCCGCGAATCCAACAGCGCATCAGGCACCTCGGCGACAAAGGAAATTGTGACCCAGGTTGCGGATTTGGCGAGAGGGTCCGACTTTGTCGGGTTTTTGGCGAATGGCACCATGATGAACGGCTGCAAGTCTTCTGTGGGCCACGAGTTGTGGAATGAATCGGCAGGACACAACTTAGGTTGGAGCATCTACGCAAAAGAAGATAAGGCCATAAAAGGCAGCTACGCCGACGCCGTGTGGGACAGCAGAAAGTTTTCCCGCCTGATCGAGGACAATCGCCGAAACGTAGCGATCCTTGATCGCTCGGCAAAAAAACTTGCTCCAGGTACCTATAGAGTTTTCCTTGAACCTTCCGCCATGTGGGAGATCATAGGACTGCTTTGCTGGGGAGGCTTCAGCTATGCCCGGTACAAGGAGACGCAAAGTCCGCTACGCCAGCTCTATGATAATCACAGCCACTTCAGTCCGCTGCTTACTGTCAGTCAGAAGTTGGGAGCATTGCCCGCGGTAGCGCCGCAATTCAATCACCTCGGGTTTACGAAAAAGAAAGCCATGAATTTCATCGATAAAGGTCGCCCAGGAGAATTGCTCGTGTCGCCAAGAAGCGCGAAAGAGTACGGCGTTGAGAGCAACGGAGCTGATTCCTCGGAGTCGCCGGTGGCGTTGGTGGTCGAGGGCGGAGGGCTGAGACAGGAAGAAGCGCTAGAACGGCTTGGCACGGGTATTTGGATTGGAAACCTCTGGTATTTGAACTTTTCTGACAAAAAAACCTGCGGAGCGACGGGTATGACGCGTTTCGGCTCGTTTTGGGTAGAAGACGGAAAGATTGTTGCTCCTATAGAAGTGATGAGATTCGACGATAGCATGTACGAAACGCTCGGTCGCAACTTGGAGGATTTGACGCAAGACGTCGCAACTTTCTACAGCGATTCGACTTATTCTCAGAGGTCGCGGGAAAGTATTCAAGTTCCTGGGGCTTTGATCAGCGGATTAAGATTCACGTTATAAATTGAGAGAGATATATGAAACTTAAAGCTTTTGCTCTTATTGCGGCGGTAGTTGTCCCATGTGCTCAGGCCGAAACTCTGAAGCTCGCCGTTGTCAAAATAGATGGTGAAAGGTTTGAGAAGTATATGGGCGATCAGGGATCAAGCGTCTATCTCCCGAGCAGGGTATTTACTCCAGAAGAGAAGGCCGCCAGCGCGCTCTGCGAACCTGATTTAGCCGGTCGTGAGGTTCTTGTCTTGCGCGAGAGCGTTCCCCTAGCGGAAGCAAGCGTCAAAGAAGAGACAAAGCTCGTCGAGATGCTGAAGATCTGCGGCAAGAGCCGGGAGGCTATAGCTCCCAAAACCAAAGCCGCAGAATCTAAGATTCAGTACAAGGTCGAGCAGACCACTGATCCCGACAAAAAATCTGGCGTCAAAGCGATACTGCCCAATGGCGGAGGGTCCTTCCACATCGAGCATAAGCCAGACGCCAAGAAAGACCCTGAGTAACCTACTGAGGCATCATTTCAGGCCACCTGCAAGAAGTCGGCTGCTCTACGCCGTCAACAACAAGGATTTGAGAGAATGACCAGGGGCCAAATCTAAGCTCGTGTCTAATGTTGACGTTCTTCGAGGATGATTCGCAGTAGTAAACTCCCCTTGGAATGTTTTCGTCGGGAATTCGCTTTATTTCCGCATCGCAGTGATCCAGGTTGACGATGTCGGCTGTGCCGTCCGCTTTGGTCATCGTAACGGTGGCTGACGAGAAAATGTCAAAAACGTCTGAAAAATGGGGATGGCCAAAATCTTTGTAGTTGTCGATCGTGATGGCGCGGTCGTCGGTTTTGCATTGAAAACCCTTCGACAGGTAACCAAGAACGAGTTTGGTTTCGGACTTTTCAATAACGTCAAAATAATAATTGATGAATGAAAGGCAGCCATCGTTGTTTTCACCGGGAACAAGAGTAAGTTCAAAGCCACGCTCTGTCGCGACCGCTTCGGTGGCGCAAGGCACCATTCTCTTGATTGTGTCAATCACGAGTTCTTGCGAAGAAGTCTTAAACATCTTAATGCGAATCGTTGTGGGCGAGCGATCTTCTATTTGGAACAGCAAGGGTGCTTGTCCCAAATAGCACTTGTCCGGAGTGGAACCTTCTTTTATTGCGACGGTTACGACATCGCCTTCGCGCGTTGCTGATTCTGCGCAAGGCAATAGCGACATGTAGTGGGTAAACTTATCATAGTACTCTTCTTCCGTAAGCTGTTCGTGTGAAGAAATGCGAGATGAAGAGTTGTTGTTTTGTGCGCCGCAGGACATTAAGAGTGTCGTGAAAGCCCAAAATGCGTACCGTAGTTTCATGAAAAATTTTCCTCCAAAAGAAATGAAAAGGCTGAAGTCATTGCCGCACAGAGATTCCTGATCAGGGGCGACGTAAAAAGGTTTGGAGGATACTGAATTGGTCGTTGAAACGCAATATGGTGAGATGGATTTTTTTTAAGGAGTATTGACTGGTTGGCCGGTTGATGTTGTGAAGCTCAGAATGACGACCGTTCGTTCTCTATGGACGTTTCCGTCATCCTGAGCGTTGCGAAGGATTTCAATTTACGACGATGTCGCGGGTTTCCATGTGCTTACAAATAATCGTTCATTCGAAATGAGCTTATAGAACCGAGGATCACTCAGCAGCCAGGCCAGAGATCTCGTTCTGCCGTTGACGTAAACCACCTGGGAGATCAGCCTTACCCCGTGGCTATAATCCGCGTAAGAAGCGCTGTGCGCCGTGCTAAGAGGTTGAATCGGATCGTGCGCGGACTTATGCCACCCGTAGATCGCGATAGATCCCTTCTTGCGCATCATGCGCTGGCACAGCACAATGTCTTTCTTATGACCTGCCATAAGCAAATGCGGAAAAGGACCGTTCAACTGTTCCTGAATAGCCTGATTGTGGGCCAATATATACTCAGCTGAGTCCATATCGTGACCGGGGCGAAATGTTATCGGCTGAAGTTTCACCGCCGCCTGATCGTAGATAATATCGACAATTTTGGGAGTTGGAAGCGATAGCCCGAAATCCTCAGCTAGCTTTGACGCCGTGAGAAGGTTGACGGGGACTCGAACGAAATCCTCATCGCTGCCTATCGCCAAATAGTCCGGCATTGCCCAAATCACTACGTCCACGTTGGGATCCTCGGAGATGTTGATGGGAACCATCTGCCGCAAGAAAGACGGCACGTTGCCGCGGAGTACTTCTCTGTAAATCGCGTATTCCCGGGCTTGGGGACTAAGATTTGAGATTTTACGCATAAACGCTGACCCCTTTAATGCTTTCGGGGGTCGTGGTGGCAAGGGCAAAATACCGTTTCCGTCGCGAGGAAACGCCGGGGATTCTGCAAAGGCTTCGGTCCCGGAAGTGTAGATTGTTACGCAGAAGACAAGGGATAAAAGGGAGATCGGACTGACCATTAGCACCTCATAAAAAGCTTGTGATTTTCCGTCTTTTTGCCCCCAAATCACATTCTTTCAATGTCGTCTGGGCGGGTAATTTTTTGAGTAATATTTATTGTGCCCGTAAATTTGGACGGTTAGGACTTTGCTAGTTTTTATGCCAAAAGGCCTGGATGCGTAGACTGGGGAAAAACGGTGTGGCAGGATTCTCCCCAGAAAAAGACTAGTAATTTTGTGGACGCAAGCGTCACGTAGTGGTAGTTTCTGACTAACAAATATCTGAATGTTGTTTTAAAGACGAAGAATCAAGGGGTTACGTCTTTTTTGAGACAGAGGGCCATAACTCCGTCACCTTCGAAGTACAAACCATCGAAGGTGAATGATCAAGCTGACCAAGAGGGTCGTGACTTAGGTGACAATGTGCATAGGGCACGTCATGTATACGTTTAGGGAAAGGGAGTATCTCATGAGGAGAAGGGTAGTAACTTTAGGTGCCATGGTTGTGGCGAGCTTTGCCGGAGTTTTTGCAGCGGGCAACGTCTATGCAAAAGCGAACAAGTATTGCATAACAGGCGATATGGGCACAGGGAAGCAGCAAAAATTAGCTGCAGCGCTCGAGGCGGAGCAATGCGACTATATCTTGTTTGCAGGTGACCTGGTTTATTCGTCAGGAATCGATAGTCCAACTGATTCCGAATACAAGAAATTTGCAGCGCCGTTCGGCAATCTTCTTGACCCATCGAACCCCGTTAAAATTCTACTTGCCGTCGGCAACCATGATCACAGGGGTAATCCCGAAGCTTGGCTTGACGTAGCAGAGCGCAGCAACGGCAAAATCATTTTTCCAAATCTTTGGTACGGACAGAATTTTGACGACGGCGTTTGTATTTTCGGATTTGACACAAACGCAAAAATGGACGAGCAAGCGGCATGGTTCCGGGAGCAAAAAGCGCAATATAAGAACTGCCAGTTCTCCATTGCCTTTGCCCACCATCCTTATTTAAGCGCAGGTGAGCACGGCGACGCCTCTGGCGATCTCAAGTCATTTCTTGAGGACACCGTTGTCGGGCATGTCGACCTCTATGCTGCAGGCCACGACCATGACCTCGAAGACGCTGGAGACGTCAAAGGAACACGTTTCCTAGTAAGCGGCGCCGGTGGCAAACTTCGCGGGATCAGCAAGGGTAAAATCAGAGTTTGGGGCGTAAGCCAACTCGGTTACTTCACTCTGCAAATGGACGGCAAAAAAGCTAATTACCAGTTCAAGTCCGTCAACGCAAAAGACGCTCCGATGCACCAAGGCGAAATTCCCGCTCAAGGTCTTCGATAAGTCGTTTTTCCATCCAAAAGGTAATGGGCCCAACGCCAATCGCGTTGGGCCTTTTGCTTAGTCACAAAGGTGACGAACGATGTTCACGAGTGTCACTTGAGCAGGGTTTTCGTTTGTCACGCTGCTGCCGCTCCCAACTTGGAACAGAAGAACTTTCTCTATCGCATCGTTAGGTAGAATTTTGTAACCATAAATAGCGGTTCCTGGAATGTCCGTCGGGCCAACTTCTTCTTTAAATGGGCCTGCTTGTGCGGTCTCGATGAGACTTAGCACGGAAGCTTCGAGACTAATGGGTCTCTCTTCTTTAACCAACGCCGAACCTTCGCCCCCAAATCGCGCAATCTTTACCACCTTGTTCAGGTAGATTTCGCATTGTTTGGCATAGTGATGCTCTGGCGGCGTATAGCCTGCATCTTGTGCTTTGACAAGGATCGGGCCGGCGTAGGATCCGAACGCTGTTGAAGACAATCCAGAAACTAGAGTGAGTGCAGCAATAAGTTTTTTCATGGTTACTCCTATTTGTTTGATGACAAAAAAACCAATTCGCCGGAGCTTATGTCTTAGATTTGAAAAGAGCAAGGTTTGTCCGGCCAGTCAGCGGTGTATCGCAGAAGCTACGCAGAGTTATAGGAGCGTCTTTCGGACTTTGAGCTGGAAATCTTCGAATCCGTTACGAGAGTAAAAGGTTCTTGCCCCGTCATTTTGATGGTATACGGTCAGTCGGATCTCGCGGATGGTTCGCTCCTTGGACCAAGTTTCCGCATGTTCGAGCAGTGCTTGACCGATGCCTCGCTTTTGAAAGTCAGCGGACACCACCAGCATTTCAATGAAGAGAATCTTCTTGGGTATGTAAAAGGGAATCTGTCCTAGGTCTTGAACGACCCCATAACAGAAGCCGACAAGTCCGCCGTTGTCAAATGCTCCCAACAGACAAGTCTTGGGATCCTTTGTCCAGGCAATAAAGCTTTCCAGCGTTCGCGGCTGATGACTGGGTTTTTGGAAGTCTTCTGGCAAGAGATTGCGATGCAACTCGTCGAGGTACTCGCATAGATCGAGAAATTCTTGGTAATGTCGATTTGTAAGGGCAAGGATTTCCAAGCAAGGTCCCGTGCAGTTTTTGGTAACAAAACGGGACTAATAGTAGCGTATTTCCGAACGAAAGTCTTGGCTAAGATAAAATTCTTTCGATTTCCTAAAGCGAAATACCATAGCTAATAGTGACTTCACGTTCGAACGGCTCGGTCTCGGGAAATTTATAGAAGAACGCACCGTATTCCGCCATAGCATACATCGTGCGTCCTAGGCGAACGCCAAGGCCGACGGAGGCAACGGGTTTATAGGTGATAGGGCTTGTATACGATTCTTCGGGACTATCGCCTTGCTGCAAAGTCATTAGGCGTTGCGTGGCCTGTACTCCGGCTTTCATTCGCATAATGAAGATCCAGAAGCTTGGATCAAGCACAAAGGCTGCCGACGCCTTGCGCTGTGTTTCGGACATTTTAACGTCAGCGTCTTGCTGGCTTGTGTCCATGTTGAGGTCTTTTTCGAAATCTATCTCATCGAATTCGTCCACTGCTTCAGATGTTTTGGTTGTCGTATCGAGTTTGTTTTGTCCAACGGAGAGTTGAAACTTCATAAGACGCCAAAACGACAATGAGCCTCTAACTCCGTAGGTCGTTCTTTGCGTAACCGTTTCGTCTGCCGTGGTGCTACCAGCCTTGTTTGGTTTAATCGCCTTTTTTGAACTTATACTAACAAAAGGTTCGATACTGATGCCGGCGTATGTCGTCTGGGTTACCGTCGACGCAGCCAGAATAAAGGCAAGCACAACAAATCGTTTCATGATCGCTCCAAATTCTTGAATACCCTGTGTCTATCGGAGCATTTGGCGACATATTGAGGATATGGGGTTGGCAAAGGGCGAAGAGCGGGGGATATGTCTAGTGGTGACGGAAAGATATCCGGTGCGCAGAGTGCGGAGTATAACGTGCGGCCAGGGGCATGGCCGCTCCGCGGCTAGGCACGTGGCTAGAAACACAGTAAAATGGGTCCGTATGCGAAATATCGTCCTCCTCTTTGCTTTTATGTGCTTGGTTGCCTGCAACCGGGGTTCGTCCCGTCCTAAGCAGAAGGCTAAATCCGCCCCAAAGGCAGACACTTTTAACACGCAACTAGAAGACTGCGTGGCTGAGGTTGATACTGTGGAAGGGGTTTCGGGTTGTTTGGAAAAGGTCATTCCAGAGGGAGTGCCAGAATGCGTTCGCGCCGTAGACCAAATGAAGTCTAAGCGCGAAAAACAAACTGTTGCAGAATTGTGTTGCCGGCTCCTAGATCGGTCTCTGCACCGCGAGTGCTACGCTAAGATGGGATTATAGAGGAACACCGTTGCACATGAGTTCGGCGGCGCCTTGTTTCTGATATTCGAGTTTAGCGCAATCAATGAGTTTTCCGCTTACCGCGAGATCTGGATTACCGCCTAAATCCGTTAGCACCTTCGATAGCACTCCGGTGTCGCCAAAGTCCAATACAAGATCTGGATTGCCTTGCCCGAAAACATACATGCCAGCCACATTAAGACTCGTTTGAATGTCCACGCCAGACCCGCCGCCCGCGTCGATGCAAATGCCCTTGATCGAGGCGACTTCCGTAGCAGGAAGGACGACGTTAGCGTTGCCTCGCGTTTCGAGATAGACAATGGTGTCGGGAGTAAAAGCCACATCAGTAGCGCCGCCCGTGATTTTGATAACGTCTGCTGTTTCTCCTCCCAAGGCTAGCGCGCATTGGCTCAAAGCGTCGTCGGCGCTGACGGCTGTATCGGAGGTATTTTCTTCCACGGGTTCTCCCGCAGTTTCAACATCCGCTGGAGCGTCGGCTGTTTCAGAATCAGCTGCCGGAGGGGAGGGGCTCTTGCTCTTACTTCCAGCCGAAAATTCGCCTTTGCTGCAGCAGACAACGAGAACTGAGCTTACCAACACAAAGCTGAGTTTGGAGTTAAGAGTGATCATTTGCTTCCCCGTATACGAAATTAGTTAGGAAAAAAGATTGCCATGTTATGAACTCCTTTTCGGAGGATTTTCAAAGAATCCTTATGGAGGGGGAATAAGCCAAAGGTTGCAGGTGCTTGCGAGGGGAAATAAAGCCGTGTTGGGGGGCCGCGCGTTCAAAAAAACATCGGGGAAGCGTACACAAAATTTTAGATCCCCGACACCGTTTGGAGCCGGGGAATCTCCCAATTACTCTAACTCTGGTCTTGTATCATATGTGACTTCTTGATCCTCAACTTCGTCGGCGAAGTAGGCGATCTGAAAATAGCCGAGACCTTCGAATTCCGATTTTACAAAAACGCCCGCAAGGTTTTCGGCAGTGAGGGCTTTAATCCCTGCTTTAAGACCTTCCGAAGTAAAAACGACGTAGATGAATACCAATTTGCCCGAAGCGGTCAGGGTGAATCCGTCTTGCTGGGGAATAGGCAGCGCTACAGTGAACGGTTTTGCCAGTTCGACGTCGTCCGCTCCTTGAACGACCATCGGTGCACTCTTGCTAACGATAGCGTTGGTTGACGTCGAGACGCCCAACTTGTTCAGAATGTCTGCTGATTTGTCTTTGCCGTCACCCATCAGAAGGTCGGTATCGACGGCAAGCGCCCCCGCCGGGATATCCACGTATGAACCCGCGCTATCTGAGTCGGAACTGGCCACGATGGTATTGTCGGAGTCTGCTTTAGCGTCAGCCGTGACGACGCCGTCTTCTTCACTATGACTTACATTGGTTTTAGGTCTTTTGGACGTTGCATCCTCAATAGTGCTGTCGCACGAGGTGAGCGCCAGGCCGAGTGCGGCGGCCATAAAATATCTGTTCAACATATTGATCCTTTCTGTTGTTTTAAAAATCCGTTCCAAACATATTCTAGGCATGTATCAACCAAAGGTTAGAAGAGGTATCCGATCCTGATCAAGTTGACATAAGGTATGGCCTTTTCGCCGAACGTTTGAGCGAGATCCTCGATATCCTTTTTCTCCTTTTTGTATTCGTCCGATTTTTTCAGTTCGGTCTCGGCTTCTTCAGTCACGTCTTCGAATCCGACCTGAAGCTCAGAATCAGATTTGAGTGGCATTTGGTATCCCAGTTCGAAACCCATGGTAAAACCGCTATCCCAAACAGCAAACCAACCGAAGTGAGGCGTGAGGTAGTTGACGTCAACAGCAAGTCTGATGGTAGTAGGAACCTTGACATCGATGCCTTGATATTTTGTTTCGAGATCGGTCTTTACACTTCCTACAATTCCTTGATTGCCGTAAGCCGCTCCCAAAAAGAAGCTACCGCTAAATGGATGCCAACGAGCCCTAACGTCCCAATTTCGAATCTCGACTGCGGTATCTTCCATATCTCTTTTGAACCGGCCAAAGCTTACGCCGGCGCTGAACGAATCTTTATACATCATCTCAACGCTTGCGTTTCCTAAGTGCGGGAAGGCGAGTGACACTGTCGGGCCAACTCGAAAATCTCCAAGTAATCCCTTGCCCGTGGAAGAAGATGCTTCTGCATCAGGTGGGGTTGGTTGTTCGGCTGGTGCCGATGGCTCGCTTTCGGCTTGCGGAGCTTCACTCTCGACTTGCGGAGTTTCAGGCGCTGGAGCTTCAGGTTCATCTTGGGCCCAGGCAGGATAGGACATCAAAATCAGAATCGCAGCTAACTTCCGTCTCATGAGTACCTCGTGAAATTAAGAAATACTTAAATTGTCGGGTACATGAGAACGTCTGTCAAGCTTTGGAACTTAGCAGGTAAATATTTGAGGAAACGTTCACATATGAGGAAGTGTTCAAAAATTCTTTTCCAACGGATTTCCTCCGTCCTTCGTCCGTGATATGAGGGGATGGGAATATTTTTTTTACAAATTCTTTTCTTCGCACCGCCAGTGTAGGAAAGGATGGCATCAAGAGGCAAAGAATAGTGGGTATCAAAAAGTTGGAAGACGTCAGGATCTTGGTGGTTGATGATTCCGAGGATATTCGTTTTTTACTTTGCAGAATCTTGATTGCGCACGGAGCGGCCGTTACGTCTTGTGGTTCGGTTGGTGAAGCACTTGAATCTTTGGATGACACGAAGTTTGATGTGATTGTTTCGGACATTTGCATGCCCGAGCAAGACGGTTACGACCTCATTCGAATCCTAAGAGAGGCGGAAAAATTCATAGACCATCCGACGCCTGCCATTGCGGTTTCCGCGCTTCCGAGCCTTGCGACTCAGTTAAAGTCTCTGTCCGAGGGATATCAAGTTCATCTTTGCAAACCCGTCAACCCAAAGGTACTCGTCCAAATCATCGAGCGTCTCAAAGAACTGGATGGTGAAGCGGTACGAGCTGGGTTCCATATTGCGCAGGAGAGATTTAACTCTGTTTAAGGCGCGGGAAAACAAATCCGAAAAGTGGCTCCTTGACCCTCGCCTGAGCTTTCCGCTTTCACCGATCCTCCATGCAATTCGACTAAGCTTTTGACAAGGAACAGCCCCAGCCCTAGGCCGCCGAATTTTTTGCTGTCTTGTGTTTCGGACTGTCGATAGAGGTCGAAAATACGGTCAATCATCTCTGGTGGTATTCCGCGACCGCTATCTGTAACGACGAGTTCAATCTGGTCGGCTGTCCTTTCAATGGCCACATTTATAGAACCTTCTTCTGGAGTAAATTTGAGGGCATTGTTTAGCAGGTTGGTTACGATTTGATAGAGGCGAGAGGAATCCCCCATCACATTGCCTTCATAACGGATTTGCTGTGTCACTTTGACCTGTTTGAATCTTGCTTTCAGACGAATGGACGCTACCGCCGCTTGAACAACTTCTGCTAGCGGTACGGCACGCTTGTCTAACGCAATTTTGCCGGAAATGATGCGTGATATGTCCAACAAGTCGTCAACCAGCGTGGTTTGAATCTGGGTATTCCTGTCGATCAGCTCAAGCGCTTCGTCATAGAGCTCTCTATCATGAACAGGGTTCGAGGATTTTAAGAGCTCGACATACCCGCTGATGACATTGAGCGGATTTCTAAGCTCATGGGAAAGGGTTGCAAGAAATAGATCCTTCATGGCGTTGGCGCGTTCCAACTCTTGGACAACTTTCTGTAGGTCGCTTTCCATCTGCCGGCTGCGCTTTTCCTGTTCTCCGCGGAATCTGCGAATCTCGGTGGCAACCGTCGACATTGCTTTGTCGAGCGCGGCATGTAAAGGGCCGAGGAAATCGAGTTCGCGCACCCCACACTCGGCAATGATCGCCGTGCGCAGATGCGCCAATTCGGTGAGAACCTCTGATGTAGCGTACCCGTGCAAGGCTCGTGTTTTGGCATGTTCAGGGGGACTTTGCCCTTGCCCAATGTGTCTTATCGTCACTTGTCCCGAACGTTCTGTTTCCTTAGACAGTCCTTCGGCAAGCTCGTCAAGGAAAGCAGGCATGTGATCCGTCAGAAGCGGTTCAGTCAGTTTGTTAGCGGACGGAATGTCCGGGTCTTCAAGGACTTTCGTCTTCCATAACTTGAGAATTCGTTCCTTCTTGTCCTTGATGAGTTGTGCGAGACGCGGCATGTCCTTTGCTACATTATTTTTCGATTTGCTGTTTGATGGCTTCATACGATCCATACCGATGATGGCGCATAGTTGATTACGCAAGGATTGTGCCAGGGTAATCCTCGACTATTGCTCGTAAGTAAATCCTCCCAAAACTAGGAAATCTGGTCTATGCTCTAACCTGCCGAGAAACGGCTTGCTTACGCCGACATACAAATGTCCTTCAGATGGGCGACCCGAGTAGAGTTCGGAGCGGTGTTCTAGAACTTTTACGGACGCTCCCACAGAGAGTTCGCTAAAAACTGTTTTTGCTGCCGAATTCAAGAAGAGATCGGTAATGGGCCCGGCGTATAATAGGACGTCGTCGTTGTCGAAGAGAGGATAGTAAACCTTCACATTTCCCGCCGAGAGAACAAAAATCGCAAGTAGCTTTTGCCACGATAGGGGTTCGTTAGCTAAGCGCAGATAGTAGTGTGCCGGTAGCAGGAAAAATAGAAGAGAGTTTTCGGAAATTAGACTGTCGTTGTAAAGTTCCCCGTCCTTGTTCCCCTTTTTGTTCCCTGGATAAGGCACAAAGGATTCGTTAAAGAGTGAATACTTGAGAAAAGCCTTGGAACCGAGAATGGGAACCCCCATTTCCATACCGATGCGTAAACCCCAATTATGAGAAATTTCGCCGTACCCCGACTCCCGTATCGGCCAATAATTGATAGGAGTTTTGGCTGCAACTTCAGGTTCTGCACTTTTCGATGAGGTTGCGGCTAAACCTAGGCTGAACGAGCCAATGGCATAAATTAGACGTAAAAATTTCATACGTTTATGGTCTCTGCTGTGAGTGGTAATCGCTTAAGTCCGTTTAACGCCAACATCTTGGCAATCCTTTTCCTCGTCATCAAAGCACAGCGTCAGGGACTTGAGCGACTCGCGCTTTTCCGAAAGCTCGAACAGAATTCTTTTGCGCACATAGAGACCCGCTGCAATTTTGATATCGTTGTTAAGTATATGATCGGGACCGTACACGAAGGTTTGACCGTACTGCAAGCGATCGCGAGCGCTCGCCATGTCTCGCACGTTACCAGCAATGCCTGCACCCGCTGCCGCTCCAAATCCGACGCCCGCTAAGTCCGCATTGCCCGTAGCAGCGCCTGCCACGGCCAATGCAAGACCACCGAGTGCGATGCCCGCGAGGGCGACATCCCGATTATGGTACTCGTCGTTTAGATTTGATTTCAGATTGGCGAGGTAATCGTTAACGTCCGTAGGAGAGAGAACGTTGGCCCCCGATTTGTTCAAAACTTTGTAGACTTTCACCGTCTTCCAAGTGCTATCGGTGTTTTCGAGGCTGCAAGAAATCGTTTCATAATTCCCCGCGCTTAGAGTCGCGTCCCTTCCGCAACTCAAAAGAAGTCCTCCTTTTTTTGTCGGTAAGGGCTCGCCGTGATGTGTGGTAACGCACCCTTGTTGAAGAATGTTTATGCTAACGATTGTGATGGAACAGAGAAGATAATTCGAAGTTTTCATAAAAAGGTCTCCTGGATATTGACGCATCCCGCCCTTCCAGGAACTATGCCATGTCCTAATACATTGATATCACGTCATACAACTTTACTATCTGCATCTTATGTCATCGGACGGATACAGCTCACTTTAGGCACCTGAGGTGAGTAGGAAGCACTGGGCCTTGCTATTTGTGAAGATGCTTTAACGCAATCGCTGTGAGATCTTGCGGATGGAACGGCTTGCACAGAAAGTCAGTAAACCCGTTCCGGATGCACTTGCTTCTTTCTTCGTCGCTTGCATGGGCTGTTAGGGCGACGACAGGCGAGCTTATTCCCATGTTTCGCATAATCTTTATTGCCTCATGCCCGTCGAGTTCGGGCATCTTGATATCCATGAAAATCAGATCGAATTTTTGATTTTGTACACTTCGAACGGCTTCGCTGCCGTTGGTTGCTTGGGAGATTTCGCCGCCAGCCTTAGTCAGAATTATGGATATCAAATCTCGAATATCTTCCGTATCTTCGACGACAAGTATCCTGCCCTGAAAGCGTGTGATATTTCGTTGTTTTGGCTGCTCGGAATTTTGCGGTTGGGCACCTTGTTGCGAAAGCGGGAGGGAGAATACGAAGGTGCTTCCTCGTCCTGTCACGGATCGTTCTAGCTTTAATTCCCCGCCAAGG
Organism: Oligoflexales bacterium; assembly: GCA_050251195.1. Classification (GTDB taxonomy): domain Bacteria; phylum Bdellovibrionota_B; class Oligoflexia; order Oligoflexales; family Oligoflexaceae; genus JBFWNG01. Next base: position 269,486 of record JBFWNG010000004.1, read on the forward strand.
AGTTGGGCGATCTTTGCGGCGACCGAAAGACCCAGGCCAGAACCGGTGCGAGATTGTACCTTCGCCGTTTGTCCCCGTGTGAACGGTTCAAAAAGCGTCTTTCGCGTTTCTTCTTCAATGCCGATGCCCGTGTCAGCTACGCGGATATGAAGGAAATCCTCATCAGCCTCAACCGAAACCGTAATCGAACCGCTGTCGGTATATTTTATTGCGTTGCTTAACAAATTCAACAACACCTGCCGGAATTTTTGCAGATCGCTTGTGAAGTAGGTAGGCAACGAATCATCAAATAGAATATTGAGACTGAGAGACTTGTCCTTTATTTCTTGGGCGTGCAAGTCAATTACGGACTCTATCTCCTTGCGGATAGGAATCGTCACGAAAAATGTTTTATCAGGAGCGGTTTCGAGCCGAGCAAGCTCCAATAGATCGTTGACGAGTCTGATAAGGTGTTCACTCTGCCTCGTAAGGGCGTCGATATACTTGCGTACCTGTGCAGGGATGGCATTGTCTCGTGACAACATTTGAGCATAGCCGAAAATAGAGGTAATCGGAGTTCTGATCTCGTGACTGGCGTTAGCCAGAAACTCGGTTTTTGCTTTGTTAGCCGCTTCGGCATTGTCTCTTTCAATTTCAAGAGTCTTTGTCCTCTGAACAGCCTGGAGCTGAGCTTCTATTTCGGAAATGAGCTTCTTGTTTTGATTACCCAGTAAAATGTTTCGCACGACGACCTTGTTGAGGCTCTGGCCTAACTTCACCATGGAAAGGAGATAGAAAATGACGATGGCCATCATCGACCAATAAAGTTCTCCCCCTCTCGTAAAAAGAGTGACTATAAGGGGAAGAAGGGCAGGCCATAGGAAAGCATTAACCGCAGTAAGCGACGTCGCATAGGCAACGACGGCTCCCGAGCACATTCCGCCAAGCAGGAACAAACAAAGGGCCTGTATGGCAACCGAGCCGTTTTCAAAAAACGTCGAGCCGAGCATTCCCCAAAGAAGCCCCGATACCAATATCATGCTGCATGCAATGCGATGCCAAAGTATGTATTGCGCCTCTCCCATATTACCTTGGCGAGACTTCTTGTTCCAAAGAGGACCAAGGATCAGCATCCGGAAGAGCGAGTGCACCACAACAAAGGAATACCAGACTATACCCTCTGAGCGGTCAATGACATCTCGGCTTAGATAGAAAAAAAACGTTGCATTGATTAAAGCGGCTACCCAGGCGGTTCGGCTTTGCCTGTATAGAAGTTCGGTTTTGATGCGGTAAAACTCGGGTCGCTGATCGGGCGGAGCCAGGACGTCATTATTAGCTCTGGCGAGCTTTCGCAACGAAGACGTCCAACCCATTTCTACAGCCTGCCGGTAAATTGTAAACTATAAAAAATTGTAGCACATCCCGCTGAGGGAAGCGACGAGCTAGTCCCAGTTCTTACAACGATGATGCTGTCAAGCAAGAAGAAACAGGCGTTGCAGCCCTGACGATCTGACCTGCGCCTTCGGCCCAAAAACGGCCGAAGGCGCTTTTTGCGTCTAGGATGATCAAAATATAGGCATGACATGTCTTTTACTTTTTTTGAAAGAGATAGCGTTTGTTCTTAACTTAATTTACAATTTACCTACATTCCCATAGCGAGGCTTGTAACAGAATGTTTGGTCGTCTCCTTCCACAAGAATACGGATTCTTCGATTTTTTTAAAGAGAGTGCTGATCTGATGGTCAACTCGATGTTGGAATTCCGGCGCATGCTGGACTACCCCACCGAAATGGGGAGCCGTTCGCAGACTATCAAAGATCTCGAACATAAAGCGGATGAAGTAACGCACAAGACGATGACGCTTTTGCACAAGACCTTCATCACTCCCATCGACCGGGAAGAAATTCATTTACTCATTAAGTCGCTTGACGATATCGTGGATTTTATTGACGCTTCGGCTCAACGCATACACCTCTACAAGATCGGTGTCGTACCAAAACCGATGAGGGACCTCACGGAGGTAACTCTTGAGTCTGTTGAGCTCGTGAAGAAAGTGGTAGTGCTACTGCCCAATCTTAAGAATAGTAAGGAAATCCTTCCTATTTGCATTGAGATCAATAGGCTCGAAAATCAGGCCGATAACATACTGCGCGATGCCGTTGCCACTCTCTTCAGTGACGAAGAGGACCTTCGCCTCGTGATAAAGCTTAAAGAGATCTACGAGCTCATGGAAACTATAACTGACCGCTGCGAAGACGTTGCCAATATTATCGAAACGATTGTTCTCGAGCATTCATGATGGAACATAGCTACGCCCTCATAGGTGTTGTCATCGGCCTTGCGTTGATATTTGATTTTATCAACGGCTTCCACGACGCCGCGAATTCTATCGCGACCGTTGTGTCAACCCGGGTTCTCCGTCCGCGCACCGCTGTGTGGTGGGCGGCGTTTTTCAACTTCATTGCGTTTCTTGTTTTCGGAGATCACGTTGCGAGCACCATTGGCAAGGGGATTGTTGACCCTTCCGTTGTTGATCCCATGATGCTCTGTGCAGCACTTGTAGGCGCGATAATCTGGAATCTCATCACGTGGTACTACGGGATCCCTTCGAGTTCGTCGCACGCCCTGATAGGTGGAATGGCGGGAGCTGCGGTCGCCAAAACGGGCGTCCATGCTTTGGTAGGCATGGGGCTACTCAAGATAGCGGTCTCGATCGTGACGTCGCCATTGTTAGGCTTTATACTTGCCTTTGCTCTTTTTATCATCGTAGCTCGGCTTGCTTATCGATTTCACGCCAAACGCGTTAACCGGGCATCGCGTAGATTGCAGTTGGTATCGGCGGCTTTGTACAGCTTAGGGCACGGCGGCAACGACGCTCAAAAAACGATGGGTATTATCACTGTTCTTCTCTTCTCCACGGGATACCTTACCGGTGAGTTCCACGTGCCGTTATGGGTGGTTTTGATCTGTCATGCCGCCATGGGGCTTGGAACGTTGTTTGGCGGTTGGAGAATTGTCGAGACCATGGGCATGAAAATCACGAAACTTCGACCGATCGGCGGGTTTTGCGCCGAGACATCCGGTGCTCTGACCCTCTTTTTGGCAACAAGTCTTGGATTGCCCGTATCGACCACACACACCATCTCCGGTTCCATCATGGGTGTAGGCGCGGTGAACAAAATCTCTGCGGTACGCTGGGGCGTTGCTGAACGTATCGTTTGGGCATGGATCATCACCATTCCTCTCTCAGCTGCTATGTCTGGGGCAATGTTTTGGATCCTCGACGCAGCTATCGGTCCCTAGCTCGCTCATTTTTAACTCTTGACGCTAAAACTTCAGGATGAGAAAATTTCTTTCTTAACTGAATTTGCAAAGGAGTATGTATGCGAAAAGGATCTTTGCTTGCTGTAGCTCTCATGGTCGGTGCTTCATCATTCGGCCACGCTGCTGAAATCAACTGTGGTTTCTATTACGGCAACTCTGACGATAGCGTAAATGATCAAGGTGCATTTACAGTGCCCGAGGAAGGCGGTTCGTTTGACTATACAAAAAACGGCCGGGATTTACATTTTCTCGTGATTAAAGACGATAAGGGCGGCTATCTGCATGCAATTGCTGACGGTGCAAAATCTTCCCCGTATGACGCAGCGAGTCCAGTTATCGGCAACCAAGGTTGGGTAGCGACAAGCGACATGTTTGACCAACAGATGTTCTTCTCGGCGTTTGGATGTTCGCTAACTGGCGCGGCTCCAAAAGTTGATTTCAACATGTTTAAAGCGCACATGTAATACCTCGATTATTTCTTGTTACTTCCACAAAGAAAGAGCGGTGAACTTTCGTCCACCGCTCTTTTGATTTCTACTTTCAATATTTCCGAATCTCAGTTTTCGGTTCTTAAGAAATACTTATAATACTCTTCGTCCGGGATAGGATTGCCTTCTTGTGAACCCTTGGAAACTGTACCGGTCGTGCTATCAACCGTGAAGTAGGTTGAGTTTGAAGCAATGCATCCTGCGGGGCAGTCACCCCAGCCAATGGTGAACACATAATCACCTTCGGCTGTTTTGCTAACATCGAATGCGCCCATTCCAAGCATGCTGTTTGCTTCTGCATATTTAAGCGCGGAGACTTCGCCAAATTCCTTCGCGACCACAAATGGGTTTTCGTATTGAGAATAGTGAAGGATATAGGCTTTGTCGAAAAGCTTCTCGAGTGATGTTGCTTTGTATTTCTGTACAAGAGCCTTAATTGCATCGTTGCCCAAGTCGACAACTGGCGTGATAACAAGCGTCGTGGAACCTTGAGGAAAAAGAGGAGCCAAAACTGCTTCGTACTCGTCCGATGTTCCAATGATAATTTCGCCTAAAGCCGCTGATGGGGGAAGTGAAAAAGCCTTTTTGCCTTCGTCCGTCAGTTTCTGGTCGAAAATAAGCGTGAGGTCCTTCGTGATTGCTTCTTTTTTGGTTGCATACTCTTCGCTTTGGAAGCTGATAAGGTGATTTTCCAAAACGAGGATGCGCGTTGCGGTGGTCTCAATGCTGGTTTCGCCGGCAAAAGCGTTTGCGGCAACAGCCAGTCCTAACAGTGTCGATTTCAAGAATTTCATGGGGAATCCTTTAGAAAAGTTGGAGGTGGTCTATAGCATGGGGTTCGAGAAGAGTGAAGGCTTGGACGGCCAGTCAATAAAGAAAGAAAGGTAAAGGAAAGTCGTTACCTTCCTTCCTTTACCCTTAAAGGTCATTTAAACTAAGTCATTTCAGCTGATTAAAGGCCACGACCATGTCCAGGGCGACCTATTTCGCGGCGATGAAGTCGTTCGATGAACTTCATACATCGGTAGGCGGCAAGGCGTTGATCAGGCGTAACGATATCGTAGAGTATCTTCGTTTTGAACCCGATCTTCGCTCCGATTACGTTGGTCACACCGTCGCGAATCTGATTGCCTACAGTTTCGGCGTCAGTTCGTAGTGTTGCCGAATCAGTCACGGTGTGATCGTAGGTCAGTTTTGCTATCTTCACTTGGGCTTTCAAGGTGATCAATTCTTTTCGGAATTCAAAAATTGCATCCTTTAACGCTGCCTTTTGCTCAGGCGCCAAGTTTACTTCCGCGCATGGACCCATTGGTCTTACTGGCGGCGCTCCTGGCTCATTGTCTGGATTTAGCCCAAACATGGTTTGGTATGGGGCAATTTCCTTATCAACTTCTTTGGCGGTATTCGCATTGGGTGACTCCGCCGCAAATGCCAACACGCTGCTTGTGGACATTATCAATCCTAGTACAAACTTTAGCTTCATGGTTAACTCCTTTAGAAGGTTTTAAAGAACCGATTTACCTCCGAAAGCAAGAACCGTTCCTCGCATTAGCCTAATTTCACTTGAGCTTATTGGCGGTTGGTAGTGCGTAAAAAAACAAAACCCCCATGCAAGCATAGGGGTTTTTTTATATTAGAAAACGGTTATTAATTGCCGGATTGGCGTAATTCCATGCGGTAGCTTACGGACCCGATGACGTAACTCATGCCTATCGAGGTGAGGCAGTCTGCGTTCTCGCTGCAGTCCAAATAAACTTTGTCGGAGTCGATGAACTCGTAAGTGAAGAGTCCGTCTTCAAAGGTTCCGGTCCTGTCTTCACCGCTATCGGTGTTGACGTGAACGTCGGACTTATCTTCGTCGCCGAAGTTCAAGTCGATACCCACTTCGGAGAGCATGCGGTCGATTGCTGCGGTATCTTCGACTTCGCGGTATTCCTCAGCGGCTTTGTCGTAGAACAAAAACTTCGCTTCAAACTTCGTTGCCTTGCCGTTGTCGTCAACAGTTACCTTGAAAGAAGGCACGTAAACGATTGGGTTGCCGTCGGCGTCAAAGGGCCGTGCGGAGGCGAGGTCGAAAGAACCTGCAGTGTCCCCGTCCACTTTAAGTTCCCAGATACCTTCTGGAACTTCGCCGTTTATGCCGCCCCAGCCGAGCTGGTATTCGGAGTTGTTAGGTTGTTCAACAGCGTCGTCATTGCGGATATACACGCCGCTCATGCTATTGCCGCCAGCCATACAAGAAACGCCTTCGTATTGTGAGTCACGAGTCAATAATCCTTCGTTGCTAAACGGGCTATCGGAGTTGATGACGATCTCCTCGTCGCCTGATGTAATTTCTTCGGGCGGTAGGAACGTTAACTCAGAACGCGACGCATTCGCATTGGATGCTGCCGCAGTCGGGCAAACGTCATCGAACCCGGCGCCAATGTCGTTAACGCCAATATAAAAGCCTGCTCCGATGTATTCGAGTCCGGTTGGCGTAGAAAATTGGTTTGTCACAGCGGCGACATCGTCCGTTGTCCATCCAAACCAAGGGGTGATCTCGGCGGGCTGGTTGCCGTCTTCGTCAGCGTTCATCCAATAGTTCTTTATGACTTTAAGAGTTCCGCTCAACGAGGCAAACTCTTTTATCGCTTCTCCGCTCATATTGAAATTGTCTTCGCCCGCTTCAAGCTCTGCCACTGCCTCGTCGCCATCTCCGGAAATCAGACCAAGGTTGAGGTTGGTTTTAATAGCGTCGCTGGGAAGACCGAGCATGTTCGCGCCGCCTGTTGGCAGACCGATGAATTGGAAGCTTTGTGCTTCCGCAACTTTGTCGCCGGATTTATCCATTGAAACCATCACGTAGGTGCTGCCGCCTCGTTTTTCTGTCTCTTCGACTAACTCATCTATTTGCTCAATCAGTTCGTCATCGTCCATGGCATCAATTTCTTCTTCATATTGAGGTAAAGCTTCTTTTACCAAGTCGCGGTCGATCGTGCCATCGCCTGGCGAAGCTTGTTTAAGTTTTTCCAGCGAATCGTTCAAATTGCCCACGGCGAGTGAGAACGAGCCGTCTGCTGCCACTGCTATCTCTTCAGGGATGTCCGAGACGCCCCTTGCGTCTAATGTAAAGAGAAGTATCGTTTTCTCTGCGTCCACCAATGCGGTGGAAGTCACAGCGAGTTGGCCTGCAACCACAACCTCGCCTTCTTCTGCGGTTGCTGTGCTCTTACTGGCACTCTTTTTGTCTTTCTTTTTGGTGCACGCCATGGAGCCTGTTAACATCGCAAGCAACACCGCGCTAGATATAAGGGAAGTCTTTAACATAATTAACTCCTCATTCATGGAACCTAAACTCGATCGGCCGTCTTGAATCCGTCTTGAGTAAGAATCAGTTGTGAAGAAAAAAGGAAAGGTTTTGTGTTCAAAAACAACCCGTTATCGAAGCTTATTAATACATGTGGCCAGACGCATTTTCGCGAATCGTGGCGGGGCGCGGCCTTTGCGGGTATATTTAACGTAACTAGCTGTATTTTTTATGATAATTCACCATCGTTAAAGTAGGTTTTTTGAGTGGAGTTTAAAAAAACTTCGCCGGGCGCAGGAGTAGTTCTCATTTTGGCCGAGAAGGAACTCATACAGAGGGTTATATGCATCCTAGAACGAGAATTTCCGTCGTTGCCATGGTAATTCATTTCCTTGCGCCCAACGCGTTTGGAAAAAGTTCGACGATTTCCGGACATGACTTTACGGCATGTTGGAGCGGTGCCTACTTCTACGATGACGAACCTAGGCAATATGCCACTGGATTTGGTGTCGGGTATCGACATTATAGTGAAGAGTCAAAGTATTGGGTTGGTCTCAGAGAACAATGGAGTATATGTGGCGGCGGTCTGTCCGCGCAATTCGAATCCGAGAGTGACGACACTCGGACATATGCATCGCCCTTAGGGGCATACTTGACGATGGATTATTTTCCTTTCGTGGCTACGTTATTGCCGGGAAGGCGTTTCACAGCCCTTTTTGTTATCCCAGAGTATTTTGTCGGTTTTGGATTTACCGGCATGTTCATGCAAACCAAGAAATTCACGTACGTGGACGAAGAGGCGGAGTCGCCATTCATTGAAAAGCAGCCCGAACACAACGATTTGTTCGTAGGACCAGCGCTGCTCTTGGGGGCTCAATATCGGTTCTTTGCCGTGGAGTGGGGAACTCAACTGCGTATTGGACCATCGTGGAACGCGGCGACCGGAAAGGTGGCAGCGACAGGACAAATCGCTTTTGCTGTCGGCGGATTCGGCGTGAAGTGACGGCTGCGATAACGGGTTAGTTAATCAGAATAAATGGCGCCTTTCTTTATATAAAGAGCTGCGCCGATAATTTTAATTATTCCAATGACTGTGCCAGCTCATACGAAATTCTTACTTCCGCTCCCGCCGCCAACGCTACCTCTTTGGCGATGGAGACCGAGTTGCCGCTGACGACATATTCGCTCGATGACAGGGCGCGCCCGTTGAGAGTGACCGACACGATTTTGCCGAAGCCGCCTTCTATGACGAATGTCCGTCTGGCTTCCTCGGTAACGCCCTTTGTTAGTGTGTCGAAATTCTTTGACCAGTCGGATTCGCAAATGTCGAAGACACCTCCGTTAACCTGTTTCGATAGTTCTATGTAAGCGGTACCCTTGATGTAGCTCGAACAGGCTGTTACTTCTTTCGCCATGGTGATAAATCCGAAGAATGAGTAGTTGTCTTTGCCGAGTTTTTTGTCGGCAACGCGCTTAAATTCGCTGCTGCCAAAATTAAAGGAATTCTCGTCGCTCACCACAACAAAAACTTTTTTAGCGTCTTTCCGGAAAGCCTTGTCTAAGGAGCCTAACACCGGGGGATTAATGTACTCCCAAAATTCGCCAGGAAGTCCGAAATTATCTTCTAAGACGTCAGAATTGGCTTTTTCGCCGCACAGTGTCGTATCTTCTGCAGTCTCCGAAACTATCGATTCCGACGGCGGGCACAATGCGCCAATAAGCATCGCCAAGGGGTTGTACGACCCAACCTCGGTATTAATAACGTTAACCTTCCCCGCAGCAAACTCGGATGGATCGATGCAAAGACCCATTCCCGCTCCGGTGCAGGTAATCAACGAAACATTCATATCCGTTATGCCGCTGAGGCTGGTGACGAACCTGGAAAAGTTTGTCTTCACCTGTTCAATCTCTTCGCTCATCGAGCCGGAATTGTCGATAATCCACACCATATCGATACCCGACTTGTAGGTGTCAACCACAAAGACCTTGGAATTCTCCGAGCCTGTTCCTATGTCGCCTGAATCCGTTTTATCACCGTTTGTTGTTGTTGCTTTGGAACCCGCCGGTTTGCCCTTTTTCGAAGAGCCTGAAAAGGTGTTGCTTGAACATCCCACTAAGACACAAGACAACAGAATTCCCACGCGTAGGGTTTGCATTTTACGCCTCCCAAGAAACGTTGATTGTCGTTTGAATTCTTTTCGGAAAATTTCGGAAAAGCTTGAGTTGTATTTATCGGTATTCAGCGAAAATTGGGGTAGATTTTGTTAGAAATATTAAACAATATTGAATGGTTGCAAAAAAGCGCAATTTTTTCTCAAGTTTGAAGGTGGGTATGCCGATGTCGCACGGCGCATACGCACCAGCGACTTAATACCGTTTCAATAACTCTTGAAACACGGCTCCTTTTAGCTGAACGCTAGCACCAAAGAACCAGCGACAATCAAGGTGCCCCCGAAGGCCACCTTCCAGTTGAAGGGTTCGCCGAGCACCAGAATGCCCATAATGATGGCGAACGCAACACTGAGCTTGTCGACGGGGGCAACTCGGGACGCCGGACCAATTTGTAACGCTCGGTAATAACATAGCCACGATAGACCGGTAGCTATCCCGGAGAGTACGAGAAAAATGAGCGACCTCCCGGGGACAGAATCGACCTTCGTCCATTCGTGTCTATAAGTTACTATGCCGGCCGATACGATCAAAATAACTATGGTACGAACGAACGTCGCAAAATTTGAATTGATATCGGAAACACCTATTTTCCCAAAAATCGCGGTAAGACCTGCAAAAAATGCCGAAGCAATCGCATATGTTTGCCAATTGTTCATCATCCCTCCAGGTTAGTTTGTATTTTAACAGTTTATTTTACGGATACATCTTGCTACAACCAAAATTCGGATTGATTGGAGCACCTATGACAGAAATAACCTTTGGCGAACTGAACTTCCTGGACGATGCGGAAATTCAGAAAGTTGCCCTGATCCACGAAGAGACGCCGATGGTATGGGATCCTTCTCACAAGGTGCAGCCCGAAGCTTTGGCCCAGCGTGTAGCTTTCCTTAAGGGCGCGAAGGATGATCCGTCATTCTATTGTGTGGTTGCTCGCGGCCCCGAACATATCGTTGGAATTCACTGGTTGCGGCTTGTAGAAAGCCCTTACGGAAAATACGCGAAAATCGACTCTCTATGGGTCGCGGAATCTTGTCGCAAGCAAGGCGTTGGATCGACGCTTAAAAGAATGGGCGAACAATGGGCGAGTTCGCATGGCGCGAAGTATATGACTACGACCGTCTCGCCCGAGAATCATCGGATGCTAGAGTTTAACAAAAAGTTAGGATTTAGACCGCGAATGATCGAGATGGTGAAACCACTCGCCTGATCATACTTTCAAATTGTCTCGTATCTACAGTTTACGATGTTTAGCCTGCAGCCGTCTAGCAAGCTGAAACTCATAAAGCGACGGAATCTTGATTTGCGGACGGTTTGTTCCTTCAATATAAGCATCCGGTCCATAGTTGAACTCTAGGGGATAATTGCCGCTCACGCCGATGAGCCGGGCATACGGACCATCGGCAATTCCCGCTATCTTTATAGGATTGGGACCTTCGGCGATATAGGTAAAATTGACCTTAATGTTCCAAAAGGTATTGTAAGCCCCATGCGTAGGTTTCCAATATCCAGCGCCACCATGCTGGAATAAGCGCGATACCTTGTTGTCTTCTGTGACCTTAATGTTGTCGAAAAGGTTTTGATGATTGGCACCGCAATGTTGGTCAAGGGAAGGGGTTTGTAGAACTTCGGTGTTGGTGTAAACGCTGCTTCGCGCGTAGGTGTTAAAGCTAAGAGAATGGAACGACGGGGTATCCACAACGGTATCCTTCACAAGAACGTTATAGACACCACCAAGATGGATCCCATAGTGATTTTGTCTGCCGGTCACTGATACGCCTGTGATGGTTAGGTTTGAAACCTTATCAGTAAGGATAGAGGTATCCGCATTGTGAACTCGAACATTCCTTATCCAAGAATGCGTTGAACCCGTGAAATAAATACCGTTGTACCCTTCCTCTCCGTGATGCTCGATGTAAGGAGTGTTAGGAAATTCTATAGCAAAGTTCTCCAGGCCCACTTCTCTTAAAAGAGTTGGTCTGGTGATCTTCACCTGCCAGCGCTCCCGGATATCATGGAGGAGCGGCTCCTTGACCGTAACGACGTTGCCTCTAATAGCGGTAATCGTTAGCTCTTGATTGATCAGTGGCCGCTGTGGACTGTCCCAATGGTTGACACCTATCTCTAAGCCGCTGCTCATAAATAAATGCTGCAAAAGGGTTGAGTTCTTCCCTTCCAAGTTGAACCAATTGAGTTCAATCGCGTCGCCGACTTTGAGAGGGCCTGGATTGACAGTGATCTCGTGCGATCCTCTGATACCAGCCTGAGCGATGGCGATAGCCTCAATCTCTCGATCGTATTTCTCTAGATACGGATAAACGCGCAGGTTGGGATATTGCACCCAAATAACACCACCCATCCAGGAGTAGTTCGAAACCAATTTACCGCTATCCGTCCGCTTATTGTTTATCTTGATATACTCTTCAAGCTCTTTAAGAGACTCGGGCAGGGGGAGATGAGAAAGCGGGGTGTCAACTTGAATGACGGTACCACCTTCATTGCTACCTGCGCCTTGAAGGGTGAAGTCGCTGCGTTTTATGGCAAGGATGTCGTTTAGAATAAATCGCCCTTTGGGAATTTTCAGAACCACAGGGTCCTTACTTTTATGGGCGGCATCCAAAGCTCGTTTAAACGCGGCAGTATCATCGATTCCGTCATCAGCCACGGCACCGAAATCGGAAACGGACATTGTTGCTATTTGCTCGGGAATGGGTGTTTCACCCCAGTGGTAACCCGCATACGAGAAGTCGGGAAGGTAGTTTGCCCCCGGCCCTTGCCCCACAGCTGTTTGTTCCTGTCGGATGATTTCTGGGGTCCAGCTGACGTCACCTTCATCCGATCGCTCATCAAAAAACGAACCGCCACATGCGAACAAGAAAACGAGAATTACTATCTGCAATAAGTTTCTGATCACAGGGTAGCTCCTTTACAAGAGGATTATGCATTGGTTTACATCCATTCTAACCAGATTTCGCGAGAGTTTTCATGGGTTTTTTCGAGGCAAAGGAGAGTTTTGCGGTCACCTTGGCATACCCTTTGTTGTGAGGGGTTGTTCGATCTGGTAACATTTTGAGAGTGTTGTCAAAAGATGTCAGCTACATTTAGCAATTCGTAATCCCTTCAACATAGATACCAAGAGGACTTGAATGCTTCTACGAACCCTATCTCTATTCCTGGTTCTAATAACTGCTTGTCGCACGACCAATTCGGGGACCTCCTCACCGAAATCCGATGAATTGGGATCGAAGGTGGTCAAGTACATAGAAAAAAAGGATAAGGAGGGAAATTTCTTTCCGATGGTGGAAGGCGAATTGGGAATTTGTTCATTTAACATTAAGTGGTTAGGTCACGTAGGTAAGCAAAACGAAACACTTGCTGATTTGCTTAAAAATTGTGACGCCATAGTTATTCAGGAGCTAGTGGTTCCGTTTGATGTTTCGATCTTGGATAAACCTCCAGCAAATTGTGCAAAAATGACTGACCACGCAAAAGCGGGCGCCGGGATTAATTATGATTGTGAGGCACAAGCATTCTTCCATGCCATGTCTAAGATTTTCACCGGAGTCAAGCTGGGTGAAGATTCGACGAGTGAAGTAGATCCTCCAAGTTCGGCCACCGCGGCAGAATGGCCCGTACTTTTTTACAATAGAAAAACCATTGAGGTAACAGAACCCAACGAGTTTGTATCGACGCCCATAAAGAATGGTCACACATTCGACCGGGTTCCTTATGCTTTTGGCTTACGTGCTGTCGGTGGTGGACCTGATTTTATAATTGTTTCGGTTCACCTTGCCGCTGACAACAAATCAGGATCACAAAAGAAAAAAAGATTAGAAGAATTTGGAGCGATAAAATCATGGATCGAGAAATGGCAAAAAAATTCACCTGAGCGAGATATTTTTATCGTCGGCGATACGAACATCGCAAGCTTTGAAGAACTCGATGCTATCCTCAGCGATCAATATCTTGCTGATTTTGAAACGCTCAATCCGTCACTGGAAAGAACCGTTGTGAGTACGACTTCAAGCTCTCCTTTTGACCAGGTCTTTTTCAATCCAAGAAATTTGTCTTTGGAGGTGCAACCTCGCCTGGAGATCATAGATCTGAGGAAGGTAATTCCGTTTGAGGGAACCGACAGGTCGTTTGGGTTTCCATATTCTGATCATCTTCCCATTCGATTCAAAATCAAGAATAATCCTGACAACGATTGAATCGCCTGCATAGAGATGTTAGCGCTCGAAAAGCCATCAGGCCCTTCGCGATCGGCCTATGGTCGGTTACCCGGCAAAAGGTCAAAGCGAACTATTAAGGAAAAATATTGAGTAACCGATAAAGCGTTGAATGGAACCAAACCTTACAGACCCAAATTGCAATTTAACGCCATTGCACTGTATCCAATTCAAAGATCAGATATACGCTATACGGCAGCCCGTCTTCAATAGCGACAAATTCGATCTTCTTGTGGGCTCGAAGCAGAATTGCGAAAAAATCTTAACGAAACTAAAGCAAACCGGAAAATGATAGGATGTCTGATTTCCTTCTATGATAGCGCGCACCATTGATCGCTTACCCTTTACGTTTTATCGCTTGCCCTGCCTAGAGATCAGTAATTGCAAAAAAAAAGCACGCCCGATTTGGGCGTGCTAGCTACGATCAATGATGAATTCTTCCTATTTTCCAAACTTACAACTTAGCTGCTTTTGTTGTCCGTCGATCAATAACATGCCGCTTGGGCCGATAGGCGTCGGCATGAAAATGGCAGCAGATGCAGGAGGAGTGTCAGGCGTTAGCGTTTCATTTTCTGCTAAGCAAAAGCTCTCTCCCATGAAAGATCCCGGTTGGATGGGACAATTTGGAAAATTATAGTTCTCACCACCTGACTTACCCACAGCTTCGGTAAATGGATAGAGGTTACCGGTGAAGGTTTCATATTTGGGAGATTTGAAATCCCTTATAAAGGTCATAGTTAAGCCACCGTCTCCGGTACATTTTACCTCTATTCTAGAAGAAGTTTCGATTTCCTTACTGCCTATCTCTTTGACGGTGGTGAATAGATGAAGAAAATCTTTGAGACATTCCTTTGCCGGAGTCTTGGTTTTTACCCTAAAACCATCTTGCTCTGTTGCGACTCCGCTCTCGACGCAGGGCAGCCGCTGGAAACTGGCGAGAAATCCTTCCGCCTGAGTTCGAAATGGATTTAAAGTAGCCACTTTTCCCTCTTGTTTTTCGATAAGACCCATAAGGTAGGGGTGCACGCAAGCTTGACCAGAGTCAGCTGACGTAACAATGATCTTTTTGTTTTTATACTTAACTTCGTTTTCACATGGCATTTTGTCTATGATTGCTAGAAGGGAGTCGATGTAGGCGTCGCCCGAATTCCATTCCTTTGATGGCTCCTGCGTCGGTTCCGACATGGTGTTCGACGCCTCTGCAGTGGTAGCGTTGTGGGACTTACAAGAAAGCGTTAATAGTAGCATGCACGAAATGCTCAGGCAGCGAATTAGCATACAATTCTCCGTATGATCATGGTTTTATTGATCTATAATATTATATTACGCTAATTGTTGCAATTCGGGGGGAGAGTTTTCTGCAGAATTACGTCGCAGACTACGAAAGGGCTGGGTCGGCAGGCATTATGTGAAGAATTCTTTTACGACCAATCTGGGGAGTCGATAGCTCCATCAAAGAATATCCAGTTTACAAGCTAATTCATATTGTTCTGTGTCTGATGGATCGCAAGCATGTCCGCCGTTGCAAGGGTCGGGCTCACGTTCGCGAGTGATAAATACCAGCGCACGTTTCCGAGCCTTGTCGTGCGTAACCTCGACGTCTAGGACCTTAGGATCGACGTCGAATCCACAGCCTTCTGCAGGTTGCTCGTAATAATCCCTGTCAGTCCCAACCAATGCCAGGTGAAGGGCGCATTTATTTGAGTAATAGTAAAAAGCAGTGAGTTTTCCATTGTCCATTTCCACAGAGGCGTCAAAATCTGCAGTCCCAAACCGATCGTGGCATTCGGCCGTAATAGGGGCTCCTTGTAACTCTATCGTTCCGAAAGTCGAAATTCCGACAAAAAGTAAAAGGTTTTTCATTACAGCTCCTCCTTGTTCTTACACTCATCCTTTTAAAGGATCAAAGAGAGTGGTAGGTAATACAAAAAACGAACACCCCTATAGTCTAGAGTTATAGTGAAACGCTATTGGCGGGAACTGGTAGAATTCCATCAAATCTCCTCGTCACATGAGAGTGGCTGACAGTGGATTTGCGTCCTCGAAAAAGTATTATGTGACAGGAAACTACTAAAGAGCCAAAAGCAAACCGGCTCATTGAAGGAGAATTTATGAAGAGATTTTTGATGGTCGCAAGCATGTACGTGCTTGCAAATGGAGTAGCTCTGGGCTCAGAGCTACAAGGTGAAAATGGAATAGGGGAGATTCCTGCCGACATCATCTGCGTCAATGTGAACGAAGGTCCCTCCATCCAGTACGTGACACTTTCCGTCGAACACCTGGATGAAGGTTTTGCAGATGTAACTCTTCCAGACCCAGGAAAGCCTCTAAGGGCTTAATTATCTCCGTTTCTAGCCTTCTGGGCCGAGTCACAGTCCCGTTTTACGGCCCGTACAATGCCTCAAAGTGGGCTTTGGAAGGATTGACAGAGAACTATCGAGTCGAAGTTTCTCAATCTGGTATCGAAGTCTGTCTCGTTGAGCCCGGGGGCTTTCCGACAGCTTTTCATGAGAACCTTGTGCGTCCTTCTGACAAAAAAAGAGCCGAGGAATACGGTCCCATGAGTGAGATGCCAGAAGCGTTCATGCAAAACTTTGAAAAAGTGCTGGCTGCCAATCCCGCACAGGATCCAGCGAACGTCGCCAAAGCAATTGCAAAACTTATCGCCACTCCCTACGGTACTCGACCGTTTCGCACCACCGTTGACAACATGGGTATGGGTGGACCTATTGGCGAGTACAACGCCATGCTTAGTAAAATCACAGAAGGAAACTACGGAAATTTTGGAATGGGTCATCTACTCAAGGTGAAGACCTAATCCGTCAGTGTCTGAACTCGGGCGGCACTTTGGAAGGCTACAAGACGGCCACCAGCGCCGCTTGGTCAGAGATTCATAGCTTCTTTCTGAAGATTTTTTGAAAGTAAATTGTAAGAAATGCCGCGGTCAGATAAGGTCTGCCCTGTCCGCCAGGGTATCAACGCTCACGCTTCACAACTGCCACAGTAACGCCTGCATGGGAATGTGGCGGCCCTCAGCCGCCAAAGCAACTAACGTTCTGACCGCATTGCCAATCATTGCTTTGATCTGTAGTAAACTGTTCGCATCGCATTATTGCACTATCAACTGAGGCTCCTTTGTATTCAATGCCAGAAGCGGAGGCTTTGCACAGGGTGACACCCATAGAACATTGAACGTTAGAGGCACATTTCCAATGATCTTCAGCACTTGAAAATTGGAAGCACCGTTGAATGGCAGAATCAACTGTAGCTCCCTTGTATTCGATTGAGCCACTGGAAGAGCCACATAATGGCGTGTCTAATGAACACTCAACGTCCGATGCGCATTTCCAATGGTCGTTAGAGCTACCGGTGAATCGCACGCAGCGTTGGATGGCGGAATCCACAGAGCCACCTATGTATCTCTCATTGGCCTTTGAGGAGCACTTTCGGGTTTCCTGGTCGCAAGTTACCTGGATGCCGCACTGCCATTGGTTTTCCTGTGACGTCTGGGACATGCAACGTTGGATGGCTCCTTCCACAGAACTTCCGTTGTAAGTTTGAGATCCGATCGTCGCTTTGCAAATAACGGGTGCCCCTGAACCATCTCCGCCGCAGGTTACCCTTTTGCCGTCGATGAGAATGCTGTCGCCCAGAGCGAGATTGATTTTGACTTCCTCATCTGCCTTGGCGACGCTGTCAGTTCTTCCTTTGCAAGCAAAGAAAGCTGCAGCGCTAATTGAAACCAGACACAAAAAACCAGGTATCAATTTCATAGCACTCTCCATTTAAAACAACGAAGGGTCGTAGTGTAGTGATCTTGGAACAGTTATCTATACGATAACATGGTGGGGTGAACTCGAGGTGGGCATAGTTTGCCCGGGGTTCGAACGTTCCGTGACCGATTTCACCTGAACGGCACCAGGGGTTTTCAACGAACGGCAACACCTGTTTTCAGCTAACGGCAACACCCCTTTTCAACGAAGAGCAACGGGTGTTTTCAACGAAGGGCAACACCCCTTTTC